>JAVDPC010000069.1 GCA_031296915.1 Cerasicoccus frondis | reverse complement strand
AATGACTGAAGCTCAGATATACTCTTGGATATTCTATGCTGCCTCTGCTGTCGGGGCTGAAAAAGGAGTGAAGCATCGAGAAATCGAATCGGTTGCTGATGGAATTAATCACGCAGTCCCGACACAGAAAGAAATATCAAGTTCTATGAAGTGGCTTGAGTCAAAGGGCTTACTAAGAAAAGAAGGAAAGAAAGTACTCCTAACTGACGTAGGAAAAGAATTGGCGACTAGACTGAAAGAGAAGCCGGGAGGCGTAATGAAAGTTTGGGAAAGAATAACCAAAGAATTTGAACACTTGGGAGCCGATAACCAAGTTAACCTTAATTGCCAAACTATGAAGGCAGAACCAGTCAGAGGAGGCAACGCCTAACGGCGCGCCTCTCCTCGACGTTCGTCAATATGCCCCTCCTTAGCATTTCTTCGCGCCTTTGCGTCTTCGCGTGAGATCATTACGCATGAGTGGTTCACGCCAAGACCCGGAGACCCAAAGCCACTCCACTACAGAAAAGGCATTCCAATCACACTGAGGAATTGCCATC
>JAVDPC010000068.1 GCA_031296915.1 Cerasicoccus frondis | reverse complement strand
CTAGTGTTCCGTTAGCTTAGTTTATTGCAAAATTGATTAATTTTGTGGAAGATGTCATCAGCTGAAGCGGTCCATTGGAATGGCTTTGGATTTTCGTTGTGCATGTCGATATAATTGAGGATCTCTTTTCGCAATTGTGTCAGGCTGGCAAATGAGCCTCTTCGGATAATATCGAGTGTGATTTTGGCGAAAAAGCGTTCGACTTGGTTGAGCCAACTGGAGTGGGTAGGGATGAAGTGGAAGCGCCAGCGCGGATGGGCCACCAGCCAGTCTCGCACGGCTTTGGTTTTGTGCGTGGCGTAGTTGTCCACGATGATGTGCAGGTCCAGCTCTGCCGTGACGGTGGCGTCGATTTTGTTGAGGAAAGCCAGGAAGTCCTTCGAGGTGTGGCGCTTGCGGCACTGGGCCATGACCTGTCCGGTTTTGATATCCAGTGCGGCAAAGAGCGTGGTCGTGCCGTGGCGGAAGTAATCGTGGGTCTGCCGGGCAGGCACGCCGGGCATCAAAGGCAAGATAGGCTGGGAGCGTTCGAGCGCCTG
>JAVDPC010000067.1 GCA_031296915.1 Cerasicoccus frondis | reverse complement strand
GGTAACACTTGTGCGGGGACATGGGTTACACATTTGTTTGGATTGGTTTGAGTGTTCGATAGATATGTTTGGGTTTGTTGGGGAGCTCGTCGAGGTCGATTTGACCGATGATGATGGCTCCGTATTGGACGTGATAAATGCCGTTTGTGTGGGTTGGTCTGATGGCCAGGTCGAGTCCTTCGAAGGCCTTGCCGATGTAGAAGCTGCGGTTTTTCAAGGTGATGCCGCCGCCGCACCTGACTCGGCGGATGAGGTAGTCGCTGGGGTAATCTGGCGTGAGGAGCTGCTCGGGGAAGCTGCGCAGACTTGGCTGATAGCGGCTCGCCGGGGTGGCCAGGCCGAGGGCTTCGTGCGGGCGTTGGTGATTGTAAATCTCGCGGTATTGGTCGAAGGCTTGTTGGGCGTGCGGGAGGTCGCGCAGGTCTTGCCGGCTGAGCAGATCGGCCTTGAGCGTGCGGTGGAAGCGCTCGTCCTTGCCCTGAGTTTGCGGGTGGTAGGGGCGCCCGTGGATCACGCGCACGCCCAGACGCAGCAGCCACACGCCAAGGCGGCTGAGCTGTTCGCTGTCGCGGCAACCCCAGGGCGAACCGTTGTCGCAGAGGATGGTTTCGGGCAAGCCGTGGAGGCGGAAGACCGCCTC
>JAVDPC010000066.1 GCA_031296915.1 Cerasicoccus frondis | reverse complement strand
GGGGCTGACCTAGCTAAGCGCTTTGATTGGCCTCTCGAACCCAGTGTTTAAGCTGGTTGAGGAGCTGTTTGTGGTTGCCATTGTTGAAGCGCCATTCGCACTCCTTTAGGAAGTAATAAAAGTTGTCCGGTTTGATGCCGTTGAATCGGCGCAGGTGACGCTTGGCCTGATTCCAAAAGTTCTCGATGCCATTGATATGGTTTTGCTTGTCGGCAAACAGCTCGGAGTGGTTGATGCGCATGTGGTGAAAATCAGAAACATCTAGTGCATTGTAGGCGCGAAAGGTGTCGGTGTAAACAATGCTATCGGGCTGAACTCTCTCCTGGATGATTGGCAGCAAAGTCTCTGTTTTAGCGTTAGGGATGATGGCGGTGTAAACCTTGCCACCCCGCTTCAATAGGCCGAATACAGCCACTTTGCCTGCCGCTCCACGCCCCCGGATACCCTTGCGCACCCCGCCGAAATAACTCTCATCTGCCTCCACCTCGCCATCCAGTTCGTAGCTGGGTAACTTGCTGGCAATGAGCCGTCGCAAACGCATGTAGAAGCTGATTGCAGTATTGCGATGCACCCCGACGATCTCGGAGGCGGCCCGCGCCGTTGTCCCTGCTACAAAGTGTTCCATTAATCGATACTGCTTGTGCTGACTCAGCCTGCTTTTTCTTTCATACATTGCTGCTATAGTAAGAACTTTTTCAGTCCTTAGCTAGGTCAGCCCC
>JAVDPC010000065.1 GCA_031296915.1 Cerasicoccus frondis | reverse complement strand
GGTTGTTGTTTACTGGGTTGGTTGGGTTGTTAAGGTTCTGGCGTAGAGAGGCCGTAGGCCGAACGGAGCCGGAACCTGTGGATTGTTGTTTGGCAAATTGGGCTGGCGTGAGCAAGCCCAGAGATAGGTGCGGTCTTTCGTGATTATGCAGTTGGCGGTAATGATCGAAGATGACGCGTGATTCGCTCAGGGTGTAGATGAGTTCGCGATCGAGGCATTCACGCCGGAACTTATCGTTAAAGCTTTTGACGAAGCCATTCTGCCAAGGGCAGCCTGGATCGATGTAGATGGTCTTGATTTGATGGTCCTTGAGCCATCCCAGGATGCATTTGGCGATGAACTCCGGCCCGTTGTCTGACCGGATATATTCGGGCGTCCCGTGTACGCCGATAGCGTCCTGGAGCAAGGTCAGCACATCCTCGGCGCGAATGGCCCGGTCGGAATGGATGCAGTGGCACTCGCGAGTGTATTCATCGATGAGGTTGAACACGCGCAGCTTGCCGCCACGCTGAGTGTAGTCGCTCATAAAGTCCCAGCTCCACACGTGATTGCGGCGGACCGCCTCGGTCGGCAGCCCTGTGGATAAGCCTTGCCGGCGGGTCCGAGGCTTGGGCGGAGGCACTTGCAGATGCTCTTCGCGGCGCACCCGCTGAACCAGCTTCTTGCCCACCTCCCAGCCTTCATTGCGCAGCTTCTGCGTGATCTTGCGATAGCCGAAAAAGGGATACTTTTGCGACAGCTTCACCATCTCAGCTTCCAGGAGTTGTTGCTTTGGCGGCACTGGTTGGGGGTGATAGCGATAGGTCGAGCGATGGATGCCCAACCAACGACAGACTTGTCTCCCGGAACACTTCAGCGCAGCAATCACCTTGGCGGCGACGCTGCGCTGGCGCTCCGGGTTCAGACGTTCTTTTTCAAGGCAATCTCTAGGGC
>JAVDPC010000064.1 GCA_031296915.1 Cerasicoccus frondis | reverse complement strand
TTATGCAAAAAGGAAACTGACAATTTGAGCGAACTTACGAGAGAACTAAATCGAGCGATAGAGGGCAAGAATTTGGAAGAGACCCTTTCAATACTGTCACGCAATCCGGATTTGCTAGACATCGAGAAGTCAGGAATCAGCGTTATGCACTGGGCGTGCGATTGCGACTTCTCGCAGCTGATTCCAGAGCTAGTGAAAAGAGGATGCTCACCAAACGCTTTGGACGAAAATGGATACCCTCCAATCTATTATCCAAGTTCGGAAGGGTTCGTTTCTGTCATTCGCACTTTATTAGAATACGGTGCGGATATTGAAGGATTAAGAGAGATAGAAGAAAGTGGATATATCGAACAAACTACACCACTTGTTCGAGCAACCAGGAATGGTCATCTTGAAGTAGTCCAGCTATTGATTTCCAAAGGAGCGACGACAAAGGTTAAAGACACTAAGAACTCGATTTTGGATCACGCAGGTAGACACCCAGAGGTGCGGCAGTTTCTGGAAAAAACCATTAAAAATGAAACAAGTAGCGAGGCATAACCAGTCGGGAGATGACAACTCCGAGTAGCGCTGCCGCGCTACTCTCCGCGCATCCCCTCCGCGTTATGCAACTGAAACAATGAAGCTGAAATCCAAGTCAAGTATACACGAAGCCCAAAAAAGCAAAAGAATCATAATTAACACTTGCTGGGGCCTATGGATTTTCGGTTTCGGATTCATAGTTCTCTCAATCGCATTACTCAACGGAATAAAAGTAGGAAGCAATGGAACGAATACTTTAGGTTTCCTAATTCTTTGGACATCTGCTCTTCCCTTCCAGCTGTTAAAACTCATTCGACACAAAAAGAAGTTGGAATCGCTCATAATAAAAGAAACAGCATAACCAGTCGGGATATATGACGAAAAATGCTGACGCATTTTGCGCATATACCCTCCACGTTCG
>JAVDPC010000063.1 GCA_031296915.1 Cerasicoccus frondis | reverse complement strand
CGCTTCTCTTTCGATTCATCGGCGATTTGCTCACCGTCCAGAATCTTACGAAGCTCGGTATCCTCTAATGCTCGACCGATTAAATCACGATTCACGTCATAGATGTGCAGGATGGCGTTAAATCGGAGTTGCCGGAGTAGAATCCTGATTTGCCAGATTAACGCGACCAATGCCGCAGTGCTGGCGATACCTTCCAGAGCTGAAAGCCACTCGATGAGCATAAAAAATCCTCCCGAGCGCTGTATAGCGCTAGCGGGAGGGTTTGTAAACGGATGCAGACGATGATGCTCGCCTTACAGGTGGCCTGTGAGTTTGTCGAAGACCTCGCGTGGGATCGCCACAAAGTCCTCGTGCGCTGGCGCTGTGAGGTTCGCCTTCTCCCCATCGGTCAAGCGTGCGCCTTGAATCAACACACGGTTGTCGTCGGTGAACAGAAAAGCGGGGCACCCGCCGTTGGCGCAGAAGCTCGATTGGGGGCCGTTCTCGCCAATGATTTGATTGATTTTCATGATGATGAGTGTGGTTTAGTGAAAGCGTCGTCGAAGAGCGACGGCTGCGACGCAAAAAAGACCGAGCACAGCGGCGTATGCCTCTGGTTCGGGCACTGCGATGATTTCTAAATTCAAATTGCCTCCCAGGACACCGTCTCGGGAAGACAGAGTGTAGTTGCCCGGCTCAAACACTGAAAATTGCCAAGTGCCGGTTGATGCACCGACGCCAATTGTTACGTCCGTGGCCCCACCTGTTATTTCGATGGTATCACCAATATTGGCGACGAAAGCGCTTTCATCGGGATTGCCATAATGCACGAGAAGTTGCTGTTGGCCTTGGCTACTGGAGAAGCTAACGACGGACAGGTTACCACTTGCTCCGGTTGTTACATTATTCAAGAATAATGTTTCCGCTGGAAATCGCGTATCAATGAATGCCCATCCATTGACATACCGTTCTTCGGGATCAATGAGGTCCCAAAAAAGTGGCTCAAATTCAGTTCCGGGTGTCAGCGTGAACGCCTGAGTGACCGTTTCGGTTCCTGAAAAAGTGAAGTCCAAATGATCCTCAGACGGATCACCGATGAGTTGGAGATTGAGAATCGCCCACGACGATTGTGTTGCCAATAAACTGACCACGGTTGCGGCCAGAGTGGTTTTTGCCCCGAATTTCATGATGCAGAAGTGCGTTAAGTAACTGATTTTTAATAGTTTGGTGAGATGATGAAACAGAATAGGTTATTCTGTTTCATGGAGGCATAGGCATTGAGCGCACGACAACTAATCACCTTGCGAGATCGACGGGGCCGCCGGAAGTATTTGACCGGGGCCGAGCGAAAAGCCTTTCTCAAAACCGCACAGGAATTGACCGGACAGCGTAAAGCCCTCTGCGAACTCCTCTACTACACGGGCTGCCGTATCTCCGAAGCATTGGCGTTGGATGCTGACGGACTCGATTTCGGGGAGTCAACTGTGGTGATTCATACGCTGAAACAAAGAGATCGCATCGATTTCCGGGACATACCGGTTCCAATTGATCTGTTGATCGAGTTGAAAGGACTGGCTGAGGGTTCCAGAGTCTTTTCGATTTCTCGACCCACCGCATGGCGGATCGTTAAACGTGTCATGGCCAATGCTGGAATCGTAGGCATCCATGCCACACCCAAAGGACTGCGTCACGGATTCGCCGTGGCTCATGGAGCTGCTAAAACGCATCCCGAAGTCCTTCAACACTGGATGGGGCACGCAGAGGAAGCTACGACAAAGATTTACCTGAGAATCCGTGGTGAGGAAGCCTATGAGCTGGCTAAGGCAGTCTGGTGAACGCTTTCCACTTGATTTTCAGTGTCGATAAGGAGTATCATAACTGAAACAGAATAACCTATTCTGTTTCAATTCGGTCACAACGCAATATTTATGCGCCGACCAGTATGTTAACCTCAGCAGGCAAGGAGGTACCTATGAATCTGCATGAAATCGAAACAAGGCTAGCCCAATTGGAGCAGCTCGACTCCCAAGAATCACTTTGGGAAACGAATCCTACTGTGGCCGCCGACATTCAAAATCTGGCCGTTAGTATGGTCGAGGCGACCTTGAAGCTAACAACTATCCCAGATTGCGATGATCCCGTTCTGAATTTAGTCCCGGAAGCGCGATTTCCACCGCTATAGTCGGAAGCTCATATGGATTTCCTTTTTAATTAGGCTGGTCCCAAACATCAGCCTAACCTTAGCGCAACACAGAACCGGGCAGCGTCAATGACCTTCCGCCGCTTTAGCGGTCTCCCGAGAAGACCATGACTTTTCTGCCCGAACCTGAGTTTAGTGCACGGCCATCGGCTGGCATGGGCCAGCCATAACGAAAGGAAACCGTTATGATTGGCTTTATAGATACCCCGCGACGCCTGCGCTCTAAGAAACAACAATTTAATCGAACGATCATTTTAGGAGATTGCGTCGACAAACTTCAGGAAATGGGAGCGCAATCCGTTCATCTGACTATCACCGATCCGCCCTACGTCGTGAATTACCAAAGCCGCGACGGACGGCAAATTCTAGGCGATACTGCTACAAACTGGATTTACCCCGCCTTCAACGAAATTTACCGGGTTCTCGTGCCGAACTCATTGTGCATTTCGTTCTACGGCTGGAATCAAATCGATGAGTTCATGATCGCTTGGAAAAAAGCTGGTTTCCGACCGGTTGGGCATATCGTGTGGAAGAAAGCGTATGTTTCCAATGCTCGATACTTATCGTATACTCACGAACAAGCCTATCTGCTCGCGAAGGGGCGACCGCTTTTGCCCAAACATCCATTGCACGATGTGCAGGCATGGCAATACAGTGGCAATAAGCTGCATCCCAATGAAAAGTCCCCAAAGATTCTCGAACCATTGATTCGATCATTCTCCAAAGTTGGCGATGTCGTGCTTGATCCGTTTTGCGGATCGGCTTCGACAGCAATTGCCGCCCTGAGAAATAGACGTCAATTCATTGGGATCGAGAAAGATTCACGATATCATGAAATCGCCGTCAATCGCCTCAATCGCTTTTCTCGAAGCATTTCTTGACTTCGCGCCGGTTATTCGGTGATCGGATTAACGCCGGGGTAGTGGATCATCGACTGCCCCGTTTCTTCCAGTATCGCGTTGGCTGCTGTGACAATCTTTCGCGGTTCCGATGGACGACCATCTAGCTTAAAGGCGCGTCCGTCGCGATTCACACTGACCCGATTGCC
>JAVDPC010000062.1 GCA_031296915.1 Cerasicoccus frondis | reverse complement strand
GAGTGATTCAAGGGGTGCGATTAACGCTGACTAAATGACTGATCTTATTGAATATCTATCCTGATTTGGCGCACCCGAGAGGATTCGAACCCAAAGCCACGAGCGTTGGCAAACCGGTCATTCTATGGTATCAGTCGCACCCCGATTCTGCTGCTAGTGTAGCACATCTGTGTAGCAAAGCAGGCAAAATCTTTAAGTCATGTGTGTAACTGACTGGATTCTTTGCCGGGTTAAAGCACAACCTAGATAGTTTCCATGAATTACGAATATAATCAAGGGTAGTGGCATTGAGCTGTAACAGTAATGTGTCTTTAAATTATGGCCAAAAGATAAGCCTTATGCGCTACGAAAAGCATTTGACAACAATAATATAATTTATTATAATGTAGCTTTATGTTCAAGCGAAAAGATTGGTTCATTATTAATGATAAATTCTCACGAAAGCAAAAATAGCTTCACAAATAAATTTCTGGATGCCATTGAACTATTTGCATTTGGAAGAGACTTGGCGGATTGGAGTGCTTCGCATCGCAGTTATCTTAAATGCAAGTATCGATATACTCCCGAGGAGGGAGAGCGAGAAATTCGATCTGACCGCATAAGTAATGCCATGGTTAGCATACCGTTAGCCTTAGTTAAGCTTTCAGCAATTGCTATCGCTGTTGCTAGCACAACATATGTGATTTATGCGCTGAACCAATCGAGTGAGGAAAATGATCAAGGAACTGGAGATAACCAAACAACTAGGGTGGACAGCTTAATTTCTGATCGAGACCGTTAAACCAGTAATGAACATTGTGACAAAAAACCATCCTAATACCTTCAATAAATGCCTAGTGAAATCGACACAGTCAAGGTAGTCAATGTTCACGCCAAGTAGCTTTATATCATGGATTTCGTCTTCCTTAAACGGTGGCTTTCCGATATCCCAAAATTCTTGGACACCAAAATCAATTAACGGTATCATGACATCTAGGGTATAAAAGAATGACCCAAAGTTTTCATAATCAGGCACCTCGCTTGATTCTTTCAAGAAATACTCGCGACCTATTGAAGGATCAATATCTACGTGATCCGCATCTTGTAGTTTTACGTAATACTCTTGGAAATCGCTTGAAGCATTATCGTTCACTTGAGTACTTTCGCGCGTTAGTAGCGGATCAAGGGCAAAACCACCATCGAGCGGGGCAACTCCCTGGTTATATGAAAAACTGTATGTAGGCCGTATGTAACCTGCCTCTTTGACTAAACTAAATACAAATGTCGATATAAGAGAAACAAATATGAGATGGTATAAGCACCTGACTGGGCGGTGCCCGTATGAAAAAAATGGCAGTATTGATTCACTCCAAATATAATTGCGAATCCAATCTAAGTCCATCTTTCTGCTGAGAGCGCCAGCCTTGATCTCTAAATCTCCATCGCTCAGATCATATTTAGAAATTCCTTTGACGAGATGCTTTTTAAACAAATAGCTTCGAAGCAATGCAATAAATGAATATGAAAAATACAGCGCTGAAAGGCTCAGGAAAATAACAAAAACTAAAAGAAAATCGGCTTGCACGTGGAATTTCTTGAAATCTTCAATTATGCTAAAAATGTCCCTATAAAAATTATCAAAGTAGAAGATTGATATAAAGTAAAACACTATCATGGCGAAAAACGAAGCCACTGAAAAAGCGATGAAATCATGGATGAGCATTTTCCTTACAGTCGGGATCGTTTTTTTTCGACTTCTACCTATGGCGCTTAGTAGCATCAATCTAAACAGGACGGAGTAATCTCTGCACGAGAATATAATCGCTCGATCTATAGATAAGTCGCGTGAGATTTCCTCATGACCATCTGCTTTAAGAAGATTTGCCAAGTAAGTGTAGGGCCTACTCTTTAATTCCCAGAAGCTTTGTGCTCTCAGAAATTCGCGATAACTCTCTAAGTCTACTTTATGAGTAGTAATGTTATCGAATTTAAACCTATCAAGATTCATTGTTCCCGGTTTTATTTTCTCTGGGAGCACGATCTTCGAGCACTTGCAATTCTCTAGTGATAACCTGTCAATTTCCATGCCTACTGCTTTTCGTAAGTATTAATTGTCCAAGGACCTTGGCTCCATCTAAAGTTAAGCCGCCACATATGCAAGCGTGCTTTATGCTTTCTGATTTTAAATTACAATGCTTTGGGTAATAATGATTAAAGTATATAACGCTATTCAAGGAAATCGATTGCACATCGTTTCGATAAAGGAATATACTTCCTGAGACGTCTACAAGATCCAATTCCAAGGCCCAATCATTTGTTAATAAGCATAGTTCATTGCGACTAATATTCGCAATGTCATTGCAGGCTAAACCGACAATTTTTTCCAAGTAGTCAACCATTGAACTGGTATAATGATTTAAGTCAGTATTATCGAATGGTGAACTTATAGAGAAGATTGAATTATATGCGTGTACTGATGCGCCAATCTTTGCGTTACTAAATCGCACATTGCCGAGGGCAACAAATCCCCGGGAGAACCGCAACTCACGTCCTATGGAAATGCCTTGAGCATCAATTGCTCCAGGTCGTACTCTTTTATTTAAACTTATACTTCCAGGATCTTTAACCGCAAATACTTTTGATGATCCTAGCTGTAATCGTCCACCGATTCTGGATCGAGCAATTCGAATCGATCCAATATAAATTGAATCATCAATCGATAAGAAATTTTTTTCAACTGTAATTGAAGCGGCATCAAGTGCCAATGCATGCTTAGACTGATATATTAAACTGTCGTCACTTTTTACAAAGCATGCATTGCTTATGACAACCCGTCCGCTTATTTCAGATCCCGAGATGATGAAAGTTCCGCAGGACAGGAAGTAATGGTTGTATCTAGTGCTACTCTCTTGCGAACATGTATCATTTTTTTCTTTTGAATCGAGAATTTTCTTTGAATCGATAGAGTTGAAAGTTCGCAAGTCAGAGGATAGATAAATGCTGCCTCCAACTTTCATGTTAAAGCCATCGAAGCTTCCAAACGAGTAATGGCTCTGGAATCCCAGTAAAGCGATTGCCTGTTTTAGGTAGGTTAATTGAACTGATGAAACTTGGTCATTTTTAATTCCGGTAAATCCTATTTCATACAACCTCGATCCAGAAAAAGTTATAGAATTGCCCACAACAACCTGCGCAAATCTGATTGTTCCATGCGATATGAATCCTCTATCAAAAAAGACGCTTCCATCAATTCTGGAGCCGTAGAAATCGGCGCTAAGGACTATTTTTCTGTATTTATATTTTAAAGATGAGGCTTCTTTTTCGCTTATCACACCTGACTTACTAGCACGGATAAAGTTTCTAACTGGTCCGTGGTCTTGGTCTTCATATCTACACTTGAATTCTGAGAATAGGAAGTTGCCCAAGGCGGAAGATGGGATAAATGAGAGTGATTCGCCCTTTCCCCGATAACACCGACCTGCTTGTATTCTACCTCCAGAAAAAAAGATATCCCCGCCAATTTTTGTTTTCTGAAAGTTTAAAAGTCCTTTTGCAGCAAATCTATTTTGAAGTACACTTGTGGAATCACCGCTCGCATTCAATTTGAGCGATCCTCCGATAGTGGAACCACGGGCATCAATTGAACCGTATGTTCGAATGTGCTTTGCTACTCCGGAATAGGATTCACCAGCGTCATCATCCGCAGAACTTCCAAAAAAAATTCCACCTGTAAAGACTAAATCGCCTGTCACATCTGCATTCACCAGCCAAATTGTCCCATATGCGATAAAAGGTTTCTCCAGCCCAGAATAAAATAACAAATCACCTTTTACCTTTATGCAGTCTGTTCTTATCGCATGCATTTCGCAGCTACTAAAAGATAGTGTCTTCCATTTAGAATAGCGCAGATCCAGGTGGCGCAAAAATTTGCAAGAATTAAAGCAAACTGGAAATGGAACGTTGATTCCTGCTAATTGGAGCTTTTCGTGAAACTCAATATTTCCGATTATTAACTCCCCGGCACGATCGCCATTCAGGGCATGGATGGTAATGCGTTCTATCAATTTATCTGATGTCCAAATCTCCATACTAACGAATTTTTAAGAAATACGACACCGATTGAGGGAACAGCTCAGAAATCGTTTTGAGGGTAATCGTTACCGTTCCCGCTCGATATCCCGCGACTGCGTTTTATTGCGCTGCAGAGATGCGGATGGAGCCGCCTTGGATGGGGTGCTCCTGATCTGCTCCAACACCTTGGACGAAACTTTCTCTGAAATGGGTTGGTCGAACCCAC
>JAVDPC010000061.1 GCA_031296915.1 Cerasicoccus frondis | reverse complement strand
CGGGCGCCTTCGCCCGAGGAACACGCTTATATTATCAAGCAACTGGTGAGCTGACAATGGCTCAGTTGGCTCAGTTGGCTACTTTGGAGGGGTGGGAGAGGCCCCAAAGCGCCGTTTCGCTATTAGTGAAAGCCACTGAGAGCTACTCACTAATACTGACTCGTGGTAGCGGGTAGTGAAATGGGCCTCGAAAGGGGGATTTCGGAGGGGCTGAGAAAACTTTTTTAAAAAAGTTTTTGGGTGGGGCAGGAGGTATTTAACCGCAGAGGACGCGGAGAGCATTTAGCGTGGGGGTGAGGGAGGAATCTATGAGGTAGAGCCCGATATCTGTCCCCGCTCAGCGACGATACGCGCCACCTCTTCTTAGAGGCAACGAAACTGCCCGGACACGTATCGCGCACTACTCAGAGTCATTGCTCGATGGGAATGGCGTCGGACGCCATGTGCGGAATGTGCGCATTTTGTCCGCTGGTTGGCATTTATTGTATGTTTGCTGTAGTTGGAGTTTTGGTAGTTAAATTGGCTAACTGCTAATAATCAATATCTTATAAATTCGGTCGGCGCATTGGCACGCAACGGGCATTCTTGGACGGCATGGAAACAATCAACAAAACCACCATCGACTTAGACAAGGAAACCGTATCAACGGGCAGCGTAGCCGCTAAAATTCTTGGAGGCATTTTCATGAGTGCCATGTCGCTGATCTTGTTCGCCAGTGTTGCTCTCGTGCTGTCGCCCATACTCTTCATCTTGGCGTTGAAGTTTGAGATTATCTCTTTTTGGCCGAGCTAGGAAATACGCAACCGAAACGATCAACACTCAAACACCATGGACACCAAGGCAACCACCCGAAAGCCCAGCTTTGCGCTGACCGACTACACCTCAGCCATTTTTGCGCTGGGCCTTATCATTGGCGTCCCAGTGGCGGCGGGCTGGATTCTCCTCAAGCTCATTGCCGATGCCTTCAACAGCATTGGCTAACACACGACTCAGCGACCCTAACACAACTCGACCACGATGAATAGCGCATCAGACAATCAATCCACCGCTTCGCTGAACCTCCTCTTCGCCGCTGATTTCGCCTTTGTGTTCATCTTTGGACTGGGAGCCATTCTCCTATCCCAGGCGCTCAGTGCCGGCTTCTTTGGCTGGCCAAGTTAGGCGTAAATGCGGCATCTGCCTGCTTTAGCCGATCCAACAGAAACTAAAGCGGCAAAATGCCGCTTCTCCATTGGGGATGCTCACGCACCGCGCGGCGATGACGGAACATCGCCCTCCAATAGCGGCATTGCACGATGCCACGCCTCCCCAACCTTCAAACATCTAGAACCCAATGAACCAAGACACCATCAAAACCCGCGACAAGCGCGGCGTCAGTCCGTTTAAGTTTCAACTGATCTTCTCGGTAATCATCAGCGCAGGTGGACTGTTGCTGGTCTACGGCATCATCTACGCCCTACCCTTGGTGCACAAGATACTCGTACAGCTGAGAAACTTAGCCTGACGCGCGTAGCACGCAGCTCCCCCCAACCTTCGAACATTTCGAACTTACAAACCTTCGAACATTCGTCGCGCGCTAGCGCGCGACGAAGCCGGCCTTGCGCTGGACCTTGCCCAGCATCTTGAAGGCGCGCTTTTGGGCGGCGTCGTCACCACGCTTGATGACCTCGGTCAGGTATTTCTTGTCGGCCACGACAGCCTCGTATTTCTCACGAACGGGCGCGAGCATCTTTGCGACGGCGTCCGCGACGGCGTCCTTGAAATCCTTGTAGCTGGCTTCGGCAAATTCCTTTTCGAGCTCTTCGACGGACTTGCCCGTCGCCACGCCAAGGATGCCGAGCAGGTTCGTCACGCCAGGCTTGTCGTCGGATGCGTGGACGCAGCCCGGGCCGGAATCAGAGTCCGTCACCGCGCTGCCGATCTTCTTGCGGATCGTTTTTTCGTCGTCGGTGATGTAGAGCGTCGAAATCTGATTTTCGTCGCTCTTGGACATCTTCTTGGTCGGGTTTTGCAGCGACATGATGCGCGCGCCCGTCTTCGGAATGAACAAGTCCGGCACCTTGAAGGTCTCGGAATACGTGAAGTTAAACTTCTGCGCGAGGTCGCGGGTCAGCTCAAGGTGCTGCTTCTGGTCTTCGCCCACGGGCACGATGTCCGCATTGTAGAGGAGGATGTCCGCCGCCATGAGCACCGGGTATTGCAGGAGACCGCTGCCGATGAAGGCTTGGTTGTCCTCAGCGCGGGCCTTGGCGGATTTGTCCTTAAACTGCGTCATGCGCTCCAGTTGTCCCAGCGGGCACAGGCAGCTGAGGATCCACGCCAGCTCGGTGTGGCCGATGATGTGGCTTTGCACAAAGATGTTCGCCTTGTCCGGATCGATGCCGCAGGCGATGTATTGCGCGATGCACTCCATGGTGTCGCGGCGCAGGTCCGCCGGCACATAGGGCACGGTGATCGCGTGCATGTCGACGATGCCAAAATAGCACTCATAGCCATCGAGGTAACGCGTCCAATTGCGCACGGCCCCAAGGTAATTTCCGAGGTGGAGTTTGCCGGTCGGTTGGGCACAGGTCAGGACAACCTGCTGTTCGGTGGATGCGTCACTCATGATAACTTCAAAAACGTTCCATAAAGCCAATGCACGCGGGGGTTTCAAGGGTTTTCAGCCAGCGGCTATTTAGCCACGGATGGACGTGGATTGAACGCGGATAAAAATCATCATCTCTATCCTGCTGGCATCCGTGTTTAATCCGCGTTCATCCGCGGCTAATAAATTACAGTTCCTCGATTCTTGTCTTCACCTCGCCGTCGGCGAAATCAAGGGCCAGCAGATCGCCTTTCGTGAGCGCTTCCTTGCGCGTGACGACGCGGCCTTGCTGGTCGCGGGCAATGGCGTAGCCTCGCTTTAAAGTCTGTTGCAAACTAACGCCCTCCAGCCGGTCTTTCAACACAGTCAGGCGGTCACGGCGACGACGGAGCTGATCGCTCGTTGCGCGGTCAAAGCGACGCTGGAGCGTGCCCACGCGGTCGCGCAGTTGCTCCACGCGACGCGCGGGGCCAACCGCGGTCAGCCGCTGACGCAAGAGGCGCAGGTCCGCGCCGTCCTTGGCCAACCGGGCGTTGATCAGCGATTCAAACCGCCCCTGCAACTCGTCCAAGCGCAACTGAGCCTGACGGACTTGCGCCTTCGGGTGGTAGACTTGCAACCGGCGCTTGAGCAGCTCCAGCTCGTGGCGCTGCGTCTTCAAAATCTCGTCAACGGCGTGCTCGAAATCGCGGCCGAAGTTGCTCACGCGGTCGCGCAACTCGATGAAGTTACTGGAAATGAGTTCCGCTGCGGCGGTCGGCGTTTCGGCGCGTTTGTCGGCGGCGAAATCGCTCAACGTGAAGTCGATTTCGTGCCCGACAGCCGAGATCACCGGCACCTTGCACGCGGCGACCGCGCGGGCCACACGCTCTTCATTGAAGCACCAAAGATCTTCCAGGCTGCCACCGCCGCGCATGACGACGATCAAGTCCGCCTCGCCCCACACGTGGATCTGCCGCAGCGCCTCCACAATGTCCGTCGACGCGCCTTCACCCTGCACCTTGGAGCCCGCCACGACCACGCGCCCGCGCCAATCGCGGCGTTCGAGCACGCGGCAAAAATCCTGAATCGCCGCGCCCGTTGGCGAGGTGACCACGGCCACCGTTTTCGGCCAGACGGGGATGGGCCGCTTGCGCTCCTGGTCGAACAAGCCCTCGGCGGCGAGCTTCTTCTTCAGTTGCTCAAAGCGCTCCTGCAGACGCCCCTGCCCTTCCTCCATGACCGTGCGGCAAATCAGCTGATACGTGCCACGCGGTTCATACACATCGACGCCGCCCTGGACGAGCACCGCCATGCCGTCGCGCAAGTCTACCGTTTGACGCATAGCATCCATCCGAAACAATACGCAGGAGAGCTGGCTGTCGGCGTCTTTCAGCGTAAAATAAACGTGCCCGCTGGCCTGACGGCGCAGGTTGGACACCTCCCCCCGCACCCAGCACGGCGGGATGCCTTGAGTGAGCAGTTGACGCACGCGGCGGGTGAAGTCCGCCACGCTGATCGCGTCGTCAGGATTCTGTCTGCGGGACGTTGCCACGTTCTTTCTGCCTCTTATAAATCATGCGGCAGGCAATGCCGACCACGATGAAGAGCGACACCGCAAAAATCACCGTGCCGACCTTCCCTTCGAAAATCGCGTCGCCAAACATGATGATCAGGAACACATGCACGGACTGGATCGGCACCGACAGCAGCATGTAGCGCATGAAGTTCACGTTGGCCAGCCCGAGCAGGTAGCTCTGGATGATCATTGGCGAGCCCGGCGCAATGCGCAGCAGCGCGATCCACTGGATCTCGTTTTCTTTCTTGATGACGGGCACTTTGAGCTTCCGCTTCTCAAGCATGCGAACAATCGGCCCGCGCATAAACGTACGCGCCATCCAATAGGCAATGGCGTCATTGATCGCCACGCCGACCATCGCCAGCAGCAGCCCTTCGACTGGCCCGAACTTGTAACCGACCAGCACCAACAGCACCGAGACCGGGAAGAAGCACAGCGGCAGAATCGCAATCGCCGGCAACAAAAAGATCCCGTTAATCGACTCGAGCCATTGAAAAACCTGTTCCACCAGTTCGTGCATGGCGGGAAACCTACCGACGCGCCGCGCTTTGGCAAGGGCAAGGTGCAGGAAGCTAGAGCACTTT
This sequence comes from Cerasicoccus frondis, assembly GCA_031296915.1. Classification (GTDB taxonomy): domain Bacteria; phylum Verrucomicrobiota; class Verrucomicrobiia; order Opitutales; family Cerasicoccaceae; genus Cerasicoccus; species Cerasicoccus frondis. The sequence goes on along the minus strand of JAVDPC010000061.1, from coordinate 65 downwards.
TCATCTAGATTGGCCGATCAGGCCGCAGTGATTTTTCGTGTCCAGCAAGGCGGCTTGAGCGTCGC
>JAVDPC010000060.1 GCA_031296915.1 Cerasicoccus frondis | reverse complement strand
AACCCAAAAACTTATCCCTCCACCCCAGAAAACTGCGCATTCGCTTCGTGCTCTCTGTGTCCTTCGTGGTTAAATCCCACGCCCGCTGGCCCTCCGCCGAAAAAGCCTAATGCTGTGTTTTGCAAAAGCCTACTGGGTTGTTTTCAAAAAGCCTTATGCTATGTTGTCGAAAAGCCTTATGCTATGTTACTCCAACAACCGAGCGGCTGTTGCCTCAACACAGCACCGGTTGTTGTCCCAACATAGCCTCGGTTGTCTTGCTCACACAGCATAAGGCTTTTGTGTGAGGCGCCGGGCGGTCAACTCCCCTCAAAAATGCGGGCGCAAATGGGCCGCTTAGGAACCGGCCAATTAGCCTAATGGCTGGGTAACCAATTCAATCACTTTGAGGTAGCGCCCGATATCCCTATCGGGCAGTTTCATCCTGATGGCTGAAAGGGCAACGTTGTGCCCGTTAAGGATAACGGACGCCCCACTGGAAACCATCACCCTCAACCCCATCGACACCGCCCTCTGGGGCGAGAACGCGGAGTCGTTGAATTGATCACGATACGCCTTGAAGATCAGCAATAACGTGAAAATCTTCATTACTAAGTGGCTGATAACATTTCGGCCACTTTCCACGTAACTCAATTAAGATACGGTTTCGAATTGGAGCATTCGGATTCACCTTAATAACAGTGGCGCAGATTTCTCGATTATCCTCATTTACGATATCAATTAGATCGCGTACGAGGTACCGTGGCGTCCATCCGAGCATAATGTAGTCACTTGTTTGGATCTGAATGGCCAACTGTGTGGCCGGATTATTCAGCTCAACGGATACCCTGAGTGATTGGCCTTCTTCTAGTTGGGGAATTCGCTTCTGGGCAACGTCGTTAACGTGCCGCCATCCATGTAAGAAGAAACGACAGCGGAACATGCCATCTGCGTCTGGCTCAAACGCCGGAAACATCTCAAAATTATCAGTTGCTCGGGTACCGCCGGTGAGAGAAAGAATTTCAAAATCATCCGCATCTGGCGGTAGATTCAAAGATTGAATGAACTGTCCAAAGTCTTCGCGATTTCGAGGAATTAGTCGATTCTTGAATAAAGGAAACAATTCTTTGGAGCGGTAGCAGCGATGGAAATCAGGAAATGAGGCCAATGGTTCCATTTCCGCTTCACGATGCGCTCGCTCAGCACCTTTTACATAGCAAAACCTATAATCCGATTGCTCGCCACGCTCAAGACACCCAATCGGATACCATGCGCGACTTCTGCCAGTATCTTGCCAAGCTAGGTATAGTTGCTTCATCATTACAAAGCTAACAGATGTGAGCGTGAAATGCGAATTAACTCAAGCGAAAACTGCCTCGCAGTGTCACTGATCCATGCATCTGGAACTCGCTGAACAACCTCTTCAATCTGGCGCATTTCAACCTCACGGAGGCGCTGGAGAATCGGCTTAAACGGAGAACTCTCCTTGGAAAAAGCACGTTTGACCAGATCCAAAGGCGGTGGCGCTTTCTTCGGATCCAACCAGTAAATTCCTCCTTTAGCTTTCTTGCCTAGGATATATTGCTCAATGGTTCCATTTTCAAGTCGTTGATATCGAGCATCATCAGTCAACTCTCGCCCCAAACTAGAGGCGTGGTCGTAACTTGGAGCTAATTCTCGAATCATACCTCCTGCCCGCTTCGTAATCAGCATCCCCCAATTCTCATGGTGACGATCAGTATTTCCAATTAAAGCGTCTAGCACCAGATAACTGGCAAACCTTGCCAGTTGCGCCTCACCGTCCGCGCGCACTGGGAATCGACTCCGGATAGTTCGGACTATATTGGTGATATTATGCTGATCTTGCCCATATGTTTTCGTTAGATCGTACGCTTCTAAAACACCTGCCATCAGTTCATTGCCATGAATCAATACTGCGCCACGACTAGGGTCAGCAAAGGATCGAGACATGGTTCCCCTCCTGTCTGAACATGTTGCCAATTCGATTTCCGCCACTGGTATATCCAATAAACTACCAATCTGCTCAGCAACTTTCTCGGCCCAGTGCTCCCCTGTATTCTCGCGAGCGTATTTGAACAACCAGCGAATGTTATCCATGTCGCGAAACCAAAATTTCGGCTTGGAGCCCAGTTGCTCAAATGCGTCTGGAGACTCAAATTGAATCTCACTAACTGGAAAAGGTGGAAACATTTGGCGAAAGTCTTTAGTTAAAAACAGCGTTTAGCACGTTATTTTTGCAAAATCTTCAACTCAGAGCCAACACAGACAGCATTTCTTACGTTTTAGCTTTTCAAGGGCCAGCGTAATTGTGAGTTTCTTGCCGATGCAAGAGCTGCTCGAAACCATACCGGATGGAAAGATCAAAGACTTTATTGATGGCAAGTTTCGCTCGGATACCCCCGAAGAATATGTGCGCCAGAATATCGAACGACGCCTAGTCGTTGAATTGGATTACTCACCAGAACAAATCGAAATTGAGTTTCGCGTCAAATTGGGCAGCAGCTCAAAACGGGCGGATATTGTCATATTCCCTGAAGGAAAGCCCCATAATCAAGATGAGGCGTGGGTCATCATTGAGTGCAAAAAGGAAGATGTTGAACCTTCCAACAAGAAGGAAGGAGTCGAGCAGCTAAAGTCATACATGGCGGCCTGCGCGCGGGCCGAGTGGGGGATGTGGACCAATGGCCGCTACAAAGCTGTATTCCGCAAAGTTGCCACAAAAGACGGTTTCGAATGGGAGGAACCCAATGACATCGTATCCGCAAATGGTTCGGCAGACGAAGTGGATCGCCCGACACGCGATGGTTTGAAAAACGCTGTTGGCGACAACTTACTCTTTGCATTCAAAACATGCCACAATCACATCTACGTGACCGACGGCATGCAAAAACAGCCTGCGTTCTTTGAACTGCTGAAGGTCATCTTTTGTAAGATCTATGATGAGCGTAACTTCCCTCACGATCTGGAATTCTACGCCACAGCCAAAGAGAAAGGCAGCTCAGACGGGCGGTTAACCGTCGTCAACCGCATTGGTAAAATATTCGAGAAGGTGCGCAAGAAATACCCTGCTATATTTGACGCCAATGACGTCATTAAGCTTCAGCCCCGCTCGCTCGCTTGGATTGTTGGGGAACTCCAACGCTACAGCTTTCTCGATTCCAACATCGATGTGAAAGGCAAAGCCTATGAGGAGTTGGTTGGCGCCAATTTGCGGGGCGACCGCGGCGAGTTCTTCACGCCACGCAATGTGCAAGCGATGGCCGTCAAGATGCTCGACATCAGCGAAGAGGAACGCGTACTCGACCCTGCGTGCGGCACCGGTGGCTTTCTCGTAATCGCAATGAACCTCATGATTCGCAAGCTTCGCGCCAAGGCCAACGGTGGCAAAATGCTCAGTGCGAAGATGCAGGAGGCTCTGGAGAAGCGTGTTCAAGAACTGGCTGAGCAATTCTACTTCGGTTTCGATATCAACCCAGACCTCGTCAAAGCCACCAAGATGAACATGGTGATGAATAACGATGGGGCCGGTAATATCTTGCGCCAAGACAGCCTCCTTCACCCGCATCAATGGAGCTTAGAGTTCAAAAAGGAGCTGGCCAAGCGAGTAGGCGTTGAAGCACGCGATCTGAAGAGCGAGAAAGACCTTAGCCATTTCGATGTCATCGCCACCAATCCGCCTTTCGGCTCGAAGCTGCCGATTAAAGATACCGAAACTCTCGAGCAGTATCAACTGGGTCATGTTTGGCAGAAAGAAGACGGTCGCTGGATGGTTACGGAAGAACTGCAAAGCTCGCAGCCTCCGGAAATCCTTTTTATCGAACGATGTTGGCAACTACTCAAACCCGGCGGGCGTTTGGCCATCGTGTTGCCCGACGCGATTCTTGGAGCGCCAGGCTTGGAATACGTTCGCTATTGGATACTCACTCACTTTCGTTTGGTGGCGTCCATCGATTTGCATCCCGACACATTCCAGCCGCGCAATGGCACCCAAACCAGCGTGCTGGTCTTACAGCGCAAAACTGAAGCAGAACGCCAAGCCGAAGCAGTGAGCCGTAAGATCGCGAATTACGAAGTCTTCATGGCGCAGGTAAACGCATGTGGGCACGACAAGCGCGGCAACAAACTCTACAAGCGGGATCTTGATGGGAATCTACTCATGGAGCAACGCGAGGTCGAGCGCACCGAACTCTATGAGTTTGACGCTCATGGGACGGTTACCAAACGCCGTCTCGCTTCACAGCATGTTGAGGATGATGATTCACCCGCCGTTGCATTAGAATTCCTGGACTGGAAACCCAAACAATTACTCGGATGGTAGCCCAGCAACAGGAACTAGCCCCAACACCGCCCGAAGTTAAGCACAGTGTTGGCGTCTCCCTAGAAGAAGTCCTTCAAGCGGGACTTCGGATGGAGGCATCCGCATACAGCGTCGAAGGGCGCAATGCCGTGGCCGAGTTGAAAGCCTGTGGCTACCCTCTCAAGGCGCTCTACGGAGAAGGCGCGTTCTGTGATTGGGCTTATAATGCTTTTCGCTTTCCTCGCGTGTGGGTTGGCAAAGACCGAGGCATTGAGCTCTTATCTAGCTCGGACATCATTGAAACTACGCCCGAGTCAGGGAAATACCTAAGCATTAAAAAAACCAAGCGATTAGAAGAGTTAAAAGTCCAGCTTTGGGATATTCTGATTTCCTGCTCCGGCACAATCGGGAACGTAGGGCTAGCCTCGAAAGCGTTTACAAACAAAACAGTTTCACAACATGTTATTCGTGTGCGGGCGCCAAAGCCGGAGATTGCCGGATTCCTTGCTGCATTTCTTCGGGGTCGCTACGGCAGGCTCCAAATGGGACTGAGCACTTACGGATCAGTAGTCCAGCACATTGAACCACACCACCTTGAGTCTCTATTGGTTCCCGATTTTGGCGAAACGACCGTTCACGACATCGGCCATAAAATGCTCCAGGTCTACCGCTGGCGGGACGAAGCCAATCGACTACTCGCTGAGGCTGATGACTTGCTGCATGAACGCCTTAAACTGCCTCGCCTGAAGGAACCAAAGGCCAAGGGCCCAAGTATTGCCAAGACCAAGCTCAACAAGCTGAACTTCCGCTTTGAAGCCACCTACCACAGCGCACAGGCGATTGCAGCAGAACGCAACTTAGCCCGATGTGGGCATAGTTTGCTTCCTATGGCAGATAGAAGCATCGCTCGAGAAATTCGAGCCATCACCAAATTCCGAAAGCGTTTGTATGTTCCCTCTGGCGGAATTCCCATGCTGTCCAGCAAACAGCTATTTCAAATTGATCCCATTGATGTGAAACGGCTGGCTAAAGGGGCTCACGTAAAAGATCTTCCAGAAATTTCACTTGAGGAGAATATGCTCATCGTGACTCGCTCGGGTACAATCGGTCGAGTCCATATCATTCCGAAGTATATGGATACTTGGACCGCCAGCGAAGATGCAATAAGGATACTAGCGAACAACAAGGAACAAGCTGGTTACCTTTATGCATACTTAGCCTCTGACTATGGACAGCATCTGATTAAGCGCCTTTCTTACGGTTCTGTTGTCGTTCACATCGATAAAGATATGTTAGGAAACGTACTCGTACCTGTTGCCAACACTGAGGACGAAGCAGAGATTGGCAGCTTAGTGCTGAAGGCGAATACACTACGCGACCAAGCCTGGCAACTAGAGCGCGAATGCATCAGTGGTATTGAGAATAAGATTAGGCCGAATTGATCTTGGGTTAGATGTCGCCCAGCGCTTTTGCCTTGGCTACTAGGGCCTCCTGCAGCATAGCACTCGGATAATACCGATGCCCAATGCGCCAACCGGAAGCCCGCTGGGGCTCTTTGCCGTGACGATGCTGATGTTTGGCATCATGACCACGATACACGGGCTCTCGACGTTGGCGGCTTATGGGCTCGGGGCGGTGTGCTTTATGGCGCTGGCGACGGTTTATGGCTGAATCATTTAGCGGTATTGACAGGAATGTATCTTCTAATATTCAGTATTTAACATGGCAGCTAAAAGGATTGGATTCGTTGTAATAATTGCCCTTCAGCTCGTTTTTTTCAGTGGTTCTTTATCTGCAAGCCAGCTCTATTTTGCAGAGTATAACGAATTTTCAATTTACAGCGTCGACGTCGACACGGCTCAAGTGACGACTTTATACAGCGACACGGAAAGCGCGCCGATTGGTTTATACGCCGATTCCCAATATATCTATTGGGCAAACTCAGGGGACGGCTCAGTGTCGCGTGCGGACCTGGATGGCGCCAATGTTGTCGATCAATTAGTTGCTGGAATCGGCGATGCCTATGATGTGACTGCGAGCACGGAGTATGTTTATTCCTTAATCTCTTCAAAGATTTATCGCTCCGGTCTGAATGGCGACAACGCGGCGATCTTGTTTGATATGCTCGATGAAAATGTGATCCCTTACGGCATCTCCGTGTATCAGGATTACATTTATGTGACCGCGCAAGGGCTAACTGACGAAGGCTACATCTATCGTTCCGATCTGGATGGTTCGAATATCACGCAACTCATCGATCTAGGCGCGACGCAGCCATTTGGCATAACCGCAGATTCCAGTGGCCTCTACTGGACTTCATACAACACTTCAGTAACGGGCTCAGGGGAAATTTCCTATGCGAACTTTGATGGAAGCGGTGTTCTGACGCTGGTCGATGGCCTGACTCAACCCGTCGATGTCGCCATTGATGAGGACAGTCTCTACTGGAGCGACTTTACTGATGGCACAATACAGTCCGCCGACTTGAATGGGAGCAACGTGGAAACCCTGTTGGACGGCTTGAACGCCCCCGCTGGCCTGTCCTTCTCACAGGTGCCCGAGCCATCCACTTACGCAGTTTTGGTCGGCATTGCTTGTCTGGCGGTGTGCGGGGTTTCGCGCCGCACAAAGTCAATGCGGTCGTAGCCGTGATTGCCACGATGTGGTTCGCCACGGAGATGCCCCGCGGGGTTGCGGGCGGTGAGCCTTCTCGGGAGATACTGGATAGATTTCAACCTATCACTTTGAGGTAGCAACGATATCCCTAACGGGCAGTTACGTCCTGTTGGCGCCATTCGAATCTGAATGAGGTGGCGCGGATCGAGAGTGTATAGACTGGTAACATAGGTAACACTTGTGCGGGGACATGGGTTACACATTTGTTTGGATTGGTTTGAGTGTTC
>JAVDPC010000059.1 GCA_031296915.1 Cerasicoccus frondis | reverse complement strand
GAAATGCCAACGCCGCGAACTTCCAATCTGGCCCCAAGCCCAAAACCGAGTGCTTTTCCGCGCCAGCGTTGTTGGCTCTTCGCTCACAGGCTTCCAGCCTGCGACGCTCAAGCCGCCTTGCTGGACACGAAAAATCACTGCGGCCTGATTGGCCAATCTAGATGAAAAGTGCTCTAGTCGACCAATGAGCCGTCGTGCGTGCGCCCCTTTTTCTCATCCCAGAGAAACAGGCAATAGGCGGATGCCATGAAGACCATGGTGAAGGCCCAGAAATCGAAAATCGAGATCATGAACCAGCTCCAACCCTGTGTGAGACCCCACACCGTGAAGAGAGCGACCAAACAAAAGACCGCGAGCGCCAATTCTTGTAACCTTTTCGTTTCCATTCTGTAACAATTGCACATTCTGGCAATTTTGCAACTCCAGAGTTGATGCTTGCACGCTTTGAGCGTTGATTTTACGCCTGCTTGACGATGCCCAATGACGAAAAACGCATAGTTTCGATCGGCCTGATCCAAATGGCGATGACTGCTGAGCCTGCGGACAATGTTTCGCGCGCGAAAACGCTGGTGACGCAGGCGGCCAATCAGGGCGCCCAGGTGATCTGCCTGCCGGAAATGTTCAACACGCTCTACTTTTGCATCACGCAGGATACCGAGCAGTTCGACCTCGCCGAACCCATCCCCGGCCCCTGTGTCGAGGCGATGCAGGCGCTCGCCAAGGAGTTGGGCGTCGTGATCATTGTGCCGACCTTTGAGCGCCGTGCGCCGGGGCTTTACCACAACACGGCCGCCATCATCGACGCCGACGGCTCCCTGCTGGGCAAATACCGCAAAATGCACATCCCGCAGGACCCGGGCTTTGAGGAGAAGTTTTACTTCACGCCCGGAGACCTCGGTTTCCGCGTGTGGGACACGAAGTTTGGCCGCCTCGGCGTGTGCATTTGCTGGGACCAGTGGTATCCTGAGGCCGCGCGGCTTACGGCGCTCCAGGGGGCGGATATTCTGTTTTACCCGACCGCCATTGGTTGGCTGCCCGAGGAAAAAGCCGAGCTGGGCGATGCGCAGCACAATGCCTGGGAAACCGTCCAGCGTGGCCATGCCGTGGCCAACGGCTGCCATGTGGTGGCGGTCAACCGCGTGGGGACTGAGGGCGACACCGAGTTCTGGGGCCGCAGCTTTGTCAGCGACTTTTATGGTCAGCTCAAGCACCGCATGGAGCAGGAATCCGGCGTGGCCATCGTCGAGTGCGACTTGAAGGCGCAGGAGGATTTTCGCCGCATCTGGCCCTTCTTCCGCGACCGCCGCATCGACGCCTATGACGGGCTGACGAAGCGCTTCATCGATTAACGACAGATTTTACCAACTACGAATGGCGCGAATGGACGCGAATCCAGTGCAACGAGTTTTTAAGGAACTACGGATAGCACAGATGAACGCAGATTTAATGAGGCGTTCTCTCTCTTTTAAAAATTATCTGCGCTCATCCGCGCCATCCGTAGTTTAGAAATACATCCTAAGATTCGCGTCCATTCGCGCCATTCGTAGTTAAAAAACGTTCGCATTGCTTCGTCTCTTCCGTACTTACATCCCAGCATGAAATCCCCCCGCCGCATGCCCGCAGAATGGGAACCGCAAGTAGCGCTCTGGCTTTCCTGGCCGGTGTCGACGCACATTTGGCCGCAAAAGCACGAGGCGGTGGCGGAGAAATTTGCAGGGATCGCCGCCGCTGCAAGCCGCTACCAGCGCGTGAACATCAATGCGGCCGAGGAAGCGCATGTCTTTATCCGCAACCACCTGCGCCACGCAGGCGCGGTCTGGGAGAACGTCTGGCTCTACGACCACCCGACCAACGACGTTTGGTGCCGTGATCATGGCCCAATCTTCGTGAAAGAAGACGGGCAGGTGCGCGTGACGAATTGGACCTTCAATGCGTGGGGCGGCAAATTCGAACCATGGGATCTGGACAACGCTGCGCCGCCGCTCATGGCCGCCGCGCAGGATTTGCCCTGCGACACCTACGACTTGATCCTGGAGGGCGGCGCCATCGAAGTGAACGGCGCGGGCGTCATGCTCACGACAGACCCGGTTTTGCTGAACCCGAATCGCAATGTTGGCGTGACGCGGGCGGACTACGAAAAAGTTTTCGCCGAGGCGCTTGGCGTGACCGAGGTGATCTGGCTGCCCAGCGAATTGCCCAATGACGACACCGACGGCCACATTGACAACCTGGCGCGTTTTTTTGCGGAGGACTCCGTGCTCTGTGTGTCCAGCCAGCGGGTGCCGACGCTCAGGGAGAACTTTGAGCTGCTCAAGCGCCGCTTCAGCCACGTGGAAGAACTGCCGCTGCCGGACCCAGTATTGAATCGAGCGGGGGAAGAGTTGCCCGCGAGCTACGCCAACTATGTGCTCGTCAACGGCGCGGTGCTGGCGCCGGTGTTCGGTCAGAAAATTACCGATGAATGGGCGCTGGGCGCGCTGAAGGAATGCTTCCCGGGCCGCGACGTTGTGCCGATTGACTGCCGTCTACTCCTGGAGGAGGGCGGCGCGCTGCACTGTATCTCGGCCAACCAACCGGCGTAAACACGCTCACTCAGCGGTAGTAAACGCCGTTCACGTAATCCTTCAGGACGTCGGTGGCTTGCTCAAGGTACTGGAGCTCTTCCTTGAGGTAATACGTGGTTATTTCCCGTTGGGCTTGGCTGCGGCGTGAATCCAGTTGGGTTTCCAGGCGACGCTTTAAGTCATCCACCGCGCGCTTGTTGCCATGGTAGCCGCCGCTCCGGCTAAAGGACTCGTGGAAGTCGCGGAGAATGTATTCCACTTCCCGGGTCCCTTCGGATGGGCGGATGACGCGGCTGTCTTTATTAATGCCGCGCGCGATCATGAACACGCCGTCGAGGAAGCCTTCGAATTCCTGCAATGCCTCTTGTTCTTTTTTCAATGAGGCGAGCGTGACGCGGTCCCAGTTGGCGGCGTTGTCGATCCGTTCGGCAAAGCGTCGGCGTTTTTTCTTATTTTCGCGATTGCTGGTAAAGTGGCGGTCCGAATCGATGTCCGCTTCCGGCGTGTCGTATTCGATGTAATAGGTGGCCAATCCGATGACGCCGCTGGTGCCGTGGTGAATTGCCGGGCTGCCGCTGTTGCCTTCGACGAATTTGGCGTCGATTTCCACGCGGACGGGGCCCACGCCATTCACCTTGCCCGTCAATTGCGTGACGACGGATGCGCCGGCTTCATTGCCAAAGACGGTCACGTCGTCGCCGATTTTGATGTCGTCATAGTTCTCGGGCAGCTTGAGGTATTGGCCGTCGAAGCTAACGGGGAACAGCGCCAGGTCGCGGTCCTTGGCGACAAAGAAAGTGGAGGGCAGGTAGATTTCCTCGCCGTTGGTAGTCTTCGCGGTGAGGCGGCTGGCGCCGGTGATGACGTGGGAGTTGGTCACCATGAACTGTCGCTCTTTCATTTCCAGGAGAAATCCCGTGCCGGAGCCCTTGTCGGATTGGATAATGGCGATGGAGCTGTAGGAAATGTCAGGTGGGGCCGTGGGCGCGGCCTTCTCCTTGGCCTTTCCGTCTGACTCGGATTTCTGCGCGACGGGTTCAGGCTCGGAGTCTGATTCTTCTGCCTCGGGGGGGAGGACGATGCCGCCGCTTTTCTTGTCATGGCTGCGGATGATCTCCTCTGCGCGCGAGGGGGAAACGCGCACGTAGAGCGCTTTGCCCTCATAGACGATCTCTGCCTCAATGGCGGTTAAATAGATATTGGCAGCGGCGGAGTGGCCGCCGAGCTCGAACTCATCGCCGCTCAGGTGCACCCAGTTATAGGGTGGTTTATCGCTCAGTTGGTTAAGCGTTTTGAGTTCCAGCGTCTCACCGGCAGGTAGGCCTTCCTGGGTGCTTGGGCCTTCCCGCTTGCCAAAGCTGCCGACCACGTAGTGGTATTGGTCGCCGTTTTCTTTTAGGTCGAAGCCCAAGCGGTAAGCGGTGCTCTGCAGCTGGACGTCCGCCGGAATGTTCATCGTGGACTCATTCACCAGGACAATGCTGAAATTGCCCAATTCCCGGTCTTCGCCCATGGGGCGGATCGAGTTGTAGCGAATTTGCAGCTTTAGCTTCCCTTGGTCCAGAAGGTCTTCGATTGCCCAGCAGACGACCGCGCTCTGCGAGGACTTTTTTAACTGATTTAGCGCCAGTGACTCCAGTTCGCCTGTCTTTAAGTTAAAGAAATGGATTGAATCCCCATCCATTTTTTCAATTTCGACCTGAAATTCGTCGCCATTGGTCAAACTGAGGGTATCCGGCTTGGGCGCTGCACAAAGCAATGCGCTGCCTAGCGCGGCGTACGCGAAGAGAATTGAAATGAACCGGCATGAGACCATGGATGTTACAAATTAATTGCGGTCTTATGCCTAGATCAAGCCAATAGATGCAGATTATTCCGGTTGGACCAGTTGATGAACGAATCGTAATTTTTCTACGACGGCGGGGGGGAGGACAAATGGATATAAATCCGGCTGGCCCATGCCGCGGTTGAGGCTGTTGACCGCGAACGTGATCGGCAGCGTCGCCTGGAGAATGGGCTCAAAATCCGGCTGATCATAGGGGTCGAAATCAGCTTCCATTTTCACGGATGCCGGCGGAGAGAGCTCGGCGTCGAGGCTCATGCCGAAGGAATAGGCGGTTTCGAGCGTGTCGACCAGGTGCAGATAGTGGGCCCAGGTTTCGGCCCAGTCCTCCCACGGGTGCATGGTCGCGTAGGCGCTGACGAAGGTTTCCGACCAGTTGGCCGGTGGACCATTGTCATAGTGCTCCTGCAACGCCTCGCCGTAGTCCCGCGTTTCATCGCCAAAGAGCATGCGGAACTTGTCCAGCATGTCGGCTTTGGGCGCGACGAGGAGGTCCCAGTAGTAGTGCCCAACTTCATGGCGAAAATGCCCGATCAGCGTGCGGTAGGGCTCGTGCATGGACTTGCGGGTGGCCTCGCGGTGAACCGAGTCTGCCTCGGCAATGTTCATGGTGATCAAGCCGCCGTCGTGGCCGGTCATGACGGGGTCTTCGCCTTCGATGTCGGCGAGAAAATCAAACCACAAGCCGGTTTCAGGCTCCTTCCAGCGCCCCCTCACGGGTAATTGCAGTCGCAGCAGGCTGTAAACCAGCCGATGCTTCGCCAGCTCCAGCTTACGCCAGGAGCTCAGATTGGCCGGCACATTGAGGTCGGGAATTACGTGGTTGAGCTCGCAAGCGCGGCAATACGGGTCATCGCTCGACGTTGGCACGAGCCAGTTGCAGGCGCCATGCTCGCGGTTGGCGCAAAATTTATAGCTCGCCTTGGGGCTGGCCAGGGCTTCCAGCGCCCCATCTTTCTCCACCACGGCGCTCAGCATGTTTTGACGCCACAGGTAGCCGAGCTGGCTGCCGCAAGAGCCGCAATGCGTGTTTTCAAAAAAGAGCAATTGCCCGCATTCGTCACATTGAAAGATTCTCATAGTGGTGTGCGCCGTATCTGGCGCGGTGATTGATTGATTGCCACCAACATTATAGCGAATTCCTCAACTGCTCAAGTGAGTCTAGAGCATTTTTCATCGAACTTGTCCGAATCAGGTGGGGATAAGATTGGATGCAGCGCAAGGCGGCATTGATTGAGCGGGCTGGAAGCCCGTAATTGAAATGCCAACGTAGCGAACTTCCAATCTGGCCCCAAGGCTCGAACCGAGTGCCTTTCCGCACCAGCGGTGTTGGCTTTTCGCTCACAGGCTTACAGCCTGCCACGCTCAAGCCGCCTTGCTGGACACGAAAAATCACTGCGTCCTGATCGGCCAGGTTAGATGAAAAGTGCTCTAGTGATTTTGCCGCATTGTGACTGCTTGGTTGCCGCCGGGGTTCGTTTTTCCCAGCATTGACATTTAACGCCGGGCATTTGCAATGGATTCCTTACCAATGGCCACCATGGAACAGACTCACATCGCCGCGCTTTATCACTTCTTTGATTTCGACGATTTCGAGGCGTGGCGCCCGCGTTTGCAGGCTTTGTGCGACGAGGCGCAGCTCCGCGGCATCCTTCTAGTCGCTCATGAGGGCATAAATGGCACCGTCGCCGGGCCCGAAGCTGGCATTCAGCATCTGCTGACCACGCTGCGCGCCGATGAGCGTATGGCCGGGCTCGTGGCGAAGTTTTCCTTTGCGGACGAGAATCCATTCCGCCGCGAAACCGTCCGCGTGCGCCTGAAAAAGGAAATCGTCACCATGGGCGTGCCGGGCATCGACCCGCGCACCGAGGCTGGCGAATACGTGGGCCCGGAACGCTGGAACGAGCTCCTCAACGACCCGGAAGTCATCGTCATCGACACGCGCAACGACTACGAGACGCTGCTCGGCAAGTTCAAGGGCGCGATCGAGCCCGACACCGAAGACTTCCGGCATTTTCCCGAGTGGGTGAGCAAAAACCTCGACCCGCAAAAGCAGCCCAAGGTCGCGATGTATTGCACGGGCGGCATTCGCTGCGAAAAGGCCACTGCCCTGATGAAGCGCGAGGGCTTTCAGGAAGTTTACCACTTGGAAGGCGGCATTTTAAAATACCTGGAAACCACGCCGCAGGACCAGAGCCAGTGGGAAGGGGAGTGCTTTGTCTTCGACCAGCGCGTGAGCGTCGACCACGACCTCAAGCCCGGCCAGTTCGCGCTCAACTTCGCCTGCGGCCACCCCCGCCGCAAAGACGACGACTCCACCGAGTGCCCCATCTGCGCCAAGCGCGGGGATGGGGCTAAGCGTTGAGCGCAGCATCGAGCTCTTGCTCCAGTTTCTTGGTCATATTATCTTCGTAGGGGACGCGGTCCCTGATGGATCTGAATGCCTGGCAAGCGCTTTCGTCGCCCAGTGCATGGTAAGCCTTTGCCACGTATAAGCAGGAAATTGCGCGGTCAATGTGTTCAGATTCGGGTTCAGTCAGGGGAAGTAGAGTTTGAATGCCGTCGCGGTATCGCTTAAGTTCGATCTGGAGCGCGCCAAGGGTTCCTTTTAATGTTTTGGCGTCAGGCAAGACTTTGGACAAGTGTTGAATGATGCTTTCACAGGTTTCTAAATGATCTTGGTTATGACGGGGAGTATACGTAGCAAGAGAGTCGAAAAGCCATGCTTTCTCTACTGGCAGAATTGGCATGGTTGCAATCGATTCGGTATAGATTTTCAAGGCCTCATCGTAGTTGCCATCGTGGAGGTGAAGACGATAATAGTTGATGGTATTTTGATCGTCAATGGGGAGCTCTTTGATTTTTAGAACGTCGGCCGAGACAGATTTATCGTAGCGGTGCAGTTCCCCCAGATAGTTTTGATCAACATTATGATTGGGCGGTGACGTTTTGCCCTTTAGCGCCATGAGTATCTGCTTCCCGTCATTGGGAATACTGACATTAGGACCAAAGGTGACATCATGTGGCCATATATTTAAGGCAAGCGAAACGCCTTCTTTGAGCAAGATGACGATAAAAGCCATTTTCAGGAGTTTCCCTGGATAGCCATCCAGTGTGAAATAATAAAGGGCGAAGATGGCAACAGATAGCAGATTTGCGAGCGCCCCTGACGCCGAATAGATTATTTGCTTCCAACGTATGCCTTGAGTGGGGAGTTCATGCCCCAGGTAAGTCCACCCTTGTTGGATAGGTTTAATTGAACGGCTATTCGTCTAAGTTTGAAGGTAATTAGGGGGCGTTTACTGCCGATCATGATCGCTCGGACATTATAACCGAGCAAATTGCCTACGACCGCATGGCCTGCTTCATGGATAATGATATGCAGGTAGCTCCATACCAAATAGATCAGCAATATCCATAGTGCGTTCATGTGTGCTCCTATCTGAGCTGTCTATAATCATGTTGCGAGGAAAAATAACAGACTGTTACCCAAGGTCGCGGTGATAAATCCGCCGCAAAATTGTAATTTGCATGTAGCGGGTTTTGCGCTAAATTGCCGCCCATGTCAGAGGCAGGACAAGGATCTACCGGCAATGTGATTGCCGCATTGTGCAGTTTTTTCATTCCTGGCTTGGGCCAGCTCATCCAAGGGCGCATGGCCAAGGCCGCCGTCATGTTCGTGCTCAGCATCGTGCTGTGGTTCAACATGCTCGGTTGGATCATCATGATCTGGTCGACCATCGACGCCGCGATGTTCAAGCCGGGCAAGTAGTCGCCAGGCCAAGCCTGACTGGTGATCTCTAGGTTCTGTTCGAAATAGCTTTTTTGCATTTTCGAACACTCCCTAGTTTTTAATCCAAGCAGTGTTGCGGGATGCCTCCGCGCGCTGCTTTTTTGGTGCGCCTTCGGGTTATAAACAAAGGGCGGGTGTGTAATCCTGTTCGTATTGATCCGGTTGACGCCTTCACTTATTCTGATCGGCAGAGAATCAGAAAAGTGAAACTTACCTACAGAACGCCGCGTATTGATTTCGTGAACGCCACTTGCCGCTATTATATTTTCGTCGGCGCGCAGTTTTTGGTCATAGTGGGCGTCCTCTGCTGGCAGTACAGGCTTATGCCATCTGACCTGCTTTTTAAATACCGACCAGTCACTGAAATTTTCGGACGATTGGCATTGTTGATCCTGATTGGCGCGCCAGTGTTGGCCGGGCTGTGTGTGGCCCACAACCGTTGGGAGCGCCGGACTCGGCTCGTTGTGGTGGACTATGGGGTGTGGGTGGAGCGTGTTGGCCGCGGAAGTCGACTCTACCGTTGGAGCGAAATCGAGCATGCGGTAAGCGTCCGCAAGGGTGGTTCGCTGGGGCTCTCGGTTCGCAACAAATTGTTGCCCATCACGATTAGCGGTTTCAACTACGAGGCGCGTAGCCGATTCGTACGTCTCGTCAAAGAGGGGCAGGGCCGCTCCACCACAGCCACATCGTCGTCGCCTGATGTGCGTTCGCAAGTCGTTGATCATCAGCGCGGATTATTAGTAAGCGGCGCCGACTAATAAAATGCTCGCGTGTTCACTTTTCGGTTGTGATCACACTTAGGCCTGTTAGTGTTTTATTGATCACTTAAACGGTCATCACACATTGCCGTAGCACAGGCGTCCCGCCTGTGTTGTTTCGGTTAGATGGAGTCAGGGCACAGGCGGGACGCCTATGCTA
>JAVDPC010000058.1 GCA_031296915.1 Cerasicoccus frondis | reverse complement strand
GACGCTCAAGCCGCCTTGCTGGACACGAAAAATCACTGCGGCCTGATCGGCCAATCTAGATGAAAAGTGCTCTAGCTGCCGAAGCTGATGTTGATGCCGCCCCGGTCATTGTCTCCATCGTGCAAGACCTGATCGATGACGATGACCGCGCAGAGAATGGCGACGTCGTCCTCGCCGTCCACAATGTCCACGCCGTAGGTGTCCGTCCATGAAAAGAAGTCGCGGGACACGTGTGCGACGTTCTGGCCAGAGCGCTCAAAAACGTAGTCCTTCTGCCAGAAACTGCCGTTGATCGAGTAGTCATTCGGGCCGGGCACATCGAGAAAGAACTCTTTCTTGAACCAGGAAAATTCCTTGGTGACTTCGGCAAAAAGCGCGCCGTTCCGGTAGATCTCAAACCGCGGTTTAAACGAGAGCAACTTCTGGCTGATGAACGCGAGTTCGTTGCCCTGAAGGTCTTGAAAGGATAATTTATCGCCCCAACTGAATGCGCGGCCTTTCACGAAATAGATGGGTTGGCCGAGTGAGTCTTGAATGCTGAAGTCATCGCTGAGACTCCAGAATTTTTCTTTCATCATGTATC
Source organism: Cerasicoccus frondis (assembly GCA_031296915.1). Lineage (GTDB taxonomy): Bacteria > Verrucomicrobiota > Verrucomicrobiia > Opitutales > Cerasicoccaceae > Cerasicoccus > Cerasicoccus frondis. The sequence continues at coordinate 9,956 of JAVDPC010000058.1, read as the reverse complement.
GCATAAGCAGTGTTGGGTTTGAGGTTCGGAGTTTACCTTAGCACACCACCCAATCGGAGGCGATTACACTTTGCGTCTTATTTTATAGGGGGATTTGCTTTTATCGTAAATGCAACTAACTCTGCTCGTGTTGAAAGTAGTAGGAGCGCGAGCCCTACATCACGATGCAAAAGCGTTGGACAAGTTATAGACCGCGTTGCTTGAAACCAGCGCTGACCTTCACGTATTTTTCAGCCCAGGCTTTCAGCTTGGCCATCTCGTCGGGCTTCATGACTTTGACGATTTTGCCCGGCACGCCCATGATCACAGAGCCCTCTGGCGCGACGAAGCCTTTGGTCACGAGCGCCTTGGCGCCCACCACACAGTTTGGGCCGATTTCGGCGCCGTCGAGAATCGTGCTGCTCATGCCGATCAGGCATTCGTCACCAATCGAGCAGGCGTGGACCATGGCCAAGTGGCCGATCGTCACGTAGTCGCCGACCACGACGCCGTAATCATCGGCCAGGTGGACCACGCTGCAGTCCTGCACGTTGGAGCCTTCGCCGATGACGATGGAGTTGATGTCGCCACGCAGCACGGCGCCCGGCCAAACGCTGCTCTGCGCCTTCAGCGTGACGTCGCCAATGACGGTCGCATGCGGCGAGACGTAGGCATCCGCATGGATGTTTGGCGTTTGGTCGAGGTATTTGGCAAAACGTTCCTCAAGAGTCATGTCGCTAATTTAGCGCCCTGGCTTTTCCGGTGAAAGTCCAAACGCGCATTTCTCTGGAAACATTAGCTGCCGTTTTGAGCCTAATCAAAGATCAGCAAACAATAGGTGGCGAACAGGATGATGTGGACCAAACCTTGCACGACGTTTGTCTTGGGGATGGAGAAATTAATTGCCGAAACGGCGAGGGTGAGGATCAGCATGATTTCCCCCACCGGCGAAAGGCCGAGCACCACGGCTTTGCCCGTGACCATGCCAATGATCAGCACCGCCGGAACGGTCAGGCCGATGGTGGCCAACGCCGAGCCGAGGCAAATATTCATGGAGCGCTGAAGCTTGTTGTGCGCGGCGGATTGCAGGGCGGCCATGCCTTCCGGCGCCAGCACGAGCGTCGCCACGAGGAAGCCGCCAAGCTCTGCCGGGGCGCCGGCCTTGTCGATGCCGTAGTCAATGATGACGGCAATTTTCTTGGACAACAACACGATGGGCAGCATCGATAAAATCAACAGCACGATGTGGAACGGCACGCTGCGGATGTCCAGATCGCCATGGCCATGGTCGTCGTTTTCGTCGCCGCGAATCGCGGCGGGCGACATGAAAAACGGCTGGTGCTTCATCGTCTGGATCGCCAGGAACGCGCCGTAAAGCGCAACGGTCGCCAGGATAACGAAGATTGCCTGTGTGGTGGAAAAAGTGCCTGGCGCCGTCGCCTGCGTGAAGTTGGGCAGCAGCAGACCGAGCACGGACAACGGTATCAACACAGTCAAAAAAGCATTCGCGCCCTGCAGGTTGAACTCCTGTTGGTGATGCTTGATCCCGCCAATAAACAGCGATAGGCCGACGAGGCCATTGAGCACGATCATCACCACGGCGAACATCATATCTCGGCCAAGCGTGGGATTTTCAGCGCCGGTGAGCATCACCGCCGACACCATGATGACCTCGATCGTGATCACCGACAGCGTCAATATGAGCGTGCCATAAGGCTCGCCCAGTTTGATCGCCAGGCAGTCGGCGTGCTTCACAACGCCAAAGCTCGACCACAACATCACGGCAAAGAGCCAGACGAAGAGCCCAAGGATTTTAGGCGTGTTCGTCAGGTCTTCGAGCCACTCCTTGCCAAAGAGCAGAAAAAGTCCCGCCGAAATCAGGCCGATAATCAGGCTTAGCTCGGCCCGGTAAAATGGTTTGGTAGCAGTAGCCATTACTTAGTTGGGATTAACAGACCGAGTCCCTTTAGAGAAGATTCTTTTTTTGAACAGCAGCACTCTCACACTGCTAATCGCGGCAATGCTTCCTAGCTGGCCTTGCGGTTGGCAAACGGCGAACGCGTGCCGGTGTGGAGCGCTTTTTTAGGGAAGCAAATCCGGGACACGGCGTCGTCAAAGTCTTTCACGCCCCGGAGGATTTCCACTTCGAGCCGAAGGAAGTAAAACGGCGCTTGCTCGGGCACCCATTCCCGCTTTACGCGGACGGCGTCTTTTTCCGTGGTGATGACGAGGTCGACCTGGGCTTCGTTGGCTTCGTCGAAGTATTGCTCGATTTCCCACGCCGTAAAGCGGTGGTGGTCGAGGAAGCGGCGGTTGAAGACGATGGTGGCGCCCAGACGAGTCAGGAACGCTTCAAAACTTTCCGGCGTGGCGATGCCGCTAAACGCCGCCACTCGTTTGCCGCGCAGCCATTCAAGCGGGTTTTGCTCATCGCCATAGACCGTCTGGATGTACTTGGGCTGGTGCGTGCACTCGATGAGTTCGGCGTCGGGCTTGTGCTGGTGGATCAAGTCTTCGAGTTCGGGGTCGGGCACGCCGTCGCTCTTGGTCAGGAAGACGTAGCTCGCCCGCTGCAGGTGCTTGACGGGTTCGCGGAGGATGCCGCGGGGCAGAAGGTTCTGGTTGCCAAAGGGGTTGTTTTTATCGACGAGGAGCAGGTTGATCATCCCGCGCAGGGGGAGGTATTGGAAGCCGTCATCGAGGAGCAGGGTGTCGGCGCCGAAATGGCGAATCGCGTATTCACCGGCCTTCACGCGGTTTTTATCCACCAGCACGACGACGCCCGGGCAATTGCGGGCGAGCATGTAGGGCTCGTCTCCAGCGGTATGGGAATCCAGTAAGATATTACGGCCGTCGCTGACGATCTTGGGGGGAGGGGCTTGGCGATGGGTAATCCAGCGAACAAAGCGTTTGTAGCCGGGTTCTTTTTTACTGCCGTAGCCGCGGCTGAGGATCGCCACCTTGCGCCCGCGCTCGTTCAGCGAGCGGGCAAATTTCTCCACGACCGGCGTCTTGCCGGTGCCGCCGACGGTAAGGTTGCCAACGACCACAACGAGGCAGCCGAGCGGCTGGTCGCGCAGGATCCGCTTGTTATAGAGGAAGAACCGCGTCTGCACGACGCCGCTGAAAATCATGGACAAGCCGCGCAGGAGTCCGCCGGCAAGAGACTCTATGCGCCCATGTCGACGGTCGAAGGCGACGTCGATCATGAACTCCTCCAGGCGCTCCATGCGGTGCTTCCATCTTTCTTTAAATGACAGGTCCATTCAGTCTACCTCAACACCATGAATGAACTTTCCGGGATGAAAAGAGGAATCCGTCGCGTATTTCATGCAGGTGCGTTTTCTGAGCAAGGGTTGGCTATTTTCTCCGATTTAGGCTGGCATGCCGCCGCTCATGTGTTACAACCCGGTCTTAATTGCCCCCACCATCAATATGTCTTCCGCTGACACCGCCGCACAGGATACGACGCCAGCTTCGAGCCAGGCGTCGACCAAGAAAAATGAGACCGAAGTCCAACGCCCACAGGACCTCGAAATTAAGGATGCGCAGCTCATCTTCAATGCCGTCTGGAACGATCTTGAGCAGGAGCATGGCCGTGAAAATCTGATTTTCCCCCGCGAAATTCACTGGCTCAACGGCGCCCCGGGCGCTGGTAAGGGAACCCACACGCGCACGCTGATGGAGTTCCGCGACTTCACCGAAGCGCCCATCGTGGTGAGTGAGCTGCTGAAGAGCCCCGAGGCCAAAAAACGCATCGACGCGGGCATGCTCGTGGGGGACAAGGAAGTGACAATGCTCGTTTTCCAGGCGCTGCTGGACCAGCGTTTCCAGAGCGGCGTGGTGGTCGACGGCTTCCCGCGTTCCAAGGTGCAGGTGGAGTGTTTGAAGCTCCTTTACCGCAAGCTCAACGAGCTGCGCTCCGAGTACCGCGATACGCTGTTAAGCACTCGCTTTCAGAAGCCGCAATTTCACATCATCGTGCTCTTCATTGATGAGGACGAGAGCATTAAGCGCCAGTTGCTTCGTGGAGTAAAGGCCGCTGAACACAACCGCGAGGTCGAGGCCTCCGGGATGGGCGAGCTCAAGGAAATCCGCAAAACCGACTTGAACGAGGAGGCCGCGCGCCGTCGTTATCGCACCTTTAAGGATGTCACCTACGATGCGCTCAAGTCCCTGCGTGAAGTGTTCCACTACCACTACGTCAACGCCTATGGCACGATTGACGAAGTACGTGAGCGCGTCATCAAGGAGCTTCAGTACCAGAGCACGCTGGAGCTGGAGCAGGAGACCTTCGACACGCTTTCGCATCTGCCGTTGGCCAGCGAGATCATCATGCACGCCCGCCAGGAGTTGGTGAAGCGGCTGGACATCTACCAACAGCAGGAAGGCGAAGTCTTCTGCGAAGTCGTGAAGCTGGTGGGCGACAAGTTCATGCCGATCATTGAGCGGCACTCGATTTCGGGTTACGCCATCGTGAACAGCGAGCATAAGGTGTTCAACCACCCCATGGCGACGGCGATGCTTTTGGATATTTTCTCAGAGCGTGGCTACCACGCGACGGTGGATATCCAGCTTGAAGAGATCCCTCACAAGGTAGACCCCAAGACTTTCAAAATCGAGACCCGCATCAAGCGCGTGGTCCGCATTCATGTCCGTTTCCCGGGCTCAGAAATTCGCCGCGGTTAATGATGCGTTTATTGTCGGTTTTCCTGTTTCTGGCCTGTTCGCTGGCGTTCGGCAACGTGCCGATGCGCGACTGCACGCTGAAGGCTCCGGTCGCCGATACCGGGCTCAGCGCAGCGCAGGTTGCGCCTTATCAGCAGGGCAGCCAGGCGGTGCTCAAGGTGAAGGGCTTTCTCTTTCCCCCCGGCACGAACAAGACCATCGACGCGGACCCGACCGAAGAAAACAACACGGCGCTGCGGACGGCGATCAATTACCACCGCAGTCTCAAGACTCAGGGGCTCGATGAGATCGTGCAATACTGGCACCCCGCGCTGCAGAAGACCAAACAGGCGCAGCTCAGCCAACCCGGCGTGATGGACGACACCAAGGCGCTTTTTGCCAACCTGAGCTCCGTTGAGTTGTTGGGCATGCTGGAAATTCAAGGCCGGGAGGTCGTGTTTATACGCTACAGCGGTAAGACGCACGCCTACGTAACCGTGGAGAGCAACGGCGTTTATTACTTGGTTAGCGACCCTGGATTGACGCCGCAAACGAAGATCGCCACCGCGGCATTTGACACTGGAGCGGCCACGATGGCTTCGCGTTAATCTGGCGCCGCCGCACGATTTTCCTTTTCCCAGCTAACGCTTTATTGTTCGCTGGCGTCATGGATTCCCGTTACTTTGATTTGGCCAAGGTCCTGACGTCCTTTTCCACCAAGCTGCAGCGCGGCGAAAAGGTCCTCATCGACGCCTACAATATCCCAGACGAGTTCGTCCTCGCGCTCTGTCGCATGGCTCGCAAACGCAAAGCCTTGCCCTTTGTCGCCTTGCGTGACGCCCGTGTGTTGCGTGAGCTCGTCATCGGTGGGTCTGAAGCGGAATTCGAAGCGGTTGCCGACTTTGAAATGCACCGCATGAAGAAGATGGACGCCTACATCGCCGTCCGCGGCAGTGATAATATTTTCGAAAGCGCCGACGTGCCGCCCGCCCAAATGCAGGCCTACATGAAGGCAATGCGCCCTGTGCTCAACTATCGCGTCAACGAAACCAAGTGGGTCGTTTTGCGTTGGCCGACGCCATCGATGGCCCAGCAGGCGCTGATGTCCACGGAGGCCTTTGAAGACTTTTTCTTCCGTGTTTGCACCTTGGACTACGCGCGCATGAAGCCCGGAATGAACGCGCTGAAGCGCCTGATGGAGCGCACCGACAAGGTCCACTTAAAGGGGCCCGGCACAGACCTGCGGTTTTCGATTAAAGACATTCCGGCGGTTACTTGTGGCGGTCAGTACAACATCCCGGATGGCGAGGTCTTCACGGCGCCGGTTAAGGATTCCGTGGAAGGCGAGATCACCTACAATGCGCCGACCGTTTACCAGGGCGTATCGTTCGACAACGTGTATTTCAAATTTGAGAAGGGGCGCATCGTAGAGGCCAAGGCCAGCGGCAACGAGGACAAGCTCAACGCCATATTGGACAGCGACGCGGGCGCCCGCTATATCGGTGAGTTCGCGATCGGCTTCAATCCGCATGTGCTGAAGCCAATGCGCGATATCCTGTTCGATGAAAAAATTGCCGGCTCGTTCCACTTTACGCCTGGTCAGGCTTATGAGCAGGCGGACAACGGCAATCGCTCACAGGTGCACTGGGACCTCGTCAACATCCAGCGCCCGGATTGGGGTGGGGGCGAGATTCACTTCGACAACAAGGTCATCCGCGAAGACGGCATTTTCATTCCGAAGGCGCTGCACAAGCTGAATCCAGATTTCCTGCTGGGCGAGTAGTTGGGGCCGTTTGGCCCTCAATGATACAGTGAAATCGTTTGATTCGCTGATTGTTGGCAAATTAGCCCAAGAAATAATGGGAACCCCTCATTATTGAGGGGTTTTGGCTGGCGTTTGCCCGCCAAATCGTTACATTGGGCTATGTCTGAATGAATAGATAACCCCATTTTATTATTCCCCAATGTTTAGTTCGATTGTCTATATTAGCGATGCCGCCTACACGTTTGATCCTGCAGGTTTAAAGGAGCTTGCAGATCAGTCCTCGGAGAAAAATTTGCGCATCGAGGTGACCGGCTATGTCTATTATAACAACAATCAGTTCATGCAGTACATGGAAGGGCCAAAGGAAGCTTTGCTCCCTCTCATGGAACAGATACGCCAGGACTCACGTCACACCGTACTTGAAGAGATACACGATCAAGGGCGTCCCCAAAGGCTCTTCCCGGGCTGGAATCTTCGTTGGCTTCAAGAACGCGATTTGCAGCCGTTGAATATCGAGCATACAATCACCGACTTCATGGGGGAGAAGGCTGTTTTCAGCGATGTGTCCGCCTGGGAAAAGCATGTTTGGCAGATGGTGGAACTGATGGCGGAAAATCAGCGCCTGATTCCCGTCAAAACCGGCCCAATTGTTTCCAGTAGTCTGGATGATTTGCTGGAGGCTGGACTTTAAAAAATTTCGCTATTGCGGCGGCGCGTCAGAGCGTGGGTCTGATCCGGTGAACAGCATCAGCCCATACTGGAAGTCGATGAACCAACTGCCAACTGGGTAAATCAGCAGGCCGGATATGAGTGCGTCGACCAAGATGCGTTGGGTGTAGTGCTCGCCCAAACTCGCCTCAGGCGCCAGTAGAATGCTCTGCGCCATGATGAGTAGGGCATTGACCACTACAAGTGACGTTAGCAGTTGGAACCGGCGGAAGCGTCGCAGTTGACTGCTGAAATTGCGGAGGATTACGTAACCGCCGCCAAGTATGACCAGGAATGGAGTCACTGGGCCACCGTAGGGCGCCTGATAAGCCAAGGCGGTCGCAAAACAAAGCAGCACCCCCCAACGTGGCGGCGTGTGCAGGGCGGGCAGGAGCACCAGCAACGCAGGGAGGCTTATGTAAAATCCCACGAGCGAGGTGGCGTCATTCACCATGCGCAGGAGAATGATCAGCAGGATATTGCAGATCAAAAAGAGCGGCCAACGGAGATCAATTTCCATCGACGGCTCCCATCTCCAGCGGTTCGACGGCTAGCTCTTGACCGAATGGAATTACCACCGCGACTTCACGCAGGGCGGATAGCTGAGGGCTCAGGCGCACGGATCCTTTTTGGAAATAGCCATCGGACCCCGGCTCGAGTGCGGTGATCTCGCCAATGGTTAACCCAGCTGGAAAAATGCCTCCCAGCTCCGATGAGACCAGTTTACGTGGTTCAGCGGGCGTAACGGTGATGGTGGGGGGGACATTGAGCGCCTCGCCTCGCGGTGGGCTGAAGGGCGCATTGACCACGCCGATGTAGGTCACTGGCGCGGCTTCACCTACGACGTTGGCGGCCATGCGAAAGCCTGGGCTGCTGACGAGTTCGACGACCGCCGTGTAGGCATGCACCTCGCGCACACGACCAACGACGCCGCCGTTGTAGATGACCGCCGCACCGACCGGGATGTTGTAATTCTTGCCTTTGCGGATAATCAACTGATGCCACCAGGCGGAAATGTCGCGCTGCGCCACGCGGGCCACTTCGTAGCGAAACTCGGGGCGCGACGGCAGCTCCAGCAGGCTTTCGAGGCGGGTGATTTCCGCGTCCTTGGTCAGGTTTTCCTGCTGGGCGACTTGGTATTTTGAATTGAGCCGCGACAAGTCCCGCCCCGCCTCAATCAGGTCATTTTTCGAGCGTGTGCGCAGCGACCAGTAGGTCTGCAAATCCTTCACATAGCCCTGGGCGGCGATCATCGGCGCCTGGAATTCATAAAACGCATTTTGCCCAAATCGCTTTACCACTGCCGGCGTCAGCATCCAGATCGCCAGGAAGATCAAGAGCACCAAAACGGGCTTTAGCTGGCGAAGGAGTTTCATGAAGGGGAGATTAAAGTGAGCAAATTAAAAATTAAAGATGCATAATGCTGGAGCGTTAGCCAACCTCATCGGCCGCTGCTAACACATCTAGTGAGTGCAAGAAAACAAGGTCCTCAAGCCCTTTAATTTTTAATTTGCTCACTTTAAACTGCGTGGCTCCGCTACGCCGAATCACGCAACCACCAGCTCAAGTCCTGCAAGACAATGCCGGTGCCATTGGCGACGGCGGACAAGGGGTCTTCGGCGAGGATGACGGGCAGGCCCGTGGCTTCGCTGATTAACTTGTCCAAATTGCGGATCATAGAGCCGCCGCCTGCCATGACAATGCCGCGGTCAACGAGGTCAGCGGACAATTCCGGCGGGCAACGCTCCAGCGCGCTGCGGACCACTTCGATAATCGAATTGAACACATCAGCCAGCGCTTCGCGGATTTCCTGCGAGGTGATGTGCAAAGTCTTGGGCAGGCCTGCCACGGAGTCGCGGCCCTTGACCTCCATGGTCAGCTCTTCTTCGAGCGGGTAGGCCGAGCCGACGCGGATCTTGATTTCTTCCGCCGTGCGCTCACCGATCATCAGGTTGTAGGCGCGCTTCATGTAGGCGATGATGGCGTTGTCCATTTCGTCGCCGCCCACGCGGAGGGAGCGGGTGAAGACCACACCGGCCAAAGAGATAATCGCGACTTCCGTCGTGCCGCCGCCGATGTCCACAATCATGTTGGCGGCTGGCTCTTCAATCGGCAGCCCCACGCCAATCGCGGCGGCCATGGGCTCTTCAAGGAGGAGCACTTCGCGGGCGCCCGCATGGATGGCGGACTCCTTCACGGCGCGGCGTTCAACTTCGGTAATGCCGCTCGGGACGGCGATCACCACGCGGGGCGGAACAAATTTCGTGTTGTGCGCAACCTTCGTGATGAAGTGGCGCAGCATGGCTTCGGTGATCTCGAAGTCCGCGATGACGCCGTCTTTCATGGGGCGCAGGGCGGTGATGTTGCCTGGGGTGCGGCCCAGCATGCGCTTCGCTTCGATACCGACGGCGCGGACTTTTTTCGTGTTGTTATACACGGCGACGACGGAGGGCTCGCGGAGGACAATGCCCTTGTCGCGGACGAATACGAGGGAGTTGGCCGTTCCCAGGTCAATCCCGATATCGTTAGAGAAAAAGTTCAGCACAACCGATCTAGGCACGAACGGCGCATGGTTGTCAAAAATAAACAACGGGTGAACAAGGGGTTAGGCGAAATATATACCCTAATTTTGGGGGCTGGCGCCCGCTCAGCTCTCTTTGGCTGTGTCCGCTCCTTGCAAACCACTATTGCGCTGGCCGGTAACTTGTAGCGCATTGGTGGGCAGCGAGTGTGAATTGACGGTTTCGCCCTTTGGGTTGACTAGAGCACTTTTCATCTAGATTGGCCGAGTCAGGTGGGTTAGAGATTGGATGCAGCGCAAGGCGGCTTTGATTGA
>JAVDPC010000057.1 GCA_031296915.1 Cerasicoccus frondis | reverse complement strand
CAAACCCAAACATATCTATCGAACACTCAAACCAATCCAAACAAATGTGTAACCCATGTCCCCGCACAAGTGTTACCTATGTTACCAGTCTATACACAAACTCATCGCCCACAGTGATCGTGGCGCGTTGGCCAAGGCAGAGTAGTGTGCTCGCCAAAAAGCTCAGCTTCAAAAGCTGGAGCGGACAGTCCCACGTGATCTCCCCGTCTTGTCCTCCCTGCCTCCCCGCATTCGCACACTGTGCGAATCTACCGATGCAACCGGAGGTTGCCTAGAGCACTTTTCATCTAGATCATGCGGGCTACGGTGTGCTCGGGGACGGGGCGGCATTGGCGGTAGCCTTTGCCGCTGGCCGGGAGCCAGGAGAGGAATTCGCTGCGCTGGGCGGGGTCCGTAAATTCCAGTCCAATCAAGGCGCGTCCAATGCGTTCGCCGGAGTAGCGATAATTGAAGTAGCAGAAGTTCGCGCGACCGCGAATGGTGTCCGACAAAAAGTCATGCAGGGCGCCGGGGCGTTCGTAGAATTCCAGCTTGAGGAAGACCGGCGTTTGCAACAGCTCGACGTGGCAGGGGATGGCGCGGAACTCGATGTCCTCGCCCCCGGAAACGTCTTCCCAGCGATAGCCGCCAGCGGTCAGGCGTTCGCGGATGGCGACCAGTTGCTCTGGCTCGCAGTCGACGCCAAATATCGGCCAGGCCTCGCGTGCATCGGTCTTGCCGTAAAGGAAGTCATTGATGCTGACGCCAGCCAGCACCTCGTCCAGCAGCTTGAGCATGGCCCCCGGGACCTCGGGGATGTTGATGCGCAGGAATTGGCGCGGGCGCTGAGTGGAGCCGGTCGTTTCTGCAATGAGCGCTAGCTTGCTGAAGTCGAGATTGGCGCCGCAAAGAACCGTCAGGATGCGCTTGCCGCTCAAGGAAGCTTTGCATTGCAAAGCTCCCGCCAGCCCCATGGCGCCGGCGGGTTCAGGGATAGCGCGCAAGCCGTCCCACATGACGCGGATCGCTTCGGAAACTTCCTGGTTCGTCACGGTAATGATGTCGTCCAACAGCTCGCGACAAATTTCAAAGGGGAGGTCTCCAGCCTGCCGCACTGCTGAGCCGTCGCAGAAGATGTCGATGTTGTCGAGGCGCACAGGCTTGCCTGCGGCCAGCGCGGCTTTCATCGAGGCCTGGTCGACGCCCTCGACGCCGATTAGCTTAATGCCCGGCCAAAACATGCGTAGCCACGCGGCGACACCTGCAGCCATGCCGCCGCCGCCGATCTGTAAGAAGGCGATATCGAACGGACCTTTGCCCGACATAACAACTTCGTCGGCCAATGATCCCTGGCCAGCCATGACGTGCAAGTCATCGTAAGCATGGACGATGGTTCCCTTACTTTGCGTTGCAAAGTCTTTCGCTGCCTGAACGGCTTCATCGTAGGCGTCGCCGACCAGGTGGATCGTCACCTGATCTCCGCCTAGGCGCTTGACGGCGTCCTGCTTCACGACGGGCGTGGTGCCCGGCATAAAAATATCGGCCTGCACGCCCAGGATGCCCGCTGCCAGGGCAACGCCCTGTGCGTGGTTGCCAGCGGACGCAGTCACGACGCCAGCGGCGGATTCCTCGGCGGTGAGCACCGCCATGCGGTTGAAGGCGCCGCGCCATTTGTACGCCTTGATGGGGGAAACGTCCTCACGCTTAACCCAGATTTCGCCGTCGAAGTTGGGCAGGGGCAGTTGCTCCAGTGGCGTGGCGGCGCCGGCCTTGTAGACGCGCTGTCGGGCAAAGAGGATTTCCTGCCGCAAGCGTCGCAGCAGTGGCATGGCTTCATCGGATTCCATGGGGCTACTTTGCGGGGGCTGTTCGCCGGGCGCAAGCGTGAGATTCGGGCGCGCCAAGTAGGGCAGTGGCTTATTCTTTCTCGTTGTCGAGGAGCGCCTTTAGCCTGGCTTCGGCCTTTTCTCGGGCTTCCGCCTCCAACTGGGAGCGCACTTTCGCCTCAGTTTCGGCTTTGGCTTCTGCCTCCGCCCGTGCGCGCGCTTCGGCTTCCGCCTTGGCGACGGCGGCGGCCTGAATCCTGGGCAGCACTTCTTCTTTGATCATTTGCACGCCAGCGTCAGGCGTGAAGTGGGTCGGGTCGGCGGCGAAGAAATATTCGGCGTCTGAATACTTGCTGTCGATCAAGTCGACGGTGATGGGGAACATGCTCATCACTTCCGCTTTCCACTTGTCGATGGCGGCGCTGATGTTGGCCTCGTCCATCAATTGAAGGCTTTTCACGTGCATGGGGGCCAGGACCGCGATAGCCACGACGCCGCGTCCGCGTAGGTAATCGGTCAATTCTTCGAGGTAAGTCATGCGCTCGGGCATGACGGCGAAGTCCGCAAACCACTCGGCGTGCAAATTGAGCTCGCGCTGAGCCATGACTTCGTTGGGCGTCGATTTTTGGATGATCCAGCGGGTGGCGATGAAGGCCCCGTCATCCGCGTAAGTGGGTTCGGAGCCCTGCAGGTTGCGGCGGATGGTTTTGATGGAGTCGTCCAGCGAATTCATGCTGAAGAGCTGGTCCATGGTTTCGGCGAAAGTGGGAGGCTGAAAGGGGTCTTCTTTCAGGGGGACATTTTCGCGGAAGGCCCAGAAATCGAGCATCACAATCGCGACTTCAGCCCGGTCGACAAAGCGCTTGGTGAAGAAGTAAATTTCCTCCGGTGTGGCGCCGCCCAGACTGGCGTTGAAAAAGTCGTATTCATCAATCAGGCTGGTGGGGATCATGCCCGGCTTGCTGTTGCCGATGAGGATCGCATCGAACTCTCCCTTGCGGTAGAGCTGAGGCTTCGACTCGCGGCCCTGGCTCGTGTAGATGCCCAGGGTGTTGTTGCCAAATATGCCGTAGGGATCGATGTAGAAATTCAGCCCGCCAACGATCAACAGCCCACCCAGCACCACGCTGAGGAGGATGATGAGGTATTTGCCAAATGTTGTTTGGAGCTCACTCATGCTAACGACTAGAACTGGTAGTAGAGGAATTCACTGCGGTTGGAGAGGGAGAGAAAGGCGGCCAGGAACAGAAAAGCAGTCGCCATCGCCCAGATGGCGCTGGGCTTCCAACTGATGCGCTCCGGCTCCACTGCGGGAGCGCCATCGCCCTCGGGTGGCTGGTAGTAGCGCGCCATGATCTGGGCCAGGTTTGGGCTGAACCAGCAGAAGGCCAGCAGCAGGGCGATGAAGGCAAATATCTGCGGCTTGAAAATCGCCTCGTGGGCCTGTCCGTCTCCGAGACCGAACATGGCCTCATACATGACGGTGGCGGTGTAGAAATTCTCCGCGCGAAAGAGCACCCAGGCCAGTGTTACGCACAGGAAGGTGAAGCCAACGCCGACAATTTTACCGATGGGTAACTTTGCATCAGAAAGTGACTTTGTCTTGCAAAGTTTCTTGCGCCACTCGCGGTAGTGGTGGTTGATCAGCAGGTAGACGCCGTGCAGGACCCCCCAGAGGACAAAGGTCCAGCCAGCGCCGTGCCAGAGGCCGCCCAGGAACATCGTGATCATCAGGTTCACGTCACGCATTGCCAGCCCCTTGCGATTGCCGCCCAGGGTGATGTAGACGTAGTCCCGCAAAAAGCGCGAAAGCGTCATGTGCCAACGGCGCCAGAAATCGATGATGTTGACCGCTTTGTAGGGGGAGAAGAAATTCAGCGGTAGGCGGATGCCGAACAACAGCGCCAGGCCGATCGCCATATCGGTGTATCCGGAGAAATCGAAATAGATTTGCAGCGTGTAGGCGAGGGCGCCCGCCCAGGCTTCCCAGGCGTAGAGGGACAGTCCATCGCCTGCCGCTGCAAACGTCTCACTCGCCTGAGCCCCGATATTGTCGGCGAAGATGACTTTTTTGAACAAGCCGAAGGCGAAAAACGTCAGCCCCACCGCGATGTTTTCCCATTTGAGTTGATAGGTGCTCTGCTGCTCGAACTGCGGCATCATCTCCTTGTGGTGGACGATGGGGCCGGCGATCAGCTGCGGGAAAAACACCACGAAGAGCAGGTATTCGCGAAATTCGTAGATCGGCGCGTTGTCTTCGTAGCAGTCGATGAGGTAGGCAATTTGCTGAAAGGTAAAAAATGAAATGGCCAGCGGGAGAATGACCTCTTCCAGCGTCCAGCCTACTTGCAGCGTCGCGTTGATGTTATCGACGAAGAAATTCGCGTATTTAAAGTAGGCCAGGAGCGCCAGATTCAGGAACACCGCCACCAGCGTAACGGGCAGGTTGGGGCGTCTGCCGCGCGTGTAGTAGCTCACGGCTTTGCCCAAACCGTAGTTGCCCAGCGCGGAGAAAAGGATCAGCCCGAGGTAGATCGGATTCCACCAACCATAGTAAAACAGGGACGCCAGAATCAGCCAGCCCTGTGCTGACTCATTGCTGATAAAACGAGCAATCAGATAATAGCCAATGACCGCCAGCGGTAGAAAGGCGATGATGAATTCGTAAGAGTTAAATAGCATTACAGCCGTAGCTTCTGGGCCATAGGACTATGAGATTCTCATGATTTGCAAAGCAAAATAAACCATTGCGGGCTTGTGAAGGTCTTTTTCGGAGGCAAATTTTCATCATTCATTGGGCAATTTTGCAGAATGCATGATGCCGTTCTTTAGCCGGCGGAAGCCTCGTCCACCCAGACGACCGACCAGCCGGACTCCTGGTCCACGAATACAATCGGGGTAGCGCCCTCCAAGTCGGTTTCTACGGATTCCACAATGTTGGGAGTGGTCGGGGCATGCGCTTCAACGCTGCTCCGGGGCAGGAGGTAGACGACGGACGCCAGGATGAAAACCGCCGCCACGGCGCCAGCGGTCCAATACTCGGCCCAAGCCAATGGACTGGACAGGCGGCGCGGCGCGCTTTCCGCCGGGGCGATCCGGGCTTTCAGCGCCTGCCAGTCGCGTTCGACGGCGACTTCGTCCAGCACGGGGGGCAGATTTTCCCAACGTGCTTGCTGCTCGGCGAGTGTTTCCAGCCAAGTCACGGCTTCAGGATCGTTCTGGATGAGCGCGCCGACGGCGTCTTCCTCGGCGGGGGAGCATTCCCCGTCGTAAAAGCGCGCAAGCAATTGGGCGTCAGCGTCATTCATGGCGGTAGATTAGGGCGGGATATTCAAAAAAAGGCGAGGCGAAAGGAAATTCCCTCTCGCCTGCCTCGTCCTGGTTTTGGGGGGATACGCGCTCTAGCCGAAGCGGCAGTCGCGCCGCTGGTGGCCGATCCAGATGCGCTCTTTTACGGTTTTGAAGCAACCTCCGGTGCGGGTGCGCACCTTGACGCCGCAGGAATTGTAGACCCAGGTGTAGGAAACCGGCACGTAGACGCGGCGTTCGACGACTTGCCAATGGCCGCCGCCGCAACCGCACTGGTCGCGACAGTGGGCTGGTTGATCAAATCGCCCCTTTGCGTAGCGGGGTTCACAGCTTTGGCGTGGCTTCGGTTTTTCATAGTGAATGTAGGTTTCCCGGCGGTCATGGTGATCGTGGATGGCTTCGCTGAAGATGACGCCGCCGATGAAGCCGCCCAGCGCGGCCAGGGCTTCGTCGTTGTCATGACCGCCGCGAGCTTGGGCGGAAAGGCCGCCAACACACAGGATTAGCGCGCAGAGGGTTCCGGTTTTCAGGATGTTTTTCATGCTTTGTATGGGTTTGAGTTGCGTTGGTTGAACGAAGCCCTCCCGCGCTTTATTCGATTTCTGCTGAAAAAAATTTCCCGCTCAGGCGAAATGCGCTACACAGTCCCTCATGCAAATCGAAGTCTTCCAACTGCCGCCCATTGGCACGAACGCCTATTTGCTCACCGACATCGACCGTGGTGAAGCGATCCTCATCGACGCCCCCGCCATGGCCTGGGAGTCTGTGGCGCCACGTCTTGATGGTGACGGCATTGCGCTCAAGGCGCTCCTGCTCACGCATTGCCATTTCGACCACGTCATGGGCGCTTCGGCCTTTAATGACCACGGCGTGCCGGTTTACGCCCACCAGGACGACCGCCAAATGTTGGCCCGCGTGCAGCAGCAGATGGAAATGTTTGGCCTGTCGGGTAATTACGAGGAGCCCAAAATTGACCACTGGTACGACGTCTCCAAGCCCCTGGAGCTGCTCGGGCGCAGTATCGAAATTCGCCATACGCCCGGCCATTGCCCGGGCAATGTGACTTTCTACTTCGCGGATGAAGGCGCCGCTTTCGTGGGGGATGTTATTTTCGCGGGCGGCTACGGGCGTACCGATTTGCCGGGGGGAAGTGCGGAGACGCTGCGCAAAACTTTTTTGGAGCAGGTGTATACCTTACCTGAAGATACCTTACTTTATTCAGGACATGGGCCGGTGACTTCCGTCAAGGCCGAGATGCATTCGAATCCATTGATTACGGTTTAATCAGAGTCACTTGGCTGGCGCTTGCTCGGATTTACCCTAATAGGTATATACGGTCTTGCTTAGATAAAGATTTTTTTTATGTTCAGCGGTCCTTAAGTCTATAATAGACGCTATTACTGTTATTATTGTTACTGCAATCACGCTGGGGGGAGATTCTGTCTCCCCCTAGCCGTTGCCCCCCGGTAAATCGTCCTCTCCCCAGGCTGTTATTGGAACAAGTTAACCGCAGGTTAAGTGGCTAATCTTACGCTTGATCCGCTCTTTTGCGCTTGACGATGCTTCCCTGGAGCCGCGATTTTCAAGACCCGTCCTGTCCACGCCATGTCTGAACCCAAACGCGTCATTCCCGAATCTCTGGGGCTTTGCTCCGCCCGTTTACAACGCGCAGACGCCCACATTGCCCGCTGCATTGCCGACGGAAAACTGGTCGGCGCCATCACCTTGGTCACCCGCAAAGACCAGCTTTGCCACTTCAACATCCAGGGCTATGCGGACCGCGAAAACGCGATTCCCATGCGTGATGACACGCTGTTTCGCATTTATTCGATGACGAAGATCATCACTTCGGTGGCGGCGCTGATCGTCTACGAAGAAGGCCTGATCGACCTCAACGACCCCGTCAGCCAATACATCCCGGCCTTTGCCAATCAAATGGTCGACTTGGGCGGAGGTTACGCGGACGCCGACCGCCCCACCACGATTTACGACCTGCTGCGGCACACCGGCGGCCTGCCCCATGATTACAATCTGGAAGAGCTGATTGGCTCCGACCGCACGCTGGCGAGCTTTGCCGAAGAGATCGGCGCCCGTCCGCTCATTGCGCAGCCTGGCGAGCGCTGGATCTACGGTTACCAGACCGACGTCCTGGCCCGCATTGTGGAGATTGTCAGCGGCCAGAGCTTCGACCGCTTTTTGCGGGACCGCATTTTTGAGCCGCTCGACATGCCTGACACCGGCTTCGATGTGCCCGAGGAAAAGCGTGAACGGCTCGCGGTCTGCTATCGTTACGCTAAGGACGGCAGCCTATCCACCGCCAATGGCAATGAGCCAGACAGCCTGTTCGTGCGCCCGAAAACCTTTTTCAGCGCTTCCGGCGGACTTGTGTCCACCACCCGCGATTACCTCCGGTTCGCCACGATGCTCCTGCGCAAGGGGGAGCTCGACGGCGTGCAGTTGCTGGGCCGCAAAACGGTTGACCTGATGACGCTGGATCATCTGCCGGCCGGGCACCCAAACCTTCAAATCGGCACGCAATGCTTCCGCTTCGGCCTTGGCGTTTCCGTGGTGGCTGATGTCGCCCAGTCGCGCTGCCTGAGCTCGTTGGGAGACTTTGGGTGGGGCGGCGCCGCTGGCACGCAGGTGTGGATGAACCCGGAGGAGGAAATGGTCGTGATGATCATGATTCAGATCCGCGCTGACATCCCCACTGGCGTGATGGATGTCTACAAGCGCCTCGTTTATCAGGCCTTGGTGAACTGAGGCGATCCGCAGGCATGTCTCGCGGGGACGCGATTGACAGACAGGGGAAGTTGGTTAAGTTTTGATTAAGTTCCCCGTCATGCCCAAACGTTACCTTTTAGCCCTGGATCAGGGCACCACCAGCTCGCGCGCTATTGTTTTTAACGCCGACGGCGAGGCCGTCACCAGCGCTCAAAAAGAGTTTCCCCAATATTTCCCCGAGTCTGGTTGGGTCGAACACGACCCCAACGAAATTTGGTCCAGCCAGATATCGGTCGCCGCCGAAGCCATGGGGCAGGCGGGCCTCCGAGGGCGCGACCTGGCTGGCGTGGGCATCACCAACCAGCGTGAAACCACCATCGTGTGGGAGCGCAAGTCCGGCAAACCCATCCACCGGGCAATCGTCTGGCAGGATCGGCGGACGGCGGATGTCTGCGCGAAGCTGAAAAAGTCCGGCCGCGCCAAGCCCGTCTTGGAGAAGACCGGTCTCTTGCTCGACCCCTATTTCTCCGGCACCAAGATCAGCTGGATCCTCGATCATGTGGATGGCGCCCGTGAGGCCGCCGAGCGTGGCGACCTTTGTTTTGGCACGGTAGACTCGTGGTTGATCTGGAATCTGACCGGCGGCGAGGTTCACGCGACTGATCCGTCCAACGCCAGCCGCACGCTCCTCTTTAATATCCACACCGGGGAATGGGACGACGAGCTGCTGAAGTGGCTTGGCGTGCCCCGGGCCATGCTGCCCGAAGTGCGCCCGTCCGCCGGAGACTTCGGACAGTGCGCTGATTTTGGCGGCGCTGCGATTGCGGGGGTTGCGGGAGACCAGCATGCCGCGCTTTTTGGCCAGACCTGTTTCAAAAAAGGCACGGCCAAGAACACCTATGGCACGGGCTGCTTCCTGCTCCAGCAAACCGGCGAAAAGCCCGTGCAGTCCCAGAACAACTTGCTCACGACCGTGGCTTGGCAGACAAAAGGGCGTCGTCGCAAATACGCGTTGGAAGGCAGCGTGTTCGTGGGCGGGGCAATTATTCAATGGCTCCGCGATGGGCTGCGAATGATCCACACCGCCAGCGAAAGCGAACCTCTCGCCGCCAGCGTGCCTGACTCCGGCGGCGTGATCCTCGTGCCCGCCTTCACCGGCCTGGGCGCTCCGCATTGGGACCCCGCCGCCCGCGGGACCATGGTCGGGCTGACGCGGGGCACGACTGCCGCCCACATTTGCCGCGCCGCATTGGAATCCATTGCTTTTCAAAGCGCCGAACTGCTCGAAGCCATGAACGCCGACAGCGGCATCCCACTCAAGGAGCTGCGCGTCGATGGTGGGGCCTCGAATAACAACTTGCTGATGCAGTTTCAGGCGGATTTGCTCGGCGCGCCCGTTGTCCGCCCGCAAAACACTGAGACCACCGCACTGGGCGCGGCCTACCTGGCCGGTCTTGCCACGGATGTGTTTGCCGACGAGCAGGCGATCACCGCTCAATGGAAAGTCGACCGTACTTTCGAGCCGCAAATGGACCGCGATCAGGCCCAGGAAAAAATGTCTCTTTGGCTCGAAGCGGTCTCCCGCGCCAAAGGCTGGTCCACCACCTAGGGATAGCATGAAGTTGCCGACTTGAGCCTGTTCAGGACCCGGCAACTCCCTGTTCTCCCGAAGGCGTTTCCGCTGTTCCTTCATCGACGGATTCAGTCGCTCAAGGTTGGAGTCCCGCCTTTAGGCGGCCATGTTGCCTCTCTTGTTGGCATGGCCGGCTAAAGCCGGGACTCCAACCCACTCCAATCAAGGCATGACAGCATGCCATTCTCCATCTTTCGCGTTCGCAAGTCGTTGATCATCAGTGAGGATTATTAGTAAGCGGCGCCGACTAATAAAATGCTCGCGTGTTCACTTTTCGGTTGTGATCATACTTAAGCCTGCTAGTGTCTTATTGATCACTGCACTAGGCATTGCGCATTGCCGTAGCACAGGCGTCCCGCCTGTGTTGTTTCGTTTAGATGGAGTCAGGGCACAGGCGGGACGCCTATGCTACGGCGACCGCCCGCCCAACAGTGTCATGCCCTCCAATTCAGCCTCCCCCCAAACCTTACCCACCTTACCAACATTTCCCCACCTTACTCACCTTAAAACTCATGAACTTCCCCCCAAAACATCCGCCTTAGCGACTGTCGCCGAGGTATCCCAGTCGACGCCATGCGGGGTCATTCGGTCGCGTGGGTCGGAGCGCCGCGTAAGCGGGCACATTCGCCGCCGGGCTTGGTGTAGACAACCCGGATGCGACGCCCAATGCCTACGCGGAAATGCCCGACGCACGACGCCCTATGCCAGCCTGACCAGCGCAGCGTCGACGTTTCCAACGTGGCCCCTGAGCCGCGCTCCCCCCTCCTGCGTCGATGCCCGGCGAGCGGGCGGGAATTCTTGTGTTCTTTGAAAATTAAAAAGGCGGGTTTTGCCCCCCCCCCTGGCCCGACGTTGAGCGCCGGGAGATTAAAAATTAAAGTGAGCAAATTAAAGGTCGGCAGATGGGTTGGCTTGAAGCGCAGGCCTGTCGGTCAAGCTGACTGAGGGCTGGCAAGCTCCAGAAATTTTCGTCCCGTCACACCCATACTTTAATTTTGGGGCTGACCTAGCTAAGCGCTTTGATTGGCCTCTCGAACCCAGTGTTTAAGCTGGTTGAGGAGCTGTTTGTGGT
>JAVDPC010000056.1 GCA_031296915.1 Cerasicoccus frondis | reverse complement strand
GTGGACAGCGGACGCAGATCTGATCCTCGGTAAGGTTCAGTATTTATGCAGCGAACTTCGCTGACACCACACTAGCATTCATCGCGTTTACTTGAACATGCTCCGCTCTGGTATCGCCCCTTCCGGCGAAAATGCATCGAGCTTTGTGCCGGCCAGAAACTGGTACATCTGATCCGTCAGCGCCACGAGTTGATCATGCAGCGGACAAGGATCCTCCTTGCCACACCAGTCCGGTCCAAATGGGCAAAGGCTTCGGTCTTCAACTTTCTCGAAGTGCGAAACAATCTCGAGCAATGAAATCTCCGACGGATCACGCGCCAGCGCATAGCCACCGCGAGGCCCTGGAGCGCCATCCACCAAGCCCGCCTGTGATAAAACTACCAGCAACTTGGCTACGAGCGGTTTCGATATTGCCCGTTTGGCCGCAATGTCCTGCGAGCTGAGGCGAACGCCATCAGCATAGACTTCCGCCAGATAACTCATGGCGGAAACCGCGTTTTGCGCCGTCTTACCGTATCGAAACATTAAACTAAAGCCAATGGGATTGTTTCACTCTTGATGATGTATTTCAATCCGCAAGAGCTATCAATTCAAGAATAAAAGGCATTTATTTATTGATATTCATTTTCAATCCATTAATCTTAGCTCATCTTTCAACCAAAAATATCATGACACAGCACTCTACCGATGAAATCCACGGCCACGCGGTCCTCCAGATGATGGATGAGTCCGGGCTCACCTATTCACGCGCCAGCTTGCTTGCCGCGATCAATGAAAAATTCGGCAAAGACGCGCGCTTTGGCATTTGCTCCGGGGGGAACCTGACCGCCAGCGAACTCATCGAGGAGCTTGCTGCGAAGGGGAAGTTTATCGGTGAGCCCGATGCTTTCAAGTTCGACCCCAGCGCCATGTGCAACCACTGATTGACTCCCAGCAAGGATGATGCGATGCAGGCACAAAGCAGTCCCTCCACCGGTGGCATCGGGCGACAAGCGCCGGGCTATTGGAGTTTAGTCGCGGCAGGCGAACCCTATCGCCTGCTCTTTGCGGTCGGCACGTTGCTGGGTGTTTTCGCCGTTGCGCTCTGGCCAGCGTATGTTTGGCGGCTCATCGATTTTTACCCTGGCCTGATGCATGCTCGCATCATGATCGAGGGCTTCTTAACTTGCTTTGTGGTTGGCTTCCTGGGGACGGCGTTTCCCAGGCTGCTTGATGTGAGGCGTTTCAGTCTGGAAGAAAGCCTTAGCTGGACTACCGCCCTCCTGCTTGCGAGCGCCTGCCACCTGATGAGCAACCATGTGTGGGGCGACTATTTATTCACGCTGTCGATACTCCTACTGATGGGCAGCCTCATGGCGCGGTTTCCACAGCGTAAGGATACGCCGCCGCCTGGGTTCACCCTTGTCCTGATGGGATTACTTTGCGCCTTGTGTGGCGGCGCAACACAAGTTGCCTTGCATCTAGCGCCGGATTCAGTCAGTCCGTTCTTGGCTAACTTCTCACGGCTTGCGCTTTACCAGGGCTATTTGCTGCTGCCGGTAATGGGCATCGGCGCATTCCTGATACCGAGATTCTTCGGCATGCCAAATCGCCAGGATTTCCCTGAGTCCCGTAAGTTGCCTGCTGGCTGGGTCCCCCGCGCGATCTTTGCTTTCTTCTGTGGGTTGCTGGTGCTGGCGAGTTTTGCCTTGGAGGCCAGTGGGCACTTTCGATTTGGCTACGCATTGCGCGCTGCGGGCATTCTCCTTTATTTCTTCCGCGAACTGCCAATTCACACGGCCAAATTTAAAAAAGGCGCCTTGGCGCTCGCCATGCGGGTGTCGCTGGTTTCGATACCGCTGGGATACATTCTGATGGCGATTTGGCCCGAGCGGCAGGCGGCGTTCATTCATGTCGTGTTTATCTCCGGCTTTAGCCTGCTGACTTTCACTGTGGCCAGCCGGGTCATCCTGGGCCACAGCGGCCAGTCTCATCTCTTTCGGGCGCAACTGAAATCCGTCTATGCCTTGCTGGCGCTGGTCGGGCTTGCCATGCTCACCCGGGTAAGCGCTGACTGGATGCCCGACATCCGGATGAGCCACCTGGGCTATGCAGCAATCGTGTGGATATTGGGCATTGTCATCTGGAGCGGCGCTCTGTTTCGCCTACTTGGGCAGGAAGACACGGAGTAAGTCATTCTTTAAATGTATGGTGGAATTTTCGCTCACAGCCTTCCGGGTTGTCATATTCAAGCCGCCTTGCTGGACACGAAAGATTACTGCGGCTTGAGTGGCCAAGTTAGAGGATGTGTGTCTAGGCAGCCGACTGCTGTTGGGGGGATTGGAAGAGCGTTTTACGGAACCAAAAGGCGACATTGACCAGGGCGATCATCACCGGCACTTCCACCAGTGGCCCAATGACAGCGGCAAAGGCTGCGCCTGAGCCGATGCCAAACACTGCGACGGCGACTGCGATGGCCAACTCGAAGTTGTTGCTGGCCGCCGTAAAGCTCAGGGTGACGCTTTGGCGATAATCGGCGCCCACCCATTTCCCCATCAAGAAACTGACGACGAACATGATCACGAAGTAAATGGTCAGCGGAATCGCGATCATCAGCACATCCATTGGCAGTTCGACAATTTTATCGCCCTTAAAGCTGAACATCAGCACGATGGTGAAGAGCAGCGCGATGAGTGTCAGTGGACTGATGCGGGGGATGAATTCCTGCTCATACCAATCGCGGCCCTTGAGTTTGACGCCAGCTAAACGAGTCAGCATCCCGGCAATGAAGGGAATGCCCAAGTAGATCAGGACGCTGATGGCGACCTCGCCCATGGTGATGGCGACCACGCTGCCTTCCAGTCCGAATACACCGGGGAGCCAAGTGATGAACACCCACGCGTAGAGGCTGAAAAAAATGATCTGGAAGACGCTGTTGAAGGCGACGAGACCTGCGGCATATTCATTGTCGCCCTCAGCCAGTTCGTTCCAAACGATGACCATGGCAATGCAACGCGCCAAGCCGATCAGGATGACGCCGGTCATGTATTCCGGGTGCCCGCGCAGAAAGAGGATCGCCAGTGCGAACATCAGGACAGGCCCGATGATCCAGTTTTGCGCCAGTGAGAGCGTCAGCACCTTCAAGTTGCGGAAGACGCGATGCATTTCCTCATAGCGCACCTTGGCTAGCGGCGGGTACATCATCAAGATCAGGCCAATGGCAATCGGCACATTGGTGGTCCCAACCTGAAAGCGGTTCAAGAATTCGTCGGCCCCGCTCCACCAGGCGCCAATGGCGACGCCAATCGCCATAGCCACAAAAATCCACAGCGTTAAAAATCGGTCGAGAAAGCCCAATTCCTTTTTACAAGGCCTACATGTTTCCAAGGCAGGTTGAGTCATGGCATTAGTGTAATTTCCGCTTTATCTCACTGCTGGTTCAACGCTTGGCGGTAACCGGCTGCGTAGGCTTCGAATACTTTCTGGATCTCGTTGCGGATGCGGCGAAAGGCCTCCATTTCGGTTTCTCCTTCGCGGACGGCCTTGGGCGGATCTTCAAAACCCCAGTGATAGCGGTTCACCTTGCCAGGGAACAAGGGGCAGCTTTCATCGGCGTGATCACAGACGGTGATGACCGTGTCAATGCCTGCATCCATGAACTGATCAAGGTGTTTGGATGTGTGGCCGGATATATCGATGTCCAACTCCTTGAGTGCGGCGATGGCGTTGGGGTGGACGTAGCCGGCTGGCTTGGAGCCGGCGCTGTATATCTCGAACAGGTCGCCTGCTGCGTTGCGTAGAATGCCTTCAGCCATGTGGCTGCGGCAGGAATTCCCGGTGCAGAGGATGAGAACTTTGGGTTTGGTCATGGTTAAATTACTGCTTTTCGTTAATGAATGGAATTTCTTGCTGAAGCCGACTGTGCTCCATCGCTGATTTATTAATCGGTCACTTGCGCGATGTGCTGTTGCTGGCCGCGCTTCAAGGCGATGCCTTCACCGTAGTAGTTCTGAAGGTATTTGTTGAGCCATATGGTTTCCATGGTTTGCATATTCCATTTATGGAATATTCGGTCAAGAGGAATTTATAAACTGCTCTATTCAACAGCGAATAGTTGAGGCCAAAGCATACGGCTGCGCTTTTGAGAAAGTTGCAGCTGGCGTTGTGAGCGCAGGGGCTTGAATTCCTTACTCCTTGGTTCAAGTCCGAGTGAGCCCATCGAGACGTGATGTGGCGTGTCGAGACGCGCGGTCGGCGCCTGTAGATTTTACCTGGAAATTGGCATTGCCTTTGGCCGGTGAGTCGCCGAGTTATGGGCGTATGTTTGAAACCTTCGACAACGTTCAGATCGTCAAAAAAGCCAATGTTTACTTCGATGGCAAGGTGACCAGCCGCACCGTCGTCTTTGCTGACGGCTCAAAGAAGACGCTCGGCTTCATGCAGTCAGGCGACTACGAGTTCGGCACCGAATTGCCCGAGCTGATGGAAATGCTCGGCGGCGAAATGGAAGTGCGGCTCGATGGTTCTGACGAGTGGAAGACCTACACTGCGGGCGAATCTTTTGAAGTGCCCGGCAGCTCGAAGTTTTTCCTTAAGGTCAAGGACGGCGGCGCTGATTACTGCTGCTCATACCTCGGTTAATTCAGCCCAGGATGCCGACGCTGCGTTGCAGGCGTCCAGCCGATACACAAGCTATGACTCCGGAGCGGTTGGCGTTTCGACTGGGTCCGTCACGCCGGCAAATAGCTTTTGGTAGATCAAGTTGTGCGGCTCATCCAACCGGCTGACGCGGAAGTCTGCGTCTTTCAGCGCATAGGGACCGTAGCGATAGCTGGCGGCGAGATTCGCGTAGCTGAAGGCGTTGTTTTCGTTGAGGAACTCCTTGAGGTGATTGAGATACGCCACGCCGACTTCCATGTTGGTTTTCGGATTATAGGCCTGTGAGTAGGGGCGGGTGCTCACCTCTTTCCAGGCGACTTTGCTGAGCTGCATCAGGCCGCGGGCATAGCCGCTGTTCGCGCGCGGATCGAGGGTGCTTTCGGCGACGCAGATGGCGTAAACGAAATTCGGGTCAAGGTCGCCGGCCTTGGCAGCCTGCTCGATGTCCACCCAGATTTTGTATTTCCCTTCCGGGCTTTTTATTTGGGAAAACCCGGGTCGCCCCAGCCAAAAGAACACGGCAAAAATGACGACTGCCGCAATGGACAAAATAAGCTCGGCGCTTTGGATTCCGCGAAAATTGGGCATAAGGAAACTTTAGTTGGTGTCTGAGCGTCGAACCAGCAAAAAGGCATTTAACAGTAGGGATAGCGCAAAAAGACCCAGTACAATCCAGCCGGTGGTCGGACTGAGTTTGGACAACCATGGATGCTGAATCCGAACAATCTGAATGACCTTTCCATTCTCACGATAAGTGAATCCTGAGCCTGAAGTTAACGCGTTGAACACCTGATACCAGTGGGCGTTTTGCATGTAAATGCTGGCTCGCCCATTGAAGTCGTCGGGTATTTGCACTTCTAAGTTATAGAGGTTCGCGACATCGTATAAAATAATGCGAACGTCTTCATCTTTGTAGCGAATGTTGATGGTGTCATTGTCCAGTGAACTCTGCTTTTCGCTTTTCTCTACGCTCAGAGCGATTCCAGCATTCGCCAGAATTGCTACTGAAATGAGCGCTAGATAGCGAAGGGCCCGCATCGCTTACCCCGCTGGCGCGTTGTATTTGCGGCGGAGTTCCCAGACTTTGGCGGCGTCCTCGAATAGTGTTTTGCAGACATCGGGCGTAATTGACTGCTTGGGGTCGTCGCCGATGCCATGTGCGGGGTCGATGTGCGCTTCGACGACGACGCCATCTGCGCCGTAAGCCATCGCGGCAAGCGCAGCGCCGGGCACGTAACGCGCGCGGCCCACCGAGTGCGACGGGTCAACGACCACTGCGGCCCAGGTCTTTTCCTTGAGCAGCTGGGTGATGCATTCGTCGGGGTGGTTGCGGTAACCATTCATCGACGGCAGGGTGCCGCGTGGGCAGAGGAGAATGTTTGGGTTGCCGGCGGCGGCGATGTATTCCGCGGCGGCAAGGAACTCATCTACTGGCGCCATGGGGCGTCCGCGCTTGAGCAGGACGGCGGTCTTGGTGCCAGCCGTGGCTGCGCCGATCTTGCGCAGCAGTGGGTAGTTGAGCGCGTTGCGGGCGCCAATTTGAATCATGTCCACCTGGGCCTCGGTGACGAGCTGGAGCTGCTCGTTGTCCATGACTTCGGTGTTAATCGGCAGGCCCGTACGGCTGCGTGCTTCGAGTAGAATTTCCAGCGCCTTCTGGTCGCCCTGGTAAGAGTAGGGCATCGTGCGGGGCTTCCACACTCCGCCGCGCAGCATGTGGGCGCCAGCCTCCTTGAGGGCTGCGGCGGTTTCGTAAAAGAGGTTGGGCTGCTTGGGGTCGATCGTGCAATGGCCGGCAATGAACAGCGGCTGGCGCCCCACGCTGACGCCGTTGATGAAGAACTCGCCATTGGCCAGCTCGGAATGGATATCCATGAGCCGGTAGGGAGAGTCGATCTGATCCACGCGGTCGACGTATTCCAAGCCGAGGAGGCGATTAATCATCGTCTCATGGCGCTCGTCGCCGAGTATGGCGTAGATGCTGCGCTCGGCTCCGACGATCGGCTGGATTGTGCAGCCAAATTCACTGACAATGGCGATGACCTCGGCTAATTGTGCGTCAGTCAGCTTGGATTCCAAGGGGATGATCATGGCTACTTAAAATGCGTGGTTTTGTAGGGCTCGCCTTTGGCGTCGTAGGTGATCCACTCGCCAACTTGGCGCCCTTGGTCGAAATGCCCAGAGCGCAGTTTGGTTCCGTCTTTCCGAAACCATTCCCAATAGCCTGTGAGCTCACCGTCGTCCGTCACCATGCCTCTGGCTTTGATGGTCCCGGCTTTGTGGTAGTCGATGCGCTCCTTCATGGTGAGGGGCTCCGTTATTTCAGCTTGGCGCGGAGGACTTTGGTTTCGTTGTTGCGCTCGACGAGGAGGAGCAGCTCTTCGCGTGAGTCGTCGTCATTGGCGGCCTGGAGCGCGGCAATGGTTGCGGCATAGCCTTCGACGGACTGTCCATCGACTTCCTTAATCCAGTCACCCGGCTGCAGCTCGGCGGATTGGACGGGGCTGTTCGGCTTGATGAAATCCACGATGGCGGCGTCGATATCGGCGCGCAGCTCGCGCTTGGACAAGGCGTCGGCCAAAGTAAACTGGCGCGCGGACATGCCGAGGTTATCGAAGTATTCGCGGTCGGCTTCCTTGAGGTTTATTGGCTGCTCGCCAATGACGATTTCGACTTCCTTGCCGTTATTGCCGCTGATGACGTCGAACGTCACCGTTTCGCCAATTTGCTTTTCCAGAATCATCTTTTCAAACCACTGAACGGTGACGAAATCCGGGGAAAACTTGGGCAGCTTTTCGCCGTCAATGCCGATCACGATGTCGCGGGACTGCAGACCTGCTTTGGCGGCTGGGCTGTCTTCCACCACGTCGCTCACGCTGAGTGCGCCTTGGTCAGTGAGGCCCATGAGCTCGGCGACTTCACGATCCAGCGCCTGCATGCCGGCAACGCCGAGCCAGGGACGTTTTTCACCCATTTGCACGGTGGGGATCTGTGGCGCGTATTTCATGAAGACGCCTGCGGTCATGAAGGCGTTGGACTCGCGGATCATTTGTATCGCGGCATTGAATTTACGGCCGTTCATGTAGATGATTTTTTCATCGGTGGTTGGCGGGCCGACCCAACCTGCGAAGGCGCCTTGGGCGTCGAAAGTAACGGAGCCTGGCGAGGCGATCGGGCGGTCACTGAAGCCGACGAGCCAGGGCAGTGGCTTCTGGGCGCTCACGCGGGCGCTCAGGAAGTAGGGCGTGTAGTTCCAGCTGTCGCCCATCACGGCGATGCCCCAGACGAATTGGCCAGTTTTGAGCTCGGCCTGGCCAAACGCCGTGATCGGTTTGATTTCCTTAAGCGCGGATTCGTCGACCTTCAAGTAGTGCCAGGTGCTGACGTAATTTTGGCCCACATAAGTCGCATCCCAGCCATCGCCGTCTTCACCCAGGAGCTTGACCTTGAAATCCTTGAAGCGCTCGGGTGGAACCCAGCCGGGGACGGAGCCGTCCAGCAAGACAATGTGCCCTTGGTCGTCAAGGACTACGCCGACTGTGCTCATGGGCGTGCGGTCAATGTCGTTCTGGATGAAATATTCGACGGCCACGACAGATTTGCAGCGTTCCGCGAACTGTTGCTCAAAGTCAGCCGGGAGCTGCTGCGCGCTGGCGACTGCCGTGGACAGCAATGCCGCCACGACCACAAAAATAGAGCGAAATGGGTAACTCATGGCCGCGCAGTCAAGCGGGTCTCATGGCTCTAGGCAACCCGTAAAAACAAAGCCGGCCGGTTCTTGGGGAGAACCGACCGGTCATCAGGGGTGATGAGGAGAACAAGCTATCGGATTAAAACGTAACCTAGTATTTTAGTCCTTGGCAAGCAAAACTATGACTTATTTTTAAAATTATTTTGCCTAATGCTGTGCGGGCATTGAGTCAGCTAGAGTGTCGCCGACATTGCGCCGCCAATTATTGCAGCTTGGCTAAGAACGATGCGCAGAATTTCCATCTTACCCGAGTTCAAACGTGGTGATGCCGTAGATATTGGCCCAGGGCAGGGGGGGGATGGGACCATAGTACATACGGGCGCAGCCGAAGACTTCCTGCAGGCCGTTGGCTTCGGCCAAGGCGAGGGCGGCGGGGTTGTTCTCGGGGGTGTCGAGGAACAATGGTTCGCCGTTGGCGCGGTCGCTGAGGGCGGCAAAAAGGTCGGCGGCGGTTTGGGCGTCGTCGGCGAAGAGGGGGCCGATTTTGTAGCCTTCCAAACAGGCGCGGACGACGCCATAGCCGGTCAGTTGGCCGTCTTTCACGGCGCCCAGGGCGAGGCCTTCGGCAGGCTCGATCCAGCGGCGCAGGAACGCCTCGCGGGCAAAGCCAAAGTGTTTCTGGTCGTAGGCGGCCACGTCGGCAAACGGCGCGGCGGATAGGTCGACGAGGTAATTGGCGGGTTGGCTGGCCTGGCCAGTTCCGGCCATGCGGAGGTTGCGGTGGGTGAACTGAAAGCCGCCCTGCGCATACCAGTGTTGCATGTCGAAGACGCCATCCATGGCAATGGCGGCGCCGGGCTGGAGCCTGGCCTTGAGCGTGTCGCGGCGCCAGAACCAGAACTTCGTGCCGAGGCCCTTGCTGCGTAGGTCCGACCGCATGATGAAGAAGCCCATGAAGCCGAACGCGCCGCCATAGCTGACGATGGAGCCTGTGCCGACTAATTCGCCATCGAGGCAGGCTGCGACAAAGCCTTCCGGGTCGGTTTCCCAGAAAATGTCGGCGTCGTGTTTGCCCGGGTTCCAACCTTCGCGGGCGGCCCATTGGACGGCGATATCGAGCTCATCCCGCCGCATGGGGCGGAATGCCAACTGTTCAGCCAGTGCCTCGTCGTGCATGCGGGAATGCTGGGTAGATCGTGAGTAGCAGGCAACAAATTTCACCTCACCGTCACACGATGGGCAGACATTCCGTTGACGCCGTGACATAAGTAGTTGGACTGGAAGGCGTCTTGCGGTGTCGAAATACCCGGAGACATCGGATCTATGACGAAACAGCTGCTCTACATGTTGGCCGGCTTGGGCCTTTTTTTTGTTGGCATTAAGATGCTGAACAAAAATCTGCGCGCCATGGCGAGCGGGCCGTTCCGTCGCCTGGCGCGGAAGATGAGCGCAAATCTGTTTGTCGCCGCCTTTTGGGGCGCAGTGTCCGGCTTTGCGACGCAGAGTGGGCGCACCACCTCGTTGATACTCGCGAGCTTGGTGCAGGGGCGGATTGTGGATGTGCGCTCGGCGGCGCCCGTTGTTTTGTGGTCAAATTTTGGCTGCACGTTGATTGTTTTTGCGGCGGTCTTTCCGATCGACTACTTTGTGCTGTTTATCCTGGGGTTGACGGGCATTTGCATCGCCTTCGAAAAACCGAGGAAATGGCTGACAGCCGTGACCGCGACTTTTGGCCTGTCGCTGATGCTTTTCGGCCTCGCTGAAATTTCGTCGGCGGCGCGGGGCTTTACCCACTACAGCTGGTTTCAGGATTCCATGGTGCTGATGAATCAGTCATTCATCCTGGCGTTTGTGATCGGATTGGTGCTCACCGTGATCTGCCAGTCGCACATGGCGATTATCCTGATCACGTTGGCCATGACCGACAGTGGGTTTTTCGATTTCGAGCATGCGGTGATGGTCATTTACGGCACGCACTTGGGCTCAAGCGTGATCACCTACCTGACTGGGGGGCACTTCAAGGGGCGCGCCAAGCAAGTGGTGTGGGCGCAGATCCTCTACAACCTGGTGGCAGTGGCGATTTTCCTCAGCTTCTTCCTCCTGGAGAAGCTGCTTGGCACACGCCTGCTTCATGATTTTACCCTGCTGCTTGGCAACCAGACGGACACCCTCGCCGCTGTGGTGGCTATCCTCATGAACATGGTCACGCCACTTTTATTGACGATTTTCATCGGACGCTTCACCGCTGCTTGTGAACGCGCATCGCCACCAACGGAGACAGAAGATCTCTCCCAGCCCGAATACCTGCAGGACGAGATGGTTAACAGCCCGGTCGCTGGTCTCATGCTTTGTGAAAAGGAGCAACTGCGCCTCCTGAATCGGCTGCCAAGCTATCTGGCGAGTCTGCGTCAGGGCGAGGCGAAGCCCGCGGTCAATCCCGATGCCTACCATTTGGCGTTCATTTCGATTTCCCGGCATATCCTGCACTTTCAAAGTTCGCTGATTACGCAGTCGTTGTCGCCGGATGACACCGAATGGCTGATCAACCTGCAGAACCGACAGGAACTGCTGTCGACCATCGAAGGCGCCTGCTTTAGCCTTTGCCAGGAGTTGGCGGATTCTTCCACCAACGATGACGTCCAGCAACTCGGCCAGCAAGTCATCGAAGCGCTCGACACGATGATCCTCACCGCCATTGCGGCTCTGGAGGACAACGATGCGGCAGAGTGCGCGCTTCTCGAAACCATGACCTCCGAACGCGGCGAATCCATGGAGCAAATCCGCAAGCGTTACTTGGCCTCGGCGGACCGTGTTTCAGCCAGCATGCGTAACCAGGTGCTGCTGATCACAAATATCTTTGAGCGGGCCAGTTGGTCCTTGGGCCGCTTTGGCAAACTGTATAGACCGTCAAGATGGGTTACAAACGTGCGGTGACATAGGTAACAGTTTTAAGCATGACTTGGCATGCCAC
>JAVDPC010000055.1 GCA_031296915.1 Cerasicoccus frondis | reverse complement strand
ATTTCAATCACGGGCTTCCAGCCCGCTCAATCAAAGCCGCCTTGCGCTGCATCCAATCTCTACCCCACCTGACTCGGTCAATCTAGATGAAAAGTGCTCTCTAGAGGCGACTTAAAATTGCGCTAAATGGTTGGCAATTTCTTTTGCGTCATAGGCAGTTATCTCTATACTGTGCTTCTTCGCGTATGATTCCTCTTTCGATCCTTGGCAAAGCGCTGTTTTGGTTCTTTGCGTTTTCCAGTATTGGCTATGCGCAGCTTTCGCGTGATCTGACTGACTTGCAGAAGCGCTATCGCGAAGCGCGGGCGGATGCATTGACCTACCTGCACACGCGAAGCGTTGCGGTGAATGGCCAAGTGGAGCAGGGGGGGGCGGCTTTAAATTTTGAGCTGATCCAACGTGAAAGTGGCGAGATACGCTATACACTAAATACGCCGGAGGGCTTGGTGATTCAAGTGTTCGATGGCAAAGACGGCTGGCGTTGGGTGTCTGGTAAACCAAGCCTGGGCGTCACTCGGCTGACCGATAAGCAATTGCGCTTCTTCCGGCTGAATAACGCCTTTTATTCCCCCTTTGAACTCCCCGAGAGCTATGCTTTTACGCCGAAATACCTGGGAGTTGAAGCGAAAGATGGGGGAAGTCCCGAGCACCACGTGCAATTGGTCAGCACCCGTTTCGGCGATGTTTTGGATATCTGGATCGATGCGAATAATTTTCTGGAAACGCGTCGGCATTATCGACCTTCGCTGGAGGCAACGCCCTTAGTCATGGTGTTCAATGAATATCAGGAGGCCGATGGTTTCCGTGCGCCCTTCAAAGTGACAACGTCTTTTCAAGGTGACACGTTGGCGACGGCCCAGGTCGATGAGGTAAGTCGCAATTCTGGCATGCTGAGTTTCTATTTTACCAAGCCTTCTTCCTACAAGGTCGTCGCTAATCCTCGCTGATGTTCACCAGCTTTAGGCGCCAAGCTCGTTGCTCGTTTGGCCCGAGGTAGGACGCGGGGACTGCCGTTTCGAGAGATTCTCCAGACAGATTGGTAGGCTCGATGGCCAAGTGATGCGCATTCCCCCAAACCCCACGAGACAGCCAGATTGCCATATATGGCAACGAGTCGGTGTCTGAAACCAACGTAAGCCCAGCGCCTGTTTGGGTATTATTAAGCGTCACTTGAGAATCTCCAGGGGCGTCAGAATACAGCTTGATCCCGGCCTTCGGAACGTCTCCCAGTGAAAGCGTGGACAAATCGACTCCCTGCGCTTCACCGGGCCAACTCAACGTGTCGCCAGCGCCCAGGTCCGGCAGGCCCGGCGCACCCATAACGCGAAATTCTGCGGGCGGACTGGAGATCAGAAATTCATCGCCTGCTTCGATGTTAAACAAGGGGTGCCAGGCCCACAGAAAGGGAAGCGCCTTCCCTGACGTATTCGTTACGGTGATTTCGATCGTAATCTCTCGCCCATCCAAGCTCAGTTCCCGTTTGTAATCGATTGGCATGGACTCCAGCGAAACCTCAGTGCGGATGACGCCCTGTTGGAGAGCGGCACAGTCCCATTTCGTTTTGCTGGACCATAATTCACCGTGCCCTGGCAACTGACGGTCGTCCCATTCTTCGGCAATCAGGTTTGGGAACAACTCATCTGCGCCGATTAAATTACCATGGCCGAACTGCTCTGCTTCCAGCAAGTGGCGGTCTTCTTCTCGAGACCACAGCCATTCGCGTCCAGACACTTGATCAGCGAGAGAGATTAGCTTGCCGCCCAAATCAGGAACGACCTCGACGGACCAATAGTCATTGCGCAATCCCAATACTTCAAAGCCGTCTTGTTTGCGCTGATAAGTTTGGTCTGCGGGCAGCTCTTGAACGCTCAGACAGGCGAACAACGAAAATACAACGAAATGCTTAATCATAAAATCCATGGGGTCGGATGATTCAGGAAGAAACCGTTATAGCTGCCCCGGGCTTTGTAAAGTAATATCTCCTCACGCCATTGAGAGCTGGTTAACTGTAAATGATTATATTTGCTTGTTTTTGTTGGTTTATGGGTTTGCCATTGCTTCGCCAGCAATGCGACCAGTCGTCCAGGCGGCCTGAAAATTGAAGCCGCCGGTAATGCCGTCGATATCGATGCATTCGCCAGCGAAGTGCAAGTTGGGCACAAGCTTGCTCTCCATCCGCCGCCAATCGATTTCCTTGCGACACAGCCCACCGCAGGTCACGAATTCGTCCTTGTTCGTGGTTTTTCCCTGCACTTGGTAGCGTCCGTCGATTAGCTCGTTGAGTAGCGCGGTTTCCTGCTCCTTGGGGAGCTGGGCCCAGCGCGTGTCTTCCGCAATGCCGCAAACGCTGACCAGGCGCTCCCACAATCGTCGTGGCAAGCCCTCAAACACCTTGCCCAGCACGTTGCTTTTGCCTGACCTCTTGCGCAGACGATTAAATTGCTCGCGCACCTGATTTTCGGTCATCGCGCCCAGCCAGTTGATTGCGATTTCAAAGTGGTAATTGCGCTCCTGCAGCGCCCGCGCTTCCCATGCCGACAAGCGGAGTATTGCCGGACCGCTGAAGCCACGGTGGGTGACGAGGATTGGGCCCGTTTGCGCTTTACCACCGTCAACGACTTTTACGCTGGCTCCTTGCACCGAAAGACCCGCCAGACCATGCGTGCGCTTATCGGCGACATTAAAGGCAAACAACGAAGGCGCCAGCGGCTCGATTTGATGCCCCAACGATTCCAGCGCACGCATCAAAGGCGACGCCTTGAGCGAG
Organism: Cerasicoccus frondis; assembly: GCA_031296915.1. Lineage (GTDB taxonomy): Bacteria > Verrucomicrobiota > Verrucomicrobiia > Opitutales > Cerasicoccaceae > Cerasicoccus > Cerasicoccus frondis. The sequence goes on along the minus strand of JAVDPC010000055.1, from coordinate 9,506 downwards.
CCCACCGCCACACAAACCGCGTCAGCTTGCGCCATGCCGCCGTCCGTGAGCTCAAGTTGAAAACCACCAGTTTCTTGCACTGCAAGTGATTTCAGCCCGACGCCCTTGAGTCGGGTGATGCCGGCCTCTTGCGACGTCTGCAGAAAGCAATCGATGATCGTCTGCGATTCATCGGTTACTGGAAACATGCGGCCATCATCCTCACGCTTGATCTTCACTCCACGCTCGGCAAACCAGTCCAGCGTATCCTGCGGCTGCCAGCGATGAAACGACGCCCGTAATTCACGCGCGCCCCGTGGGTAACGCGTTGAAAGCTCCTTGGGATCAAAGCAGGCATGCGTAACATTGCAGCGACCACCGCCGGATATCTTGACTTTGGAGAGCCATTTCTGCCCGCGTTCGTAGATGGTGATCTGTGCGTCAGGATTGGTCTCCGCCGCAGTCAACGCAGTAAAAAAGCCCGCCGCCCCACCGCCAATGATGGCCAGGCGCCGCCTTTTTCCCTGATGCGAATGGAGATCCTGCTTTTGATTGCTCATCCGCATTGTGTTTGAGGGGCGCGCGGGGCAATGACAAGCCCGGAGCTGCATTCAGTAGATTCCTAATACGGTGGCGGCGAATTCTCCAAACAGTGCTTGTCGGCAGGCGGCAATCCTCCGAGACTGCGCGCATGACTCAACCTGCCACCCAAGACGAGCAACACGCCGAAGACTGGATTATCTGTGGACGCGCGGCTGTGGACGCCGTTTACAAAAACCGCCCCAAAGCGCTGCGCAAACTATGGCTAACAGAGGAAAATCTCGGCGTCATGGGGGAAGTCTGCTCCTTTCTGGCCGACGAAAAGCGCTCCTACTCGACTCAAACCTATGACCGGCTGACCCGTGTCGTGAAGCACCCGAACCACGATGGACTCGTCGCCTTCATCGATCCGCCGCTCAAGCCCCAGTTTCAAATTTCACACCTTGTCGATTGGCAGAAAAGCGGCGAGCCCTTGCTGATTATTGACCAAGTAGCGGACCCCCTTGAGTTTGGCCGTTTGCTCAAGGTCGCAGTGAGCTTTAATATGCGGCGCGCCATTGTCACCGACACCCCGTTGCAGGCTCCGGTAGATGGCGCCGTTTACTCCGCCAGCCAAGGCGCTCTAGAGCACATTCGCTGCTACAAGATTGGTCGGCTTGTGCCGCTTTTTAAGCCGATGGAAAAGTATTTTCTCTCGATAGGCGTGGGAGGGTCCGGCGCCAGCCGCCCCAACTGGGCCAAGCCACTGCGGGCGCCTGGGCGCTCAGCTGCGCTCATCGTCAGTGACCGCCCCGAGGGCTTGGACAAACGTCTGGTTCCGCTTTGCGAGCACCGCATTTACGTGCCAACCAAAGGCCCTCTGCCACTGGCGCCTTCAGAAAATCTGGCGACGCTGCTCGCCTGGCTCACCGTTGAAGGCAAGCAAGGCAAGGATCGCGGATTCCGCGCCCGGCAAGCCGCTAAAAAGGCCGAAAAAGGTAAGTAGCACCCCTAGCGAGAGGCCCATTGCGCGCCTTTGACGATGAAATCCCACACAAATGGGTGCGCGTCGTATTCCTTGGGATCGTGGCCCAATGCACAGTAAAATACCCGGCCCGCGCCCCAGCTTTTGGTCCAGGCAACCGGCATATCAACTGTTTTGCCTTCGTAAAGGTAATCAGACGCGAGCAGGACATCGATTCCCGGATCGACGACCAAGTAGTATTGCTCGGAATTGTAGGGAAACGAAGCGGGCACGGCATCGAGTAACGCATGTTCAGGCTGCGTAACGCGAACCGTATAGTCGCCCACATGTGGATGAGAAACGAACTGTCCACCCAGCATCATGCAATACGTCAGCGCGCCGCGAAACGCATCCCCAGATCCGTGGGCGGCGGCGATTCCAACACCGCTGTGCACCGCATCAGATAACGCCTTCTCCTGCTCGGACGTAATTTTTGCCATCGTCACGCAGGGGACGATCAAATCGTAACGAGCCAATTGCGCCGCGTCATCCAGGCAATCAAGGCCAGCGGCGAGCGTTACGTCGTATCCGCTTTGAGCTAGCGAATCAGCAAAACATTGAGCAACTGTCAGGGGTTGATGGCCTTCCCAGCCACCATAGAAAACAAGGGCATGCTTCGACATAACCAACGGTGTGATGCACTCAGGATAAGCTTGCAATCAAATAGGGTTGCCCGAAGCCAAACCACCAGTTGAGTGATAATATGGCTCAGCCAACACGCTCCCTGAAAGGAGCGATTAATGGTGAGTTCGCAAACTGAATTTCCACATTTTACGATGACCCAGAGACCGAATATCTTGCTCCTCGTCGCCGAAGACACAGGCCGCCACCAAGGCTGCTATGGCGACCCTGTCAATTGTACGCCTGCCATTGACTCCATCGCAGAAAACGGCGCACGCTATGCCAATGCCTGTTCGACCGCGCCGGTTTGCGCGCCGAGTCGATCCGCTTTGATCATGGGCAAAACGGCGTTTTCCCAGGGTGCGCACCACATGCGCTCAACCCTCAAAAACCCGCCTCAGCTGTTCACGGAAGCGCTGCGCGAAGCTGGGTACTACGTCAACTGGAGCAATAAGACCGACTTCAATTTCGAGCCCCGCGAATCCTTTGCCGACGAGCGTTGCAACTGGTTTGATGCACTGGCGGGAGGGGAGCTTAAGGCTCAGCCGTGGCTGCTCTACCACAACTTCGAGATCACTCACGAAAGCCGCATGTGGCCGGAAAAATCTAAGAAGGACGTTGCGCCTCATCTTCAGGAAGCAGAGCGCGTTGATCCATCCACCGTGCCGGTCCCTGCCTACCTCGCCGACACGCCAGAAATTCGGGCTGACATCGCCCGCTACTATGAGTCACTCATTTTACAGGATAAGCAAATTGCGCGGGCTTTGGACGCACTGGAAAAGTCCGGGCAGCGGGACAACACGATCATCATTTATCTGAGTGATCATGGGCGTGGACTCCTCCGCGAGAAGCGCTGGTTATACGACGCAGGCGTCCACCTGCCACTCATCGTCAACGCCCCCGGTCTTACCCGATCCGGCAGTGTTTGTGAAGAGCTGGTGAGTTGGCTGGATATCTCCGCCACCATCCTTTCACTGTGTGGCGCCAAGCAAATCGAGGGGGCGCAGGGCCGCATCTTCCTCGGCCCGGATAAGCAGCCGGAGCCGAATTATATTTATGCCGGTCGTGACCGTATGGACGAAGTGTTCGACCGCATTCGCATGGCCCGCAGTCGTAGGTATCATTACATTCGAAACGACTTTCCTGAACTCCCCTGGGCCTTGCGCCTCAGCTATATGGAGGAGCAGGCAACCACCCGGCAAATGCGCCAGTTGAACCTGGAAGGAAAGCTGAACGCCGCGCAATCAGCTTGGTTCGCAACCCAAAAGCCCGCTGAAGAGCTCTATGACATCGAGCGTGATCCCGATTGCGTTCATAATCTGGCGGACGATCCTGATTTTGCGGAGATTCTCAAGTCTCACCGTGAAGCCTTGACTGAGTTTCTCGAACGAACCGGTGACCTTGGCCTGCAGTCGGAAAGCGAATTAATCAATGAAGGTCTCGTGGAGAATTGCTTGCCGGAGTATTATCAGCGTGTTGGCGCCCTGCCGGTGGAATTGCGCATTGGTGGCATTGACGAAGCTCCAGTCGAAATGCCGTGCCCGGTTAAAAATACTGAGGAATATTGAACGCTGGAAGTCCTCTTACTGTCAGAAAGGAGAGGTCAAAATTTAAATTTCGGCAGTTTCCGCCGATAATCGACTCAGCAGCATTTTAACCCCGGGACCTAATCACCCGAGCATCGTCTGCGCCTCCAGCCCGCAAATGTGAGGCGCGGCGACTGAAGGCCTCCGCTTGAATTCTTCGAGCGGAGGTTGTTCGTGTCTAGAGCACTTTTCATCTAGAGATAAATAAAGTGCACCATTAGGTTGCGCAGGCCGCGTGCGCTCGCATGTTGAAAACGTGTCCAACCCCAAACGCATAGCCATTACCGGCGCGACCGGTCTCGTAGGAACCGCTCTGTGCAAGCTGCTGCGTGAGCGAGGAGATGCAGTCATACCGATATCCCGAAAACAGCAGCCGGGAGGCGTCGTGTGGGATGTCGCGAAGGGGATTTTCCCCGCTGAGTCATTGAACAATGTCGATGCGGTAGTCCACTTGGCTGGCGCTGGCGTAGCCGATGAACGCTGGACTGATGAACGTAAGCAAGTGCTGCGCGACAGCCGCATCCAAAGCGCTCAACTGCTGGTGGACGCGATGCGTAAAGTCGACCAGCCGCCGAAAGTCTTGATCAGCGCCTCGGGAGCAGGTTACTACGGGCCCAAGCCTGGCAAGGAAACCGATGAAACCGCACCATTGGGCAAAGGATTTCTGGCCAGCATTTGCCGAGATTGGGAAGCCGCCGCCGAAGAAGCGGCCTCGGTTGGCGCGCGTGTAGCCATTGCGAGATTTGGCGTTGTGCTCTCGCCCGATGGCGGCGCGCTTGAGCGATTGTTGACTCCATTTAAATTGGGCGTAGGCGGGCCCGTCGGCGATGGCAAACAGCGCATGGGGTGGATCGCCTTAGACGACGCCGTGAATGGCCTCGTCTTCCTCCTCGACCATCAGGACGCCAGCGGAGCTTACAATTTTAGCTCGCCGGAGATCGTATCGAACAAGCAGTTCGCCGAAACGCTTGGGCAAGTCTTGAACCGTCCAGCGAAAGTTCCTGCGCCGCGATTGGCGCTCAAGCTGGCTTATGGCGAACTGGTTGATGAAACGCTCTTTGCGGATCAGCCAACGGTTCCCCGCCGGCTGCTGGAGGCGGGTTTTCGATTTCAATACCCCAATCTGGACGCCGCGCTGGGGCACATGCTCAAATAATTTATGGCGAACGACTCAATCGACCTCCTTGTAATCGGCGCTGGCATTGCCGGACTCCTTGCGGCGCGTGAACTCACCGACAAGCATGGCCTGCGGGTGGCTATTCTCGACAAGAGCCGCGGCGTCGGTGGACGCATGGCGACCCGTCGCGATGGCGATGCGACTTACGACCACGGCGCGCAATTCTTCTCCGTGACGGAGCCCCGTTTCAAGGCTTGGGTGGACCAATGGCTCCGGCAAAGAGTCGTGAAGCTGTGGTTTGACCAGTTTGCCAACGAGGCGCCAATGCTCCGCTACGCGGCGGTCCCCTCCATGACCGCAGTGGCCAAGAAACTCGTGGAGGGGCTGGAGCTGCATCGGAAAGCCAAGGTCGTCTCGGCGACCTATGCCAGCGAGGAGTGGGTTCTTAAAACCGAAGACGGGAATATCTTTCGCGCGCCCAAGCTGCTGATCAATGCACCAGTTCCGCAGGCGCTGGAAATCCTCGATGCAGGCGGGGTTTCGCTGAATGCGGATGATGACGCTTTCCTGCGCTCGATCCAATACGCCAAGACCATCGCGGCGATGGTCGAACTCGATGGTCCGAGCGGGCTTCCTGCTCCTGGGCGTCTAAAATTAAACCCGCCGGAGCCGGTATCCTGGATCGCGGACAACCAACTGAAAGGCGTATCAGACTTGCCCGCAGTCACCATCCACAGCGGTCATGCCTTTGCCGAGCAATACTTTGACGAGCCCGACGCAGTGCGTCTGCCGATCCTTGTCGAGGCGGCAAGACCTTACTTGAAGTCTAAGATCACATCAGCCAAAGGACACCGTTGGAAGTACGCCCATCGCCTGACTGAGCATGATCGCGATTATTTTGCGGCTGCGTCACTCGGCCTCTGGATGGCGGGCGACAGTTTCCATGCGCCCAAAGTGGAAGGCGCCGCGATGTCCGGCCTACTGGCGGCCGATGATATTGCCGCTTCCGCCTAATCGCTGTCGCCGGTAAGCCTTTAAAAGTTCTATGCCCGCGCCTGTGCATTTGTGGTATGAGTATTGCCGCAACGTGGTAAAGCACGCTGTTATTCGAGGCGAATTTAGGTAACTTGGCGAACGAACGAACACCTCATGCCCGCATACTACATTATCCCGGCATTTGCGGCGGCGCTCTATGCGCTGTCGTCGATGTTTAGCAAACGCGCCTTACAAGAGGGGGTGGGGATGCTGCGCTTGGCGTTCGTGTCCAACATTTGCCTGTTCCTGGTCTTTGCTCCGCTGATTTTACTCGACGACTCACCGCCGAACTGGGACGAAATCCACTGGCCGTTGTTGGCTGGAACCGGCTTCTTTCTGGGCAACGTGCTGACGTTTGCCGCCATCCGCTTTGGAGACGTCTCGATCCAGGCGCCGATGATGGGGACCAAGGTCGTCTTTGTTGCGGCGTTCAGCGTGCTCATTGGAGCGGGGCCCGTGCCCGTGACATGGTGGATCGGCGCCGGCATGACGGCCATCGCGATTTTCCTGCTGGGTTTTTCAGACTGGTCTAATCGCCATGCCGTCTGGAAAACAGCGCTGCTCGCCTTGGCCTCATCTGCGGTCTTTGGCCTGACGGACGCCCTCGTCATGAAGTACGCCAAGGTCTTCAGCCCGGGCTGGTTTTTGTCGGCCATCACGACGGTCATGCTGGTTGAGTCTCTGCTCCTGATTCCATTTTTCAACGGGCGTTTGCGAGACATACCCCGCCGTGCGTGGCCCTGGCTGTTGGGCGCGGCGTCGATCATGGCGATTCAGTCAGCCTGCCTGGGCTCAGCTTTGGCGTTTTTTGGCGATGCGACGGCGCTGAACATTATTTACGCATCGCGCGGCCTCTGGGGGATCGTGTTCGTCTGGCGCATTGGCAGTTGGTTCGGCAACCGGGAAAGCGATGCAGGCAATCAGGTAATGGGCCGCCGTCTAGCAGGCGCGCTGATGCTGGTGGCCGCCATTGCCCTGGTGCTGATTTAGCGTTGCGCTGCTGACGGAAGGGGCTACGGTCTACCGCTTTTCTTCAACCGTAACACAGCTATGGCCACCTATAAAACACTTCCCGGATTCCGCGACTTCTACCCTGAAGATTGTTCGCTGCGCAATCACCTGTTTTCGGTCTGGCGGCAAACTTCGAAGCGCTTCGGTTTTCAGGAGTACGACGGCCCAGTCCTGGAATCTCTTGAGCTGTTGACCGCCAAGAGCGGCGAAGAAATCGTCGGCCAGCTATTTAATTTCGAAGACAAAGGCGGGCGTCAGGTCACGCTGCGACCAGAGCTGACCCCCACGCTCGCGCGCATGGTTGGGGCCAAAGCCAACGCCTTGCCCCGGCCGGTTAAGTGGTTTAGCATAGGTGAAAATTTCCGTTACGAGCGCCAACAAAAAGGCCGCCTGCGCTCTTTCTACCAGTTTAACGCCGACATCCTGGGCGAGGCTGGCGTTATCGCCGATGCCGAGGTGATCGGTCTGCTCGTTGAAAGCCTGTGCAATCAGGGGCTCCGCGCGGGTGAATTCATTGTCCGCCTGAGCGATCGCAATCTTTGGTATTACTTCATCGAGAGCCTCGGTTTCACGGGCGAACAAGCCATGGGCGCCTTGGGGGTCATTGATAAAATGGAGCGCATTCCGCCGGAGAAATCCGAAGCTGCGCTGGCTGAGCTCGGTGCTGCAAACCCCGCCGCCACGCTCAAGGCGATCAGCGATTTTCAGGAGTTAGCCGACGTCTGCGCGATCCAGGCTTACCTCGAAAAAATGGACCTGGATGAAGCGGCGCGCGAAAAGCTCAATACCCGCCTCGACGCTTGGCGCGAACTGCTCTCCCTGCTTGTCGCCGCAGGCTTGGATAACTTTATCAAGGTTGATCTGCGCATCGTTCGTGGACTGGCTTACTACACCGGTTTCGTCTTCGAAGCCTTCCAAACCGTTGGCAAAGGCCGCGCCCTCGCCGGTGGCGGTCGCTACGATGACCTCATCGAAAAGCTGGGTGGCGCCGCCATGCCCGCAGTAGGCTTCGGCATGGGCGACGTCACGCTCCGGGACTTACTGGAGGAGGTCAACCGGCTGCCAAAGCTCATCGACAAGGCTGACATTTACATGGTCTACAGTGGTGACGACGCCTTTAAAACCGCACTGGCCGACGCCTACGCACTACGTCGTCAGGGGCTGCGCGCCGAGCTCAATTACAAGGGGGTTGGCATGGGCAAGCAGTTTAAGCAGGCCTCTGCCTCTGGGGCGGATTTCGCCTTGGTGTATGGTCCGGAGGAGCTCGCGCAGGGCATCGTGCAGGTGAAGCACATGCGCTCGGGCGAGCAGCAAAGCGTGCCTGCCAATCAGCTAGTGGGGAGCGTTCTTGCCCTATGGCGTGAGGGGTGATTACCGCCGAGCATGAGGGACTGAGCAGCCCGCTTCTGCATATTTTGCAAACTATCTGCTAATAATATGTTTACCCACCTCATTAGTGTATCTATGATGGGAATTCGTATTGTCATTCATTTTTTCAGCTGATACTCAATGGTGACAATTACATTACAAGGCAGGCATGAAGCTAAAAAGTTTAATCGGAATTCTATTTGTCGGAGTGGTCGGCTACGTGGGCTACACCTACTTGGTGTCCAATTTTAGCTCCGAGGCCATGGTCTATAAGCGATATGCGGATGCTTTGTTGGATGCGGAACCCAGCCGCATCAAACAATTGGTTACGTCGCCAGCGGTATTGGAGCCTTTCAAGGCCCGCGAACAGCGAAAGGATTTTGTCAATGGCGACATTCGTTTCACGTGGTATAATTTTAAAGACAAGACCAAGTCTGAAGATGGAAACACCGTGACCTTGGTTGTGCTGCAAAACATGCGGGTCGATCCGCCGGGGCAAGATACGTTTTATGGGACTGAAGTGCGGACTGACCGCCATACCGTTACCCTGAAAAAGTTCCAGTCTTCATGGCAGGTTGATAGTTTTTCGGACACGCCTACGACTCAGTATAAGGCCAGTCAGAGCAGCAGATGACTTGGCTGCAACAAAACCTGAAGGTCGCCTTGGTCGCGATTATTCTGGCGGCAGTCGCGTTGTTTTTTATCGTTTCAGGCGAATCTGGACCGGAGGCGGAAATCTATGCCGTGCTCGATGAAATCTGCGAAAAGCTCTCCTACGACTCCCCCCCAGGCAAGCTCTCCCAACTGACGGACGCCAAGTCGATGGCTGGCTACTTTACGGAAAGCCCTTACCTCATCGCCTGGCCTGGACGGGGCGCTGTCACCAGCCGCGATGCCGTATCCGGCTTGTTCATGTATATTTTTTCCTACGCCAGCAAGGCGAACGTTTCGATGTCCAGCCGCCAAGTCACGATCGATGGCAACCGCGCGATTGTCACGACCACCATTACCGGCAAAGCCACCGTGGCTGGAGACTCCGAGCGACACTCGGGGCGCTATCGCATCGAAATGGAAAAAGTTGATGGCGATTGGCTGATCTCGTCGGTCGAGCCTTTGAGCTGATGTGGTTTCAGTGAAGGCTATTCATGGTGTTCCCGGCATCCCCGGGCGCTAGAGCACTTTTCATCTAGATTGGCCGATCAGGCCGCAGTGATTTTTCGTGTCCAGCAAGGCGGCTTGAGCGTCG
>JAVDPC010000054.1 GCA_031296915.1 Cerasicoccus frondis | reverse complement strand
GGCTTTTCGCTCACAGGCTTCCAGCCTGCGACGCTCAAGCCGCCTTGCTGGACACGAAAAATCACTGCGGCCTGATCCGGCCAATCTAGATGAAAAGTGCTCTAGGAAGGTGGAACAGGGCCGCTATTGCGGCGGCTCGCTTCCATCCATACCCGCAGTTTGCACGACGGGCACAATTTCGGTGATCACAGATTGCAGTCGAGCCATGCCAGCTTCGCGCCCATCGGGGCAATCGGTTTGCGCGAACAGATAGGCCCAGCGATGGCTTTGCATGCGGGTCAGTCGATCCCAGGCAAACCAGGCAAGGCGCTCGCTGTTGGTCGGGGCAATGCGGTCACGGCCGACAAACCAGTAGGCGAACAGGCCAGGAATCTTTTGCTCCCCATCTGCCGTGCGTACCGTGCGTTCAATTTCCAGGACTGAAGCTTGCAGCCCATCCGGCATGCCGGGGACTTCGAAGGTGTGGATGCTCCGCGCTTCAATGGTCCAGCCCTGACCCACGAGGCAAAGCTCTGGCCGGTGGATGGCGCCGCGCCCTTTTCCCGACAGCACGATTGAGAAATAAACGAACTCCTTGCCGCCCAAGTGAACGTAGTTACTGCGGGAAAATCCGGTGTCGTCGGGAAGCACTTGGCGTTCGACTTCGCTGATGGGCGCGCTTTTCCCGAGCCACTCCAGGTTATCGCCCAGCAACGTTGGCAAGGGGCGGGGAGCTGAGCCATCGGCGGTCAGACGCACGCCTGCTTCGGCGCTGCGTCCGAGGTCGTCGACCTTCGCCGCGAAGAGCCCGCAAAGCATGACCCCAAGAAGACCGACACCGAAAGCGGTTGCAATTTGGGCTGAGGGGGGAGGCTGCTTGATCGGGGCGCCAGCAGAGGTTATCGGCTTTTCGGGCAGCCATTTTTCCAGAGCAGAAACGGTGGCCAGCGCCAGCCCGAGCACCACCACGAACACGATGAAGCCGAACCATTCATGCACGAGCAGACCGGCGTCCTGGCTGATCCATTCGGCCGCGAGTATGATCGTGAAAATGCGCAGCACATTGCCTAAGTAGGCAAAGGGAAACGCCACGACGAGGAGCAGTCCGCGCCGCCACCACGTGCGAAAGCAGCAGTAGCCAACCAGCACCGTGAGCGCGGTCAGCGCCACCAGCGAGCGGATGCCCGAGCATGCAGGCTCGACGTCGTAATTAAACGCGCCATCGGGCGCGATCAGGTGCGTGCCGTTGCGAATGACCTCAATGCCGATTCCGTGGGCGAGGGCGGTGGAGCTTTGAATGACCGCCAGACGCAGGTAAAAGCCGAACTCGTCGAACAGGAACTCCAGCGGCAGGGCGAAGAGCAGAAATGCGAGTGGAAAAGCCGTCGCCCGACCAGCGCGGCGCCCTCCAGCCAACCAAGCCAGGCCATTCACGAAAAACAACAGGCCAACGATCGATACGCGCGCCTGCTCGATCACAAGGCCCATTGCGTGAAGCGCCAAGCCGATCAGGATCAGCGTAAGTGAAGTCCATGGGCGTGGTGCGGCGCTGTCTTCCGAGGTGCGCCGCCAGTTCCAGACCGCCAGCCCAGCCGACGCCAGCAGGATAATGGGGCCGTATTCAGTCTGGCTGCGCGGGTTGATCCATTGCAGGCCCCACCAGGCAAAGAGCGACGCCGTGTTGAAATACGAGCGCACGTTGCTGCCGTAAAATTGAAACAGCACAAAGCCCGCGACGCCGAGCAGCGCCGCGCCAATCCAGGCGATGCGTTGAGTCTTGGATGTCATGGCCTTTGGTGGGTGGAGGGCGATGCTCCGTCATCGCCGACGCCTGGGACGGGGGGAGTCGAACGGCGATGACGAAGCATCGCCCTCCCATTTTCAAGCCTCATTTCTAGCCACGGAATCAACGTTTCTAAACAACGCTCAGCGCTGAAGTGGGTAATGCAGCGTGGTTCCTCGAAGTGGCAATAATCCTTGCAGGGAAAGTGCGGACATTGCGGGTCATGCAGGAAGGCGGCGTCGGGGTGGCAGGGGCCGAAACGCACCGGTAGGTTGGGGCCCATGATGGCGAAGACAGGCGTCCCGAAGGCCGCCGCGATATGCATCGGGCCGGAGTCGTGCGCGAGGACAGCGTCCGCTGCGGCCAAGGTTGCCGCCAGTGTAGGGAGTGAAACCGAATCGAGTGTCACGTTGGCGATGGGCTTCAGCCCTTCGCCGTGTCCGGTTGGGTCGGGCATCAGGATTAGTGAAAACTCAGACTGCCCCCGTAGTTCGGCAATGACTCTGCGCCAGTGCTCCTCGGGCCAGCGTCGTGTCGGCTGAGCCGCGCCCGTGTGGAGGAGCACCCACGGTCGCGGCAGATTTTTAAGCGCTGCAGGCAGGGACTCAGCGTAGGCGTCTGCTGGTAGATTGGGTCGTTCAGTCGGCGTCAACCCGGCGCTTGCTGCGAGAGCGCGCCAATCTTCCGCGCGGTGTCTCGCTTCATTGGGCCAGTCGAGTCCGGCATTGAGGAATGGTTTGCCCCAGGCGTGTTGATAGCTCCGTCGATGCTTTGCGCCGATGAGCCACATCAGCAAATGATCGCGTGGATCGGGACGGGCAGAGAATGCGTCGTCGATTCGCAGCGCGCGCAGGCGGCGAATCGTTGACGCCAACTGACGCCAGTTCCATTGCCAGAGGCGGTATTTGCCACGGTGGGCAGTCCAGGGCGCGGTAAGCTCAACCCAGCGAATAGTGGGGAACGTGGGTTCCAGCAACGCGCGTGAAGCGGGTTTGGTCAGCACGGTGACGTCGTCGCCCGCGTTGATGGCGGCCTGCAGGGCGTGCGTCATGAGAACGGCGTCGCCCAGCCCCCACAATTCAATGAAGAGGCATCGGCGTGAGCAATTGGCAGCATCCGTAGCGATGGCGTTATTAAACCGCAACCCTGCCTCGTTTGGCCAAGCAAAAATGATTGGCGCTCGCGGTGGATTGCGACATGTTGGGCGCATGTATTGGGCGCCCGCCATAATGCGACCTCTTGTGATGATCGCCGGCTTGTTGCTGGCGGTCTTGCTGGGTTGGCAGGCGGGAACCGGCAGCCTGGGCGTGACGCTGCTCTTCACTGCAGGCCTGGCGTATGTGGTTATCGTTTCGGTGACGCGTTGCCACTGGGAGGCGCCTTTCATGGCCATGCTCATCGTGGGCTATCTGGTGGGGAACCGCGGTTTTGCGCAGTTGATGCCGGGCGGGCTGCCGCTCTTACCGGGAGAGGCGGGCGTGATGGTGGCCGTGATCGCGTTAGCGTTGCGCATCCCCTTGGAGCGCGATCTGCCATTTCGGTTCAATGCGGTGACAGGGTTCCTCTTGCTGTGGATCTTAACTTCCTCGGTCCACATGCTGTTTGATTTGCCGCGGATGGGGTTTACTGCGGTGCGCGACTTCGCGATGGTCTATTATGCGGTGATCTTTTTTGCCGGACTCTCGTTGGCGCGTAATGCGCGTTCGTTGCAGGTGCTGGAAATAGGGATCGCGGTTGGCTTTTACCTGTCGTGCATCGGCTACGTCATCTTCCTTTTGCGTCCAGACTGGTTTTCCCTCATCACCTATCGTGGCTCACCGATCATTTGGTATAAGGGGGATTTAATGGGAATCTTCGCTGCGGCGGGTATTTTCTACTTCTATGTCTTGTCGCTGAGGTTTCGTCATCCAGCAGCCAAAGCATTTCTACTGCTCGGCATGGGCGCTTGTGCCGGGGCGTTGTTTCTCAGCCTGGCGCGTTCAGCAATCGTCGGGGCGGCGGTCGGAGTGGTGATCATGGTGCTGGCCGGACATTGGCGCATCGTGCCGAAGTTGATCATTGTTGGCATCCTTGGCGCCGGAATGGTCATCGGCGCGGATCTACTACGCGAAAACCGACTCACGGAAAGTCCGCTCTACGCCGCCTTTGAGCATGGCGTGTCGCTGGTTGATGTGACCGGCCGCTACGACTATCAGAATCCCGACAGTGTGGATACGGGTGATAACAACCGCTTCCGTCTCGTTTGGTGGCGTTCGCTAACGCAGCATGTTTTCGAGCACGGGCCCGTCTTCGGTCTGGGCTTTGGCTACAACTTGGCCAACCCGTTTGTGCAGGAGTATTTCCCCACTGGCAATGACCGGTTTTCGGCGCGTAGTCCGCATAATTTCATGCTCACCGTCTTTGGTCGAACGGGGCTGGTGGGCGTTGCTTGCTTGGGCTTGCTCTTTCTATTCCTGGGCGGGCAATTGATCCGCATGGTTATCCGGCAAAAGGCAAAGGAGCCCATTGCCAGGCCATTGCTTTATACGACAATGGCGCTGGTTATTTTCATTGGCGCTCTGTTTCAAGTGGTCTTGGAAGGCCCAATGGGCGCGGTGTTATTTTGGCTGTTCCTTGGACTGGGGCAAGGCTGCTGGATGCAGGTTCAGGAAGAGGCCCAGGACGAAAGCGCTGAGTAATCAGTTTTAGTTCGCATAGTTTTTCAGTGCTGCCTTAGCGTCAGGCTATGTCGATTTCCAGCGCTACGGAATTCATGCGATCGATTCGTCAGGATGACGCCTTGCGGGCAAAGGTCGCCGTCATTGTGGAAACGGCCTCACTGGACGACATCGTTGCCATTGGCGAGGGTGCAGGCTTCAATTTTACCGCCGAAGACTTACGCGTCGCTTATTCGCACGACTGGGAAATGCGCATGATGCGCCATCGCGGGCGGACCAGTTTTAAAGCTGTGAACAATATGCCTGCAACGCCGCAATCACCGTAGCCGTGGTGCAGACCGAGCGGGCGTCGTGCAGCAGTGTCATATCGTGCTGTGGCGTATACATTATGGCGCTGGAGGGCCAACAGCCCATATCCAATTGACTATCTATCAGCACTTTGAGTGCTCTTTCCAGAGGCTCGCGGTAGGCTTCAGTCACCTTGGCTTGCAGGAGGATGCGGGCGCAGCAAGCAGTCGCGAAAATAGAGCCTTCAGGGTAATGGCTGGTGCAAACATACCCGCTTGGGCTGATCCGCTGGGCGGCCCATTGTCGCGCCGACTCCAGAGAAGATTCATTCGCGGGATCGCAGGCTTGCGCCAAACCGAGCGTCGCCAGCATGGTGGAGTATTCGACATCGGGCCACCAGTAGGCATTCCAGTGGCCGTCCTCCTGCTGCATTTTCCGAAGCCGGGCGCAGATTTGCTCAGAATACTCTGGTAAACGTGAGCTCGCCGCCGTGATGCACATATTTTCTTCGAACCAGCCTTTTATGGCGGGTGGGGGCGTCGTATTGCCGGTCGCTTCAAAGTAATAACGATGGATATAGCAGGCAAAGCCACCGCTCGGTAGTTGGTGTTCGGTGAGAAAACGCTTGGCGGCCTCAATGCGAGGAGAATTTTTCTCGCCCAGCGAATAGCCCAGAAGTAACCCCCAAATCGTGCTGTCCGCATCGGGCAGGATGACGTCACTCCATCCCCAGCCTCCCGACTGAAGACCTCGGTGTTGCAGCAATTGCCAAATCCAGCGAGCGGCGCGCTGGCATTGCGGATCAGGCTGTTCAGAAAGCACGAGGGCCACATAGGCCGAGATCCAAACATCACTTGGACCGTCATTACCTAAATCGGCGTAGTCATGCCACCAGCCAGTTGGTTTTCGCGCTTTAAGTAAGTAATCAAGGCCCTTTGCCATAACGTCCTCAATGACCTGCCGGGAGGTGGACGTCCGGTCGGATGGTATTCGGATATTTGGGGGCGGCAGTGTCTTGTCAGGCGGCTTGGGAATCAACCAGGTATAATAAAATCCAAAGTAAGCTTTGGCCTGTTTTTGACCGTCGGGCGCCATGTTGACTTTAATGTGGGTGATCTCCCGACTGAGTGCGCTAAATTGATCGTTCTCGAGAGGCAGGGAGCGAGTAATCGCTTCGTCTGGCCAATGATTGGGGGTTTGCGAGGGGTCTACATGGCCCGGCCATTCCAATAACGCCTTTTTCTTTTGGATAGAGCACAACCCCTCGTTGACCAGGCATTGCAAGAGGAGATTCCATCGCTCTATCAAGTCCAATGAATTTTCGATGAAGCATTCGAGGCCAATATTGGGCGAAATCTGTTCACCGATGTCCAAGCAGAGCTTTATGCCGTCGGCAAAGGCGCTGAGCTTGATTAGTGTTGGCAGTAAGTCGTCGATTTTTCCTGGCCATCCAATCTGGGCCAGGAATTCAGCGGCTCTATCCAGCGGCAGATCATTGATGTTGACCCGTAGCATGCTGGTGGTGCGCGACAACATTACGCCGATGTGCTCAATGCTGCCTTCGTCGCCACATGCTTCTGCGCAGCGGTTCAGGTGGGTCATTATATTGGGGTTCAGGGCTGAGGTAGCCAGTATCACCAATGCATGCTTGGTGATGGGCAAGCACTCCCGGACGGAAAAGTTGTTTTTATCAAAGCCAAAGAACACCGAGGGCGAGCTGCTGGACTGGTCTGTTGTAGATTGATCAAACTCCAGCCAGAATTCATTAATAGCCTCATGCATCGGCGACTCGGCATTCCGCCAATGCTGGGCAAACAGGTGAATGCGCCGCCAGTCGTCTTGCGCCAAGTTATTCGGCTGGTTCGCCATTTCTCCGGCGAATTGCATCAAGCTTTGCGGTTCTCCGGATTTCGATGAAAAGCATTGTTGGACGTCAACGGCGTCATCGTATTTGGCGAGGCGACACTCAAAGCCCATCCGCATCGGATAGCAGGGCGCCAACTGGCTCATCGTTCGCCGCACCTGATCAAATGTGCTAGCATTGAACAGTTCGCTCCGCAGATGGCGGTCAATAATTCCAAGCGTGGTGGTGAGGATGTCGCCCATGGCTATATGAGAGGCATTACGTTTAAGAATGCTGCATTTTACGAGCTTATACAGGCTTTTGGGGGCGCCGGGCTGTGGGGGATCGATTTTATAGTT
This sequence comes from Cerasicoccus frondis, assembly GCA_031296915.1. Classification (GTDB taxonomy): domain Bacteria; phylum Verrucomicrobiota; class Verrucomicrobiia; order Opitutales; family Cerasicoccaceae; genus Cerasicoccus; species Cerasicoccus frondis. The sequence continues at coordinate 7,844 of JAVDPC010000054.1, read as the reverse complement.
GTCATTTAGAAATGGTTTAAGTTTAGATTCAGTTATCTTTTATGAAGGAACACTCTACTACTGCGAATCCCAAGCTTAAATCGCTCCTGACGCTTTCAGTTGGAGCCGCAGCGCTGCCGTCCGTGAGTGACGCTGCTATCGTTTATTCTGGCACGCTCAACGAGCAAATTGGTTTCGGTGGCAGTGGAGTTGAGAATTACACGCTGAACTTACCAGGCACCGTAGGGCTGACAATTGAACGCAGCTCTAACGCTATTTACGGCAACCGGGTCGGAGTATACAACAATGGCGGAACGCTAGCGCAGATTCGCGTATCCGGAACTGACGTCGCCATTACGGGCGCCGGGCCCACCTTTAACGCGGTAGGCCTCTCAAGTGCAACTAATGGGCGATTGGGGCTTGTGAATGCATCGTCGGCCACCTTTGGAGCAGGTTCCTTCAGTAATCAGTATATGGCTTTTTCTTTTAATGACAGCACAGCAGGGGGCGCGACGCGCTATGGTTGGGCGGAGTTAAGCCAGATAATTGGCCCGACCACCGACCCGCTGGTGACGCTGCATAGTTGGGCCTACGACGATACCGGCGCCACCATTGCCATGGGCGCTGGCGCAAGCGCGATTCCCGAAGCGTCGACCGTGACGATGAGCGCTTTTGGGGCGCTGGCTTTGGGCGGCATTGTTGCTTGGCGTAAGCGTAAGCAAGCGACTGCTGATAAGCAGCAAGCTGAAGCCTAAGCCCAGAAAGACTTTTCTCCCAAACGCCGCCGGGTAACGGGTGGCGTTTTGTTGACTCTATGCCTTTTGCCGATGTAGCTCGGGGCGCACCGCAGTACCGGCGGCGGCCTGATCGAAAGGCCGCTCCAGCATATCGGCAATCTGAACGATTGTGGGCTCTGCATTGCTGAGGATTTCGTGGTAATCCACGACGAGCACTCGGATATTGTTGCGTGGCGTCAGCCAAGTCATGATGCGTCTGAGCTGCTCGGCGTAGGTCTGCTTCAGCTTTTCGGAGTCCATTTGAGAACCTGTGCGCTTCATCTGATCGAGTAGTTTTTTCTGCGAAGCCACGACTTCATCCAGATCCCGACGCATGAAAATGATTTGATAATGCTCATTGGCGGGCAGTCGGTTGAGCAACTGAGCAACAATTTTGACCGCTTTCCCGCGGGCCCGGGGCAGCCAGTTACGGTTTTTCTGTAATTCGCTGGCTTGCTCGAACTCGAAGTAGCCGAGCGGGTTGCCTTCGTCGGCAATGCGCTGGTTATCGCTGAGTGCTTCAATGCCTCCCGCAGTGAGCAACTGCATCATCATCGAGGTGCCGCTTCGTGGTAGGCCGGATACAATTGTAATGCGTTCTTGCGGATCGACCGGCGGGGCGAACGGTTCAGGGGCCTGGCTGCTTAGCGGCAGGATCTCGTTAATGGAAAGCTGTGACGCGGCCTTGGCTTTGGGAACTTTTTTAGAATCCCGGTTCTGTAGTTCGAAGCGAAGTGTTGTGGCGATTGACTCGTGGTCATCCGCAAGCTCTGGTCGATTTAGATGCTTGCGGTAAAGCTCGACCAGCAACTCGTGAGCGAGTGGTTGATAAGCGTGTTGTGAAAGGGCGACCTGCAAGGTTTGTTCAGCATCCCCGTAGCGTCCGCTGTGCAAGAGCGCTTTGCCTAGCAGTGTGTGCAGAGCTGGCTGAAAATAGATCAGGCTTAGGGAATCCACTGCTGCTTCAATCGCTGCTTCGTAGCGCTTGGTTTTGAGGTAAACTTTGGCCAGGTTGGCGTGGGCTGCGTAGTTTTGCGGGTCATCCCGCACCATTTGCTTCAGCCACGTTTCAGCTTCGTCCGTCTCACCCACCATCACCATGGCGTTGGAGATTTTCTCGCGAATGTCTGCTGGTAGATCAGGCATCGACGCTAATTCCTGGATCCGCGCCATCGCGTCGTTGGCCCGGCCTTCCAGCATGGCCTGGCTGAGCATCATCCACTCCAGCATCATCGTGCGTGGAAACGTGAGTTCACGCAGGTGATGCAGTTTCGCTCTCTCTTGGGGGGAGAGTTCCTCTTTGGGAGCTTTTTCCAGTTCAGCCTTGAAATCATCCAGTTCGATTTGGGCCTCCTTGCGGTACTGCATAATCCGCATTTGCAGTTTATCCAAAGCCTGCCCCCTGCGCTCGGCCTCTTGTAGTTGGCCCAAATATTCGACTACCATAATGCCAAATCGATGCTCTTTGGGCCAATTTTCCCATAGTTCTTCGGCCAATTCGATGGCTTCCCAGAAGCGACTGCCATCCGCATAAGCGCGCGCCAAATTATATTTCAGTTCCCGAACCGTTTGATTGACCGTATCCTGGACGTTTTCGGCGGGTGGTGCGACATAGCCTAGCTCCACCAATTGCTCGAAGGCTTGAGCAGAGGCAACGGCGTCTAATTGCTGCTCCTGCGGGTGCATGCCCGCTTCGCCCGGTACGTCATCCCAACTTTCGATTGTTTTGATCTGTGGCTGGTTTTTAAAGACATTGGTCAACACTTTGCCATCCATGTCCTTGCCGGTTGGCAGGTCCATGAGCGCTAAAATGCTCGGGCAGATATCCAGCAGGCTGGCGCCATAAATCGTGGAGTTGGGCTCGATTTGCGGTCCACTCATGCAGAGGATGCCAAAGTGCCCGTGCTCGACCGCAGGGCCTGCTGGTTCAGCAGGAATATAGCTCGGGCGTTTATGGTCCGGGTGGAAACCGTGATCGCTCATCAGGATCACTGTCGTATCGTCGTCCACGTGCTGGAGTAGGGCGCCGAGCATGAGGTCATGGTAGCGGTAGGCGTTGACCATTACGTGCTGGTAGATTTCAAAGTCTTTCTCTTCGATCCAGTCCAGACGCGGTGGATGATACTTCATGAATCCGTGCCCAAAGTGATCGATGGAGTCGTAGTAAATCGCCGCGAAATCCCATTCTTCCTGGGGCAGCAAATGCATGGCTGCAGCGTGGATCGACATGGTTTCCGCCAGCGTCTTGCCCAGTGAATGCAGACGTTTGTCTTTCGCCTGATCGACGCGCTCATACTCTGGCACGAAGAGGCGGATAAGCTCACCCTCGATTTCCATCGGGTTGACCCGTAGTTCGCGCAACGACTTCGCCAGCTCAGGTGGGTGAACGGCGCTCATTGGCAACGGGCTGGGCTTGCCTTCCTCGCCCTTTTCCTGATGGAAAAAGTTGGAGACCATGACGCCATTGATCGGCTCTGCGGGATGCGAGGGCCACCAACCGACAACCAGCGAGCGTAAACTCTCCTGGCTCAGGATGTTCCAGAGCGCCTTGGTGCTCCGGTTCAAGTTGGTGATGGGACGCACGCCTGAACCGTCGGGAAGCGGCTCGCTAAAACCATGAATGCCGTGTTTGTAGGGACGCTTCCCCGTGGCAATCGACGTCCAAAGCATGGGGCTCAGGGCCGGGTAAATCGTGGCGAGGTTTCCGCGCGCGCCGCGGTTGATCAGGCCTTGCAGGTGGGGCATTTCTCCGGCGGCCAGCAGCGGATCAATCATGCGCCAGTCGGCGGCGTCCCAACCAATGAGTAGTAGCTTTTTCTTGGGCATTGAAAGGATGAATGAGTCAGTTCGCAGCCTACTTGCGCATGGTTAAGTGAGCCAAGACGAAAGTTGCCTCATGGCACACTGCCTAAGGAGTGTTCGAAAATGCAAAAAGCTATTTCAAAAGGTGGAGCCCGGTGTCCCTACCGGGCTTGTTTCATCCAGCGGGTTGACGGAGGGGCAATAGCAAGCCCGGTAGGGACACCGGGCTCCACCTGTTCGAACAGAACCTGGGGGCTGACGGACATTCAAAATAGGAATTCGTCCAGGAGTAGAATTATCATAAGTCCCTGAAGATAAGCACCAAAGGTGCGATTCCATTCTAGCCTAGGGTCAACGTAAGTCGCAGCGTGACTGAAGTGCAGCCCTAGGTATCAGGACACAAACAAACCTCTAAGCCCTGAAGGGGCGGCTTCATGAGGCCGTGCTTTCAGCACTCCAAAGAAACATTGTTGATTCTTCCTAGGGCTGCGCTTCGTCGCTTCGCTTCTTGCTGACCCTAGGCTAGAATGAGACCGCGCCTTTGGCGCTCAGAATGAATGTCCGTTGGCCCTAGGGGCTGACGGACACTGCCTTCAGGATTAACTGCACCCAAGCCTTGAGGTAAACTCATCCAATGAAGTAGCGCTTTTTACTACGACGCTACAGGTTTTGTGGGTGAACTGATATGCTCAGTTTTAAAAAGTGACCATGTCAGTTGGTCATATTGATACTATCAATATAATATTTCGATACTATCAGTTAAGTAAAATGCACCGGGGAGATGGATTAAAATGCCCTTGGTCGCAGCAGGAGCAACCTGCTGGGCGCCGGAGTTACTTGGAACGCTGTGTTCGGTATTTTTGCAGCAGGGGAAGCGGCGCCCGGAGGTAGAGGGATTGTATGGCGCGGTTGTAAGCCTGAAATGTCCTGGCGGCGAAGCGATCCAATGCGGCCTCTTGGGCGGTGAGCTCGGAATTCGGCATGTCTGCTGGAGACTCCAAAAATTTGCCTTCCAGCGAAAAGCGCTGAGCCCAGGCTTGGCGGTAGCGAGCAATTTTCTGGCGTTCGCTTAGGTTGAGGATTTCTTCGCGGGTGGGCGGGGAGTGGATTTTACCGCTGGCCAGGGGGCGGTGGAGGTCGGCCTCGCTGCCGATGGCGAACGCGGGCGCAAATTGCGCGGCATCGACACAGCTTTCGTCTACTTGCAGGAAGCGCCAGATGCGTTGAAGTGTTTCCTCCGGGCTGAGGGTCAACTCATGGTAGCTGAGCTGGCAGACATTGGCTGGAGGTTGCTCAAACGCTGCGAGCAGCTTTTCCAGGCCGACCAAGAACCAGGCGTCAATTAGCGGCTTCTTGAAGTAACGGCTCTTGAGCGCGGCGCGTCGCATGCTGCGTAAAATGTCGGCGGGGTCTCGCCAAAGGATAATGAACTTCGCCTCTGGCTCGGCAGCCAGTAACGCCTGAGCCGAGTGTGCATAGACCGGGCTTTTCTCACCGCCGTAACGGGCGCCTTGACTGGCGGCGTATTCGGCAAAGAGCCGCTTTGCGGCGTCATCCCAAGTGACGGGCGGAGTCGGGTCGCGATCCGTTGGCAAGCCCATGCGGGAGAGTGAACCATTCCAGAAATCCCAACGCTGCCGCCAGTCATTGCGGGGGATGGGGGAGGGCATTAGCGGGAAGCGCTCGTGCAGGTTGAGCTCGTAAATGAGCGCAATGTCGGGGTGTGCATTGAGCAGGCTGTGGAGCAGTGTGGTTCCAGAGCGAAAGGCGCCGAGGACGTAGATGGTCTGCGAAGGAGGGAGCGGGGCCCCCGCTCGGGGCGCTGGCGATGAGATCTTATTTGAGTTGTGACCGCGCGTTTCCCCCATCTTCAATTAGAAGCCCGCCAGGCTGTCCGGCGCAGATTCGCTTTCGCGCTCCTGTTTGGTTTTGTTGAGATGCCGGTCTATCTCGAGCATGAAGACCGTCACCGTATCGCCTTCGTGATTGGCCAGAACTTCGTTATCGTTGCGGTAGAAATTATGCGGGAGGAACGGTTTGTAATCCTTGTCCGGGTAATTCTCTTCGGGCAATTTGCCGCGCGCCCAGTTGCTGCCGCCCTGGTTGCGCGCCAAGAGTCCGTTGATTTCGGCTTGGGTGACGCCGCCAAGGTGGCGATAGGCTTCGAGCACGGATTTGCCCCGGTGATAGACGACGAAGTAAAGCCAGCCCTCTGGGTTGTCCACAGGCTTGCCTGCGTTACGGCCTTCCTTCTGGATGAGCTTGCTTTCGAACGCGCGTTCGTTGCCGACAACTTTATAATAAACGCCGACGGTTAGATCCAGGTTTTCGTGAACGCCCATTTCGCCCCGGTCGTTCACGCCGATGAGGGCATCTTTGAACTTGGTTTGGTTGAGGTAGTGCCGGATCAATGCTTCATCTTCGATGACGATGCCGCGGTTGTCGTCCGTGACGCGGCGCTCGACTTGGGAACGGCTTTCGCCAATGCGGGCTTCCGTCAATGTGCTGCTCAGGATCAGGCAAACTGTAAGGGTAAGGAGTCGGGGGAGGTATTGAGACATGATAGTTGGTTTACAAGCGCAGTTTTGGTTTGGCAAGCATTGTGCGAGTGTGGGATTACGTTGACGTCTGGGCTTGATCGGGTTAGGTTGCTGTAGTGAACGACAGAGAGGATAGTTGGTGGATGATGATGGCGGGCTACTGCCTGATCGTGCTGTCAACCACGCTCTGGCTTGTTGCGCCACTGCCTTGGTGGCTGCCCGAAACAAGCATTTGGCAAAAGTTCATTAGCGGACTTTTGCTCATATCACTTGCCGAGCTCAGCTTCCACTGTGGCCTGCAATGTCTAAGCCCAGCCGAAGCTGCGCAGTTTCATCGTTGGAACAGCCTCAAACGGGGCTTCCGGCGGCTGACGCATCATTAGGTAGTGTTTTCAAATTAAAACTGTTGATGGAACGAGTAAAAATGAATGCAGCGCAAGGCGGCTTGAACGAAGCGCACTGCAAGTGCGTGAGTGAAAAGCTAACGCTGCGATCTTTCATTTTGACCGTTCAGGCCCCGGATGGCTTTTTCCCATCAGCTTCGTTATCTTTCGGTCGAAAGGCTTCCAGGAGTGTGGAAAAGGTAGAGACACCAGCCTCCACCTCTTGAAATAGCTTTTTGCATTTTCGAACACACCCTGAACACTTGTCATCTAACTTGGCGTGAACAGGCAATTAAACTGGAATTGCTCTAAAATCCAAAGGTATAGTTATGATAGCCCGATGTGTAGTTCGCGTTGGCCCAATTTAAGTCATCGTAGGTTTTGATGATCCCTTTGAATGCTGAGGTTGGGTTACTGATTAGTTGAACATTACCGATTTCATAAGGTGCAACTATCTCATCTTCAGTAGACCATGTTTGCCAGCCATTCAGCGTTTTAATTGGTCTGACGTTGCCGTTGCTCTGTTTCAAGTAGATCCGAAATCGATTGTCATCCCATCGTTCAAGATCGTTGATCGCATTGTATTGCCCTAAGTTTGTTCGCGTCCAACTGGCGCCGTTTTGAACTGCTATGTTGATGCCGAAAGCATTTGAGGTACTGTGCTGAGATTCGAACGCCACTAAGTGGTTGTTGGTATCCAGATCGTAGGAGGGAATGGTGATATAGTCGATGCGATGCTCATCAGTGTTCGGGTTGCCTGAATCGAAGACCAGGCATCGATTCATGTGGTCATTGTAATCAACTATAGATCCACAGCTCGCCTGATTCGCGCTATACATGATGTGGTCGTCCAGATTCAGGTAGGCAAAGTAGACATTGCGATGGACAGAGTCATAGTAGCCTGATCCGTCAGCATTTCGACCTGCGAGAATCCAGGAAATGAGAAAACGTTCCGGGTAAATTCCATCGGCGCTCTCATGGACGACTTTTGCATTATAGATCGTCGTTAGCCACTTGTAGTCATCGTTGTTCGGATTGCCTGCGCTGTTATCAATGATGTTGTTGAAATAGCTCCATGTGCTCCCGTGATCAGACGATTTGATGTACCCCAAACTACGGACTGAAGTTGCGCTTTCGCCATCAACAGCTCGGCGAAAAAACAGATAAATGTCTCCATTGTCTGAGAGGATGGGCATGGGATCGCTGGCATCGTGATTTCCAATTTGCACCAATGGCTCCCAGTTCCAGATGCTGTCAGTCTGAGTAGAACGATACATAAATAAATTAGGGGCTGACCTAGCTAAGCGCTTTGATTGGCCTCTCGAACCCAGTGTTTAAGCTGGTTGAGGAGCTGTTTGTGGTTG
>JAVDPC010000053.1 GCA_031296915.1 Cerasicoccus frondis | reverse complement strand
TAAAAGAAACAGCATAACCAGTCGGGATATATGACGAAAAATGCTGACGCATTTTGCGCATATACCCTCCACGTTCGTTCAAAGAAATGCTCTGGAAGAAAACAAAAAAACAACCAATTCCAGCCGTCAGTTCTGAGGGTGGACCGATTCTCGTTGGCGACCTGAATCGAATAAAGAAATGGTCTGGAATTGAATCGGGAGGGCAAGATTACGATACATTGTGCGAAATTAGTATCGGGAAGGAAATCGTTTCACTAGATACTTCGCTTTTATCTTGGGATATGCAGGGTGCCGGAACTGTCCATCTGTCTCTAAAGGAAAGAGAAGTCACTCTGGTTAGATTTTGGTCAGACATACCAATCACTCACGAGCTAATTGATTTAATAGCAGAAACAGAAGAATTTGTAGACACAGAATACAGATTATCCACTCCATCGAAGTGCATTGGATTTCTATGGTCACCAGAAGACGGCAGAACTTTGGAAGAACTAGAAGAAAAACACGGAATTCCCGAAGGAGACTTTTCCATGAGAGGAACGGCCTATTATTTTAAAGAAGGAAGCAAAGCATTTAGGATACTGAAATTTTCAGGAGACGGAGAAGGATTCGAGTTTATTGCACTAAAACTAAAGAAGGAACCAGGCGAGAGTGGCGACGGCATTCGCCGTGCCACCTCTTAGCGTTGGCTGAAAGAACTATGAAAGATGAAATTGATAAATATGCTGGAATCATTACAGCATTAGCATTCCTCGTTGTAGTTTTTTACGCTGATGGAAACTACGACCTCTGGGATGTCTTCCTTGGATTCGTCGGTCTAATTTTTGTAGTTAAACTGATTCCGCATGTAAAAAAAGAAGAATTTTTCATGACATTCTTAGTAAGCAGCGTAGTATCCCTAAGCATAACCTCTTTGTTGTTTTCGGGACTTCAACTTTGGAAGTCAGCTGTAGAGTTTGCATCGCAAAACTGGTATATGCAGAGCTTTTCGATCTTTGGGATTATAACACTAGTGCTGACACTGACACTTCACCTCAGGAGCGTTAAAGCCAACAACGCGAGCGAGGCAACGGCTTGCAGCCGCGCCTCCTCTTGACGTTCGGTCAAGATGCCTCTCCTTAGCAATTCTTCGCGCCTTCGCGTCTTCGCGTGAGACCATTACGTATGAGTGGTTCACGCCAAGACCCGGAGACCCTAAGCTACTCCACGACAGAATAGGTAATCCCATCACACTGAAGAATTGCCATCCACCTGTAACCCACCTACAAAGATTCCCACTCCACTACCATGCAACCGCAACCAGAAACCGAACCAGGCGAGATAGCTGACCCAATATTCCGCGCCTTACGGCGCTCCATGACGCTCAGCGACTCTTAACGTTATGAGAAACGTACCGTACAGATATCATTTGGCGAGTTTTTAGGCGCTTTCTTAGTGTCGATTCCTTTTTCTGTGCCCGTTGGCTTTACTTTCTGGGCTTCATAAAGAAAGACTTCCAATATGGACGAGTTTTATTGATTTGCGGTATCGCCACTAGTGAGTGGAACTACGTTTGTTTTCCATAATACTAAGAGAAGAAGATCTAGAATACGCCTCTTGAGTTTATGCATCGTATACAGCACATCTATGTTTATGACACTACCTAAGAATACTAGGTAAATTTTACTTTCATGGTAATGACTCGCTAAGTAAGGTTGATTGGATCGTATTCACACTTAGCGCATTGATCTGCATCGCTATGCCTAGGATATTGAGAACGCAACAAATCAGGATAGGAGACGAATCACGCGGTGCGTGAACTTGCCTACCTTCTACGTTCGGCAAACCAAGAAACTCTATGAAATACCTGTGCGTTGGCTACCTCGACAAAAGCAAGATGGATTCGCTGACGAAGGCCCAGATAGATGACGTCATGAGCGATTGTCCAGCTTACATGGATGAATTCTATGACAGCGGAAAGGTGCTCCTAGTTGCTGGCACCCCTCCAGAGTCGAAGTGCATGCGCCGGCTAGATGGGAAGGTGGAAATTTCCGACGGTCCTGCAGGGGGAGCCAGCGAGGCGATTGGTTGCGTGTTTTTGATCGAGGCGGCCGATATTGAGGATGCTATAAGAGTCGCATCATTGCATCCGACCACGCGAATTGCAGCCGGCGAGAAACTGGGCTTCCGTATCGAAGTCAGTCCCGTCCACTACTTCGACGAACGGGCGTTGAAATCAGACGCTGCAGAGCCAAAATGAAACCTAAGCCGAACTAGGCGAGGGTAGCAATGGCATTCGCCACGCCACCTCTTGACGTTCGGTCAGTAGCTCCTTCCCTATATATTATTCTTTGGGTCTTCGCGTCTTTGCGTGAGATTAATATCTATGAGTGTTCACGCCATGCTTCGGCGGAGAACAGTGTCGGTTTTACGTATGCCTTATCTTTACCGGTGGGTGTTAGAAGGCGTTTTCGTGCAACCCGGCATTGTGCGTCAAAATGACGCGCGACAGCCCTTCAGATTCCCTGCTTGAGTTTCGGGAACAAATCGCCTTCATCGACAGACCACTTTTCCAAATACCATGAAAGCGATTTTCATCATTGGCGGCCTGCTGGTCGCGATTCTTAACGGCCTGAACTTTGTTCCGTCTCTCGCGGAGCAGTCCGTGGCCTTCAATGCATTGTCCATTATTGCTGGCGTCGGCCTGGCGCTGGCGGCGTTGGCGAAGTTCCCCGCCGCGACGCAACCAGCGGCGCCCGCCCCCGAACCGGAGCCCGAGCCTAAGTCGGTGGTCGAGTCCGCCCCGCCGCCCAAAGTGGAAAAGCCCGCCGAGCCCGATCATGCCGAGCTGGTGCAGTTCCTCGCGCAGTTGCAGGAGAGGGGCCGCTTCATTGATTTCGTGATGGACGACGTCACCGCCTACACGGACGCCCAGGTCGGCGCCGCCGCGCGCGTGGTCCACCAGGGCTGCCAAAGCGTGGTCAAGGAAACGCTGTCCGTCGAACCGGTCACGACCACCGCCGAAAACGGCAGCATCACACTGGAGTCCGGCTATGCCGTCGCGGACTACCGCCTCGTCGGCAAGGTCGCGGGCGAGCCGCCATACACGGGAACTTTGCGTCACAAAGGTTGGCGTGCCACGTCGTTTAAGCTGCCCAAAGTCGTCGCCAAAGACGGCGCGCTGCCGCCCATCGCCCCCGCGCAAGTGGAGCTGAAGTAAACGCGCTGCCCCGGTCCGAAGCTACCCCGCCAACGACTATTTTGCCATGAGCACCACACATTGTTTGGGAATTGATTTGGGAACGAGTAACTCGGCGATGACGCTGACCTCGATCGACGCGCGCGAGCTGCGCGTGTTGTCCATCACGCAGGCCTTCGGCCCCAATAGCGTCGGCGAGCAATCCGGGTTGCCCTCCGCGCTCTACCTGCCGAACGAGGGCGAGTTCGAGTCCGGCGCCTTCGATGTGCCGGGGCTGGATGCAGTGCAGCCGGGCGTCGTCGGCCGCTTTGCCCGCGAGCATGGCGCGCAGGTGCCAGACCGCTTGGTGACGTCGGCCAAGAGCTGGCTTTGCCATAGCCAGATCGATCACCGTCAGCCGATCTTACCGTGGGGCTCGACTGTCGTGCCGACCGCGCAAAAGCTGTCGCCGATCACCGCCTCGCAGCGCTATCTCGAAGTGCTCAAGGCAAGCTTTGCATCGCAGAGTGAATCGCTGGGAGCATCGCTGGAGTCGACACAAGTCGTGCTGACCGTGCCGGCCTCGTTCGACGAAGTCGCGCGCCAACTCACGCAGGAGGCCGCGCAATCTGCGGGCTTGGGTGAAGTCATTTTAATGGAAGAGCCGCAGGCGGCATTTTACGCGTGGCTCGAAAAGATGGGCGGCGATTGGCGCAACCACGTCACCCCGGGTGACCTGGTGCTCGTATGCGACGTCGGCGGTGGAACGTCGGACTTTAGCCTAATCGCCGTATCCGACGAAGGTGGGGATTTGCAACTGGAGCGCCTTAGTGTCGGTGAGCACATTTTGCTCGGTGGCGACAACCTCGACCTCGCGCTGGCTTACGCATTGCGCGCGCAGATCGAAGGAGAGGGCGGCTCGATTGACGACTGGCAATTTCTTGCGCTGATCCACGCCGCGCGTGTCGGCAAGGAGCAACTTTTTGAAGACCTATCGCTGGCCGAAGTGCAGGTGGCCGTGCCCTCACGTGGCTCGTCGCTCTTTGCCGGCAGTGTGAGCACCGCGCTGCGCCGCGAGCTGTTGGAGCAAATCGCGCTCGAAGGCTTTCTGCCGTTGACCGCGCCCACGGACATGCCCGCTGCGCAAACCGGTGGCGGCTTGAAGGAGTTTGGCCTGTCTTATGCATCGGACCCAGTGCTGAGCAAACACCTCGCGCGGTTCCTCAAGCGTAGTCTTGATAGCGTGCGTTCCAGTGAGACGCTGTCCGCGTTGCTGCCAGACGAGGCTCTCCAAGGCGATCTGATCGTACCGTCGGCAGTGCTGTTTAACGGCGGTTTCTTTAACGCCGATCCAGCCCGCGCCCGCGTGTTGGAGCTGTTGCGTTCCTGGGCAGGCGCACGCGAGGTCCGCGAATTGGCGGGCAGCGACTACGCCTTGGCAGTATCCTATGGCGCCTGTTATTACGGTCTGAGCAAACTGTCCGGTCAAGGCGTTCGCATTAAGGCGGGCGCATCGCACAGCTACTACCTCGGCCTGGAAACCACGATGATGGCGATCCCCGGATTCAAGCCGCCGGTCAAGGGTGTGTGCGTCGTGCCGCAAGGCATGGAAGAGGGGACCGAAGCCGTGCTCGACGGTCAGGAGTTTGGTCTCGTGCTCGGGCAGGAGGTGAACTTCCGCTTCTTCAGCTCAACCGCTCACGCAGGTGATGCCGTGGGCACGGTCGTAGCGAACGCCGAGAAAGATTTAGAAGAAACCGCCTCGGTGCAAACGCAGCTGGAACCGGTTGACGGCATGTCGGTCGGCGAGGCAATCCCGGTCAAGCTTCACTCCCGCGTGACGGAGCTCGGTGCCTTGGAGCTGTGGATGCAGCACACTCGCAGTGATGCCAAGTGGAAGCTGGAGTTCTCGGTGCGGACGCAGTAAAAAATGCCCACTCGTTACACCATAGGAATTGATCTTGGCACGTCGAATTGTGCCTTGGCTTACATTGATACCGAGGCGCCGACGCCGCGGACGCAGCTGCTCGAAGCGCCGCAGTATGAGTCGCTGGGGAAATGGCGGGAAGACGCCGTGCTGCCGTCGTTTTGCTATTTCCTGACGGACGATGAAGCACGCGAGCTGCATGGTGAAGGGCAGGCGGTGGATCAGATTGCTGACTGGTCTCGGTCGCGGGTTGTTGGGCTTTGGGCGCGGGAGATGGCGTCGCTCGCGCCGGAGCGCGTAGCGTATTCCGCGAAGTCGTGGCTTTGTCATCGCGGTGTGGATCGCGAAAGCAAACTGCTTCCGTGGCAATCGACGGTCCTGCCTGCCGAGCGTAAGCTGTCGCCGGTAGATGTGTCGGCGGCCTACCTGAGCTACCTGCGCACGGTGTGGGATCAGCAGATGGCGGGCAAGGATAAGACGGCGCGCTTTGACCGGCAGGACATCGTGATCACCGTGCCGGCATCGTTCGACAGCGATGCGCAGCGGCTGACTCAAGAAGCGGCGGAGCGCGCGGGCTTTCCGGCTTCGACGCGTTTGCTGGAAGAACCGCAAGCGGCGTTTTATGCGTGGCTGGAGCGTCATCCGGGCGCGGAAGAATTAGCGGCAGCGTTCCCCAAGTTGGGCGAGCGACCGGAGCTGGTGCTGGTGTGCGATATCGGCGGTGGCACGTCCGACTTTAGTTTGTTTGAAGTGACGGCACCCGAGCAGGCAGGCGCGCTGCCCGCGATTCGTCGGCTTGCCGTGAGCGAGCACATTTTGCTCGGCGGCGATAACCTGGACCTCGCGCTGGCCAAGACGATGGAAGTGCGGCTGACCGATGGTGGTGAACTTTCAACGAGCGCCTGGGCGCAACTGCTCTCGCAATGCCGCAGCCTGAAGGAGCGGGTGCTAGCCGACCCGGCGCCCGAGCGCGAGAAGAAGTTACCCGTCTCGGTGACCGAAGGCGGGTCGAGTTTGTTTGCCTCGGCGCGCAGTGCGGATATCACGCAAGGGGAGTTGCTGGACTTGTTGCTCGATGGCTTTTTCCCGGATTGCCCGGCGGACGCCAAGCCCGCACGTGAGCAAGGTGGCATTCGTGAGATGGGGCTGCCCTATGCGCAGGACTCGGCGATCACGCGGCACTTAGCGGGCTTTTTGAACGGACGTCGTGTCGATGCGTTGCTCTTTAACGGAGGCACGGTGGCGTCGTCGATTTTACGCGAGCGCCTTTGCTCGCAAGCGGCGAAATGGCAAGACAACGCCAGCCCAAGTGTGCTGGCCAATGATGAGCCCCACCTGGCCGTGGCGCGTGGCGCGGCGCACTATCGATTCTGCGAGCGCGAGGCGGCGGGGGTGACGATTTCCGGCGGTAGCGGCCATGCGATTTATTTGGAGATCGAAGGCACCGCGCCCAAGAAGGTGCGGGGTAAGAAAAAGAAGAAGCAAGCCGCCGCGATGCGGACCGGCGTTTGCATCCTGCCGCAAGGCGCGGAGATAGAATCGCCGCAGCGGCTTGTCGAGCACGACATCCAACTGCTCGTAGACCGACCGGTGCGCTTTCAGGCGTGGACCTCGCCATCGCGGCCCGATGATGCGGTGGGCGAGGTTGTTGATTTGAACGACGACGCTTTTCACCGTTTGCCTGCGTTGTCGACGCTGGCGCAGTTGCCGCCCACGGTGGACAAGCCCGCCGACGGAAAGCTCGCAGTGCACTTGATCGCTGAGTTGAATAACCTCGGCCTGCTGCAAGTGGTTTGCGAGAGCGTGCGCCGAGTGGGGGATCGTCAACGACGCTGGGCGCTGGAGTTTAATCTCCGCGAAAAGCTGAGCGAAGTCGATGCGCCGAAGAAGTCAGCGGGGGGGGAAGACACCGGTGTGTCGACCGAAGATCTGCAACACGCACAAGCATTGGTCGCTGGTTGCTTTGGAGTGCAAAGTAACTCTGTGGAGCAAAGTAAGCCGGCGCGCTTGCTTAAAGATTTGGAGGAGGCGCTTCGCCTTAAACGCAAGGAGTGGAATACCGCGTTGCTGCGTCAGCTGTGGGAGCCGCTGGGCGAGGCGCTGACGAAGCGCGACCTTTCGCTGGAGCATGAGCTGTCCTGGCTGATGGCGGCGGGCTTTGCGCTGAGGCCGGGCTATGGCCATGCCTTTGATCAATACCGCATGCAGCGCCTATGGTTTGTGCATGAGCTGGGGCTCGCGCACGACCGTGATAAGGCGATCCGCGAGCAATTGTTTATCTTGTGGCGTCGGACGGCAGGCGGGCTTGACCGCGAGCAGCAGCTTTCGCTTTACCGGGACTGGCAGGAGAAAATTTACGAAGACACCAAGCAGAGCTACGAACCGCTGCGCATGGCGGGCGCTTTGGAGCTGCTGCCCATGGAGGAGCGCACGAAGCTGGCGCAGCATTGCCAGGTGCTGATCTCGCAGCGCGCGGACAAATACTGCGATCACGCGATTTGGGCGCTGGGACGCTTGCTTAGCCGTACGCCGCTGTATGGCGGGGAGGGCGCGATCCTGCCGGATGAATTAGTGGACGAAATCTTTGGGCAATTGGAACCCTTGGCGTGGATCGGTTCGCTGGCCGGGTTGACCACTACCTTTGCGCAAGCCGCTCGCCGTCTCGACAACCGGGATCATGATTTGCCCAGTGCGTTGCGTGAGCGCATCCTGAGCAAGCTTCGCAGCTCGGGCGCGAGCGCCGAGCAAATCGAGCGTATCGAGACGTTTGTCCCGCTGGAGGAGAAAGATCGCCAGCAGCTTTTTGGCGAGTCTTTGCCCGTGGGCTTGCAGTGGTAATATTCCGCAGAGTTATTGCGTTGGATGCGCTTCTGAATTAGAAGTCAAACTCTTCGTGGAAATGAGCGTTGGGGAAATTTCCTTCAATGCTAGAGCGGAAGATTGACTTGTTTTTAAAATAGGCTCCGGGGTAGAGGTGAACTTCGCGGCCAAGCAAGCAGGCGGCGATAGACACATGCAAGCGGTCCGTATAGATTACGGAGTATTTTGCGATGTGCTCAAAAAACTTGGGGACGTTGGAGTTGTTGTTTCCCGCCGCACTGATGTCCCAGTTATTGGAGGGAAGTTTTATTTTTGCTGCGCTTTCGGCATCAGTTCGGAAAAAATAGCCGACGCCTGAACCCGGATCTGAGGTCTTGAATTCGTCGCCAATAAAGAACGCCATATCATGGCAGAAGGTTGATTCCGGCATGCTTTGCAAACTCTCATAACGATCACGGGAGAAAAAGGTAGTTCTCGGAATGGAGTAGTGCGATTGATACGTGGAGGGCATGACGATCATTGGGAAGAAGCGGGATAGCCGCCTCACGAAATGCGCCGGGTAATCGTAAAACTGGCACCAGGCGCCGCTTGCGCCATATATTGCGGTTCCCCCGGTTAAAATTGGCAGTAGCCAGTCCAGCTTGCTTTGTCGCCTGATCCGGTAGGGAATGCCAAATTCGTTGAGGAACTTCAAAGAACCGTAGGCGATCAGCGCATCTCCCCAATTGCCTTCCAAGTGAGGCAGGTAGTGGAATGGACGTTTGCCAGTGCGTGACTTCAGGTATTGGGCGAGTTGAACAAACTCTTCATTCATGGCAACGTGCTTAAACGCTTTGCGCGAGATGGCAAGCGTTGTGACGTCAGGCAATGAGGTTCTGGAATGTCACCTGGAGTGATGCGATTTCGGCGAGGTCGACATCGTCGATGGAGAACAGCGCCAGCAATGCAATCATGGTGCCAGTGGCGAGGATCATGCCCGCCAGAAACAGCCAGAAGAGAAGTTGCTTATCGTAGATCAGGTGCATGAACCAGAGGATGACCGCGAAGAACTTCACGACGGATAAGACGATCAGAATCGACATCACGATCCAACTCGCCCATGGCAGGAAGATGAGCACGATCTCAATGCCGGTCAGCACCGCCAGGGCCATTGCGAGGTTGAAGAAGGTGTGGTAACGCGCGTTTTCGAGGATCGCGGCTTCTTTCCAAGTGGTGGCGTGGGACATGGCTAAGAGACTAAAGTGAGCAAATTAAAAATTAAAGTGGCTTCTACAGCTCGATGTATTCCACGAGGTAGACGGCGGTGAAAATGACGATCCACACGATGTCGACGAAGTGCCAGTAAAGGCCGGCTATTTCGACATCGATTGCATTGCGGGGCGTGAGGCGTCCCGAGTAGCTGAAGATGAGCATCGAGAACAGCCAAAGGATGCCGATGGCCACGTGAGTGCCGTGGGTGCCCGTCATCACGTAAAACGTTGAGCCAAAGACGCTGGTTTGGAGGCTGAGGCCAGGGACAACCTTGACCTGCTTGAACTCGGTGACCTCGAAGCCATAGTTGCTGTGCTTGAAGTAGTCCTTGGCCATGGCCTTGGCGGCGGAAATAGACTCTGGAGCACTGGCTTGGGCTACTACGGCATGGGCGGGTTTGTGGGGCGCCTCAGTTGACGCCTCTTCTGGCGCTTGGGGCTTCGTTTCGTCGCCTTCGTTGGAGGCATGTGCGTCGGAGGCTTCCTTCTCTGCTTCAGTGCTTGCTGTCTTCTCGGCAGTTTCACCCTCGCCGTCCTCAGCCGCCGCCGCTTTTTCGGCGCCTTCATCTTCCTTGGCTGCTTCTTTTTTCTTGTCAGCGGGGGGCGCGGGGAGGTTGCTTTGGATGATTACTTGCGAAGCCTCAGGGTGCTTAGGGACGAACAAATACTGGCCGCTGATAACCAGCGGATCGCCGCTGTCCTTGGGCATTTCCAAGTCGAACGTAAAAGGAATTGGGCCGCCATTCAGCTCTGCGCCGTCTTCTGCTTCGAAATCGATGAGCTTCAAGCCCAAGTGTTCATGGGCAAAACCTTCTTTTGCGGCGCCAGTGTCGGCAACGTCGTGGAATAGCCCCAGATTGCTCTCATTGCCAAATATCATCTGGCCTTCGGTGTTTTCAGCCTTCCATTGATACCAGCCTTGCCCATGGAAAAAGTGCTGAAACTCATACACCTGGCCGCCGAGGAAAATCAGACCAAAAATGATCACGCCGAAGGTGTAACGGCGGAAACTTTCGATTGCGCCCTTGTGCATGGCGGAAACCGCGAGCGCCATCAGGAATGAGCTCATCAGCAGGATGAACGTCGAAAATGAGGTGAGCTCGATATCGAAGGTGCCAGTGATGTCGACCGCGCCTTCCTGCGGGTGTCCGAAGGGGTAGAGCTTGCGGTAAATGAGGTGCGTGGAGATCAGCGTGCCGAAGAACATGCAGTCCGACGCGAGGAAGAGCCACATGATGAGCTTCTTGTTCTCGATGCCGGTATTGGTGTGCGAGTCGGCGTGAATTTCCTCCAGCAGCTTGTCGTCGAGGGGTGGGTTGGCGGGTTGGGAAGCCATCAGTCAGTCAGGTATTGAGAGAAATTAATGAGCGGCGTGGGCGACAGGAGCGTCCTTGGGCTTATCGGCTTGATCTCCATCGTGCGGTGGTTCGAGGTGATAGCCGCCGGGGCCTTCCAGCGCCCAGAGGTATACGCCAAGGAACACCATGCCAAGGCCAGCAATGACGCAGTAGCCTGCATAGGGGACGCCAGCGCCAAGCATGGCCATCGAAACGCCAAAGAAAGTGAAGCCGAAACCGCAGAGTAGGGGCCACCAGGATTGGCTGGGCATGTGGATACCGTGACCGTCGTCGGGCATGTATTCCATTTTCTTATCGCCGTGTTTGTGGACCCAGTAGCAGTCGCGGGCCTGGACAATTGGCGTGGCGGCAAAGTTGTAGGCGGGCACTGGGGTGGGGGTCGACCACTCCAGCGTGCGGCCGTCCCATGGGTCAGCTGCGGACTTCGGGCCCTTGACTGCGGTCCAGGCCAGGTTGACGAAGCAGAGGAAAACGCCGATGCCGAGGATGAACGCGCCAATCGTGGCGACGAGGTTCCACAGGTCCCAGCCCATGTCGCCCAGGTAGGTGTGGGTGCGGCGGGGCATACCGGTGAGGCCCAGGTAGTGCATCGGGAAGAAGGTAATGTTAAAACCGGCGATCACGAGCACAGCAGTCAGGTAGCCGAGCTTTTGGTTGGGCATGCGGCCAAAGATTTTTGGCACCCAGAAATAGAGGCCAGCCAGCAGGCCGAGGAGCACGCCGCCGAGGAGCACGTAGTGGAAGTGCGCGACCACGAAGTAGGAGTCCTGTTGTTGCGCGTCGGCGGGGGCGGAGGAGTGCATGATGCCGGTGAAGCCGCCCATCATGAACATCCAGATGAAGCCCAGTGCGAACACCATCGGGACGGTGAACTTGATGCGGCCGCCCCAGAGCGAGCCCATCCAGTTGAAGATCTTCACGCCAGTCGGGACCGCGATGGCCATGGTCAGCAGGGAGAACGCGGCGGTGGCTATCTTACCCAAGCCGGTGGTAAACATGTGGTGCGACCAAACAGCGAAGCCGAGGAAGCCAATCACGGCGCCCGAGAAGACAATGATGGGGTAGCCAAAGAGTGGCTTTTTCGAGAAGGTCGGCAGGATTTCCGAAACGATGCCCATCGCGGGAAGCACGAGAATGTAAACCTCCGGGTGGCCAAAGACCCAGAACAAGTGCTGCCAGAGAATCGGCTGACCGCCGTTATCGATACGGAAGAAATTCGTGTGGAAGAGGCGGTCGAACATGAGCTCAGCCAAAGCGATGGTGATGGCCGGGAACGCGAAGATGATCAGGAAGCTCGTGATGAGCGTCATCCAGGTGAAGACTGGCAGGCGCATCATGGTCATGCCCGGCGCGCGCATATTGAGGATCGTCACGATGAAGTTAAACGATGCCGCGAGCGAGGCGACACCGAGGATTTGCAGGCCAACGATCCAGAAATCCGTGCCGATGCCGGTGTAGTCCCGACCGGTTAATGGCGCGTAGCCGAACCAACCGCCCGCAGGCGCGATTTGCGATAAGGCTTGGTTTTTGCCCATGATGGTCAGCGTGTCGCCAAGCCAGCCAACGGTGTGTGCAAATTGGAAAAACCAGCTGACGTTGAGCACGGTAGCGCCCGCAATAAAGGTCCACAGCGAAAAGGTGTTGAGGCGGGGGAAGGCGACGTCCCGTGCGCCGATCTGCAGCGGCACGAGGAAATTAAAGAACGCGGCGGACAGCGGCATGACGCCTAGGAAGATCATCGTCGTGCCGTGCATCGTGAACAGCTGGTTGTAGAGCTCGGCCGTGATCAAATGATTTTCCGAGGTGGCCAACTGCGCGCGAATGAGTAGCGCTTCAATGCCCCCCACGAGGAAGAAAAACATCGCCGCCGCGCCATACATGATGCCGATCTTCTTGTGGTCAACGGTGGTCAACCAGTCGATGATGCCAGCATGGCGATCGGGGCGGGTCAGGCCGAGGTGCGACTTCTCCGGCGCGAGTTGGGTTTTATCCGCAACGGCGTGGTGATGATGGGGGTCTGCGACGTGGGTGGCGCTCATGGTAAAATGGGTCGTTTAGAAATTACTTCAGGGTCTGGAGATAGGCCGCGATCTGCTTGAACTCATCATCGGTCAGCCAGCCGCTGACGGAAGCGAGCTTGTCCATCATTTCAGGGTTCTCTTCGATCTGCTCCACGATGTGGCGGAGGGTCAGTTGATCAGAGACAACAGCGGTGATGGGGCCATTGGCGTCTTCCTTGAGCAGAGCGAGCTGTTCCTTTGAAACGCCCGCGCTGGTTAAATTTTTATCGGTCAGGCCGACTTTGCTGAGGTCGCCGTAAGTCAGGCCAGAGTATTTATAATCCCACAGACCGGCGTCCAGTCGCTCATACATGAGGTTGCCAGGCTTGTATTGGTGTGACCTGGCGATCCATTCAAAGATGTTTTCCGCCTGCTTTTGCGCATCGAGCCCGCCGTTTTCGGTGTAGTGGTTGAGGATGCCGGCTGCGACGGACTTGCGTTCGCCGAGCTTGGTCAGGTTGGGAGCGGACGGGCCAGCGGCGGGGGAGCCGTCGATGGCGTGGCAGACGATGCACTTGCCTTTGCCAAAGAAATGTTGGGCGCCCTGGACGATGTCGTCATGGGCTTTATCTCCGTTGAGCAGGCCCTTCGGGTCCTTGCTGTTGGCCATCGACCAGGCCATCCAGTTGTCCTGGTTGGTGGGCTCGGGCTTGTCGGCGGTGGGTTCCATTTGGAATCCTGCGGGGGCGGGGGCGCCTTCCTTGTAGCTGGCGATCCACTCGTTGAACTTCTGGTCGCTGACGACTTCCGCGCGGAAGAGCATGTAGGCGTGAGCTTCGCCGCAGTACTCGGCGCATTGGCCAAAGTAGTAGCCTTCCTCCTCGGCGAGGAGCCACATCCAGTTTTTGCGACCGGGAATAATGTCCACCTTGCCGCCGAGCTTGGGCAGCCAGAAGGAGTGAATAACGTCGTAGCCGCGCAGGTTGAACTTCACCACCTTGTCCTTGGGCATGACGAATTCGTTGGCGGTGGTGATGCCGAGCTGTGGGTATTCAAAGGCGAACCACCATTGCCAGCCATAGACGTTGATTTCGAGCACGTTGTCCTTCTCCTCGGGGGAGATCAAGCCGCGCTCCATGTAGGCGCCGAGTTTCGATTCCTCGTAGTAGGGTTGGTCTTCGGGCAGCTCGTGAGTAAACCAGATCGCGCGCAGGGTGGGGATCGCAATGATGACGAGGAGGAAAATGGAGCCGCCGATCAGGCCGATTTCGATCAGCGGATTGCCGTGCCCTTGAGAGGGCATGGGCTTGTTTTCGTCGCCTGGCTTTTCGCGGAAGCGCCACACGACCCATACCAGCGCGCCGCCGACAACGACGAAAATGCCAGTGCAGACGTAGACCGTCAGCATAAACAGGTCGAGCTGTTCGCGGGCTACGGGGCCTTTGGGGTCGAGGCCTGATTGTGGCGTGGTGATGCTGCAACCGGTCAGCCACAGGGCAAGCAGAACGAGCCCAGTTCCCAGGATCAGGCGAAGAAATCGGGGGTAATTGGTCATGTGTTTCAGAACGAAAGTCAAAGCAGTCAGAGACGCCGTCGGGACAGCATTATAATAATCCTGCTCCTAATGGCGCTTAAAACCTTATTTAATTTGTTTAGGAGGCGCTTAAATTCAAGCGGAATATTGCATTGGCGGGATTTACCGCATTTACTCCACCACAATGCGTCCTACTATCAGTATTTGTCTGTTGGCGACCGCCGGTTTTTTCACTGCCTGCGGCCCCCAGCCCCCCAAGCCCGAGCCTGTGGAAAAACCAGCCTCAGCGCCCAAGGTGTCCAACGCCGCAGGCAAGGCGTCGACCACACACACCATCGAAGCCAACGACCAGATGCGCTTCAGTAAGAAGTTGATCGAGGTGCCTGCGGGCAAAAAAATCAACCTCACGCTACGCAATGTCGGCCACATGCCAAAGGAACAAATGGGGCATAACCTCGTCATCCTCGATTTTGGTAAGGATGCGCAGGCTTTTGCCATGGAGGCGACTTACAGCAAGGACAACGGCTACATCCCCGCCAAGATGGAAGACTGGATCGTTGCGAGGACTGAACTGCTGGGGCCCGGAGACTCGGAGACCATCACGTTTACAGCCCCCAACAAGCCGGGCGATTACGAGTACATGTGCACATTTCCAGCTCATTACGCCATCGGCATGAAGGGCATCATGCGCGTTGTAGTCGAAGTCGAGCAGTAGGCCCTAGAGCACTTTTCATCTAGATTGGCCGATCAGGCCGCAGTGATTTTTCGTGTCCAGCAAGCCGCCTTGCGCTGCATCCAATCTCTACCCCACCGGACTCGGCCAATCTAGATGAAAAGTGCTCTAGTGTGGTGTCAGCGAAGTTCGCTGCATAAATACTGAACCTTACCGAGGA
>JAVDPC010000052.1 GCA_031296915.1 Cerasicoccus frondis | reverse complement strand
GACGCTCAAGCCGCCTTGCTGGACACGAAAAATCACTGCGGCCTGATCGGCCAATCTAGATGAAAAGTGCTCTAGGCTGCAGCAAAAGTCATTTTCCCGCCACGGCCCGGAGTTCTGCTTCGGGCCGTTTTTGCGTGCGCCCGGGAAGTGGCGGTATCATAATTGCACGCCATGACCACCCATGACGCCCGAAACCTCCTGCTGAAAACCTTCATCGGCTTCCTGATCCTCACCGCGCTTCTGGGCATTGTCACGGTGCTCAGCGGTGAGTTTGGCGAGGTGCAGTTGAAAATCATGGGCACGACGTTTTCGATCTCAGCGGCCAGCATTTGCGCGATGGCCTGTGCGGCGTTCGTGGAAAAGAAGCACCTCCCTGCGCTCGGGTGGACCGGCGTGGCGATCAACTTTCTCGCTGCGGCAATGCTCATCTTCGCCATGTGGACCGAGCAGGGCGACGACGTCTTTTGGAAGTCGACCATCACGCTCATCGTCGTCGGGCTGGGCTTGTCCCACTCACTGCTCTTGCAACTGCCAAAGCTATCCGAGGAAATGGATTGGGTGCAGCCGGTCGCGGCGGGCGTGGTCGCCATTCTCGCGCTGATGGTCTGCGCGGCCTTCTGGGGCGAGATCGACAACGAAGGTTTCTACCGTGTATTGGCGGTGGTGTCGATCGTCGTGGTGCTCTTCACGCTGGTGATCCCGATCCTGATGAAGCTGGCGAAGCCGAAGACGGACGCTACGGTCAATGTGGAAACCGCCGCCGCAACGCCGACAAATGCCCTGGTGCTGACCCCGCTCGAAGGCGATTATTATCAAGACGCCAAGGGTGCGAAGTATCGGGTGGAGCGTGTGCCCGATTGATGATTTATTTAACCACAAAGAACGCACAGGACGCAGAGCGGAAGCGGAATTGAATTTTAAATCGATAAAACTCTCTGCGTCCTCCGCGCTCTTTGCGGTTTACCCAAGCGGATGATGGCTGAGCGGGAGTTGGTTTAGTCTTGCCGGAAGCGGGGTGTGGGGCTTTGGTGTTCGGTTTTCGAGAAATCATCATGTCAGAAGATCCCTACATCCAGCAACTATTCGCTGAACGCATTGGCGGCGCCCAATACGGCAAGTCCACCGCCATCTATAAGTTTGAAAAAATCAAGCGCGCCAAGGCTGCCGCCAAAAAGGACAAGCCTGACGTCACCTTGATCGACATGGGCGTTGGCGAGCCCGACGAAATGGCCTTCCCGGAAGTCGTTTCCGCCCTCGTGACGGAAGCCGGCAAGCCGGAAAACCGTGGCTACGCCGACAACGGCGGCGCGGATTTCAAGGAAGCCGTCGCTCGCCACATGCAGAAGGTTTACGGCGTCGAGATCGACGCGGCAACCGAAGTTTGCCACAGCATCGGCTCCAAGGCGGCGCTATCGCTGATCCCCGCCTGCTTCATCAACCCGGGCGACTACGTGCTGATGACGACCCCGGGCTACCCGGTGTTTGGCACGCACGCCAAGTATCTCGGCGGCGAAGTTTACAACTACCAGCTCACCGCCGAGAACAACTTCCTGCCCGACCTAAAGAGCGTCCCCGCTGACATTTTGGCCAAGGCCAAGGTGCTCGTGATCAATTATCCGAACAACCCGACCGGCGCCTCCGCCACCCGTGAGTTCTTCGAAGAGGTCGTCGCATTCGCCAAGGAGAACAACCTCGTCGTGCTGCAAGACGCCGCTTACGCCGCCCTCGTGTTCGAAGGCGTCAAGCCGCTGTCGATTCTGCAGGTGCCTGGCGGCAAGGACGTGGCCATCGAGCTGCACTCCCTGTCCAAGAGCTACAACATGACAGGCTGGCGCATTGGCTGGGTCTGCGGCAACGAACTGATGGTCAAGGCCTACTCGGACGTCAAGGACAACAGCGACTCCGGCCAGTTCCTGGCGATCCAAAAGGCCGCCGCCCTCGCGTTGGACAACCCGCAAATCACTGAGGAAATCGCAGCGAAGTATTCGCGCCGCATGGACCTGCTCGTCAAGGCCCTGACCGACGCCGGTTTCCAAGTCAAAAAGCCCAAGGGCAGCTTCTTCCTCTACACCGCGATCCCCCACAGCGCCACCACGCCAACCGGCGACAAGGTAGAGTTCAAGACCGCCGAAGACTTCTCGCAATTCCTCATCCGCGAACTGCTGATCAGCACCGTGCCATGGGATGACGCTGGCGCGTTCGTCCGCTTCTCCGTTACCTTCGCCGCCAAGGGCAAGGAAGCCGAAGAAAAGATGGTCGACGAGATCAAGAACCGCCTCGATGCGTGTTCCTTTGAATTTTAATTCAAAGGAGATTAAAGATTAAAAATTAAAGGAAAAAGTTTTGAACCGGGCGTCGTGAGGCGTCCGGTTTTTTTGATGACAAGCAAAAGGACAAAAGGCCCTTCCAACTAAACAAAGAATAGGCTATCCTCTAGGTGGAATTTTGTAATGTTTAGACTTTACCAAGTCATGACATGTAATGAATCTGATAAAATGGAAAATACTGCTGCTTCCAAATCCAGTTCCGTTAAATACGGAACCGCATTAGCGTCGGTCGCATTGGCTGGCAACCCGGTTTCCGCCGCCATCGTTAGTCTGGGCATTACACCAGGATCTATGCCCTATGGCTCAGCTGGCTTAGTTGTTATGGACGATGGTGGGATCGATGTGGGCACCTTTTTTCAGTTCAACACATTTTCGTCTTTCTCAACGACATTTGGCGCCACGTCCAGTGGCTTTTATCGCTCCTTTGGATTCCCGGCCATCTATACTACGGTCCCCAATAGCATCACTAAGTTTTATGGCGGCCCCCTGATTCCCAACTCTCCCTTTACGGTGGGCATGGCCACTTATGGCTATGTGCTCGTTCCGTCGCTTGCAGCAGGCACGTACACTTTTGGTTTCGTCACTCCGGGCAATCAGGCTGGCTGGATTCGCATGAGTTTCGATCCCGTTCCAGGCGCCATTACCTACTTGGCCGCCGCCTACAACACCACCCCTGGAGCAGGCATCATCGCGGGTAGCCTTGCCGAGCCGATCCCGGAATCTTCAACAACCATGGCCTTCGCAGGTCTGGCAACCCTTGCCACCGGAATTGGCGTGCGAAAACTCCGCAAGCGCAAGGCCGCCAAGCAAGGCTCCAGCGCAACGAGCTAAGGAGATCAGAAAATTCCCCAAAACCGGGCGTCGTGAGGCGTCCGGTTTTTTTGCGCCCAAAATCCACATCTAGCCAGAAGCGTCATAGTGACGCATTTACTCACGTGGGAAAAGACGTCGCCTCAACGTGACACATTGTCACTTCCCTCAAAATCATAAAATTACGCATATTCCTACAAATGAACACCTTAAATATAATCCAAACCCTGGCGCCCCTCCTGCATTATATGTGGCGAACAACAACCATAACTTTAAGGAGGAATAAATCATGCATAACAACAAACAAAACTACTTCTGGAACGACACCTTTGCTGAACTCGACCGCATCTTTGATCGCACGGTCGGCAACAGCCGTTTCAGTGGGTTCTTCGAAACCGCTAACACGCACCGTGGCTTCCGAGTCGACGTTTACGACGACAACAGCGAAGTCTACCAAGTCGTGGCCGAAGTTCCTGGAGTCGCCAAAGAAGACATCGACATCCAGCTCGAAAAAGACGTGCTCACCATCACCGCCAAGCGCAAAGTCAAGCAAGGCGAGAGCGAGCAGAGCGCGCAATACAGCCGCTCGGTCACCATCAATGACGAGATCAACGCCGATAAAATCACCGCGAAGCTCGAAGACGGCATTTTGACCGTCAGCCTGCCCAAGGCCGAAGCCCGCAAACCAAAGTCCATCACCGTCAACTAAGTGGCGGTCCACCAACTTAACTAACCAACAGGAGATATTTACGATGAGCGAAACACAAGTAGCCGAACCCAAGACTCAAACGCCCGCCAAGACAGCCCAGCGCAAGACCTACCTGCGCCCGCAGTATGAGGTGTCCAGCACCCAGGAGGCCTACACGGTCCAGGTCTATGTGCCGGGCGTGGCGAAGGAAGGCGTGAAAATTACCGTCGATCAGGACACCCTGGCGATTGAAGCCTCGCGCAAGCAAGCAGCCAACGAACAGTGGCGCGCCCGTCATCGCGAGATACCAACCGCAGACTATCGTCTACGACTCAACCTCAACGTGCCGGTCGATGCGGAACAGATCACCGCCTCCACCGCCGACGGCGTGCTCACCATCACCCTTCCAGTCGCGGAAGCAGCCAAACCCCGCCAGATCGCGGTCAACTAAGCGCGATAAACGCATTGCCTGGCGAAAACATTAAACCGGGCCGGGCAGGATTCACTCCTCCCGGCCTTTTTTACGGACCTCCCCCCTCCCCCCCCCCTTCGAGGGCAATCGTCCGGAATTTTGATCGCCAAAGCCTTCAAGGTTCCGGACGATTGAGAAAGGAATTTTTTCACTGTGGAATTTAAGGATTACTACAAGACACTCGGCGTCGAAAAAGGCGCCTCCGCCGACGAAATCAAAAAGGCATTTCGCGGGCTGGCGCGTCAGCATCACCCGGACAAAGCCAAGCCTGAAGACCGACCGGCAGCGGAAACCAAATTTAAAGAAATCAGCGAGGCCTACGACGTCCTCGGCGACGCCGAAAAGCGTCAGAAGTACGACCAGCTCGGTTCCAATTGGGACCAGTATGGCGGCGCTGGCTGCGGACGCGGCGGATTCCCTGGTGGCGGTTTTCGTCGCGCTGGCGGCATGGGCCAAGGCGGCTTTGAGGAATTCCACTTCGGCGGCACCGGCTTCAGCGACTTCTTCGAGCAATTCTTTGGCGGCGCCGGGGGCGATCCCTTTGGTCGCGCTGGCGGCATGCGCCGTAGCCCTGCACGCGGTCAAGACGTCGAGGCGGAAATCATGGTGCCGCTCCACGAGGCCTATTCCGGCGCCGAGCGCACCGTGCGGCTTGAGCGCGTGAACCCGCAGACCGGCGAACGCAAGGAGAACAGCTACAAAGTCAAAATCCCCGCTGGCGTCAAAGACGGCCAACGCATCCGCTTGGGTGGCCAAGGCGAGCCCGGCAGCGGCGCAGGCTCGGGCGACCTGTTTTTAATCGTCCGCCTTGCCGCACACCCGGACTACGAGGTCAAGGACAAGGACCTTGTTTACTCGCTGGAGCTCCCGGCCTGGGACGCTGCCCTCGGCGCACAAAAGGAGATACCGCTGCCCAACGGCAAGCGCGTCCGCATCACCGTGCCCGAAGGCGCAAAGACCGGAACACGCGTCCGCCTGCGCGGCCTCGGCCTTCCCGGCAAAACCGCGAAGGGCGACCTTTTCGTCGAGTACGCGATCACCGCCCCCTCCCCCCGCACGGACGCCGAACGCGCCCTGTGGGAACAATTGCGGGACGGCACGTAGGGATGCTTAAGGTGACCAGATTTGTCTAGAAGCGCAATTTTGGCAGTCTAATCATCCTTCTAAATTAGAGGAAACGGCCAGGAGGGCTTTTTTCCCGAATGCTTTTGGCGTATTTTTCCAACGAAAAACGAGTATAGGAATGGCGGCTTAATCATCTATTTGGGAAACGCCTCTCCTCACGTGAAAAACATCATTCCTACTCATGTGCTCAGCGCAAGCTGGGTGGCTTTGCTATTTCTCTACATCGCCTCGTCCTGCAGACTTTGGGCGGCGGACGCGCCGTCGCCAGACACCATTGACTACCAGGGCATTACGCTCGACAGCAGCAGCCTAACCTTCACCGACACCGGTGACGGAGTCACCTTCAGCGCGACTGGCGAAGTCACGCTAATGTTTGCTGACGAGGAACTGGATGTCGCCCTAGAAACGGAGGACGGCGAAGACGGCATCGTGATCGATGGCGACGCGAACATCGTCTTCCTCGAAGCCCAAGTGACAACCGATTTCGAAATCCTTGGCGCGAGCTTTACGGCCGACGAAGATAATCCGCTGACCTTCGTGTATGATTCCGACAACGGCCAATACCTGCTCTGGGGTGGGGCCGAGCTCGCGGTCAACGATGGCGATGCGGAAGACCCGCTTACCGTGACCATCGGCACCGGCGCCGACGATCCTGGCCTCGTGATCGACGCATCGGGCATCACGCTCTTCAGCTTTGGCCTAATGGACGACTTAAACTACGACGGCGTCACCATCTCCATTGGCGACGACGATACGGCCCTGACCTTCGTCTACAACGCCGACGACCTCGTGTTCGAAACCTATGGCGGCGTGACGATCAGCTACGAGGAAACTGGCACCACCTTCACCGCCGCGCTGGGCGACGCGGATGCCCCCGGCCTAGTCCTGTCGAGCAACGCCAATTCCCAGCTCGTGCTGGAGGCGCTCAACGCCACCCTCACCGGCAGTTTTGACATCGACGCGCTCAGCTTCGAAATCTCCGACGACGACCCACTGGCCATCGTCTACACGGCGGAAACGGACTACTACGAAATCAACGGCATGGTCACCGTGTCGATCGAGGAAAACATGGTCGCCGCGACGTTCGGCTACGACGTCGTTGATGACGGCGATGAGACGACCTCCTACCCGGGCATGCAGATCCAAGATGGCGACTTGATCGGCGTGGACTTCATCATCACGGAAGCCTTCAGCATTGCGGGCGTGACGATGGAAACGACCGAG
The DNA here is from genome assembly GCA_031296915.1 of Cerasicoccus frondis. Taxonomy (GTDB): domain Bacteria; phylum Verrucomicrobiota; class Verrucomicrobiia; order Opitutales; family Cerasicoccaceae; genus Cerasicoccus; species Cerasicoccus frondis. The sequence goes on along the minus strand of JAVDPC010000052.1, from coordinate 9,750 downwards.
GACGGCATCGGGTTCAGCCACTCCGGCATCTCGGATTACTACTACGCCTTTGGTGGCCTGCAGATCAGCTTTGGCGACCAGGATGTCGCGTTCAGCGCGGGAAGCTACATTCGCCCCGGCATCACCTTGAGCGCCGACGCAACGACCAACGGACTGGAATTGGAATTTCTGCTCATCAGCCTCTCGGGTAACCTCAATTTCTACGGCGTGGAATTTGTCCCGGAAGACATCACCTTCTCGTTCACCAAGTCCGACGGGACGTATGCGAACCTCTTTGTTTTTTATGGCGACGTGACCGTGGGCGTGGAGGGCAATGACGTGTCGGCCTTCCTCGGCACGGAAGACAATCCGGGCTTTGCGTTTGCAGGCGGCGAGCTGCTCAACCTCGACGTGGGCATCAACGACAGCATCACACTGGCCGGCCTGACCGTTGCCACAACGGGCGATTACCTGGGCGTCAGTTATAATGAATCCTCGGAAATGTTCGACGTCTTCGGCGGCCTGTCCGTCACCTTCGAAGACCAAACGATGAGCATCACTGCGGGCACATCGGACGAGCCGGGCCTTCAGCTCGTCGGCAATGACAGCAACCACTTCGAGCTCGTGGCGCTCGACGCCACAGTCTCGGCGGGCTTCTCGCTTTACGGTCTCGAGGTCGACTTGGGCGATGACGGCGTGACCTTTATTTACAATAGCAACGACGACCTCTACGAAGTTTACGGCGACGTGGACATCTCCATCGAAGACGAAACCGTTGACGCCTTTTTGGGCGACGAAGACACGCCGGGCTTTGCGATACAAAGTGGAACGGTCGAGTCCGTCGACATCGGCATCGCGACCGAGATCAGCCTGGGCGGCTTTAAGTTTTCCTCGCCCGAAGACAACCCGCTCACCATTACCTACACCGCCGATAACACGACCTACACCGTGTATGGCGAGGCGGAACTCGATACGCTGTGGGACGTCATCGTGACCCTGGGCGACGCGGATAACCCCGGCATCGAGATCATCGACAACCGCTGGAACATCGACGACCTCTCCATCGAAGTGGACCGCATTGACCTCGGCTTTGCGCAGGTCAAGGAAGTCGCCGTGGCCTACAGCCGTGACGACTCCGACGACATCGAGGTCGACATCACTTTAGACGTCATCATCCCCGAGCTCAAAGGCGAGGTCGATACGACGGTGACCACCGAAAACGGTAAGATATCATCCATCTATCTGCAGTACACCGCCACCGGCTCCTCAGAAGGTATCGAAGTGCTCGACACCGGCGTCGACGTGGCGGCGCTCGGCGTATACCTGCAGAATCTCGATCAACCGGCGGCTCTGCAGGTATCGGGCGACATTGGGCTCGAGTTCGGCGGCCAACTGAGCATTGGCGGCGTAACCGCCACGCTTGGCTACATGGAGGGCGACGTCTACATCGACCGTCATATGCTCAAGCTCACGGACTCGGTTTACTACGGCGCCTATCAGGATGACGACGACTGGAAGGCGCTCATTTTTGAGGGCGACGGCGAGCTGCTCATCGACTGGTCAAACAACGTTTACTCGATCAACAGCGACCTCTACCTCCCCACCGATTACGGCATCAAGATCACCGATGAACTGCTCATTACCAAGGCCTACATCGTGCTGCAAGCCGACGGCGAGGTCCGCGTGCCGGATGGCATTCCGCTCATTGGCGGCCAGGATTTAGGCGACATCGGTTTCGACCTGCTCATCGACATGGAAGACTCATCGCAGAGCTTCGCCGCAGCTTGGGTCGACATCAATCTCGTCGTCACCAGTGAGGAAGCTGGCATCAAGTACACCTTTAAAAACGGCGACTTCTCCTTTATCGGCAGCGGGGACATTAAGGACCTGAATAACACCATCACCGATGTTGAGGAAACCGTCGAAAAAGACGAGATCACCTACTCCCAAAAGACATACCGTTACGACTACACCGGTGAGAGCTCCGTGATTGCCGAAATGAGCTGGTATCTCGACGACGGCAGCGGCACGAAGAAGGACATTTCGGAAATGCGCGTCTCGATGACGGGAACCGTCCGCGACGAAATCTCGCACGAAACGTCCGAGAACCAACCGCTGACCATGAGCGTGCTGGAGTTCACCGGTGGCAGTGTGAAGACCGTAGGTGACTTAGATTCCGGATCACTGGAAATCATCTTCGATAATTCGATGGGCGGCAAGGTCAGCTCAGAAGGCATCATCTCCGTCAGCCCCATTTCCAACGAAACCATTATTGATGAGCTGTTCCCGGGCGAAGTGGTTATCACGTATTATTACCCATCGTCACTCGACCTCGGCGCAACGGTGGTGATCGAGCAGCCCACCATCATCAACTACAGCAACTACTCAGCGCCGACCATCGATTTCTGGTCCATCGAGGACGACGACAACGTCACGTCATCGGTTTGGATCGGGGACACGAGCGTTTCCTGCTACGACGCCTGGCAGGAAGACCTCGCCAACGGTGGCGGCGACTCTCTCTTCGACTATACCTACAGCGCCTATCAAAGCTCCTCGTGCGTGACCACCGATAGCACCGACTCTGTGCTGCATGCCGGACAGCTGCTTGACTTCTCCATCGCCGCCACTTGCACGGACGCCTACGCCAGTGAAGCAACCATCACCATTTACGCGGACAGTGATAACTCCGGCCACGACGGCACGCCGATCTTGACCAACATCGCCTATAATTCTGGCGGCGACTATACCTACCTCGGCATCACGGAGAAACTCTTCACCCCGCAGTGGACAGTAGAAAACGTCACGGGCGTGCAAGACGGCACAGTCTATTTCTACGCCGCAATCAACAACGACCATCAGAAGATCGCCTACACCGACTACTCGGACGCCTTCACTATTGAGTCCCCCGTCTATGGCATCGTTTACGACACGGATACAACCAACCCGCTGTCCGGCTTTCGCGTGTTCTGGGATGTCGATGGCGACCTGCAATACGACGCCGATGTAGACGAGTCCGCCACCACCGATGAAAACGGCAACTATGTCTTCGATGGCGTACCCGCCGGCGAAGTCATCATAGGCGTCATCATCCCCGAGGGCTACGCATCCAACGACGAAGGTGAAAACCTGGTGCGGACGACTTACCTGACCGGCGAATCCGTCATCGCGGATTTCAACGTCAACCTGCTTGATTGCATCTCCGGCGTCGTCTTTGCCGACATCAATGGCGATGGCTATCTCGACGAGGATGAAGTCGGCATTCAGGGCGTAACGCTCTTCCTCGACCTCGATGGCGATGGCGCTTATACCAAGGGCACGGACGTCGAAACCATCACCGACGGCCTTGGCTTCTGGCGCTTCTACGACGTCGAGATCGAAGCAACCTACAGCATTTACATCCTCGCCTACCCGTCGCAGCTCACCAACAACGACACCAACTACATCATCGTCGAAACCACCACGGACACTGTGCCCGTCGAGGAGGCCGACGAAGCCGAGAGCTTGAGCGTTAAAAACGCACGCTCCAGCCTCGTCGCTCTGACCAGCACGACGAAGTACACCGAGTTCAGCGACAACAACATTGGCGTCTACCCCGACGCCGTCAGTGAAGTCAGCGACCAGAAGTTCATGCGCTACATTTTGTCCTACTTTCCAGTAGATACCAATTCGCTCAGCAACACCAATCTCGACCCCGATGGCGACGGCTTGAACAATAAAATCGAGCAACTGCTCAACACCGATCCCACCACCCCCAACGGCAGCCCCACCCCCATCATCACCGTGGGTAAATCGAGCGCCCCCGAAGTGGAAGACGTGGTGCTGATCGAGTTCACCCAGGCCAGCGGCAACAAATATAAAGTGCAGGCCTCCAGCGACCTCAAAACCTGGGAAACCATCGACACCTTCCGCGCCCTCACGACGGAACCCGTCATCCTCGAAATCTACACCGAGCAAGGCGTTGCCAGTAACTTCTTCCGCATCGTCGTGGAGTAGCTGCAGCCAACTGTTAAAGCCAGCGACGAGTTGCTGGAATAACTTCACTCCGACGCCATCACTCACGGCACTTCAGCGTTGCCAGTATTTTCAGGATAACCCTCCGGGCGATAACTGGAACGGCGTCTTTGTGATGAAGTCAACGTAAGTCGCGACAAGATCACCGGTGATGTGGACGCAAATCCACCCGGCTATTGCATCAAGACAGGAGGCTTTGTTGCGGCATAGCCTACGGGGGTTTGGGTCGTTACGTCGGCGGGCGTAGCAAGCTTACGTCCACTGACATAGCCTAGTTACGTCCCGTGACGTAGGCTCTCTACGCCCATGGACGTAAGTGGCAAAAACACCGGTTGAGTGAAGGCAACACACGCCTGGAAATGACGCAACACAGGCCCGGTTTTCGCGCATTAGCCACGGCTATGTCGTTTACCAATGCTTGGCATCACGCCACATCAGCCACCGCGCAGGGCCGCGATCAGGTGCCGCAGCTCAGCGTCGACGTCTTCTGATTTGGCGAGGGTTTGCGCGACCTCGTCACGCAGTAGCTCCTTGTAGCGCTTGCGCAGACGATACAGCGCCACGCGCAGCGCGGTTTCGCTGAGGCCCAATGCCGCGGCAACCTCGGCTTGCGGTTGCTGTTCATCTCGCCCCCCGAGGTGCGGCGCGAGCGCGTCGAACCAGTCTGCTTTACCCGCGTCAGTCAACTCCACACGCAGTCGCTCTAGAACTGCGTCGAGGAGCGCGAGCGCCCAGGCCTTGTCAAAGGCGGTATCCGGAGCCAGGGCATCTGCATCCGCGATGGCAGCGTCGGAAAAGTCCATCGCCGTAACGGCGCCCGCTCCCCGCTTGGCGGCGTTGGCGTGGTCGTGGCGATCTGACAGGTAGTGGTTAAACGCGCCCAGTAAAAATGAGCGAAACCGTCCGCGCTCCCGTCGCGCCGTAGCCAGCGACTCCAATCGCAACAGGCGTTCGTAGAAGCCTTGCACGGCGTCCTCCGCATCGGCTGCGTTTAGGCCACGGCGCTGTGCGTGCGCCAGCAAAGGCCCGCGATAAACCGTGCACAACTCCCCTAGCGCACGTTGCGCAGCGTTGTCATAGAGACGCGTGGCAGCGAGGACCAGACTCCAACGCGTAGTATGAAATCCAGCGCTCATCGAATACTAGGCGAGTTAAACAAACGCGCTTCAATCCGCAAGCCGCTGTCCTCGGGAACGACGTGGAGAATGCCCAACAACCGCCCTCCATCGCTGGCGACCACTTCAAAGCCCAACCAGGCATCAGAGGCGAACGACACCGGTTGAAATGCGAGTAAGGCTTCCCTTTCCGCAGGAGGAGTTGCGCGTAGTTCAGCGCGCAACTGGCTCTCCGACGCATTCTGAGCCTCTGCTTCGGTGAGTGCCAGCAGACGCAAATCCGCCGCTTTGGCGACGAGAAACTCCCGCGTCTCGATCACCTCACCCGTCAACCCATCGGTATCGCTGACGCGATTATAAAGCAGCGCGAAAGGCGGCAAACTCGCCTCTTCCACAGTGGGCGCGGTGAGCGGCATCGCTTGGCCGGAGACAAGGTCCAGGATCGTAAAGTCAGTGTCGTCAATGAGCGGATCGAGCCGAGCATTCCAATCAAATTGGGTCTGCGCCTCGCCTTTTCCAGCTTGAGCTAATACCGTCTTGAGCTCCTCAACCCGGACAGGCGAATACTTGGTGTGCCTGGTAATCGCGGCGCCCTTTCGCGTCCAGACGCTGCCCGTGCTCAGCGGGAAAGTCACCACGATCACATTCGGCATATTGCTGGCATCTGCGCGCGGATACTCCAGCCGCAGGTGTGGTCCCGCAGTGGCCACCTGCCAATCTTCAACAAGGCCTGGTTCGCGCACGCTGCAGGAGCCAAGCAACGCTAAAGTTGCGCCCGCCACGTTCAGCGCATTCGGCTCATTCAGAGTCTCCGGCGGCCAACTGGTTTGATCCGTTACGACGACATCCAAGTTCCACATAGCACTCTTTCCTGGAGGCTCATTGCGATTAGCCTCCAGGATCGTTATCGCCGTTTCAATCGGCAGTAAAACGGCGGCAGCGATCAAAAATACGAATAACCAGGGCGCAGCAGGTCGCATCCAACGGGCAAAATTCGATTGAGCGGGCGGCTGATCAAAGCGCGTGGTTTGCAGACTGAAACGTCGCCAAAACCGCACAATCCAGACTGACAAGCACAAGAGGAACGCGCCCACCACCATCCACAAGGCTCGCATCGGCATCCGCACTGGGTCCATGTCATTTGCGATTTGCCCCAGCAGTTGCAGCGCACAGAATAACGCCGTCACCAGGCACGCAACCACCAGCCCATAACGGACGAGTGACTGATGCGTCTGCTCGCGCCGCTCCGCCGCCAGCCAAAAGCCCGCGTGGGGCATGTTGATCAAGTAGTCGGGCAGAAACCGCACCAGCGCGAATACCGTGACAATAAAATACGGTATCCCGACGCCAACCACTAGCATCGTCAGCATCGCGACGCCACGACTGGCCCAGCTGTCCGGCTGGCCATTCCAGTCGAAATGCACCGCGACCGAAGCAGGGAATTCACGAGCGCCAAACATCAGGAAGCCGCAATACATCGTGATCAGAAAAATCAGCAGACTCGCCAGCCCCAGCGGAAGGCGTTGCCCATCGCCACGCAAGCCCAGACTATCGGCGGTCACTTTCCGCCCTTGTCGGTACGCAGCCCAGGCATGGAAGAACGACATCGTGGCGAAGCCCACGACCATCACGCCAATCAACACTGCATTGAGCTGGTTGGTAAATCCGGCGGGGAATTGTTGGAAAAGCTCCACTGCCGCAGCATCCTGATGCCTCGCATCAAGCACATGCCTGCCGATCCCCTGGCCGCCGCTGGCGTACCAGCCAATTGCCAGGCCACCGAGCGCCAAGGGGGCGATAGCCAACCCCGCGTATGCCCCCAACAGCCCGATTCCCAAACCACCCATCGCCAACAGCGCGATAACCAAGCCGCCATAGCCGAACACGCCCAGCGCCACGCCGCCAAAAGCAAAGACACCCATCGCGAGGCCGCCTAAAGCAACCACGCCTTGCGCCACCTCTCCCACTGCGATCACGCCCCGCGCGATACGCTTGCGACCAGTCTGCGGGTCTACACCCGTCGCCACGTGAACCAGTGGCAAACCAAAAATCGACGCACGCGTGCGGTAGTTAAGGTCTCGCCAGAGGCCATATCGCGTTGATGGGGGTTGAGCTGGCGGCGCCTCGGAAAGCGATGCGAGTTGCGTCTTAAATTCACTCGCTGCGAAGTAACGGCGAGCGGGGTCTCGCTCCAGCGCGCGCAGCACGATGGCGTCGAGCCGCACATCGAGCGAGACCCGTTGCGATGGCGGCTGGAGTTCTCCTTCACGTGGCAACTCACCGGTCAGCATTTGATAAAACACCACCCCCAGCGCATAGAGGTCGGCGCGGTGATCCACCTGTCCGGGGCGCTCATTTTGCTCAGGAGCCATGTAAGCCGGCGTGCCCATGACCTCTCCCGTAAAGGTAAGCCCATCCTCGGCAGTGGCCTCTGCCGCAGGCAAATCCGCATCGCCTTTGGCCAGTCGCACCAGGCCGAAATCGGCAATTTTCACACGGCCCAGACGATCAACGAGGATGTTCTCCGGCTTGATGTCGCGGTGGACAACGCCATGATCGTGCGCGTATTGCAAGGCGTCGCAAAGCGGCGGCACAATGGTCAAGGCTTCGCGCGGAGCGAGCCGCCCAGCGTTGAGCAGGTGGCGCAGGTTCACGCCGTCGACAAACTCCATCAGGATGAAGTAACGCCCGGCCGACGTTTGGCCGAACTCATAGAGCGTCACAATGCCAGAGTGATTGAGTTTGGCCAAGGTGCGCGCCTCGCGGGAAAAGCGCTCAGCAAAACCAGGATCAGCGTCGAGGCCGGGCCGCAATATTTTCAGCGCCACGATGCGGTCCAGGTCCTTTTGCCGGGCCTTGTAAACCGCGCCCATGCCGCCGCGACCAAGCAGCTCGAGTATTTCGAGTTTCGGAAATTCGGCGGCCAAATCTTCAGGACTCGGCGCGGGCGAAGAGTGAACGTCGTTTGGCTGCGGATTGCTCGACAGACCCGCCGCCAATAAATCTGCGGGAGATGGATTGGGCTGACGTGATGGCTCGGGAGTGGAATCAGATGACTGCATACCCTATACTGAGGAAAAACCATCCAAACGTTACACGCGAGCTCGGAGAAAAATCAGATTTTCACACTTCCCCTCGATTTATTGGGACCATCGCCGATACGCGCAGTTGCCTCAATTCCATGGGCAGCATAATCTCAAGAGGCAAAATTCATGTCGACGCCACACTATCAAGAGCCCAAGCCGTTCGCACTCCAAATGCTGATCGGCGGCGCTTTCACGGTCAGCTTCCTGGCGCTCAATTTGGTCGGAATCGCACTGACCGTGCTCAAGGAAACGCCGGAGTTTTGGATCAACGCCGGGGGCTACCCCGTCTGGTTGAGGGAGTGGGTGCTTGAGTCTTATTATCCTGGGCTAATCGCCGTCGTGAGCGCACAGACCGTCGCAACGATAGCGTGCATCCACGCATTCATAAAACGCCACAGCGGCACAGCGCTCCTTTGCCTGCTGGGCCTAACGCTGTGTTGGTTCGTGACTGTTGTAACGCTGGGCGTATTGGTCGCCAATAACCTGTGGAACTTGCTCAATAACCAGCCGCTCCACTGGGATCCAGCATGAGAGATCGGAGACGAAGTTCGCAAGAATCGGGTCGAATTATGCCCGCGCGTCCTGCTAAACTGATTATTCACTCATGATAAACTCCGCGTCTAATCAACAGCAGGCTTACGCCACAATCGCTCAAGCCATTGGCTGGCTGCAGCAGCACTACGCCGAGCAACCAGAGCTGAAAGACGTCGCGGCCAGCGTGAACTTGAGCCCGTTTCACTTCCAGCGGTTGTTCTCCGAGTGGACCGGGGTGAGCCCGAAAAAATTCCTCCAACACCTGAGCCTCATGCAGGTAAAGTCGCTGTTGCGCGATGAGCAGATGTCGCTGCTCGACGCCGCGCTGGAAACGGGATTCTCCGGACCAAGCCGCTTGCACGATCTGTTTGTCCGCATCGAAGGCATGACGCCGGGCGAATACAAAAACGGCGGTGAAAATCTGATCTTCCGCTACGAGTTTGCACAGTCGCCGTTTGGCCAAGTCATCCTAGCTTCAACGTCAAAAGGGCTATCGCATCTGGCCTTTGTCGACTCGCCCAACGAGGGGCTTGACTGGATTCGCGGCGCCTTTCCCCGGGCGAAGTTGCACGAAGGCGGCAGCCTACATCACGAAGCGGCGTTGAGGATTTTCCACAGCGACTGGTCGCAGATAGAGCGCATCAAGCTACACCTGAAGGGCACGCCGTTTCAGCTCAAAGTCTGGCAGGGACTGCTGCAAATCCCGCTGGGGCGGCTCGAAACGTATGGCGGTTTGTCTGAAGCCATCGGCGACGCCAAGGCAAGCCGCGCAGTGGGCACAGCAGTGGGCGCGAACCCAATTTCCTATTTGATCCCGTGCCACCGCGTCATCCGCGCCACTGGTGAAACCGGCGGCTACCGTTGGGGCCCCGATCGGAAAAAACTGCTCATTGCCTGGGAGCAGGCAGTCGAAAAGCCTGTCAATTGACTGCATCCACTGCCTCAGGTGTGTTCGAAAATGCAAAAAAGCTATTTCAAAAGGTGGAGCCCGGTGTCCCTACCGGGCTTGTTTCATCCAGCGGGTT
>JAVDPC010000051.1 GCA_031296915.1 Cerasicoccus frondis | reverse complement strand
GTGGACAGCGGACGCAGATCTGATCCTCGGTAAGGTTCAGTATTTATGCAGCGAACTTCGCTGACACCACACTAGAATTTTTCTTCACGAAGCTTCGCGTTTCTTAGCGGGCAAGGTTGCTCCCCCGTCTTTAATTTTTAATTTGTTCACTTTAATTCCTCAAACCTTCACCGAGGGCCTGCTTGATTTCCTCGAAGTCTTCAATGCCGGCCGAGAGACGAATCAAATCCGGATTCAAGCCGCAAGCGCGGAGTTCAGCGCGGCCTTCTTCATGGCTGGCCTGATCGTAGTGCGCCAGGTACATGAAGGGGCACATCATCGTGAAGGTGGTGCCGAAGCTGGGGCCTTTCACAATGCGCGCGCGGTCGTAAAACTGGGTGAGCGGCACGTTGAGCTCGATCGTGAGCACCGCACCGCATGAGTCTTTGCTGCGGGCGATGGCGGCAAAGTTCCGGGCGGACTTTGCTTCCCAGGGATGCCATACTTTGCTCACGGCGGGATGCGTTTCCAGCCACGCAGCAAGCGCCTTGGCATTGGCGTTTTGCTTGGCGATGACGCTGGGCATGGCCTCAATTTGCGCAGCGAGTTTGGCGAGGTCGCGCACGTAAGGCGGCTCGCACTTGCCAGCCAGAGCAGTGGAAAGTTCGCTCGCAAACGGACTCTGTGGATTGATCGCGGCGGCGCCAATCATGACATCGCCTTCGTGCGCGGCGTACTTCGTCAAGCTGGTTACGAGCAGGTCGGTGTGCGGCAACACGTCGACGCTGGAAATGGCGGCGATGGTCGGATCGTAAATGCGAATGACGCCGTGCTGCCGACAAAGCTCGTCAAGCAACGCAACGTTGGGCGTCTGGATCAACGGGTTGGTCGGCAGTTCGGTTACAATGGCCGATAGCTCATGGCCATGTTCGGAAAAGAAGGTGCGCAGCCATGCTTCATCGAACACATCGTGATGCACGGTTAGCTTGTTTTCCGGGCCGATGAATTGCTCCAGAATGCGTTGCGTGTCGAGGTAGAGCCACCCGAGTTGCAGGTAGCGAATGCGCTTCTTGGGAGCCTGGATTTCCTGCACGGCTTTCAGTGCGCCATAGAAGGCGTTCATGCCGCAGTTGGCCAGGTAGAGGTTTTCCGTCGGCAGGTATTGGCGTAGAACTTTCAGAACACGGTCTTTACTTTCTCTTGCAGAGTTACTTTGCAGTGCAAAGTTGGGTTCTGCTTCGAGTTTGCCATGATGCTTTAAGTAATCTTCCGCATGCCGCGAGGAAATGCTCAAGCCAGTGTGCTGGAGGAAAGCTTTGCCCCGACGGCGCAGCTCGTCGGTGTTGGGTAAAACGACGCAGAAGAAATCGAACTCCTCACGGAGCTCAGCTTCGACGCCGAGCCAGCGCATGCAGTCCCGCGCGGCTTGCTCGGATGGAAGCAGGTAGATTAAATTATCCGGCAGGTCCTGGCGTTCGGCGGCCAGGTTCATTGCCTGAACGACATAGTCGTGCAGCACAAAGCGCGGGTATGCGTATTTGACGCGGCTGATCGTCTCGGGGCGCTTTTCCTCGTAGCCGATCACATCGTCCATGGTGGGCAGGCTGCAGCACACCGCATGTACGGTGTCCGGGATGGTTGCCCCAAGGGGGAAATGCTGGAGGGATTTCGACAAGCCTGCTTAACCAAGCGTAAAAGCCCGTTGAATCAATCCAATTTTCGCACCGGCCATTGGCTCATCTTGAAGTATGGGCTCTGCGGCGTGGGCGTGAAGCCGTAGTTTTCAGGCTCCAGCAGCTTGGCTTCGCCTTGATAGGAGTCGAGGTCCAAGCCGGCGATTTCCTGCCATTGCGCGAAGGTCAACTTCTGGCCCAAGGCGCGAAATGGCTTTTTATCCGGCGCTTCATATAGATTTTTCTCGGCCAGAATGGCGTGCTCCTTGGCGGCTACGTCGATGAGCAGCTCGCCTTTACGGGCCACCAATATATTGCGGGAAATTTGCAGTTCGCAGGCTGAATTGCCCGGAGCGAGTTCGATCTGCGCATCGCCATTTCCGTAAAAGACGTTGGCCATGAGATAAGCCGCAGCGCCATCGACGACGAGGCCATCCCCCGTGTTGTAGGCGATCTGGGATTCGCTAAACGTAGCCAAGTCTGTGCTGTTTCGGGTAACGATGCCGACGCCGTTGTTAAGCGCCGTGATTTTGGCCAATTGAGCCGGGCCATTGCCCTGCAGGCATAGACCGGCGCCATGATTTTCCGAGGTCTTCAGGGACCAGACCTTGACGGCGCCGCAGCGCTCTAACGATACGCCAGCCAGCTCCGTGGTTTGGTCGGACCAGTTATTCAGCTTTGCTTCCGCGCCGGACATCGCCAGCTTACCCAAGCCGCGTAAGACGATGCCGTTGCCCCCACAGCGGTCCACAATAAGCCGGCGAATGCGCACTTGCTCAAGATCTGCGGCGCGCACGCCGTCTCCATGACAATACTCCACGGCGATGTTATTGAGGATGAGGCCGTCGCCGCCCTGAATATCGATTGCCGCCGCAAAACCACGTTCAAACGCCAGGCTTTCCAAATAAAGTCCGTCGACGTCTCGCGACTGGATGCCCGCGTCCTGCCGACTGACTTCGATCGTGCCAGCCTTGACGACGCCGCCCTTGGGCGGCAGCAGGTATATTTTCGGTTCTTCGCCGCGGACAAAGCACACTTGGCCTTGGCGCACCTGCTGGGGCGAAGGCGCTTCCACGAGCCGGGCGCCTTCGCAATAAATTGTTGGGTTCGTCTTGGTCGGCGTCCACGGCAGTTCAAAAATATCGTAGTCGCCAATGTCCCATCCGTCTACGACTTGCGTGCCGTTGAGGACGACGTGGCCCGGGTCTGTGCCCTCGAACTTGATGGCTGCGTTGACCTCATTTACTTTGCCACGCAAAGTAACGGCTTCGCGGTAAACGCCGGGCTCGATCAACACGCGGACAGATTTCCCCGCGCGGGCGAAGCCCAGGGCATTGGTCGCCGCAGCCTGGATGGTGCGAAACGGCGTCGTGGGGTCGCCGTCGTTGGCGAGCGGGTCGCCTTGGTTGACTTCAATGGTGATGTCCCAGACATACTCAACTTCCTCCGCGTGCAAGAGACCGCCGATGATCGGTAAAGCCAGGATCGCCAGTGCAAGTATGGATCGAAGGGGCATCATTGAATGCGTAAAAATGAATAGCGTCCGCCGTGATCTTAGTTGAGGGACGGATCATCGGGGGCGTCGGCGAGGAAGCCGAGCTCGGGCTGGAGGCGGTGTAGGTAGGCCTTCCAGAGTTCGTCTCCGGTTTCGTCAGCGAGCAGAGTGTCCGTGACCGGGCTGACCAGCCAGGCGTTTTGTTCTAGCTCGTGCTCCATCTGGCCTTGAGACCAGCCGGAGTAGCCGAGAAAGGCGCGAATTTCTGCTTCGTCATCGGCCAGTTTGAGTTTGCGCGCAGCTTCTTCGCTGAGGCCAAAGTGCAGACGAAAAACCCGCTCGCTCTCATCCCAACGCCACGCGGCGAGGATCACTTGGTCGGTCTGCACCGGGCCGCCTTCATAGATGGGCACATCGGACAACGGGCTGAAGGTGAAGTCGTCATTCTTTTCGCCCAGGGTTACGCCGAGTGGGCGATTAATGATCACGCCGAGTGCGCCATCGTCATCGGTATGAGCGGAGATGAGCACGACGGTGTGTCGAAAATTCGGATCGAGCAGGGAGGGATGCGAAACCAGGAGTTGTCCGGACAAATCTGCAAAATCGGCTTTTGGGTCGCTCATATTCAAAAGATTAGTCTAGCCGGGCGGTGGATGATGGCCAGAGTAAAGGCCGAGTCGCCCTGACAGCGTCACCAGTTGCCGATGTCGTCGTCGCTCACAACGCCATCCGGACCGAGTGACCAAACGTCGTAGGCCTCTTCATTATGGATGCCCGGGTAAAGGAATTTGTAATGGTTGCCCCAAGGGTCGATGAGGGTTTCGCGAATGTAGGGGCCTTGCCAGCGCGGGTTGTTCCCGAGATTGGTGGTGAGCTGCGCCAGGCTGGTGGGAAACGCGCCGATCTGCGCAGTGTAGGTCATGATCGGGTCGTCAATTTTCTCCGCAATAAATTCACGGGCGGTGGCTTGGCGCTCGGCCTCGAGCTTGGGGTCGACTGGCGTTTTGAGGAAGCGCGCGTTTTCCGGCGGTGGCGTGTAGTCGGGCAGTGGCGTTTTGGCCTCCGGGCTGTGTTCGTAGTGAACCGGCGTCATCGTGACTTCGCCAAGCTTGCGGTTGATCTGCCACACGCGCCCGGTGGCGGTGTCGATCACCAGTTGGATGCCGCCGGTCTCGCTGAGCTGAAAGCGGCCTACGGGCAAGGGCTGGGCAGGCGCGTCGTTGGGTGGCGGGCTGTCGATCGAGTCATCAGCCAAGACGATGGAACAGGCGCCAGCCAGCGCCAGGAAAAATACTGGGGTTCGCTTCATTGTTTATAACTTTATCACTTCGACCCCGGCTTCGCGCAATAGCTCCATGGCGATGGGATCGTTTTTGTAATCGTGGCGATACTTGATGGTCGCAATGCCGGCGGACAGCAAAATCTTTGTGCAATTAATGCACGGGAAATGGGTGACGTAGGCCGTGGCGCCTTGCACGGATATGCCGCGTCGGGCGGCGTCGGCCACCGCGTTTTGCTCGGCGTGGACAGTGCCCTGCTCGTGGTCGTCGCGCACGCGGGACTGGTGTGGATGCCCCGGCAGAAACCCGTTGTAGCCTGCCGCAATGATGCGGTTGGGGTGCGCGCCGGCGGAGACCATCACTGCGCCCACATGCAAGCGTTCGCAACTGGAGCGCGAAGAAATGAGCAACGCCGTGGCCATGAAATACTCATCCCAGGATGGGCGGGCGCCTCCGGGCGCGACAGCGGCTTCAATGCGGTCCAGCAGGCTTGCCGCTTGGGCGACCGGGTCGATAGGATCTGGCGTGGGAAGGCTCATGGCGTGCTTGTTTGCAGTTGGCCTCAGTTTGAAGCTTTCCACGGCAGCCGCAATAGATTTTCCTGTGAATCCCGTGGCCGACGCCCAAAATTCATCTGACGAACCGCAACCCGCGCCGCCTTCGGGTGTTTTTGCGATTGGCCCCTATGCATCGGCCAAGCGAGCGCGCGAGCACGGGCTCGTCATCCTGGCCATGCGCCTTACCTACGAGCTTGTTCCCGGCGAGGATGGCGGCTGCTACCTCTGGGTAGACGAAGCAGACAAGGAGGCCATTTACGAGCAGCTCGCCAAGTATCAGCGCGAAAATAAAAACTGGCCGCCCCGCCCGTTGACCGCCCTCCCCTCGGACAAGCCCGCCTCGCCGTTGAGTCTCGTTGGCTATGGTCTGGTGATTATTGCGATGTTTATTGCGCAGTCGCAATGGCCGCGCTTTACGGAGCTGGGCGTCAGCGTGAACACCCGTATTTTTGGTGATGGGCAATGGCAGCTGCCAATGACGGCGCTCACCCTGCATGGCGGCATCGACCACCTGATCGCCAATCTGGTGTCTGGCGTGTGCTTCGGTTTTCTAATCAACCGCATCTTCGGGGCTGGTCTCGGGTGGACGTTTTTTGTGCTCAGCGGCTACATTGGCAACCTGCTCAACGCCTGGTTTTACTGGCCGGAATATCATGGCTCGCTGGGTGCCTCGACCGCGATTTTTGGCGCCCTGGGCATGCTCGTGGGGCATGCGTTGGCGGGTCGGTTTTCGCCTGCGGAAAGAGCCAGCCTCAAGCATCGGGCGATCCCGCTCGGCGCTGGCGTTGTGATCTTGCTGCTTACAGGCTTTAGTGGTGGCAACACCGATGTGCTGGCGCATGTCTGGGGCTTTGTCGCAGGAGTTCCGCTGGGCGCTGCGGGGTATGCATTGCAACGGCGTTGGCCTGCGATGATCAAGTCGAAGCTTTTGTTGGCCCTGCCCCTGGCTTTGATCGCGACCGCCTGGGGCGTGACGGTCGCCGTGAATGGCTAAGCAGTAGCACGGGCGTCCCGCCTGTGCCCGAATCAACGATTCTAAAAGAGATCGATCACGCACAGGCGAGACGCCTATGCTACGCCAGACGACTGCCGCTCCAACATTCCTGCTTGCCAAGCGTGCGGTGCTGGCTCTTTCTTCACGCCATGCAAATCGAACCCGAAGTCCGTTCTCAGATCGAAGAAATAACCCGCCGTGCGGGTCATCTTTGGAGGTATCTTTGACGTCCCGGGTAAGCAAAATCGCATCGGCGAACTTGAGCGGCAAATGAGCAAAGCTGGCTTTTGGGATGACCAAAAAGCCGCGCAAAAAGTCATTGCCGAAAGCAATCAGTGCAAGGCGGCCATTGAAGAAATTACCAAGTTTCAGCCGCAGGTGGACGACCTCAATGCGATGGTCGAGCTCGTGGAAGAAGCGGACGAAGATGAAGCCGCCGAATACCTGACCGAGATCACCAAGACCGCCAAGGCGCTTCATGGGCAAATTGACGACCTCGAGATCGGCTCGTTCCTGACTGGGCCAATGGACTCCAACAGCGCGATCCTTTCCGTGCAGGCTGGCGCCGGTGGCACTGAAAGCTGCGACTGGGCCGATATGCTTTACCGCATGTATACGCGTTGGGCCGAGCGCCGTGGTTGGAAGGTCGAAGTGCTAGACTTGCAACAGGGCGAAGAAGCCGGCATCTCCAGCGTCAGCTTGCGCTTTGAGGGCGTGAACGCCTACGGCTACACCAAGGCCGAGCGTGGTGTTCACCGCCTGGTTCGCATTTCTCCCTTTGACTCCAACAGCCGCCGCCACACTTCGTTTTGCGCGGTGGACGTCGTGGCTGAAGTCGACGACGACATCGACTTGGACATCCCGCCGGACGAGCTCCGCATCGACACCCAGCGCGCCAGCGGCGCCGGTGGTCAGCACGTCAACAAGACAGAGTCCGCGATCCGCATTACCCACTTGCCGACAAACATTGTTGTCTATTGCCAGAGCCAGCGCTCCCAGCACAAGAACAAGGACCAGGCCATGCGCCAGCTTAAGTCGAAGCTCTACGAACTGAAGCTCGACGAAAAGCGCCAGGAGATGGAAAAGTTCTACGGCGAAAAGGGGCAGATCGGCTGGGGCAACCAAATCCGCAGCTACGTTTTCCAGCCCTACCAAATGGTCAAAGACCTGCGCACCGGCGTCGAAACCGGCAATGTGCAGGGCGTGATGGACGGTGACCTTGACCCGTTCGTCAACGGCTGGTTACGCGCTGGCTGCCCCCGCCACCGCAACAAGGAAGTGCAACTGGAGGACTAGGGAATTATCGGGTGTCCGCGTTTGGCGTGCCAGATGCGGACGATCTCGATTTTCTTTTCTTCATCTTTGATACGGTAGATGAGCCGATAGTTTTTAAAGACGATTTCACGAATGGTGTCCCATCCGAATTCTGGCACGATGCGGCCAATTCTCGGAAACTCGGCGATTTTCTTGGTGATTGCGATGATGGCTAAACCTAAACGCTCTGCAGCGGCAGGATCGTGTTGAGCAATGTATTCTACGATTGCGCCTAGATCCTCACGCGCCGAAGGGGCAACAATTACCTGGAAAGCCATTCCCGGAGTTCACTTTCCACGTCTTCAATTGGCATGCCCTTGCCCGCGTCGAGCTCCTGCAGACCACGCTCTATCGCTGAGACGAACTCAATGCGCTCCTTGACCACTTCCCAGCTCACGTCATCCGGTAGGTGGGCAATCGTTTCCAAGGCCATTTCTTTTACGCTCATGTTGAATACATAGTGCAAGAATTAGTCACTGTCGATTCCGGATTGCCCCCGCCACCGCAACAAGGAAGTGCAGTTGGAGGATTAAAATCCTTCCTGGAAAACGTTCACCATCCAGCTCACGCCGAATTTATCGGTGACCATGCCGAAACAGGGTGACCAGAACGTTTTGCCCAGCGGCATGGTGATCG
The DNA here is from genome assembly GCA_031296915.1 of Cerasicoccus frondis. GTDB lineage: Bacteria > Verrucomicrobiota > Verrucomicrobiia > Opitutales > Cerasicoccaceae > Cerasicoccus > Cerasicoccus frondis. The sequence goes on along the minus strand of JAVDPC010000051.1, from coordinate 11,214 downwards.
TTCCGCCTTCGGTCAGGGCAGCGAAATACTTTTGCGCAGTCGCCTCGTCTTCGACGGTGATGGAGAGCGAAAAGCCGTCAAACTTGGCGCCTTCCTCGCAGCCGTCGGAGGCCATGATGTCGCACTCGCCGACTTTAAAGCAGCAGTGCATAATCTTGTCGCCAAAGTCAGCAGGGACCTGGTCTGCGGGGACCGGCTCCGGGCTTTCATTGAAGCGCATGATCATGTTGACCGATGCGTCGATTGCGCTCTGGTAAAATTCAAGGGCTTCTTCGCAGCGGCCATTGAAGAACAGGTAAGGTTGGATGACGGTGGGCATATTGTAGTGGGTTGGTTCCAGACGTTAAATCAGGAATGCAGCGGAAATTCAATACCCGGCTTGCGACCAGAGTCGGTCGGGGTAAACCAGGCCCACCAGTTCGTCTTGTGCGTAGACGGGAAATGCGACGCCGCTGCTGGAGAAAATTTCTGCGGTATGGTCATCTACCCGCCAGTGCGGCTCCAAGCGTCGTTCAAGCAACTGAGCTTCGCCAATATTCAACGGCGGGGGGGCCATGACGTCGCCGATGGATTTGCCAACGTACTGCTCGATGACGCGAACATACTTGAGCTCCTCATCACCACCGACCCAGATGAAAACCAGGAGCACCGCCAAGAGGTAGTGATGCGAGATCAGCAACGCATAGCCAATCATGGCGATGGCGATGAGCTTCGCGACCCATACCGAGATCTGCGTGGCTTTAAGGTAGGTGAATTTCTTGGCGAGTGTGGCGCGCAGCAGGCGACCGCCATCCATGGGGAAAATCGGCAACAGGTTAAAGAGGCCCATGGCGATGTTCCAGCCGAGCAGTCCCCAGGCAAAGCTCGTCCACTTGAGCGACCAAGGGCTGTAGGGTGAACGCACATACTCGTCGCTCACGTATTTGCGCAGCACATTGACGCTGCCTTCCGCGACGTACCCTACGTCTTTATAGTAGATCGACAGCACCGCAAACAACACCGCCGCGATGGCGAAGTTAACCAGTGGCCCATTGATCGTAATGACCATTTCCTTGCGCGGTTCACGGGGAATGCTCGCCATCTGGGCCATGCCGCCAATCGCCATGAAGACGATGCGCGGCACTTTGATGCCGTAGCGCTGGGCCGTCAGGCAGTGGCCAAGCTCATGTAGCGCCACCGACACAAAAACCAGCACGATCATAATGCCCAGCGCCAGCGAGCCCTGCCAGCCGATGGCCCGATGGCCCACCACGACATAAAAGGCGAACAGCAGGAAAAACGTGAAATGAATTTCCAGCTGTATGCCGAACAAACGGCCGATTTTCCAGGATGAGTTAGACACTTGCGCTTCGTCGAATCCGCTCTACGTTAGAGGCATTAATGAGTCGCGCAAGTGAAAGCGCGGCTTTCACTCAGTCACTGCAATGTCCGAAGAACAATCTATTTTGGTAATCGATGATGACGAGGGGCTCCGCTACTCGCTGGAGCGCGTGCTGTCTGCGCGCAATTACCGCATCATCCAGGCGTCATCCGGCGAAGAAGGCCTGAAGGTCGCCGAAAAGGAAAAGCCGTCGGTCATCCTGTTGGACAACCGCATGGGCGGCATCACGGGCATTGAGACGCTGCAGCACCTGCGCACGTCCAGTCCGGATTCCATGGTCATCCTGATGACTGCTTTTGGCACGACGCAGACTGCGATTGAGGCCATGAAGTTTGGCGCGTTCGATTACATCATCAAGCCGTTCGATATCGCCAAGATCCTCGGCTTGATTGAAAAGGCGTTTGCCGCCTACGCCGACCTCCACGAAACCAAGGAGGAATACGAACCCACGCTCAACAGCGATGACTACCGCGAAGGCATCGTCGGCAATTCCGATGCGATGCAGGAAGTTTTCAAAGTCATCGGCCAAGTCGCCGCCAGCGATGTGACCGTGATGGTCACCGGGGAAAGCGGCACGGGTAAGGAGCTTGTTGCGCGCTGCATTTACCAGCATAGTTTGCGGAACGGCCGCCCGTTTATCGCGGTCAATTGCGCCGCCATTCCAGAGAACCTCATTGAGTCCGAGCTCTTTGGCCATGAGAAAGGTTCCTTTACCGGGGCCACCACACAGCGTCGTGGTAAGTTCGAACTTTGCGATGGCGGCACGATCTTTCTCGATGAAATCGGCGACATGTCGCTGACCACGCAAACGAAGATTCTCCGTGCTACGCAAGAGGGCGAGATCCAGCGTGTCGGCGGCAACGAAACGATCAAAGTGGACGTCCGTCTGCTCGCTGCGACCAACCGCGATTTGGAGAAACTGGTTTCCGAAGGCGACTTCCGCGAGGACCTTTACTACCGCCTCAACGTCGTTCGCTTGCGTTTGCCATCGCTGCGCGAGCGCAAGGAGGACATCCCTTCGTTGATCGACTTCGTGCTTCAGAAGCTCAACCGCAACCGCAAGACCCGGGCCAAGCGTTTCTCCAGTGACGCTATGGCGATTATGACGGCTTATGATTGGCCGGGCAATGTGCGTGAGCTCGAAAACCTTGTTTACCGCAGTGCGGTAGTTGCCGGCGGTGAAGCCATCCTGCGCAAGGATCTCCCGGATGAGTTGCTGCAAAAGTTTAATGACATCGCGGCAGGGGCTGCGATTCAGGCGCCAGCAAAAGCTGAGCCGGAAGGGCAGACGCCAGCGCCGATGCCCGTCGCCGAGCAACCCAAGGCTGCGGTCGCAATGCCAACTCCAGCCGCAGTGCCTGTTGCGACTGCGGCAACTCCCGGTAGTTTGACTGACGCATGCGATGCGCTCTACCGCATTTTGCGCAAAGATATCGACGAAAGCATCTTGGGTGAAATCGAGCGCGAAATGATCGTGCGTGCGCTCAAGGAGTTCGATGGCAACCAAGTCAAAACCGCAAAGCTGCTCGGCATTACCCGCGCCACGCTCCGCAAACGCATTGAGCAACTCGACCTTAAAATTTAAAAACTGAGTTCAGAAATTGGATAAGAAATGTTTAGATTGGTCGATTTATATCAAAATTTTAAAGTGGCAAGAAGCGATGGTTCAAAGCATTTATTAATTTAATGAATGCAATCGAATCAGCAAGTGGAGCCATAGTAAAATTAATCAGTTCTAAATTATAAAATCAGAATGTAGGTTTTATAAACCGATTCTATCCACTGGCATTTTTGGCGTGTCTCTCGTTAGGTCGGTCTGCTTTTCCCTTTTTCCTTTAATCTTTTTCCTTTAATCTTCCTCCCATGTCCTCGCCTAAGGAGCGTCTGCGTGCACTGGCCAAGGCTGAAGGTTTCGAAGCCTTTGGCGTCGCGCCGGTGGATGTTGAATTGCGGCGGGAGTATTACTTGGAGTGGATCGCGGGCGGCGAGCATGGCGAAATGTCATGGCTTGAGCGCAACAATGATCGTCGGTTGTCGCCGTCGAACATTATACCTGAAGCACGTAGCATCGTGTGCTTGGGGTTGAACTATTATCAGCCAGAACCCGAGCGTCGTGGTCGCATTGCCAAGTATGCGCTCGGCAAGGATTATCATAAAACGATCACCCAAAAGCTGAAGCGAATTTGCCGCGCAATGCGTGAAGAGTTTGGCAGTGCGCAACGACCATATGTGGATACCGGGCCCGTACTGGAAAAACCAATTGCCGCGCAAGCGGGGCTCGGTTGGCAGGGCAAGAGCACGATTCTACTGAACAAACAAAATGGCACCTGGCTTTTTCTTGGGTTTGTGTTCACCACGCTAGAACTTGAGGCGGACGAACCCGCGCGTAGCCATTGTGGGAAGTGTACTCGCTGCATCGATGCCTGCCCCACCGGTGCGATCATTGCGCCCTATAAACTCGATGCCCGGCGCTGCATCTCCTACCTGACGATTGAGCACAAGGGCGCGATTCCTCTGGAATTCCGTCGGGCAATTGGCGATCGCATCTACGGCTGCGACGAATGCCTGGATGTCTGCCCCTGGAATCGCTGGGCGCAGGCGACACAGGAGGCAAAGTTCGCTTCGCGCGAATACCCGGACTTGACGGCGATGCTCAACTGGACGGAGGCGGAATTTGCTGAAACCTTTGCTGGAACGCCCATCAAGCGCGCGGGCCTGAGTCGCTGGCGCCGCAATGTGTGTGTCGTCCTCGGAAACATCGGGACAGGCGAAGACTTACCCATGTTGCGCAGCATCGCCGAATCAGACGATGCGCTCGCCGCGGAACACGCCCAGTGGGCCATCGACGAGATCGAAGCACGGGCGGCAATTCCTTGATATTGCATTATCAATAAGTGTGGTGGCCGGTTGCGTGCTTCAAAGATCAAACGATATGATTATTGATTGATGGCGGTCTTTTTAGGACATGACTCCAGTTTTAGTGGCCGCTTAATCCTATGCCTCTAGACGGGCCTTATTGGGAAAACCGCCCTTTTGCGAATTTTGAATGCGCATCTCAGCATCGGCGCTTCAACCGAGGCTGATTTGAGCGCTACTCCGTAAGCGGCTTGCGACGAATGACTGCATCGTAAAGCGCATCGCGCAATGCCGGGATGCCCTCTTCGCTCAGGCAGGAGATAGGCACGATTTGCAAATCCTCATGCGCCTTACGGAAGCGCTTCAAATTGTCTGCGGCAGCGGCTTCATCCATTTTGTTCGCAATGATGATGCGCTCGCGGTCGGCGAGCTCGGCTTCATAAAGTTCGAGTTCGCTGCAAAGCTGTGCGTAATCATCGAGAGGGTCGCGCCCTTCTTCGCCAGCCATATCGATCATGAAGAGCAGGATGCGGCATCGCTCCACATGGCGGAGGAATCGATGCCCGAGGCCTCGGTTTTCATGCGCGCCTTCGATGAGCCCGGGAATGTCGGCAATGGTCAGCCGTTCGAACGTCTCCGGAAAGTGCAATACGCCGACACTGGGCTGAATGGTGGTGAACGCGTAGTGGCCGACCTTGGGCTGATTCTTCGTTAAGATGCCCATGATGGAAGATTTGCCAGCATTGGGAAACCCAACCAGTCCGCAGTCAGCAATGGTTTTCAGGACGAAACGGTACTCGCCTTCCTCGCCTGGTTTGCCGGGGGTGATTTTCCGCGGCGCCTGATTGACGGAGGACTTGAAAACGAGATTGCCGAGGCCGCCCCTGCCGCCTTGCAGCAGGATGATTTCCTGGTCGTGTTCGAGCAGCTCGCAGACCATCAGCCCGCTCACCACATCGAACACCTGGGTGCCCAGCGGCATGCGCAGACGTTTGTCATCGCCCCAAGCCCCGTGTTGATCGGAGCCGCGGCCCGGCTCGCCATTTTTGGCGCGCGCATGCGGCATGTATTTATAATCGACCAGGTCTGCGGTATTTTCGTCGCCCACCAGCACCACGTTCCCCCCCCGGCCGCCATTGCCGCCGTTGGGTCCGCCCATGGGCTCGTATTTCTCACGGCGGAAGCTCAGGCAGCCATTGCCCCCATCTCCCGCTTTGAGTTTTACTGTTACTTCGTCGACGAACATGAGGCGCTATTACGCTGTTGTCCGGGGCGTAAGTCAATCACGGCGATTGCCGCGTGAAGATTAAAGTGTGGAAGCTCCCCGCCTCTCCCACCTAAACAAGATCTTTAACTTTTAATTGGCTCACTTTAATCTCCACCACATGGCCAAGCCACATCCATACGACTGGTTGATCGAACCCATTGCTGAAGATCCGTCCTTCGTCCGCAAGCCCATGTTCGGCGCGGTTGGTTGCTATCTCAATGGCAAGATGGTCTGTGTGCTGGCCGCGCGAGAGGAGGCCTGGCGCTGGCTGTTGGTGACGGTCGACCGCGAGCAGCACGAGTCCATTATGGGCGACTTCCCTGCCCTGCGCCCGCACGACATTCTTCCGAAATGGCTCTACATACCCGAGGAGCATGACGATTTTGAGCCTGTCGCTGAAGCGGTGATTGAGGCGATCCGCCAGGGAGACCCGCGTTTTGGCGTGGTCCCGCCTCCGCGTAAACGCAAGGCAAAGCAGGCGGCGCGTAAAAAGAGAAGCCGTTAGCGGGCGGCTTAGGGGTTCATTTCCCGGGGAGCTTTTAACTATTGTTGTCGTCCCACAGACGCCACGGCGCCAGCTCCAAGCTGTTGCCCGCCGGATCACGGAAATACAATGAACGGGCGCCATTGGGCCACTCGTGCTCCAGCTCGATCGCCACGCCGCGTGCGGCCAGATGGGTGCGCCAGGCCGGAAATTCCGCCTCGTTCATGCGAAAGCATACGTGGGTGGGGCCGGTGGCGCCGTGGTCTGGCAGCTCGTGGGCATCGCCATCGCTGGCGTGCGGGTCGAAGATCAGCAACATCGCTTCGGCCATTTTGTAGAAAACAAATTTCCCCTCGACGCGGCTGTAGAGCTCCAGTCCCAGCACTTCGCCATAGAAATGCTCGGCAGCGGCCAGGTCGTCCACGTAAAGGCAGGTTTCGATGATGTGACTGAGGGGCTTCATCGCCTAACCAGCGTCAGCGAAAATGCCGCATTGGCAAGCCAGCATCCGGCTGGACCGGTAGTTTGGCGCCGCCAGAGTGTCTGGAGACAGCGCCCCATTCTGGTCAGTTGGGAGAAATCCATGGGTGCAGCGGCGCGCTGCCTAGTTAGTCGCGGATGACTTCTTTGCGGTTGAGCTCAGAGGCGTAGAAGGCGTGGCGGATCTCATCGACTTCGTCAAACTGCACCAGCGCTTGCTCGCCGTAGAGTCCGCAGGTGCGGCCGTCTTTCCAAGCCCACTCGCCGCGCAGGCATTTGTCCGCTTTAACGAAGCCGTTGATGTAGAGCCGACGGTCGAGATATTTCGTGGTGTTAAATCCGCCACCGTGCACGGTGTAGGCTGACCATAGTCCCACGTCGCCTGGCTCCAGCACCATGTCGCGCGCGCGCGGATCGTCGGCGTACTGGGGCGCCTGCCAGGCGGCTTTGTCTTCCGGGTTGTGCTCGACGTCTTTATGGCTGCCCGGGACGATTTGCATCGCGCCGTTCTCCTTCAGGTGCGGGTCGATGGCGATGCCCGTTTGGACCCAGGACGTGTAGAGATCCTGAAAATCGCTGGATGGTTGGCGGCTGCGCACGTCGCGGTGGAGCGCCCAGCTGGTCTGTGAGCCGGGGCGCTTCCAGTGCATCTGGTTGATGATCTGCTTGAGGTTGTTGCCGATAATTGGCTCCACGATCATCAGCATTCGCGGGTCCGTGCGAAATTTATCCATCACCGCGTCGTGGTAAGAAGGCCATTGCATGCCACGAACGGTAGTCCCGACGTCCTTATCTTCATCCACCCAGATCACGGTGTTTTGTTTGCGCCAAGTGCGGCCCAGCAGGTCGCCCGTGAATTTCCAGCGGTCGCAGGCCGTCCGCATTTGGTTGAGCTCGGCTTCGTTGAAGACGCCACGCACAATCGTGTAGCCTTCCTCCCAGTATTGGCGGATGTGCTCCGCAGTCATTAAATCGTTGGCTTTGGGCTCAGCGGTCAGCATAGGTCATTTCCTCCTTAAGGTATTGTTGATAAGCAAGTTCGATGCGTTGAGCAGCTTCGCGTAGCGCGACGGTCAGCTCCGTAACGCGTTTGCTGGTAAAGGTCTTCACGTTCCCTGAGGCGCCGAGCGCCGCGATAACGACCCCTTCGGGATCGTGGATCGGGACCGCGATACTGAAACTGTCTGTCCCGTTTTCACGGTTGTTTAAGCTGTAGCCCTGCTGACGAATGAGCGGCAGTTCCTGCTTCAGGCTGCTGGCGTCACGGTGGGTATTCGGCCCAGCGGGCTGAAAGTCGATTTGCGTGAGCGCGGCATCGAGCTTTGCTTCTGACAAATGCGCCAGGAATAGCTTACCGCTTGCGGAGGCGTAGGCTGAAAGAACCGATCCCAGGGTTGCCTGCGAATCTCGCATTTGGCCATCATGCGTGAAGTGAGCGACGGAAATTGCTTCATGGCCAAAGGGCGCCGCCAGCGTAATCGCGACCATCTGCTCATGCACGAGGCGCATTAGCTCGGGCAGCGCCACACGGCGAATGGGAAAGCTGCGCAACAGCTCGCGCCCCAGTCGTAACGCGCCCACGCCAATCTGGTAGCGGCCCTTGCTGTCCTTGTCCAAATAACGGGCTTCGACCAGCGATTGGAGCAGGCGATGTACGTGGCTCTTGGGCAGGTCAGCCATCCGCGCCAGCTCGGTAACGCCGTGCGGTCGCGGCTCATTGGCCACCAGCGTTAGAAGCGCCAAGCCGTTGGTCAGGGTGTTGTTCATGATGGTTGTTCTAATATGCGGAACAGCCATAGGTCAAGTCAGAATGTTCTATATTTTAGAACAACTTGGTTTCGAGGATCATTGCTCAGCCTAAGCGGCGTCGCGCGAGCGTGAGCCCTACATCAGGATGGGATGGCGAACCAAGACGATCCCCTCCCCCCAGCATTTTCGTGCATTCAGAGTTTTCATTCATACAACCTGTGCTAGCTTAACCGCATGGCAGACCCCTTACGCATTGGCATCATCGGCGCGGGCGGAAATACCCGCAGTATGCACATCCCTGGCTTTCAGGCCATCGACGGCGTGGAGGTCGTCACCATCGCCAACCGAACGCCCGAGTCCGCCCAGCGCGTGGCCGATGAATTTAACGTGCCCCGCATTAGTAAGCATTGGCAGGACGTCATTGAGGACGACGAGGTCGACGCCGTTTGCATCGGCACGTGGCCTTACCTGCATGCCGAGGCGACTATCGCTGCCCTTTCCGCTGGCAAGCATGTGCTCACCGAGGCCCGCATGGCCATGAATCATGACGAGGCCAAGCAGATGCTTGATGCCGCGCAAGCCAAGCCAGAGCTCGTCGCGCAAATCGTCCCCGCCCCCTTTACGCTGGAGTATGACGCCACCGCCCAACGCCTGATCAATGAGTTGGGTGAACTCCGCCTAGTGCGCTTGGTCCACATAGGCGGGGCCGCCGCCGACCCGACCGCCTCCCTCACCTGGCGGCAGCGCACGGATCTCTCCGGGCACAACATCATGACCATGGGCATCCTCTTCGAAACCGCCCAACGCTGGCTCGGACGCGGCGTCGACGTAGATTGGGTCAAGGCCGACGCCGCCACCGTCATCTCCGAGCGCCCTACGGCCTCGGGTGAAGGCCGCGCCCCGGTGACCATCCCGGACACCTTGAATTTCCTGGGCCGCTACAACAACGGCGCTCAACTAATCGGCCACTTCACTTGCGTCGCCAGCGGTAGCCCGATGTGGTATGTGGATGTCCAATGCGAGCGCGGCAGCGTGCACTTCGACATCAGCGAATCCAAGCTCTACGTGGCGCACACGGGGCGCTCCCCGGAAGTCGTCACCCCGGACGCTGGCACGGCTATCGGCTGGCGCGTGGAGCAGGACTTCGTCGACTCCATCCGCGACGGCAAGCCCGTCACCCTGACCAGCTTCGCCGACGGCGTTCGCTACATGGACTTTACCGACAAAGTCTGGGCGAGCATCCTGCTCGACCGGTAGGCAGCGTCCCGCTGCACCGATAGATTTGCCCAATGGGCAAATAGCTTAGCCAACTGCCCAAGGTGGCGCGGATCGTCTCGAGCGCAGTTTCAGGCTGACGGCAAGGTAGGGCGCAGCCTCCTGATGAACAACCGAGCCACCTCTAAATTATCACACCTCCGAACACGATCAAAGCGTCATGCATTCTTACCATGTATACTTCACCGCAAAAGCTAGGATAACCGAACCAGAAGTGGAAGCGCTTCTCACCCGGTTCATTCAGAACGAGATGGAAGATGGCTTAATGATCGATGCCCGAGTCCTGAAAATGACGAACAAGGCAAGTTTTCCTGATTTGCCCGACTACCACTTCATAGCTGACTATCAGAGCGAGGCAGATGGCGATGAGGCAATGAGCCGAATGAAGCTACGAATGAATGAGGAGCCTCACGCCAGTCTGATGAAGATGGTCTCAGACTTCCGCGTCGCCTTTTCGACGGAGCTAAACGTTAAGGCGCAATAAAGCCGGACTAGCGACGATCACAGAGAGGCAGCGCTGCGGTTTGTCTGGAGACTGCGCCCTACCTTGCCGTCAGCCTGAAACTACGGATCGGAGACGATCCGCGCCACCATAGTCAGTTGGATAAAACGCCTGCCGCTCCGCCATTTGCCCAATGGGCAAATCTGAATGCAACGCATCCGACGGTCCAGCGGGACGCTGGCTAGAGGATGCTGGCGAGGAAGTTGAGGAGGTAGCCGGTGGCGATGATCGCTAGCGTGGTGACGCCAAAGAAAATGGCGATCAGCGGGAGCTTGATGATGCGGCGCAGCATGATCGCCTCGGGGAGGCTCAGCGCGGCCATCGCCATCATGAACGCTAACGCCGTGCCCAGCGGGATGCCCTTCTCGAACAACACTACCGCCACCGGGACAATTGCCGCACAGCTGCCGTACATTGGGACGCCGAGGAGCGTCGCAATGGGCACGCCGAAAATGCCTGTCGCGCCGATGGCGTTCTGGATCATTTCCTGCGGCACGTAATTGTGAATGAACGCGCCGATGCCCACGCCGACGAGCACCCAAACCCAGATTTGCTTGATGACGTCGGCAGCCTCGGTGAGCCCAAATTGGAGGCGTCCTTGCCAGGTATAGCTGCGGGTGGTTTCGCTTTCGGCGGGGCCCGCAATCATGTCCTGCTCGATATAGCGCTCCAGGCCGAGCCGTCCGATCAAGGCGCCGGCGAAGACGCCGACGAGCAGCCCGCTTAATACGTAGGCGATGGTGATGGACAGACCGAATTCCCCCACCATCAGGATGGCCAGGTATTCGTTGATAATCGGCGAGGTGACCAGGAAGGAAAACGTCACGCCAAGCGGCGCGCCGGCCTTGAGCAGGCTGATGAAAATCGGGATCGACGAGCAGGAGCAAAACGGCGTGACTGCGCCAAAAATTGCCGCCACGACATTGCCCCACAGGCCGCCCTTGCTCATCCATTGCTTGAGCTTGTGCTCGGGCAGCCAGGTGCGCACGACGCCGATCAGGAAGATCATCACCGCCAGTAGGACGAAGATCTTGATCGTGTCGTAGAGGAAAAAATGAACCGCCCCGCCGAAGCGTGACTCCGGGTCAAGGCCGATCCATTCGAAGACGAGGGTGTTCGCGGCCGCCTCCAGCGATATGTCTGCTAGAGCACTTTTCATCTAGATTGGCCGATTCAGGTGGGTTAGAGATTGGATGCAGCGCAAGGCGGCTTTGATTGAG
>JAVDPC010000050.1 GCA_031296915.1 Cerasicoccus frondis | reverse complement strand
AGTGGACAGCGGACGCAGATCTGATCCTCGGTAAGGTTCAGTATTTATGCAGCGAACTTCGCTGACACCACACTAGACTTCGTGGGCAAGCGCCTACCCCCTGCCCGTCAGCCCGCAATTGTAAACTTTTTCATTGATTCGCTTTCCGCCTCCTCCCCATCCCAAAAGGGTTGCTTGCTTCCTGAACAGCCGCTAAAACACCGCGCATCAATACCATGGCGTCTCCGTCCACCACCGAGTTTCCTTTTACCCAGCAAAGCGATGTCGACGCGCCGGACATTTCCGTTGTCGCGCCTGCTTACAACGAAGCCGACTCTTTGCGTAAGCTTTGGGAAAAGATTGCTGACGTGCTGACCGACAGCCAATGGAGCTTCGAAGTCATCTTTGTCGACGATGGCAGCAGCGACGCCACCTGGGAAAACCTGCGAGCGCTGCAAAAGGAATTCCCCGAGGGCGTGCGCGCCTACCGTCTGCGTCGCAACTTCGGCAAGGCCGCCGCCCTATCGATCGGTTTTCAGGCCGCCAGAGGCAGCTACATCATCACCATGGATGCGGACTTGCAGGACGAGCCTGCGGAAATCCCCAGCCTGATGGCCAAGCTGGATGAAGGCTTCGACCTCGTCTCCGGCTGGAAACGCGAGCGCAACGACCCGCTGGAAAAGCGCATTCCCTCCCGCCTGTTCAACGCGGTGACGCGGCAAATTTCCGGGCTACATTTGCATGACTTCAACTGCGGGCTCAAAGCCTACCGCGCCGAGGTCGTGCGTGAGCTGCCGTTGTATGGCGAGCTTCACCGTTACATCCCGATCCTGGCTCACGCCGACGGCTACCGCGTCACCGAAATTCCCGTGAAGCACCATGCGCGCGAATTCGGCATCTCCAAATACGGCCTGGGGCGCTACTACAAAGGGTTCCTGGACCTGTTGACGGTCGCGGCGATCACGCGCTTTGTGCAACGGCCCGGGCATTTGTTTGGCGGCGTTGGCCTGGCAATGGGCGCATTCGGCTTTCTCATTTTAGGCTACCTGACATTCATTAAATTGTTTTTAGGCGCAGGCATTGGGCAACGTCCGCTGCTGCTCTTTGGCGTGCTGCTGATGATTCTCGGCGTGCAGTTGATCTCGGTTGGTCTGGTGGGGGAACTGATCATCCGTAAGCTTGGCGGCCACCGCGAAGCTTACCCCATACGAGAAGTGCTCGGGGCAGAGTAAGCCCTTTCCCCGACGACAACCATGAGATTCGCCATCTTCCTACTTGCCTGCGGACTGCTTGTTTTCGAGCTCTTCGCAACGAGCATCCTCGGCATCGTCGTAGGCCCGCAAGCCGCGTATTACTCAATCGCCACAGCAATGCTCGGGCTCGGGGCCGCCAGCACGCTCATCAGCCTCATCCCCTACGAAACCCTGAAAAAATACGAGCGTGGCGCGCTGGTTTACACGACTTTCCTGATCGGACCGGCGGTCATTCTGTTTCTGCTGTATTCGACGCACCTCAAGGAATTGGTCAACGCGGAGCGCCTGGAAGCCCTGCGGATTAGTGAGTCCAACGCCTGGCTCCTGATGGAAGAACACGAGTTCGGCCTGTCGCTCAAAGTCGGCGCCGGGCTTTGCCTGACTTATCTGCTCCACGGCATTGCGCTGAGCACGCTGTTCCGGCTCAACGCCCAACGCAGCACGGTGCTCTACGCCTTTGACCTGTTTGGGGCGGCATTGGGCTGTTTCATTTTCGTGCAGACGCTGGAGTATTTCGGCTTTGCCGCGACCGCCACGCTATCCGCCGTAGCCCCCATGGCCGCCGCCGCACTGTTCGCCAAGGGCATTGGCCAAAAGAAACTCAGTTGGGGGCTGATTGCGGCCACCCCGGTATTGGCGGTCCTGATGAATCTGCCTGCGGTCACGCCCAAGCTAGAGCCTCAGCCGCTCATGGAGCTCCTGACCCGCGACCACCAACTGAAGTTCGACAGCCGTGAGCTCGACCACCAATGGACCAGCTTTGGCCGCGTGGGCGCTCTCGAATACACCCGCCCTGGGGACAAGCGACCGATGCGCGCCATGGTGCAACGCGAAGGCAATAGCCACGCCGCCCTGCAACGCATCGAGCACCTGGAGAACCCTTTCTTCGGTCAGCTCGTGGCGGACATGGACCCAGAGCGCATCCTCGTGCTGCTGGCTGGAGCGGGCCGCGACATGCTGCAGTTCCGCAATTTGTTTCCCGAGGCGCACATTACCGGGGTCGAGCTGGTGCCACAGATGTTTTACTGGCCCGCCGAAAACCTGCCGGAATACACCGCGCCCATCCTCAACGATGACAAGATGGAAATGGTGATCGCCGAAGGCAGGGAATTCATTTCACGCCAAAAGGATGACTACGACCTGATCCTGATCTCCTATAGCGGCGCGGGCGCCAACTACTACACAGGCGCCGCCGCCCACTCCGCCGGCTACCTCTACACCGTCGAAGCCTTCCGGGACCTGATCGACCACCTGGCGCCCAATGGACGGCTCATCGCCCTCAACGGCAACAAAGGCCGCCTCATCCGCACCATCAAGCACATTTGGGAAACGGACAACCGCGAAACTCCGCTGGAGCAGAGCTTCATTGTCGTAACCGATGGCCGTCCCTACCAGAAAGGCGTCAAGGGCATGAGCGCTTCGTGGGACCCAGCCCTCATGGTGATCCAACCGTCGGGACTCTCACGGGAGCAAGTCAACGCCATCAACGAGCACTACACCGCGCTCTACAATCCCTTTGCTCCACGCCAACTGGCCTACGGCATTTTCCTGGACAACGTTGCGCTCGCCAAGTTGGAAAAGCAGCTCAAGGCCAACTTTGACCCAGTCTGGGACGACCATCCTTATTTCCTAAACCTGGCGCCGTTCCACTCCATGTGGTCACCCGAGCTCTGGTCTGAATCCGCACAACAGCCCGGCGAACGGCGTCTACGCGCACAGATTAAACTGCTGGGGCTGTTCCTGCTGGCGGCTGTCGTATCCACGATTTTGCCGGTGCTGTTGTTTAGCCGCAAGCGCGCGCGAAACGCCAGTTCCTGGAGCCACATGATCTATTTCCTCGGCATTGGGCTGGGCTTCATGCTGGTGGAAATTGGCCTGCTCAACAAGCTCCAGTTGATTGTCGGGCACCCCGGCTATACGCTGGCCGTGGTGCTGACATCCGCCATTCTCTTTACCGGCGTAGGCAGCTTTTGTTCGGATAGGCTGTTCGACTCGGGCAAGCTGAACTACCGCAGCGCCGCCCTCCTGGCCTGCTTATTCGGCATTGGCATGCTCGCGCTGCTGACGACCGCAGGCGGCGAACTCATGGCCCTCCCCCGCCCGCTCAAGATCCTGGCCGCAGCCTTAATTCCGGCGCCGCCGTTTTTCCTGATGGGCTGCCTGTTCCCGCAGGGTCTGCGCGCCGTCAACGCCGAAGACAACGGGCTGGTCGCCTGGGCGTTTGCGCTCAACGGCGTAGCCAGCGCAGCAGGAGCGGGCCTGGCAATCATCCTTTCGCATATTTACGGCTACTCACTGGTCATCATTGCAGGCTTGTTGGTTTACCTGATGGTGGCCATGCTGCCACATCAACGTCGCATCCAGCTGCGTAATTCCTAAAGTAAGCATTTCATGACATCAACCAAAGTCCCACTCCTCGACGTCAACATCCAGAACCAGCCGCTGGCCTCCGAGCTGCGCGACGCATTTGATCGCGTGCTCAGCCATGGCCGTTTCATCCTGGGAGACGAAGTGACGGATTTCGAAGCCGCCGTTGCCGCCGAACTCGGCGTCAAGCACGCGATCGGCGTCAGCTCGGGCACCGATGCGCTCCTGCTGGCCCTCATGGCGCTCGACATCGGCCCGGGCGACGAAGTTATTTGCCCGAGCTTCTCCTTTTTCGCGACTGCCGGCGCCATTGCCCGCACCGGCGCCACCCCGGTCTTTGCCGACGTTTGCCCGGTGACGTTTAACCTCGACCCGGAATCGACCGTCAACCTGATCACCACCAAGACCAAGGCGATCATCCCGGTCCACCTATACGGCCAATCCGCGCCGATGGACGAGCTGATGACCATTGCGCATAACCACCAGCTCAAAGTCATCGAGGACGCTGCGCAGTCCTTTGGCGCCGCTTACCGCGGGACCGCTTTGGGCGCCATTGGCGACTTCGGCTGCTTCAGCTTCTTCCCCAGTAAGAACCTCGGCGGCCTGGGCGACAGCGGCCTGCTAACCACCAATGACGACGCCCTGGCCGACAAGGCCGCCTACCTGCGGAATCACGGGATGAACCCCAAGTATTACCACGCGATGATCGGGGGCAATTTCCGCATCGACGCCCTGCAGGCTGCCTTGCTGTCCGTGAAGCTGCCTCACCACCGTCAATACAGCCACGCCCGCGCCGAGAACGCCGCCTATTACTTGAAAGGGCTCGCCGCTCATGGTCAGCCCGCGAGCTATGACCAGCCTGAAAGCGCCAAACTGATCCTGCCCACGGCCTTGGCGGACAACACCCACATCTGGAACCAATTCACGCTGCGCTTGCCCGTAGCGCCCGATGCGACCAGCCTCCCTCGTGACGCATTGAAGGCATGGCTCGCTGAACGGGACATCGGATCGGAAATTTACTACCCGGTTCCCTTCAACCAGCAGGAGTGCTTTGCGCACCTGCCGAAGGCCGAGTGCCCCGTGTCCGACCAGCTTGCCCGCGAAGTGCTGAGCATCCCGGTTTATCCGGAGCTGACTGATGCGCAGTTGGACGCCGTTATCGAGGGAGTTTCCGAGTTCGTCGCGACCTTGTGAGCCCCGCCCGCATCGCCGTTTTCACCTTGCCATGTATAGCCTCGACAGCCATGATTCAGAGCATCTTGAGCATGTCGAGTGGATGCATTTATCCATGCTCAATCCGGGCGTGACCGCTTCGCCGAATCGTGAAGTAACAACCAACGTCACCAATTCTGCGAACGCCAACGGGCGAGAACTAAGCTCATGAACCACCAGCTGTTTCGACCAATCCGTTGGTTAACCGACTTGCTGAGTCGTTCGCGCAATTTGCGCAACAGCGTGATCCCCGGATTTGAATTCAGCGTTCAGGCGCTCGTCCTCCTCATCACGACGCCAATCTATTTGATCAAGCTGGGCACGGCGAACTACGGCGTCTGGGTGCTGGTGCAGATGGTGCTCGGCATTGGCGTCCTGTTCTCCCCCGGCATGAGCGAAGCGACATTGAAATACGTCGCCAAACACCGGACAACGGGCGATCTCACGCGCGCAAAGGCGGCGATCAGGACATCCTGGGCGGTCAACCTCTCTTTGGGCGCACTGCTTGGCGGGGCCATTTTCCTGGGCGCCAATGAACTGGCCCGTCTGCTGATCCCCGAGGCTGGGCCGGACTTAGCGCTCGCCGCCCAAGCCTTTCGCTACGCCAGTATTGGACTGGTCATCCAACTGAGCGCCGCAGTTTTTGAAGCCGCTATGCTCGGCTGCGAGCGCTTCGACCTCAATTCCGGCGTCAACTTGACCATCACCGTGGCTTTGAACGCCTGCATGACCGCGGCGGTGCTCTGGGGGGGAGGGTTGATTGAGATGACGCTCCTTTCGCTGCTTTTTCTCTCCATTGGCGCATTGGTCAAAGCGTTCATCTTGCGCCTGAGGTTGCTGCCCGGCCTCACACTGTTGCCCAAGCTCGACTTGGCTGAACTACGCGAAATGACGAGCTTTGGCGTGTTCAGTTGGCTGAATTCCGCGATTGGAAAAATCCAGCACGACGGCGTCATCATCATTATCAGCGCATCATTGGGTCCCGCAGCGCTGAGCTACTTCACCATCGCCACGCGCATTCTTTCGCAGATTCAAGGCTTTCAGCGCAAGACCTTCGGCTACCTGTTCCCCTACTCTGGACGGCTCTTCGAGGAAGGAAAATTTCAAGAGCTCGAACGCCTGTTCGACGACGCAACGCTCCGCGTCGCGGTGCTCACCTCGGCCTTTGTCGTCCCCGTCACCGTCTTCGCCTACCCCCTGCTGGAGACCTGGATCGACACCGAAGCGGCCATCCACGCCACGCTGCTCATGCAGTTGCTGAGCCTGCGCTACGCGTCGGTTCCGCTGAGCATCGTGAACACGAATTTCCTCTACGGCTGCGGCAAGGTGCGCGCCTTCACCATCTTCCAGACACTGTCGACTCTGGGCATCATGACCGCCACCTACATTTGCACCGTGCGCTACGGGCTGCTGGGCGTTGGCTATGGGCAGTGCTTCGTGCTGATTTTCTCAGTAATCAATCGCATCGTGGTGGGGCGCATCCTCTTCAACCGCACGCTTCTGCTTCCCCATATCTGCACGACGGCAACGACGATCACGCCCCTCATTGTGCTGACCCTCATCTGGCCTCCCGCGATACCGGGCTTGATCGGCCTGATATTTTCGTTCCTACTGCTGTCGGCAGTCGCGGCGGCATTCACCCTGCTGCTGGGGTGGTTGCGCATGCGCTTGCTCAAGCACTCCAACAACGGCAAAGCTGAGCCCCTTGCCGAAGGACACACCATCACGCTATGAACCCGCCACACGAGAACCAACGGAACGGCAAAGGTGGAAAATCACCCGATCCACTTGAGCTTTTCCGCGCCTCCAAAAAGCTCTTCTGGCTTTCGCTGGAACAGCTTCAGGACGGCTGGCGATTCTTTCGGGCAACTTGGAAAAGCCCCAATCGATCCACCGAAGACCAGCGCTCCATCGTCGAAGGCGAGATCATCAAGACCTACCACGTGCTGGAAAAGGCGCTCGCCATGAGCAACTTCACCGAACTGCGCGCCACCGACAAAGTGCTGAAATTGCAGCAGTTGCTTCAAGAATGGTCGAACCTGACCGGCGAGCAACCTGATCGATTCACCGGGCAGGCCGGGGTTGCGACATCTGTGCTGCACGCCTACGCCGAAAGCCATCGCAGCCGGGGCATCGACCCGGACTCCATCGTGGACCCGCGTTTCGCACAAGCCGCCCGTGATCTGGGAGGTGGAGTGGAGCTGAGCAGCAAACCTGATCCCGAGCGCGCCGCCGCATTCCGCGAACTCGCCCAAACCCGCCGGAGCATACGCGCCTTCACCAACGAAACGCCCCCCCCCGAGCTGATCGAGCGGTGCATACGCGATGGCATGCGTTCGCCTTCGGTCTGCAACCGCCAAACCTGGAGGGCGCATTACTACACCGGGCAGGACGTGCAAAAAGTGTTGGCTCACCAGACAGGCAATCGCGGATTTGGACAACAGGTGCCCGCAGTCCTCGTCATCACCAGTGACTTGCGGGCTTTTCAGGGCAGCGGCGAACGCTACCAGGCCTGGATTGACGGCGGCATGTTCTCCATGTCAGTCCTGCTCTCCCTGCACGCCAATGGCCTGGGCGCCGTGACGCTCAACTGGTCGGTCGCCAACAAAACTGACCGCGCGCTGCGACAGGTCGCCAAAATACCCGATCACGAGCGCATTATTCTGCTGATCGGTTTAGGCTACACGGACGAGACCCGCCCGGTCCCGGTATCCGCGCGCAAGCCGCTGGACGAAATCTTAACGCACCACAACCTTTCGGCATGCGAATAGGCGTCCTGACCTACCACCGTGCGCTGAACTACGGCGCCCTGCTCCAATGCCATGCCATGCTGCAAACCCTCGAACAGCTTGGCGCCGAGGCAAGTGTGATTGATTACCGGCTGCACTTCATCGAATCCAGTCGTAACTGGCGGCCCAGACACTGCCTCAAGCCGTCCCGCAATCGGGTAAAACGCATTCTCCGCAGCCGTTTCGACGAGTTTTCCCGCGAGCACCTTCCCTTGAGCGAGCGCACGTATCGGAAACGCAGCAGCCTGACAGCCTCCCCCCCCGCCATCGATGCACTCATCCTCGGTAGTGATCAGATCTGGAACCAAAGCCTGCACGGCGGCAGCTTTGACACCGCTTTCCTGGGCGACTTTGGCCCGGCGAGCCTAAAGCGCATTGCCTACGCGGCCAGCTTTGGCGGCGACGCCCCGCTGGAACCGTCTCAAATTGAAACGATGCGCCCGCTGCTCAAGCGATTGGACGCAATCTCCGTGCGGGAAGCAGGCGCGGCCGCCACCATCAAAAGCATAACCGGAACAGCGCCCAAAGTCGTCCCGGATCCCAGCCTCCTGCTGGCCAGTGAAGCCTACGCGCGCTTTGAGCAAAAGCCGTCGCAAGTCCAATCGCCGTTCATCTTCATGCATGCGCTCCAGTATAGCCCGGAGATCCGGGAAACCGCCGGACGCCTCTCCGAACTCCATGGGGCGCCGGTCGTCCTCGCGCTGTGCAACACGACCGGCGCCGCCGCACGCGACGCACACACGCGGGGGCTCTTCGTCACCCCCGGCGAATGGCTGTGGCTGATCCGCAACGCGGCTTGCGTTGTGACCAACTCCTTTCACGCCACGGCTTTCTCCCTGCTGTTTCAGACGCCCTTCGTCGTGGTTCCGCTGGGCGGGATCCTCAAGGCGCGCAACCAGCGGCTCGAAGCGCTGTTGACCCAAGTTGGCCTGCAAGCCAGGACCGCTCATTCCACGGCCAAGGACGAAATTGACCGCGCCCACGAGCACCCGATTCCGTGGGACCAAACTGCCGGGCAACTCACGGCCATGAAAGCGCAGGGGCTCGATTTCCTTCGCGCAAACCTTCAAGCAAGCCTTGCCGCACCGTGAATACGACGCCCGCCAAACACGCCGTATTGCTCATCGCGTTTAACCGGCCAGGCCCCACGCGACGAGTCCTCCAGGCAATTTGCGAGTATGCCCCGCCACGACTTTACATTGCCTGCGACGGACCGCGCCCCGGCAACTCCAGTGACGAGGAGCAGGTAAGCGCCGTGCGTGAAGCCGCTCTAAAATGCGGAATAAATTGCGAGTTGCGCACCCGATTTCGCACGGAAAACTTTGGCGTCGGTCGTGGCCCGGCAGACGCCATCGACTGGTTTTTTAAGCATGAAGCCTGTGGCGTCATCCTCGAGGATGACTGCCTGCCATCTCCCGATTTTTTCCGTTTCTGCAACTGGGCGCTCGAGACTTATCGGGACGATCAACGGGTATGGCACGTATCGGGGTCCAATTTCGCCGCGCCGCCTGAACTCTACCAAGGCCACACAGCGGCCTTCCACTCGCTCCCGCAGGTTTGGGGCTGGGCCACTTGGCGTGACCGCTGGAGCCGATTCACCATCAACCCATTTCAGCTTGAGGCCCACATGGATGAAGCAATCCACAATTGGCGCCTGAGCTGGGTCGAACGGCAGATCAAACGCTACCACTTGGCGGTGCTGAAAGACTACCTCTATACTTGGGACTACCAGTGGCAGATCACCGTCCTGAATGCAGGCGGCCTCGTCGTTTCCTGCGTGGCCAACCTCGTCACCAACATTGGCGAAGGCGTGGGCGCCACGCACACCCAGGACGATGATCGCATCGGCATCCCGGCCGAAACGTGCCCGGCAACCTTTGCAGCCAGCGAGCCGCTCGATAACCCCGCACTGACCCGGCACTACGCTCGGCACATGACGCTGCAGCTCCCAGGCAAAGCCTTAAAATTGTGCCTACTGGAAACGTGGCGCAACGGCTGGAATATGCTGCGAAACCTGCTTCGACGCATCGTCTTTCCTCACCAAAAGAAAATCGTCATCGCCAGCAACGGGCGGGCGGGTTCCACCCTGCTCTATCACGCTCTAAGTGAAGCCTACGCCCGGAAACATCGTCCGCTGCTGTGTCGCCTCGGGTTGGGGCAATTGCTCGCCAAGTTGTCCCGCGATGCCTGCATCCGGCTGGCGAAGCTGACCGACTCGCCAGCGCCGGTGCTCAAAACCCACGATCTTTTTCCCCACGGCGATCCAACCAATGCCGCTTATGTGTTCGTCTACTGCGACCCGCTGGAGTCCGCCATCTCCGTGGAACGCCGGACCGAGCGCGACGGCGTTTCCTGGTTCCTGGAGCATCAATACAATCTCCACGGCGCAGGTCCGTTTGAGAAGTTATTCGAAGAAGACATCCTCGCCTACCGCCAGCAGATGGAGTCCTGGTCCCAGGCTGGCTCCGCAGTCATGTGCATCGATTACGACCAAATGTGGGAGCTGGAGGAGGCCATCAGCCGCCATACCGGACTGCCGCTCACGCTGCCCGCGCGCCAACCCCGGACTTCGCAACTCTCCCCCAACGCCGCCATCAACCAGGAGCTGTTCGACGAATTGCGCCGCGTCGCGGATTCAACCATGCCCAGTAAGCCTGTCGTAACCCTGGACGATTGATGCCCGCCGCGCCCTCCATATCCGTCATCACGGTCTGCCGCAACGCGGAGGCCACGATCAGCGATTGCCTGGAAAGCGTGCGCCAGCAAACCACCATCCCCCGTGAGCATATCGTCGTGGATGGCTTATCGAGCGATGGAACCACGGACACATTAAACCATTTTGCGAACCCCCTGCTTGCCTGGACAAGTGAAAGCGACCAGGGCATCGGCGATGCAATGAACAAAGGCGCGGCCCGCGCTACCGGCGACTGGCTACTGTTTCTCCATGCGGATGACTACCTGGCCGACGAACGCGTGCTGGAAGACGTGACGCCGCAGCTTTCAGACGACCTCGATCTGGTTGCGGGAGACATCCTGTTTATCTACCCGGAGGATGGTCGTTCCGAGCGCCGTACGCCGCGCGGCTTCGGGGCCCGCAATCGCTTGAAGACGCAGTTCTATCATCAGGCGGTTTTCATTCGCTCTGACTTTTTCCGCCAAATGAACGGCTACGACGCAGCGTTCTCCATTGCGATGGATTACGATTTCTTCCTCCGCGCCCAAAACGCCCGGGCTCGCTGGAAACGCATTCCCCGCCTCATCAGCGCGATGCGCCAGATCGGCGTGAGCTCGCGGACCGACTGGCCATCACTCTACGAACGCTTCATGCAGGAGAAACGCTGTCACTTCAAAACCTCTCCCAACTGGCGGTGGACCACCTTGTATGTTGGATATTGGGCGTTGTATCCGCTCTACCGTTGGGCGCTCTCCCGACTTCGCTCATGAAAATTCTCCTGCTCGCCAAGCGCTTCTACACGAAGAAAGATCTGCTGGACGACCGCTATGGGCGCCTGCATCACCTGCCAGCACAATGGGCGCGGCTGGGCGCCGAGGTCGAGGTGATCGCGTTGGATTACCGGACGAAAGAACCGCGCACGGTTCAATACGATGGCTTCCGCGTCAGGTCCATTCCGTCGTCCTATGCGCCGTTTGGCGGCTTGAAGGAGCTTGGCGAGCTATCTGGCGTCGATGTGCTGGTGGCCTCCGGGCATTTGAACATCGCGCGGCTGGGCGCCGTCGTCGCCCAAAAAGCGAACATCCCAGCGGTCCTGGATGTTTACGATTATTACCCCGCCTTCATGGGCCGCGCGCACCCGCTGTTCGCCATCTACCTGGGCCGGCTATTGCGACGCTTTAAGGGCGCCATGACCGTCAGCCAGCGTTTGCAAAACTGGTGCCAGCAGCATTTGGAGCCGGTCGCTCGTATTCCAAACGGCGTTGAGCCAAAGGATTTCACGCCGATCCCGCAAGCCGAGGCCCGGCAAACGCTTGGCGTCGACGCCCAAGCCCCGGTTTTGGGCCTGTTCGGCAGCATGAGCCGGGACTTGGGCCTCGATGACGTGCTCGCCGCCTTTCAAAAGCTGCGTCAAACCATGCCCAACGCCCGCCTGTTACTAGCCGGTGCGGGCGGTGAAGCCGCCGCCAATCTAGCTGGCGTCACCTACGCGGGCATGCTGGATCAGCGATCTGTGGCCTTGTGGGCGTCCGCCTGCGATTGCCTGCTGATTCCTTATCGCGACAGCCTGCAAGTGCGCTACTCGCAGTCCGCACGCTTATCCGAATATCTGGCCCTGCAGAAGCCCATTGTCGTTACCCGAGTCGGCGATGCCGCGACTTGGTTTCCGGCTAATTATCCCGGCTGGTGCGATCCCGCGTCTCCCCCTTCGCTCCATGCAGCAATGCAAAAACAGCTGACGGAGAAAGTCGCATTGCCACTGCCCAAGGAGCTCACTTGGGAATTTCTGGGGAAAGCATCCCTCGCGTATTTACGACGTTGTTGCGGCCAATAGCTCCCGCCCGCCGCAGAAAGTTATTCACAATTACACGGCTTAAATTGAAGGCAATCCCCGGCGGTCGAAAGAACTTATTCACGTCTGTTAACAACTCGGTGAATAACCCGTGAAGTTGTTCCGCTTGCATTGGCTGTTTTCGACGGGCACTGTTTGGTGGTTTCGCCGATGTCCAAAGATCCCGAATTTGTCCACCTGCACGTCCACACTGACTACAGCCTGCTCGATGGTTGCAGCCGTACCGACCGACTCTGTCAAAAGGCCGCTAGCCTTGGGCAAAAGGCCATCGCGATCACGGACCACGGCGTGCTCTTTGGCCTCGCGGACTTCTATAAAAAGGCGGACAAGGCCGGCGTGAAGCCGCTGCTGGGCTGCGAAATTTACCTGATTTTCGAGGACGAGCTGGGCGCGACCAACGACGTCAAAGCCAAGCAGAAGAGCCACCACATGGGCCTGCTGGCGCGCAATTTCAAGGGCTATCAGAACCTGACCAAGCTCGTCAGCATGGGCCACACCGAGGGCTTTTACCGCAACCCGCGCGTGTCGCGGCGTCAGCTCGCGGAGCACAGTGAGGGCCTGATCGGTTTTTCCGGCTGCTTGGCGGCGGTGATTCCCCAGCGGCTGATGGAGGGCGATTACGCCGGTGCGCGGGAAGCCTGTGGCTGGTTTGTGGACCTGTTCGGCAAGGAGTTTTTCTTCATCGAGCTGATGGACCACGGCATCGAGGAGCAGCAGCGGATCATCCCCGACCTGCTCAAGCTGGCCAAAGAGTTTGACCTGAAAGTCGTCGCCACGAACGACGTGCACTATGTCAACGACACCGACTGGCAGCCGCACGATTCGTTGATCTGCATCCAGACCGGCGCCAAGCTGGCCGACGAAAAACGCCTCCGCTACGACAGCAATCAGTTCTTCCTGAAGAGCCGTGAGCAGATGGCGCAGGTGTTCGACCGCTACGATCCGAACTGCCTCGTCAACACCAACGCCGTGGCGGAAATGTGCGAGGTCAAGCTGCCCTTCGGCGAGGACCATTACCCGGTTTACGAGAAGCCAATCGAGATCACCCACGCGCAGGACACGGACAACTTCGACCGCATTCTCGACCTCTATGAGGTGAAGAAAAACGAGATTCTGGTGCGCGACGGCAAGGACCCGATCAAGCTGTCCGACGAGGAACGCGTGGCCTTCCGCAAGAATGGCCTCTACCTGTTCGAGCTGTGTAAGGAAGGCGTCAAGGAGCGTTACGATGTCGACTACGACGCCTTCATTTCGAAGCCGCCGGAGGACACCGAGTCCGACGATTTTAAATACGGCAAGAAGGTCTGTGATCAACTGGAGTATGAGCTCGCGATCATCATTGGCACGGGCTTCATCGACTACTTCCTGATCGTTTGGGACTTCATTAAATGGGCGCGTGACCGCGGCATCCCGGTTGGCCCGGGTCGTGGTTCGGGCGCGGGTTGCGTCGTCGCCTACGTGTTGAAAATTACCGACATCGACCCCTTCCGTTTTGGTCTGCTCTTTGAGCGAATGCTCAACCTTGAGCGTGTCAGCCCGCCAGACTTCGACGTGGACTTCTGCATGCGCCGCCGCGACGACGTGGTCAACTACGTGCGCGACAAATATGGTCGCGACCGCGTGGCGAACATCATCACCTTTGGCACCTTCGGCGCGAAGATGATCGTGCGCGACTTGGCCCGCGTGAACGACATTCCCTTTGGCGAAGCGGACAAGATCGCCAAGATGATTCCTGACGAGCTCAACATCTCGCTCGACGACTCGGTGGAGAAGTCCGCCGATCTGCGCACCGAGATGAAGATCAACCCGATCGCAAAGAAGATCATCGAGCAGGGCAAGGTCATCGAAGGCATGGTGCGCAATACCGGCAAGCACGCTTGCGGGGTCATCATTGCGGACCAGCCGATCACGAACCTGATCCCCGTGACCTTGCAGGAAGGCGACTTGACGACGCAGTATCCGAAGGGTCCATCCGAAGACCTCGGCCTGCTCAAGTGTGACTTCCTCGGCCTGAAAACGCTGACCGTGATCTCCGATGCGCAGGAGAACGTGAAGCGCCTGCCGGGCATGGATGACTTCGACATCGAAAAGGTCAGCCTCGAAGACGGCCCGACTTTCCAGCTGCTCAAAGAGGCGAAAACAGTCGGCGTCTTTCAGCTGGAATCCGGCGGGATGCAAGGCCTGTGTCGTCAGCTCGAAGTATCGAGCATGGACGAAATTGTGGCGCTTATCGCGCTGTATCGTCCGGGCCCGATGCAGTTTATTCCGCAGTACATTCGCGGTAAGAAAGACCGCTCGACGATTCAGGTGCCGCATCCGCTGCTCAAGGAGCTCGTGGAGGAAACTTACGGCGTGCTGGTTTACCAGGAGCAGGTCATGCAGAGCGCGCAGATCATCGCCGGCTACACGCTTGGCGGCGCGGACATTCTCCGCCGCGCGATGGGTAAGAAGATCAAGTCCGTCATGGACCAGCAGAAGGAGATCTTCATCAAGGGCGCCAAGGAGCACCACGATATTCCGGCGAGTAAGGCCACAGAAATTTTCGGCATCCTGGAGAAGTTTGCGGAGTATGGTTTTAACAAATCTCACTCCGCGGCCTACGCGATGCTCTCGTATCGCACGGCTTACCTGAAGGCAAATTTCCCCACCGAGTTCATGGCGGCAGTGCTGTCGTCCGAGCTTGGCAATGCGGACAAGGTTTCGCACTTCGTCGAGGAAGCCGAGTCGATGAAGATCGAAGTGCTCGGGCCGGACATTAATGAGTCGCGTGAGATGTTTACGCCGGTCGTCGATCTCGACGATCGGGAGATTAAAGAGAGCAAATTAAAAATTAAAGAGGAGGGTGAAACAAACGGCGACACGCCTAACCATGAGCCTGATTCTGCTCACTTTAATTTGCTCTCTGCTCACTCCGAATCGGATTCTTCCTCTGGAAGAATCCGATTCGGCATGTCTGCAATCAAGGGCGTGGGCGATGCGGCGGCCAAGGTGATTATTTCCGAACGCGAGGCGAATGGGCCCTTTAAGGATTTCCACGACTTCGCGCAGCGCGTCGACATGAAGGCCGTCAACAAGCGCGTGCTGGAGTGTTTGATCAAGACCGGCGCCTTTGATTACTCCGGCATCGACCGCCAGCACTTGCTCGACTCAATGGAGGGCATCATCGCCGAAGTGGCCGACTTGCAGAAGGACAAGGAGTCCGGCCAGGCCAACCTCTTTGACCTGCTGGCCGAGCCAGAACCCGCGCCAGGCAAGTCCGGCGGCAACGCCAACTACGACACACGCGGCCCCAAGATGACGCAGGCCGACCGCCTCCAGTTTGAGAAGGAATTACTCGGCTTCTACGTCTCGGGCCACCCAATGAACGCCTATGCGGGCCTCGACGACATCATCAACAGTTTTGGGCCGGAAGAGGACTTGAAACGCTGGGACCGCGAGAGCTTCCGCCTCTGCGGCGTCATCAACAACATCGTCAAAAAGCTGACCCGCAAAGACAACCGGCCATGGGCGTTCTTCACGTTGTCGACGCGGCGCATGGGCTACCAGATCAACATCTTCCCCGACGCCTTCGAGCAGAACATGCAGAATCTCGAAAACGGCGCCGTCGTCTGCATCGAGGGCGAGATCCGCTACGACTCCGAGCGCGACGAAGTCCGCCTGAACGGCAACCGCGTGGCGCGCCTCGACACGGCGCTGTCGGCGTTCATCGACTCAGTGACGTTCTACGTGGACAACGATGCGCACCGCCTCGACAACTTTGCGCACGAGCTCTCGGATTATTTGCAGAACAACGAAGGCCCAACGTCGGTCAAACTGGCGATTCTCACCGAGCCCGACCGCGCGCTCCATGCGGACCTCGGCGTCTCGCTTAATTGCCAGTTGATCCCGGACGCCTTCAAAAAGCTCCGCGCCGAACCCTGCGTGCGTGGCGTGTTTGGCCAGGCCCGCGCCCTTGCCGAGCCCCCCAAGCCCGCCTGGGCCCGCGGCAAAAAATGAACCTGCGGTTCAAGCCATCGTTTTGCGCATTGCGCGAAAGCGGTGAGGCTACGGAGTGGGCGAAAGGCGGAGGGACGCGGCTTAGAGCACTTTTCATCTAGATTGGCCGATTCAGGTGGGGTAGAGATTGGATGCAGCGCAAGGCGGCTTTGATTGAGCGGGCTGGAAGCCCGTGATTGAAATGCCAACGCCGCGAACTTCCAATCTGGCCCCAAGCCCTAAACCGAGTGCTTTTCCGCGCCAGCGTTGTTGGCTTTTCGCTCGCAGGCTTCCAGCCTGCGACGCTCAAGCCGCCTTGCTGGACACGAAAAATCACTGCGGCCTGACCGGCCAATCTAGATGAAAAGTGCTCTAGAGGCGTTGCCGAGCTCACTCCACTTCAGCGACCGCGAGCCAATCGGCCAGCTCGTTAAAGCTGTGTAGCTCGACCTCGGGCGTATACTCCGGCGCGAGCAGCTCTTGGTAACTTTGCTCTGCAAAGCGACGGCAGTGCAGGATCACGCGCGTGCTTTGGCCAGGTGCGCGGACGAGGCGGCCGAGGGCTTGGTTGATCTTCGTCATCGCCGGGAGTTGATACACTTCGCGGAACGCGCCTTCGCGACCAAGGTGGTCGTATTGCCGCAGCTTCGCCTTCTGCACCGGGTTGACTTCCGGCAGCGCGGGCCCGACGACCATTGCGTCGCTGATGCGCCCGCCCAGGTGGTCGATGCTCTCGCTGAAGCTGCTGCCCAGCACGAAGAACAGCACGTGCGCCGTCAGCAAACTTTCTTCCACAAAGCTTAGCTGTCCATTCAAGTCGACCGAGCGCGGCTGCATGGCCACGCGCAGCAGCGAGTCGAGTTCGCCGAGGTAAGCCTTGATCGTTTCCGCGTAGTGGTAGCTTGGGAAAAACACCGCGACCGGCGCCGCTGTCTGCTGGGTAAGGAGCTGAATCGTCTCCGCAGTTTGCACGTAGTGATTCGCCCGCGTGCGGTATCGCGTGTCGACGCGCGCATCCACGGCCACGCGATACGCGCCCTCCCGCCACGGGGCACCTGCGCGCAGCAGCGGCACGTTGAGCCCCAGCCTCGCGGCAAACGATTTCTCCGGACTCAATGTGGCGGACATCAGCACCGCGCCGCCATACTCTCCGAGCACCTGCGCCAAGTGCGGCGCCGCATCGAGACAAGCCACGCGCAGCGAGCCGCCACGCGGCGACCAGAACAAACGCGGGAAACGGTCGTCCGCCAAAAACTCACGCCACCCCGGGAACGAAAACACATGCTCGCGCGCAGATGGGCTGAGCAGCTCTGGCTCCAGCCGTGTTTGCTGAATGGCGTCGTTGAGGTGCGTCAGCAGATCGAGCGCCTCGTATTCGACGGTGGCCGGGTGCTCTTCTTTTTCTTTGAGCGTCACGAGGAACTCCGCCCAGTCGTCGGCCGCCTTCACGAGCTTAAACGGCTGGCCCGTGCCACGGAGTTCGGCGGCGAGCGCCTCGGCTTCGGCAGCGGTGTCGGCGAAGGAAAAGTTGTCCGCAACGCGGGTTGGCAGGTTGTGCGCCTCGTCGATGATGAGCAGCGTTTGCGACGGGTCGAAGCCCATCACCCCGTGAAACATCCCGCGATGGCGCGGCGAGAAAATGTAGTTGTAGTCGCAGACCCACGCTTCGGCAAACGGCAGGCAGGACTTCGCGATTTCAAACGGACAAACGCCGGTCAATGCGCCGAGCTGGCGGAAGTCATCGACGTTGATTTTGCCCTCGTCGAACAAGCCTGCCGGGTTGATCCCCGCCGCATCCCAAGCCTCCTCCACGCCTTCGAGGCACGACTCCGCGCGCGTGCAATCGTGGCGCGGCGTCTGGATGGTGTGCTCGCGCTTGTTGCGGAGCTGGAAGTAGCGCAGGTCGCCGTTGGTCGGGATCATCGCCTTTATCTGGCGCACCGCCTGGTGCTGGCCCGTGCTCTTGCCGGTCAGGTAAATGATGCGGTCGCAGGTGCCGTCGCGCAGACGCTCCAGGGCATGTTGCAGCGAAATCCCTGTCTTGCCAAAGCCGGTGGGCGCTTCGAGCAGGCGGACCGGCGATAAGGTGACGGACTCCTCCAGCTCGCGGCGAATCAGCTTTTGCTCCGGGCGAAACTCTTTAAACGCTGGCTTAAACTCCGATGGCGCCAGGCGCTCGCGTCGCTTGCTTTGCTCTTCGCAAAACAGCGTGATGCGCGCAAGCTGCGTCTCCAGGATCGCCTCGGGCTCCTCGCACAGCGGGAGGGTCTGCGTGATGCCGTCATCGATCGACACAAACAAGAGCTCGCCGCGAACCGCTTTGGGGAAGTCGCCATTGAGCCCCGCGAGCAGGCAATAGACGGCGATCTGGCGGCGGTATTCCGGGTAGGCGTTGGCGAGGTCTTCCTCGGCCATCGGCAGCGGGCGGCTGGTCGTCTTGACCTCGCGCAGGAGCGTGAAGTCGTCTTTTTCGAGGACCTGATCGATGCGGCCGTTGACCTCGATCGTCCAGTTGTTGCGGCGCAGGATGCCGGCAATGGTTACCTCGAAGCGGGCCTCGGGATCGGCGGCGCGCGTGTGGGTTTCCATATCGCGGTGCCAGGCCGTGCCGAGCGCGGTGCGCCATTGCCCGGAAAAGCCGCGCCCGGACTCCGGCCCCAGCCGGAATTCCGCCAGCTCGCGCGCGCTCAAGGTAACGCGCCGCTCTCCCGGGTAGATTCGCATGCGTCCAACCGTGAAGCTTTCTTCCGCAGGCGCAAGGCTGGGCTCGACGGAGTGAAATATTTCGCCCGCGAATCCGAACAACTGCCAGCCAGCGCCCCCATTCGGGTGACTTGCCGCCCTTCCCACGGGGAGGGGGGGGGGTAAAATTGCTTTTTACCGAGCTATCAAAGAACAAGAATCCCGCCCGTTCGCCAAGGCTTGGGCGCAGGAGGGGGCAATGTGGCTCAGGGGCCACATTGGACACGTCGACGCTGCGCTGGGCAGGCTGGCATAGTCCGTCGCGGGCAGTGCGAATCGCGGTAAAACTTGGGCGTCGGTTGACTGCTTGTTTACACCAAGGCTGTCAGCGAATGGGCCCGTTTACACGACGCAGCAGCGCGCGCGGAGCGAATGCCCCCGCATGGCGGCGACTGGGATACCAAGGCGGCGGTCGCTAAGGCGGATGTTGGTGGGGAGAGGGAGAGTTCATGGGTTTGAAAGTTCGAAAGTTTGGAGGTTCGAAAGTTGGGGAGGAGGGGAGATGTGGGTAGTGTGTGTAGGGTGGGTAATGTGGGTAAGGTGGGGGGGTAGAATTGGAGGTGGGATGAACTGTGAGGGCGCGCATTGCCGTAGCATAGGCGTCCCGCCTGTGCCCCGACTCCCAACTAACTGAAACAACACAGGCGGGACGCCTGTGCTACGCCTGAGAGGCAACGCAGCAAGGTAGACAGTGTGATCAATTAGACACTAATCAATTCCCCTGCTGCGCCAAACAAAAAGTGCACGCTTGAGCATTTTATTAGTGAGTAGCTCTCACTATTAACTCGCGTTGGAGATCAACGACTTAGGTAAGCGCTACAGGCAGCCAGCTAGAGCGCTTTTCATCTAGATTGGCCGAGTCAGGTGGGGTAGAGATTGGATGCAGCGCAAGGCGGCTTTGATTGAGC
>JAVDPC010000049.1 GCA_031296915.1 Cerasicoccus frondis | reverse complement strand
AATGGACCGCTTCAGCTGATGACATCTTCCACAAAATTAATCAATTTTGCAATAAACTAAGCTAACGGAACACTAGATGAAAAGTGCTCTAGGAATTGTTCGAGAAACGATTCCGTTAATCGTCTTCTTCTTCGTCGTCGAAGTCGTAGAATTCCGGCATGAGCTGGACGACGAGCATTTCCTGGAATCGCGCCAGAAAAGTGAAGCAAGCGTAGGGCTTTTGCTCTTCAGGGCTGAGCATGGCGACCTCCACCGCGTCCCGCTCCAGAGCTTCCTCCGAAAAACGGTTTAAGAAGGCTTCGCGAATTTTCAAGCGCACGGCGGAAGCTGCGCGCAAGGCGCTCTCGGCGTCTTCCTCCGACAGCTCCAGAGGTCGTTCCGGCGATAACTGATTCAGCAGTTCGATCAGGTAGCTGGCGTCTTCGCGCAGTTGTTCCAGCAAGCTGTCACGCCAGGCTTCCAGCAAAATCTCATCATCGTCCGGAGCGCCATCCAGGTTGACCGCCACCTGCAGGCGCAGGCGCTTTTCGATTGGTTCAACGACATCCAGGAGCGCCTGGATGTAGAACGGGCTAATCTTGATCGCTAACCTAGGCATCCCGTTCCAATTTCGCGTTCAATTGCCACTTGTGCAACTCGTGGACGTAGGTTTCGGCTTTTTCGCGGTCCCCGGACCACACAATGGAGCGGCCCAGCTCGTGCACTTCCAGCATATGCTTGCGCGCCTTCTCATCATCAAAGCCGAGCACGCGCCGAAAAACGAGGACCACATAGCTCATCAAATTCACCGGATCATTGAGCACGACAACGTTCCACGGCAATGCCGTCGCCACGGCGGTGTCCGTCTCGCTCTCGGTAAATGGGCTGCTGGTGGCCATGTTGATCATTAAAAAGATCTCATAATCTACGCTGATGCCCGACAAGATCAAGCCTTGCCATGCGCGACGTCAACATGCGCAGGTCCTAAGGCTCTAGAGCATCGACGCACTACTGACCAAGCAAGAACAATTCCAATGCCTTGCGAATTCGGGCGCCTTCACGTTCGAGCTCCTCCAACGCTTCATCCACCCCCGCGCAATCGTGTCGACGGGCGGCATCCTCCAGGCAGGCGGCGCATTGGCCGAGGCGAATCGCCCGCAAAAGCCCGGACGCGCCTTTGAGCGAATGCGCGTAGTGCTGGAGCGCCTTGTAGTCGTGCTCCCCGGCGCCGCGCCGGAAATCCTTGAATTCCGCGTCCCAATTCTCGCTGAACATCCGAGCGGCCAGCAACATATCCTCCTGGTCCTCTTCATCCAACTCCGCAGTGATGCCCACAGGGTTGTATTCCGGGCCACTGACGGTGACCCGGGCCGCCTGATCGATTCGGTCGAGAATTTTCATCAGCACTTCACGCATTTTTGCGGCGCGGAAGGGCTTGGTGAGGTAGCCGTCCATGCCCGCGTCGATGCAGACCTGCTCATCTCCCCGCATCGCGCGGGCGGTCATGGCGATGATCGGCGTGCGCCGCTTCAAATTTGCCTCAAGATCGCGGATGCGTCGGGTGGCCTCCAGACCATCCATCTTGGGCATCTGGACGTCCATCAAGATGAGGTCAAACTCCAAGGATTGGAACGTTTCGAGTGCCTCCACGCCGTCATTGGCCACGGTCACTTCATGCCCGAGCTTGGTCAACCGCTGCAAGGTCACCTCCTGGTTGATGAGGTTGTCCTCCACCAGCAAGATACGCAAAGACGGCATCTGCTCTCCCGGCGCCATCGTGAACGGCGCTGGCCGGGATTCCGGAACAATTCGCCTTGCCGCGCCCTCCGGCGATAAATCAAACACATCCAACACTGCTTCGCGCAAGTCGTTCTGCTTCACTGGCTTGGTCAGGAACCGGCCAATGCCCATCAAGCGGCCGCGTTGGCGCTCCTCCGTCGTAATCGCCGAAGTCAGGATGATCATTTTGATCTCCCGCAAACGGGCGCGGCTATGCACCAGCGACGCCACATCGGTGCCGCTGAGGCCCGGCATTTGTTGGTCCAACAGCAACAGCTGAAAGGGCGTGCCGTCGGCAATCGCCCGCTCCATGCGGGAAATAGCTTTGACGCCATCGTCGCACGTCGTGGGCAACAGGCCCCAGTGACGACAGACTTCTTCCAGAATCTGGCGGTTGGTCAGATTGTCGTCGACGATGAGCACCCGGCAGCCATGCAATTCTTCCAGGCTGAGCATTTCGCTCTCGGCCTCGCTGCTCACACAGCCCACATCCAGCTCCACGGTAAAGGTGGCGCCTTTGCCCAGCTCGCTGGAGGCGGTGATGTCGCCGCCCATCATCCGGGCAAGCTTGCGCGCAATGGACAGCCCCAAGCCAGTGCCGCCGTATTTGCGCGTAGTGGACGAATCCCCCTGCGTGAACGTGTCGAAAATGTGATCCAAGCGCGCCTCGTTGATGCCGATGCCGGTATCTGAGACCGCCACTTGCAGGCGCAGGACCTCGGCATTGATGCTCATTTGGCGCACGCTGATGATGACTTCGCCCTCTTCGGTGAATTTGACGGCGTTGCTGACCAGGTTGTTCAACACCTGCCGGACGCGGATCGGATCGCCCGCGACCACGGCAGGCAGACGCGGGTCGATGTTCACCGCTAACTCCAGTCCACGGTCGCGCGAAAGTGAGACGAATTGGTCGACAGTGTCCTCAACCGCCTCGCGCAGATCGAAATCGATGTTCTCCAGCTCCAGTTGCCCGGCCTCGATCTTGGAAAAGTCCAAAATATCATTCACCAGCGCCAACAGGGTGTTGCTACAGCTGAGGACGGTTTGCAAATAGCGCTCCTGATCGGGTGAAAGATCGCTCTCCAGGCACAGCTCGCTCATGCCGATAATGCCGTTAATCGGCGTGCGAATTTCATGGCTCATATTCGCCAGGAAGTCGCTCTTGGCCTGGTTCGCCTGCTCGGCGCGCTGGATCGCCTTGCGCAAACGGTTTTCCGTCTGACGCGCCTCCGAAATGTCGCGGCTCACCGATACGAGGCCGATGCACAGGCGATTGTGGTCAAAGACCGGCATCTTCGTCGTTTGGAGCCAATGGGCGCCGCCATTGCGGATCTGAAACAGCCCCACGTGATTGACGATCGGCTTCAGCGAAGTCAGGACATCCTGATCCGTCTCACACACCCAGCGGGCGGTTTCGCGGGTGACGAAGTCGCGGATCGATTTCCCGACCTCCTGCCCGGGATACTGTGTTTCCAAAGCTCGCTGAAATGCGCGGTTGGTGATGACGAATCGCCCGTGAATGTCGGTGAAATAGACATAGTCCAGTGTGTGATCCATCAAGATCTGCAGCAACCGCAGCTCACTGCGCGGATTGAGGATCATCTGGTCATTCACCACCGGATTTTCCATGACAATGAGCCACAACTGCTCCGGCGTGTCTGGATCCGCCTGTAACAACGCCTCTAAAATCAGGTTCTGCGATCCAGCAATGCGCAGCTTGCCATGCCAGGCGGTCTGCCCCGTCGCCGCAAATAATTGCTCCAGGTCATTACCAGACTGGATGGTAGACATGACCTCCGTCAGGTTCTGACCGATGCAATTACCGCCTTCAGCCCCTATCAGACGCATGAAAACGTCGTTGCAATGAACAATATTACCCTTTCGATCGCATAATGCAAAGGGCCAGGGCATGACCTTGGCCAGGTTATCTGTCATTGACGGGGTGATATTACTCATTACCGGAACGAAAAAGCCTTATCAAATTTAACCCATTTGACAAATACATTTAACAAAACCGACGCTTAACCAAGCGTCCAGCTACGATATGCCCGACCAACCAACAACTTCGGAAAACGAATCTCCCAAGGCCGAAAAGAAGCCCTGGCCCATGGTTTATGTAGTCGCCGCAGTCGGCTTGTTCATCCTGCTGTTTAACCTGTATCTGCTACTAACCAGCTAAGTGATAGGCAGATGCGACAGCCTTAAATGCTGACCCACCGGCGTACAATGCGATTCAGCTCTCCATTGGCCGCCCAGGTAACCACCAGGCTGTTGACCTTCTGCAATAGCTCCGGATTGTCCCGGCTGACTCCCCAGACCATCTGGTCTACGGTGAGCACCGGTCGAGCGGGGGTCACCCCGCGATTTTGGTATGTGCCCGCCAACCAGTAAATGGTCGGCGCATCATGGATCAACATATCGACCTTGCCGTCAGCCACGGCAAGGGCGCCTTTCTCCGCAGAGTCAAATGTGACCAACTCCGCATTGGGAAAACTGGACTGCACAAGGAACTCCCCCGTCGTGCCCTTCTCCGCGCCGACCTTGCCCTTGGTGTTGCCAATTTGACCCGCCAGCGCGTAATTCCCTGCGTTTTTACGCAACACCAACGCCATCTGACCGCTGTTCATGTAGGGCGTCGTCATGGAAATGATCGAATTCCGCTCTGGCGTGTAGTTCATGCCAGCCATGAGAATGTCTATCTTGTCTGCTTGGAGAGCCGGGATCAGATCCTCCCAATCCATTTCGATGAAGTAGACTTCACGGCCCAAATCCTTGCCCATTTGGCGGGCCATATCGATCTCCAGGCCCACGAGCTTGCCATCCTGCTTATAAACAAACGGCGGCATGTCGGCGGAGACGCCTACCCGCAGAACATTAGGCGATGGCGCCATCTGCGTCGATGCTGAGCTTTTGCTGGAACCGCCCAGGCTCTCACAGCCGCCCATGCCCAACCCGGCCATCATCAGCGCGCAGACCAGAAGAAAACGTCCGAAAAAGCCGGAAAAGGTCTTTCCGGCGCGAAAAAAAGAAATGGATGCAATAAGCACGGCAGAATTTGCGGTCATCTGGGGATAATGGTCAAGATTCAACTGAGACCATTTTCCATATCACCTGACAGCGGCAGATGCTACTCCCACAGCGAACGAACCGCCTTGACCAAGCCTTCAATCGACGCCTGCTTGGCCAACCGATCCACCGGCAACCCGATCTGCCGCATGCGTTCCGCCGTTTTCGGGCCAATCGCCACGCCCTTGGGACGACGGGCCTCGGCGTCTGGTTGCAAATTTTTAGCCTGCTGCACAAAGCCGTCCACCGCGCTGGAACTCGCGAACGTAATCGCATCCGCGCCGACCTCACGAAACCGCATCGCCGCCGGATGGGACTCCAGGTCCGTCAACTCCGTCCGGTAGACCGGGAACGTATCGACAATCGCCTGCGCCTCCTCGAGCTTCTCCACCAGCACATCGCGGTTGCGGTTACCCGTCACCACCAGCACGGTTTCGTTTTCCAGCGTCTCCGCGCGCAGAAGTTCCTCGGCCAGATTTTCCGCGACGGCCTCCTCCGGAATTAAATCCACCGCCAGCCGCTGCTCACGCACCGCTTTGGCCGTTGTCTCGCCGATGCACGCAATGCGCATGCCGCCAAATGCGCGGATGTCTGCAAACTTGCGGTGAAACTTCTCGAAGAAATATTTCACGCCATTCGGGCTCGTGAAAACGATCCAGCGATAGCTGCCCAATGTCGGCCAAATTTCATCGCCAGTCGATTCCTCGTCTTCGGCAATCTCGATCAACGGCAGCTCCAACACCTCGGCGCCGAGGCTGGTCAACGCGGCGGAAAGCTCGCTGGCCTGCTCGCGACTACGCGTCACCACGACACGCTTGCCAAACAACGGGCGCTGCTCAAACCAGCCGATCTTGTCGCTCAAGGTCGCCACCGAACCGATCACCACAACCGCCGGTGAACTGAGCCCGGCTTCTTCCTTGGCGGCGACAACATTTTCCAACGTGGACACCAGGCTTCGCTGGCGAGGCGTTGTCGCCCATTGAACAATCGCCACCGGCGTGTCTTTGGCCAGACCCGCTGCGACGAGTCGGTCGACAATTTCGCCCAGGTGGCCCATGCCCATGTAAATGCACAGCGTGCCGCCGACCTTGGCGAACTCCTCAAAGCGCACATGCATTTCGTGCTTTTCCGGGTCCTCATGACCAGTCAGGAATGCCACCGACGAGCTGTATTCGCGGTGAGTCAAGGGAATGCCTGCGTAGGCCGCCGAAGCCAGCGCCGCAGTCACACCGGGCACAATCTCGTAGCTGATGCCGTCCTTGACGAGCGTTTCGGCCTCTTCGCCGCCACGGCCAAAAACGAATGGATCGCCGCCCTTGAGGCGCACCACCATATCGCCCTGCTTCGCGCGTTTGAGCAGGATTTGCTCGATTTCCTCCTGCGGAATCGCGTGGAAACCGCTCCGCTTGCCGACGTAAATTTTCTCGCAACCAACCTTGGTCCACTTGAGCAAATCAGGATTGGCGAGGTAATCATAGACCAGCGCATCGCAGCGTTCGATGAGTTCCTTGGCGCGCACGGTCACGAGCCCGGTGTCCCCCGGCCCCGCCCCGACTAGATAAACTGTTCCTGGCGTCGACATAGTTAAAATGAAATTCGTGGCCGAAAGAAACCGACGATGCAATCAAGGTTACGAACGCAGATTTGGATGTGGTCTCTTAAATGGATTTCAGAGCCGGGGTAAAGCGCATCTCCTTCGCTAAAGAATCCGCGAACGGTGTCATAAGCAGCCAAATCCTTGTCTTCACGGAACTGATGGAGCCACTCAAAGACATAGCAATCCAAGTAACGTCTTTCCAAATCTTTACCCTTATTTTGCGGCATACTCATGCCAAATTCCTTACTGAATCGCGCTAACACATCGTGGGCGATTTTCACTTCAGCGAGACAAGCCCCATCGGCCAAATTCAAACAATGCCCCAGCCGAATAACCGCGCCCAAAACAGCTGCTTTCTTGATTTTTCCTTTAGTGCTTCGGGCAGATTCCTTGGCCCACTGCAGAGCCCGCTTAGGATCATCCTCCCAAAAATAATAACCATGCCCCAACCAATCGTAGTCGTTTTTGCTGGGATGCATATCAGCGCCATTGATCACGGCATCGGCGACAGTGGCGTCACAACCGTGATAGCCCAGCGCAATAGAGTAGGCTGGCATTATTGAAATTGCGCCTTCAAACGACCCGTCTTGGTGTACATTCCAGTCGCCATGGCCATGCGCATGAACTTCTTGCGATCATGGGCGGCTTCCTTCGCCGACTCCTTGATCAACTGAAACTCACGCTCCTGCTCTTTCGGATCAGCTGACTGAATGAATGGTCCGTGTGTCATCCTAATACCAATAAAAACAAGCGGAATAGATTAGTCAAGCCAGCCTAAGCGCTGACAACGCGCGCCACGACTTCCGCCAGCCATTCGTCGACGTCCTCGCCCGCCTTCGGTAGATCGAAGTCCTGATGGCCGGTGTCCTCATGAAAGGTTAGCAACTGGCCATTGCAGACATGGCCCGCAGTCGCGGTGTGGCAACCGCCCCCCATCGCCGCGAGAAACTTTCGCTCCAGCTCCACGGCAAAGGTCGTGGCGGCACAAGCCAGAGCCGCAAATTTCTCGACATCCTCCACACGGCACTGCAACGCAATCGCACCCTGCCCCACTGCCGGAACCACCTGCTGAATCGTCAGCGGCTTGAAAACTACGCCCTCGTAGCCCTGGATGCCCAAACGGCGCAAGCCAGCCGCTGCAAGCACTGTGGCGTCGGCTTGACCATTCACGATCTTGCGCAGACGGGTGTCGACGTTGCCGCGAATTTCGCTCCACACCGCGCATGGGAACACCTGCTTGAGCTGCAGGCGGCGGCGCGGGCTGCTGGTAGCGATCATCTTCGGCTTCGCCACGCCTTCGCGGACGATGAGCACGTCGTTCGTGACCTCGCGCGGCAGGTAAGCCGCCAGCGCCAGGCCCTCGGGCATTTCCGTCGGCAAATCCTTGGCTGAGTGCACGGCCAAGTCAGCCCCACCGTCCAGCAACGCATCTTCCAGCTCCTTGGTGAAGAGCCCTTTGCCGCCCTTGTCTTCGAGCGACCACGAGGTCTTCTTATCGCCGGTGGTGACGAACTCCTTCAGCTCCGCAGTCGCGCCAGCAAAGACGCGCTCCACGTGCGCCTTGGTCAGATTGGCCTGGCAAAGCGCCAGCGGACTACGCCGCGTCGCGAGTATGATTGGTTGGTCGGACATGGGAAAAAATAGCGGCCAAGCAAAAGGATTCCCCGCCAACAGTCAATTTCGGAATACTGGGGCGGATTTGGCTTAACTTGGCTAATGCTTTCTCATTTTATATCCAAGAAACCATGGCTGATCCCTCGACAGCAAAAATCTACGCCAGCATCTCTCCGCCAGTTGAGGGCTATCAACACCCGTCGGGGCGCGCCTTAGCCGAATTGCTGAAAAAGCAAGTACCTGAGCTGGCAGTTGAATGGGCAGAAACAGAAGCCACGATCAAACTACACGATTCAAGCGCCCCAGCTTTCACTGCGGTCGCCACTATCGACGCCGACTCATTCGAGCTATTGTCAACGCCTCATTTAAATATCGCAGCCCTGGACCGCGTGGCGGGTCGCCTCGCGCGAGCGATTGGCTACGCGTATTGCATCATCGCCGATTGCGGCATCCCGCTGAGTGTCTATCTCACTCCAAAGGTGTTCTTTCAAGATAAGCCCATCCAACCATCACTCAAGCCACCAAAACTGGAGCCCATCGAGAACTGGCGCGGCTTCCTGGAGCAACGCCTGCAGCACCTAGAGTTGGAAAGAGCTATCCCCCCAGCCCCAATCATGCAGTTACTGGACTTCGCTTCCGACGTCGAAAGCGCCTCCATCATTCGCTTAAAGACCCAACCTGGGCTACTGCGGCTTCGCCTGGAGCACCAAGATTTCGTGACCGAAATGCATTTCAACGGCTCATTCCCAGACGGTTACTAGCTGCCCAGCAACCACGCAAACGCTGCGGGCAGCTCTTCGCGCCAGGGCTTGGCGGCGTGGCCACCTTCGTATTCGTGGTAATGGACTTCGCTGCCGATTGAGCGAAGCACATCCACCGCAGCGCGAACGCTGTCCAACTGACTCAAATCCTGGCGCATGCCGCTGGGTTGATGCGTTAAGCCCGACTGCGTCTCGCGATTGCCGACGCTGAGCCAGAAGCGCTGGCCGGCGGCGGAATGCTCCTTTGCTTCGCGCATGAAGGCGCTGTCGTTCCACCAAAACGCGCCCGACTGCGCCAAGCAGTAGTCAAATCTTGAGGTGTAGCGCAGCACGATGTAGGCGCTCTGCAAGGCGCTCAAGCTCAGGCCTGCAATGATGTTGCCCGTCACCTGAATGCCCGGGCAGCGCTCCCGCGCCCAATCAAAAACATCCTCGGCGATGAACGCCGCGTAGTCCAGATTGCACGCGTAGTCTGCGTGCCGGGCGGCCGCGCTAACATGCGACACGAAAACGAGCGTCATCGGCGGCAGAACTCCCGTCGCGAGCAATTCCTCCAGCACCGGCAGCGCCTTCAGGTCGCGGGTGTAATGCTCGGCATCCAGGAAGATGCACATGCGATGCGGCTCAACCGGCCCGGACAGAATCCAAACTTGGCGCTCATAGGCGCCGCAACGGCTGGCGAGGGTGTGTTCAGAGAGATTCATGGCGTTTCTTTAGCTAGTACATAAAACGGGAGAGCGCATTTCGCACTCTCCCGCAGTAAAGTTAACTGAATTCCGGCAATTACTTGCTGGTGTATTCGGCTTGGGTGCCGCCGATTTCCTTCTTCGGAACCCAGGGCATGAGGGCGCGCAGTTCCTTGCCGACCTTCTCGATCGGGTGGTCCTTGCCTTCCTGAGCCATGCGCTTGTAGTTCGGGCAGCCGTCCTTGTATTCCTGGACCCAGTTCTTGGTGAACGTGCCGTCCTGGATTTCCTTGAGGACCTGCTTCATGGCAGCCTTGGACTCGGCGTTGATCACGCGCGGGCCGGAAACGTAGTCGCCGTATTCAGCGGTTTCGGAGATCGAGAAGCGCATGCCGCTGATGCCGGACTCAACCATGAGGTCAACGATCAGCTTCAGTTCGTGCAAGCACTCGAAGTAAGCCATTTCCGGAGCGTAACCGGCTTCGGTCAGCGTTTCGAAACCAGCCATGACGAGGGCGCTGGCGCCACCGCAAAGCACGGCTTGCTCGCCGAAGAGG
This sequence comes from Cerasicoccus frondis, assembly GCA_031296915.1. Lineage (GTDB taxonomy): Bacteria > Verrucomicrobiota > Verrucomicrobiia > Opitutales > Cerasicoccaceae > Cerasicoccus > Cerasicoccus frondis. Next base: position 10,691 of record JAVDPC010000049.1, on the reverse strand, counting down.
TCGGTTTCCACTTCTTCCTTGAAAGAGGTCTGGATAACGCCGGCGCGTGCGCCGCCGATGCCCTTGGCCCAAGCGAGAGCGATGTCCTTGGCGCCTTCGGAGGAGCCTTCGTTGACGGCGATCAGCGTAGGAACGCCCTTGCCTTCAACATACTGCGTGCGCACAACGTGGCCTGGGCCCTTCGGGGCGACCATGATGACGTCGATGCCTTCAGCTGGCTTGATCAGGTCGTAGTGAATCGCCAGACCGTGCGTGAAGAGAATGGTTTTGCCGGGGGTGAGGTTCGGAGCAATGTCTGCTGCGTAAACGTCAGCCTGCTTCATGTCCGGCAGGGCGATCATGATGACGTCTGCCTTCTGGACGGCTTCTGCGGTCGAGAAGACTTCGAAGCCTTGCTTTTCAGCGACGGGCTTCGACTTGCTGCCTTCGTAGAGGCCGATGATCACATTTAGGCCGCTATCCTTCAGGTTCAGCGCATGGGCGTGGCCCTGCGAACCATAGCCGATAACAGCGAGGGTCTTGCCTTGGAGGACGCTCAGATCGGCGTCCGCTTCCGTGTATACTTTTGCGGGCATTGTGGGTTTTATTTCTGGTTGTCAGTTGTCGATTATCAATTGTCAGTTTTTCAATTGATGGATGCTTGGCACATCTCGCTGGCCTTTGAGAATAGATAATCGACCATTGAGAATTGAAAATTAATTAGGCTTCCTCTTCGTCCTCGTGGGCGTCGTTGCGGCCGCGCAACAGGGCGACGTTGCCCGTGCGAGCCAGCTCCAGGATGCCAAACGGCGTGATGAGCTCCAGGAATGCGCGGATCTTGTTTTCGTTCCCCGTGCACTCGATGATGATCGCTTCCGGCGTGACGTCGATGACCTTGGCGCGGAAAATGTCGCACACTTCGATGATTTCGGAGCGTGTCTCGCGGCTGGCCTGGACTTTGAGCATGACCAACTCACGAGCGACAAATGCATTGCGATGGCCGAAGTGCGTAATGTCGATGACGTTAATCAAGCGGTCGAGCTGCTTGATCGCCATGTCCAACGCATGTTCCTCGGCGCGCAGGGTGATCGTAATACGAGAATACTTCGGGTCGTGCGTCGGGCCGACATTGAGGGTATCAATGTTAAACCCGCGGCCGCTGAACATGCCAGCAACCCGCGCAAGAACTCCGAATTTATTTTCGACTAGTGCTGAGATCGTGTGTCGCATGGGAGGAAAAGCTGCCGAAAATGACGCAACCCCTCTCCCAACGGAAGCATAAAATTGGCACTTTTTTCGGTTTATCGCATCTTTTTCCTTGAACGGCGCCCTAAACCACGCATGTTCATGCGTTTTCCAGATGGACGGTTAGCTCAGTTGGCTAGAGCGTCTCGTTTACACCGAGGATGTCGCAGGTTCGAGCCCTGCACCGTCTACCATTTTCAAAAGAAGGACGCCCACGGCGTCTTTTTTTGTGCCTGCAGCGCCGCAGCATGGCTAATCGGCTCACGAAAGCCCTAATAGATGAGCCGAATAAGGCATTTAATCGGCTCATCGCTGCTTGGGCCCATAAAAAAAGCCGCCGCTCAAGGCGTGCTCAAGCGGCGGCGGGTGTTTTCGGAAAACTATTCCGGGTCGGGCACGCCGTGGCGGCGGAGGAGTTCGCGAATGGGTTCGCTGCCGTGCTCGATTTTTGACGGTAAGGGCGCGCCGTGGTCGAGGAGCAGCGCGACGATTTTGGCGTAGCCTCGGGGCGTATTTTCCTCGGGCAGGCGCATGGTGTTGCCGCCGTTGATGTCGTGGCAATGCTCGGAGCCGAAGACTGTCGTGCCGAGAGCGTCGCCGCCGTAACTGTTGAGCTGGTGGACATCGGCGCCGAGCTCGATCAAGACGCTCGCCGCCTCGAAGTGGCCGCGCCAGCAGGCCTGGTGCAGGATCGGCATATTGTCGATGCCGCGGACGACGGCGTCGATATCCGCCCCAGCCGCGACGAGCGCGCGGATGGCTGGGACGTTGTTGATCCGCGTGGCCTCGCTCAGTAGTTCGGCGGGGACCTCGTCCGCGAATGCAACTTCCTCGCCCGCAAACAGCTGCCCCAGCAGGCGGTCTTCCTCCGTAACGCCGGTCGCGCCGTGCTCGGCCAGCAGGGCCACGAGGTCTTCGCGATTGCGGCGCGCCGCCCAGCGAATCGCCGTCAGCCCGCGTGGGTCTTCGGCGTGTGGATCGGCCCCGCCCTCCAGCAGCAGCCGCACGACTTCCGCCGAGCGGTTGTAGCGCACGGCCTTCTGCAGGAAGGTCAGGTGGTAGGTGAAATTCAGGTCCGCGCCGTGCTCCAGGTAGAGTTTCACCGCTGCCGGGTTATCGAAATCCAGCGCCCGCCCCAGGCAATAGCTCACGCGGATCGGGTGCGGCTTGGCCTTGAGCAGCAGCTCCAGGCAGGCGGTGTCCGCAAACTCGCTGGCGTGATAAAGCGCCTCCGTGCCCCAGGGCGTCTTGTGCGGGTCGCTCGGGTCGGGCTCCGGCTCGCCCTCGTCGGGGTCGGCCCCGGCTTCGAGCAGCAGGCGCGTCAGCCCCGCGTGGTTGGCGATGCCCGCAGCGCCGTAGAGCGGCGTGTCGCGACCGACCGGCTCCATGAAATCCGCCAAGGGACGCCCGCTGGCAACGCCGGCCTCGATCAGCATTTGACCAACCTCGGCCAATGCTGGCGCTCGCTCGGGCTCGCTGCGAAACAGCCGCGAAAAGCACACGTATTCCAGCGGAAGCTGCCCCAGCGCGCCGCCCTCGGTGAAGACCAGCTCCGGCTTTTCCGCTAACTGACGGCGCACGAAATTCACCTCACCGCAGGCGCAGGCCAAGTAGAAATCTTCTTGGGCGAGTCTAGGCTCGGCATCGAGCAGCACCCGGGCGCGTCGCACGTCGTTAGAGCAAATAGCGCGCAGGGCCTCGGCGGCCTGTTCGCGCCGGCTGAGGTTTCGCGTTTCGACAAACGTCCGCCACTGTGGCCAGCTTTTGAAGCCATATTCGCGGGCAATGACCAGTTGCGCATCGGCCAGCTTCGGCTCGGGCACGGTTGGGCGCGGATGCGACTCCGCGAGGCGTTGCACGGCGGCGCTTTCACCAGCGCGCACTTGCTTGAGCAAGGCCTTGGCCTGCTTGCGGTCGAACTCGAGGTTAGGCCGCGAGGGAATTTTCTTATTCATAACGATCTCCGATTCTACCCGTTGTCCGCCTGCGGGCTGGAGGATCGTAATGATCCCAGTGCATGTGTTGTTCACTGGCGGGACTTTCCCTTTCCGCGGACCGGAAGCTCCCAGATGAGCTACGAGAAAGTCAGCCAGCCAATGCCCGGCAGGTCAACGCGAAACCACCGCCATCTGCCCTACTCCACCGAGCGGGCGATACGGCGGATGAACACATGCTCCGTACCGGGGTTAAATCGGATCGTCGCGGTTTCGACCCCGTTGGTCGTGGAGGAGCTGAACTTGGTGTAATCCTCCTCGCTGAGTTCGAACCACTCGTCGAGGTCGTAAGAAACCTCCAGCCAGCTCTCAGCGTCGTATGCGTTAATGCGATGCTGGAAGTTGAAATAGAACAGCGAGCCCTCCTTGGTCAGCTCGCCAATGGGCGCCAAGCCATTGTCCACAAACACGAAGTAGCCGCTCATGTATTCCATGAGATTGCTGACCTGGTTGCCGTTCGAGTCTTCTTCAAACGGGTAAACGCCACTCAGGCTCGCCATGTAAGATTCGTAAGGCCCGACCGCAATTGCGCCATCCTGAAAGCGGGGAGCGCCCGCCAGATCGGTGTCGAAGATGCCTTGGCTGGCAACACTGTTATCTCCCATATCGAGTAAAAAGGAAGTGCCCCGGTGACGCAGGTCGCCGTATTCATTATCGGCCACGCCCCTGTGCCAAGAGCCGTCGTCGCCGCGCTCGGGCGCATCTATCATGAAGCTCAGCGAGCTCAGCTCGGTGAAGCCATCGCTCAAATCACTGTCGGCCAATTCGTCCGCGTAATTCCCCAACGCAGCGTTTGGCAGCACGGCCAGGTTGTTAAACAAGACATGCGTCTCCACCGGACTATTCCCCCCGGGCGAGCGCAGGAGATTGTCGAAGAAAAACGTATTATAGACTGCCAGGATGGCGTTTGAGCTATAGTTGGCCGCGTAAATGACCGCCGCGTCAAAGGCGCCCGACGGACCATTATCGCCATTCACGCCCGGGATTCCCAAGTCGCCATTAGTGCCAGGGGAGCCGTCGTCGCCGATAATCGTCGCCTCACCGGGCCGACCAGCGATACCAAAGCCGACGGTGGTGTAATTTTTGCCGCTACCGCCTTCGCCCGGCCCGAGGTAGTCGACCTCATTCATCACGAATGCACAGTTGTGAATGCTGAGCTGGGTCGAGTTCGAGGCGGCGTAAATCGCGCCACCGTAGCCATAACCCGCGCGACCACCATCACCGCCATCGCCGCCGTCACCGTTGTCGCCGCCATTGCCGCCGTTACCAGCGTTGCCAAAGCCGATGTCGTCGCCGTCACCGCCATCGCCACCTTTGCCGGGGTTACCCCCATCGCCCGCGTCGCCCCCAGCGGAGGCCACCGCGACATTGCCAACAAAGGCGCTGTCGAAGAAATCAAACACTGCGGTGTTCACGCTAATATAAATCGCGCCGCCCTGAGCCTGGCCACCATCGCCACCATTACCGCCGTCTCCACCATGGCCACCGTCTCCGCCGTGGCCGCCAGGATCGCCGCCTGCATTGCCGTCGTCATCGCCATCGGGGCCATCGGCTCCCCAGTCGCCGTTGCCGCCCCTACCACCGGCGCCCCCAGCGCCAGCGATCGCGAAGTTGCCATTGAAAATACTCTCATCGATGTCGGCCTGGCCAAAGTGATAGACCGCACCGCCGCGCCCGACACCGCCATTGCCGCCGTCGGTGCCATTGAATCCATTGGGATTATTGTTCGTGCCGTTGCTGCCGCTCCAGCCATTACCACCGGCACCGCCAATCGCGCGATTCTCCTCGAAGAAGCAACGGTCGAGCTGCTGGACTTCTGCATAAACCGCGCCCCCCAGGCCATTGCCACCATGACTGCCGTCGCGATACGGGAAACTGCTGCGTCCGCTCACCCCAGCTCCGCCCTGTGCGGTGTTGCCGATGAAGCGGCAATTTTCCAACGATAGCGAGGCATCGAATCCGCAATAAATGGCGCCGCCTTCCGCATTATAGGCATCGAGAAAAGTCGCCTGCGTGGGATTGTCACTGGAGTCGGTCAGGCCAACCGCAGTGTTGTTCTCAAAGGTGCAATTGACCACCGTCACGGAGCTGCTGCCGTCGACGCCCAACCCGGCGCCCCCGCCTTCCAAGGCGAGAAAGCCCGACTCGCCAGCCTGCTTCAGGTAGCCGCCACCGATGACAAAGCCGTCCAACGTGAGGGCGCCCCCCAGCTCGTGAGCGGAGATGACGCGGTGGACATTGTCGCTGGGTGCACCGCTGCCGATCTCGCCGTTGAGAACGGTGCGGTTGGCCTCGTCGCCCACACGGCGCTCGCGGACATGCGTCATCCCTGGCTCAAAACCGCCGTAGAGCGAAACCGGCACATCGATGTAAAACGTGGCGTTGCGCCCATAGCCATTGCCCGGCCTATAAGTCCCTTGGGCAACCCAGATTTCGTCGCCCTCCAAGGCCGCCGTCAGCGCGGCGTCAAGCGAGGTATAGGCGTCGTCCCAGCTCGCACCGGAATTGCCGCCAGTGGCGTTTTGATCCACGTAAATGCGCTTGCCGGCGATGTCGGTTTCGTCCGTGCCGGTGAAAAAAGCGAAGTCGAACGCGACGTTGTCCGCGGCCATATTTTGCAGGCCCAGGTTCGGCAAATCACGCGTGGTGATGAGCCACGAATTCGTCGACGGCGTGTAGGCGACGATGTTGTCCACGTTATGCGACTGGCCGCCCGGCGCACTGATCAGCAGCGTGCCGTCCTCCGGACCATAGCCCGGGATGTTCAATTGATACGTGCCTGCGGGCGAGCTGAGCTTCGTCACGTTATAATTGCCGCCGGTGAGTATTTTCGTGGCGTCCGCGCGAACCCGCCCGACGGCCACCAAGCCCTCCTCGCCCACGCGGTCCACCGGCACATAAACGAAGGACACGCCGTCGCGCACGTAGGTGTCGACATTCGTCCCGTGGTCATGGCTAAAGAGCGTAAAGGTGCCGTCGTCGTGCGGCTGAAACTGCCCAAACTGGCTGCGGTTGGCGAAGCCGTTGACCAGCAGCACGCCATCCTGCGACGACGCGCCGAGCCCGCGCAGGTCGAGCGTCATCGTGCCATCACCGTGGTCGACAAACTCCGAGCCCAGCTCGATGCCCGCCGTCGCCGCGTATTTAAACAATGGCTGCCCCTCGCCATTGGCGCTGAAAAAGCCCGCCAGCCAAGGCGAGTCGCCGGTGATCGGGAAATAGCCAAAGGCGACATCGATATTGCGTTCTCCGCCGTCCATCTCAACGGCGGAAATATAGAAACTCGAACCGCTGGGCCCGGCGTCGGCCGCCAGGTATTGCGTGTCCGAAGGGCCACCGTAGGCGGCGTTGTTGCGACCGTCTTCAGCCACGCAGGCGATCATCACGCCATCGGCGCCCGTGCCCGGAAGGCGCAGCCAATAGTCGGCCGTGTTCATCTGGTCGTGCAACAACTCCACCCCGGGCGAAGTCGCCCCCGAAAGTTGCACGCTGAGGCCTTGCGGCGCGTTGGTGTTCGAGAGCTGGTAAACATCCAGCAAGCCGGTGTGCGGACGCGCGCTCAGTAGGCTCGCGGCGCCCAGCAAAGCGGATAGGGCCAGAGTTAAATCTTTCATGCGCAATAGTAGTCGGTAGGAGGCGAAAGTCCTTCCTATATTCCCATGACGCGCATTAGACAAGCATGACCGTAACAAAACTGGCGCGACTACGCCGTGGGCCGCTATTCCTCGTAAACCGGCTCGCCTTCAGTCTTGGCGATGATCACGGCGGCGCAGGTGTCACTGAAGACATTCACCGCGGTGCGACACATGTCCAGAGCGCGGTCAACCACCCAGATCAGCCCGATGTATTCTGTAGGCACCCCGAGCACGCCCATAATCAGGAAGATCGCCACAATGCTCGCCGAGGGAACGCCCGCCACGCCAATCGACGTCGTCAGCGCGAGGATCACCACCATGATCTGCTGGCTCAGTGTCAGCGGGTCGAAATTCGGGTCAATCACGGCCATGACCTGCGTCACGAAGATCACCACGACGCACTCGTAAAGCGCCGTGCCGTCCATGTTGACGGTTGCGCCAAGCGGCAGGGTGAAGCTCGTCGTGCGCGGCGACACCTTGGCGTCTTTTTCCACGGTTTCCATCGTCAGCGGCAGGGTGCCCGCCGAGCTGGCCGTGGAAAACGCGGTGAGCAGCGGATCGGACATCGCCTTCAGGTGCGTCCACGGGTTGACCTTGAAAAACGCCAGCACCCCGCAAAGCGCCGCAATGTGTAAACCCAGAGCCAGCAGCACCGTTGCCGTAAACTGCGCCAGCGGCTCGACCAAGTCCATGCCCAGCTCGACGAGGCGCGGCGTCACCAGCGCAAACACGCCAATCGGCGCAAATTTCAAAATGAGGTCCGTGATGGCGATCATCACCTTGCTCGCGCCTTCCCAGAAATTCTGCTGCGTCGCCCGCCAGTTGTCATCCAGGCGGCTGATGAAAAAGCCGAACAGCACGCTGAAGGTGATCAGCCCGAGCAGTTGCCCGTTATCACTGGCGTTTTCGATGATGTTCGCGGGGAACATCCGCAGGAACACATCCCAAATATCCTGGGCGCTTTTGCCCGCGACTTTGGCTTCGATGATCTCACCCGCATTGGCGGCCTGAGCATTGGCCTCCATCCGTGCGGCGACCTCGGGCTCGACCGTGCCGGGCGAAATCATGTTCACCAGCACGAGGCCAATCGTCACCGCGACGGCGCCGCTGCACACGTAATACGCGAGCGTCTTAAAGCCGAGGCGGCGAAAATCCTTGCCGCCCGTCAGACCCGCCATCGCCGAGATGATCGAACTGGCCACCAAGGGCACGATGATCATCTTCAGCGCGTTCATGAACAGCTTGCCCAGAAACGAGCAAGCGCCCAACAGGTTGGACCCCAATGCGGATTCTGCTCCGCCCGTCGCCTTGACCAATGCTGTCGCGACGACAGACAGGATCAGGGCAGCCAGTATTTGCCAGTGTAGTTTCCACTTCAGTGGATTCATCGCCCTATGCTTGACGCATGGGCGGAAGATTAAAGGAAAAAATTAAAAATTAAAGTGGAAGCAGCCTCAGTTCGCTTGGATCAAGCTAAACAAGGCGCACTCGCAGCACCTTTAATTATTATAATTTGCTCACTTTAAGCTCATTTCACCACCGTGCAGGGGCGCATGTGAAACAGGCCGTCATTCACTGGCAGCCCAGTCGTTGTGCTGACTGTGGCAGCGCCATCGTAGTGTGTGGTTGTGCTGGAGCAACCCGCAGCCAGCAATGCCCACGCCCCCAGAAAGGCAATGATAAGTCTGGTGCGGCGCCGACCGCGAAATGCCAATTGAACGTTTTTCACTGCTCGCAATCAGCTAGGGAACTTGGGGGCAACCGAGCGTCGCTGGCCAGCGGGGATCTCCACGGGATCGCCTTCGGCCGGGTCCTCATCGTTCTTGTAAATACGGACCGTGACGGGTTCGTCGCTGCTGGGCGCCGTCCATTGCCACTTGCCGATTTCCAAAAACTCCATGGGCACGCCCTCATCTTCGGACAAGCCTGGGCCGGTGCCGCGCACATATGGCTTGTTGCCAATGCCGATCAGCACCTGCGCAATCAGCGTCGTCGCACCGCGTTGCTTCTTGGGCTTGGACTTTGGGCTGTCCGGCAAATCGCCGATCAACTCTCCCTGCTCAGGGTCAGCTGGCGCGGCTTCTTCGTCTTCCGCCGAAGCGATCTCGCCAAACTCGTCCCAATCGTCAAAGCCCATGCCCGAAGCTTCTTCGTCCACAACTTCCGCCGCTTCGCTTTCAGCAACTGCTGCTTCCTCGGGCGCTTCCGGCGCCTCCTCCTCGGCGACGATCTCATCGTCGTCGCTCAAGGCGATATCAAATTCTTCCTCTTCCAGCTCGGCCAGCGCCTCGGCGCTCATTTCCGGCATGGCTTCTTCTGACTCTTCGTAAAGTTCCTCCGGCTCAAACGCGGCTTCCGCTTCGGGTGCTTCTTCTTCCGCTTCTGAAGCTTCAGCGATGAGCGCTTCGTCTTCTTCCGGCTCAGCCTCCTCGTCTTCATCAGCCAGATCTGCCTCGGTCAGGAATTCCGGTTCCGCGTCGTCGTGGGCTTCATCCGCTTCCTCGTATTCGTCGTCATCGTCGAGCTCGTCTTCGTAGCGGGCGTCCAACTCGCCAAAATCCTCGGCGGACTCCGCTTCGTCCAGCTCTTCGGTTTCCTCAGCTTCAGCCTCCTCAACTTCCACTGCAGCCACGGACTCCATGTCTTCGGGCTCATCTTCGACCGCTTCCGGCGCTTCCTCTTCAAGTTCCTCAACCGCCTCGGTGTCGGCTAGCTCTTCCGCTGCAGCGAGCGCGGCGGCTTCCCGTTCGGCCTTTTCCTTGGCGATTTCCGCCTCGAAACGCGCGTCCATTTGGTCGAACTTCTCAGAGTCCACCTCGGGTGCGCCGCGAAGCTCGATCATCCCGTAGTTGGGCGCCTCGGGGGCTACATTCTCTTCAACGGACTCTTCGATCACGCCGTCCAGCGAGTCTTCCGGGATCGGCGACTCTGCCTTTGGCTGGCTAACCGGCGTAGACTCCACCAACTGCGCCGCCGTATCCTGAATCGTCGCCACCAGGCTCTGGTAACGGTTGGCCAAGTCGCCCAACAGCGAGACCTGCATCGGCAAGCCCTGGAGCTTGGACAGTGCGGAGTTGAGCTTGTTAAACTGTTGGTCGGAATTCACCGCGACCTGCTCCATGATCGCCTGCGCAAACTCGTCGCGCACGGACTCAAATTGCTCGCTCAGCGCCTCCTTGAGCTGCTCGGGGTCCACACCACCGACCGACGCTGGCGCCGCCTTGATCTCCTTGATCCGCGACTCCATACGCTCCAGCAAAGTCTCAAACGCTCCGGCGATCTCCGCATTGCGATCCGTCGACTGAATGACCGATTCCCCGATTTCCTGGATGCCGTAAAGCGCCTGCTCGATCCGGCGCGCGTTCTCGTCGTTGGCTTGGCTCAGGTCGTATTCCTTCAGCTTGGCCAGCGTGCGGAACTCGATGTAAAACGGCAAACACGCCACGACGCCGCCCATCGCGACCAAAAACAGCGAGCCCATGAACATCAACGGGCTCAGCGGCCATTCGCTTCGAAACACGATCACTGCCGCAAACAGCAGGAGCACCACATCGAACACGATGAACGGAATTTTGTTAATCTTTGGTAGTGGGACGTTTTCTTCCAAGGCCATAGGTCAAATCGGTGATGCCTAGGAGTAGCCCGCGTTTTCCCGGGAAGCAAGGAAACTTAGGGCCAGATGGCCGGAAAGTTTGTTGGCGGCAACGCGCGTTTACCAAACAAATGCATCATCCGATCAAGCAAGGTGGCGCGGATCGTCTCTGTATAGACCGTCAAGATGGGTTACAAACGTGCGGTGACATAGGTAACAGTTTTAAGCATGACTTGGCATGCCACT
>JAVDPC010000048.1 GCA_031296915.1 Cerasicoccus frondis | reverse complement strand
CAATGGACCGCTTCAGCTGATGACATCTTCCACAAAATTAATCAATTTTGCAATAAACTAAGCTAACGGAACACTAGCCACCAGCATAGCGTTCAAAAAAGATCAACACTGACTCAAAATAGACTTCGAGCACATTTTGCGAAGTGGTTAATCTTCGCCATCATTCAGCAATTGACCAACGCGCGCGGGTTTGCAGCGTTAACTCTTTCGCGATGACTGTATTCCCCAACGAGAACGATTTCCTGACGTCGGCCCAGACGGGCGCGGTGGTGCCCGTGCACGCCGACCTGACGGCGGATTTCGAAACGCCGGTTTCGGTTTACTCGAAGCTGCGGGCCCACGCGCCCGCATTCCTCTTCGAGTCGATCGTGGGCGGCGAACACATCTCGCGCTACAGCTTTGTTGGCTGCAGCCCGCGCCGGGTCATCACGAGCTGGCCGGAGAAAACTGTCATCACCGAGCGCGACGGCTCGAGCCGCGAAGTCGCCACGCCCAGCGACCCGCTGACGCTGATCGAGACCGAGCTCAAGCCTTGGGAGACGCCGACCCACCCCGACCTGCCGCCCTTCATCGGCGGCGCCGTGGGTTTCCTTGGCCACGAATACATCCACCGCATCGAGCCGACCGTCCCCCAAGCCAAGGAAGACGTCCTCGGCATGCCGCTGATGTGGTTCGGGCTGATGGACACCGTTGTCGCCTTCGACCACGCCAAGCAGATCATCCGCATCGTCAGCAATGCGCGCCTGGAAGACGGCCGTGACGCCAAGGAGGTCTATGCCGCCGCATGCGCCGAGATCGAGCGCGTGATCGACATCCTTTCCAAGGGCAGCCAGCTCGCACCGATGCCACTCGCGCAGGTTGACCCCGCCGACATCAAGGTGCCGGCTGGTAACTTTACCCGCGAGGAATTTGAGCACGTCGTCGAGTCGACCAAGGAATACATCCGCTCCGGCGACGTGATCCAAGTCGTTGGTTCGCAGCGCTTTGAGGCCGAATATGAGCAATCGCCGCTCGACCTCTACCGCGCCCTGCGGTTCGTCAATCCCTCGCCCTACATGTTCTGTCTGGAAACGGGCGACTACGCCGTCGTTGGGGCCTCCCCGGAGGTCCATGTGCGCAGCACAGGCGGCAAGGTGGAGATTCGCCCCATCGCTGGCACCCGCCCCCGCGGTAAAGACGAGGCCGAGGACGCCGCGCTGGAAGCCGATCTACTCGCCGACGCCAAGGAACGCGCTGAGCACCTGATGCTCGTCGACTTGGCGCGCAATGACATTGGCCGCGTCTGTGAGGTGGGCTCGGTCCACGTCGAGGATTACGCGATCATCGAACGCTACAGCCACGTGATGCACATTGTGTCTCAGGTGGAGGGCAATCTCGCCGATGGCAAAACGCCGTTCGACCTGATGCGCGCCACCTTCCCGGCGGGCACCTTGTCCGGCGCGCCGAAGATTCGCGCGATGCAGATCATTTCCGAACTCGAAGGCCAGCAACGCGGCGTTTACGGCGGCGCACTGGGTTACTTCAGCTACGATGGCAATCTGGACAGCTGCATTGCGATCCGCACCGCGCTGCTCAAGGACGGCAAGATCTACATCCAGTCCGGCGCCGGGCTGGTCGCGGATTCCGTCCCCGCCAGCGAGTATGAGGAAACGGTCAACAAGGCCAAAGGCATGCTCAAGGCCGTCGCGCTTTCTCGTCTGCTCGGCAGCTAGCGCAATTTCAGTTTAAATTGCTCTAAAGCATTTTTCATCTGTTTTCTGCCTGCGCCTGAATTTGCCAACATGCATGACGGGCGCCATATTGCAGCCTGCATGATCCAGTTGCGCGTGGCATTGCATCTTGCTCGAATCCTGAGTAACGTCTCGAGGGCGCTTCCTGCTCCAGCCCGCATTGTAGAGGGGTTTTCGTTGGGGATTACACTCGTGGCACAATTGCTGCGAATGTAGGGTGAATCCGAGGCAGATCAATGGAACATAAGCACCCAAATCCGCTGTCTCTAATAAACAGAATAAAAAAAGTGCCGATAAAGTTGTCAGGTCATTTGCATTTGTTCGACGTATATCATACAATCGACATTCTAACGTTCGTTTGAATCCACTACCACACACATCATGATAGCCAAGATTTCAGCCAGCGCGCCCACCACAATCGCAGTCCCACGGGACGAGGAGCAACCCGCTTTTAATCTCGGTCGCCCTCGGGCCAGAGTAGCGGAACCCGAAACTTTTGAAGAACTTCCCAATTCGGAAAAGTCCCCGCTGCAATTGTATTTGCAGGAGATTGGCAAGACCCCCCTCCTCAAGCCAGACGAGGAAGTAGCGCTAGCTCGCCGCATCATGAAGGGCGACCACGAGGCGCGCCAACAAATGATTCAGGCCAACTTGCGTCTGGTGGTGAAAATCGCCTACGACTACGCCAACTTCGGCCTCCCCCTCCTCGACCTGATCAGCGAGGGCAACATCGGCCTGGTGAAGGCAGTCGAACGATTTGACCCGGATAAGGGCGGCAAACTGTCAACCTACGCCGCATGGTGGATTAAGCAGTCCATCAAGCGGGCCTTGGCCAACCAGTCCAAAACGATCCGCCTGCCCGTCCACTTAGTCGACAAAATCGCCAAGATTCGCAAGACTGCGATGCAACTTCAGGAAGAGCTCGACCGTGAACCGACCGATGAAGAAATCGGCATCGTGCTGGAAATGCCGGCCAGCAAGGTCGCGCACCTGAAGAGCGTCAGCGTCCGCCCGAGCAGCCTCGACGCCCCCGTTGGCGAAGACGACGGCACCCAACTTGGTGAATTGGTGGGCGATGACAACGCGATGACGCCCTACCAGACTTTGAGCGGTAAATCGCTCATGACGGACGTTAACGCCATGATTGACGCCCTCGATGAGCGCGAAGCTGAGATTATACGCTTACGCTTTGGGCTCAAGGGTGATCATCCGATGACGCTCGAAGAAGTCGGCGAGAAATTTGACGTGACCCGCGAACGCGTTCGCCAGCTCCAAAACATTGCCCTGCAAAAGATGCGCCGGGCCATGATGGATAAGGAGCGTCAGCGCAATGCAGAGGAAGTGAAAAAGGAACGACTCGCACGTAAGCGATTTGAAGTGCTCGAAGAATTTTTCTCTAAAGTCGGAGAATAAGTCTGCCGTTGAACAGTTAAAGGGTTAAATCCCTACCTTAGGTTACAGTCGGGAGTCGTGGGTTCACGCTCCCGAGATTAATGTTGCATTAAGGTCGAATGGTCCGTAAAAGACCTTAGTTTTTCTACATACATCAATGTAGCTTACTTCTTTCTTTATGCCTAAGATAAACTGGTCACGCGTGAGTCATAACACCCATACAGATGATGGGCGTGTTGTGGTTGTGCCCCGCACACCAGACTTCGACCGTCCTTTTGCCGGACGAGTCCCAACGCCTCCCCCCCGCACCAAATCTCAGCATACGCCAAGAGTATCCCCACCAGCGCCAGCCCCCAAACCACAATCACGCAGCAACCCGATACTGTTGGGCATTTGCATCGCAGTGGGATCAATCATTACCGTGTCAGGCGCCGCCTACTGGGTGATGAGCCAGGACTACAAGCCATCCCTGCAGGAACGTCAGATGGTTTCAGCCAATTTGGCGGAAGCGCACCTTGCCGCGCAGGAAACGGCACAAGATTTTGTCAACTCATTGCAAGTCAGCACTGTTCGCCTAGCTGGCGACCAAACGCGAGCCAGCCTAAATGGCACACTGTATCGTGTCGGCGACTTGGTGGATGAGCATCACGGCTTGGTTTTCGTGGGCGCTGATCCGGATGGCGAATTCTTGCTATTTCGGGATAGCGAGCAGCAGACGCATTTTTATCCGCTCTACAAAAATTAAAGACCGCGCTTAACTGACGCGATCTTCAACGTTGGTGGGCGCTTCTGCATGGGGGGCATTCGGCGCCTCTTCCTTCTGAATGAACATATAGGGCCGAATCGGCACCGTAGCTGAACATCCAGTGAGGACTGCAATGATTGCCAAAAGGCCTGCGAGACGAAGCTTCATAAGCCGTGAAGCTAGGTCTGCAGACCTCGAAATGCAAGTATTTATCAGTAGAATCGATGGCAGGCTGATTAGCCCAGCAGCTCTTCTGGCTTGAAGAAACGGGCGATTTCCGCCGCCGCAGTATCCGGGCCGTCAGAGGCATGGCAGACATTCACCATCATATCCGTGCCCATGTCGCCACGAATGGTGCCAGCCGGAGCCTTGGTAGAATCCGTCGGGCCGAGCAGATCGCGCACCTTGCCAATTACTCCTTCACCCTTGAGCACCAAGAGGATAACAGGGCGTGAGCTCATGAACGCTTCGATTTCCGGGAAGAACGGCTTATCTGCAACGTGCGCGTAATGCGTGCGCAGGATTTCGGACCCGAGCTGAGCCATCTTGCAGGCAACGATTTCAAAGCCGGCTTCAGCAAAGCGATCGAGCACTTTGCCCCACAGCTTTTTTTCCATGCAGTCAGGTTTGAGAATGATGAAGGTTTTTTCCATGATAAGTGTCTGTAAAAGGTGCAACATAGCCTCCCACGCACTGGTGACAAGGCCTTAGTTGCTCCATCTGCTCAGCATATTTGCACATCCGAAACCGATCAGCAAAGCCTCCTTGCATGCTGAATCCAGGTACCGCCCGATCATGTAAACATTGACCCATGTTATTGGATATACAGCATGAATTAACGGGAATCACTTGCTGATACCCGCCACATTCCGCAACTACACAAACATGCGATATACCAGAGCGATTTTCCTCCTAACTTTTCTTCCAATACTGGCGATAACTGGCCACACCAAGCCAAATGACTCCGAATTAGATGTAGCCGAATTTCCCGTTGCGGACTACTACCAGCAGCTTTACCCCGTGATGCAGCAATTCGAAAGCGACTTGGACCGCTATCAATATTTACAGGGAGAACTCACCAACGAGGACCTTCAAGCAGCTTTTACGCAATTGACGGAGCTTCAGGAAAAATACCCCAGCGAACATCCGCTGAGTCAGGCCGTGGACAAGTATACGGAGATTATCGGCTACTACTTGCGCAAGAACCTCTATCCCAGAGAGCTTAAAGCATTTCAAAAAAAGATCACGGAACAGCATGAAGTTATCCTGAAAGAACTCGCTCAAACAAGCGCGAGCCACTTGGTCGAGAACCCGCCTCCCTTTGAGCTCCGTAAACCAACGGTCACTTTCGACTTATCCAATACTGCCCCGAGTCTGTTCACCGAATTCGCCGTTATCGGTGAAACCAATGAGCCAGGGGCTGTCACGAATTCGAAACGCAAAATAGGCATACATCTACCCATAAAGCTTTTTGACGACCAGAGCACCATCACCTACTCGCTGTGGCCGGGTGAGTATGAGGGGCGATTAACCGTGAAAGGCGTCACGTCTCAAGATGAGGCTAACATCGTATTGTTCGATGATGACAACCCCCTCAAGCAGATCACTGGCGCCGAGACTTTCGAAGTCGAAGAAGATACCGAGCTGGTTCTCCAACCTGATGCACACCGAGTATTAATCAAGCCATTCGGCGCCACTGAAGGCCTGGGGCACTTGGGGATTTGGGCTGCCACGAATGAAGGCAGGAATGCATCTCACCTCCTCAGCATACCGATCCGCAACGAACCGATGCCCCTGAATCTTCCCAGCGGAGTTTACTTTCTATGCTATAATTTTGGGGTAAATCGGCCAAGTATTTACCTCCAACAGATTGTAGTTGATGGCGAAGAAAGCATCGAAGTTGAGCTGCCGCTTGGCCAACTGAATACACCTGTGGCTACAGAACTCCCGGGTAATGATCATATTCTAATAATAAATATAGACCGCAAAACGATGCCGAAAGCTTTGCAGAAGCACTTTCTTCAATCATCGATTGAAGTGTACATCCCGCCTAATGGTCACCTGGCAATGCCAGTCGGCCAATACGAACTTAGCATTAGTTTGGGGAACCTTGGTAATACACTGGGCAAACAAGAGTGCATAATCTCCGCAGGTAAAACCACTGACTTTAATATCGACTGCGGCTTTTTCACATGGAGCGCAGAGTCGGGCCATGATGTTTCCATCAGCCATGGCAGTATAGACATCGATCCTGGGCAGGGAGTTTACAAAATGGAATTCCGTTTCTACAATCTCGACGAACCGGATCGATATACCAATGGATACTTCAAGAAGCCAGATTGGCTGCTCACAACGATGGATGAAAATCGTGATGGGAAATGGATGCGTTGGGTCATTCGTCCAGGCAAGTATCGAGTCGAAATCTATAATTTGAATGAAGCCCGCGTTGAGGAATCCTTCGATATTGAATTGGCCATGGGCGAAGAGGTTGTCTTGGATCGCCTCTTTACCATGATTGATTTTATGCCGAAAAGGGGCGTTCTGGATATCGACTTCACGAATGAACTGGGCCTTTTTCCTGACGAGATCAACTTGCGACTCATTAAAAAAGAGTCTGAGGCATCGAGTCAGAAAAGCGGCAATCAAATCTATCTAGAGCCACAGGAGGCTCCTGTCACACTGGAACTCTCCCCTGGTCTGCAGGCAGTCGTTTGGAAAATCACCAGCAACAATTATGCCCTGCTAGACATACTGGATATCGAGCCTGCACAGCACCAAAGCTATCAACTGCCGTTTGCACAAGTGAGCGTCTCCATCCCGAACCTACCAGATGGTTCCTTTCAAAAAGCATTCAAATTCAACCTGCGCCCATTGGAAATGAAATTTGATCGAGACCAACCTTCCGCCCCAACCAGAAAGATCGTCGATATCGAAGCGAAATCCACTGAAGTATTGGTTCCTGCCGGCAAGTATTCTACTTGGCTGACATTCCTAGGTCGCGAAATCGGAGAACGCAGTTCGATTACGTTGAGTGAAGGAGCAGTGCTCCCTATTGACATAGAGCCTGCCTTCATCGAATGGGACCTTCCCCCAAGCCCACCTTACAGCGCCAATGGCAGTTGGGGAGAAATTAAGCTAAGCGTTCCTAAGAAAAAGCGTGGCTTTACTTACCACCATTTGAAGCTCTACCGAAACATTGATGGCAAAATGCCTCCCTGCGAACGGACTTATGAATTCGAAGACAGCAATCATGGAGCGAGAAAAATCATAATCGCTCTCGATCCTGGAGAGTACGAACTGCGGGATGAAGACAAGGTGCGCATTCCGTTGAATATCGAAGAAGGGCAAACCATCTATCTACAAGACATCGAGGCTTTCACCGCCTATCTTGAAACCTTAAAGCAATAAGTTCCAACATGCGCAATTTCCGCTACCAAGGCATCAAGCCTCTGCTTATCATGCTCTGCCTACACCTGTGCTCCGGCCTGCAGCTTTCGGCCGAAGAGCAGAGCAATGAGTTACTCGAACGCACACTCCCCGCCACCGCAATGGTGGTGATCAACGGCATATTCAGCAGCGGATCTGGCAGCGCATTTTGTATCGACGAAACCGGCGTGTTTATTACAAACCACCACGTGATCGACGGTGCTAAAACGGTCGATCTAATTCTCAATGCCGGCGAAGACGATGAATTTCGCGTCCCCGCGTTCATCGTCAGAACCAACCCCAAATATGATTTGGCGGTTCTAATTCCTGCTGACTTTGGCCAACGCACATACCCCAAGCTTTCCATTGGCAGTGACAGCGACCTCAAGGTGGACCAGGCCGCAACGGTCATTGGCTTTCCTTACGGCTATGATAAAGCGACCACTGCAGGTCTGGCGCCTAAACCGACAGTGACCACGGGAACGCTCGCCAAACTACATCAAAAGAAAAACCGCACTGAACTCGTTGAGTTTAGCGTCATCGTCAACCCAGGTAACTCTGGGGGCCCAGTATTCGATGATGCTGGCAACGTCGTTGCGGTGATCGTAGCCCATCGTCCCGATTCGACGGTCACTTATGCCATTCCCACCTTCCGCGTCCTCAATATACTCGAAGCGCCAATCCTTTTTGCCATACCTTATCGTGCGGCCACGCTAACCTCTCCCCGTGAGCCAATCCCCACTCGGGCGCTTTACTGGCAATACGGGAAAGACAACTTTGAGGACGAAATCTGGTGCGAAATACGATCAAGCACTGGCTCACGCTCCATGACAAAAAGCACCCTTCGCAGCATAGGTCATGGTGTTTACGAAGGCGAATTCGCGCTCGTCGCCGAGGGCGCAAATTTGAAGATTCCCACCCAACTAGCGCAGTCCGGAGAAAGCTCAACGAAAACGCACGCCAAGCAGGTTACCGTGCAAGATTTCAAACTGCCTGGCTTTGAGGATCGCTGGTATTCCGAACTGAAAGAGGTTCGCTTTGGCGAAAGCCCGGTAATCGAATTTGCTGATGGTGAGACCTTCGAGCAGGAGCTAACACTACCACAGAAAATCGAGTTATCCACAGCGATTTATCCCCAACAGTCTTCCAGCATCAAGAATCAGTATGACTACTGGATAATCGAGCCCGTCGTAAATCAGGCATTCAAAATTTTCTATAGCCCCACAAAGGCGTTTGACTACCGTTCAGTTGCTGAATCACAAATATTGATCTCAGTCACGCCCGGCACTCCCTCAGAGGAAGCGGAACCGGAAAATATCAGCGCTGCTGAGTGGAAGATTAAGTCCTCCGATCAAGTAATTTGCATTCGTCCCGGAGGGCGCTTACGCCACCAACTCGACATACTCGGCACAGAGCCGCCTCTCAGTTACGAATTGCTTGAAGGTCCGGTAGAGATGGGTCTCTCAAAAACTGGATATCTGGACTGGCAATCACCAATAGCCGGGCAAATAGATCCAGTTGTTTACACGTATGCCGTCACCGATGCGACCGGTAAACGCCAAGAGTTCACCGCAGAAATATACGTGCCAATCGTTGTGCCGGGAGGACCACGCAAAATCTTCGGTTCCCGAGAGCAGGCGACCCTGGATTACATCGCCGCATTTTTCCGGGCGATGATTATTGAGCGGGATGGGACGGCGCTGGTGACGCCATATGGTAATATTGAGGATGGCAAAACGGCCTTCGTCAATTGGCAAGACAGGCCACTCGGGTTTCGATTCAGCGTTAAAGGGTTCTACTTTAAACTACAGATTCACGATGGCGAGGAATTGGTCTTCGAGAGTCGACCGATTGCCTACCCATAAAATCATATTCGCCGACGCAAAAAGCCCCCGACTGTCTCTCAGTCGGAGGCTTTGCAAAACATTGCCCCTCAGCCCCCCCTGCCTCACCGCCAATTTCGCCCAATGGCGAAATCACGATGCGCAGCATCGAGGGTCCAGGGCTGCGCCCTGGTTAGTGCTTGAAGTGGCGGGTGCCGGTGAAGACCATGGCCATGCCGCGTTCGTCTGCGGCGGCAATAACATCGGCGTCCTTGACCGAACCACCCGGCTGAATCGCGGCGGTGGCGCCAGCGTCGGCGGCGGCGATCAAGCCATCGGGGAAAGGGAAGAACGCGTCCGAGCAGATCACGCTGCCTTCGATCGCCAGACCAGCTTCGCCAGCCTTCCAAACGGCAATCTTGCTGGAGTCCACGCGGGACATCTGGCCAGCGCCGACACCGATCGTGCGCTCGGGCTTGGCGTAAACAATCGCGTTGGACTTAACGTGCTTCACCACGCGCCAGCCGAAGAGCAGCGCGGCCCATTCTTCTTCGGTGGGCTGACGCTTGGTCACTACCTTGAATTCGCGCGGGTCGATCTTCTTGCTGTCGCGGTCCTGCACGAGCACGCCGCCAATGACGGACTTGACTTCCTGCAGGGACTCAGCGCGCAGCCAATCGCGGGCGATCATCAGGCGGAGGTTCTTCTTCTTGGCAAAGATTTCGCGGGCTTCGGCGGTGAAGTCCGGCGCGATGATCACTTCGCAGAAAATAGAGGAAATGATCTTGGCCAAGTCGGCGTCTAAGGTGCGGTTCATCACGATGATGCCGCCAAATGGAGCCTGCTTGTCGGTCTCAAACGCCTGCTCCCATGCCTTGACGAGGTCGAGGTCCGAAGCAACGCCGCACGGGTTGGTGTGCTTGAGAATCGCCACAGTGGGCTTCTCGTATTCGCCGATGAGGTAGGCGGCGGCGGTGATGTCGATCAGGTTGTTATAGGAGAGTTCCTTGCCCTGGAGCTGCTCGAAGCACTCGTGGAAACGGCCATAGAGCGCCGCCTTTTGGTGCGGGTTCTCACCGTAGCGGAGAGTCTGTGCACGCTTGAGGTTGACGTTCAGTTGAGTCGGCACGCCGAGCACGCCGCCGGGGATTTCCGGAGCGAGTTTGTTGTCCAGGTAAGTGCTGATCGCGGCATCGTAAGCGGCGGTGCGCTGGAAGGTCTTCAGCGCCAGTTCCCGGCGGAGCGCGGTCAGGGCTTCCTCGCCTTCCTTCATGGCGTCGAGCACGCGGCTGTAGTCGGCCGGGTCGCAAACCACGCTCACGCTGGCGTGGTTCTTCGCAGCGCTGCGGAGCATGGACGGGCCGCCGATGTCGATGTTTTCAATGGCGTCGGCAAAGGTGGCATCGCGGCGGGCGACGGTGGCTTCAAACGGGTAAAGGTTCACGCAGACGAGGTCGATCATGTCGATCTCGTGCTTGGCGGCTTGGTCGAGGTGGTCCTGCTTGTCGCGGCGGCAAAGCAAACCGCCGTGGATCTTCGGGTGTAGCGTCTTGATGCGGCCTTCCATCATCTCCGGGAAGCCGGTGTAGTCGCTCACTTCGGTGACGGGCAAACCCGCCTCCGCAAGAATTTTGGCGGTGCCGCCGGTGGAAAGGATCACGTAATCGTGCTCCTTGACGAGCGCCGTGGCGAACTCCACCACGCCGGCTTTGTCACTAACTGAAATCAGGGCTTGCTTCGGCATAGCGGGTGATTTCGCCGTCCCTCCCCCTTTCTGGCAACAAAAAAGGCTACTCGTCTGGTGGAGCACACGATTTTGCCAGCCCACCACCTCAATCACATGACTGTAAAGTAATTCTAGAAAATTTTGCCATGATCGTAGCTCAAAGTTAGTGATATGGTTTCATTCCGATGAATAAACGCTCTGCTTTACCTGCCTTTACCCTAGTTGAACTCCTCGTTGTCGTTGCCATCATTGGCATTCTGGCCGCGATCCTCATACCCGCCGTGGGCGCGGTGCAAGCATCCGCCAGGAAGTCTGGCGGCGTCAACGCGATGCGCGAAGTGGGCGGTGCGATTCACCTTTACACACAAGAGCACTCGGGCGTCTACCCAGGCCCGCTTTGGCCGGGCCAAGTTCCGTTTTACCACCCGGATCGCGGCGAAGAAGACGGTCGACTGGCATTTTTCCTCGCGCCTTACCTCGATGTGCCGACAGATGGCGCAGGCCCCATACGCGCCGAGGTGATGATTCCACCAGCCTATCCCATCGACGAGCTTTACCAAGCCCCCACCGATGAACCGCGCACCTTCATCATGAACACGGAGGCCCAAAACCCGAACTCGGCAGAGATCATCAACGTCTGGGGCAAGCATCCCAATCTCGCAGAAGATGAAAGCGAATCCATCCCCATGGCGACCGCGCGCATCATCGCCCCGGCGGCAACCTGGGCGATGATGGACGTCGACCAACAACATCCCCAAGTCGGCGGTTGGAGCAGCAGCACCCCCGAAGAGCCAATCTATGGCGGCGTTCGCCTAGCACTTTTCTTCGATGGTCACGTGGAAGAAGTCGCCGTAGCCGATGGTGTGCCACAGAAATTCTAACGCCCACTTGGTAAATACTGATCCGGACGGCTGTTTATGTCACGCATATCCTCCTGCCCATATTGGCAACGCTCCAAAAAAAGCCTGTCGCCCCCCGATAGCTGACTTTTATCCAAAACGAACTTGTGGCCTTCTAAACTGTAAACGATTGCGTTCGTTTCGCTCTGAGAGAAAAGGCCTCCCTCAAACATACGGCCCTCATTGTCCATCCAGATTTTTCTTTTAGGCTTATAACTTCCTGCGCGCACCTTGGTAAACGCCTTCACTTTCTCGGCGTCAATGTCATTTAACTGGCCACCAATATAGTTTACGTAAGCAAGACCCGAATCTTCCTCTATTTTTGTATCGAAGCCAATATAGTCTTTCCAATCATACACGGCTGGTCGAAATGCGATAAGTCCCAAATCGAACGCGCATCCAGTTGACTTGCTATACGTCACTCCATGTTGGCCACTTACGGTGTCAACACGCTCATCGATCCGCTTGATGGTAGCACTTTGGGAATCGATCCAAAACCCTTGCGCGACGATACTTCTAATCGCCGGAGATTCTGGCTCCACAAAATAGAAAGCCACAACCGCAATGCCATCCGCATGCTTAAAGACGACTGGCTGATCGAACTTTATCAGGTATTCATTACCATCCCAACTGCCTGCACAGTCTCCAACGTCGGCGGCGCAACACATGTTTGCGATCAGCCAACTTAAAAAACAAATGCAACTGCGTGTCATGGCCCCTACACCACAGGCTGGTCGAGGTATTGCTTAAACGCCTCCTTGTCAGCGGCCTTCATGTAAGCCTCGTTGCCGGTGATGTTGCCAGCATCGAGCTGCTCCTTAATCGAAAAGTCCATCATGCGCATGCCGCTGGCCATGCTGCTTTCGATGATGCCGCGAATGGCGCTCGTTTTACCACTGCGGATCGTGTTCGGCAAGGCGTCGTGTCTGAGCAGGATTTCATGAACAGCCACACGGCCCTTCGGCACCTTTTTACAAAGGAGCTGCGAGACCACGCAGGATAAACACCCCGACAGCATAATGCGGATCTGCCCCTGCTCTTCCGCCGGAAACGCGTCGATGATGCGGTCGACGGTTTTCGGAGCGTTGTTGGTGTGCAAAGTCCCAAAGACCAACATGCCCATCGAAGCACAGCCCAAGGCCAGCTTGATCGTCTCCAACTCGCGCATTTCGCCGACAAGAATGATGTCCGGGTCCGCCCGCATGGCGCCGCGCAGGGCGTTCGCGAACGAGTGACTGTGCTCGCCGACCTCACGGTGCACGATGACGCTCTTTTTGTTCGGGTGCACAAACTCGACCGGATCTTCAAT
This sequence comes from Cerasicoccus frondis, assembly GCA_031296915.1. Taxonomy (GTDB): domain Bacteria; phylum Verrucomicrobiota; class Verrucomicrobiia; order Opitutales; family Cerasicoccaceae; genus Cerasicoccus; species Cerasicoccus frondis. The sequence continues at coordinate 10,715 of JAVDPC010000048.1, read as the reverse complement.
AGTGATGATGTGCTTCTGGTAGTTGTCGTTGATGTAGTCAATCATCGCCGCCAGCGTCGTGGACTTACCCGAACCCGTTGGCCCCGTGACAAAAACCAAGCCTTCCTTATACGCGCAGACTTCGCGCAACACCTCAGGTAATTTCAGCGTATCGAACGATAGAATTTCCGCCGGGATTTGGCGAAATACGGCCGCCTGCCCCCAGTGATTGTAGAAGTAGCTGCCACGAAAACGGGCGAGGCCCTTAATTTCATAAGCCAAGTCCAGGTCGCGGGTTTCGAGGTAGTGCTCCCAACGTGTCTCGTTGGTGATTTGGCTGAGCAACGTGGCCATTTTCTTTGCGGTAATGACTTCGTCGGTCAGGGGCACAATAGCGCCTGATGCGCGAATCTTGGGCGGCGAACCAACCGACAGGTGTAGGTCCGAGCCATCGTTTTTCAACATGCCAGCGAGAAGTGAGTCGATTTCAGCCATCTGCGATAAGGTTCGAAATTCAGTAGTAGCGTTGCGATGAAGTTACCTCAGGCTTCCTGTATGAAGCGCAGTTTATTGCCATCAGGGTCGTCCAAATACATTTCACGATTACCCCAGGATTGGTCGAAGGGTTCGAGGGCAAAAGCAATGTCGTGCGACAAGAATTCGTCATAAAGGGCATCCACATTATCGACGACAAAATTGACTACCGAGCCCACAATGCCATCGCCGGTAAACGAAGAAACATACACCCATTGCCGATCACGCTGCAGCCCCAGGTAGGCTGGGTTGGGATCGTCTCCTGGCACAAATTCCCACTGTTTGGTAAAGCCTAACTTGCCGCAATAAAAACTCTCGGCAGTCGGTGCGTCCTTGACGCGGATGACTGGTATCGTCGCGAGGATCATCGATTAACGGCCGAACAGGCCTTTCTTTTTAGGCGGTTCTGAAGACTGCGAGGTGATGAAGCCCGAATGAGTGCTCCCCGCACTTGCGCTGGCGCCACTATTACGGATGCGCATTTTCAATGGTTCGCTACGCAGGTTGGCAAGAGCCACCTCATCAGAGATTCGGCCGCCTTCCCAAAGGCCCATGATCGAGTTATCCATGAGCACCATCCCGTCGCGCTTCCCTGTCTCGATGATGTTGGACAGGCCCTCGGACTTGCCCTCGCGAATCAACGCCGAAACAGCGGTGTTCTTCAAGAGCAACTCATAGCATAAAGCGACGCCACCATCATTACTGGGCAGCAGTCGTTGACACAAAATTCCGCGCAAACTCTCGGCGACCATCGCTCGGATTTGCGACTGCTGCGCCGGGGGGAAAACATCGAGCAGACGATTCAAGGTCGTAGCGGCGTCACTCGTATGCATGGTGCCGATCACCAAGTGACCCGTTTCCGAAGCGCTGATCGCCATTTCGATGGTTTCCAAGTCACGCATTTCACCGATGACGATGATGTCCGGGTCTTGACGCAAAGCGCCCTTAAGCGCGCTTTTAAATGTCTGGGTATGCGGGCCAACGCCCCGCTGGGTAATTTGACATTGAATGGACTGCTGGATCACCTCGATTGGCTCTTCCACCGAAATGATGTGATCCTGCCGGGTTTGATTCAGAATATTCACCAACCCAGACAGCGTCGTCGTTTTGCCCGCGCCAACCGGACCTGTGACCAGAATCAGACCGTTGTGATAAGCCAGCAACTTAGTGATGGTCTCTTGCCCGGGTGGATCAAAGCCCAGATCTGCCAAGCTTGGAATCCTCGAAGGCACGATGCGATAAGTGCCGGCAACGCCGTCTTTGTGCTGCATCAGGTTTACGCGAAAACGCTGCCCGGAATCAAAAGGCATCGCAAAGTCGTAATCCCGCTCGGTTTCGAAATAACCCTTCTGTTCTTCACTCAGCACTGCCGTGTTGATCGCCTTGGCTAATGGAAGGGAAACCAGGCTCTGCGAAATATATTCAATGTTCCGACTGCGGCGAAGAAACAACCGACTATCAGACGAGATATGCACATCACTTGCGCCGTACTCCGCAGCCTGCAGAAGCAAGCCAATCAAGGCTTGGCGCATTTGTGTCGGGTTATCCGGGTCCAACTGCGCGGGATCAATCCAAGTAGGCCTGGCGCCTTTAGTCGCAACGATTGACTCACGCGGCTTGGTTTTCTCTTCGGGCGGCTTACTCATCTGCTCGAAGACATGCTGCGCCATTTGGCGGAATTCCTGCAGTTGTTCAGCCTGGGCGCCCAGTGCCACAATCGCCTTTTTCGCATCGGCGCTGGACATCTGCGGGTCGGCCTTGACCTTGGTCATGTCCACGCCGGCGACGGCATCTTGCGGTGGCTTTTCTCCTGTCGCCTGCCAAATTGCACTCACGGCTGAAGCCAGATCCGATGAGTCAGCTTCATCGTCAGTCGACGCTGGCTCCGGTTCCGGTTCAGGCGTTGGCTGCTTACGCAGGCTGATCGACGGACGTGGAGGCTCGGGCTCGGGTTCCGGCTCCTCCAGTTCGGGCTCCAAGGCTTTCAAGGCGATGCTGGGTCGCGTAGAGCCCGCCTTTTTCTTTAATTCGACAAACGGATCGAATGGCGGATCATCGCCCTGCTCGCACATCTCAACTGCCTGATCGAGCAGCTCCTGCATGGCGTCGAAGTCATCATAAATCTCATGATCCAGTATGGCTTGAGCAAAGTCCAATAGCTCCACATCTTCAGAGAGGAGCTTTTTAAGTTTTTGGCACGACTTAACGTCGAGCACGCCATTACCGATGCACAGGCAGGCAAAGATTTGGATATCCTTGTTCATCGTCGCAGTAGAATTATCGTCGTCAATACGTGTGGCGCCATTGACCCGGGTATCATGACTAGAGACCCCCTAGTATGGCAAATGAAATCGAGTCCTTTGCGAGGACTTTACGGGGAAAACCCAAAACCTAAGCCCCCAAGCAGGCATGAGTCAGGACAAATCCGTGATTGAGCCGAAGTCCGGATCGAATAATCGCTTGTAAAGTCGTGCTGCCTGCGGATCAGTGAGGCTCGCAATGAAATCACACAGGAAACGGGCGCGCGTCGTTTCTCCATCGGCGCTGACTGTCCAACTGTGGATCGGCTCAGGTAGTAGTTTCAGCGTACGACCGCTCTCTCGACTGGGCAGGTAATGCTCCGCCAGCGCATTGAACAGCTTGGTCAGGATAACGCCTCCCTTGAACTCAATCTGCTGAATGCGCGTGGACTTAAAGATGACATCCAAAGCCAGTTGCTTGTAAATCGCGCATTCCTCCTGAACCTCTGGCGCAATCCTAACTGTAAAGGCGTGGCGCGGCGTCAGATCGCTGAGGAAATTTTCTACGGGCTCAAGCTTACAGGCGTGTATGAAATCACCGACCTTGCGCGCAAACTTCGGCTCCAGCTTGCTCTCGGCCATGTTCTTGAGCAGCTCTTTGAACTTTGGATGCTCCGCCATCCAGGCGTCATCGCCGACCAATGAATCCGCCCATTCCTGCACGGTGTCCACAGTCAAGAAACCGGCCTTCGCGCCATCGACGATGTCATGCAGGGAGTAGGCGGTGTCGTCCGCCCAATCCATAATCTGGCACTCGACGCTTTTGAATTTATTCAATACGAGGTCTGCAGGCGGCTCACGATCACCAAAAACAAACGAGCGGATATCAGCTTGATCGTCGTAGATGAAATGGTTGTCTGGCAGCTCACCTTTGCGCTGGGTTTCCTCCGTGCGCAGGGATTTGTATTTGAGAACACCATCGAGGAATGCGCGCGTCGGGCTCATCCCCGTGGCGCCATCCTTGCGTTCGTAGATCAACTGCGTGAGGATGCGCAGCGTCTGGGCATTGCCCTCGAAGCCGCCGAAGTCCGCCATGAGCTCGTTGAGCTTCCGCTCGCCAATATGCCCATAGGGCGGATGGCCGAGATCGTGCGCCAGCCCAATCGCTTCGAGCAAATCCAAATCAATCAACTGCCCTCCCATCTCGGGACGCCGCAGCCACTCTCCAATCGAACGCGCAATACGCGCCACTTCCAGCGAATGCGTCAGCCGTGTGCGGTAGAAATCATACTCGCCCGATTGAAAAACCTGCGTCTTCGATTGCAGGCGTCGGAACGCAAACGAGAAAATGACCCGGTCGCGATCCACCTGATAAGGCGAGCGATGCGGGTCGTCCGCCGGCTGCATGGGACCGGTGTCGCCCCAAGCGGCGGAGTCGAAATCAGAGTAAAAGGCGTCGGGCATGTGGGCATTGATGAAATCCCTTCCGCCCGAGATGGCTAGTCAATTTTCGGTGGACGTTTCACGCGGGGCTCACAGCGTCCAGTAATCAGGCGCGCGCCACGGGCAGTGAACACATAAGTCCACAGCCAGCCAATGCCAACGAGCAGGCGGTTGCGGAAGGTGATGAGGAACAGGATGTGAATCGCCGCCCAAATGATCCAGGCCAGAAAGCCTTTGAGCTTCAGCCCGAAAACATCAGCCACCGCCTTGTTCCGACCAATGGTCGCCATGCTGCCTTTGTCAAAGTAGCTGAAGGCGCCGCGCTCAGCAGGCTCGGTTCCAGCGGCCCTGGCGTCGATTTCCCGGCAAATCAGTTTGCCCACGAACGCGCCACCTTGCATCGCGCCTTGTGCAACACCTGGCACGGGTTTGCCAGTTTTAGCGCTCCTGGCGGCGGTCTGGTCACCGATCACAAATACATTGGGATGTCCGGGGATGCTCAAATCTTCGCCCACAACGACGCGACCGCCTCTGTCTAATTCCACGCCGAGACTCTTGCCCAATGGCGAACCTTTGACGCCCGCAGCCCACAATACATTGTGGGTCGGCACGAATTCATCGCCACAGAACACACCATCTTCATTCACATCAGTGACCTTGGTGTTCAAACGAACTTCCACGCCGAGTTCCTCCAGGTGCTTCTGCGCGTCGTGAGAATTTTTCTCCGACATGGCAGCCAAAACCCGTGGACCGCCCTCCATCAAGATGACACGCGCGGTGGTGGTGTCGACGTGGCGAAAATCCGCCGGAATGACGTCATGCGCGATTTCAATCATTGCTCCGGCCAGTTCACATCCAGTGGGACCGGCGCCCACGACGACAAACGTCAGGCATGCCTGAATCGCGTCGGGGTCAGTCTCAAGCTCCGCCGCCTCAAAGGCCAACAGGAAACGACGCCGAATTTCCGTCGCATCTTCGATGGTTTTCATGCCAGGCGCGATTTTTGCCCACTGATCGTTGCCAAAATAGAAATCCGTCGCTCCAGCCGCGAGCACCAGGTAATCATAGCCAACCGATTCGCCCTGGATTTTGATACACTGGTTGGCGAGATCGACCGCATCGACTTCGCCCAGGACTACGTGCACATTTTTCTGGTGACGGAAGATTCGCCGGATCGGAGACGCGATATCGGCGGGGTTCAGCGCCGCCGTCGCAACCTGATAAAGCAAAGGCTGAAACAGGTGGTAGTTACGCTTATCCACCAGCCCGACCTCGACAGCGGAGTGCTTCAATTCCTTGGCCGCAGCGACACCGCCAAAGCCTCCACCGACAATGATAACCCGCGGCAACTTTCGCTGTGGCGCTTCTCCCATGCACGCAAGCTAGCTGAACCAGGCAAAATTACAAATCGAAGCGCAGATTAGAAAAATGCTGCGCTTCTTACTGCGATAAACTTTCCGCAGCTTTGGCTAAGCCCGCCTTCGGTGGAACCGCTTTGAGCGACAGCAATGACTTCTCCATATTTCGACCGTGCGCCTTGAACCAGGCAATCATGTCCTGCTGCTGATTCTCTCCGGTAAAAACATGCTTATAAATCAGTGCGGCCGAGCCATCGTTTCCAGCTTTCATCGTGCGGATCATCCGCACAAGGGTTACATCGCCAACGGGCTGAAAGCCAACCACCAGGAAGCCAATTGCCTCTTCGGTTTCAGATTTTGCCTTTAAGGCCTTCATCACCTGACCACCGTTCTTAATGTCGTTGCGATATGTATCGGTGTAGGCCTGCAATTCCTGATCCGTTTTTGCGTCCTCCTGATAGACCAACTCGACCAATTCACTGTCACTGCCTCCTGACGGCGCGAATCGATAGGTCGATCCATCGACGCTTTTTAAGGTATATTGAACTCCCCCAACCTCTAAAGTCGGTGCGCCTTGAACAGTCGCCAAACCGAGCAACAGCGAGAATACGAAAATGAAATTATGGACTTTTCCCATCATGTGCGCTCAGCCTACCGTCATTCCGCCCGAACAGTCCAAGGAAAACTAATGTAAAAATGGATTGAACGCATCACAAGGCGCTCCCCCCCCGAAGCTTCAACGACCAATCGCAAAAAAATTCAGGTTACCCGGAAATGGATCTTCTTTGCGTGCGGCCTGTTCACGAACCTCTTGAGGATCGACCTCCGCCTGTATATCAGCAGGCAATACTTGATAACCCGCTGACCAAAACGCCTCCAAAACATCCAAATAATGCGGGTTCACATCCGCAAAGTTCTGGCAAAAGCCATGCTCAAACACCCATTCCGGCTTAGGCTCTTGCCGCAACACTTCAGCGGCGCCTTGCAGCACGGAGTATTCATGGCCCTCGGTGTCCATTTTGATCAGCAGGCGTTGACCAACGAAGCGGTGCGCGATCAGTCGGTCCAAAGTTGTCCGTGCAACCAGCATGGACTGAACCGCCGTTTTACCGCCCCACTCCTGGTTAAGCGACGCCATTTCCCCACTACCAAACAGGTTCACAAAACCTGCGCTGTCGCTGAGGGCGAAATTGAAGCACTCCACGCCGTCAATGTCATTTGCCTCAAGATTACGCAGCAGGTTTTGAAAATTCTTCGGGTGCGGCTCGATCGCGATGCAGGGCTTACCCGCCCGCGCGGCAAGCATGGTGAAAATGCCAATGTTCGCGCCAATGTCGACGAACACATCCGCCCGCTCCAGCTTCGCCTGAAAGCTTTCGATTTCGTGGCTGTCGAGCCGATCCGAAATAGCGTCGCCTGCCGTGAAATAGCGGCTGGTGTCGCCGTAGATCGTCAGGCCAATTTTCGACTCATAAGGCTTGGTCCGCGCGTAAATCCAATCGTCGCGCAGACGTCGATAGGCAATCCCCAAGGCGGGGAGCCGTGCTTCAACGAGTTTTTTGATTTGGCGCTTCAAGGGAAGAATCTGTCCGCGTTAGTTCGCGTGGTGAACAAGAAGCTAGTCGCCCTGGCTTGATATGAAAAGCGCTGATTTTGCCGCAATCGGATAATCTTACGCCCTTGCCTTTCGTCGCAGGGGCCCTACTTTGGCCGGTTTTCATACCTCGAAACAACATGGCGAAAGACTGGCTGGAAGGCATTGAAGACGAATATGACGTGGTCGTGATCGGTAGCGGTCTCGGCGGATTAACGGGCGCCAACACCCTCGCAAAGATGGGTCACCGCGTGCTGCTGCTGGAGCACCATTATCAGCTCGGCGGCCTCGCCACCTGGTTCAAACGCCCGGGCCGGCACATCTTCGACATTTCGCTGCACGGCTTCCCCCACGGCATGATCAAGAGCTGCCGCAAATATTGGAGCAAGGACATCGCCAACCGCATCGTCCAGCTCAAGTCCGTGCGCTTCATCAACCCGCAGTTCGACGTGGAGACGACCTTCGACCGCGAGGACTTCACCAAAATCTTTGTCGAAAAATTCGGCGTGCCGCGCGAGCAGGTGGAGGGCTTTTTCGAGCACCTCGCCCAGATGAATTACTACGACCGCGACAACCGCACGGCCAAGGAGATGTTCGAGGAATTCTTCCCCGGCCGCAACGACGTCCACCGCCTGCTCATGGAGCCGATCAGCTACGCCAACGGCTCCACCTGGGATGACCCGGCAATCACCTACGGCATCGTGTTCTCCAACTTCATGAGCAAGGGCGTGTTCATCTACCAAGGCGGCACCGACCAACTGATCTCGCAGATGACCGAGATCCTCGAAAGCAACGGCGTAACCCTGCGCAAGAACTGCCTCGTCGAGCAAGTGCACGTCGAAGAGGGCAAGATCACCGGCGTCACGATCAAGCCGCGCACCGGCGAAACGCGCACCGTCAAGTGCCGCGCCGTGCTCTCCAACGCCAACATCAAGAACACCATTTTCGAACTCGCGGGCAAAGAAAATTTCAAGCCCGAGTTCATTGCCGAGGCCGAGGCCGTCCGCCTCAACACCAGTTCCTGCCAGGTCTACATCGGCATCAAGCGCGGCGAGTCGATCCCCTTCATCGGCGACCTAGTCTTCACCTCCGAAGCGCAGGATTTCTCCAGCGACGAGTTAACCAGTTTTAAGACCAGCAGCCGCACGTTCTCGGTTTACTACCCGGAAACGCGTCCCCACGTGGAGGATGACCGCTTCGCCATCGTGGCCTCGCTCAACGCACGTTGGGACGACTGGAAAAACCTTTCCGACGAAGATTACGAAGCGGCAAAAGCGCGCCTTTGCGAAGAAGCCCTCGATGGCCTGGAAAAATACATACCCGACATCCGCAGCAAGGTCGACCACCTCGAAGCCGCCACCCCGCGCACCGTCAAGAGCTACGTTCGCCACTTCGGCGGGGCGTCATTTGGCACGAAGTTCGAGGGGCTCAAGGTGTCCATGGCCCTGCCCGATCAGCTCACCGGCCTTTACCACGCGGGCTCGGTCGGTATCATCATGAGCGGCTGGCTCGGCACGATCAACTACGGGGTCATCGTCGCCAACAAAGTCGACAGCTTCCTGCGTAGCTAGAGCACTTTTCATCTAGATTGGCCGATCAGGCCGCAGTAATTTTTCGTGTCCAGCAAGGCGGCTTGAGCGTCGCAGGCTGGAAGCCTGTGAGCGAAAAGCCAACAACGCTGGCGCGGAAAAACACTCGGTTTAGGGCTTGGGGACAGATTGGAAGTTCGCGGCGTTGGCATTTCAATCACGGGCTTCCAGCCCGCTCAATCAAAGCCGCCTTGCGCTGCATCCAATCTCTAACCCACCTGAATCGGCCAATCTAGATGAAAAGTGCTCTAGGGCGTCAGCGACTCATGGTTCATCGGAAACCTTGCCGACCGTCTCGAAGAATTCGCTGATCATCGTGAGGTTTTCCGTATAAAAGTCGATGTCAGGCTGAATCTTGGTGTGCTTGATTTGTTCAGCCTTCAAGCTGAATAACACAGCCAAATACTCATAGTGGCGCTCCAACTCCTCTAGGATATCCTGAATGCGGCGGATGCTTTCATTGCCATTATAACTTTGAAACGCCTTTTCACGGGCCGCCACCAACTGATTGTGTCGCTTCACCCAATCCTTCAGATCCTGATCTGAAGGCTTCCAGTAGATGTAGGTGTTGCGATTATAGTGCTTTGAGTTAATTTCGAAAAAGCGGATGGCCTCCAACAGCGCATTTTCCGCGTCGCTTACGAAGCTATTCATTTTAAGGAGTGCATCCTGATGCACCGGCACCCATTTCACATTGGAGTCTACCTTATAAGCAAAGAACCTTGCCTCGTTAAAACGGCTATTTTGGCGCGCCCAGTCCATAGCATTATCGAATTGCATGGCAAAGGTCGCCACGCCAACCACCGCGCCATCCTCATTCACCAAGGGGCTGCCACTATTGCCCGTAACAAACTGCGCGGTGGTTTCCACCCGATCAAAACCCACCCCATTGACGACTCCGGTTATTTCCGTAACCACGCCTGCGCCATCACTATTGCCATACACGAAAATCGGATCGTTCAACTCAATGTCACTGGAAAAAGCCAGCGCCGGTAATTCTGCGGTTTGATCAATGAGGATACGGGCAAGGTCACGACTTTGCGCAACTTCAAAGCCCAAAGGCTTGAGCTGCTGGTCATTGGCCAGGATGCGCAAATCCTCTGGCTTGGAAATAACGTGCAGGTTCGTGAATACATAGATATGGCCATCCTGTTCACCAATAAATCCAGTGCCCGTGCTCTCTTTACACTCAATCAAGCAGACGGCGTCGTAGGGTCGCTCGGCAGGCGTGACATTACTTGCCTGCGGACCATGGTGGAACTTTTGCGAAATCGCGATCGCCTCCGTATTCCAATCCTCGAAAGCCTTGGAATCCATATTTGCCTGATGAACATCGTAGGTCTGCTTTTCTTCAACCTTCTGTTCCAATGCGGGAATTCGGAAAAAACTCCGAGGCAGCGAGAGATTCTCCTTCACGCCATCTTGATCATACAAAATCACAACCTTATCCTCCTTGACGCTCAACAGATCAAAAGCCTGGCCTCGGCGAAAGACGAAATAACCCTGATCGAACCCATCAAAATACACCGATGACACCGCCACATAATTCCCTTCCCGGAATGAACAAATCAAACCGGAACGGCGCTTGGGCAGAGACACAATCCGACCGTCAGTATAGCGCAAAAGGTAAGAATCTTTCAGTTCACGAATGAATTCATAACGCTCTGTTGGGTAGATTTTACCCTCAATTTTCTCGATGGGATAGGGAGCCTCGAAATCACCTAGCGCAATCGCCTGCCTAGGCTCTGCAGCAGCAGTGCCAGCAAGCCAAAAAAGAAAGATAGTTAAGACGCTATTTCGAACCATTATAAAACGCACATAGTTTGAACTAAACCTTAGCGGGAGATTCACATATTTACCCCATGCCACCGTGATATTGTCAAACAGTCATTTCTTTCAGCACTAGAGCACTTTTCATCTAGATTGGCCGATTCAGGTGGGGTAGAGATTGGATGCAGCGCAAGGCGGCTTTGATTGA
>JAVDPC010000047.1 GCA_031296915.1 Cerasicoccus frondis | reverse complement strand
CCTCGGCACGATCGGCCTCCGCTCCGGAACCCTCGACGCCGTGCTCACCACCGAAGACCCCGCCGCCTAACGCGCGCACCTCACGCCAGGCAACCACTGCCTACCCCTCAACGTCTCCGCCCTCACCGGCGGGGGCGTTTTTTTGTGCGCAGCTCTGAGGAAATGAAGCCAACATCCCCCTGGCGCCCTTGCGGCGCACCTACCCTTGCCCAAACCAACGCAGTTTTTTAACCACGAAGGACACGAAGCGCACAGAGCCCGCCAACGTTAGAGAACCCAAAAACTTATCCCTCCACCCCAGAAAACTGCGCATTCGCTTCGTGCTCTCTGTGTCCTTCGTGGTTAAATCCACGTCTCGCTGGCCCTCCGCCGAAAAAGCCTTATGCTGTGTTTTGCAAAAGCCTACTCGGTTGTTTTCAAAAAGCCTTATGCTATGTTACTCCAACAACCGCCCGGTTGTTGCCTCAACACAGCACCGGTTGTTGCCCGAACATAGCCTCGGTTGTTTTGGTGACACAGCGTAAGGCTTTTGCGCAAGGCGCCAGGCAGCACTTAGAAAACAGAAAGCCACCAGCTCAGCAAAGAGCCGTGCTGCCATATGACGTTAAGTTAACATCGTGACATTCATCTTCAAGCCTAAGTCCGACAGTCTCATCATCATACGATGAATATGACGACATAAGCTTGCTCGGGAGTCTTATCTGACGGTGCTTGGCGTGACGATTACCCCAGGTTAATCACATGATAACGAGCTCCAGCAAATTCGAGACTATGTGCACGGGGCATCAAGATAGGAACTTAGGACATCTCGAAAAGCCTGCCTCTTTTGCCCTTCCCCTTTCTGACTTTTTCTGATCCTTCTCATAGATGGTTACCCAGGTTCATTTCCTCTCCTTCTCGTCTTTCTCCTTCTCCAGCTCTTTTGCTCGTGTGGTAACGTAGACATCTATTCCACCACTACTGCCATCGATTGAAATCACAACCAACTCATCTTTAGCATGAGGATTCAATTGTAACGGTATATCGAGTTGCTCAACAACGTGGGTGCTCCAACCTTCGCCCTTAGAATACTCGATTTTTGTTATGCGTGAATTATCAGTCTCATAGCCAACTGAAACAGACTTGATTCCTTTCCGCAAATAACCACCTCTCACGAAAGTCTTTCCAAAATAGACTTTAACCCCTGTGATTTCAGTCGAACCAACATTGACCATTTTAACATCAAATTGATGAAGCTTTTCCTGCGCTCGGCATCCAAATGACGGGAAAAGCAGAGCAAGCGTAAATATTAATGCAACATTGATGGATGGCTTCATCATTATATGGGTACGAGAATGGGTGGGTACGGAAATGGGTCAGGTTTCCGGATAAACATTAGCCTGCAAGCAGACGGCTGACCGCGCAGGGGTGGCCCATGTTAAGCTGCTCGCCCAGCCAACGGTTACTAATCGCGAAACGCGAACGAAGATCACGGGCTAGGCCAATCTTCCACTCAGCGCTTTTGCGGTCTTCGGCAATGTTACGCTGCGACTTGCCAAGAGCTTCCAACGCCTCGGCCAGAGCGCTGGCGGCGGCGTCTTCATCGTGGCGTGCATTGGCAAAAATGAGCTCATCATTGGCTTTGGACTTGGCTTTCGCTGAGGCCTGCATCTCGGTCACTAACGCTTTCTTTCCCTCGGCAGATCCAATAAACCAGCCCCGGCACAACTCCCGAAACAAACGTTCGCGCTCAGTCGGACGTCCCTCCACCGCCAGTTCAAGATGTTTGTGGTATTGACGCATCCCCAACTTGCCGGGTGGTAAACTGCCACTCTGCCCCAGCCAGGTCTCGCTCGTTAAATGCGGCCAGCGATCAGGTTCATATAACTTCGGAAAACTCGACAGTTCATAACTCTTCAGCGCCTTGAGCTCGCAGATATTCGCACGAACCGGATTCAAATGAATGTAATTCACCACACGCAACAGCGACGGACCCGGTTCAATAACCAGCGCTTGGTAACGCCCCTGGAAGACGTGGCCGGGCGTTTTGACAAAATGATTAAATCGGTTGGCAAACACCCCTTGGAGCCACTGCATACCCACCGACAGATTAGGCTCCGGCGTCTCCAACGCCAAATGATAGTGGTTCGACATCAACACATACGCGTGAACCTGCCAGCCGAATCGACCACACGCCTCAAACAAAGTTTTCTCAAACGCGGCACCCGTCTTGTGCGTTGTGAACAGGTCCTGTCGATAGTTCCCCCGGTTAATCACATGATAACGAGCTCCAGCAAATTCGAGACGAGGCGCACGTGGCATGAAGATAGGAACTTAGGATATCTGCAAAATGTCAATCCGAAAAGCCTGACCCCTTTACCCCTTCTCCCTTTACCTTTACCCCTTTACACCTCCTTTACACCTTTGAGTTAATCTTTACTTTTCTCATTTAACAATCGGTCAATCCATTTTTTATTAGTAACTATCTCCAACTTTAAAGGGGTCTTTTCCGATGCTGTTATTGGATGATTATAAAGAGTATAACTATTTTTTAAAAGACCATGAAATCCTACACTATTCCAGGCAGGAGGTGTAGAGTATTCGACATACCATCGATCTGGGGGATACCCTCCCTCTCCATCCAAATAGAGAACGCGCTTGATAAGGTAGGCATTTTCAGCATCAACATATTCAATTGCCACATAGGAGGAATGTCCAAGCAGGCCTCTGCAAATAAAAAGCAATACGATATTTTCACCGCGCTGAATCATTGGTAAAAACCTACCTTCAGCATCAGGAGTCAATTCAAAGCTTAATGAACTTTTAACATGTATGCTGCTTTCAAAAATATAGAACTCTCGCTGCAACAATTCAACACTTCCAGTTTCATAAAACCTACATTGCGCATTAGGAATGTATTCAATTTCTTCCAGATTCGCCGCAATTACATCTAAGGCGATAAAAATAACCCATAGTGAAAATAAAGTTTTCATCGCGGATTCCCTGTATACTTTCTTGAGTTTGGTGTTGAGCCTAGGCTTCTAGAAACATCGTCGATTGCCTTAACCTTAATGCGAGTATCACTGGCATAAACGACCGCTCCACTGCCGATAGCGATAGCTGAATGCCCCAATCCGCCCGGATTAGACCATGCGACAATATCTCCAGTAGCTGGCATGTTGCTTGAATCAACTGGCTTTGCATAAGTCAACCCTCGTAAATTTGATCTTTCGCCGCGGGCAAGATCATTCGCAACAGGTGGGTAATGTAATCCATTTTCGTTAGAAACCGGGTATCCAGTTTCTCCTTTCTCATGTGTGCTTCCTCTGTTTCCATATCCATAACCGACCTCAGCCCCTTGAGCATAAGAATCTGCGACGAAGCGATTACACTTCCAGCTTCCATCAGGAACATACGTGATCATATCCCCATCTGCATCACTCATAGTAGGAGTTCGCGAATCTAGATTGTAATCGGTATTTCCAGAAGCCCATTGATCCAGCGCCCAAATAGTTGCCTTCAAGTTGGCAGGGTCTTCTTCACCATCTGGCACATTCGCTATTTGTTCTTGAAATTGCTGCGTGGATTCACGTATTTGCTTTGCAGACTCAGCTGTATAACCGCTATTTGCTCCATGGTCATCATACTGCTGCTGATGATGATCTGCTTCTCTGTTTAATTTTTCTACAATCTTGTCTTCACTCTCGGTTTGAGCTCTTAACCCCAGTGGATCGAACTTGGTCCAAGGATTTTGCGTGACGTAAGTATACAGATTGGGGCCGTCGACGAAACCGAGAGGGTCGCGGGTGAGGAAGATGCCCGTTTCGAGGTCACGGTAGCGGAAGCCTTCGTTCAGCAGGCCGGTAGGATCCTCTTCTTTGGTGTTAGCTTGTTGGCGGTCTGCGTTCTCACCCCACTCCTGAGTGCTGACATGCCAATTATCGACCGATAGCTCTAGGTTACTTATGGATTCACTATCATTTGCAGCAATCGTGATTTTAGTAACTAGAAGATCGGGAATCTCCCTGAAAATATCAAAAGGAGGTGAACCCGAGTATCTCATGTCACCAATCTTATAATATTTTATTAATTCCTCACCATTCCACAGCCCTATAGATGCAAACATAGTATCGGTCGTAGTGAAACTTATCGCGGAAAGAGTCTGAGGCGAATTTAGCTGAATGACATGGTTCGAACCATCATGCGTTTCAGTGTAGTCAGTCGTATCTCTCGAACTATGACTGCCAAATGCCTCATATCCCGCTTGGTACTCCAAGAACCCATGCCCGTCGCTCTTTGCGATAACATCTCCACGAGAATTGTAGTGATTATATCTGCGTGTGGCATATGGACCAAAACTGTGCTCTCTACGTTTAGAATATAGAATGCCACCAATGCCACCACCAAAGTCCGAGCCTCGGACATAGCATACCTCAAGCGTATCATGAGCTGGGTCAAAGCCGCTGTCAGCGGTCTCCTCAAACTCAAAAATACTTGTGCCACCGGAAAACACCAAGTAAGCTTTTTCCCCACCAGCGTTTGACTCGTCTCGCACCACTCGCCGGGTGCGGTAATCATAAGAATAAAAATATGAAACCGATCCGGTCGTCACGCTGAATAACCGATTTTCCGCATCATAGACATAGTCAGTTGTGGTTCCACTAATCGTTTTTGATGAGCGATTTCCAAAGTCATCATAACTAAAACTTACCGAAGTTCCCGATATAGAATCGGTTACACTATCGACTTGATTTAACGAATTATTCAAAACATAACTCGAGCTCTCTAATACTTCGACTGGATCAGCACCTTCCTGCAGAGAAACGACTTTGCCGGTTCGGTTATTAGCAGTATCATAGGCATATACAGTGGAAGTTATTCGATTAGTCGCCAAAACAGTCTCGGTTTCAAGTCGATCAGCACCATCATATTCATTAACAATCGTCCGGTCATCAATTTTGCCATTAGGGTAGAATTCACTGATTTTGGCAAGATTGCCAAAAGGATCAAATAGATGAACATACTTATATACTTCATTTGATTCACCACCCGGACCATAAATCGTGTCTACCCGATTAAAACTGTCATAGGTCTTAGTAATTAAGCTTCCATTACCTTGACGCATTTCTCGAATATTTCCATTCATATCGTATCGGTAATCACTGTAGTCCTCACCCAAATCTATAATGTTATCATTATCAGTATCCTCGGTAATACTTAAAGTTCGATTAGCGGAATCGTATTTGGAGATTAGCGATAGGAATGAATTGATCGCAGTCCCTCGGACTAAATTGGATTCTAATATCGGACTAGCACTCAGGTTAGCCTGAGGCGTCGTTAGCACGGTATCGGATACATCATAGTAGGTGTTTGTGCGGTTGCCGGCAGTGTCATACTCGTAAACTGACCAAATGCCATTAGAATACTCCGCCCGAATCCGATTAAGGGCATCATAGACGTAGGCAACATCACCAACCGTGGTTTCACCTATCAAGCCATCATCCGCTTCGTCCACTGAAAGAATGTTACCTGCCAAATCATAGCTGTATTGACGATCAATCAGCATATCATTATGGTAATCTACTGATTTCAATCGTTGCCTTAAATCATACTCGTAGTGAGTCTGCGCCCCACTTGAGGTAGGCGTAATGCCGAGGAAGCGATCCGTCTGTACAAGGCTGTCAAAGGCATATTTGACGCCATCTTCCCAGGAGCCACTGGCTACGCCATATCTAGTTTCAGTGTTTCTGGAAAGCCCGTCATAAATAAACTCCGTCCTTTGGTTTTTTCCATCAATTACCGATGTTCGGTTTCCGCTAGCGTCATAAATATTCTGAACTTGAATATCTGTGGCGCCCAGGAAGCTGCCATCCATATCCACGTCCTGACTCGTATTCTTCAGCCGGTTCAAGGCGTCATATTCACTATATGCGCTGTGGCGGAGTCGGGTGTATCCAGCGCCGGCCGCAGGCGTTTCTTCAGGAATAGAGCTGGCGACACCATGCCAGACATCCGTTACGTTGCCATTGGCGTCGTAGACTGATTCAGTGACCAAATAACCAGTTGCCTCAGCACTTCCATCCCAATAACTCACTTGCGGTGAATAGGTATGGGTCAGCCGATTCGCAGAGTCATAGAACATGCAGGTCGACTCCAGCCTTGCATCTATTGTCTCAATAACATTACCAACATCATCATATATGCTTTCGCTAACCCCTTTGGACATAGAGTTAGTATCATAGTCATAAACCTCAGGGGTATACGAGTAGCGCAGTCGATTTCTTGAATCGTATATATTTTCCCATGTTTTAGACCTTTGATTAGTGACATACCGGACATTTCCACTCTTGTCGTATTCGGTATAGGTGTAGGTATCGGCATTCTGTCCCGCCTCAGCATCGTATACGGTTGGATAATAGACATAAGTCTCACGCCCAGCAGCGTCGTATTTCTTTTGCGTTACGCGACCCATCTCGTCACGCATGTAATAAGCAAGGCCGGTCGAAGAATAACGAACTTCGGTGTAGCCATATTCGGGATTAACTACTTGCGGGCTGACTACGGCATAGCGAGTAACCAGCGGTCGATTCAATGCGTCATAATCTGTCTCCGTTCTATTACCGAGTGGATCAAGAGAGACAACGGGGTTTCCCACATAATCATATTCTGTCCAAGAAGTGCTGTACCCGCTTGGGCGATCCCCAAATGCGCCCAACGCGGGTAAGCTAACAGCCGGTGGGTTGCTAGGCGATGCTGAAGCGACACTCACTGGACTTAAACTATATTGTGCCGCCGTGGCGACTGGCCTGTAGAGAGCATCATACTTTACGGCGCTTAAATATCCGCGCGCGTCGATGGTCGCCGTTGGCTTGAAGGTGGATGAATCAAAAGCGCTCGCTCCCGAGTTGTCACCGTATTCCAACCACTGGACCAGCTTGCGACTACTTTCAGTCGGCTCGTAATTACGATCAAAAACAGTAACGGGATCAGTTTCGATAGCTGTCAAGCGCTGAAGCGCGTCATAGTAATTCGTTGTTGTGTTGCCGTTAGGATCGACAACGGACTTAACTGAATTCACATTATTGTATTGATAATCCGTAAATAAACCATCTGAGCTACGGCTTGCAGTGGCAGCGTTGATGAAATCAATCGGATCACTGCTTTCGTCGAGAGTCGTATTCAGTAGAGTGACGGTGTGAGTGTTTCTGCCGAGCTTATCATAGGCCATCGCAGTAACATTGCCGTTTTCATCCACGACCCCAACTACGTCTGAGCGAGCGTCATAAATAACATTCTTAGTGGTGTTGTCCGGGAAGATGGTTTGGTAAAGGCGGTTTCGCTCATCGTATCTGAATTCCGTCGGATGCCCTTCGGGGTCTTTTACCGTGATCCTGTTCCCATTTTTATCGTATTCGTATATCGTTTCGAGAGCTAGGTCGTCTGGATTGACAATTTTCTTTGTAAGCCGCCCAAAGTTCTCCGTACCAAATTCACTTGATGTTTCATGCGTTGTAACCAAATTAACAGCCCAGGCGGGATCTGTTGCCAAGCTGTTGATAACAGTCTTGGTCTGGAACTCTTTCTGCCAATTGTCATTACTCGCGTCGCCATCCGTATCTGGATAGAAGAATTGTATGTTCTGGACAGCGTCGCCAATTGGTGTAATGACCGCAGCGCCATTGGCAGGTTGAGATGAATCTGCATAAATCTTTTCTGAGTTCCGACGCCCATCGGAAAGCACTCCGTACTCATACAGCCTTCCTTCGCCGTCACGAAACTGTTTAAGTATCCTAAGACCAGGAGTTTCGCTTACGGAATCACTATAGCGGTAGTGCTTTTCATTTACCAACACATCACTTGAGTCATAACGCATTTCAGCATTTGGCTCTGGATATTTCGCATTGGCAAACAGAGGCACTGCGGCACCGTTAATTTGAATGCCTACGAAGGAGTCATCATAGCTGAAAACGGTTTTATTGCCGCTGAAATCGATAAGCTCCGAGATTGCCATGCCAGCATACTCGTTAAAGGTGATTTGCTCATCACCAAGAATCGGGCTAGAGGCAGTTCCTCCATCATGATATTCAACCAGTTGTTTTGTAAAATAGATTATGTATGGCTCACTGTAATCTTCAGCCAACTGGGTATTCGAGAAAACGGTGTCCGAAAAATCATACGCCTTTTCCACCAGTATATCAGAACTGCTGAGACTTCCACCTAGCCATGTATACGTTGTCCGATTACCTTCGGCATCTACTACATATGTCTGGCGAACGGAATTTGAATCCAGACCCAGCGCCGTTTCAGATTCCTGAACAATCTTGATGGTGGATAAATCCTGAAAACTGACGTCACTATCGCTGCCGCTATCAATGCCAACCCCTGGCAAATCGATAGCGCTCACCTGTAAAGGCCTCCCAGACTGCTTATAATAGCCGATATTGGTATTGTAATTCTCAAAGTTGTTTTGCGTTACATACCCGAAAGCAAAAGTAGAATCTAATGAACTATTTTCTCCTTTTTTCGTTATGACATTAAGTGCGAGTAGATTATGGTAAAAATCATCAGAAGCATCGGCGTTGGCTAAGGTCGAGTATTCATCATCTTGAGTGGTGTAATAATAGCCATACTCAACGTAGTGCGCTGTCTCAGACTCACTAACAGACTCAAGTCCGGTGTAGATTCTATCCTGGCTTCCAGGGGTTGGATCGTTGCTGTTAAGGCTGTAGTTATAATTCGAATAGCCATAATTGGTAATATTTCCAATTGGGTCCTGGACTGCATCGATTCGGTGATTTGAATATTGCAGCTTGATTTCCAGGCCGGTCTCGATCTCAACACCGGCCCCGTCAGTTCTCATGACGAAAATTCGTTCTGGTATCAGACTTTGGGCATCGTCGTATTCGTAATTTAGAGAGTTTCCAAACCGATCAGTAACCTTGGTCGCCCTGGCGTAACTATGAACAATTCCATCATTGCTGCCCTGCATCCGATCAGCGCTTATTGGGGCAGAGATCAAGTTATTTATGATCTCATAATCGATAGTCGTGCCATATCGTTTTACGAGAGTATAGCTATTTGCGGAGCCAGTAAGCCTGTTCAAGAATACATGCTGCGAGTGTCTACCGGTCGGCATCGGGAGGAATCCAGTAATGTCCGCTAGATCGGGCGCGCCGTTTAGACCCGACGTATAAGCTATTGCATACTGCGATGGCTCTCCATTTTCGTCCAGCACCGTCACGGTGTCAGGCGATCTACGAGCAGTTGTCGACAACTGCTGTTGGAAGTGCATTACGGGCGCGGCGTTTGTTGTCCAACCAACTCCAAATGGTAGATCGGGTCGCTCATGAGGACGAAGTCCTCCTTTGATGCTCCAACTCTCCCCAACGAAATTTCTTCTTACGGAAAGCGCTAGTTCACTTGCAGGCACAGGTATGTAGACGTCCGTCACGCTATGCCTGAGTTGTAAAGTCATTGCATCGATATAGGTTTCCTCACTCTCTTCATCGGTTTCCGCCTCTGATTGCGGTTTTTCATCACTTAGTGGTCTTCCGTTGAGCGCAATTTTACGGTAGCGCGGTCCAGCAGCCTCATTCAAAGGATAACTGTAATTCGGAGGACCTTTGATGAATTCCAACGTTACGCTATAATCGAGACTGGTGTTTGAGTCTGATATAGTGATGTCCCCAGTGCCGATTGCGGTATACTTGGGCACAAACGTTATAATGTGCTCATCAGAAGCTGGGCTGTTGATGGGATCACCATCGCTATCATATGCGTTCAGCTTCGACTCCTGCCATGTTACGCTGAATTCTCCGTCATTCTCAAAATACAAGGTGATTTCATCTTTTACGGGAATATTTTCGTTATAGTATTTTTCCTTATAACCGTAAATCCATGGCTGGATTTTAATCCATTCCGAATAGTATATCTCGTAAGCTTCAGTGGTCGTATCAAGAACCCATTCATAACCATCATCAGGCAGGGGAAGGTTCATGCTCCATCCAGTTTCAAGATCGTTTCGATTGTAACTTATCTGACTTGCAATATCGCTGGAAGTGAAACTCGGAAGTATAGAACCAAAGCCCGAAATAGATCCAGCTCCGCCAAATGCAAATAGAGATTCATTGTAGCTGCGAGTTTCGAAATACCAATTTGGCACGCTGAAGTCATGGTGGTTATTCTCCTCAAAATGATCATATATGGCTGTAACAGTGTAATCTCCGTAGTCACTGATATGCTCATACTTCAAAGACACATTTTGTCCGTTCAATTGGCCAATAGAATAACTGAAGGCCCCTTCCGCGGCATAAGCTGAAATTACCGAACTGTCTGGGTTCGACACAGCAATTGTGGCATCAATATAGTAAACTTGGTAACCAGAGAAGGATGCAATATGACTAAGTGGCGGAACAGTGCCATCAGCGGGAGGCTGTTGATATGTTGGGTCAGCATCGGGAATAATTTGGTCAGCAGACCCGCCAGAAACAAAATTTGCAGCAGTTTTTGGAGAGTAGTTGGAGGACCTCGGTTGAGCCTGCACAGGAGTAGTTTGATTGCTCGAATCGAGCTGCCACCAATCTGGCATGCCGTCACCATTCAAATCTTCATTTGTTACCCAGTAAGTTCCATCTAATTTGAAACCAAACACATTTTTTAACTGTCCTAATGTAGCCAGCGAGTAATTCGAGTCATCTGTAGCTGTATCAGTCCAAGGATAGATCGTGTAGCTAGGATCGATAGGCACTATTGCTTGATCATTGGCTGCTACCGGAGAAGGCAGGCTTAATTCACTAAACCTTTCGTAAAATGGCGCACTGATGGCTTTTATCTGCCCCAGATTGACAGGTACTAGGTTCGACTCTCCTGAATCCTGATTGGACAGCAAAAAATAGTATAACTCTGATAGCGATTGGTAGCCCGGCGAACTCTCATTAGCCTCAACGTCACTAAGGGCACTACGCGGAGCCAATTGCTCCATCTCTTGTATCGCACGCAGCGCCATCCACTTAGCCTGTCCGATGGTGGCAATTTGCATGTTCTCGCCACTGTTAGCGGCAGGCAGCGTTGCTACTGGATCGCCGCCATCAGTAGGCTGATACCACCAATCTGGACCTAACACTTGGGCGCTTGATGAAGCGACAGACAATATGGCAAATACCAAATTTAATGCTATTGGACGGAATAAGTTTCGCATTTTAGAAGTCAAAATCTTCAGGAAGAGAAAGTAGGTGATTGTCAATTCTGTGGTTGCACTACGACTCATATCATCGTGCCAGCAATCGAATATTCGAAAGATATCAACCCAAGAACATACAGTGACAAATCAATTTCCATATATGCCCATGCTGATGTCACCAGCGTACGATTTTACAGTGATTGCTCCGGCTATATCAACATCACCGTTTTTGTAGACAGTTACAGCATTCTTATATTGATCGACATGACCGGACTGACCGTTGCCAATTCCAATTTCGAAAACCGGATCGTCATCTTCCCATGCAGTAGCATTCGGCACGCTGTCATTCGAATCCAAACTACGATTATATCGCCCAACAACAAAAGAATTATAGGCTTCAGCATTCGTCATGAGGCCAGCGGCAAAAGAATACTGACCATTGGCGATAGTATATCCATTAATTGAGTGTGACCGGTCACCTATCGCCTGAGTTGCATAGCCGAAGGCCACCGAATCACTTCCCTGCGCTAACGCGGAATAGCCAGCCGCAATAGCGCCCGATCCAGTGGCTTCAGCATATGAAAAAGCTACAGCATCATTATTCGTGGCTTCACCACTCCGTCCGAAAGCCAATGAACCGTATCCAGTAGACGAAGCCCCAAAGCCAAATGCTGAAGAATTTTGTCCCGTCGCTTCAGAACCAAAACCTACTGCAAGACCATTAAGGCCTGTTGCCTCTGCCGAATTGCCAATGGCAACCGAACTTGCGCCGCTCGCCAACGCCTTATTGCCGATGGCGCTGGAGTGATATCCAATATTGCTATCATCCCCAGTACCCAAAAAAGCATAACCTACGCGGAATGCACTCTTGCCCGGGTGCCAGACTAATCGACTTCCATTGCCCTCGGGCATGCCATTAGATGCTTTTGAGGTGTAACTACCGAAAACAACAACATTGTTAGTTGAGTTTCCGGTCACATCCAGTCCGCCGTACATAACCGTATCTACACTGTGAGAGGGAGACGACCCTCCGACAATCAGATCTCCATCAACAAACACACTGGGGCCGGTTTCAATCGAATCCGGGTCTTCAGCCCATTCCTCGATTACTGTGCCATAAGGATCTGCTCCCCAAAGCGTGGTCCCAATCAGGGATAGGCATGATAATATTGGTAATAGTCTGGTCATTGGATATGTTCTTCTATTGTTGATCTTGATCTATATATTCGAGTTCCACTTCCGCCTGAAAAATGGCCTCGCGGCGCTGCTGCGGAGTCGCAAATTGATAGTTTTCACGAATCCACTGGTTGAACACTGTACGTTCTTGAATGTATTCCGGCTCTTGTTCCGCAAGCCCTTGGACGCTTAGCGGCAATTCTAACAAATCTTCGATGGAAGGCTCCTCAACAACTGACAGTTCAGGCAACTTCACTTCTCTCAGCGCAATCAACTTCTGCTCGATTTCGAAGCTATGCTGGTGCAATACCGCACGACGCTCGTTCGGTGCTACACAAGTCGATGCCAACTGCTTACCCTGAAACAGTGCAAAATCGAGTTCATTGGATAGTTCTACGTAATCCTGGGTGACGGCATCTGCGTCCTCAGGAAGCAATTGAGCTACAAATTCACGATCAACCTTTAGCGAACCCCGACTAAGCTGAGCAGCTTCTTTCTGAAGAATGGATACCTCTTTTAGCGCCTCCCAATTCTGACGCTCCCAACGAATCATTGTCGCACGCCGAACTTCCGGCGTCATAGCCCTCATCGATTGCCTTAGATGTGAATGATCATTGCTAAGCCACTGATAATCATTGAGCTCATTCTCAACCTCAGCCATTCGAGCAGAAGCAGGCGACTGACTTCCTTCAATCGAGCGCATTGCGCCTGAATCAGCTCCTTGTGCAGCAAGACTACAGGCTGAGATCAAAGCAAGAAAATGGAAATAAAATGACAATTTCATATAGAATCTCCGCAAATATTCAGAGCACGCAGCCATGAGCAACCTAATACTTCGCGGTTCTGCAATTAACTTACAAATTAACACAACTGTAACATAAATAGCTGTAAGGTAAGTTTTTGCAATGACTAACATAACATTGGGCGCACTGACACGCCGCATCTGCCATATTCGCCACACATCGACTTAATGAAAACATACATCGGCTGCGCCCCTAGAAGGGGGCAAGTAGATTTACAAAATCAGCAAACATCAATTACCTATTTTCCGTAACAATTTACAATATCACCTCAGTCAGCAAACTTCCCATAATGGTCTTATCCAACATCAGGGCCGTTGCTTCCCCTGGGGATCGATGTCGTAATCTTGATTTCGAGCAGTGTAGGAAACCAAGAAATTGCAGTTTGCGGCGATTGGCCGGGCGCGTTGCCCGAGGAAAATATTATCGACCGTGATGGTGCGTATGTCATCGACCACCATCTCCAAGTAATAGGAAATTCTATAGAATGGGTGGAGGGCGTGCTTGTTTTCGGAGTATGCAAAATGGATGGGCTGGTACCGATCAAACAACGTTTTCCTAAATCCTACCCGCACAATGATTTTTATCAGGGAAAAACCGAATTTTGAGCCTCCTCCCATAAAGAAAGGTCGATATCTGATAGCAACACAGGCGCTCATAAAAGCAGAAGACCAGCCTCGACAGGCGCCAGGCCGCATACCAGGCAGGCAAAGGTTGATGGTAGTCTTGCGCTCGCGCAGCTCATCAAGATCGAATAACAGCCCTTATCGAATACCAGAGAAATTCAGGGGACAAAAAGGGTCAAAATTTCGGCATTAAAAGGTATTTTACGTCATTTTTAGCGTTTTCAGACCGAATGAAATGAAATCTAAATTTCATTGCGTTCCAGCAACTTACGTCAATTCAGGTCAGATAAAGCTCGCGGACAGGGGTTCATGGCGGCGACCTACGCTATCGAGCGTTGCCGTTAATGAAAAATCATAGCAATGAAAAGGACTACTGCCCATGATGATGAGTCTCTATAATCGCCAAAACACCCGCCTTTAGAGATTCTGGAAGCGCTTCCCAAGCCTCGACAATCTTACGCAGCCGTGGACAGCCGACGCCAAGGTTTTGTGAAGCTATTTGTGAAGATTGGCCTGACTCTTCAGACAATTCCTTTATTGATAGGACTTGTAGGTCATCAGTCCGGGGGTTCGATTCCCTCCGCCCGCACCAAGTTTCCACTGGGCCACCTGACGCCGGACGGCGGCAGAAGCGACAAATCATTTGCTAACAGGCATTTCTGTAATTTTCACGACCTAGCCTGAGCCGTCAAATTCTGACCGTAAAAGACCCTCCGAGCCTGCTCTGAGTGGAGCCAATGATGAAGATTGGCAGGCTTGTGAAGGATTTGTAAACCTGCCATCAGCCTCATGCCGGCAGTCAACTGGTTAATGACGCAAAAGTGCGCAACTTCATGTTATCTTTAGGCAATTTCCACTTAAATCTGTGGCCTCCATGCGACTTCAAACGCTCCACCCGAATCCCCCCTCTTCTCCTTCCAGTCTCCACCTCCTTTCGTAAGCTCCGCGTCCTCTGCGGTTACCCTTGCCCAAGCCAACGCAGTCTTTTAACCACGAAGGACACGAAGCGCACAGAGCCCGCCAACGTTAGAGAACCCAAAGTCTTATCTCCTCCACCCCAATACACTGCGCATTCGCTTCGTGCTCTCTGTGCCCTTCGTGGTTAAATCCACGCCTCGCTGGCCCAGCGCCGAAAAAGCCTTACGCTATGTTGAGGCATCACCCGAACCAGGTGGACCTAAAAGCTGCACCGAAGGCGCTGCGATTCGCGCTGCTCAAGCCTCCAGATTGAGCCATTTGATTTCCTGATCGGTGAGCTCAAGTTGCAGGCCGGTTAGCGATGTGCGCAATTCGGTAACCGTCCGCGGGCCAATGAGCGGGTAAGTCGGGAATGGCTGGTTCAGCACCCAGGCCATCGCCACGTTGATTGGCATCACTCCCTTTTCTTCAGCCAGTTGACAGGCGCGCTTTTTGCGCTCGAAATTGGCGTCGCTGTAGTAGCCATGAACGAGCAGTCCATTGCCAAGTTTGTCGGGCGCGCTTTGGTCGGTGAAGAATCCAGCCGCCTGGCTGGACCACGGGATCAGCGGCACGTTGCGATCTTTGAGCCAGGCTTGAAACTCCGAATTGGAGCACGACTCAGTGCCCTCCCAGACAGGATTGACCATGTGCGCGAGGCTCAGTTGATTCGAGAGGCACACCGGCCCCTTCAGATCATTTTCACGCGCATAAGCGGCAGCCTCATCGTAGCGAGCGGCTGACCAGTTGGAAAAGCCATAGGCGCGGATTTTCCCATCATCAATCAGGCGGTTCAGGAGGTCGACAAATTCGCCTACCGGAACATCAAGATTATCGCGGTGCATCATGTAGAGGTCAATGTAACCGCAGAAATTAGTCGCGATGAGTCGGTCGACCTCAGCCGGCATGTAGTCCGGCGTGCAGTTGGGGCTATGAGCGCCCTTGTCAATGATCACGCATTGCTCGCGCACGCCGCGCATTGTCATCCACTGCCCGGCAAAGCTCGGTTTGTGCCCCCAGCCGCGGTAGACCGAGGCGTCGTCAAACACGTTGCCGCCCAGCTCGAAATAGGTGTCATACAAGGGCGCGCAATCCGTAAAGGAACGAGCTCCGCCCGGGTGCCCCATGCACAGGCGAGACATTGGCTTGGCCACCCCGGGAATCTCACCACTGGGAATCAACTCGCCACGCTTGCCCCAACCCGCGCCATACACATTGGGAAAATCCGGACCGGGCTTTTCCATCTCGTAGAGCAGACCAATTTCCTGCCGCCAGCGATCCAGCGTCTTCATGTTGCCCAGGGTGTCCTCAACGCTCATGGCGCAGTTCAGCAGTTCGCCGCCATGGGCTAGTTGATGCAGCGCCTCGATCTCAAAGGAATAAAGGTGGCGACTCGAGCTGGCGTCGATCTGCTCGGGCTCTCCTCCCTTGCGATGCAAGGTGAGTTCGCCGCCGCAGAACCAGGGGTGCTTAATGTGCAGCGTGCCGCCCGTCCCATAAACCGTAACGTCATTCTCGGCCCCGGCGCGGACCCCCGTGAACGCTTCGCCGATCAGATCCTGGTCAAATTTCATGATGGCGCTCGTCCAGGCATCGACGCCGGTATGCTCATCCAAATGGCCAAAAGCCTTGAGCTCATTGGGATTCACAAAGCGCTTTCCCTGCGCGGCGCCGGCCAGCAGACGACACATCGACACCGGGTAACAGCCCACATCCAAAATGCCGCCGCCGCCCAGGTGATTCGCCTGATGTCGGCCTTCATGATTCTCACCGCCGTCAAAAGCAAACGACGCGCGAATGCGCTGCACCGTCCCGATTGCCCCTTCCGCAATGAGCGAATACGCCTTGGCCGTTGCCGGGTGACAGCGATACATGAACGCCTCCAGAAACGCCACGCCATTCGCCGCAGCCGCGTCCACCACGGCCAGCGCATCGCCGTAGTTGAGCGTCACGGGCTTTTCGCAGAGCACATGCTTGCCAGCGCGGGCGGCTTTGATCGCCCACTCCGCGTGCATAGGGTGCGGCGTTGCGATGTAGACTGCGTCCACCGCCGGGTCGTCCAACAACGCCTGATAACCGTCGTAAGCCTGGCCACCGCCAAATTCATCGAGAAACGCCTGCGCACGGGCAATGTCCCGGCTCGCGGCGGAGTGCAGCACGCCGGTGTCGGTCTCAGCCAAACCACGGGCAAATTTGCGGGCGATGACGCCGGGGCCAATCACGCCCCAATTAAAAACTTTGGTGGAGGTATCCGGGAGGGAAGCGGTCGAGTTCATGCCCAGTAGTCTAGCCGAAACAGCGCTTGAAAACAAGGGGCAGTCTGGTCATAAACTATAAATATCTTGCTACATGGCAAAAATCGTCAACAGCCCGCGAATCATCTCCACTGACCGGGGTAATCACCATCAGAGATTCCCCAACCGCATCCGTCGGCCACAGGGCCTGCCCTACTGGCTGCTGGAGTTCACCTTGTCCGGCGAAGGCCTCTTGCACCTGCCAAGCGGTGACCGCATCATCCGGCCTGGCTCTTTATTTATCTACGAGCCAGGCTCTCCCCAAAGCTATGAGAACTACGAAACATCTGGCCCATGGGTCCACTATTGGGTGTGCTTTCAGCCGCGCTCTGAATGGATTGACTGGATGCGCTGGCCACCGTTGGATGACGGTTTCTCGATCCTGGAAGACCTCGACGCCAATGTCTCCCGACGTGTAAAATCCTGCTTTTCTGATCTAGTAATGGTTTTCCATGGACCCCTGCCCCAACGCGAGTCCCTCGCCATGTCATTGCTGGAGCAATTGCTGCTCTGGTGCGACTCCGCCAATCCCAATGCCGCCGGCCAGCACCTGGACTCCCGCGTCCGGCGCGCGATGGCCTACATCTGCGAACACTACCGTGAGCCACTCACCCTGGAGACGATTGCGGGCGCAGTCGGCATCTCGACTTCACGGCTCGCGCACCTCTTCCCACAGGAGGTCGGCGTCACCGCCATGCGCTACCTGGAGCAACACCGCATCGAGATCGCACGCCAACGACTCGCGGCGACCAGCGACTCCATCACCACAATTGCGGAGCACGTGGGCTACGGCAGCCCGAGCTATTTCTCCAAGGTCTTCCGCAACATCCAGGGCTGCACCCCACGGGAAAGCCGTCGCCGTGCTTTCAGCCACCTGGAGCACGATTGATTTCGAGTCGCGTCTGCCTAGGGCCAACATGAAGTTCCCGGGTTGAGCAAAGACTGGCTCCGGCAAGCTCATGTCATCTGTAAAAAAGGACGGCGGCCTCACTCCTGAAACCGCCGTCACACTGAACCTGCTATTCTGACTGTATGCTGCTATCTTTAGAAATGCTCCATGGCATTTACGAAGATAAGAGCGGCCCAGCCGGATAAATATTCCGCGAAAGAGAGAAAAATTTACGCATAAATGCTGAAATCGCTCAAATATGCCTCCATTAGCAGGCTAAAAGCGCTTAGAAACTAGGGTCTTTATCCGATAAATCCTTCATGAAACTGCTATTTTTGCTGCTATGCCTGTTATCAGTCGGACCAATGCTCGCCCAAGCGTCGACGGACGCCCTTGAAACACCCAACGACTCCAGCGTCGCTCCCCCGGCGACCCCGACCGACCAATACAAACGCGAGCATCTGGGCGCGCTCGATTACGTCGACCAAAAGCTCGCGGCCGACAACCTCATCGACCAGATGACGACCTTTGCCTCCGACACGCGCAGCCCCCGCGCCACGCTCGAGAGCTTCTTCTACCTGGCCGACAGTTACTACACCCTGATCAACGCCGACGGCGTCACCTGGGACAATGAAGACGACCTCGACAACATCGCCAACGAGCTCGCCGATCTCTTTGACATGGACGACATTCCGGAAAACTTCCAGGCCGAGGCCGCCATCGAAGCCACCGTCTACATGTGCGAATACCTCTCCCGTCGGGGCCTGCCGCCGCTCAGCGAGATCCCCGATGAGGACGAGATGGCCAAGGCCGTCCGCGAAGGCCGCTTGGGCGTTTACCGCATCCCGGACACCCCCATCGAAATTGCCCGCATCAACCACGGCGACCTCGAAGGCCACTACTTGTTTGTCAACACCACGCTCGACGACGCGCTCGACCTCTACAACCAAGCCGCCAACTACCCCTACCTGCGCGACCAATTCAAAGGCTTTTACGACCTCTACTTCCTCACCTCCGGCCCCATGATTCCTTCGCGCTTCATCCGCGCCCTGCCCGACTGGATGAGCACCGACATTTATGAGCAAACCATCTGGCAGTGGATACTCACCCTGATGACCTTCGCGGTGATGTTCGGCCTGATCTACTTGGTCCACATCGCCATCAAGCGCTTCACCAAAGACATGGGGCCGCTTGCGGTGAATGCCTATTCGCTGATCCGCCCACTCGTCGCCATCGGCCTGACCAAGGCCATGATCTACTTCCTCGACGAGCAGGTGTTCCTCACCGGTGAGGCCTGGCAACTCATCGTCACGCTGTCCGACATCATCGTGCTGGCCGCCAACATCACCATCATCGTCGTCGTGGGCAACTTGATCGCCGAGCTCGCCCTGAAGTCAGAAAAAATGTATGTCGACAGCCACCGCATCGACCAATACCTAATCCGGCTCGGCATCCGCATCCTCAGCATCGTGATCGCCATCGGCGTGCTGATCCAGGGTCTGCAGGCGCTCGGCTTCTCGGGCAATACACTGCTCGCCGGCGCATCGGTGTCCGGCCTCGCCGTGGCCCTTGCCGCGCAAAGCACACTCAAGAATGTCTTTGGCAGCATCATGCTCGTCCTGGACAAACCGTTCGTTATCGGCGAGCGCATCATCACCGGCGGCGTCGATGGCCTCGTCGAAGAAATCGGCCTGCGCTCCACCCGCATTCGCACCCTCGACGGTCACCTGGTTTCCATTCCCAACGACGAGCTTTCCAGCGCTGAGATCGAAAACGTCGGCCGCCGCCCCTACATCAAACGACTCTTCAACGTGGGCGTCACCTACAGCACCTCACCTGAAAAGATTGCTGAGGGCATGCGCATCATCGAAGACCTACTCGCCCACCACGAAACCCAGCCCACCGAAGCCGACGAGCAAAAGCTCGAAGAAGCCAAACAGGAAGCCGCCGATGCCGACGCCCAAGCGGCCGAAGCCAACAACGAAGACGTCCCGCCAAGCAACGCGCCGATCAACTACCCGGACTTCGCCCCCCGCGTTTTCTTCGACAAAATGAACGCCGACTCGCTCAACATCATGGTGCTCTACTGGTATCACCCGGCGGACTACATGGAATACCTCAAACACGCCACTTGGGTGAACAGCGAGATACTCCGCCGCTTCAACGCCGCCGGCATCGAATTCGCCTTCCCCACGCAGACCATCATGCTCCAAAACACCAAGGCCACGCTCGACGAGAAGCCGACGTAGTCGCTCGATGTATTGATTTGAGTTTCGGCAATCCATCGACTAACTTTAATCGTATCATGAATCCGCTAGATCAGCATTTGGAGGAAATCCAATGTCTATGCGTCGCCCATAAAGTGCAGCGTTTGGAAGCGTTTGGCTCAGTGCTCCACCACTTGGATGACGACAGCGATATCGATCTGGCGGTGGTCTTTGAAACGGGATATGCTAACGGCGCCTTTGCTCAGTATTTCGATTTCAAGGAAGCACTGGAGTCTCTGCTCCAAAGACCCGTCGATCTGGTCTGCTACAACGCAATCCGCAATCAGGTTTTCCGAGAAGAAATAGACGCCACCAAACTGCCACTCTATGCCGCATAGCATTGAGAAATTAGCAGAGGATATCTTAACAGCTCTTGCCGACCTAGAGCAATTTACCCGCGGTCAAATATACGACAATTTCACCGAGAATCGACTACTCCAGGCGGCAGTCGAGCGTGAGATTGAAATAATCGGCGAAGCCTTGGTCCGCATCAGGAATTTGGACCAAGTTTTGTTCGAAACAATCCCCGACGGCCACCGTATCATCGGCATGCGTAACATCATTGCACACGGCTACGACTCAATCGACACGGCAATAGTGTGGCATGCCGCGACCACGCATGCGCCACAACTCAAGCCAGCCATACAAGCATTAAGATAGCCCACCCCTCGCTAACTTTGCAATGCAAAGTTAGCGAACGCGATGCGCCAGCATCGAGGATCCAAGGCCATGCCTTGGCGAGGGTCCAGGGCTGCGCCCTGGTTACCGGAGGGACATGAGGAACTGGGCGTTGGTCTGCGTTTTCTTGACGCGCTGGATGAGCATTTCCATCGCTTCGACGGAGCCGACGCCCTTCATTGCGCGGCGCAGGCCGTAAACCTTCATCATTTCATCCGGATGGTAGAGGAGCTCTTCCTTACGCGTGCCGCTCTTCTCAAACGAGAGCGCCGGGAAGACGCGCTTGTTCGAGAGCTCACGGTCAAGGTGGAGCTCCATGTTGCCGGTGCCCTTGAATTCTTCGAAGATGACTTCGTCCATCTTGCTGCCGGTTTCGACGAGCGCCGTGCCGAGGATGGTCAGGCTGCCGCCGTCCTCGATGTTGCGCGCCGAGCCAAAGAAGCGCTTTGGCTTTTGCAGGGCGTTGGCTTCGACGCCACCGGAGAGAATCTTGCCGCTGTTGGGCATCATCGTGTTGTAGGCGCGGGCCAGGCGGGTAATCGAGTCGAGCAGGATGATCACATCCTGGCCGGCCTCCACCATGCGGCGGGCCTTCTCACTGACCATCTCCGCAGCGTGCACATGGCTCTCGGCGGATTCATCGAATGTCGAAGAAATCACCTCGGCTCCCTTCACGCTCCGCTTGAAGTCGGTGACTTCTTCCGGGCGTTCGTCCACCAGCAGGACGATCAAATGCACCTCAGGCTTGTTCGCGCGAATTGCGTTGGCAATGCCCTGCAACAGGACCGTCTTACCGGTGCGCGGCGGGGCGACGATCAGGCCGCGCTGGCCCAGGCCAACCGGGCTGAGCAAGTCCACGATGCGCATGGAAATGTTGTCCCACTTGCCGAGGCGGCCCTGCTCGGACTCCATCATGATGCGCTCGGTCGGGTAATACGGCACGAGCTCCTTGAACGGCGTCAGGTGCTGCGCGGTCTCGGGGTCCATGCCCATGACGGTTTCCACCTTCAGCACGAATGGCGTGGTGTCTTCTTCACGCGGTGCATGGAGGACGACTTCCACCTCGTGCCCGCGCTGCAGGCCGTATTGCTTAAAGAGCTCAGGCACAATGTAGGGGCTCTCCGTGCGCAGGCGATAGCTGTCTACGCTGAACACCACAAAGCCAAAACCGTCCTCCAGCTCTTCCACAATGCCCTTGGCCTTGATGGCGCGCTTATCGTCGCCGGCCTTTTTCAAAATGGCTCGCAAGAGCTTGCGACGGCTGGGCGGGCCATCCCACTCCACGTCATTTTCGCGAGCCCACGTTTCCATCTCGGGCACGCGCAGATTGTAAACTTCGTTGTAGTCGAGGGGCTCGCCGGAAGCGACTTCCTCAGTCAGCTTGGCCAGCTCCTCGGCGCTGCGGAGGACTTCCCACTCTTCCAAGCTGTCGAAAACGGGCGGATCGACATCGTCGTCGTTGGCCGACTCAAAATCCTTGCGCCAACCGCCGCCTTTCTTGCCGCCGCCCTTCTGGAACTTGTCCTTTTTCTTGTTAAATTTATCCTTCTTCTTGTCGAAGCGGTTTTGGTTCGGATTGCCGCCGCCTTGGTTTCCGCCGCCCTGGCTGCCACGCTCCTGATTGTTGCCACGGTTGTCGCGGTTACCCTTTTGGAACTTCGGGTTGTTGCCCTTTTGCTGATTGCGATTGTCCCGGTTGCCACGGTCGCGGTTGTCGCGATTGCCACGGTCATTACGGTCGCCTCGATCCTGGCGATCACCACGATCCTGACGCTCGGGGCGGTCGCCACGGTCATCGCTGTCATCAGAACGCTCTTCGCGCGGGGCGCTTTCTGCGCTGTGTGACTCGCGGGCCGGCTTGTCAGCCTGAGCGGATTCCTCTGCGGGCTTTTCAACCTTGGCCTGCTCCTCCTTGGCGGCGGCTGCTTCTTCCTTGGCGACACGCTCGCTGCGGTAGTCCTTGTCGCCGTAGTCGTCCATGTCGTCCGGATCGGCGGAAAAAACCTCGGGGATATCGTCCTCAACGGGCTTGCGGGCAGCCTTTTTCGCCGCTTTTTTGGCGGCCTTTTTGGTAGCCTTCTTCGCGGCTTTTTTAGCGGCGCGCTTGCGGGCGACTTTTTTCTTGGGAGCGGGCTGCTCAGCTGGGGACTCAACCTCGGGCAGGTCGAGCAATTGCTCTTCGGAATCACTCATAGGTTAATACAAAAGATAATCCAGTAATTGGGATTTCAGGATCGAACGTAAGGCAGGCCGGTAAACCAAAACCAGCTTGCGGGTAAATACATTAGGATTAGCGGGAAAACGATCGTAGCATCTCAGAAGCAAGCCTGACCTGGCTTTGCAGGAAATCGAACGAACCGGCGTTCGAAAGGACAATATCTGCTCGGCGCACTTTGTCCAATACCGGCATTTGATTGTTCATTCTGGACAGAGATTGCGCGCGGTCAAGTCCTTTAGCTGCCAATCGCGCCAATTGCGTCGCCTGCGGGGCCTCCACGCAGATGGTCGCATCGAAATTACCCGCCAAATCCTTCTCAAACAGCAACGGAACCTCCACCACCCAGTCCGCATCAGGCCCGGCAGCGAGCGCCTTTTGCCAGTTTTCACGAACTTTGGGCAGGATTTGCCCCTCCCACCAGCGCAGCTCCGTCACGTCGTTAAAGACCTTGCTGGCGATCAATTTGCGGTTCGCGCCTCCCTCAGGCAACACGGCCTCTGCGCCCCAACGCCCACGCATCACATCGTGCAAGCCCCGGTCGTACTCCAAAAAACCACGGACGATTGCGTCGGAGTCCAGCCGCCGCCAACCGAGCTCAGCGAAGCACTTGCCCGCCGAGGACTTCCCGCAGCCAATGCCGCCTGTCAATCCGATGCGCATGGGCTCACTACGCTCGACGAACGCGCCCCCGTGTCGAGGTAATTTTTATATTAGCCGCGGATGGACGCGGATTGCACGCGGATGCCGACAGCACGCGATTCCTCGGATCCATCAGAGCCTCCAGAACATCTAGCGCTCTCCCCCAGACTTGATCAGCAGTTCCCATAAAGCCCTTCCCAAAATAATCAAAATCAGACCAATGCCCCCCAGCACTGCAGTTTTTATGCTTGGAGCGGTTAACACCGCAAATGCGATCAGTGCGAAGCCACTACCTCTGATAAATATACCAATACGATCTGCCCAATCTCTACCACGGGACGAAAAGGGACTCCAGAAAGCATCCGCTAAGTGGAAAATGAAAACTCCCCACATGAGCCCCGCCGGCGCCAATCGCAGAAATCCTGCTTCCCCAAAACAGACGATACCAGCTCCGAGACTAACGCCCAGCAAAGCGAAATAGAACAACAATTGGAGATGACCATTCATCGTAATATACCCGCAACTTCGTTCCCTTAGTTCCCTTCTGTTCAAAAAAATTGCCCCACCGATCCGCGTTCCATCCGCGTCAATCCGTGGCTAAACTTCCTTCTCCGGCTCGCTTGCCTCGCCTGCCTCACCAGCGTCTGGCTTGGCCTCGCCCTCGGTTTCCGGCTTGGGCTCCTGCTTCTCCACCGGAATATCGTAGCTGAACAAACGGCACTCCAGCTGGCCGTTGTAGAGCTTCCACTTTTCCTTCACCGGCAGGCCCACGAACACCGCCGCATCGAGCGCGGCCGTGATCAGCGCGCCCTTGCCCTCGGGCGCGGTCGCCTTCATGAACTGGCCGATGTCGCGGTAGACGCCGTTTAAATCGCCTGGCTTGAGGCGCACGCCGTAGGGCGGATTCGTCAAAATCTGGGCGCCGCGCAGGCTGAAGTTCGCATCCTGGAACTTCTTCGGGTGCAGTGAAAACGCCCCTTGCGGGAAATGCTGCTGGGCGATCTTTTGCAGCGTATTGAACGTTTTCTGGTCCGATTCAAAGCCGATGAACTGCTTCGTCGACGGCTTTTCCGCAGCCTGCAAGGCCTTCTTCGCGCGGATGTAAGCGGGGCGGTTGAAATTCAGCCATCGCTGGAAGGCGAACTCACGCTCCAGGTTCGGCGCAATGCCGTTGGCCAGCAGGTAGGCTTCAAAGAGGAAGGTGCCGCTGCCGCACAGCGGGTCGATGAGGTCCGTGGAGCCGTCCCAGCCGATCAACTGGAGCATGCCTGCGGCGAGGTCTTCCTTGAGCGGGGCCTCACCGTGCTCCCAGCGGTAGCCACGCTTGAAGAGCGGTTCGCCAGCACCGTCCAGGTAGAGCGTGATCTCGTCGTTCTTGGCGAATGCGACGATGCGCACATCCGGGTCGCGCGTGGCGATGTCCGGCCGCTCGCCGTCGCACAGTTTCTTAAACGTATCGACGATGGCGTCCTTGATGCGATACAGCGCGAAGCGTTCGTTGCGGAAATACTTCCAATCACCCTTGAGGTCGATTTTCAGCGATGCGTCGGGCGCAAACATCTGGTGCCAGTTCACCTTGCGGGACTGAAAATACAGCATGTCGGTGTTGCGCGCGTGGAAACGACGGATCGGCTTGAGCACCGACAAACCCGAACGCAGGCCCATGTTGACCTTGTAAAAATCCTCCTCGCTCCCGCGAAAAGCGACCATGCGCACGCCCACGAAGGCGATCTCCAGCCCCCAGGCCTTCAACTCTGCCTCGACGACGGGCTCCAGCCCCGCCCGGCAATTGGCGACGTAATAATCCGGCTGCTCTAACGCGGTCTTCTTCATAAGCGCGCCACCAGATCACATTCCGCGCCCCAGCGCAAGCCAGCGTCCCGCGTTCGTCTGACCTGATTAAAACCAACCCACTCCAACCAAGGCATGACAGCACGCCATATCCCCACCTTTCGTGTTCGCAAGTCGTTGATCATCAGTGCGGATTATTAGTAAGCGGCGCCCACTAATAAAATGCTCGCACGTTCACTTTTCGGTTGTGGTCGGACTTGGGGATGCTAGTGTTTTATTGATCACTGGACTAGGCATCACGCATTGCCGTAGCACAGGCGTCCCGCCTGTGTTGTTTCGGTTAGATGGAGTCAGACCACAGGCGGGACGCCTATGCTACGGCCACTGCCCGCCCAATCCAATTCAACCTCCCAAAAACCTTACACACCCTACTCACCTTTCTCACACTACCCACCTTACCAACATTTCCTCACCTTACTCACCTTACAAACAGATGAACTTCCCCCCAAAAACATCCGCCTTAGCGACTGTCGCCGAGGTATCCCAGTCGACGCCATGCGAGGTCATTCGATCGCGTGGGTCGGA
>JAVDPC010000046.1 GCA_031296915.1 Cerasicoccus frondis | reverse complement strand
CTGTTCGGTGCTGCGACGTCCTTTTTTCATATGATCTTACGGTGTCTATGACCGAAAATCTTCTCACGGGCAATGGAACGGTTTCAGGGGGCCCGGCCAAGTGTTCCAAGAAGTAACCATAAACGGAGTGCAAGAATGTTGCCCATCAAAACAAAGAAAAGATTTCAATGAACAGCTCAGTGCTCAATTAACTGGTATGATAAGAATGAATGATAATGATGATTAATTATGGCAAGAAGTTGTGATTCGATTTCGAGCTTTTTGATTGGTGACTTCATTTATGCTTGGAGATTGGCTTATATGATTAGTGACTTAAGTATATTTTAGATTATGATAAATAAAAAAGGGATCGTGAGTATCTTTTAGGGTCGACACGTGATACAAGTTGCTGATTTTTTCAATTAAATGAAACGCGATCTCATTAATTTCATTATTTGGCTATGTATCCCCGGATGCTTGTCAGCGCAACTTCTCGACAATTCAGAATATCTGAAAGCGCAAGGTGATGTGGATAATCAAGAGCGCATTCAGGAGGTTCTGGGCATTGGTGGTTATGAGTCTGTTTCCGAGAGGCAGGCTTTTATGGAGAGCATTAAAGAGTTGGATGCTTATCAGCGTCGCCAAGCAATGGCTCTGTGGCAGCGTGATCGCCTGAATCAAAGTATGCTTGATGTTCCCAGATTGAACAGTGCTAGTTCAATGAAAGAGAGAAAAGCAGCTTATCGTACCAGAATTGAGCAATCTGATAACCCACATGTTAAGCAAAGACTTGAGTTTCAACTAGAGATGCTGGGCATGGCTGCTCGTGAGCGTCGCGCACGCATGTCTCAATTTCCAGAAGTAGACATTCGCGCTCTATTTTCACAGATTGATTCTCGGGTTATGGCTGAGAGGATAGAGGATCGCGGGCAGTCGTCATCTATGTCTCTGGATTTATTGAGCGACGAAGCGATCTCGGCAGACTTAAGGTTGGCAATTGATAAAGTCAGTGAAGTGCGCAGTTTGCCGCCCAGAGAACGCCGTGAGGTGATGTCCACCAAAGGATATCAGGAATGCATGGCGCTTATACATGCTAGCGCAACTGCCTCTGTCGTAGAGTTTTAGCTAATTTAATAAACGAAGAAATAGCTTTTAAAATTAAATTTATGATGAAATGTAAAACGGTAATTGTCCTTCTCGTCTGCTCTCACACTTATGCGACATTAGTACCAACTGGAGGTGGGAATGCTGAGGTAAATGGCATTCTAACGATCGAAGAGTCTGGTAGCTCG
This sequence comes from Cerasicoccus frondis, assembly GCA_031296915.1. Classification (GTDB taxonomy): domain Bacteria; phylum Verrucomicrobiota; class Verrucomicrobiia; order Opitutales; family Cerasicoccaceae; genus Cerasicoccus; species Cerasicoccus frondis. The sequence goes on along the minus strand of JAVDPC010000046.1, from coordinate 26,242 downwards.
ACCGGAAGTGGAGTTGAGCAGTCGTATTTGGAATCTGTTACGGACACTAGCGTATGGCCGACTAGCTATTCCCAGACACGGTGGATGAATACAGAAGATTCTGCCGTATGGGAGTGGGGGTATCGTGATGGAGCATACTTTGAAAGTCAAATGCTGCTCGATCCTTCAGGGAAGTTGATTGTTGGGGATCTATCCAGTGTCACTAGCAATCTGAAAATAGACGGATCGAATCAGTCCATCTATTCGGGCTATAACGTGGTTACTGATGGTGTTTCATCGATCAATTTAGGTGCATTTTCGACGATTGAAGCTGGAACAGGATATAATATCAGCCTAGGCATTTTCAATACGATTGGCAGCGCGTTTTGTTTGGCAATTGGTGATAGTAATACAGTGGATGCTGAGGGTTCAGTTGGTATTGGAGCGGGCAATCAAATTTCGACGTCTTCACGTTATGCATTTGCTGCAGGCGCATACAATGTGGTCGATGGACTATACGCTGCGGCATTTGGTATTCATGCGACTGCAAGCGCTCGAGCGGGAGTTGCTTTCGGCCAATACAATGAGGCCGTCACCAAGAACGGAAACCTGCCAGATGTAACTTACTGGCAGGGTGGGGGCGCTGATCCGGGGCCGGTGTTTGAGGTGGGTGTCGGTACTAGTTCTTCAGATTTAAAGAACGGCCTAACTGTATTCCAGGATGGTTCGGTTGTCTTGGGGACTGATGATGCCACAAGCCAAGTGTTACTTGCCCGTGCCCAAGGGGACATCTCGATGGGTGCTTTTGGGAATTAACCGATTTGGTCTGCACAGAAATGTTACATAGTTAGTTGTTGATCTAAAAGTATTACGACTGCTTAATAGTAACTTTTAATACTTGTAAACAGTGAATGCATGAAACGCCCGATTCTTTACCTACTTTGCCTCATCGGATTAACTTCAGCTTTGCAGGCGAGTGTTCCTGCTAATTGGCCCAGTTACTATCCTGAATGGTGGTATGATGCCGATTCGGCGGAGAGCTTGATAGATGTAACCAAGCTGGATGCTGACGATCACGGTAATTATTCTCCTGCTGCTCTAGGGCAACTGAAGCATTTCGCGTCCAAGGCTAGAGATGAGCTCGATCAAGAGCTGGCTTTGATTGGAGGTGCGGGTGACGATATTGATGCAATGGTGGATGCATGGCTTGCATCGCCAACAAGTGGAGACAATCTGAGTGTTGCTAACTTGGGGCAACTCAAGAATATTTCTCATCTCTATTACGAGCGTTTTAAGGGTATTGGATTTGGGCCAGGCTCTGACGGTTGGCCTGTGGTCGAGGACGGAGAAACGCCATTGCCGCTTATAGCAGCAAGTATGTTGGACGACGAACCAGCTGTATACCCGTGGACAACTAATGTAGGTGCAGTCAATGAGAGCGTGGCGTTACTTGGTCAGGCTAAGATGCTCTTTAGCTGGGACATCGAAACTTGGAAGCTTCAGGATAGTGAGTCTTATGTGAATGCTGCTGGTGATGATGTGCTTGGGGACGGCATTCCTGACTGGCTGGAAATGTCCCATTATGGGAACTTGGATACACTTGGCTCTGCTGATGGCGATGAAGACCACGACCGAATTTTCAACTATCAAGAGATTTTAGATGGATCCGATCCACTAGTGCATTCTGAAGACACAACCGGACCCTCCTTACCTGCCAATATTGCGGTGGTTGATCCTGATGCCAACGATGTGGGTTTATCGCAAAGTTGGTCAAGTGTTGAGTTGAGCTGGGATGCTTCAACTGACACTCAAACTCGCATCCATCGATATGTTTTGTATGTTGATGGGCAAGCGGTAGGCAATTCTCAAATAAACCGAGCTTGGCTCAATGGGCTGGAGCCTGATACGAGTTACGATGTTGATGTCGTCGCTTTTGATATCGCTGGAAATCCATCCCATACGGCACTGCGCTCTCCAGCGCCATTGACATTCTCGACTTCGGTAAAACCCAGCACCGCTACTAACAAGATGGTGAGCGACGATGCAAGCTTTCTAATTAAGGAGAGTGGCTTCATGGAGGTTTGGGGAGATGACGGGGAAGGCGAAACTGGCAATGATCCTTTACAGTCGAGTAACCTCTGGATCCCGGTAATCAATCGGACACTGCCGAATATTATTGATGTGTCCACGTGTAGTGATGGAACGCTATTTGCGACTTCAGACGGTGATGTCTATGCAACTGGACATAACACCAGCTTGAAACTTGGGTTAGACATCCTCTCCAACCAATACATAATGCCCGAGAAGAATATCTACCTTCAAGATATCGTTCGAGTGGCCATGGGGGAGAGTTGGGGCATGGCTTTGGATGAGTCTAAAAATATCTGGAGTTGGGGTTCCAAGAGCTATAGCAAATTGGGGCATGCTATAGACCCAGAGCTCGATTATGATAAGGTTGCGGCAAAGGTGGTTGATGAGAACGGCGATCCAATCGATAACATACTTCAAATTGCGGCTGGCTCATATTGTGGATTTGCGCTGGAGGATACCGGTGTCGCGAATGACGGCCTAGGAAAAGTACTTGCGTGGGGTGATAATACATATAACGGGCGGGGGAATGATTCTGGTAATGATATTGTGCCGGGATATGTCGTGATTAATGACGACAATGATTATACCCCTGATGGTGAACTGGATGATATTGTATACATTTATGCCAGGGACAATCGTGCTCTAGCTATACAAGATCCGGATGATGATGGCTACGGTTTGCTTTGGGCTTGGGGTAGTAATAGCTATGGTGGGATTGGTAGTGGCGGTGGCTACTACATGGCGAGTCCGGTTGAAGCGCTGGACGAAAACGGTCAGGTCACAACCTTGGATGATATTTCTAAGGCAGTGTTAGGATACCTGGCTACTGGATTTGCTCTTGATAGTAATCACGATGTTTGGGCCTGGGGACGCTCGAATTACTATAGTTTAGGTTATGATTTTGATGATTTTACTCAGTCGCAAGCGGTCAAAATTCCTTTTTTCGAAGATATCGATATTATCGATATTGCTAGTGGGGATCAGCATACCTTTGCCGTAGATACTGAAGGAACCATCTATGTCTGGGGAAGGGCCGGTTCCAATTTGGGACAAGCATCAATGGCGAGCAGTGTCCATATTTTGCCAACAGTTTTGCCCGAGGTTTCCTATTTGCCTAAGGTGTCCACACCGCGATTCACGCCTAATCCAAGGGCGAGCGTGGGGCATATTGAAGTCGCTATCAATTGTAGTACGATCGACTCAACCATTCATTACACGACGGACGGCTCAACTCCTGATCAAAGTTCACCAATCCTTGCGCCTGATGAATCTCTCTGGATTACTGACACAACAAGAGTCAAAGCGAGAGCATATCGCAGCGGATATGCGCCAAGTGAAGTTGCCAAGGGTTACTATCCGGTCGGAGCTGTCTTTGCGGCATACGATCATAACATTTTGGCCGATAAGCATGGGGCGCTGTACACATGGGGCGAGAGTGGTAATCAGGCTATTTTGGGCGCTGGGGATATTCCATCATATGATTCGGCTCAGGGCGCGAACTACCCCGTATTGATTTCGGATAGTTATATCGTTGATCAAGTTACGACGATACTTGATGGCAGTTTTATAACGCTGGTTGATGGCAGTGTTCTTACGTGGGGGAGTCAACATACTGAATTAGGTTTAGGGTCGCTGACGAGTGATGTGGATACACCACAGCCTGTAATGTTTCCTGCTGGATTCGGTAAGCCGATATCCGTCGAAGGCGCGTTCTACACGCCCTACGTTATTGACGATCAGGGTAAGGGGTATAGTTGGGGTAGGCTTGATCTCAGTCGTGATACTGCTGTTGATCCATATAATGAGCCAGGGTTTATGGTTGATGCGGACGATAATGTCTTAGATCAGTTCATATTTGCAGACCCAGATCAAACCGGTATGGCGATTGATTACCGGGGAGAAACTTGGCATTGGGGCAATGGTGGTCTGTCGCGGGCTACTAGGATTGGGACGATTGATGATGTCGTTGATTTGAAAGGTGATTATGCCCTCCGTTCAGATGGATCTGTTTGGTTTTTTGCTGCTGCAAATAATGCTTGGTTGCCGGTCTGGAGGGATATTGATAGCGACGGCTACGGAGATGAGTTGCTGGATGATGTTATCCAAATTGCGAGGGATGAAACCTATCCTATATTCTTAGACGCTAACCATCAAATTTGGATAATTCCCTATCACACGGTGGATACAAGAGTTATTCCTGTTGATTTCTCGTTTGGTGGTTATTTACCGCTACAAATTGCGACTGGAAATAATCATTATCTGGCGTGGACTGAGGGCGGTATGTTTGCTTGGGGGGATAATTACTATGGCCAGTTGGGCAATGGATATCACCCGACAGATTCTGCCGAACCCACCCCAGTCGCACTGCCATATGATTTTGATAACGACGGCATGGCAGATTGGTTTGAGGCGAAGTATGGAATTGATGATCCACATGCTGACCAGGAGCCAGGCGGAGGAGATGGCCTGACCAACCTCCAAGAATACGAGATGTTCTTGCTTTTCGGCAAGGAGTCTAATCCGCTCTTATCGGATACGGATGGAGATGGACTTAGCGATGGATTTGAGGTGGGCTACTTTAATCCCAAGAATCCGGCGGAGCACCTCAATCCAGTGAGCCAGAATACGGATTCAGCATTAGGCGATACGGTTAGTGACTACGATGAACTGATTTTGGTGCATGTGGTTTCGGCTGGAGTTTTAGAAATCCCCTATGACCCATTTGGAGATGACCGGGATGATGATGATGACTTGCTCCCCAACTGGTATGAGAACTCTTATCAGAATGTCAGTTATGACCCGCTTGATGGCTCTGCCCAGTACCTTGACTATGATGATGATGACACGGATGATGATGACTACGAGGATGGCTACGAGCTTGCGAATGGAACAAACCCATTCTACAGCAATGCGGATTCTGATGGTGATGGCCTGACGGATTCCGTTGAATCTGGCGTTGGAGGGAGTCCAGGGATTGGCACCGATCCGGCTAAGTTTGATACCGATGGGGACGGCTTTAGCGACGGGGATGAGGTGCTTGCCGGCTCAGATCCCCTTGACCCACAGAGCCCTCTTGATCAAATTGGGGTTTCGAAGTCAGGGGCGCCAAGCATGGGCTACATCATTACGGATTCCGCAGACACCACGGATAGTGATGGAGATGGATGGACAGACTTCGAGGAAGATAACCTCACGTTCACGGATAAAACGGATGATACAGAGTTCTCCGGGGTTGTGAATACGATCGCTTCCATCTTGCCTTCGTCCTACAGCAGTTCTTTAGGAACGTGGAATGTCCTAGGCGATACTGTCTATTCGCGTGATATACGGGGATGGCTTGAGTATAATTTTAGTTTAGCTCAGTCCGATGTTTATGGTTTGGAAATAGAGCTTCAGCGTTACAGCAACCATTCGATCGATTTTGATGATGCGACAATTGAAGTTTTTGTCGATAGTGAGCCCATTGGATACCGCATTGTTGATATTTCCGATGGCGGGTCCAAGACGGTTAAATTCATCTTGCCGAAACTGGGAACTGGGGCTCACTCTTTACGAATTTCTTGGTTAAACGATGGCGTTTCGAACTCCATCCAAATTAGTTCGATTGCGATACTGGACTATGAGGGGCCAGATACTGACAGCGACGGCATTGAGGATTGGAAGGAAACGCGATTGGCAAATCTGCTTTCCAATGACCCTGCAAACATTGTCTCTCATGTCTCACCATACTGCCTTGAGGGTGAAAGCTATTTCCCTGAAACTCTAGCTCTGACGAGTTGGTTGTTGGGAGATTCCGGAAATACGACTACTCTGCCAGTGAATCGGGCGACCTATGGCATCTATTACACTGACATTGATTTGGATGCCGGTACGGAGACAGTAGTCGAAATTTCGGAGCAGAATGACTTGGATGTTTACACTAGGGAAATCGAGTGGGCGCCATTGGATCTTGTTACGGCTGATACGATTAAAATCCGTAAAGGCGATACGTTACTGTTTGGCTTGGATTTGCCAGGCGAATCACAATCCACATCGGTGAGCCTCGACATTCGCAAGGGTGATGGTGAAAACTTCACATCGCAGGCGACGGATACGATGACGTTGGCCGATGCCTATGCCTACGAATTTATCGAAGATGGCTCCTACGAGATTCAGGCTCAATATACCGATTCACTGTCTCAGACGGTCGCCGTGAGCTATTTCTTAAAGGTGGTGGATGCAAACTTGGGACCGGACACCTTTGCTCAGATTGGAAAGTCCAGAGATTGGTCGGCAATTTATCTCAGCGATAGCGCATTGGTGGAATGTGACTACCATCTCAGTGTGAGCTACGATAATTCCTACGATTTCACCTTGAAACTGCTTTCTCAACAGGAAGGTTCAATTGTCGCTCGAACAGGCGTGGATGGGGCAATCATTGATTCTATAAGGATTAAGCCACTGAAAGACTATTCTTACACGGAAACCTCTTGGCAAGTGATCGATACCTTTGACGATGACTACCAGCTTGTAGAAGCTACGCTGAATTTTAATGAAATACCCGATGACCTCTTGATCAAGCTCACGACGATTACAGGGGCAACATTTCTAGCTACCGGCACGACTAGCATGGTGGTGACTGCGTCAGACTTCGATGAACTGGGTACCTTCCGTTACTACCTGATCATTCCTCCAGGCAAGACCACCTCCTGCCACCGGCGAGAATACTATCAAGATGATGGCAACGGGCAGCTAGATGCTTCTGACCTACAAGTAGGCAGCAATTAATTTTATCTTTATAGCAAACGCAAATTTAAGCTTTTCCACACAGCATGTTCTACCGAAAATTACTCATCTGCTTTTCACTCGCTGCGCTTCTCGGCCTTCCGTGCGCCGTACAAGCTCAAACGACGCCCAATAATCCGACAAACAAGCCAGTTGACAAGGATGACGACGATGGCGATTGTAAGAAGAAGGGAGCCAGTAACTCATCCTTTTCCTACTGGATCGATTTTGGCGGCATCCCCTTCGTAGAAGGGCTGCCTGAGGACGGTTTCGGTATCCGCAAAATAAAGCCAACGCCGGAAATTTATTCGCCAACGAGCTTGTATTATAACTCGCTGGCGACTCGTAAAGTGAAGCAGTCTGGCTCTTCCTGGCGAGTTTACCAACCTGACGGTGAGGTGATTTTGTTCGCTTTTAGATCAAATTCCATCGCCTCCCCATCCAGCGAGTCCGCAGAAAATCGCTTGAGACTGCAAAAGCTAGATGCCTCAATGGAGGCAACTACGGGAACACCGACCTACTTGCGTGAGTATTTCAGTGACGAGTCGACACTACTCTATGCTTTGGTTGATGATTTTGAATCCGGTGAAGAAATTTGGCGTCCCACGTTTTACACGACTGCTGCTGGTCTTGAAGTCTCCTTCACCCATACGGAATACCGCGATGGTGGGCAACCGAGTGGAGCCTTGCTGGCACGTTCTATCGTTGCGAACATTAAAGGAACTTCCGGTGCGCTCTTGCCGACTGAATCTGAGCTTGAAATCATTCTCGAAGGCGACGCCACGCTCGTCTCTGGCCTTGAGTCGATCCGCCAAGTGAAATCCCCGCATGGCCTCGCCAATGTAACCCGCAGTTTTGGTGTCGATCCCATTGATGGTCCAAATAGTGGCCAAAGCATCTCCAATACGTCTGCTGATGAAGCGACTATTGAGACAATCAGCCATGGCCTGCGCATAGGGGATGCCATCGTCATCAGTAATGCTCCAGATTCGTCCTATGAGGGATTAAAAACGGTTATCTCGGTCACCGATGCTGATAATTTCGTCGTTGGCGTAAGTGGCGCTTCTTTAGCATCTGGCGCTTGTGACTGGTATCCCATCGAGGGGTTCAGAGTTGATATCTATGCATTTGACCAGATTGGCGCACAAGATTCCGCGACCGGACTATATACCTTGTCAGGTGAGCCATATTGCTACTACCACTTCTTCAATCCCAATCCAGGTAGCGGTCTCTTCGACGAGGTGCGTGTGGTCCGCAATTGGGATGATGTTGAGCGTGTGTCCGATTTCAAATACGAGGATGGTACCGATGAGTGGGGTCTCACTCAAGGCAGTGGCTCCGCGTCATATCGAGAAGTAAAGTATGCCTTCGTGGACCCAGCTACGGACACTAAGACTTTTGTGCGCGAGCTTTGGGATTCATCGAATACGCTCGTATCCAAGCGTGAAGAGCAAAGAAAACTCTTTGAATGGGGCTATGAGACAGTTATGGAGATTCAGAATCCAGACTCGGCGGAACCGCTGATCACCACCTACAGTTACTATGACTCGAGCGGGCAGAACGGCTTTGGCAATCTACAGTCGGTGACTTATCCGAACGATTCTTGGGTCAAATACGAATACGACTCTGAAGGACGCATTTCCAAGGAAATCGAGCCTTGGAAAAATTCGTCAATAAGTGACGCTGAGTCCAGCCACCGAGTCACGCAATACAGTTATTCGCCGGAAGATCCATCGGATGTTCCAACCGCCTACGACACTCGGGCACGTAAAGTCACGGTTTCAGTGGGAACCGTCGTGATCGAGAAAACATTCTATGCTTATTACACTAACGCACAGGGAGGTTTGGTGGAAATCGAAAAGCGAGCGACGGAAAACAATGCGACATACAGCACGGCTTCAAACGAGGTGACGACTACTGAATACTACGGCAGTGGCGACGCTCCGACTCCTATTGCACTTGGTCGTCTTAAATCTGTTACGGATCCCTATGGCCGTCTCGATATTCACGATTATGCTCTGAATAGCTCAAACCTTGATGAACTATTCACCGTATCGGTTACCAAAGCCTCCACGGCATCACCCTCCGGCGTAGACGGCAAATCGACCAAGACTGAAATGATTTACGACTACCGTGGATTGGAATCATTCAATAAGCGATACGCGCTGATCAGTGGAAGTTTCCAAGAAATTGGTCGTATGCAGAATACCTATACGAACCAAAATTTGGTGGACGAAGTCCGTGAATTACTTTTGCCATCCTCTAGCTATCGCATTCTGAGCGATTATGACTGGCTAGGCGGTGAGCGGGAGTCCTATACCGATGAAGCAGGAATTGAAACAACTTACACCTATGATGATCTAGGCAGGTTAGCCACCGAGAGCAAGACGGGCGTTTCCGCTTATCAGGACTATGCTGCCCAAGGTGTGATCACGAGCGAGTACATCCGCACTTTTGGCGAAATCACTTGCGGTTGCGACGGCGAAACTATTGTGCGCATCTATCCCGGAACAGACAGCGCATCGGCGGGAGCCTTACTACTTGAATCCACGACTCGCAAAGATGCATACGGGCGCTTAAGCTTGGAAAAGGATGAGAATGGCTATGAAACTCATTACACATACGATGAGTATGATCGCATCCGCACGGTGAAGCGTCCCGATGATTCTACCGTAATCTATGAAGAGTATAAAGATGGACGCCTGAAGAGCATGACGGGCACTGGTGTGGTCGATGAATACTATGAATATAAAGTCAACTTCGACGGTTCACAAACAACGACGACTCACTACCTTTCTTCCAGTAACTCCGACCGGATGGTCGTAGAAACCTTCGATCTACTGGGTCGATTAAAGTCTCGTGAAACGAAGACCTTTGACGGTTCGGGCGCCACGACAACCAACACTTACCTGCCTGGCGGCTTACTCCAATCGATCAGCTCGCCTGCAAGCAAGCCCATCGTATACGAATACGATTCGTTGGGAATGCTCGAAGTATTTGGCATCGACTATGACTCCTCATCAGCATTGGAGGCTGCTTCAACTGAACCTATGTCGGAATCGATCACTTCGTTTGAATATCTGGCGGCTGATGGCGGCTTGGCAGCGGGTTATTGGGAAATCGTGCGCAATAAGGTTTATGATCAGGACAATAGCGCCTCATCCGTGGTTGTATCTGAACAACGCAACCGGTTGACGGGTTTGAGTGGAAATCAGGTGTCTCAGATGGTTGCGGTCGATGTATATGGCAACAAGCGAATCGCAACCGAGGAAATTGATCGCACCAATCGAGTAGTCACGTCCACTGTCGATCAGCCTGATTCGAGCATAGATGCGAAAACTATTTGGTTGAACGGTCTCAAGGTTGCGCAAAATCCATCGACAGTTGCGGCGATGACCGAGCATACCTACGATGGGCTCGGGCGCTTAACTGGCACGCACGATCCACGTCACGTCGTTTCAAGCGTTAAAAAATACTCAACCTGGGAATATTACGCCAATTCAAATCAGGTTCGCTACACTTATGATGCCGATAGTAACCGGACCGAATACACTTATTTTAGCGACAACGAAACTGGTGCGGGCATGGTAGCGACCATGGTCAATCCATTGTCACAGACGACCCGTTATGCTTATGACTTATTTGGAAACCAGACAAAGGAGTGGGGTGATGCGGCCTATCCGGCTCTTTGGGTATACAATAGCTACAATCAACTGGCGCAAATGGTGACGTTCCGCAATCATGGAACCAGCGAAATCGCTCAATGGGACTCAGCGAGTTGGCCGACCTACGATAATGGATCGGAAGTAGTGGATATTGACAGCGGCTATACCGATTCGTCACTCACGGAGTGGGTTTATCATAATGCCTCAGGCGTCCTATCCGCCAAGCGCTACTACAAGACTAGCTCCGAATTCGAAGAGACGGAATACGAATATGATGATGCCGGACGCATCACGTTACGTACGTGGAATCGTGGTCCAACTACCAGTTATGTTTACAATGCTGATACTGGTCGCCTCACGAACATCGATTATTCTGAAGCAGACACAGCCGACATTGTTCGCACCTACACCCGCGATGGACGGATCAAAACCGTGACTGATGCTGCTGGTAGCCGATCATTCGAGTATAGCGCAATGACACTGCGGCTCGACTACGAAGAAATTGTCAATTTTTACGGAGATACTGTTCGCTTGGATCGACAATACGCCAGTTCTGGGGTGGTGGGTCGAGATAGTGGATTTGATATCGTAACCGCCCCGACCGGGTCCAACCAAACCGTCTATTCCATTGCCTACGATTACGATGGCGTGGGACGCATGAGCGAAGTTACGAATGACACGGCTTCGGGCTCACCGATTGCTTTCGATTACAGCTACGTGACGAATTCAAATGGATTGGATAAGGTGGAGAGTCCTATCCATCGTGCTCAATACTCTTACGAGCCTACGCGGAATTTGCGGACGGAGGTGAATAATCATCGTATTAGCGAAGGGCCGAGCGATCCCTTATCGAAATACACTTACCGCTACGATTCGACTGGCAAACGGACGGACGTGGTGAATTCCGGGCAGGTCTTTTCCTCGCCAGCAATGAGCATCTGGGGATATGATTCCCGCTCTCAGGTGACTTCTCAAGAGCGGTATGCCGGGTCGGACCCTGATAATCCAGGAACCGCCGTTCCAGCGGAAGATTTCGATTACGGCTTTGATACAATCGGTAATCGTATTACGAGCGTCGAAGGAGGCGCTTCACGGAATTACTATGCGGACTCCGGTCAGACCGAAGCGGGAGCCAATATGCTGAATCAGTATGCCAGCGTGACGAACCCCGCTGCCACCATTAGTCACGACACCGATGGAAACATGACACAGAATGGCGACTGGTCCTACGAATGGAACGGTGAAAACCGTCTGATCGAAGCGGATAATTACGATCGAAGCTCGGACACAGACATCCCGGATGCCAATGGAGAAATTTGGGTGAGTTACGTTTACGACTACATGGGGCGTCGCATTCAGAAACAGGTGCGTGAATATAGTGGTGGTTCTCTAACTGAAACCAAGACTCGCTTCCTCTATGATGGCTGGAACATGGTTATGACCTTCGAGTGGAATTCCGGCAACGACACCTATAACCCGTATGATTCGTTCTATTGGGGACTCGATCTCTCCAATACATTGCAAGGCGCAGGCGGCGTTGGCGGTCTCTTGATGGCGAATTTGAATGGAAATGACTATTACTACACCTACGACGCAAATGGCAATGTTGGGCAATTGCTCAACACCACTGGAATGCTATCCGCCGAATATGAATATGGACCGTTTGGTGAATCGGTTAAATCAAGTGGCTCTGCTGTTGCATTCAATCCCTATAACTTTTCAACAAAGTATGCTGATACTCAAACGCAATTGCTATACTATGGATATCGTTTTTATGATATGAATATTGGAGCTTGGCTGTCTAAGGACCCGCTTGGCGAAGAAGGCGGCTGGAATTTGTACGGCTTTGTTAATAATGACCCAATTGGGAATCACGATTTCTTAGGGCTAAAGAAAAAGTGTTGTGGAGACAAAGAAATGAAAGGAAAAAGAAAGGCATGCTGCGGAAAGAAGATATATACCTCAGTAAGGAATGGTGGTAAACAATGCTGTGGGGATAAAGAGAATGGGGAAATTTATAACGCTAGATTTGGAGAATGTTGTTTTTCACCAGGGGTCGTTGGAAAGAGAAAAACCCTACATGAAGCCAGAGGTGAGACGTTGAGCGAGTGTATGAATTCACTTCAGGGCGATTTTTTTGGCAAAGCCGGGGCGGGTTTGGCCGCTGGTGCAGGAATGCATCATGCTACTAAGGATGTATATATGAATTTTGGAAATTCTGGTGGAGTGCGTAAATGGACTCAGAACGCAAGATACGGAAGAGGTGCAGCTGGCGGAGTTGCTGGACTTGCTCTGTATGAAGGGGGACTCGCGCTTATATGCTTAACTGAAACATGTGTCGTTGAATAAGATGTTAAAAAATCTTCCCAAACTGGCTTCAGTTGCAATTTCAGTATGGATGGCTTTGTTGGCAGTTTTTTCCAATGACCTTGGCTTTGTGTTGTTTATTGTATGGATTAATTCTATTTTTACTTACATGTACTGGAGAGAACGGTTTGAAAAATAGCTTTATGTAGGATATGGAGCTGGGTGCTTTAGGAGTTTTGATACAATTAGCCATTTCGACTGTTTAACAACGAAATCCTGATGCTCTCCTGTCGAAGTGTGTCATTCTAGATGTCTTGAACATACCCCAAAAAGCGCTAGCTGCCAAACCAAGGATTTCATGTGATTTGACTGTTGAAGATGCATTGAAGGCAGTTGCCTACGTTAATGTAAATCAATGCGATTTCGAGATGTAATGAACAGGTTGATATTTATATTTTTGACTATCGTTAGCAATCTAAGTGCGCAACCAGCGATTATTGAGATCATTGCAGGCAATAATACGGAGTCGACATACGAGTCTCGAATAAAGCTAGTTCCGAAACTTGAGCGTTTGTCGCTGGGGGAAAATGAGCGGATCACATTGTTGCGCTTTCTTACAAGGCATTCGGCTACTGATCGAGCTTCTGAGGGGGAGTTAGCTACATTGAAAAACGATACTGCGGATATACTATTGGACCGGTATCCGAACTGGAATGAACTCTATGAAAGTTTATTGTCTTCAATGATCGCCGAAGATCAGGGAACCATCTGGCCAAGCTACATCCTCCAAAAGCTTCCGAGGATCATTCAACAGACCAGCAGCGATGAAATCCGCGCTCAAGCCCTTAGCCTCTTGTGGGCTACAGCCGAAAACGTGGTTCATCCCGATTGTGCTACAGCCTTGATCAGTCTTTACCAACTGCACAGTAATCCCGATGTTCTTGACCGTGACCAGTTCTCCGCGCTTTTACTGCTAATTGCGGATGACAATCGAGCCGAACTCTCAGCTCGCACGACGGCTTTGGAGTATTCCGCTCGCCTCGGTGACCCGGAGGCAAAGGAACTAGCCATCCAATACCTTAAGACCTCTCAACCTGCGACTTTGAAGACAGCCGCAATCGGCGTTTTCACAATAATGGGCACTCCTTCAGACGAATCCGCCCTAATGCCATACACTCGTAGTCAAGACATCCGTGTCCGTTCCGCCGCTGTTAACGCAATCAAGACCATACGCAACCGAAATTCCGAATAGCGCCTCGCTTGGTCAGAATCGGTAGTGTTCAGTTTGTTTCGCAAAATTGCTATTCGCTATAGAGTTGCCGGGGCAGGGTATGGCTTTGGCGCTTGGGCTTTACTGTAGCCACTGCCGGGTGTGGATCACGAATTGCGGTCTTCCGTGGTATTCGCCGAGCTGGCCAATGAAGCGTATATTGCGACCGGTGCTATGCCTTTTGAGCTTTTCCCTGGTTTCGTCGTCATAGGAATACAACTCGTATTCGTTTTCGCCGACTCGCACCTTGAAGGGATCTTTACTGATGTATTCCCCGCTGACCACAAAGAGTTCGCCCATGTTGGCGGAGAGCGTGGCGGGCTCATGATTGACCAGGCCGTTGAACTCATTCACTGCGGTTATTCTGACATCGCTGTAGTCGACCATTGGCACGCTGGTTGGCGCAGACATGGTTTGACTGGATGGCGCCTGAAACAGGGGCTCTGGGTCGGTGGATAAGGTGACCGCGATGGGGAAGTGGTCGGAAAAGCCGCCACCGGTCTCGCCGACGAAATGCCAGGAAATGGGTTCGTTCCAAGGCCCGTTGGCGTTGAGGCCTGGAACCGCGATTACGCGAAATGAGTTGTCTACATAATGCACCCCGCGGCCATCGTAGAGGCCCGGCGTGATCAGGATTTCCATCAACGTGCCCCAGTAGCCGCGGTATAGCTCGCTCGCTCGCTTTTCTTCAGGCAGTTCGAACCAGAGATTGTAAAGCATGCGGTCGCCTTTACGGGTTGCGAATTCATCGCCTTGCGAACCAAGCACCTCGATGGCGTAGTCTTCCACGCCGCCCCATTCCTCTGGCTTTTCACGTGGAAAATGCTGGGGAGCGTTGTAGTAGGTGTTCAGGTCGCCTGCGATGAGGATGTCCGCCTGCGGATTTTCAATGATCAATGCTTCCACGGCGAGTCGGAGGTCCATTGCATTTACTACGCGCTTGCCCTCGGTTTTGGCGCTCGAGGCCCCGCTTTTCCAGTGATTGTTAAAAAGAATGAGTTCTTCGCCGTCGATTTCGACGCCGACTTCCTGAATCACGCGTGCGCTCGGGGTGGGGTGAGATTTCTCATACAGGATCGGAAACTTGGTGAAGATGACGTTGTTATGCGCTGGCGAATCTTCGAAAGGATCGAGCGGCTCCGGCACGGCAATGTGGTAGCCCTTTAGCCCATGATCTTCGAAATACTTTAGCGTCAGCGCGTCTACCGGCAGGCCAGCGATCGCTTCATCGAATTGCTCGGTGAGCATCAGATCGACAGTGGTGTCTTGGTATTGCTCCAGAAAAGCCGCGTAGTCTGTGACGGTGGACTCCGGCGTGCGGTCGAGTTCGAATTCCTGAAACAGGATGATTTCTGGACCTTCGCCGCGGTTGAAGTTTTCCAGCACGCGGGTAATGTTCTGAATCTTCGTCAGTGTTTTTCGTGGCGAATAGGGGTAGGGCTGGGACAAGTTGCCCGGTTGGTAGTCGCCATACTGTGCAACGCCATCCGCATCGAAGAGATTTTCGACGTTGTAGACGACGACTGTAAATTGACGTGCGGGCAGGCAAGTCAGCGTGAATAGCAGAAAAACAAACGCGTAAAGGTATCGCGACATAAGAGAGTCACTAGCTAGGTTCGTTCCGTAATTCAAGCGAGGCTGTTTTAAAATTGGGTTACGGTATTTGACCCGTGAGTTTTTTCGCGCATATTGGGGCCCGTGAATGTAATCACCGCACCGAGCGCGGGCTTCTGTTGGGGAGTCGAACGCGCAATTGACATTGCCCGAAAAAATACAGACGGCCAACGCCGCGTGTACACGGATGGTCCACTCATCCATAACCGCCAAATGATGGAACAGCTTGAGGCGGAGGGCATTCGTGAGGTCGGCGACTACCAGAGCAAGGAGCCGCTTTCGGTCAAACAAGAGGCGGGCGACGTCATGGTCGTGCGGGCGCATGGGGTGTCTCCAGAGCGCCGGGCCTACTTGAAAAATCTGGGCCTGACCTTTAAGGACGCCACTTGCCCCGATGTGGGCATTATTGCGGGCAAAGTAAAACTTCACGCGCGCAAGGGGTATCAAGTGGTCATTTTTGGCGATCCCAAGCACCCGGAAGTGATCGGTATTTTGGGCTATGCGACCAGCGGAGGGCACGTCATTAGCAATGAGGCGGACATCGAAGCGCTGCCGGAATTGGGCGACAACGTTTGCATGGTTTCGCAATCCACGATGTTTGTGGACGAATTTCAGCGTTTGGCGGCTTTGGTGCGTGAGCGGTTTCCCAAAGTGATCATTCTGGACACCATTTGCGGCGCCACCCGTGAACGACAGGCGGACATTGATGTTTTGATCGAGCAGGGCGCTAACGCAGTCGTCGTAGTCGGGGGACGTCATTCCGCAAACACGATTAAGCTCGCTACCTTGGTGGAGAAAAAGGGACTGCCCGCATTTCACGTTGAATCTCCGGAAGAGTTGGATGTCAGCAGTTTGACCCGATACGACACGGTTGGATTGACTGCGGGCGCTTCAACGCCTGCATATTTGATCGAAGCGGTTCGCGAGAAAATTGAAGCCCTATAAGGCTGTTACTTCCCAGAGGGCGCCGTAACGCTCGGTATCGCCAACTGAAACGGGCGCATTCGTGTGCGTAAGTCGTTGATTACCAGCGTGGATTATTAGTGAAAGCTACTCACTAATGAAATGCTCGTGCGTTCACTTTTTGATTGGCGCGACGCGTCTTTTGATTAGTGTGTTATTGATCACTGATTCAGGCGCCGTGCATTCGAACAACCGGAGCCCGCTTCGCCGTAGCACAGGCGTCCCGCCTGTGTTGTTTCGGTTAGATGGAGTCAGGGCACAGGCGGGACGCCTATGCTACGGCCAACGCACCTCCCCAAAACATTAACCCACCTTACTCACCCTACAAACCTTATCCACATCCCCCCCCCATTCCATGCACCACACTCCCATCAATTTCGCCTTTGCTGCATTGCGGCAAACTCTGGATCCAACGGCACGTTGGCCGAGGTATCCCAATCGACGCCATGCGGGGCCATTCGGGCCGCGTGCATTGCGTGACGGGCAAGCGGGCTTATTCGCAGGCTGACTTGGTGACAGCAACCAGCCTCGCGACGCCCAGTTTTGTCCGACCCTCTCTCTGCACGACGCCTTATGCCAGCCTGGTCAGCGCAGCGTCGACGTGTGAGCGACGGAGTTATCCGCCGCTCCGGTAGGCAGCCCCTGAGCCGCCTGCGCCCCACCTGCGCCTCGTCCCGGCGAGCGGGCGGGTAGGCCAGTGTTCTTTGATAAACAATTGCGGCGGATTTACCCCCCCCCCGGGGGGCCAGCGTTTTGCTTTTAAGATGCTTATTCAGTCACGCGCATGGCCTCGCGCCGAAACGCCTTGGGGCTCAGCTTGGTCTTGGCGCGGAACCAGTTGGTGAAATTCGCCGGATCGGAAAAGCCCAGCTCGTAGCAAATTTCCTTAATCGGGGTGGCGGAGCTCACCAGTAATTCTTTGGCGGCGTTGAATCGCCGATCATTGAAATACGCGATCGGCGTTACGCCCATGTCCTTGACAAAGATGCGATTGAGTTGCGCCACGCTGATGCCGATTCGTTTTGCCAGATCCGTTTCCCGCATCGGCGTTTCGATCGGCATCGTGTCCAGGTAGACTTTGGCTAGGCGGGCGCGCTCATCCGAAATTTTCACCCGATGCAGCTCGGCGCCAAGTTTCAGCATCGTGCTCAGGTAAACCTGTATCCAGCTCAGGAATACGCGATGAACCTTGGCGTATTGGTGAACATCGACGGGTTGAAATTTAAAGTCGTTTTTGCGCGCAGTCTGCGGTTCTCCGGCAGCGCGCATGAGCGCCTTGGCGCTTCGCTCCAATCTCGGGAAATCGCGGGCCCGACAGAGCCTGGGAATGCTCTCCTGGAACAGCTCGTTGTCTCCGCCCCAGGTGGCTTGAAAACGCAGCGAGAGGATGACGAGGTCGTCGCTGAGGGTGCGGACGTCTTGCCGAAACGGAGGGAAAATCCAGTCGCCAGCGTGCCCGGTGATGCTGACGCCGTCGCCTTCGATGCTAATCGAGCCTTGGCGGATCAGCCAAGCGCCCAAGCCAGGAAACGGATGATGCACGACGTGCGTCCGCAGCGGCGGCGAGCCTTCATAGATCCACTCCAATTCGAAATGAAGGTTGTTCCAATCGATATACCGAAGCTCATTTTGCCCTGCACGCAGCATGAGTGAATTTCACAATTATTTAAGCAATTCTGGCAAGTCTATAACTTTGTCTAAATGAATCCAGTAGCTGATTATGTTTCTCGTTAACTCCGTAACTCATCCCACTAACAACCCTTGATTCATGAGCACTCTCAATACCCTCACGGCTAACCGAATTCCCGTGCTAATGCTGGCCGCTGGCGCTCTCGCAGCGACGGCTCACGGCCAGACGTTGCTTTCTCACTACACCCTGGATGGCTCCGGCGTCGACACCGGCTCGCTCGATGTCGACGGCTCCTTAAATGGCGCCGCCAGCTATTCGACCTCAGGAACCGGCGTAGGCGTTTTTGACCAGGCGCTGTCCACTGGCCCCGGCACGAATGATTATTTCTTCGCAGAAACGGGCGGAAACTTTGGCCTCAGCGCGATCACCATTACGATGTGGGTTAACGTCGACGTTGGCGCTTCTGGCGATCGCCTCATCTCGAACATCTCCAGCGCCTCGAACGCCGGTTTTGACCTTTACCTGCAAAACTACGTCACTGGAACCGATGGCGATCCGGATTCCTTCCGTTTGGCATTTGGCGTCAACAGCACGTCGGGCGCGGTGCAGTCGATCAGCTCTAATTACGTCAGCGACAAGTGGTTGTTTCTCGCAGTGACCTATGATGCGACTTTGGGCAGCGACAATGTGCTCTTCTACAGCGGAGACGAAGCCACAAGCGTTGGTCTTAATTCAACGCTCAGCAAAACAGGCTCGATTGCAGCAAGTCCGTTAAATCTGGAAGTCGGCGGAACGCCCGTGACGCCTTCGGACCGCACGCCCACTGCGCTGTTCAACGATGTTCGGGTTTACAGCGGCATTTTGGACTCAACCGCCTTGGAAGCGGTTCGGGCATCGACGATTCCGGAGCCGTCGACCTACGCATTGATTTTTGGCGGGCTCCTGGCTTGCCTGGTCGGCCTGCAGCGTCGTCGAAAATAAGCCAGCCACAGCATCAGCTGCTTTTAAATTTTCTTTAGGGGTAGGGCAGTAGCGCGGGTGGAGGTGAGGTCTTCACACTCGGCTGCTGCCCTTTTTATTTCGGGGATTGGTTATTCACAGGCGAATGTTATTAAATTCTTAGTCCGTTTTTCTTGAAGCCGGGGTGGCCATTCTCAATGCTGATCCGATGCCCGACACCAAGCGCAAGTCGCGTTCGTTCGACAAGAAAGACAAAGCAGATTTTGACCACTATGCAGGGGACCGCGTGGTCCCGCACGACTTGCGTCTGGAGCAGGCGCTCCTGGGCTGTATTCTGCTGGAAGGCGGCGCCGACACGATGGCCCAGTGCATTCAGGAGAAGCTCCGCGCTGAGTGTTTTTACAGCCCGAAGCATCAGTTGATGTTCGAGGTGATGACCGAGCTCTACAACAACTCGACGCCGATTGACGAAGTCATTCTGCGCGATGAGCTCACCCGCACCAAGCGCTTCGAGGAAATCGGCGGCGACGCCTACCTGTTTGAAGTCACCGACCAGATCAGCACCACGGCGCATCTGCCGCACTACATCGACCGCATCAAGGAATACCACTTGCTGCGCGAGTTGATCCGCTTCTCCAACCGCACGATTGAAGGCGTTTTTGAGAGCCCGGATGATGTGACGGCCTTCATCGAAAACGTCGAGCAAAGCATCTATAAGATCAGCGAAGACCGGATTTCTGACGCCGCGCAGCCCGTCGAGAAGACCGTCGACGACGCCATGCGGATGATCTACCAAATGTATGAAAACCGCGGCGAAATCACCGGCACGACCACGGGCTTCATCGACTTGGACAAGATGACGACTGGCTGGCACCCGGCGGAAATGATCGTCGTCGCCGCTCGTCCCTCCATGGGCAAGACGTCGATTGCGCTCAACATGGTGGAGGGGGCGCTCTTCCCGCGCAATGGCGAGGCGGCTGCGACGCTGGTGTTTTCGCTGGAAATGCCCTCTGAGCAGTTGGCCGTGCGTATGCTTTGCAGCCGCGCCCGGGTAAACATGTCGAAGCTGCGTGAAGGCTTTTTGCCCAAGGAAAAACAGCAAGACCTCGTCAAAGTCGCGCAAGAGCTCAAACAGGCGCCGCTGTTCATCGACGACAGCTCCGGTCTGACGATTCTCGAAATCCGCGCCAAAGCGCGTCGTTTGTCCAACCAGCACAAGCTCGGCCTGGTGATGGTCGACTACCTGCAGCTCGTTGCGGGCGACAACAACATTCCCCGAGAGCAGCAGATTGCGGAAATTTCCCGTGGCATGAAGGGTATGGCCAAAGAGCTCGGCGTGCCCGTCATCGTGCTCGCACAGCTCAACCGCGAGAGTGAAAAAGAGAAGCGGCAGCCGCGTATGAGCGACCTGCGCGAGTCTGGATCGATCGAGCAGGACGCCGATGTTATCCTGCTAATTTCGAAGCCTCGGGAGTTCGATGAACAGGAAGACCTTGCCAGTGACGCGGTTGCGCGCGATTTAATCATTGCCAAGCAACGCAATGGCCCGGTAGGAACCGTGCCTTTAATGTTCACGAAGAACCTGACGCGCTTTGAAAACTACACGCCACAACCTGCTTGACTGGACAGTCAAGGCTTTCCTGTTGCTCACGATCGTTCTAGCGCCCCAGCTTGGCTGGGCGCAGGAAACTACAGGCCCCGCGCCGGTTGTCGAAAAAATCGATATCCAGTTCGAAGGCTTTAAAAACGTAAGTGAGCAAAATATTTACGCCCACATTCAGCAGCGCGTAGGCACGCCTTACGCGGAGACTCAGGTCGATAAATCGGTCCGTTCGCTTTACCAAAGTGGATTATTTGAGTTTATTGAAGCGCGGCGCACGACACTGCCGAGCGGCAACTTCGAGTTGATCTTTGTCGTGGTGCCAAAATACCGCGTGACCAAGGTCGAGTATGAAGGCCTCAAGGACACCGATCCGGATGATTTCGAGGATGACGTGGAAACCGCCGATGGCCTCCCGCTTGACGAGGTGCAGGTGAAGCGCGACTCCACCAAGATTTTTGATCTGCTCCAGGAAGACGGCTACACCAACGCGAAAGTCAGCTACCGCATTGATCGCAACGACAACACCGGCACCGCTACGGTCGTTTTCGTGGTCGACGAGGGTGACAAACTCGACATCGACAACATCGAGTTTGTCGGCAACGAGCACTACAGCTCGGGTGAACTGCGCGACCAGATGGAGACCGAGGAATATTTTTGGCTCTGGTCCTGGCTCATCGGCGGTGGCCGTCTGCAGGAGGAAACTTTCCAGAACGACTTGGAGACGCTGCGCGACTTTTATAAGAACGAAGGCTACCTCGACGTGGAAATCCCCGAGTCGGAGGTTGTGCTTGAATACCCGTCCGAAGGTGAGCTGGACATCGTGATTACCGTGCACGAAGGACGCCGTTATTTTGTTGGAGATATCCAGTTCGAAGGTAACAAGCTTTTCACTTCAGAACGTCTAGTCAGTATTTTGGCCACGCAGCCTGGCGATTACTTTTCGCCGAAGAAAATCGATGAAGACGTCGAGCTGCTTAAAGACTTTTACGGACAGATCGGCTACCTCGACACCTTTGTGCGCATCGAGCGCTTGCCGAATGTGGAAGAGGGCACCATCGACCTGACCTTCGTCATCACCGAAGGGGAGCAGTTTTACGTCGAAACGATCACTCTGCAGGGCAACACCAAGACCCGGAATAACGTGATCATCCGTGAATTGGCGCTCGCGCCAGGCGACGTGTTTGACCTCGTCCGCATGAAGGCCAGCCAGTCCCGTTTGGAGAACACCCGTTTCTTCGAGTCCGTCAATCTGGCCCCGGAAGCGACCAACCTGCCCAACCGCCGCAACCTGCGTGTAACGGTCAAGGAAGGCAGCACGGGTAACCTGACCTTTGGCGCCGGTTTCAGCTCGGTGGAGTCTATCGTGGCTTTCGCGGAATTGACCCAAAGCAACTTCGACATCTTCAACTACCGCTCGATGTTCCAAGGCGGCGGCCAGAAGTTCCGTCTGCGCCTGTCGATCGGTCTTGAGTCCAACGAAGTGCTCCTCTCTTTCGAAGAGCCATGGGTTTATCAACGTGAGTTGGCGGCTGGTTTCAACCTCTTCCGCACTGAGTCGGATTACTTGTCCACGAATTACAATGAACTCCGGATGGGCATCGAGGTTTACCTCCGCAAGCGCCTCTTCGAACTCGTGGAAGGCCGCTTGTCCTACACCTTTGAGTCGGTGGATATTAAGGACGTGAACCCCTTCGCTTCCCCTGTTATCCAGCAGGAAGAGGGCGTGACACTAACATCCAAGGTGGGCTTCGATCTCCTGCGTGACACACGTAATAACCTGCTCTGGACCACCAGTGGAAATCGCCTTCAGTACATTTCCGAGTTGGCTGGCACTGGCCTCGGCGGTGACACCAATTACGTCCGCCAGGAAGTCCGCGCCACGCAATACATCCCAACTTTCGAGACGTTTGACCAGACGATCCGCCTGCATGCCAGAACCGGCACCGTCATCCCGACCAAGCGTGAAACGGGCGTATTCTACAATGAGCGCTCTCGCCAACTGGAAACTTATGATGACGGGGTGCCGTTCTTCGATAAATACTTCCTGGGTGGACCTTACACGCTGCGCGGCTTCGAATACCGCGACGTTGGCCCAAAAGACCCGATTTCCGGCGAACCGCTGGGTGGCGACACCATGGCGATGGTCCAGGTGGAATACATCTTCCGCTTCATCGAGCAGCTCGGTTTCAAGATCTTTTATGATGGCGGCTACGTCAACGCCGACGCAGGCGACTGGGCTCCCAATCAGCCGATCACCAACAGCGGTCAGATTTTCATTCCGTCCAGCGGTAATCGTCCCACCACCACTGCCTCATCCGGTGGTTGGAATGACGACGTCGGCGTTGGTTTGATTATCATGCTCCTTGGCTCACCGCTTAACCTGGACCTCGCATGGCCGATCCACACCGACAAGTTCAACGATCAAACCGGTCCGGTCTTTAATTTTTCGTTCGGAACGGTTTTTTAATCCGCTTGTCAGCATTGGCTGGGCCTGATACCTCAATCGTCTCTATTTCTAACATATTGTTTAGACGCCCTAGCATATACACATCGTAATTATGAGAAAAATCCTGATCACACTCCTCGCATTTGGCGCCATGAGCGTGGCCTTTGCGCAGAACTCCCCGGTCATCCTCACGGTGAACGTCGCAAAGCTTTACGACGGCTACTGGAAGGCCAAGGAAGCCGAAGCGAAGTTCCAAAGCTCGATCGAAAACGCACAGCAGGAAATCCAGACCATGATCTCCGAAGGGATGCAAATGACTGAGTCTCTGCAGGAACTGCAGGCTGAGTCCTCCAGCCCGGCCATCTCCGATGAACGCAAGAAGGAGATCGCTGCGGAAGCTCAGGAAAAGATCAAGACGATCCAGCAGAAAGAGCGCGACGTAAACCAGTTCCGTCAAACCACGGACCGTCAGCTCCAGCAGCGTCGTCAGGCCATCACCGAGCTTCACTTGTCGGACATCCAGGCTGTCGTCACTGAGGTCGCCAAGTCCAAAGGCGCCGACCTCGTGCTGAACACTCAGGGGCTCGCCGTCGTATACTCCAGCGAAGCAATGGACATCACCGACGATGTGATGACCAAGCTCAACGCGGACAAGCCATAAGCGTTTCGCCTAGCTAAATTTCAGCCCCGGTCGATGGAAGTCGCCGGGGCTTTTTTATGCACAATCGGGCCGTCGGCGGATAAAATGTTCGCCATCCTGGGATCGGGTCTTGAATCTGGTGCGCGATGCAAATCGCTTTTTCCGTAGCGCAACTCCAGAGCTTAAGCGGGGCCGAAAACGTAGTCGGCGCCTATGACGGCGTCGTGTCCGGCATTGCGGCGCTGAAGGACGCCGCCTCGGGCGATCTCTCTTTTTTGGGCAACAAGAAATACACGCCCGAAGTTAAGGAAAGCCAGGCCAGCGTGATCCTGATATCACCGGAATACGAGGGAGAGCCAAAGGCAAACCAGTGTTTCCTGCGCGTGCAGAATCCTTCACTGGCGTTGGCGCGCATTTGCGGGGCGTTGGAGGCGCAGTTGTGGCCATGGCCCGAGCCGGGCATTCACCCAAGCGCGGTCGTCGACCCGACAGCCGAAATTAGCGAAGGCGCTCACATTGGCCCGGGCTGTGTGGTGGAGCAAGGCGCGAAAATTGGCGCGGGTTCCTGGTTGCAGGCGCAGGTTTTTGTTGGTCGCGATGTCGTTATCGGTGAGCAATGTTGGCTGCGCCCGTCTGTGGTGATTTACGCTGGTTGCGAGCTGGCGGACCGCGTGCGCATTCACGCCGGCACGGTCATCGGTTCAGACGGTTTCGGCTACGAAAGCCCAACTGGCATCCACGAAAAAGTGCCGCAAATTGGCAATGTCGTCATTGAGAATGACGTCGAAATCGGCTCCAACTCCACGATCGACCGCGCCCGCTTCAATTGCACGCGGATCGGGGAGGGGACCAAGATCGATAACCTCGTCCAGATCGGGCATAACTGCCAGATCGGCCCGCATTGTTTGATCGTGTCGCAGGCTGGCGTGTCGGGCAGCACGGTGCTGGAGCACCACGTGGTGCTGGCGGGGCAGGCGGGCATCACTGGACACCTCAAGCTGGCGGCGGGCACCATCGTCGGCGCGCAGGGGGGGATGCATTTCGACAGCGAGCCAGGCAAGTATTACCGTGGCAGTCCCGCGCTCGAGGCGTCGCTCGCCAATCGCATCCACATCCTGTCCAAACGACTGCCCGAGCTCTTCAAGCGCATCGAAAAAATCGAGGAGGCCATGGTCTCTTCGCACTAGGGAGTGTTTTTTGAGGAAAAACTCGCCAAGCGTTACCTAATCGTTGAATTTCTTCTCCGCTTTGACTGACACTCTCGATTTCGAAACCCACGGCATGAAAGAACAGGAACTAAAAGTATTTACCGGGAACGCGAATCCCAAGCTTGCAGAGGAAATCTGCCAGTACTTGGGCTGCCGTCTCGGCAAGGCGCATGTCACGACCTTCCCCGATGGGGAGTCCTTCGTGCGCATCGACGAAAATATTCGCGGACGCGATGTATTTCTCGTGCAGCCGACTTGCGGCCCGGCCAACCATCACCTGATGGAGCTCCTGATCATGATCGACGCCGCCCGTCGCGCCTCGGCCAGCCGGATCACCGCTGTGTTGCCGTTCTTCGGCTATGCGCGGCAGGACCGCAAGGATCAGCCCCGCGTGCCCATTACGGCCAAGCTCGTGGCCAATCTGATTGCCGCTGCCGGCGCCAGCCGCGTGCTCACCATGGACCTGCACGCGCAGCAAATTCAGGGTTTCTTTGACCTACCCGTCGATCATCTGTATGCGGCCCCCGTTTTCTCGCACTACCTCCAGCAACTGAAGTTGGAAAGCGACCTCGTGGTTTATTCGCCGGACGTTGGCGGTATGAAAATGGCCGCTGCTTATGCCGAGATGCTGAAGACGCCGTTGGGCTTTGTCGCCAAAAAGCGCACCAGCGCCACCGACGTGGAAGCCACCAGTCTCGTGGGCGACGTGGAAGGCAAAGATGTGCTCCTCGTCGATGACATGACTGAGACTGCGGGCACGCTCCTGGCTGCTGCGAAGCTGATTAAGGAAAGCGGCGCCAACAGCGTGCGCGCCGCCGTCAGCCACGGCGTCTTGAACGACATTGGTTACCAGCGCTTGGGCAAGCAGGCCGGTGTTTTGGATGAGCTGATCACGACGAACACCACGCCGATCGAGCCGCGTGATTTGCCGATCACGGTGCTGTCCGTTGCTGAGCTTCTTGGCAAGGCGATCATGCACATTCACAGTAACGAATCGGTCACCAGCCTCTTCGAAATCAAGGGCTTCTAGTGTGGTGTCAGCGAAGTTCGCTGCATAAATACTGAACCTTACCGAGGATCAGATCTGCGTCCGCTGTCCACT
>JAVDPC010000045.1 GCA_031296915.1 Cerasicoccus frondis | reverse complement strand
GGCGGCCTGGTCGTGCCATGAACGTAGAATGATGCATAGTATGGTTTTGCCAAGAACTAAGCTAACGGAACACTAGGGAGTGTCTGGAAACAAGCAGTCCCGGCACAATGGCCGGGACTACTCTAGGACTGACTTTCTGGCTAAAACGGCCTCAGTTAGAGGCCAAGTGACGCCAGCTGCTTTTGGGCAGTATCTGCGCTGACGGGAAAGTATCCATTGTCACTCACCTTTTTCTGGCCCTGCTCGCTGAAGACATAGCGAATGAACTCTGCGTGGAGTGCATTGGGCTCTGAGCCCGGGCGATTGTTGAAGGTAAGGAAAAGATTGCGTGCGAGCGGATAGGTTCCGTTGACAGCATTGGTTTCGTTGGCGGCAATAGGGCTGCCCTTATCAGCCAACGGGGCAACGGCGACGCCTGGCGTCTTGTAGCCAAAGCCGCTGTAGCCAATGCCATAACGATCATTTTCCACGGAGCGCACCACGTCTTCGGAACCCGGCAGTTCGCGGTTGGTGCTCTTGTAGTCGCCCTTGTTGAGGACTTCATCCTTGAAGAAGCCGTAGGTGCCGGAGGCGCTATTGCGGCTGTAGACATTGATTGGCTTGTTTGCCCAGGCGCCCGTCAGGCCGAGGTCGCCCCAGGTCTTAATATCCTGACCATGGCCACGTCGGCGGGTAGAGGAGAAGATCGCATCCAGCTCGGACATCGACAGGCCGCGGTCCTTGATTGGATTGTCCGGGTGGACGTAAACAGCAAGCGCGTCAATGGCGACTGGCATGGAGGTCGGGGCATAGCCAAACTTCTGCTCAAACTTTTCCTTTTCCGCAGGCTTTACGGCGCGGCTCATGGGGCCGAAATCCGAGCGACCCTCGACGAGGGCAGGAATCGCAGTGGACGAACCCTTACCTTCGTGGATCACGCGGATGCCTTCGTGGTAATTGTGGAAGTCGGCCTCCCAGTCGGCGACAATGCCATCCATGGTGTCGGAGCCAATCGAGCGCAGGCGACCGCGGACAACTTGCGCTGGCGCATAATGCGGTAGCGAGGGATAGACCGGCGTGACGGCTGTTGGCGTGGTTGCCATGCTGGAACTGGAGACAGGCTCATCAAAGTAAGACTGCGATTTGGCAGGTTCGCTATAGGAGTTGCTTGGCTCAGTCTGCATGGGCGCCGCAGTAGCTGGTTTGGATGAGCTCTTATTGCTGGAGGTGCTTTCGCTGCAGCCAGCAATGAAGAGGCTGCCGATAGCGCTCAGCATGGCTGTCTGAACGATGCGTGTGATCGGAATGTTTTTCATGACGTTTCGGGTGTGTTGCTGATTACAAATTGCTGACGACGAGGACCGGGCGGAAGCCAATGTACTCGTTGGCGACGACGGGTGATGCTTCGCTGCGGTTTGCACTGCGGGCGAGATATGGATCGTCCATAAACGAACCGCCGCGGACAATTTTCATGGCCAAGTCGACACGGCCTTCTGTTTCAGAGGGGCCTGTCGGGTCGGTCTGTGCGCCATCAGGATATGGCGCGCTCCAATCGGCGGTCCACTCCGATACGTTGCCATGCATGTCGTAGAGGGCCCATTGGTTGGGCTCGCCGACGGAGGCTACGGCGGCAATGGCGTCGAGTCCTTCACCGGTCGGGTCGTAAATATTGGCGTCGCGGCTCGTCAGGCGGTTTGTCCCATTGTTGTATGGACTCTTGGAGCCAGCGCGCGCGGCGTATTCCCACTCGGCTTCAGTGGGCAGACGGTAAACCTCGCCCTCCATATCGCTCAGGCGCTGGCAGAACTCTACTGCTTGCTCCCAAGTAATGCTGTGCATTGGCAGCGTGTGGCCGATGAACTCAGCTTCGCTGCTGTTGATCTTGACGCGATTGCCCATTACGGCGTCCCACTGAGCTTGGGTCACTTCAGTCGCGGCGATGAAAAATCCCTTGGTAATCGTGACTTCGGCCTGCGTTTCATCGATATCACGGAACGCTTCTGTTTCCGGAGAACCACGAGTGTATTGGCCGGGGGGGATATAGCTGAACTTCATGCCGACAGAGTTTGTTTTCGCTTGTCCCGGCTTATAGCGGTTCTGGTAAAGGTAGCTCTTGGCGGTTGTATTGGCTGGGTCCAGCTGAGTGACCTTCTGGTAGTAATCCAGGGCGGCTGGGACGTTGTTGGATGCCGCTGCTTTAGAAGCCAGCTCATTCAGTTTGTTCAACAATTCGGTTTTAATCTGCGGCAGCTTGCTCATTTGAGTGGCCACTTGTTGAACCGCTTGGGTGTAGTTGCCTTGGTCAGCCTGCTTATCCGCGTCTTTAATCGCGTTTTCGATGTTGATCCACAACTGGGTGGGGTAGTTGCGAATGTCGCTTAATCCCGCCTTGTCGATGGCTTGATTGAAGTTGGTTTTGCTCGAAGAAACGGCTGCCCTCCCATAATAGTTCGCCGATTCGTTCCAGAGTTCAGCTGACTTTTTATAATCGCTGGCGCCAAAGGCCTGCAGGGCGGATTGCTGGTTGGCCACGGCGCGGGCCATGTCCATCGCGTCTAGTTCCTCAGCATTTTGCTGGGCGGCAATCTTGGACAATGCCTGTGCGCGCTCGCGGGCAATTTCTGCGGTTGGCTGAGTGACATCGGGCGCCGCTGCTGCCTTCGGTTTTGCCTGTGATACAGGGGGAGGGGCGGGCTGCGCTTTCGCTGGAGCGGCTGGCGCTGCGGCAACTGGAGTAGGCTCGTCCTTGGAGCCTCCCATGGTCATGGCAACCACGCCGCCAATGATAACGACGGCTGCGATTACAGCGATGATTGCGCCCATTGGCAGGCCGGATTTTTTCTGAGGAATCGGGCTCTTGGTGGCGCTTTCACCCGTCTCGCTGATTTTGAGAAATACGGTTTCCCCTTTTTTCGGTTTACCCTGGGCGTCGCCGGAAGTGTTTGATTTAGCCATGGAATGTCGATGTTTGCTGAAAGCGTTTTCGATTGAAATGAGGTCTGCGCCTTGACGGCACATAACGGTGATCAGGCGGTTGTCGGTCCGTGTGAGATACAGGCAGCCCGACGCGTAACGAAGCAGCACGCAGAAACTTTGTGGGTAATAGCTATCAATTGCGTAGAAACAGTTTAGGATCCAAGTGGCGAATTCGGTTCGTTTAATGCGGTTGGCGTAGCTGCCCAAATCCTGGGACATGACCACCCCTTTGACGTCCATGACCACATATCCCTCGACGCCCTTTGTCTTCCCCAGAATATCCCTAATGAAATTAAGCTCCATGGTTGGTGTCCAGAAGGCGTTCCAGCGTGTCATGATGCACCACGCCAACGCGGCGTTCTTTGCACTCTGCAAAGGTAACCGTCTCGTGCGGCTGAATGACCCGCATTTCTTGCATGGCCTCCAGTCCGAGGCTTTGCCCCAGCATTTGGCCGATGCGAATGAAATCCGTTGTAGCCGAGGCCAAGTCGCCATCAGGCGCGCCGCGTGTGGCCGCCACCACTCCGTCTGTTCGCAGCTCGACCATGCTGCGCATGCCGGACTTACTCCGGAGCTTGCGCAGCAACTGGCTTTCGTTGACCGATATTTTATCCATAGATTCGACCTACCGAAACCGAGCTGCGCTTTAAGAGTCCAATCCAAATCGAGCGGTTCACTGAACTTTGACATTCGTAACCGTTCCGACTCAATTGTATTTGATTTAACTACGGGTATTTCTGTAGCATAGGAATGCCGATTGCCCCAGTATTGATGCGAGTTGCGCTTGGTTTACGTGGCTGTCACCTGTTTGTTTCGGTAAAGACATTTAGTGTGCCGAAAGCGTTAAATATAGGGTTCTCCGTGCAATTGGATTCGACTTTAAGGGTCGAAGGCCCAACCTTTTGTGGGGTAAATAACGGAACTGACTTTGATAAATAAATTAAGTGATATGTTAGGTAGGAAAGAGACATTTCGTGAGTTTTCACTTTACGAACTGTTGAGTGAATCAAAGCCCGAGCACCATGAAGGCATTCGTGACCTGTGGGGAAATACTGCGGTGCACTACCTGGTTGTTTTTGGCAAAAAAAAGATCGGTGAGAAGGCGATTCTCTCCGTTGGTCCGAGCCTTGATTATGAGACGTTAGACGACGTTATGGACTTGGTCCTCGATGGCCTCCGCCCGATTGGATACGTCAAGTGCCTCGTGCTGGAACAAATCGCGCGTGAGGGTGTTGCCGCCGAGACTGCGCGCCATATGGAAAAAATACACCGCGAGCAGCGGGAGGCTGAGGAGCATGAGCGCACTCGAGCCATGGAGGCGCGTGATCTGGACGAAGCCTGGAAAATTATCCGTGAGCGTGAGAAGGAATTGGATAACCGCGAGGTGGAACTACGCACCCGCGAGTCCTATATTGAGGAAAGCGAAAACAAGCTTTCTGAAATCGCTCAGTCACACTATGAGGCCGAAAATGAGTTGGCCCAACGCGAAGAGAGTCTGCGAAAGTGGCAACTGCGACTTGAAGCGCGTGAGGCGCTCTTGAGTGCTAAAAGCTAGAGTGCTTTTCCGCACCAGTGGCGTTGGTTTTTCGCTCACAGGCTTCCAGCCCGCCACGCTCAAGCCGCCGCTAAGAGAGTCGCTGACCGTCAATGAGCGCCGCAAGGCGCGGAATGCAGGGGCAGCGATCTCGACTGTTTCGGTTGCATGGTTGTTGAGTGGGATCGTTGGTCGGTGGGTTTCAGGCTGATGGTAATTCATCAGTGTGATATGAATGCCTTCTTTGGTGGAGTGGCTTTGCGCCTTCGCGTGAACCACTCCTATGTAATGATCTCACGCGAAGACGCAAAGGCGCGAAGGATTTCTTACGAGGTGCATACTGACCGAACTCGCTGGACACGAAAAATCATTGTGGTCCGATTTCGCCAAGTTAGGTGAAAAGTGCGCTAAAACTCGATTTGGTAGTTTAATCTTTGTCGGTCGCGATGCGTCCGCTAAGCCGCCTTGCGACGCCGACGCCACCACCAAGCTATTAGCCCGCCACCCAGCGCCATGAGCGCATAGGTTTCGGGTTCTGGCACCGGTGTGAAATTGCTGAGCGTCACTTGATTGGGATTGAAGGAGCTGTCTGCTCCATAGTTGAGCGTAGCGTCCCAACCGCCACCGAGGCTGCGGATGACCGAGCCATTGAGGTCAGTGAAATTACCCGTCAGGAAACTGCTGCTGAGTAGGATGATGCTGTCGCTTCCACTGGGGATATAACCGCTGATGATCTCAAACGAAATGACCCCGCCCAGTATGGCGGAGCCGGTCACGTGGAGCACGTCGTGTTGAGTGCCGGCGACAACTCCGCCGATCTCCATGTAGACTGCTGAATTACTGGAAAGGGTCAGGTTGCCAGTAATGTCCAATTGACCGGTCGCGATATTGCCAGGAGAGATGAAACTATCACTGGTGACGTCGCCAACGATCTGTCCGCTACCGCCGAGGGCGCCGCTGTTGTTGAAAAATTCGCCACTCACTGTGAGCACGCCATCGATTAAGGCCAAAGCGTTGTTGGACTGTGTGAAATTACCGGTTACCGAAGCGCTGCTGAGGCTTTGAATGTTCAGACTGCCGCCGGAATTTTCCACGCTTTCGGAAAAGGTGAGACCGCCGACGCCGCTGGCGACTAACGCGCCCTGGTTGACGAAAGTACTGTCCGAGGTGTTGATGTTCAAGGGCGTGTCGCCAGTGGCTTGGATTGTGCCTGTGTTTTGAATACGCGTAAAGCCAGCGCCGATCTGTCCACCGCCCTGAATTATGTTGTCGCTGTTGACCAGAAGATTGCCCAACTGCGATGCAGAAATACGTGATTGCGGATCATCGCGCAGCGAAATTACACCGCCTCCAGTGAGGGTCGCGCCGCCACTGCCGACAAAAAGGGTGGTGGTGGCGGTGTTGCCCAGAATGCTGAGCTCCTGTTGGTTCTCGATGACGCCTTCGAGAATTAAGGATGCGCCATTAGACACCTCGTATAGCGCGTTGACCGTCAGGTCACGCAGTGTGGTGGTTCCCTGGGCGACGAACTTTCCATTGGTCAAAGGATCGAAGTCATTGTCCGCCGCAAAGAGCACGCCATTTTGCAGTGTGGTGGTCGTGGTGGTGATCAGAGCGTTGTCGCCCACCGAGATATGGCCCACGGTCGCGTCCTCCTGATTAATGATCGTGGAGTTGTTGATCGCCAATGTGTTGTTATCGGCGACATCTATGGAACCCGGGTTGAGGCTGGCGCCGCTGGTGGACCAGTCCATTGTGCTGGCGCCGCCGCTGTTGATCAAGATCTGACCTCGGTTGGTAATGCGCACGCTGTTGACGCCGAAGTTGCCGCCTCCGCTGATCACGTTGTCTTCGTTGATGAGGTGTGCCGTCGTGGAGTTCAGGCCGGATAGACGGGATTGAGGATCGCCGTTGAGGATGACGTTGCCCCCGCCGAAGAGCGTGACTTCCTCGTCTATACGAAGCTGAGTTGCGCCGGTGGTTCCGTTGACGAATACATTGCCAGCGTTGTCGAAAGTATCGTTAAGCGTGAGCGACGTGCCATTGGAGATGTGGATGTCGGAGGTGTTGGCGACATCGGTAAAGGTTGTGGTCGCGTTGACGTAGGTGGCGCCTGCGCCGCTGATTGTGCCGGCTTGAACGCTGCTGGTTTCGCGGAATTCCACAATTGAGCCAGTGTCGGCATGAATGTCGCCGCCCGCGCTTTGGTCAATGACGCCGCCAAGGCTCAACGTGCCGCCGTTTTCCGCGCGGAGCTGTCCGGAGTTGAGAATCGTGCCCGAGCCTGGATCGATGGTCAGTGCAGTGTTGAGGTTGTCGGCAACGATCAATGCGCGGTTATCAATGTTTAGAGTGTTGGCCCCAAAGATCCCGCCACCGCGAATCGTGTTGTTTAAATTGATCAACTGCGAAGTGGTGGACGTGCCGAGAATGCGGGATTGAGGATCGCCATTTAGCAATACTTCGCCGCCGCCATCCAGTGTCACGGTGTTTTCAATCGAGAGTGAGGTCGTGGCCGTTGTGCCGTTGATTTGGAGTGTGCCAAAGTTCTGGTAAACGCCCAAGTCGTCGAGGATGAGCGTTGTGCCATTTTCAAGCGTGATCAGGTTGTTGTTGTGGATACTACCGCTGAGACGGTTGGAGCTGGACGTAACGTTGAGCTGGCTGGTGGCGTCGATATTTAGGTCGCCTGAGAGAATGGAAGCGCCCGCCATTTGCAAGGTGCTGTTGTCGGTTATGGCGACGTTTCCGCCGGATAAAACCGTGCCGCCATCGAGCAGAATCACGCCAGAGTTTTCCGCGAGCACCAGTCCGCTCGTATTGGTGAATGGGGTGTCGTTGATGCGGAGGTGACCGCCATTTGCAGTGACTAGCCCTTCGTTGAGGAAGCCCGCAGTATCGTGTGCGTTGATCTCGAACCAGTTGACGCCATTGGCCTCAAAGACGCCACTGGCCATGTTGTGAAAGCCGAGTGTGCTGGAGCCGATTGAGCCAGCGCCGGAGATGACGTTGTCCACGTTTACGAGGGTGTCTCCAGTGTTGGCGGCAATGATGCGGTTTTGCGGGTCGTCGTCTAAAATAATGTTGCCGCCGCCATCGAGCAACAGGCTGCCGCCGCTTCCGCCAGCGAGCAGGGTGGTCGTTGAGGTCGTGCCCACCAGTTGGATATCGCTCTGGTTCGTATAGGAATCGAGCAGGGCGAAAGTCACCCCATTATTGATAAACAGTTTTGCATTGGAGCTGACATTCGTTGCGCTCCCGGTCGAGCCAAGTATCTGAAAGGAGCCGCCTCCAGTATCCAGAAACGAGCCATCGAAAATGCTGACGTTGTTCAAATTGAACGTGCCGCCACTGACTTCCAGAACGCCGATTGGACCGCTGGAGTCGTCCTGCTTAATGAGGGTGCTGATTATGTCAAAAACGCCGCCGGTAGGAGCGAGGAATACTCCAGTGTTGATGTTGTCTCCCGCTTCGGAGAGGTTCATGCTCAAGTTCCCAGTGGCTTCGATGAGTGATCGGTTCGTGAGCAGCAAACGGTTGTCATTGATGACGCCTCCACCGTGTATGTGGTTGTCCACGTTGGTTAGGCGGTTACCATTTGTAGTTGAAGAAATGCCGTTTTGCGGATCGTTGGTGATTTCCAGTTCGCCACCGCCCGTCAGAGAAATGTTGGCCGCATCGACTTGCAGGCGGGTAGTGGAGGTTGTGCCGTCGATGAGAATCTTACCCTGGTTGTTCACGGTTGCGCCTTCGCTAAGGTTCAAGTAGCCGCTGTTGAGCAGCGTTACTTGACCAGTCGGGTTGATCAATAAATCTCCATTGCTGATCGACGACTGAAAGCTGGACACTTGCATCAGTCCACCGTTTTCAATGGTGACATCGACATCGTCCAGCGTCGCGTTGATCAACACGATGGTCCCGGCATTCTGCGCGGTGAGAGCGCCATGGGAGACGGCGCTGTTGCTGATCTGAAACGTCGACGATGCGCCCGCTATTAATTGACCGGGAGCAATGATTTCTTGGTTCACGAGTTGGCTGCCGGAGAGGGTGACCGAACCGCCGTCGGTGGCGCGGATAATTCCGGAGTTAAAGGAGTCCAAGCCGTTGGTCGTGTCGATGGTGAGGGAGCCGCTTGCCTGATTTTCAATGAGGCCTCGATTGCGCAACACCAGGAGATTGGCGCCCAGGAAACCTGTCATCTTAATCGTATGTTCCGTTTCCTGAATGAGTTCGTCGGTGTTTATTGCGCCCTGAATCCGATTGCTGGTGTCATTGAGCGATTGCAGGAGTCCGCTGCCAGTGAGGGTGATAGAGCCATTGCTGGGTCTAAAATAAGTTGAGCTAGTGGTTCCATCGAGTTGGATCACGCCGTCATTGGTGAGTGTCGTGCCGCCAATCACATCGAAAAATGCGCCATTGGTGATGGTGATTGCGGCGTTGCTGACGTTGTGCAGCAAACCGCCCATACTGCTGGACCCTGTAGCGATGACATTGCTGCTGGCGCTGTTGGTGAAATTGCTGTTGGCGAGAGTGGACGAGGACAGATTAAAGGTGGTTCCGTCAGCCAACTGGACTTCCCCGCCACTAACGCTGGCGCTGGTCATGGTGAAGACTGAGCCGGCCTCGATGTCGATGAGACCGTCGGTGTTGTCGACATCGCCGCTGGTGATGCGCAGGGTTGCTCCGTTTGTTGCACGGAGGATGCCAGTGTTCAGCATGGGTATGCTCGTTGCCGGATCGATGATGAGTGGAGTGGACTGATCGGCGAGGATGAGGCCTCGGTTATCAAAAGAGCCGATGTTGCCAATGATCGTGCCGGAACCGCGGATCGTGTTGTCGAGATTGATCCAGCCGCCGTTCACGTTGGTGCTCGACATGATGTTGCTGGAGTGGTCGCCCAGATTGATCACACCGCCACCTTGTAACGTTGTGGCGGAAGCGCCCGAGCCTCTCAGGTAAGTTCCGACGCCGGTGGCGTTCAAATTAATATCTCCTGCGTTGTTGAGCGTCACGCCTTCATCAAATTGTAGTAAAGTGCCGTTGTTGACGTTAATGACGCCGCCTGCGGGGTTGTTGAAGTTACCGCCGTTGACGTCGACCGTGCCACTGGTAACCGTGATTGTGCCCGTAGTGGAATTCTGCAGGGATACGTTGTTGAGTGAGGAGGTCGCGAGCTCGATTTCCGCACTGGTTCCCGCATCGACTTGCCCGTTGTTGAGGGTGAGCCCGGAAAGCATCAACTTGGAATTATTGTCCACATGAATGAGTCCGCTGGCATTGTTGATCTCGCCGTTGCGCAAGAAGAGGGTCCCACCGTTGGTAGCGCGCATGACGCCCGTATTCACCATCGCGACGCTGGTCGAGGGATCGACAATCAATGAGTTGGATTGGTCCGCAAGGATGAGCGCCTGATTTTCAAACGAGCCCAGGTTATTGATGAGAAAGCCCGAGCCACGAATGGTGTTATCTACATTGATCCAGCCCGTGTTATTTGAGTCGGATGTTAGGTAATTGTTGGCGTTGTCGCTTAGGTTGATTACGCCGCCTCCGGTAATGCTGATGGGGGTGGTTCCAGTGGCGCGTAAGGCGGTGGTGGTGGATGTCGCGTTGATATTCAGGCTGCCGCTGTTAACGAAGTTGATATCGCCGCCCAGATAAAGTGAGTCGCCGTTCTCCACGTTGATCACACCGCCCGCTGGGTTGGTTAAGCTACCGCCAAAGAATGTAGTCGTCCCAGTGATGTCTAATACGGAGGTTGCCGTCAGCGTAGTGATGACTTCGGTGAAGGAGCTGATGCCGTAGCTTTCCCAATGCGAGTTGTCGCCGAGGGATATGCTTCCATTGGCGATGGCTGCAGCGTTTGTTCTCAGGGAGGAGTCGTTGTCGATTACGATTTGGCCATCAGCGTTGTTATAACCGCCTCCCCGAAGTTCCAATATCGCGCCTGCCGTTGAGCGCAGGATGCCAGAGTTGATGAACGTGTAGCTGGTTGAGGGGTCGATGATGAGCGGGGTGGATTGGTCGGCAAGGATCAAACCGCGGTTATCGAAACTGCCAATGCCATTGACGATGCTGCCCGAGCCACGGATGACGTTGTCTTGGTTAATCCAGCCGGCACTTTGGTTGTCGGAATAGATCAAGTTGACGGTATTGTCGCTCAAATTGATTGTGCCGCCTCCGCTTAATGTTGCCGGAATCGAGCCGGTGGCTACGAGGTAGGTGGTGGATGTCGTGCCGTTCAGGTTAATGCTGCCAGCGTTGCTATAAACTCCGCCATTGCCGAAGGCCAGGTAATCGGCGTTGCCAATGTTGATTATACCGCCCAGAGGATTGGCTAGGCTGCCGCCGAGTATATAAGTGGTGCCTTCCACCTCGATGGTGCTGGTGGAGGAGAGGGAGATGTTGATGTCGTTAAATGTCGTTGTCCCGGTGCTGTTCCAGACGGCGTTATCATTGAGCGTAAGCTGGCCATTGGAAACGGTCGCTCCGGTCGTGCTGAGAAATGAATTCTGATCGATGATGATCTGGCCATTCTCGTTGTCGATTGCGCCCGCGCGTAATTGTAGCGTAGCTCCGTTCGTGGCTTGCAGTGTGCCAGAATTCAGGACGGTGTGGCTGCTTGAAGGATCGATGGCGAGCAGGGTGGGTTGGTCGGCGATGATAACGCCACGGTTATCGAAGCTGCCAATGCCGTTCACAATGGTTCCCGAGCCGCGGATGGTATTGTCTTCGTTGATCCAGCCCCCGTTTTGGCTGTCCGCATACATGAGGTTGAATGAGCTGTCGCTCATGTTGATTGTTCCACTGCCGCTAAGCGTGACCGGCGTTGTGCCAGTGGCGACGAGGAACGCCGTGGAGTTTATTGCGTTCAGATTGATGGCGCCGGCATTGTCGAGGGTGACGCCATTGCCGAATGCCAGGTAGTCGGCGTTGTTCACGTTGATGACGCCCCCGAGTGGATTGATCAGGCTGCCGCCGAGTATTATGGTCGTGCCTTCAATATTGGCGACGCTGGCGCTGTTGAGCGTAGTCGCCACGTTGCTGAACGTCGTCGTGCCCAAGCTGTCCCATGTGGCGCCATTTCCGAGTGATAACTGACCGTTGGAAACCGTCACGCCGTTCGTAGTCAGGAAAGAGCCCGCGTCGATATTGATCTGGCCGCCAGTGCTGTCAATTACGCCAGGATATAGCTCTAAGACGCCGCCATTCGTGGCTTGAAGCGTGCCGGAATTTAGGAAGGTGTGGCTACTCGATGGATCAATACGGAGCGGGGTCGACTGATCAGCAATAATCGCACTACGGTTATCGAAGCTGCCAACGTTTAGGACGATTGTGCCGGAGCCGTGGATGGTGTTGTCTACATTGATCCAGCCACCGCTTTGAGAGTCGGCAGTGATGTAATTAGCCGTATTGTCACTCAGGTTGATGACTCCCCCCCCGCTCAGGACTACGGGCGTCGAGCCCGTTGCACTTAAGTAAGTGCTGGAGCCAGAGCTGTTCAGGTTGATGTCGCCAGCATTCTCCAGAGCGATGCCTTCACCGAAAACCAGGTAATGCGTATTATCGACGTTCATGACGCCGCCTGCTGGGTTGGTTAGGCTGCCGCCGCGAAAAGTGGTGGTTCCTTGAATGTCAACTTGGCTGCTTGAGGATAAGTCGGTGTCGACGTCGATGATGTTCGTTGTGCCGAGGCTCTGCCACTTACTGAGGTTATTCAGGATGATCTGCTCGTTGCTGACTGAAGCCGAGGAGGTGATGAAGCTGGAACTGTCACCGATGAAGATCTGACCATCCTGGTTGTTGACGCCGCCATTTTGCAGACGCAATGTTCCGCCTGAAGTTGCACGGAAAATACCAGAGTTTAAGACATCTATGCCGGTGGTCGGATCGATGATGAGGGGAGTCGCTTGGTCAGCCTGAACAATGCCCCGGTTGTCAAAACTGCCTGTGTTATTGACGATTGTGCCCGAGCCGCGAATCAGGTGATCCTCGTTGACCCAACCAGTGGCGTTGCTTTCCGCGTAAATGCGGTTAGTGGAGCTGTCGCTCAGATTAATGGTTCCACCGCCAGCTAAGGTAACCGGTGCGGTTCCAGTGGCTATGAGATTTGCGGTGATCGTATCGGAATTGAGATTGATTGCCCCGGCATTGTTGATGGTTGTGCTGTTCGAAATGCGCAGGCTATCGCCTTGGTCGATGTTAATGGCGCCGCCGAGAGGGTTGTTGAGGACGCCGCCATCGATTGTGGAAGTGGCAGACACGTCGATATTGCCTGTATTGGAATTGTTGACCGTGACGCCATTCAATGTGCTGGTCGAAAGCGCTAGCGTGCCGGAGTCGCCTTGGTTGAATTGGCCATTGAAAACAGTAGCCCCGGTCAGGAAGACGGTGGATGTGGCATCGGTGAAAATCAGTCCGTTGGTGTTGTCGACCGAACCATTCTGTATTTGCAGAGTTGCGCCATTGGCGGCGCTCATGTTGCCCGTATTCACCATGCCCAGGTTTGAGGGGTCGATGATGAGGTTATTCGCGCTATTGTTGGCAATGATCGAGGCTTGGTTTACGAACGATCCTGAGTTGGCGATTAATGTGCCTGCTCCGCTGATGGTGTAGTCCGTATTGAACCAACCGGAAGTAGAGGCGGCGCTTATGCGATTTGAGCTGCTGGTCCCTAGCAGCTCAATCTTTCCGCCACCGGATAGCACCATGGGGGTGGAGCCGCTGGCATAAAGCTGTGTCAGGTTGCCTGTGCTGTTTAAGATGACTGTGCCTGGGCCGGTAATGCCGTCAGCGGCAATCGTCAGTGTGCGGGCATTTTGAATCTGCACGCTGCTGTCACTCGCTACGGCGAGGCTGTTTACGGTGGCGGTGGTTTCGTAGAGGACGTCGTTACCCGTTGGGATTTGGACTTCGTACTGGTCTATGGCGTTGTTGTTGGGCACAACGTCTTGGCTCCAATTGATGGCATTGGACCACTGACCGCCGAGGCTTGGCCCATCCCAGACATTTTCGATGACGGTGGCAGGCAACGCGGTTACGCCGAGGATGGCGTACAGGTGAAAGAACTGTTTTTTCACAGGAAATTGTAGTAATAGGAGTGGTTCCTAAAGCAGCCCGACGAAGAGGCTTAAGTGCAGGAACGATTCACCCTATTAAACTACGCATTCCGAGGCAAGTTCAAAGGGGGAGAGGGATGGGCCCTATTCGGGACGCCTTTATTGTCCCATCTCGTCAATTTCGACCAGGAGCCCATTGACGTCGGCTTCGCTGACGGAAGCCAATTGGTCGGCCTCGAACAGCTTACTGTCCACGTCGAGATTTAGGCGGCTTTTCAGCACCTTGAACACAGATATCGTGCCAGTTTCCAGATTTGTCATGACGGCAAAGCGCGGGCGGACCGTCGAGCCCTCTATGTCCGGCGATCGGTACTCATAGGCCTGAAGCTCTTTGACTGCTTCGCCATCGAGCTCATTGAAGAACTCGATGCGGCGGACTTCAAATGTATCAGGGTCCAGGTAGAGTTTGCGGTAGGCGTATTGGCTAGCGCCCGCATCAGTAGGAATGGCCTGCACGACTGCGCAGATTTCACCTTGGGCCACGCCGTCGGGTAGGCGGGTGTATTCGTAATTGCCTGGCGTCTCGCGAATGAGGTCTTCGTAGGCAAAATCTGAGCCCAGGAAATTTCCCGAGCCCGCAGAGCTCAGTTTAAGCGGTTTGCCTTGGGCGGGGAGAAAGAGGTATTGCTCGACAACAGCTCCATCGACATTGGTGAGTACGCTGACGCCTTCGACGTCCAATGGGCGAACCATGCGAATCAGGTAATCGTAGGTTCCGTTGCCTGTTTTTTCCGTCACCGCGATGAAGCGCTTTTTGATGATCTCATCGGTGGGTGTTTCGGTTTCAAAGGTTTTCAGTTCGATAAACGCGAGCTCGGAGTCGACGGTTTGCGTTGCGACATATTGATCCATGAGCTTGCGGCCTTCGGACTGGGCGTCGTCATTCGCAAATAAGGCGAACGGTGTAAGCGAGAGGGCCAGAGTCAAGAGGAGGCTTGTTTTGATCATAGCAGTTTCGTTGTAGATGTTGGTGTAACATAAAAGAGCGGGGGATAGGGCTGGCCAGATAAATTCTTTCTCAAATTTGTGACGTTTCGGTGAATTGAGGAACATTTTCGAGAAAACCAGCCACGGGCTCATCTCCTCTGAT
The DNA here is from genome assembly GCA_031296915.1 of Cerasicoccus frondis. Classification (GTDB taxonomy): domain Bacteria; phylum Verrucomicrobiota; class Verrucomicrobiia; order Opitutales; family Cerasicoccaceae; genus Cerasicoccus; species Cerasicoccus frondis. The sequence continues at coordinate 16,945 of JAVDPC010000045.1, read as the reverse complement.
CAAACGGTGTAAACCGCAGAACCCAATATATTTACGTGGAATAATATCCTCTCTGGAAGTAGGTAAACTTGACGGATATGTGTCCTGGCGCCATTGAATGAAAACTCCATATCATAGAAGTCCACTATTCCCCCCCACTATAATGGATCCCCAAACTACTACTAAATCTCACCGCCATTTTGCGGTAGAGACATTCAACCGTTGTTGGGAGCTTATGCACCTGGCAACCCGTACTCCAGATGATGATCGCGAGATGATACGTCTGGCGGAGGCCTCGTATTGGCATTGGCAGTATGCTGCTGGGCGAAAGGCCAGCAATGACGCAGTTGGCTTATGGTTGCTCTCCCGCGTCTATGCGATGACGGGGGACGCCGCTACGGCGATTGACTATGCGTTGAAAGGCGCAGAAGTTGTCGCTCGCTATCGCCTGGACGCTTTTTATGCGGGTTATGCTTGGGAGTCCGCTGCGCGCGCTTACTTTCTGGACGGTCAGTCCAGCAAAGCCGAAGAGGCCCTAGCGAAAGCTAAATTAGCTGCCGCCGAGGTGGCCGATCCCGCGAATAAAGCGGCCTTGGAAATGGATTTGCAGAGTGTGCGTCCGGTGAATGAAACATCTGGTTCCGCTATCGCTTAAATCGGAAGCATTGACAATCATGTGATTGATTTGAGGATAGGTGGATGCCCCATCAGCCGAATCTCCTCTTTGTTTTTACTGACCAACAGCATTGGGAGGCCCTTAGCGCGCAAGACGCCTCGTTCAATACGCCGAACCTTGACCGTTTGGCGGCGGTAAGCACCACTTTCGAGCGTGCCTATTGCACTACGCCTCAGTGTTCGCCCAGTCGGTCGAGCATCCTGACTGGCTTGTACCCGACCAAGACGGGTGTAATGGGGAATGTGGGCGCGAGAGGCGGATCGCCGCTGAATCAACCCACGATTGCTCCAGCGTTGCAAGCGGCAGGTTATCGAACTGGCTACTTCGGTAAGTGGCACCTCGGTCGCAATTCGGTTGCTTTGGCTGGCTGGGATGAGGCCTGCGGTCCGTTTGCTGGTGATGATGAGCATAATGATCCGGACACGACCCGCCGTGCGGTAGACTTTATTACCTGCGCGCCGGAAGTTGAGCCATTTGCTCTGTTCGTGTCGTTTGTCGATCCGCACGATATCTACCAGGTGACGGAAGTGATGCATGAATCGCCAGCCGGGACTGCCTCATTGCCTGAGTCTTGGCGGGCAAAAGATCAGGGCGCCACGCCGACTTGCCAAGGACAATTCATGCGTGAGGATCAGGGGAAAACCATAGTGGACGAACCTGAATCATCCTGGTTGCGCTACCGTGAATTTTATCGGCAAAAAGTGGCGCTGGTCGATGGGCTGATTGGCCAGGTGCTTGATGCGCTTGAGGCGTCAGGAAGAGCTGAGGACACCTTAATCGTATTCACCTCTGATCACGGCGATCAGGACACTCAGCAGCGGCTCATTTTCAAGGGGCCGTTTATGTATGATTACACCTTGCGCGTGCCGCTGATGATAAAACTTCCGGCCCAAACCGATGCGCGGCGCAGCCGTTTTTTATCGGTCAATGTCGACTTGGCGGCGACTTTGGCTGAGGCTGCGGGCGCGGACATCGGCGAGGTCGATGGAATTTCCCTGTTGCCACTGTTGACGGGGGAGGGCGAGCTGCCGGAACGGGAATTTATCTTCGCCCAGTATTACTCCAAACAGCAGTGGGTGAACCCGATCCGCACCGTGCTCAACGAGCACTTTAAATACAACCTCTACTTGAGCGGCGAAGAGGAACTCTACGACTTGTGCAACGACGTTGCGGAAATCGAAAATCTGGCGGCAAATTCTGAGTTTGCGCATATCAAAAATCGACTCCGTAATGTTTTGGAAAGCTGGCTGGAAGAGCAAGACGATCCATTCTTTTCGTTTACGCGAACTGATCGCCAGGGAAATTCATTATCATGAAGGAAACGCCCGAAACCAATTTTTTGATTCACCGCGAGCCAGACCATTTTCCAGGATTAGCTGCATTTTGGCGCTTCACCGAAGAATCATCAGATTATACTGCCGAGCAGGGGGAACCCTATGTTCTGACGCCCAGTTCGAATAACATTGCGGTGGTGGCTGACACTGAGTCGCCATTTGGCGGCCGGGCGCTTCAAATAGTGGAGGGGGGATGGTTAAGTTGCCCCCGCGCTGATTGTCCAGGTCTCGATATTCACGGGCGTGATGGCCAATTGACGGTGATGGCTTGGATTAAGCGTGAACCGACGAAACATGGAGGCTGTGAATTCATCGCCGGACAGTGGAATGAAACGAATCTCGGTCGCCAGTATGGTCTGTTCCTGAACATTAGCGTGTGGTGTGAACGGCACCAGGTGACCGGGCATTTATCGAACGTTGGTGGGCCAACGCCAGGTTACAAATACTGTATGGATGGTCCGGTTGGCGCGACGCCAGTGGCCTGTGCTGAATGGTCTGTGGTCGGCATGAGCTACGATGGCGCCCATGGTTACGCTTGGCTCAATGGGAGGCTCGACTCGCGCACGGGACTGAACCCCTACAGCATGGCGGGGGGACTCCACGACGGCGGCCCCAATGGATCGGATTTCACGGTGGGCGCAGTGGATCGCAGTGGAGAAATGGGTAACTTTTTCCAGGGCCGCATTGCCGGGCTAGCCGTTTATCGCCGGGCGTTGTCACCAGCGGAAGTCTTTGCCCTTTCTACGACCACCCTGAAGGTTGGCGGCTAGGGATAAGCGATTAATCGGCGTCCTTCACGCGGATCAGGTCCGCATTCTCACAACGCCCGCTCTCGAACTGAAGTGTGGCGTGCGTGATCTCATACTGATCGTGGAGGAGGTCTTCGATTTCATCTGCGAGGCAACCACATTCGCTGACCATGCGGTCGTCGATGTCGATGTGCGCTTCGAAGTGGATGGTTTGATCATTGAGCGACCAAATATGCAGATGATGAACATCGCGCACCGCATCGATTTCTTTGATGGAGTCCGCGACTTCCTGGGCATTGATGTTGGGCGGCGCGCCCATCATGATAATACGGATGGACTCTTCGACGATTTCCCAACTTTCCTTGATTAGCCATAGGGAAATGGCCACCGTGAGCAGGGGGTCTATCCAGGTGTAGCCCGCGCCGAGGAACAGTATCGCCAAGCCGCCGAGGATGACGCCTACGCTGACAACCGCGTCACTAAGCACATGCAGGTAGGCTGAGCGCATGTTGATGTTGTCCTTGGCCCCTTTCTGCAGCAGGATCGCATTGATGATGTTGGCGATCAGGCCAATTAGCGCCACGCCGATCATCCAGTCGGCTTTCACGTTGTCAGGGGTGATGAATCGCAACGCTGCTTCGTATAGCAGCCAGAGGCTAATGCCGATTAAGACGCCGGCATTCATCGCAGCCGCGACAATTTCTGCGCGTTTCAGGCCAAAGGTGTGTTTGAGCGTGCCCGGCTTTTCGCCGAGTTTAACGGCGATGTAGCTTGCGAGCAGGGCTACGGCGTCGGTTGCCGTGTGCAGGGCGTCAGACATGAGGGCGAGGCTGCCGGAGATGAGGCCGCCGACGATTTGAGCCGCCGTAATAATCAGGCTAATGCCCAGAGCCTGGAGTAGGCGTTGCTTGGGAATTCCCTTGGCCGAGTGTGAATGCCCTTCGTGTGAGTGGCCGCCGTGATCGTGGTGCGCATGTCCCATCGCGCTGCAGTTTAAGGCAAGCGGTTCCTTTGCGAAGCAGAAAATTGACAAATAGCCCCCACGGACTCATCGGGTAACAACAGGGTGACGATTATTGAGCAACGTTGCGAAAGCTTGACCTTGTTGGCATGAATGATGCCTTAGGCGTTTATGGCATTGAAACTACATCGATCCGAACGACCCGAGGAGGAATTCCAAATGGCGCCGATGATTGACATGGTTTTTCTGCTGCTCGTTTTTTTTATGTGTGTGAGTACATTGGCGCAGGCGGATAAAGCCAAACCAGTCACCTTGCCGGAATCCATCGAAAGCGATGTGGCTGAGGATTTGTCCGACCGTGGCGTGGTGACCGTGGACGCTAGCGGGCAGGCCTACCTGGGGGAACGCGCGGTTTCCAAGGATGAAATTAAGGCCACGCTGAAGTCCTCATTAGAGCAGAATCCTCGCCTTAAAGTGACCGTTCGTGCGGACCAGGCGACGGCTTACAAGGACATCAAAGACGTGCTGAAAATTTGTTCGGAAGCGGGCGCTTACGAAGTCATTTACGCCACACACCAGAAGTAATTCCATGGCGCAGCTCAAAAAGAAACCGGAAGAAAAAGTGTCGATTCCGATCGCGCCGATGATCGACTGCGTTTTTTTGCTGCTAATTTATTTCATGGTCGCCGCCACGCTGCAAAAACAAGAGGCGGACATTTCCTTTCAGCTTCCGGGAACGGTCGAGCAGACCGAGCCGCTGGAAATGCCGGATGAGCAGATCATCGAAGTCAGCGACGAGGGCCAGGTTATCGTCAATGAATACGCCTATGATACGCCGCAGTCGCCCCGATTTGTGGAACTGGCAGGCATGCTGACTCGGTTCAAAGAAGCCAGTGACGCCAATCAGGTCGAGGCTTTGGTGACCATTGCGCCAGCAGATGGCGCCAGCCATCAGACAATCATCAAGGTGATGGACGCCGTTTCACTTGCTGGAATCAAGGGTGTCAATTTCTCGATTGGCGACGAGTATTGATCAGTTGCCGTATGGTCAGTTCAATGGCTCTGAGACACTTCGACACATCCCGAAGCTCTTCTCAATCGCTTTGAGGGGGGAGTCGATATTTGACCGTTATCTGTTCAGTTCGGAATCCACCGCAATGAGCAGCAGGTAGCGACGCAACAAGCTATTTAGCGCTATCTCTTTTTGGAGGGTTTTTCCTGAGACTTTTTACTCTACTTTTTCGAACGAACGTTTAGTGCTCAGTTGACAGTCTGCTGGCATAGTCGATACTACGGGCATTTAACACTGGCTACTACGCATGAGTTTTGATCGGAAGCATGGTTATTCGCTACGGTTTGCATATTTGGTTGCAGGCTTGAGCATGTTACTTGGTGGATGTGGCCCAGAGCCTATCCAGCCCAAAGGCCCCCCACCGCGGACGGTGACAGCACAGGAGGTGAAGACCGGGACGGTTCCACTTTATCTGGATACCTTGGGGCGAGCCACAGCTTACGAAAGCGTGAATATTGTCAGCCAGGTGAACGGTCAGATCATGGGGGTTCATTTCGAGCAGGGCGCCATGCTCAAGCAAGGCGACTTGATGTTCACGATTTATAAGCCTCCCTATGAGGCGGCTTTGAAAGAAGCCGAGGGCGCCGTGAAGCAGGCTAGATCAGCTTTGGCGATCAATGAGCTGAATCTGGAGCGCAATCGCCCACTGGTGCCGCAAAAGTTGATTTCCGAGCAGGATTATCAATCGCTCGAAGCTGAAGTTGAGTCGAATCGCGGCGCCTTAGAGCAGGCCGAAGGGGAATTACTCGCCGCCGAAGTTAATTTAGGTTACACAGACATTCGGTCGCCGATCAATGGCATGGCCAGCGTTTATTTGGTCGATATTGGTAACGTGGTCAGTGCGGCTGGAGGTGAGACATTGGCGACTGTTTTACGCATGGATCCCATTTACGTGGACTTCATTGCGCCCGAAAAGAAGTTTGAGGAAGTGCGTTCGTACTTCAACGAAGCTGGCGGCGAGCTGGAAATCGTGGCCAGCTACCTTGCATCGCCGGACAAGAAGCGCTCGGGTAAGCTGACAATTCTGGGTAATGAGGTCGACACTGAGACCGGCACTGTCAATTTACGGGCTACTTTTGAGAACAAAGATGGTTTTTTCTGGCCGAATCAACCGCTCGCCGTCCGGGTGATTCTCAAGGAATTAAAGGACGCAGTCCTTGCGCCGTCGCAGTGCGTGGGCATCGGCCAGAACGGACGCTACGTGTTTGTAATCGATGAAGCGAAGGGCATCGTCCACTTGAAAAACGTCGAAATCGGCCAAACGCAGGAGGACGGCACGGTCGTCATTAAAAGTGGCGTTAATCCCGGTGACAAGTTGGTCGGCGAAGGCCTGAACTTCCTGCGTGACGGCATGGAAATCGTCGTCGTGGATGGCAACCCGGCGGACGTGAAGCTGCCGCCCGCGCTGATCCAGCCCGTGGTCGACATGTTGAAGAAATACAAGAAGGCCTCGCCGGAGGAGATCAAGCAGATCGAAGACAGCCGCCGCCTTCCGCCCAAGCTTTTGAAAGCGCTCAAGGAGCACGGCGTGCTCACCGAGAAAGAGGAGAATTACCTGCTCAACCTAGAAACCGGCAGTCCGACGGGTGAGCCGCAGAAGGGCAAGGCGCAGTCCGGCTCTTCGGAGGGCGACAGCAAGTAACCGGCCCAACCGGACTCTATTATGGCTGGCTCGCTATCCGAACCTTTTGTTAAACGTCCCGTGATGACGCTGTTGCTGGCGTTGTCGGCGGCAATCTTCGGCGTTTGGTCCTATCTGAATCTGCCCGTTAGCGACTTGCCCAACGTCGACTACCCGGTGATTCAAGTGCAGGTGAATTATCCGGGCGCAAGCCCGACGGTGATGGCGTCCAACGTGGCCTCGCCGCTAGAGCAGGAGTTTCTGCAAATCCAAGGCATCGAGCTGATTACCTCGAGCAATACGCAGGGCAATTCGAACATCATCCTGCAGTTTGATCTGAGCAAGAGCATCGACTCGGCGGCGACGGACGTGCAGTCGGCTATTACCCGAGCGCAGGGCAATCTGCCAACGGATTTGCCCAGCCCGCCGACCTATCAGAAGACGAATCCCAATGCGCAGCCGGTAATCTACATTGGCCTCGTGTCGGAGACCATGACCGAGGGCGATATTTACGACTACGCCTTTACGCAGATCGCGCAACGGTTGCAGTTGGTTAATGGCGTTTCCCAAGTCGATGTCTATGGTTCCAAGCGCGCGGTCGAAGTGCAGCTGAATCCGAATGAACTCTACAATCGCGGCCTGACTTTCGATCAGGTGACGCAGGCGATTCAGGAGAACACGAATTTGCTCGGGGCCGGTGTCTTCAAGGGGAAGACCACGAATTACACCATCCAGCCGAACACGCAGCTGAGCACCGCTGAAGAATACAATAACATTATTGTCGCGGTGAAGAACGAGCGCCCGATTTATCTGCGCGACATCGGTGAGGCGGTCGATGGCTTGCAGGCGGAAGACCTGCGCCTGGACTACTGGGCGGACTTCATTGAGGGCAATCCAGCTGGCGTGGTTCTGGCGGTGCAAAAGGCCGACGGCGCGAACGATGTGGAGATCGCCAACGCCGTGAAGGCGATGCTGCCGCAGCTGCAGCAGGAGATTCCGCAGTCGCTGCTGATGAGCATTATTTACGACCGCTCGAAGACGATTGTCGCTTCGGTGAAGGACGTTGAGGAAACGCTGCTGATCGCATTTGTGCTGGTTTGCGGCACGATCTTCCTGTTCCTCGGACGCGCGAGGGATACGATTATCCCCGCTGTCGCACTGCCAATGGCGCTGCTGCTCACCTTTGTGGTGATGAAGCTCTTTGGCTATACGTTGGACAACTTGTCGTTGATGGCGCTCACGCTCTCGATCGGCTTCCTCGTGGACGACGCGGTCGTCTTCCTGGAAAACATGGTCCGCCGCATGGAGGACTATGGCGAGGACCCGATGAAGGCCACACTGGAGGGGGCGAAGGAGATCAGTTTTACGATTCTTTCGATGACGCTCTCTCTGGCAGCGGTGTTTATTCCGCTGGTGTTCATGAGCGGCTTGATGGGACGTATTTTCCGCGAGTTCGGCATCACGATCACCGTGGCGGTCATTATGTCCGGCCTGGTCTCGCTATCGCTGACCCCGCTGATGTGCGCCCGCATGCTGAAGTCTCACGAGGAGGGCGATGAAACCTTCATGCAGAAGGTCGCCAACCGTCTGGAAAAGGCCTGTCTGAACATTTACGACCCGAGCCTGCGGTTCTTCCTCAAGCATAAGTGGATCTCGGCTGTTACCTGGTTCTTATGCATGGCAGGTGTGATTCATTTTCTGATTATCGTCCCCAAGACATTCATTCCGATTGGTGACAGTGGCTTTATCCAGGGGGCCTTCATTGCCGATACTGGAGCCTCACCTGAGGACCTCCAGCAATACCAAAAGCAGATCAAAGAGGTCATGAAACAGAATCCCTACGTGGAGAATTTTGTGACCGTTTCCGGCGTCGCCGGCTTTGCCCAGAGTAACTGGATTCTGACGTTTATCTCGCTGATCGATGTGGATAAACGACCGCCGATCGAAGAGGTGAATACCCAACTGCAAACGGCGTTGGCGGGTATCCCCGGCATCATGCCCGGCATCCAGCCGAATCCCTCGCTGGAAATCTCCACCGGGGCGACTTCTACGACGCTCGGTAACTACGCCTACAGCCTGTCCGGCCTCGATACGGACAAGGTCTATGAAGCCTCGGAAAAGCTGGTTGCCGCGATGTATGAGAGCGGGTATTTCTCGTCGGTGATTAGTGACCTCTACCTGACCAACCCACAGGTCGAGCTGGATCTGGTCCGCCCCTTGGGCAGCGCCTATGGCGTGACCGCGAATACCTTTTCGACCGTGCTCAAGGACGCTTATTCGCTGAATTACAGCTACCTCATTAAATCGCCTTTCCAGCAGTATCAGGTGATTGTGGAGGCCGCGCCGGAGTTCCGCTCGGACGTCAATGACCTGACGACCTTGTATTTCCAATCGGCCTTCAACCAGAGCGAGTTGTTTACCTCGAACTCCGATGTCTTCGACATTGAAAACAATCTGGTGCCGTTCAACTCGATTGCGACTTTCAAGGAAGACGTGGGCCCGCTCGCGGTGAACCACATTAATAATTTCAGTTCGGTCACGATCTACTACAATATTAAGGAAGGCCAGGCGATTGGCCCAGCGAACGATTTTGTGAAAAACAAGGTCAAGGAGCTGGTCACGCCAGACATTCAAACGAGCTTTCAGGGCCAAGCTTTGATGTTTGAGGAAACGATTAAGAGCATGTTGCTGATGGCGATTGTCGCTGTCTTCGTCATGTATGTTATCCTCGGTATCCTCTACGAAAGCTGGGTGCATCCGATAACGGTGCTGACCGCACTGCCGGTTGCGGTGGTTGGTGGTTTGGCCACGCTGCTGTTGCTCGGCCAGGAGCTCTCGCTCTACGCGATGATCGGCATGTTCATGCTTATGGGCATCGTGAAGAAAAACGGCATCATGATGATCGACTTCGCCATCATGCGGCAGGATGAGGGGCTCACGCCGGAAGAAGCCGTGCACGAGGCCTGTATGGAGCGTTTCCGCCCGATCATCATGACGACTGCTGCCGCGCTGCTGGGTGCAGTGCCGATTGCCGTAGGGTGGGGCGCCGACGCCGCCGCGCGCAAGCCGTTGGGCTCGTCCATCGTAGGCGGTCTGATCGTTTCGCAATTAATTACGCTTTACGTCACGCCTGCGCTGTACCTGTATTTTGAATGGTTTGAAAAGCACGTGACGGACAAGATTCCACTCTTCCAGCGAGGGGAGCGCGTGAAGGTATAGACGATGGCAAGAACCCAAGCAATTAAACTGACGGGCACAACAACGCGCACATTCACGGTGTGGCGTATCGCGGGCGTTTGCGTACTGAATTTAGCGGTTTTATCCTTTCAGGGCTGTGTTAATGTCGATGAAGAAGTCGCCGCTCGCCCCAGTGAACTCTGGCGTCCGCCAGCCGACGCGAAACCGGGTGCACCGAAGCGGGACAACCCTGGTATCGACGCGGTCAACTTCGTGGCGGGCAAGGACAAGTATTACACGCAGAATGTGGCGGGTTATGGCGAAAATCCCGTAGCGTCAGTCGGCCTGCCCAAGTTGGATTTGCCAGCCTTGGTGGACATTGCGTTGTCGAATAATCCTGAGACGCGCTACACGTGGTTGATTGCCCGATCCCGTGCATCAGAATATGGCCAAAGCCTCAGTGAGTATTACCCTTACGTTACTTTTGGCGCAAGCGTGCAGCGTGAGAAGCTGAAAAATGCGCCACTGCCCGGCAAAACATACACCACGGCCTATGGGCCGTCGCTGGATATCAATTGGCTTCTCTTTAACTTCGGTGAACGCGAGGCGCAGGCAAATGCAGCACGGCAAGCGCTCTATGCGTCGAACTATACCTTTAACCAGGTTTACCAGGACGTTGTCCGGGATGTTCTAGTGGGCTATTATGACCTCTGGTCGGCTGAGTCGAACCTCGATGCCTCCAAAGCGTTTTTAGCCAATACGGAGGCAACTTATGATGCCGCCTCGAAAAAGCTGGAGTCCGGACTAGGCAATAAGCAAGACGCCTTGCGCGCCTTGGCCAACGTCAAAACTGCTGAAGCGCAAATTGAGGCAGATAAGGCCGACATCGAGGCTGCCCGCGCGAAGCTGGCCACATCGATGGGCATTGAGGTGTCTGAAAACTTACAAATTGAGCAGATTGAGGAATTCCCGGATTTTGAGGGCCTCGACTCTGATGTGAATCGCCTTGTCGCAGAGGCTCTGCAGAACCGGCCAACGCTGCTGTCCTCCTACGCGACAGTTCGGGAGAAGGAGTTTAACCTGGATGCCGCCCGGGCTGATCTATTCCCGGAATTGAGCGCCCAGGTATCCATGCAGTATGCCGAATTAAGCGGCAATAACGCCAGCCCATACAATGATTATGTCGCGGCGCTGGTCTTGGAATGGGATATCTTTCAAGGGTTCTACAAGTGGTATGAAATAGACAAGCAGCGTGAACTGGCGCGAGCTGCGCGGCAAGATTCCCGCTTAGTTGAGCTCGAAGTGCTGCAGCAAGTGTGGACCGCATTTTTCGCCTATCGATCCGCCATCAAGCAGGTTAGCTCAACCACTTCCGCCTTTGAGGCGCAGCAGGAGGCCTACGACGCGATTTCGATTGGCTATGAGTCGGGCATTAACAGCTTGTTGGACCTACTGACATCCCAGGAAGATTTAGATGATGCGCGTCGCAATTTAATTGCAGCCAAAAATACCCTCGGCACTTCTATCGCAGATTTGGCTCGTGCAACGGGCAGTTTGCCACGCTTGACGCATGATCAGTGATTTGTCATAACTTCTGGTTTTACGCTGAAGCTAATCCTGTTATTGCTCTCTGTAGTTATCTGGATTACGCTTCTCTTTTATATCTCTATTCGTGAAATCAATGCTGGGGTAAATAGCTAGGTCTTCCTACTGGCTTTTGCCGAATAAATTAGGTCTATTGCGGGTGTCGGACAAATGGTATTACATGGTTGATCGCAACAAGATCGGTCCCGTAACAAGGGACCAAATCTTGATTCTTTTGCGTCGACGGGTCTTGAAAGGCCACACTCCAGTTTGGAATTCAGAACTCCCTCGCTATGTGCCTCTGGAGACTTTGGAAGAGTTGGCTCCTTACGTGCCTGATGACGAGATGGATTTGGTTAATGAGGAGCCAGAGCCGGCGCCTCCCCCCCTTAAGGGATTTACACGTTTCTTGATTCCCAAAAAGAAGGAAGAAGCTGAGCCTCCAAGGAAAACCCGGGCTCCCTTCGAGCGTCCCCATAAATTATCAGATGAGGAGAAGGAGCGGGAATTGCAGGCTCGGGGGATACCTGGTGCTCCGAAGGGGCGCACACGCCCGCCAGCGCCAAAGCCTGCCCCGGAAGCAGAGCGGGAGTCGACGGTATCTCACATGCGGGGCGCCGTGTCCGAGGGCATGCGTTTATTGGGCGCAGGCGCCTTGGCTCTCGGCGCAGCAGTGTTTGGGGTATTTGTCTTGGGGTTGATCGACTTGCTTATCGGAGCCCAACGCGACGTGCTCTATGATAATTTAACCTGGCTGCTGCCGCGCGAATTTCTCTCTCTGCTCGATCCAGTTGAATGGATGGGGGTATTGATCGTAGGCGGCTTGGTCGGATCAGCGGCGTCAGCAGGCTGTGGCGGACGAGGTAATGTTACGATTGCCGGCGTTGCGGCGCTTTGTGCTTTTTTTAGCGTGTTCCTGGGCGCTATTTTTGCCGAAATTTTAGCGGTTTCGGTGGATACTGCTGAGCCCTTGGCGACCTTGGTTCTGATGCCAGACGCCTGGTTTGATGGGGTAAAGGCGTTTTACCATAACTTGTTGGAGGAACCGGATGATTTGTTGTTTCTCTTCGGCGCATCCGGTGAAGCGTTCCTCATCGCACGACACAACTATCGGCGACATGAAGATGAGGACGAGAAGCGCGTCGTTGACCCTTTCCTCAAGACTTAGATGCCTGTTTGATTGAGCGCCAGCGAGCCGCATAATGTCCGCAGGACATCACGGCTAGTCCAGCCATCAGGAGGCTCATGAGGTCGAATAAGCGGCTGTAAGCAAACTCCTGATCCACTCCGGATAGACGTGGCAACTGAAAGAGTAGGGCGTTTACTCCGAAGACCGCACCATAAGCGAGGTAAGCCTTCGAAGACGGTTTTGGCTCCAATGGCGTCGCCTTTAAGATGAAGCCAAAGCGTTGTAACGTTTCCGCAAGCTGAACGAAATCCACTCGCCCAGATTTCCAGGATACATCCACGGAGTGAAAAGGTGGCGCAATACGTAATGTATGGACGCCAGCATGGTCATGAATCGCCTGCTCCGCCAGCCAAGCGCAGGCTGGGCAGGATACCCCCACGATACCTAACGTAAGGTGTAACGTGTCCCGCCCCGTGGATTCGCGCGTCTGAGCAAGCTGCACGAGTTGTGTCCAGTCCTGCCGCTCAAACAGCTTATTGTTGATGGGCTCCGTCAGGCCAGTTTTGAGCCTGTAGAATTCATCGAGTCCCTGATCGCGGATGAGTATGGACACGCTTTCGCATCCACGGCAGCAGAAGCGTTCCTTAGATTTCGGCAAATAAGGCGTTCCGCAGTGATCGCAACTGCGCCGTTTATCATTGTGCGAATTGACTGTCCTGTCCGCCGTCATGTTGAATCATCAACACAACGGCGCCGCTAACGAAGATACAACCTTAAGCTTTACGCCAAAAGCTGACTTGCACGAGATTATGCTCATAGGTCCGTGCTGTGCGACGGATGACTTGGGGGATCTGAATGGCGGTCTCAGCGCTGACGAAATTGCCCTTTAGCGCTTGTTGAATACCATCAATGGTGACTTGGTTCTCCCCGGTGCCATCTTTAAATCCGCCCAGCCATTTATCCTGTTGCGTATGGGCCGTGTCCCAATCGTTTGTGGACGCAATCACGAGAAGCCCGCCTTCGTTGATACGTTCGTGGACGTTTTCCAAAAATCTGGCTGGATCGTAAGAACGCTCCAATATGCAGTTTAGGAGGATTAGGTCATAACCGCGGTAGAGATCCTTCATGTTGGAGAGGTCCGCCTGCATAAACTCAACCTTGCTCCGAGCATGGTCCAGCCCGATGTCCTTTAAATGTGCTTGGCGGAAATCGACGATTTCGCCTTCCGACTTAATTTCCCATTGCGTGTAGCCCTTGTCAACCATCTCGACGCCTATGCGGATCGTGCGCGCAGTTGGATCGAGCCCGAGCACGTGCTGGAATCCTGCAGCAAGCTCAAAGGAAGTTCTGCCAACCTTGCAGCCAATTTCGAGTGCATGATTACGCTCGTTTTTAGTCATGCGATCCAAGCAGATCTGAGCAATTTTCTCGGCATAATTTTCTATCCCCAGCGCTTCAGGCCCATAATGGGCTTCGCAGTAAGGGGTCACATCGGGATCGGTCTCGTAACGGTCGTCTTTAATGGCGACTTCCAATTCGCTCTCCACGTAACGGAACCCGGCATGTTGGTAGAAGTGGCGCCGGAAGGCATAGCGGCTGTCACGGGTGGCTTCGTTGCCGGTGGAAATCCAGGAGCCTCCCTTGATCAGGTTGTGCTTCGTGTCGAATGTTGGCGTGGAAAAGTCGTCATAGAGCGGGTGAACGCCGAAGCCTGGAAAACCGGTAATCGGTGTTTCCGTATGCTGCCAGACATTGCCCATTACATCAAAAAAGCCTTGGCCGAATTCGTAGCGATTGACCGGTGTTGAGGAGGCGCAGACTGCCAAGTTTATGTTGCCTGGCGCTCCGTCTTGCCAGCCATCGACGTCCGGAGTGCCTGTGTAATCGAGCAGGCGGTACCATTCTTCTTCGCTGGGGAGTCGAATCGGTTTGCCAGTCTTGGCGCTCAGCCAGTTACAGTAGGCTTTGGCTTCCAGATAGTTGACTTCTGCTGGCCAGGACCAGGGCATGTCAATTTCCTTGAGCATTGTGCGGAGAGCAAAGGAGCTATCCTCTCGCCTTCGCCAAAAGCGCGGCATGCCATGAGCATCGTATTGCGCCCAGTGCCAGCCCTCGTCGGTCCAGAACTCCTGCTTTTGGTAGCCGCCATCATCAATGAAAGCGCGGAATTCGGCATTGCTGACTAGATACTTGGAAGCCTTGAAGGAAGCGACTTCAGACTCAAGGTGGCCATACTCATTATCCCAACCATAGAATTGGCTGGGTTGTGTTTTTCCTTGGACAACAGAGCCGCTTGTCACTTCTAGAAGCTCATTCTGGGGTGGTTTTACATCTTCCTGGCACACTGCCCAAGACGCGTGTTCAGGCTCGAGCATCGATAGCGGCAGTTGGCGAATCAGCACAGATGACGTCTCTAGATGGATGCGCTCATGCTCGATACCCATCATGATAATCCAGTAAAGGCTATTCCATTGAACGGGGAGCTCAAGCGGCGTTTCATCAATCAGCTTATCAATCGTCGCGCGCACCCGGTCGCGGTAAGATTTCAATTGCTGGTGGTCAGGCCACAAGTAATGCGCCTCGTTGAGGTCGTCCCAGCTCATTTCGTCAACCCCAACAGCGCATAGCGACTCCAAATGCGGGTCCAAACGCTCTTTCAGGAATTTGCCCAGCACTAACTTATTGATAAAAAAGACTGCCGTGTGGCCGTAATAAAAAATGAGTGGGTGGCGCAGTGGGTCCGCTCGCGTAACGTATGCTTCCTGGCCTTTCATTGGCTCAAAAAGCTTTTCGTAGATATCGAAAGTTTGGTGAAAGTAACGGCGGATCTCTTCTCGTTTGGTATCCGGGTCTCCAGTAAGCAGATTGATTGTAAGTGGCGTTTCTACGCCATCGAGGAGTGTTTGATTCATGGTTGTCATGATGAATGCGGGTAGCGGGTTTACAGATGTCTTGGATTCAGTAGTCTAGCTATTTCGGAAAACCTGACAACTGATTCATCCTGTTTTTTGTTAAACCCGACATTTGTCAGAAAAATGAAACTTTTTTCTTGCGTGGTCGCGCTGATTTGAGTTTTCTCCACGGCTTTCCCACGTTCTGGGCCTCTCTAGCTCAATCGGTAGAGCAGTTGACTCTTAATCAATTGGTTCGGGGTTCGAGTCCCCGGGGGGGTACCATTTGCCTGGCTGTGCCAGGCATGGCCAGAACGAGACTAACCGGTTGACCATCAACCGGATTCAAAAGCTCGAAGGTGAAGTTGCTATTGTCAATTTGTGACAGCAAAAGTCCTTCTGAGTCTGGTTTTTGTGGGTCTATTTGTGGGTTTGCCGCAGCCAAGGGTGAAGTTTCATTCTCAGACCAAGGCAACGTGGTCACCGCCTCATATGTGGGTAGCTGGGAGGCATCGGTATAAATTTTGGCGGTTAGTTGCGGATCGCTGTGGCGCATCAATTCTTGAGCCAGCCTTTGGGAGACGCCCTGCTTGGCCATCATGGTAGCGAAGGTGTAGCGCAGCGCGTGGAAGTCGACTTTACGCCCCAGCGAATCAATACGCTCAATGCCGGCTTTATCACAGTCGCTGGGCAGGCATTTACTGGCCGTAATCGCGGAAGGAAATACGCGTCCAGCGCTATTGGGTTTGATGGCTGACAATGCTACCGCCAATTTGGGGTGCAGTGGAATGATTGCTTCCTTTTTGTTTTTAGTCGTCGATGAGCGCACTTTTAGAAACGGTCTGTCAGAATCGAGATGAACGTCCTGCCAGTCGAGCTGCGCAATTTCGCCGCGTCGTAGACCGGTGTATGCTGCCGTTTGGTAGAGCAGTTTACGCCGACCGGAAACTTCGAGCAAACGTGTGAATTCTTCGGGTGTAAAGGCACGTCGCATTTGCTGACGCCCCCTCAACTCAACTTTTTCGACATTCTGAAGCGGGTTGTTTGAAACCCTACCATGGCGCACCATCCAATTAAGTAGAGCGCGAATCGAGTTTAGGTGTTCGTTCAATGTCTTGGGGCTGAACTCCGCTTGATTGGAGCGCCATTGGACGAAGGAGTTGGCGTCAACATCCTTGGGCAGTTTCCAACTGCATTCCTCAAAGAGACGCTTATTGCGAAGTTCGATGTGGCGAAGATAGGTTTTGCTTCGTCCCATCGTTTTTAAGTCGGCTATAAAATCGGACAAATGTTCCGCCAGAAGGCGTTCTGCCGAATCCCGCTGAATTTTGGGGGCAAGAATACCGGCGCGCTCCTGTTCCTTCTCCTTGACGATTGCGGCGAGTTTCTTTTCTGCAACCTGCTTATCGCGAGTGCCAAGCGATACTTCAGTAATGGAAAAATCACCATCAAGACGATAGCGGCCTCGATAGGTGCGGGACACAACGGTTTTACCGTTCTTCTTGCGCTTGGGTTTGTAGACGTTGGCGATCATAATAATGAGAGTGTTGAATCGTTAATAAAGGGCAATGAATTAATGGTCACCTTTTGGGCGATTCTGCTGTTTGTGATGGCGAATCACCCATACCAGCAGGAATTTCGCCGAGTTTGCCCAAATCTGAAATATGAACCGGAGTGAGGGTCAGGCCGGTGCTCGTGAGCCGGATTTGAACGTAGTTGGCTCCTGCCAGGTGATTGACTACCTCTTTGGGCAATTTGATGGAGCCACGTTT
>JAVDPC010000044.1 GCA_031296915.1 Cerasicoccus frondis | reverse complement strand
TCCCTACCGGGCTTGGTATTGCCTCTCCGTCAACCCGCTGGATGAAACAAGCCCGGTAGGGACACCGGGCTCCACCTGTTGAAATCGCTTTTTTGCATTTTCGAACACTCCTTAGGGAGTGTCTTTGCCCGCTGCGAGCATCTCGTCGATGATCTGTTTACTGATGTGGCGGTAGTAGTGCGTGACGTCGTAGTAGAGGTATTGATTTTCCGTAATCTCGTTGACGCCTGAGTAGTCGAAAAGGCGGTCTCCAAATGTCGATTGAAGGATGGCCATGTCTTTCGGATTGAATTTTGCCTGGTCGTACAGTGGCGTGATGAAAACATAGAAATTGGTCTGATGCTGATCGAAAAGCTCGCGAATGGCGTGGAGCATTTCGATCTCCTGCGGTGAAATTTGCGGGTCGAGAACCTTGGCTTCCGCGCTACGGGGGTAGAGCCTTCCGTTCTGAATGAGCTTCTCAATGTTGGTGCGATACACGCTGTCCATCGGGAAATCCCCGTAAGCTGCGAGTGTTTCTTCCGTGCAGGAGTGGTTGGAATCATTGGTCCGCAAATCCGATTGCCAATCTGGGCGTTGTTCTTTGGGCATATCGCCGAGCAGGAACTTTACTTTCTCCCATTCGTTGGGTGGAACCAGGGTGCGGTAATGATCGTAATAATATTCCAGCGCCTGCTTGCCGTTGATTAAATAATGGTCGTTCTCCAACGGTTTCCCGCTACCGACGAAGGTTCGATCGGTGTCGAGGGCAATGACCACGTTGCGGATTTCGTAGCCATGCTCATCGAGGAATTTCAGCTTATTGAGGATGCCGCCGATGCTGTCATTCCAATGCGCGAATTGATAAAAATGAGCGCCTGGCAGCTTTTGCTCCAGGTAGCAGGCATAGAGGCTCGTCGCCCGGCTACTGCCGAAGATGAACGAATCTGGTCGCAGCTTTGGGTTTGCCAGGAGTTTCTTCGTTGAAAGATCACCCAGCGCTTGGCGGTAGTAAGTCCATGAGTAATTATCGTAACTGCGCAGGTCCTGGTAGGGGTCCATTTTCACGTAAAGCACCGTGAAAAACAGCACAATGCAGGCGGGGAGAAACAGGAAACAACCAAGATCGTAGAGGAATTTGCGCATCTTAGAATTGGAAGTAAATGAATTCCTGTTCCTGACCTCCCAGCAAGAAGACCATGAGGATAAGGGCGTAATACAGGCTCCAGCGCACTGCCCGCGGCCAGCGTAGCCCCAGCTTTTGGATGGCGAATTGCTGGTCCCGCCCGAGCCACTCTACCATTAGGAAGCAGGCAACGAGCAGCAGCACCTTCTTGGGCAGCTCTTCCGGCATCGTGACTGCGCTTGGCGAGAACATGCCGCCGAGATAGCTGATGGCGTGGGGAACGTTTTCGGCCCGGAAGAACACCCAGGCAATCAGTGTCAGGATGAAGGTGACGCCGATGCCCATGAGCTCTCGCCAGCCCGGCAGCCATTTGCCTTGCGCGGTGACGTCCAGGTGGTTGCGGTTCTTTTTAAGCAGCATGAGCGGCAGGAAATAGAGCGCGTTAATGGCTCCCCAGCAGATGAAGGTCCAGTTCGCGCCATGCCAGAGCCCGCTGACCAGGAAGACGATGAACACATTGCGAATCTGCCGGGAAATATCGACACGGCTCCCACCGAGTGGGATGTAGACATAGTCACGGAACCAAGTCGTCAGCGAGATGTGCCAGCGGCGCCAGAATTCCGCGATGTCGCGGGCAAAGTAAGGATACGCGAAGTTGCGCATCAGGTCGAAGCCGAACAGGCGCGCCACGCCAATGGCGATGTCCGAATAGCCCGAGAAATCGCCATAGATTTGGAAGGCAAAGAAGAACGCGCCCAGCCAGAGCGTGCTGCCGGAATAGTCGGCCGAGTTGTCGAAAATCATGTTGGCGTAAACCGCGCAATTATCGGCGATGACGACCTTTTTAAACAGCCCCCAGAGGATCTGGCGCATCCCGTCTTTGGCGAGTCCGTAGTCGAACTGCCGCTGCTGGTGAAACTGCGGCAGCAAATGAGCCGCCCGTTCAATGGGACCGGCGACAAGCTGTGGGAAAAAGCTGACGTAGGCGGCAAACGCCACGAAATCGCGGGTGGGCTCGATCTTCCGGCGATACACGTCGATGGTGTAGCTCAGCGTCTGAAAGGTATAAAAACTGATGCCCACCGGGAGGATGACGTTCAACGAATAGGTCGTAATCTCCCGCCCGAACAGCGTGAAGGCGCCGGATACTGAATCGATGAAAAAATTGAAATACTTGAAGAATCCCAGCAGTCCTAGATTGATGGCCAGACTGCTGATGAGCAGCATTTTTCGGCGTCGCTCATCGCTGCTGCCCGCCAGGGCGAGCCCGATGCCGTAGTCAGACAAAGTGCTGACGATGAGCAGGCTGACAAAACGCCAGTCCCACCAGCCGTAGAAAACGTAGCTGGCGATCACTATCAGTAGATTTTGCCAGCCCAGGCGCCGATTCCGCATTGCCCAGTAGAGGAAAAAGACAATCGGCAAGAAGACTGCAAAGTCGATTGAATTGAACTTCATCGCGCTTTAGCAGAACAGTTTGTAGTGTTGCACCAGCTTCAATAGGCCATGCACTTAGTTGCTGTCCATCAATTATTTTGAACGCGCCCCCGCCCTTCGCCCAGTTGTTGCGGTGGTCATGATGCAAGGGCCGCCGGACATTCCGCTTTCATCCCGGTAGGGCGTTATTTGGCCAAAATCGAGCCGTTAATCTTCCTTTAAGAGTCTTATGGTATTATGTCGATGGGGTGTTTGTCTACAAATTCGGCTATCTATTGTATCATATCGGTTTTCGACTCGTCTTGTTCCTTCGGATTTGTCCATTTCTTGGTGAGATGGCTTTAACTGCGTTGCTGCGGGGCATTTGGCGTTGCTCACTATTCTGGATCGCATTCTTTGCGTGTGTGCGCTGTTTGGGCGCATCGGAAGATGCAGTGAAAAAGGATGCGGCCCAGGTAGAGGAAGCCGTTGGGCGCGTGGAGGATAAGGTCAATGACGAGGCGCGTAAATTCGAAGCCAATCACCATTTCTTCAAGGGCTTATCGGACGGGGACCCGGCGGCAAAATGGGATTTGGCTAACCTGACGCCGGAGATGCGAACATATGTGGCGGACCAGGCGCACTTGTATTTGATGACGCAGGAGAAATTTCCGTCGTCGCAGGATTGCTCGGTGTGCCATCCCTTTCACTACGAGGGTTGGGCCGCGTCGCCACACGCATATGCGCAGCTTAGCCCGATATTCAACTCGATGCAGGGCATGTTTATCTCGCGCTCGGGCGGCACCAACGGCGACTTCTGCATCCGCTGCCACACGCCCATCGGCATGACGCTGGAAGAGCCTTTGTATACGGCGAATGAAAACCGAGCCGCCGTTTCCCGTGAAGGCGTCACCTGCGTGGTCTGTCACCGGATCAATGAACAATACGGGCGGGTGACGGGCCGATTCCCAATCAAGGAAGGGCCAATCTACGACAACATGTACGGGCCGCTGGGCAATCAGGTGATCCAGGAAGTCATTGAACGCTACTACGTTTCGCCCTCGCCCGAGAAGAACTCAGGCGCTCAGAAAATCCACATGGGCGTGGGAAAAGTCAGCGTTTTTGAAAAGGCGGTTTTCTGTGGGGCGTGCCACGATTTGAACAGCCAGAATGGCTTTCGTCTGGAGTCTGCCTACACGCAATTTTTGAATTCCCCGGCTGCGCGAAAGGGGCAGACCTGTCAGGATTGCCACATGGCCAAGATCCCTGGTCAGCCGCTGAGTGGCTATCATGAGGGGCCAGTCGCGGTGATTGGCGGGCAGCCAACGCGGAGCGACAAGCTGACGGACCACTCCTTTCATGGACCGGATTATTCGATCATCCATGCCGGCGTGTTCCCGCACTCGCCGGAGGGCCCGGAGATCGCGCCGTTCCCGGCCTGGTTTGACTTCGATTACAATGCCGGTTGGGGCTCCGCCAAATTCGAACTCGAAAAAGCCTCGCAAACGCAGTTTCCCGAATTTTGGCGCGATCGCGAACTTCGCGTTAAGGCGCGCCTCTTCATCGATAATCAAATCAAGCGGCTGGAGGCCTACAATGTCGGGCGCTTGCAGTTGTTGCGCCGCGGCTACCAATACCGCTCGTTCGAGCTCACGCAGAATACCGAAGAGGGCATCGAGTTTGAGATTACCCTCCAGAACGGCACCGATGGCCACGCCGTGCCGACCGGTTTTGACGCCGAGCGCGTGGTGTTCGTCGAAGTCACGGTGACGGATAGCGAGGGTACGGTGGTGTTCCAGTCCGGCGATCGCGACCCCAATGGAGATCTGCGGGACGACCTCTCCCGCTACGTGCACAACGGCGAAGTCCCCGCAGACGAGTATTTGATTAGCTTGGGGTCGGAGTTTTTGGCGCTCAATTTGCGCGGCGGTCAACGCCCGGAAATCCTCACGGTGGACTACTCGGCGACGCCGCAGCCCTTCATCCGGCCCAATACGCGCTCCAGCCTGTTGCAGGGGCACTCGCCGGACACCCGCAAGTCCGTGAACAGCATTCCCCCGCATGGCAGTCGCTCAGGCGATTACCGGGTGCGCGCGGACCAGCTAACGGGCAAGGGCCCGTATTTGGTGAACACCAAGCTCATTTCGCAAATGATGCCCGTGCACCTGGTGTGGGACATCAGCGGCGTTGGGTTCGACTACGGGTTGTCGCCCAAACAAATTGGCGAGCGCTTGGTTAATGGCGCCTTGATCGTTTGGGAGCACAACATCCTGCTCGATTCGCCAACGGCGCACATTGACCTGCGTCCCACCGAAGAGCAAATCGTCACCCCCGGCAAATTTGCAGAAGAACACCGGTGGCAACATTTCATCAACTCCCTGCTCTACGCAAAATGAAGCTCTGCCCACAGATTAGCCGTTGGCTCAGCTTAGGGTTGTTGGGCCTGGCCTTGGTTGCGCCGGTTGCCTGGGGGGAGGATGCGGCAGGCGCCGAAAAATCAGAGTGGGCAAAAATGCTCGATGAGGCGCATCAGCTCAAGGAGGCCGCGCATCAGAAATTCGAAGCCGACCTGGCGAAGGCCAAACAGGCCAAGGACGCAGCGGTGAAGAAGCTCGATCACGATCTGGCCGCTGCGAAACAGAAGTTAGCCGCAGTTGAGCAACAAAGCGCCGCCACGGTCAAAGCCGACGCCGAGAAGGCTTTGACTGCCGCGAAGCAGGATTTTCAGGCATCCATGGCGAAGGCGTCCGAATTTGAAAAAGACGCGTCGGCTTCGTTTCACCAGGCCGCAGCGGAAGCTCAGCAGAAGATAGACGCCGCCGTCACCCAGGCGGAAGCAGATGGCAAAAAAATCGATGCCGAGGCCAAGGCGGAATCTCAGAAAGTGGAGGCTTCGGTGGCCAAGGAAGTCAAAGCGGTGGACGCCGAAGTTGCCCAGGATGCAGTCAAGGTGAAGCAAACCGTGGAGCAAGACACCCAAGCCCTGACTAAGGATGCGGAACAGTTGGTTGGCGCGGCGGACGCCGAGCCTCCCCCCGGTTTCAAAAGTGGAAAGGTAATCCTCGCCAGTACGGGCCGAACAGTAGACCGCTACGTGCCCGAAGATGATGACCCCGCTAAAAACGAGGTGCTGCAGGAAGGGCCTGTTATCGACCAACCCAAGGCCGAGGAGGAATCTCCAGCGCCGACTCAGGATGAGCGCAGCATCGTCACGCGCATCCGCCACAGCGCCCTGACGGATGAAGCGATTCCATTGGCGGATTTGCCGGAGCGGCCCGAACTGCTGCTCAGCTACGGCGATCCATTTTTCGGTGTCGGGCCGATCAGTGAAGGATTCAAAATCCCCACGGGGGCAATCTGGAACCTGCAGCTGTTTATCTTTGGCGACTTCTCAAGCGCCATCCAAACTTTCGACGACGGCGCGACGCAAACGACGGAATGGGTCAACGCGCTCGACCTTTACGGCAACATCAATCTCACGCCGACGGAGCGCATCTTGATTGGTTTTACGCCGCTGGACCGAGATGGCAGCTTCACCGGCTACCAGTGGCAGCCGACGGACGATTGGCTCGACGCCTTTAACGGCAACATCCAGGTGCTCTTCTTCGAAGCCCGCTTAACGAGTTTGTTTCCCGCCTTGGCGAATTCCGATTTCAACTTGCACTATGAATTTTCCGTCGGTCGCCAGCAGCTGTATTATCAGGACGGTTTGCTGATCGACGATACGATCGACAGCTTTGGGCTGACCCGGACCTCCATGTTCCTGCTCGGCAGCTCGTCCACTACGCTGACCGGTGTCGCTGCCTGGAACAATATTTACCGTGGCGCCGGAACCAACGTCCAGGACAAGGGCGCGTCGCTCTATGGCCTCTTCACGCAGTGGAATTACGACCATTTGCAATTTCAGGTCGACATGACTTTCGTGGACGGCGGTCGCACCGTGGGCGGGGACCAATACAACATCTCGGTCGGCGCTAACAAGCGCTTCCTGGGCTGGCTCAACACGACTTCGAGCCTGAATTACTCCGTTGCGCTGGATAAGCCCAGTGCGAGCAATGGCACGGGCACGTTGCTCTTCACCCAGCTGTCCATGCAGCCGCCCTATACCGTGGATAACCTCTACTTGAACGGCTTTCTCGGCATCGACAATTACACTTCCGCTGCCCGTGGCGCGGAGACGGGCGGACCGCTTGGCCAAACGGGCATCCTTTTTGCCGCGACTGGATTGGGAGACTTCGGGCCGGCGCTTGACTCCAGCGGTCGCAACATGATTGGCGGCGCTCTGGGCTATCAGCATTACCTGGGCGACATCAACCAGCAGATCATCGGCGAAATCGGCGGACTCACGAACCTCAAGGGCTCTGATGGCGCCCAGTTTGCGATTGGGGCGGAGTATGAATATGGCTTTTGGCAGCACTTCATCCTGACGCTTGGCGCCTCGGTCACTTTTCAGGAAAACGCGGACACTGGCTACGGCCTGCGTTCAGTGATTACGTATCAATATTAAGCAATGATTGCCGCGCTGATCCGTAACCGGTTTTGCTACTTTGCGCTGTTGGCGCTGCCCGCAATTTACGCTGCGGGGAATTTACTGAGCGGCGATGGCTGGGCCTTCGACGATTTGCAGGACTTCCTGGGTAATGCGGCCATGGGTTTCCTGATCCTGGTGCTGAGCTTTACGCCGCTCGTTCGACTGTGGCCAAAGTGGGGCGTTGCCCAGGCGCTCAATACCCACCGCCGCGCCACCGGCGTGACCTGCTACCTTTACGCAGTGGCGCACTTGGTGTGCTACCTGGCGGCGATGCCCGCCCAGGACAGCATGATTCAAGATCTGCAGGATTTCTTTTACCTGAAAATGGGGCTCCTGTCGCTCTTGCTGATTACGCCACTGTTCCTGACGAGTAATCAACTCTCCGTCAAACTCCTGGGCTACAAGCCCTGGAAGCTGCTGCACCGGTTGGCTTACTTTGCGGCGGCGTTTATATTCCTGCACCGTTCGTTTGGCGAAGAAATCCAGCTCTTCCAAACCATCGTCATTTTCCTGCCGCTCATCGTGCTGGAGTCGCTGCGCATTTTGAAAAGTTTCTTTGGGCTCTTTTCGCACAAGGAAACTGCCGATAGTGAGCCCAAGCCCGCCGCGCCTGCCGTTGCCGCGTGGGACGGTTTTCGCGCTTTTAAAGTTGATCAAAAGCAGCCCGAGCGTGGCGGCATTTGCTCGTTTTACCTGAAGCCGGTGGACGGCCAGCCGTTACCGCCTTACAAACCCGGGCAATACCTGACATTCAAGTTCGAGGTGCCCGGGCAGGCGAAACCGGTGTTGCGCTGTTATAGTCTGTCGGATGCGCCAGGGGGGGATTATTACCGCATATCAGTGAAGCGGCAGAACCCGCCTGAAGACCAGCCCGCTGCTCCGTCTGGACTGTCCTCCAATTACCTCCACGACTCAGTCAATGAAGGTGACGTGCTTCAGGTCAAGGCGCCGTCTGGCAAGTTCACACTCGATGACGCCCGTATCCGCCGCGTGGTCTTTGTCAGCGCCGGGGTCGGCATGACGCCCGTGCTTGCCATGCTGAAGCACCGTCTGAATGCAGGCCTTTCTGAAGAAGATGAGGTGTGGTTTTTTCATGGCGCCCGCCGACGGGAAGACCACTTCATGGCGGAGCATCTGGATGAGCTGGGCGCGCAGTTTCCACAACTGAAATTTCGCACCTGCTACAGTCGCCCGGCGGATGACGACGTGCTCGGCAAGCATTACCATCGTCAAGGCCGCGTAAGCGTCGATTACCTGCGCGATGAGCTGCCCGACAGCGAGTTCGATTTCTACATTTGCGGCCCAGGACCGATGATGGCCGACGTCGTGCATGGTCTGGAAGAGTGGGGCGTCGCTCCCGAGCGGATACACTTTGAAGCCTTTGGCCCGTCGACAATCAAGCGCACCAAGCCGCTACCCAAGGCGCCGACAGCCAAGGGGGAAGAGATCAAAGTCGTCTTCGCCAAATCGAAGCAGGAACTAATTTGGACTGGCCAAGCGGAGAACCTCCTGGAATTCGCCGAAACCGCAGGGCTCAAGCTGCCATACGGTTGCCGTGCTGGAGTTTGCGGTGCCTGTAAGCAGGATGTGATCGCTGGTGAAATTGCCTACGACGATCAACCCGCCGCCGACCCCGGCAAAGGCGCGTGCCTCCTCTGCCAAGCCAAGCCCAAAAGCAGCGTGACGATCGACGCGTAGCTGTCCAGAGCCCGTGATTGAAATGCCAACGCCGCGAACTTCCAATCTGGCCCCAAGCCCAAAACCGAGTGCTTTTCCGCGCCAGCGTCGTTGGCTTTTCGCTCACAGGCTTCCAGCCTGCGACGCTCAAGCCGCCTTGCTGGACACGAAAAATCACTGCGGCCCGATCGGCCAATCTAGATGAGAAGTGCTCTAGGCCTCGCCACGAAAAAAGCAACGCGTCTTCGCGTTGCCTCTTCGCCTATTTGCGGTGCAAAAATCTCTGGGCGCCGCCGCAGACTGCTTATTCGACCTGGCGCATTTGGACAGAGTCGATGGAGCGTTCGCCGACGATTAAATTGGTGATGACGACCATCCAGTCCCCTGGAACCGCCCAACGATGACGGCTTTCCTTGAGGCGCGTGAAGCTCTTTTGGATCGTGGCTTCGGTCTCATCGGAGAACTCCATGAGGAAGGGCTCCACGCCGCGCAGGAGCAGCATTTGCTTGAACAGCAGCGCCTCGTCGGTGAACACAAAAATTGGGCTGTAGCTGGGGCGCAAGGCGCTGAGCACCTCGGCCAGGTAGCCCCGGCGCGAGTAGACGACGATGCCGGCGCCAAGATCCTGCGCAAGCTGGGCGCTGGCCTTGAGCATTTGGGCCTTGGGCGTCTTCAGGTGGACGTTGGGGCTCAGCGGATCGTGGCGCATTTCGCGCTCGATCTGGCGGGCAATGCGGTCCATGACGCGCACGCATTCGGCCGGGTAATTCCCGGTGGTGGTCTCGCCGGAGAGCATGATGGCGTCGGCTTTTTCAAAGACGGCGTTGGCGATGTCGGAGACTTCGGCGCGGGTTGGCAGGGGCGCTTCGATCATCGACTCAAGCATGTGAGTGGCGATGATGACGGGCTTTTTCTGCTCGATGCACTTATTGACCGCACGTCGCTGGATGACGGGCAATTGCTCGTAGGGGCACTCGATGCCGAGGTCCCCGCGGGCAACCATGACGGCGTCTGAGGCAATGACGATGCTGTCCAAGTTGCTGATCGCGGTCTGGTCTTCGATTTTGGCGATGATGCGCGCCTGTGAGCCGCGTTCGGCCAGGTGGCGGCGGAGAATGTCCAAGTCATCAGCTTCGCGGACAAAGGACAGGGCGAAAAAGTCGATGCCTTCCTCGATGCCCAGGGCGATGTCGCCGCGGTCCTTTTCCGTCAAGGCAGGCAGGCTGATGTGGGTGCCGGGCAGGTTGATGTGGCGGCGGTTGCCCATGGGGCCGCCAATGACTACTTCGCAGCGTACGCGATCACCGGGGCGCACTTCGAGGATCTTCATGCGGACCAGGCCGCTGTCGACGAGCAGCGTTGAGCCCTCTTTGACGTCTTCTGCGAACTTCGGGTAATTGACCGTCACGCCGCGAATGCCGTCTTCCAGGCTATCTTCAATCGTGCCGCTGACGAGGAAATCGAAAAGCTCGCCTTCTTTAAGCTCGATTTTCTCGGGCAGGTCGCCGGTGCGGATTTCCGGGCCCTTGACGTCCATCATGATGGCGATGTGGCGGCCAACTTGCTCACAGACCTTGCGGACTCGGCGCACGGACTCGCGCGTCCACTCGTGGCTGGCGTGCGCCATGTTGAGGCGGCAAATATCGACCCCGGCGAGGATCAGTTCTTCCAGGCGTTCTTCACTTTCGCTGGCTGGCCCGAGCGTGAAAACGATTTTTGTATGACGATAGCTGATGTTCATAGCAAGATACTGGTCAAAGCATGCGCTGCGCCAACTAGCACCGCAAGTGTGAACGCTTTACCTTTATGATTAACTGACTGAACTATTTGAAATCTTCACTCGCGTGTAACACCGGGGCTAATATTTGAAGTCGCATTTTGCGCCTACTGTGACAGATTCAGAGGTTAAACTAGACCAAGCGACCGATTCTACCCCGAGAAAATACTATCCATGAGCCCAGATGAGCAGTTCGATTTTTCCGAATCTCCGGAGACGACCGACTTGCGTCTGCTAGTGGGGCACAGCCATTGCGTGGCTGGCGCGACGTCCATTGCCAAGGTGCAAAAGCTGTTTCAGGAGCACCGGTTCAGCTTCATGGGGGTGGTGGACAATCATCAGGTCGTGGGGATGTGTTCGCGTGAGCGCATCGGCGGACTGTTGGGGTCGCAGTTCGGTTATTCTATTTACGGCAAAAAGCCGATTCGCGAAGTCATGGTGCCCTCGCCGGAGATCATTCCCGTCGCCACACCGATCCAGCAAGTCCTCGACCGCGTTTTCAGCCGCAGTTCGGAGCGTTTTTACGAAGACGCGATTCTGGTCGATAATAACCGCAGCCTGTTGGGCTTGATCCCGGTGGATAACCTGGTGCGGCTGCAGAACGCCTTGCTCAGCCAGAAAATCCGGCTTCACGAACGCAGCGAAGACAAGCTCATCCGGCAAAAGCAGCAGCTCGAAAAACTGACTCTGCAGCTCGAAAAAGCCAATCAGGAGCTGGAGTCCGCCCGCGATCTCGCCATCGAGGGCGCGCGGCTCAAGTCGGAGTTTCTGGCTAATATGAGCCATGAAATTCGCACGCCAATGAATGGCATTGTCGGCATGGTTAGCCTTTTGCAGGAATCCGAGCTCGACGAAGAGCAGCGCATGTTTGCGGACACCGTCCAGCGCAGCGCGGATGCGCTACTGAGCATCATCAACGACATTCTTGACTATTCGAAGATCGAGGCGGGCAAACTGAGCGTGGAATCCGAGGACACGCCGATCCGTGAGCTGGTCGAAGAGTGCGTGCAGCTTCAGGCCCGACCTGCGCTCGATAAAGACGTGGAGCTCATTCTGGACATTGATTCCAAGGTTCCTGATTGGCTGCGGCTCGATCCGCTGCGCTACCGCCAGGTCCTGAATAACCTGCTGGGCAACGCGATCAAATTTACGGAAGAGGGGGAGGTCAGCATCGTGGTCGACCTCAAGCACGATCCGCAGCACGGCGCATTTTTACGAACACTGGTGCGGGATACGGGCATCGGCATCAGCGTGAAAAATCAGGGAAATCTGTTCAATGCCTTCATGCAGGCCGATGGCTCCACCAGCCGCAAATATGGCGGTACGGGGCTGGGGCTGGCGATTTCCCGCAAGTTGGCCAAGCTGATGAACGGTGAGCTCGACTTCACGAGCCAGCCGGGCGAGGGCAGCGCATTTTGGCTCGATTTACCGCTGGAGCGCTCGCAGGGAACTGATTTCGCGAGTGAATCGGCCCGCGTTACGCCCGGCTTAAGGGTGCTGGCGGTCGACCGCAACGCCCGCGTGCAGGAGGTCATGGGCAAACTCCTGGCGAATTTGGGTTGCTCAGCGGAACTCCTCAGCGACAACGGCGCCGCGCTCTTGCGTGTTCGCGAGGCTAAGCGATTGGGCCAGCCCTTTGATTTCGTATTCGTCGAAAGCGCCCAGGAGAGTGTCAGCGGATTGGATTTCTGCCAGAAAGTACGCAACGACTCCGAGCTCGATAGCTTGATGATCGTTGTCGTGGGGAATATCGGCAAACGCCTGAGAACCTGCTGCGATAATGTGCTGAATGCATACAAGCCCGTCAGCCCCAGTGGTTTGCAGCGCTTGCTGGAGCGTTATCAGCCGGATGCCCCCGCCCATGCCAGTGTGGATGCCGCCGCTGCTCAGGAGCATCCGGGCCCGCAGCCCAGCTTGCGGGTGTTGCTCGTGGAAGACTCGACGACCAATCAGGAAGTGACCATCGAGATGCTGGAGCGGCTTTCCCACACGGTCTACTTGGCGGAAAATGGCCTGCAGGCGTTGGAATTCCTACGTAGCCAGACGGTGGATTGTGTCCTCATGGACTGCCAAATGCCAGAAATGGACGGCTTTACCTGCACGCGCGCCATTCGTGAGGGCTACCACGGCGTCAGTTGCCGGGATATTCCCATTATCGCCATGACCGCCCTTGCGATGAAGGGCGATGAGCGTAAATGTCTCGAAGCCGGCATGAACGACTACTTGAGCAAGCCCGTCAAGGTCTCGGATCTCGCCTCGGCGCTCCGCCGCATTCCGGCGCGGGTGTAGTTCTTTACGAGTGAATTGGCGCTTGCTGTGCGGCCGCGCGCCACATTTCGACTTCGCCGCTGACGCCAAACTCGGCCAAACCGTTTTCGATCTCAGCGAAAGTCGGCTCGACGACGTCGTGCTTGGGATCGGCGGGGTAATCAGGCGCGACTTGGCGGACAACAGCCCAGGCGGCCCAGGCGCGCCATTTCTTCTGTTCGAAACGGTCGCCGCGCACGCGGTCAGCGAGATGCTGATAATGCACACGCGGGTTGCCGATGAAGACGCCCGGCGGGTTGTTCGCGACGAGCCAGCCAATGGCGCGGTAGGGCAGCGGCCAGTCTTGGAGCTCGGCTTCGTCGCCGCTTAAGTCTGCGTAAAGCCCGCGGTCGACGGCGAGCAGCGCGCGCGCGCTGAGCCCTTTTCGCCAGAGAAATTGCCCATAAGCCAGCGCGGTGACGTAGAATTCACCGCCCTGATCATTGCGCCAGCGCGCCATGTCACGCCAAGTCATCGGCTCGGTTGGAGTGGGCAAGTATGGGCAATCCAGCGTGGTTTCCATGCGCTGACCTTGGCTCAGTTGCCTGCTGGGAGCAATGGCGGAGTTTGGCTCATCGCTGAAGGACAGCGCTCCAGCGCCGCCGCCGCGTTGGAGTCCGCACCATGTGCAAGTGCTCTAGGCGTGGAGGGGCGCTCTTTCGGGCGGCTTTTCCTTACCCCAGAGCCAGCACCAGCAGAGGATGCAGGAACGCTTGAAGTCTTCGAGGATCAGGTAAGTCGCGGGGACCAACAACAACGTAATGAACGTCGCAAAGAGCACGCCAAAGCTAAGCGAAATCGCCATGGGAATGAGGAACTGCGCTTGCAGGCTTTTCTCAAAGAGAATGGGCGTCAGGCCGCAGAAGGTCGTCAGCGAGGTCAACAGAATCGGGCGAAAACGCGCGGCGCCGCTCTCCCAAACTGCGTCGAGCAAGGTGACGCCCTGCTTGCGCTGTTGGTTGATGTAATCCACGAGCACGAGGCTGTCGTTCACCACCACGCCGGAGAGCGCGATGATGCCAAAGATCGACAGCTGGCTGATCGGGTGCCCCATGAACACGTGGCCGAGGAATGCGCCCACCAGACCAAAGGGGATGACGAACATCACAATGAACGGCTGTAGGTAGCTTTTAAACGGAATCGCCAGCAGCGCATACATCAGGAAGAACACCAGGATCGTGCCACTGAGCATGCTGGAATTACTCTCGCGGACCTCTTCGTCTTCGCCGCGGAAAATGAAGTTCACGCCCTCGTAGTGTGATTGGATCTCGGGGATGATTTCATTGCGCAGCGTGTTTTTGACGGACTCCAGGTCGATGTTGTCCTTGTCGGCGTCGGCGAGCACGTTGACGATGCGTTGGCGGTTGTCGCGGTTAATCGCCGCGTAACCGAGGCCAACTTCGGCGTCGGCGACTTCACTAAACGGCACCTCCCGTCCGTCTTCCGTGCGAATGCGCATGCGCTCCAAATTGCCCACGGATTCGCGTTCTTCGCGCGGGTAGCGGACCATCACGCGGATGTCGTCGCGGCCACGTTGCACGCGTTGGGCTTCGTCACCAAAGAAGGCGGCGCGCACTTGGTTGCCAAGCTCCAGTTGGCTCAGGCCGAGGGCTTCGGCGCTGGGCTTGATGTTGAGCTGAATCTCCTTTTGGCCGTCAGCCAGGTTATCCCGGATGTCGAATACGCCGTCGAATTTCCTCAATGCGTCCTTGAGCTCATTGGCGACTTGGCGGAGTTGTTCGAGCGATTCGCCGGTGAGTTGAATGTCGATGGGCTCGCCTTGTCCGCCGGCGGCGGTGGCTTCAAAGGTCATGGATTTAATGCCCGGCACCTGGCCGAGCGCTTCGCGCCAGCGGTTGGCCAGCAGCACGGCGGAGTCCTCGTCGGTGCGTAGTTCGGACTTGCGCAGCTCGACAACCACTTGCCCCTGATGGCTTTGCACTTCGGTGGATTGCGTGCCGCCCGGGCCGCCGCCAAAGGCTTGCATGCCGAGCACCGATTGGCGCTTGTCGACAGGGTTTGGACGCCCGGCGGCTTTACTCTCCGCAATGACATCGTCCAGCGCGGCGTTGATGCGGTCGATTGCCTTTTGGGTGACGCTGGCGGGGGTGCCGTCCGGGTAGGCGAACACGACGCCGATGTAGTCACTGGGCACGGCCGGGAACGGCACAAACTTGATCCAACCGCCGATCACGAGGGAAATCGTCAGCCCGAGAATGGCGACAAAGCTGGACAGGGTGACATACCGGTAATTGAGAGCCTTGGCCAGGAGTGGGCGATACCACTTGTCGATCAGGCGCTCCAGGCCATCGGAAATTTTACGCTGAAAGCGTTGGAAGAAATTGATTTTCTCGCGGTTGCGGTCGCCGACTTTGCACAGCGACAAGTGGTAGGGCAGGATGAGCTTGGACTCGATAAGCGAGAAGAGCAGCGTGGGGATGACCACCATGGGAATCGCTTTCAGGAACTTCCCCTGGAAGCCCGGAATCATGAGCATCGGAATGAACGCTACCGCAGTCGTGAGCACGGCAAACGTCACCGGTGTCGCGACGGCGTGGGCGCCGCGGACGGAGGACTCGACGCCGGGGCCGCTGCGTTGGAACTCCGTGAAGACGCTTTCGCCGACGACGATGGCGTCGTCCACCACGATCCCCAAGACGAGGATGAAGCCAAAGAGCGAAATCAAGTTCACCGAAACATCAATCCACGGCATCGCGAGGAAGGTGCCCAGGAAGGAAATCGGAATGCCCAGCGTGACCCAAAACGCCAGCGATGGGCGCAGGAACAGAGTCAGCACGCACAACACGAGAATGAGGCCAATGATGCCGTTTTCGATCAGCATGTTCAGACGTCCCCACAGGTAGAAGGACGTGTCGCGCCAGGTGCTGATCGTGATGCCGGGCGGCAGGTCGTCCTGCTTCTCCTTCACGTATTCCTTGACGGCGGCGGAAATGCTGAGTGGGTTTTGTTGGCCAACTTCATAAACGACCAAATCCACGCCCGGCTGGCCATCGGTGACCATGCGCAGGGGGTCGTCGGTGAAGCCGTCGTTGATGTTGGCGACATCGCCCAGGGTGATGCGTGAGCCATCTTCGCGAGTGATCAGGACAATGTCGGCAAATTGCTGGCGCTCGTAGGCCTGGCCTTTGGTGCGGACGAGAATTTCCCCGCCGTCACTCTTGATTGCGCCACCCGGCAGGTCGATCGACGTGGTGCGCACGGCGTCGGCGACTTCCTGAAACGTCAGCCCATAACGGCGCATGGCGTCTTCGCTGACCTCGATGCCGATTTCGTAATCGCGCACGCCAATGATGTCGACTTGGCTGATCTTGCCCGTGCCGAGCAAGTCTTCGCGGACCTCTTCGGCCAGTCGCTTGAGCGTCTTTTCGTCGGTGTTGCCGCGCAACGAGATTGCGAGGACTTCGCGGCGAATCAAATTCTCCTGAATGATGGGGCGCTCGGACTCGGGGGGGAAGGTGTTGATGGAGTCAACGCGCGTCTTGATGTCGTCGAGCAGCTTGCGGACTTCATAGCCCTTATCGACTTCCACGGTCACGGTGCCGTAGCCTTCGATCGAGGTGCTGGTCATTTCCTTGATGCCATCGAGGTCCTGAATTTCTTCTTCGATGCGCTTGACGATTTGCTCCTCTACTTCGGCGGGCGCCGCGCCGCGGAAGGGCACGCGCACGGAAATGGTGTCGAACGAAAACTGTGGGAACAGTTCGATCTTGATGGTCGACATCGAGGCCAGCCCACCCAGCACGAGGATGAGCATCAGCAGGTTGGCGGCGACGCCGTTGCGGGCAAACCAGTTAATCATGACGCGTCAGCTTGACCGTTCTCGACGACGAGTTGCATGCCTTCGATCACGTATTCGACCGGGCTGGTGATCACGCGGTCGCCGGCTTCGAGCCCCTCGCTGATCACTGCGTGTTCGGTGTCAGCCTGGATCACGGTGACTTGGCGCTGAGCCAGGGTGTCGTCCGCCTGAGCGATGAGCACAGTGTCCCCCTCGCGCAAGGCGGCGCGGGGAATGGAAAAGGCGTTCTTGGCCAGGCGGCCCTCGATGTCCGCCTGCACGAACTTGCCGGGCTTGAGGGGGGGGCGGCCCGGTTGGCTTGGGTCGGAGGCAAGCGGGTCGGTAACTTCCACGATGACATCCAGCAGGCGGCTGCGTTGGTCAAAGACCGCGCCGGTTCGGATAATCTGCCCTTCCCAGGTGAAGCGTCGGTCGGCGAAATGGGTGCTCAGCGTGACTTGTGGGCCGTCGATTTCGCCGGTTTTATCGTTCACCTGTGATGGGAGGTCCAGCCGTGCGAGTTCCTCATCGGAAAGGGGCAAGCTGACTTCGGCCACATCGGTTGAGTAGATCGTTGCGAGGGCTGAATTGGCGCCGACGAATTGGCCCAGGTCGACGTTTTGCTCGATCACGCGCCCGTCGTAGGGCGCGCGGACGGCGGTGCGCTCCAGATTGCGTTTGGCGCGGCTCACGGCTGCTTCCGCACTTTTGATGAGCGCCTTGGCTTGCTCAAGTTGCGGCTTGCGCAGGGCGAGGTCGGTGGGGTCGCCGCGTCCGAGATCCTCCCAATCGGCGGCGGCCTGTTCGGCCTGAGCTTGCTCGGAGGAGAGGGTGAGTTTGGCCTGTGCAGCCTCTGATTCCGCGTTGGCCAGTGCGGCCTCGTAGTCGATTTTATCGAGTTGGATCAGCACTTCGTCTTTGCGGATGATGCCGCCGTCGCGGAAGTTGGGCGCCACGCTGTCAATGCGGCCGGAAACCTCGGCCGTTAGCTGGGTCTGCATGCGGGGCTGCACCACGCCCTGCGACGAAACGCTCAGGCGGATAGACTCCGGCTGCACGGTAACGGTTTCCACCGCGACTACGCGGGGAGGCGGCGTCTTCTTTTCCGGCTCGGGTTTGGAGTTGATGATGGCGACGCCGAGAAACCAGGCCACGACCAGTATGATGATCGGCAGCAGGATCTTGCCCGGCGCAAAGCCGCTGGATTTCTTTTTCGGCGTTTCAGCGTTGGAAAGGGGGGGAGGCGAATTGTCCTCTGGCGTGTGGGAGTCGGGACGGCTCATGGTTATGATTCCTCGGTCGTAGCTTTGTCTTGCAAAGCTACTTTGTCAGGCAAAGTAGTTTCGGGTAGTTTAATTTCTTCCGGTCCCAGCGGGGACTTCACTTCGACTTCCTCCGGTGGCAAATCGTCGAAGTCGCCACCCAGCGCCAGGTAGAGATTTACGCGGTTGACGAGCAGATTGGTGTGCGCAGAGATCAGGGCTGTGCGCGATTCAAAGGTGCGGCGTTGGGATTCCAGTACAGTAATGATGTCTGTCAGGCCGCGTGAATACTGCTCCCACGCGGCGTCTTCGGCGGCGATGGACTGAGTGGCGGACTCATCCAGATTGGCGACGCGGGCATTGAGAAATTGCTCTGAAGCCAGGGCGATTTCCACTTCACCAAAGGCGTTGAGCGCGGTTTGCCCGTAGTTCGCCAGGCTTTGCTGGGCGACGGCTTTGGCGCGGTCTACGGCGGCGCTCAGGCGCATGCCCTGGAAGATTGGTTGCAGGGCGTTGCCAGCCAGCGTCCACACGGAGAAACTGCTGTCGAGCAGGTTGCTCAGCGAGCTGCTGGAGTAGCCATACTCACCGGTCAAGGCAATGCGCGGCAGCATGGATTTACGCGCCTCGCTGACGCGTTTGCCTGAGGCCGCCAACTCGCGCTCGGCGACAATTAAGTCCGGACGTCGCTCCAACAGTTCCGACGGCAGGCCGACTGGCACTGGCCGCGTGATGCTGGGCAACGTCTCGGCGATAGCCAATTCCTTGGCCGGGTAACGACCCAGGATGATTTCGAGTTGGCGAATGGCGGTGTCAAACTCCTGGCCCCGCAAGTCCATGGAGGCCTTGGCGGCTGCGGTTTGGGCCATGGAGAGTCGTAGGTCCAGCGCGGGGCTTACGCCGCGTTCATAGCGGTTGCGGATGGCATTGGTGGCCTTGTCAAAACTTTCGTATGTGCCCGTGGCGAGCTCGAGCTGTTGGCGTGCTTCGATGCAGCGAAACCAGGCAGTGGTGGTACGGGCTGCGAGCGACAGGCGTGCGCCGCGGTAGGTGGCGAGTTGAGCCTGCACATCGGCCAGGGCAGCGCTTTGGCGGTCGCGCAAGCGGCCCCAGATATCGATTTCCCACGTGGCGCCCACACTGAGCATGACGCTGGAGTATTCTGAATTCGTGCCGCCGATGTTTTGCTTTTGGCGTCCACCCCCGAATTCACCATTGATCTGCGGGTAGGCGTCCGCGCCAGCAATGGTGGCGTCTGCGCTGGCGATGCCCAGGTTTGCGGCGGCAGCCTGCAGATCGTAGTTGCGGGCGATGGCTTCATCGACCAGTTGGCTCAGCTCGGGTGAGTCAAAGTCCTGAACCCAGCCGCTGGGTGCGTCGGCCAGTGCCGCGCCTTCCACGGTTTCGCCAGGTGGAGTATGGGCGGTCCAGTTCGCCGGATAGCTTGCAGGCATTTCCTCCACGCGACTTTCCGGTGGCGTGGCGCATCCGGCCAGGATGAGCGCAGCGCCAAACGGCGCCAGTTGTTGCCAGCCGGGCAGGGGCATCAGGAGGGTTCCTCCATGCCGCGAAAACCGACGCACATAAAGCTGAGCAAATTGCGGCAGGTTAGCTCCAGGTTGCCAATGTCGATGTGCTCGCAGTCGCAACCTTTGGGGTGATGCAGGAGCAGGGCGCCCAGCATCGTGCTAATGGCAAAGTGGAAACGCCAGGCGAGCGATTCGGGGGAGAGGCCTGGCTCGGCGGCGGCAATGGCGTCAACGAAGCGGCAGGTTAGCTCGTTGAAAAACTCTTCGTGCAGGTGCTGCCAGAACTCTTCGTTCTCCGAGAACATGCGCCCCACCATGCGCAGGAAAATGATGTTGGGGCCGTCCGGGCCCTTGGCGACTTCAAACATTGGCCGCAGCAAGGCGTCGAAAATGTCCTCCAACGTGGCGCCGCCGGGTTTGGCTTCGGCAGCTTCCAGGCGTCGCACACGCTCGTTGTTCAGCGGGACTATTTTGCCCCGAAACATTTCCCACATCAGCGCTTTTTTCGAGCCGAAGTGATAGTTTACCGCAGCCAGGTTGACCCCGGCTTCTTCCGTCAAGCTGCGCATCGATGTGCCGTCGAATCCGCGCTCGGCATAGAAGCGCTCGGCGGCCCCAAGAATGCGTTGTCTAGTGTCTAATGCCTCCATTTTGTTTCAAACGCCTGTTTAAAATTGATTTCCTGTCAATTGTCCAAAAGAAAAATATTTTAACTGGCGTTTGACGCTGGGCCTGGATGTCGCGACGCTGGCTGCCAGACGAATGACCCGTAACTGATGTTGTTGATATACTTAGCGCCCCTGATCATGCTGATCGATATAGCCCAGCTCCTGCTGACGGAGCGGTTTATTGGCGTAAAGCAAATCCGCAAAAATACGCACCCGCTGGACAGCGACCGCGTCCCCCCCTCCTGGGTCATTTTGTTGTGGATGTTTGGCCTGGCCATCATGTGGATCTACATGGCGCTGCTCGTCATCGACCCGCGGGGCGGCTTGCAGGGCGCGTTGATGTTGATGGTCTCGGTCGGCGGTTTCATTCTGCGCCGGGTAGCGGGCCTCAAATGGGCGCTTGTGCTGATGACCATTGAGACGGCGATCCGCCTCGGGCTCCTCGCCAACATGCTCATGGTTATCTTTTTCTTCGGTGGCCGTCTGCTCCCGCCAAGTTATTATAACTGACCTTGCCGCGGAGCATCGTAACTCCGGACTATTCCCAGGCGGCGGCGTCCGTTGCGGTGCGGTAGGTGTAGTAGTCGAAAGAGTGGATGACAGCTCCCTGGTCCGGAAAGGAGTCTGCGGGTTTGCCATCAGCATTGGTCACGATCAATTGCACGCGGTAGGCTTGCTTGGGCTTCATGGCGCTCGAGTGCACATTGAAGCTCAGCGAATGGGGCGCGCAGTGTATCTCGTCGACTTTGCAGTAGGCGTTCTGGGTGATCTCGTCGTGGTGCTTCATGGTTGTAGCCCACTGGCCGCTT
Organism: Cerasicoccus frondis; assembly: GCA_031296915.1. Lineage (GTDB taxonomy): Bacteria > Verrucomicrobiota > Verrucomicrobiia > Opitutales > Cerasicoccaceae > Cerasicoccus > Cerasicoccus frondis. The sequence continues at coordinate 14,683 of JAVDPC010000044.1, read as the reverse complement.
TCATTGGAGAGGACTATTGTCGTGTCGACGCCTGCTTTGTCGTAAATCTGCTGGCCAGTGGCGAGGCTGTTGTCGACATCGAGGCGGAGCTCCAGCCGCGCCAGGTTGTGCTCAAGATCCCAATGTCCGTGTTCGGTGGAGGCGAACTGCAGGACGATGCGCAAGGCGTCCTCCACTTGCTCCAGCTTGACCTCAGTGATGTCGAGTTCGCCAAGGTCTTCGGCGCTGTCGCCAGCGGGGTCCTCGTAAGTCAGCCTTGCGATGAAGCGGTTGTCGAGTTGGAGGTCCATCTTGGGCTCGGTGACGTGGACGGTTTGCCGTTTCAGCTCTTGCTTGGCCGATGGTTCTGCGGGCGGAGGCGGCGCCAGCGCGGCCGTTTTCAGTTCGGCGAGGTAATCCAATACCGCTACCCGGCTTTCTCGGTTGAGCGACCCAATGGGGATGCGAAACTGTTGCCCGTCGCTGCGCTTTAGGGTCAGCGTGCCTTCCTTGAGCTCGGTTGGCATAGCCAAGATCGTGGCGCCGCCGACATTGGTGAGCATGATGAAGCGATCCTCCGCTCTGAGGACGGAGGCGCACAACAGGCAAAGAAGGCAGACATAAGTGCGCATGTTCGTCAATTTGCAATCATTTCTGGGTTAATCCAGTCAAAACTCAGGGGTGAATCCCAAGCTCTTAGGGTGAGCTTATCGCATCTGCTTCATTGAATGATGCCGGCTTACTTTTTGCCTTCGGCGGCGAAGATGGTGATGTCCGCCGTGTCGATGCCGGTGATGTCCTTGGCGCGCTTCAGGGCGTCGCGGGTAGAGACGTTGGGGTTGCCGGGGCTGTAGCGGAAGAAGTTTTCCGGGCCGAGCAACTCCATCAGGCCAGATTGGCGGAAGACGCGTTCGATGTCCTCGTGAGCGCCGCTGACCAGGATTTCGCAGCCTTTGTCGCGCGCCAGCGAAATGAGCTGCTGCAGGCTCATGGCTACGGTCGCGTCGAGGTGGTAAGCGTTGCGCAAGCGCAGGATGATGGCCTTTTGCGTGGGGTGCTCGGCCAAGCGTCGCACCTGCTCCAGGAACATGTCGCTGGAGGCAAAGAAGAGGTCGCCTTCCACGTGGACAATCGCGATTTCGGGCCGTTCGTGCTGGAAGTCTTTTTCGACGAGTTCACCGGTGTCGGCGAAGGAAATTTCCTTGAGCCCGGGGCGAGCCGCCTTGCGGATGAAGAACATCATCGAGGCCGCCGCGCCGAGGTAGATCGCGCTGTCAAGCGGGAGGACGAGGCCTCCGCCAAAGGTCGCCAGGAACACCGCCGCGTCGCTCTTGGTCGTCTTCAGCATCAGCTTGATGTGCTCTTTGTTGATCAGCGAGATGCCGACCGTGATGACGAGCGCCGCCAGCGCCGGGCGCGGAATATACTGGATCATGCCGCCCAAAAGGAACAACCCGCCGATGAGCAACGCGCCACTGAAAATGCTGGAAATCGCCGTCTTGGCGCCAGACTTGTAGTTGAGCACGGAGCGGGTCAGCGAGCCGGAAACGGTCATCCCCGAGCCGAAGGCGCAGACCATGTTGGCTGCGCCCATGCTGAGCATTTGCTGGTTGAGGTCGATGCGGTCGCCGGCCTGCGCCGCGAGCGTCTTGGCGATGGATGAGCTTTCCAGCAGCGACAGGAAGGCAATCGCCATGGCGGCGTTGGCCAGCGTGTTCAGCTCGTTCCAGTGAAATTCTGGGATCGAGAGCGGCCAGTCCTTGGCATTGATGGGCTGCAGCATTTCCACGCTAAGGCCGGTTTGCTTCAGCGCGGCCGTCAGCGCGCCCATGATGATCAGCGTGATGGCGACCGTGGGCAGGCCCGGCAGTTTCTTTTTCAGCGTCTTGGTGAGCCCGTAGTAAATGGCCAGAGTCACGGCGCCGACGCCGATGGCGTGCCAGTTGGTCGTGGAGGCCCAATCGGCTTCGATCAGGCCGATGGAGAAGTTCCACAGCGACTCCGCAAACGTTCCCGCTCGCGGCACATGGAGTCCAAACACCGTCTTGAGCTGGTTGACAATGATCAGGCAGGCCGCCGCCGAAATGTAGCCGATGACCACCGCGCGCGAAATATACTGCGTGATCGTGGCGACTTTGAAAAACGAGCCAATGATCATGAACAGCCCCACCAACACGAGCAGGAAGGGTAGGGCCGCGACGGATTCCATCGGCGTATAGCCCAGCGTGAGGAACGTTGACAGCAGCATGACCGCCGTGGCGTTCGTCGGCCCGAGCATCACAAAGCGAGAGCTCGCCAGCATGGGCCCGGTGATCGACGCCAACGACGAGCAGAAGATGCCAATCTGCACCGGCAAGCCCGCGATCAGCGCGTAGGCCATGCCCTGGGGGAAGTCCAGCAGCGCAACATTGATGGCCGCACTGAAGTCCGCCTTGGCTTTCTTCAGGTTATACTCCCGCAGCGTTTTCCGCAGCGGAAACAAATCCAACCCCCTTGAGCGCCACCATTGACGAATGTCGATCATTCCTCCAAAGTGAGACTTTCTCCCTGCTTGAGCACAAGCGCGAAATGTAGAACGATTAGTGAAACTTTAATTGTTAACGTTTTGACATTAGATTTTCTGTGATCAAGCTGCTTTCTTGCTTTAACCAACGACGACCATGCCGACACCGGAATTCCAATACCAGGACGTCCTCCCCTTGGGTGAGGACCAAACGCAATATCGCCTGCTGACCAAGGAGGGCGTCTCCATCACCGAATTTGACGGCAAGGAGATCCTTAAGGTCACCCCCGAGGCGTTGACCTTCCTGGCGCGTGAAGCCTTTAAGGACATTTCGTTCAAGCTCCGCCCGGCGCATCTGCAGCAGGTGGTCGCGATTCTCAAGGACGAGGAAGCGAGCGAAAACGACCGCATGGTTGCACTGACGCTGCTGCGTAACGCCGAGGTCGCCGCGCACGGTATCTTGCCGTTCTGCCAGGACACCGGCACCGCCACCATCATGGGCAAGAAAGGCCAGCAGGTCTGGACCGGCGCTAACGACGCCGAAGCACTGAGCAAGGGTGTTTACGAAACCTACACGCAGGAAAACCTGCGCTATTCGCAGACGGCGCCGTTGGACATGTTTAAGGAGAAGAACACCGGCTGCAACCTCCCCGCGCAGATCGATCTCTACGCCACCGAAGGCGCCGCCTACAAGTTTCTCTTCGTTGCCAAGGGCGGCGGCTCGGCCAACAAGACTTTCCTCTTCCAGAAGACCAAGGCCGTGCTCAACCCGAAGGCCTTGGAAGCCTTCTGCATCGAGGCCATGGGGTCGCTCGGCACTGCGGCTTGCCCGCCTTATCACCTGACGTTCGTTATTGGTGGCACCTCGGCTGAAACCTGCCTGAAGACGGTCAAGATGGCGTCGACCAAATACCTCGACGCGCTGCCCACCGAGGGCAACGACCAGGGCCAGGGCTTCCGTGACCTGGAGTTCGAGCAACTCCTTCTGCAGCGCGCCCGTGAGAGCGGCATCGGCGCTCAGTTTGGCGGCAAATACTTTGCGCTAGATGTGCGTGTCGTGCGCCTGCCGCGCCACGGCGCTTCGTGCCCAATCGGCATCGGCGTGTCGTGCTCGGCCGACCGCAACGCCAAGGCCAAGATCACCAAGGACGGCATCTTCCTCGAACAACTGGAAGAAAATCCCGGCCAATACATTCCGGACGAAATGCGCCAGATCAACGACGCCGACCAGGCCGTCAAGATCGACCTTAACCAGCCGATGGACGACATCCTGGCGACCTTGACCCAGTATCCCGTCACCACCCGTCTGTCGCTGACGGGCACCATCGTCGTCGCGCGCGACATTGCCCACGCCAAGCTGCAGGAGCGCATCGACTCCGGCGAAGGCTTGCCTGACTACATCAAGAACCACCCAGTTTATTACGCAGGTCCGGCCAAGACGCCGGCCGGTTACGCCTCGGGCAGCTTCGGCCCCACTACGGCCGGGCGCATGGATAGCTATGTTGGCCCGTTCCAAGCCGAAGGCGGCTCGATAGTGATGATCGCCAAGGGCAATCGCAGCAAGCAGGTGACCGACGCTTGCCACCAGCACGGCGGCTTCTACCTGGGCTCCATTGGCGGTCCGGCGGCGATCCTCGCCCAGAACAACATTAAGAAGGTCGAAGTGCTCGAATACCCGGAGCTGGGCATGGAAGCCGTGTGGAAAATCGAGGTCGAAGACTTCCCCGCCTTCATTCTCGTTGACGACAAGGGCAACGACTTCTTCCAGCAGATCAAGGGCTGCGCCGCCTGTTGAGGCGCCGCCTCAAACTCCCAAATGCTGCACATCGTGCGCAGTGCTGTCGCTTTATTCGAAAAGGTGGAGCCCGTAGGGATACCGGTTGCACCTGTTAAAATAGCTTTTTGGCGTTTTCGAACACACCCTGGGCACTACATGGAATTAATTTAGGTCGCATTAACTTACCATTAATAATCGGTTTGATAACATCATGATGAACCTAGCTTTAACTACGCGCCCATTCCTCACGCAGCTACTACCGTGACTATCGGGGTGGGCGCGTAGTCTAAGAATGGATCGGGAATCCAGCCTCACGCGCCTGACGTATGATCATTTTTTAAGCGCGGTTGCCAGCGTCATTGGACGCGCCTGGCGGGTCAAGCTTCCCAACTGCGGCGGATGGCGCCATCGCGCCGTTCACCAACGGGAGTGCCGAGGATTTCCATGTAGAGAAATGCATCACGGGCGGCTTTAGGGTCGCGTAGTTGTCGCTTGATGCGTCGGGCAAAATTACCGCGTCGCGAGCGGCTTTGCGCAAGCTCGTCGGAGCCGATCTCGTCGCTCATTACCTTACGGACTTGCTTTTGGGCAGCTCGGCGGGCTTCGGCGGCGCGGCGCTTGGATTCCTCAATCCGGCGTCGCTGTTCGGCGAGTTCCGCCTCGTAGTCGCGCACGGGGGGCGGTGCTTCGTAAGTTTGCTGCTGCGGAATCGGTGGGGGCGCGCTCTCGCCCGGTCGGCCATAATTAAGCGGCTTGGGCTGGCGCTCCTCTTGAGGCCTGGGGGGCGCTTCGTAGGTTTGCTGTTGGGGGATGGGCGGTGGCGCACTTTGCGGCGGCGGTTGCTGTTGTTGTCCGCGACGCTCGGCAATCTTGCGTCGAATTTCCTCCTGAATGCGGCGCGTGCGCTCTTCATCACTCACGGGGCGTTCTTGCTCACGCGGGTAATCTTCGCCATGGCGTTTCTGCTGTTGTGCAGGAGGGGGCGCGGCGCGCTGAGGCGGCGGAGGCATCTCCTCTTCCTCCTTCTTGCGACCGAATATTTGCCCGAGCAGCCAAACGACAAAGACGATGATGGGCACTATGTATTCACCAATTTCCTGCATGGGTCAGTTTTTCGGAGTTTCGACAGGCGCATCTTTTTGCGCGTGGTAGGCCTGCATTTTTTGTTGAACGGCGGCGGATGCTTTCATGATTTCCGGCATCATGATCTGCATGGTGCGGGCCTGCATTTCGGGGGCCTTGTCAATGGAGGCCTGGCCAGCCGGCGTGCTGTAGAATTCATTGATCCCGCGCAACTCGTCGACACTGAATACGTCGGCGTAGGCTTGCTCCATGTCGGCCTGCATGGACTTCCAATCCATATCCTTGAACATGTCTTTGAAGACCTGCTCCTGATAATCGAGAAAGGCTTCGTCGGAGTTGCCCTGTGCCGCCGCCTGCTGGCGGATGGACTGGCTCATGGCCTCCATTTGCGAATCCATGATCTTGGATAAGGTCTCTTCGAAGCGAATGTTTTTAAAGAGCTGCGCGGCTTCCTGCTTGGCGATTTCCGCGTCGGTCGGGCCGGTGGCGGCAGCCATCGTGGCCAGGCCAACCAGGTATTCCTGCCCATCCTTGGCGACGATCAGCACGCGGCGCTCTCGGTCGTATTCCACCAAGTCGTAACCCTGAAAGGCGCCGCCGGCTTCGGCCCAGGTCGTGTCTTTGCCGCCGGGTGAGCTGAGCGAGAAGTTGACCGACTCGCCCAGGTCAAGCACGCCGCGCAGCACGATATCGTTTGTGTATTGCGGTTGCTCTGCGTTGCAAAGTAAGGCTAGGCCCAGGAAGGTTATTCCGAGTAAGGCGTGGCGAAATTTCATCATGGGTTACTGGTTGTTGCCGGGCGCTTGGTCGGGCTTGGAGATGGACTCACGCATGTCGGTGTCGGCTTGAATGTTTTCGAGGCGATAGTAGTCCATGACCCCGAGCTTGCCGGTGCGCAGGGCTTCGGCGAGCGCCAGCGGCACCTGGGCCTCGGCTTCGACGACCTTGGCCTGCATCTCCTGCACCTTGGCCTTCATTTCCTGCTCCAGTGCGACGGCGGCCGCGCGGCGGATTTCCGCCTGGGCTTGGGCCATGTTCTTATTGGCAATGGCCTGTTCCTCCTGCAGCTTTGCGCCGATGTTCGCGCCGACGTCCACGTCGGCAATGTCGACGGAAATAATCTCGAACGCCGTGCCGTTATCAAGGCCTCGCCCAAGCACGGTTTTGGAAATGCGATCGGGGTTTTCGAGAACAAACTTGTAGCTTTCGGCTGAACCGATGGTGGTGACGATGCCTTCGCCAACGCGAGCGATGATGGTTTCCTCCAGCGCGCTGCCGACGTATTGGTCGAGATTGGAGCGCACGGTCACACGGGCGCGGGCCTTGACCTGGATGCCGTCTTTGGCGACGCCGTCGATGGTGGTGCGGCCGGATTCGCGGGCCGGACAGTCGATGACCTTCGGGTTAATCGAGGTGCGCACCGCTTCGAGCACGCTTTTATTTGTGCCCTTGGTGGCGAGGTCGATCGCGCAGGCGCGTTCCCAGTTCAGGGTAATGTGCGCCTTGTCAGCGGCGATAATCGCTTGCACGGTTTGGATCACGTTGCCTTCCGCCAGGTAGTGGGCTTCCAACACGTCGGAACCCAACTTAATGCCTGCCTTAACCGCGGTGATGCGTGCTTCGACAATCAGCTTGTAGGGAACGCCTCGGAGGCGCATGGCCACGAGGGTTGGGATGCCAACAGTGGCGCCTGAGAGATAAGATCTAAGGAACGTCATGAAGAATGACGCGACAATGAAGAGTAGGCCAATTAAGATGACGCCCAATACAACTAGGGCGATGGTCCCGATATTTTCCATAATGATTACAGCAGGGTTGAGTTTGGATTGTGTTTAAGTCTTAGGAAATTTTTTTAACGACGACTCGAAATGTATCGCGTCCGACGACTTCGATCAGCGTCCCTTTGTTGAGGTAACCGCTTTGAGAATAACCTTCATAAAATTTACCACCAATCACGATCTTGCCGCTGGGGGCCATGGTGGTCAACGCCTCGCCTTGTTGCCCAATCAGGGATTCCTCTTCGGGGCCATCGTCACTTTTCGCGCCATATCGCAGGCGTGCCCCGCTGGAGCTGTAGAGAAATAACTTCTTCCCGTATTTTGTCTTTGGGAGCATGCGTAGTTCGAACATAACGACTACGCCGATGAGCAGCAGAGCGCCCATGAAGGTTGCCAGCGCCACGTAGAGGCCATACTCATTGTAGGCTACGCTAACGGCGCCAATGACTGCGACTGCGCCCAGCAGGCCAAGGATGCCTCCCGGCACGACGATCTCGAATGAGATCAAGACGAGCGCGACGAGGATGAGTCCAATGATGAGAGTCATGTTGAAATTCTGTTTCGTGGATTATACAGCTCGAACGACGAGTGAGAAATCGCGCGTTTCGATTACCTCAACACTTTCGCCTGAGTCGATGGAGCCAATGAGGACCAGTGCTTGGAAACGCTTGCCATTAATTTCGACTTGGCCGCCAGGGTGTAGATCGGTGGCGGCGAGTCCTCGATCACCTGGTTGGGGCAGGGTGCTGGCAGGGGCGCCATCCAGGGAGCGTCCGCCGCCTCGTTCCACTGCGTGGCCGTCAACCTGGGCTCCTAGGACGATGGCGCGCTTCAGGGGGGAGTCTGGCAAAAACTTAAATAGGACCAGCCCTAAGGCAAAAGCGATGCCCAGGCCGAGAATCACTTGCCCAATCGGCGCGATGAAGAGCTCGGGCTTAAGCTCGAAACCTTTACTTCCTTCGGGCCAGATATCAGCCATGGCCCAGACGAGCGAACTGATGACCAAGACAATGCCAGTGATGCCTGCGATGATGGTGCCCGGCAGCAAAAACAGCTCTACGGCAATGAAGATGATTCCAATTAAGAACAGGAGGATGCCTTCGGCTCCAGTTAGCCCCGCGCCATATTTGCCAAAAAAGAATACGGTGATGAGCAGTATGCCGATGATGCCTGGAATACCGAAGCCAGGAGACTTCATTTCCATACCTAACATGACGATGCCCAAGCCCATGATGATGACGCCGATGGTCGAAATAACTTTGGCAAATCGTTCTACCCAGCTGACTTCAAAATGTTTTACCTGATAATTCTCAGCGCCGTATTTTTGGTCCAAGACGTCCGTAATATTTTCCGCTACGCCCTCGGCGAGCAGGGGTTCGGGGGGCGCGCCATATTGCTTGATTGCTTCTTGAGCGGTCAGCGAAAGTAATTTGCCTTCCGGTTTGAGGACGTGGCCGTCGATTTCCAGAACATAGTCCGGGTCCATCATCGCTCGTTGGACATCTGCGCGGTAACGATAATCCTGAGTGATGGACCGGACTTTCACGTCCAGAGCGCTCTCCAACTTGCGCTTTAGGGCCGGAGGCAAGTCCTGCCCGTTCGCCATGATCGCTTCGGAGGCGCCCATGACGCCAAAGGGCGAAAACCAGATATCGTCAGTGGCGATAGAGATGAATGAACCGGCCGAAAAGGCTTCTTTATCGACATAAGTGATGGTGGTGCCTGCGTATTTGGTCAGCGCATCCATCATGGCGAGCATCGTGCCGCTGTCGCCGCCTGGTGTGTTCATTTTTAGCACCACCACATCGACCTTGTTTTTGATCGCCTCCTTGAGGGCTCGGCGGAGGATATAGAGCTGTGGGTCTGCGATAACGCCATCAATCGGCACCACGTAGACGTCCCAGCCGCCTTCGGGCGTTTCGGGGATTTCGCGCGGCTGGGGGGGAGTATCTGCCGTTTCGGCCAAGGGAGTGTCCGTGGGCGTGGGCGATTCCGTGGGCGCGGCGTTGGGGTCCACGCGGGAAGCGGCTGCGGGCAGGACGAGCGCGCAGGCGATCAGCAGAACGCCCAGTAGGGCGCAAATGGGACAATGCCGCTTCATGTTGGGTAGCATTCTACAATTAAAAGCGCAGATGAGACAATTACAATAGGCGAGCCGTTTTGGAATCGACTGGCGCAATAATTTTTGTGTTGAGATGGGATTAGCACTGGCAATAAGGCGCGCAAACGCCCACTTTTACCTGACCATGGAAACGATCGATCTGCAAGGCCACCAAATTCGTAAATGGACCATCGGCGCGTCTACTTTTCTCGCCTATCCCGAGGCGGGCGCCCGCCTGATGAACTGGCACCTGCAGATGGCCGACGGCTCATTTCGCGATGTGATTCACTGGCCGGAAGACGCCGACTTGGACAACATCGCCAAGGTTCGTGGCGGCAATCCCGTGCTCTTCCCGTTCTCCGCGCGCACGTTCTGCGACGGCGAGATCGGCTTCTGGAAAGACCCAAATGGCGAACGTCGTCCCATGGCCATGCATGGCTATGTGCGGCAAGGCAAGTTCCGCATCGAGTCGATTCACGACAAGGGCTTTTTGGCGATCTTTGAGCCCTCTGACGAGTGCCGCGAGGCCTATCCCTTTGACTACGAATTCGCCGTGCGTTACCGCTTTGAGCAGCTCGCGTTTTACGTGGACTTCGAGCTGAAAAACCTCGGCAGCAAGCCCATCCCCTGGAGCGCTGGGCACCACTTTTACTTCGCCTTGCCGTGGCATGAGGACTTGAGCCGCAAGGACTACATGATCACCACCGGCGCCAAGAAAGCGTTTCACCAGAACGACGCTGGCAAGCTCGATTTGGTGAAGGAATTTCCCGACCCGGCCAGCTTTGGCGATGGCGCCATTTGCGACCTGATCCGCACCAAGCTCAAGACGAACGAAGTTCGCTTCGGTCCCAAGGGGGGGGAGGAAGACATCGTCATCCGTTTTGGCGACAGCGCCAAGCCGGACCCGTGGAATGCCCTCGTCACCTGGACGATGGCCGACGACAGCCCCTTCTATTGCGTTGAGCCCTGGATGGGGCCGCCCAACGCGCCCGAGGTCAAAAACGGCCTGCACTTCGTCAGCCCCGGAAAAAGCGAAGTCTTCAGCGTTCAAGTCTCCCTCGGCTAACCAGCCTCCGGCTGGACCGTCGGATGCGCTGCATCCGGATTTGCGCAGTGCGCAAATGTCTACCCATTTTACAACATCGGATGGCATTGATGCGCTGCATCCGGATTTGCGCAGTGCGCAAATGGCTAATCGAACTGAATGAGGTGGCGCGGATCGTCTCGATCCGCAGTTGCGTCCAGTCTGACCGTCTAATGAAAAGGCAGGCCAAAGCTTACCATTCGACTATGCTCATGGCAGGCAAGCTAGCCGCTAAGCAAAACACCCGCTTACGCTTTTGGCCATTAGACAAAACCCTTGGTGCAGCGGGGAGCTGGCTGGAAAACGTTACCTTATTGCGAAAATTGGATTTCCTTACTGACAGGGCTGATGATTCGTGGAAGATGACGCGCAATGCGCATTGTTGCCCACCGCGGAGCCTCGGGTTCTGCCCCAGAAAACACCATGGCCGCCATCAATCGGGCCTGGGACATGGGCGCTGACGGCGTCGAGGTGGATGTGCACCTGACCAAGGATAATGTCCCCGTCGTCATTCATGACCCCGACACCAAGCGGGTGGCGGGGCAGAAACTCGTCATTAAAAAATCGACCTACGCCGAGCTGTGCGAGCTGGATGTCGGTTCGTGGAAGGGGCCAGAGTTTGCCGGCGAGCGCATTCCCCGGCTCGACGAGGTGCTGGCGTCAATGCCGACGCGTAAGAACTTTTTCGTCGAGATCAAGGACGTCTCAGGCCACAAGCTGGCGCGCGCCCTGGAGCCGATTTTCCGCGACAACCCGCAGTTTGTCACGGAGCGCCAGGTTTACCTGATGAGCTTTTTTCCCGACGCCTTGTGGCCGATGGCGGCGCGGTTCCCGGACCTCACCCTCCTGCTGCTGGTGGACAAGCTGAATCGCTTGCCCCGCCACTTGCCAGACAAGCTGCCGCATGACTCTTTGCCCGTGCACGGGTTGGGCATTTCGCACAAGCTGAAGCTGGATGACCAGCGTCGCGAACAGCTCTTGCGGGCGGGCGCCATCATGAATGTGTGGACTGTCAATGAACCGGAGGAGCTGGAGAAATGGGAGTCTGCGGGCTTTGATTTCTTAACGACCGACCGGCCTGAGCTCTTCATCGGCCAGCATCCTGCTGGACCGGTGGTTTTGCCCAATGGGCACAATGCGTGAGCGGGTGTTTTGCTGAGAGGCTGCGTGGTGGCTTGCCTGGAGATCACCACTGAGCGGGCCGGGCTGCGCCCTAGAGCACTTTTCATCTAGATTGGCCGAGTCAGGTGGGGTATAGATTGGATGCAGCGCAAGGCGGCTTTGATTGAGCGGGCTGTAAGCCCGTGATTGAAATGCCAACGCCGCGAACTTCCAATCTGGCCCCAAGCCCAAAACCGAGTGCTTTTCCGCGCCAGCGTTGTTGGCTTTTCGCTCACAGGCTTCCAGCCTGCGACGCTCAAGCCGCCTTGCTGGACACGAAAAATCACTGCGGCCTGATCGGCCAATCTAGATGAAAAGTGCTCTAACTTTTCATGGCGGATGGAACTGCAGGTCGGGGACGATTCGCGCCACCTCATTCAGTTGGATAAGCCATTTTTGCAGTGCAAAAATCTATCGGTGCAGCGGGACGCTGCTAGAAGTCGCGGCCTTTAACGAAGCGTTCGCGGGGGGCTTCGGTGGATTGGCCAGTCATGGCGGCGTGCCAGGCGCGGCAGAGGGGGGGGACCTCCATGTCGGCGACTTGCTGATCGTAGCAACGGGAGGGCGTGCGCAGCTTGGACGCGAGCGGATGCAGGTTCAGGCGCAGGTCAAGGGGGCGGTCGGCGGGGGCCTCGACGGGCTCGATTAAATCTTCCGGGAGGCCGAAGCGCTCAAGGATGCGTTTGCCCATTTCGTAGCGGGAAATTTCGTCCGGGCCAGCCCAGTGGAAAATGCCATGCAGGTTGGGGCGCTCGCAAAGCTCGGCGAGCACGTCGGCGAGGTTGTCCACGCTGAGCGGCTGGCGGATTTCGTTGGTGAAGAGGGGGGTGCGCTTGCCCTCGGCCCATTGCTGGAAAAGCTTTTCGTGAACGGAGCGCGCGCCGCCGGGGCTGTTGCCGGTGAGGATCGCTATGCGCAATACCGTCGCGAACTCCTTGCCAAACTTCAGGACTTCGCGCTCGGCGAGGAGCTTCGTCTGGCCGTAGAGATTGCGGGGGCTGGGGGCGTCGGTTGTGCGATACGGGCCTTCCATGCCGTCGAACACCATATCCGTCGACAGGTGGTAGAACCGCGCCGACAGGTGGTTGGACAGCATCGCGAGGTGGCGGGGGAGGGCCACGTTGATCTTCTCCGCGAGCTCGGGATTGGCGTCGACGCTGGCGGGGTTGGAAATGGCCGCGCAGTTGACAATGATGTCCGGAAACTCCTCCAGGATCAGCGCCTCGATTTCGACGAGGGACGAGAGGTCCATCTGCCGCCCCACGGTCTTGGGGGGGAGGGGGGCTTCGCGCGTATTGGACACCGCAATGATGTCATGCTTGCGCCGCGCGGCTTCCCGAAGGAACGCTGCGCCGGTGAGTCCACTGGCTCCGGTGACGATGATTTTCATGCTGAATACTGGCTGGAGGGGGGGGAGGGTTACGGATTTTTTAACTACGAATGTCGCGAATGGACGCAAATCCAGCAACGTGTGTTCCCTAAAAGTATAACTTTGGGATCACGTATTTCTGGATTCGCGAAAATTCGTGAGATTCGTAGTTAACCTCGCGTCGCGTCCCTTACCCGATGCTGGGGACGCCGAGTTCGAGGTCGACTTCGGCGTCGTAGTCCACGCCGTCGAGGCCGAAGCCGAAGAGCTTCAGGAACTCGCTTTGGTAGAATTCGAAGTCGGTGTCGCTCTTGAGGTTGTCTGTGGTGATCGTGGGCCAGATGGCGGCGGCGGTGGCCTGGACGTCTTCGCGCATTTCCCAGTCGTCGACGCGGATCAGGTCTTTGCTGTCCGTTTCGACGCCTTCGGGGCCGTAAATCTTGGTGCGGAGCATGCGGTCCATCTGCTCGATGGTGCCTTCGTGGATGCCCTTTTCGCGCATCACCTTGTAGAGGATGGAAATGTATAGCGGCACGACGGGGATCGCTGAGCTGGCCTGGGTGACGAGGGCCTTGTTGACCGACACATAGGCGTCAAAACCCGCGCTGCGCAGCTCGCCTGCGGTGGACTCGAGGTGTTCCTTGGCCTTGCCGATGGTGCCTTCGCGGTAGATCGGGTAAGTGAGGACCGGCCCGATGTAGCTGTAGGCGATGGCCTTGGCGCCGGGGGCGAGGGCGTCTGCGTCGCGCAGGGCGTTCATCCAGAGCGTCCAGTCTTCGCCGCCCATGACTTTTTGCGTGTTGGCGATGTCTTCCTCAGTGGCGGGGGGGAGGGTGACCTCGGTGACGAGCTCCTTGTCGGTGTTGACGGTCTTGGCGGTGAACTCGTTGCCGATGGGCTTGAGCTCGCTCTTGTATTTCTCGCCCGTGGCCGGATCGATGCGGATGGGGGAGGCCAGCGAATAAATGACGAGGTCCACTTGGCCGAGGTCGGCCTTGAGCGTGTCGATGGTCTGCTGGCGGATTTCGTTGGAAAAGGCGTCGCCATTGATGCTCTTGGCGTAGAGTCCGGCGCTGGTCGCGGCTTGCTCGAAGGCGGCGGAGTTATACCAACCGGCAGAGGCGGGGCGGCCCTTGTCGCTGGGGCGCTCGAAGAAAACGCCGAGGGTGTCGGCGCCGCTGCCAAAGGCGGCCGCGATCCGGGTGGAGAGTCCATAGCCAGTGGAGGCGCCGATGATGAGCACTTTCTTGGGGCCGCCTTCGATGGCGCCCTTGGACTTCACGTAGTCGATTTGCTCCTGCACGTGCTTGGCGCAGCCGGTCGGGTGGGAAGTCACGCAGATGAAGCCGCGGACGCGAGGTTTAACAGTCGTCATAGTCATGGTTGTGGGAGATTAGGTGGAGCGGTTAAAGTTTAAAGGTTAAAGATTGGCGTTGTCAGGTTAGGTAAGGCGGGGGGAAGTAATGTGAGCAGGGTGAGTAATGTGGGTAAGGTGTGTAGGGTTGGTGGGGTGAGTAATGTGGTAGGGTGGGGAAGGTTGGTGGGAGATGTGGTGATCGTTTTAATACTAGTAGAGGAAGGCGTTTTGCCAATGAAAATGTGAACGAAAGAGCATTTTATTAGTGACTGGCTTTCACTATTAATCCGGGTTGGGAATCAACGACTTACGACATTGGAATTAGACATAATGTCGGGCGTGGCTGGCGGTGTGGCTCAACCCATTTGCGCAATGCGCAAATCTATCGGTCTAGAGCACTTTTCATCTAGATTAGCCGATTCAGGTGGGGTAGAGATTGGATGCAGCGCAAGGCGGCTTTGATTGAGCGGGCTGGAAGCCCGTGATTGAAA
>JAVDPC010000043.1 GCA_031296915.1 Cerasicoccus frondis | reverse complement strand
CTCAATCAAAGCCGCCTTGCGCTGCATCCAATCTCTAACCCACCTGACTCGGCCAATCTAGATGAAAAGTGCTCTAGTGCGGTTTTCGTACGTGAATGCGCTGTAGTCGTTAAAGGCTCTTAAACATAATGTGCGTATCCACATCTCCAAACTGCGGGTGGCGAAATGCCCGCGGGGTCGTGCCAATGATTTCAAAACCGAGCTTTTGCCAAAGCGCAACAGCCGCCACATTTGTGGACACAACAATGTTGAATTGCATGCCTCGGAAACCGCGTTCCTTGGCGAGCCGAAGCGAGTGTTCTCCGATCCGCTTGCCAATGCCTTTACCATGATGGTCAGGGTGCACCATGTAAGAACCGTTGGCGATGTGATCTCCTAAGCCGATTTGGTTTGCCTTGATGATATACGTGCCAACGAGTTGACCAGCATCAACCGCTACCAGTGGGCCGTAACTCATCCATTGCTTGCGAAAAAGCTCGCGATCGCTGTCGGGTGGAAACACATAGGAATCGCCCGCCGCGACAACGCGCTGGAATATCTCCCACATAGCGTCTTCGTCGCTTGGTTGCGCCTGTCGTATATCCATCAATCTGCTCCAGGTTGAGTTCCCGATTCAAATGCGATGCGGTTGCGGCATTCAGGCCCTTGAGACAGGATGCGACAGCGCTTCACATAACACCATCCTATAGATTGGCGTAAATCGCCAATAATCAGGCGACGCCTCTTCAATAAATGGTGGGCCCACTCGGACTTGAACCGAGGACCAAGGGATTATGAGTCCGTTGACATCCTCTTAATTTAAGGCAATTATCAGATTGTTGCCAGATATTAGCCAATATTTGGCAACAAATTTACGCCGAAAGCGGCACAACCTCGCGCTCAATGTCTTTACCTTTCTCGGCCTTTGCCTTTCGCAGCTCGTAGCCACGCTGCATGTTTAGCCAGAAGGCGTCGCTTTGCCCGAAAAAACGCCCCAAGCGCAACGAATGCTCGGCGGTGATGCTATGCTTTCCCTTGATGATTTCCGTAATGCGTGAGGCCGGGATACCCGTTCCCCGCGCAAGCTGTGCCCGCGTGATTCCCATTTCTTCAATCACGCTCAACAGGTCTTCACCTGGATGTGTAATATTCTGAGTCATAGTTCCTCCTTAGTGATAATCGACAATTTCTACATCGCGGGCATTGCCATCCTCCCACTTAAAGCAGATTCGCCACTGAATGTTAATCCGAATCGACCACTGGCCTGCACGAGCGCCGCGCAGTTGTTCCAAATGGTTACTTGGCGGAATCCGCAAGTCATTGACACTTTCAGCCGCGTCCAAAAAGCGGAGCTTTTGCAAGGCGCGTTGTTGGATGTCCGACGGAATTGAGCGGCAGCGGCTTCCGTTCCAAAGCTTTTCTGTGTCCTTGCTTGCGAATCCCTTGATCATGGGAACGATCAAAGCACAAATTACGGATTCTGTAAATATCAAAATTACAATTTCTGTAACTTTTTATCGAAGCGACGATTCAACTTAGCGTCGCTAACCGTGTCGTGGCATCGTAGGAAATTGTGCCGACGTGCTCACCGTCGATGTTACTGCTTTCTTCCGTGCTGATGGTTACCACCTTGCTTTGCTCGGCTAGTGGATTTCCGTTGAGGAATGGCAGCAGGCGAAGGCGCACTTGGCCAGTTGATCCAGTGCTTTGATACCAGAATGCGCTCAATGAAACAGTGAACGCCGAAACGTCGGGGTAGTCCGTTGCAAGTTGCTGGAAGTTAACCGTTATTTCCTCTGAACCTGAAGCCGACGTGTCATCACCGGCCCAACTGAGGTAGGCTCCATCGGCAGAGGCGCGCCCCCAGCCTACTACGACCCCACGCGGCGGGCTTGTGATTTCCGTCCGCGTGTCCAGGTCGACACCATCGAATTCACTCCAGTCGTAGGCAATGAGCAGCGTATCAAATGGCCCTCCTAGGCTGATTTCATTAGAAACGATACTTTCCGATGTCTGTTGAAATTCTTTTTGTATGTCATCTGGATATTCCCAATGCGGCGGCAGCGGCGGCATAAACTTGCCATTCACATCATAGGAGTTGCTGGCCACACTTTTCGTTTCGTTTCGCCCACCGGCCATTTGAGACTGCCCATATTCGCCATAATCAAAAGTCATCAGCCAGTTGTTATTTGCGAGCGATTGCCCAGTGGCGTATTTCTCCAGTTTAATTTCTGAGGCAAATGGTAAAGGCTCATTGTGCGCATAGTGCGCTGGCTGTGTTGTCGAAAGCCCGTTGTCAGATATTGAGCGGTCGTTGATTGATAAGCGAAAATCGCCGACAATTCCCTGCCCTGTCGGCACAATGGCATTGTAGGAAAAGCTTTTGCACTGCGGAAAAAATCGCCCCAGCTGACTGTCGGCAATGATCCCCGCCTGCCGCCCCAGCTTGATCATACGAAGCCATGCCTTAATATGCTCCCGCTTGCGTGGCAGCTTCATTATTGTGCGGGCACAGCGGCGATGGTCTGTCGCCAGATCGGCCCATAGAGGCGTTCGAGCTTCGGGGGATTGGGCGTGATCATTTGCCCGCGCGAAATCATGCGCTGATACTCCAAAACAGTTGGGCTCGAATCAACGCCCAGCATATTGGTAATGCCCCCATCGGAACCAATCGTTTTAAAGGTGGGCGTGAGCTGGTTGGCAATCGAGTCAAAGGCTAAAAAGTAAGAGTGGTTATTCACACAGGGCGCCGTAGATGAAAACGGGTCACGTCCTTTCAAGCCGCCAATCGATCTCCCCGGTTCAAGGTAGCTGCTGCTTACGCTGGCGAGTAAATTGACCGCAGTTTCCGGCTTAAATGCACGGCTGTAGGTCACCGTTTTATTGTCCACTTGGGCGCTAATGACGGGAAAATCAACGGTCACGGTGTTCCCGCTGGATTCGAGCACCACAACCTCGTTTGAGTACCATGGAATAGTTTTTGAGGTTGATGGTTGCCAACTGGGCGGTTCGTAAGAATTTCGTTGTCGGTAAAATCTAATCATGGAGCCAGGCGTCAAAATAGTGGCGCCCGAAAGCGTCACTTTTACCCGTTTGCCGACGAATCGTGCGCCTACAATGTTCAGATTTTGCGTGATGCCGTCGACCATTCCAGGGAAGGAAAACGACGCGATGCCCGGCTCGCTGTGTGTTTCCTCTGGCACATAGCCCCACACCTCGCGTAAGCGCAAACGACCGGGAGGCTCAGGCGTGGGCTCCTGCTTAAGAAGTCGAAAATCGCGGCTGGCAATATCCGCGCGGCCATTGAAGGCGGACAGCGTCGTATCGAGCTGCGTCTCCCACAGAGGATCTGGTGTATAGTATGGCTCGTCAATGATGGCCTGCGTTTCGATGAAGTAATTCGAGCAGTCGCCAAATTCTTCAAACAGGTAGAGCGGTCGAAATCCCCCAAAGTAATGCTTGGACTCGTATGCCATTAGTTGCTTCCTCCAATGTTCGCACTGATCAAGTCAAAGGCGTCAGCAATTTTAATCATCGCCTCAAAGCCTTCACGTTGCAGGTTTTCAAAACTCATTGAGCTGGTGGGAAGTCGTGTTCCGTTATAGTAAATGCCAGGCGCATCATAGCTTACCGCGTTGGCCGCCGAGTGCGCCAATTGTGAGCGACGCCATTCAGGTAAGAAGATATTGCCAGCAGCGTTGGCGTGTAGCTCACGCACTCGCTCCATGCTTGCACCTTCAGTGGCGCGTCTTAAAACTTCCTCAACCACGCCAGCCCCACCTGTGGGTCGATAGTTCGCAGAGGTGTAAGCACTGCTGAGTTGGCTCAGCACTTCGGGACTCAATCCAGCAAGGCCGCCCAATCCGCTACCGCCTCCTGTAAAGCTAACCTTCACTCGGCTCGATGAAGCATTTGAACTGGACGACGTGTTGGAGCTCGTCGATGAGCCAGAGGCATTCTTCAATTGTTCTTCCGCCTCATTCGCCAAATCAAGTTGCTTTTGTTTTTCGTCGGTCGCCTGCTTTTCGAGCTTTAAGCGTTCGCGAATTAAATCCTTTGCCGCTTCTTCAGTGATGTTCAGTTTTTCGGCCAGCTGATGCGCTTCGTCGAGAAGCTCCAGACGTCGCGCCTCATGGTCGGCCTGCTCATTTAAACCCTGCGCCCGCAATCGCAGCACGTTCAAATCCTGCTCATAGCGCACGCGGTTAGCTTCGATCAACTCGGCGGCAGCCTGCAGTTCCATGGCGTGCAATTGGGCGCGCTGCTCCGCCAACGTCCGGGCGATCATCAGTGCCTCTTCATCGCTCAGATTTTGATTTTCCTTTAGCTGCGCAAGGTCTTCTTCAAATTGGATGCGGTTCTGAGCCTGGAAGATAATTTCCGCATCACCTGTCAGTTGCGCTTGCTGTAAGTAGCGTATTTTCTCAAACGAAAAAACTTGGTTGCTATCACGGCGCAACTGCTCCGCCGCCAGCTCCTGCTCACGTTGCATGCGTTCGGCGTGCAGTTGGCGCTCCTTGTCCGACTGGTCATCCACGGCCACCACTGTTTGGTCGACCACTTCCTTGCTCGCCCGCTGCTCTTGGATCATTTCCTTGTAGCGCGCCAAGCGGTCGCCTTCCATCCGGTAGAGCTCGCCAATCTGCTGAGCGTTGAACCCGGCAAGGTTAAGCTGCTCGATGGCAAAGCGCAGTTGCTCATCCTTGAGCGTGCCCAGCTTTATAATGATCTCTTCCAGCTGACGCGGATCTTCTTCCACGAGGCGGATCGGCTCGATGGCTTTTTCCGTAAGTCCGGTAATGTCGTTTACGAATACAGCGACACCGGATGATAAGTCATCAAGGTATCCGATACTTGCCTTAAACATCTCAAGCGAATCGTTACCCCACTCTAGCAGCTGGCTATATGCTGGAACTAAATCCTTACCGATACTTGTTGCGGTCTCTTCAATCTCAGCCTTAAGAAACTTTTGCCTATTTGCCGCGCTATTTGCAGTGCGCGCAGCATCGCCATGCGCGGCGCTCGTTCCTTCCAGTATAAGCTTATAACTGACCATGGCGCGCTCTGCAGCGGTCAGCTCACGACGCCCATCGCCAATGCTCATTTCAAAAGCACGCGCCTTGACTGTGCCTGCGTTCAGCGCGACGCCAAACTTGAGCAACGGCTCGTATTGCCCCACGAGCCCCGAGCGGATGCGCTCCAGTGCTTCGGCAATGGGCATGTTGTTAAAGCTGGCCAAGTCACCAGCCAAAGTCGTGACGCCCTCAGTTAGCTCGAAAGCCTTTTCTGGTGCAATCCCCAGCGGCACGAGCAAATCTTGAATCTCCGCCGTCATCCCGCGTAGCTCCGCCGTGGTCGCAGGAATACTTTTACGCATTTGCTGAATGCGCGCATTCATACGCTCCGCCGCCGGGCCAAACACCACGTTGAACTTGCTGGCGGTTTCCTCGGCGCTCACTGCCAGGCTGACCATTTCCTTGGTTGCGCCCGCCAGGCCCGCCAGACCAATTGCTGGACCTAGCGATTTCGGTAGTGCGCTCATCACCTGCCCAAAGCCGCCCACCTCGCGCTTGGCAAAGGCTGACTCTTTACTGAACGCGCGCAAATTCCCGCGTGACTTGCTCAGCGCGGAATCAAACTTGCCAGTATTGCCGACGAGATCGACCTTCAGCTTTCCTACAGTGTGCGTGGGCATCGTTTAACTTTTCTCAGGTGGATAAAGCGCCATCATCAGCGCGAGCATGTCATCGGGTGTTTGTGTCTTGCGGGGCATGAAGTCATCAGCTTTCGCAGGAGGCTTCGGGCGGGCCATGGCGTTGACAATTACGGCCTTCAGTGCGCCATCGCGCATCAATTGCCGGTCTTGCTTGCGACGCCAGGCTTTCCATACAGCGCGCTCCTGCCCCACCGTCAGCCGCCAGAACTCGGCGGCGGGCCTTCCGGTTTCGACGATCCATTGACCGACTCGCTCTTCCCAGCTAAAGGGGCGCTGTCGGCGTCCTCCTGTTCGCCAGCTTCGGTGTCAGGCTTGCCAAGATACGCTTCAACGGCGTCCGTGGCGCGCTTGATGATGTCGCCAAACTTTGCATCGCAGAGTTCTTCGGCGTAGGCATCCGGCGTTTCCGCTTCGGTTTCCTCGTCGATAGTCCAGAGAATGGCGCAAGCCGTGGCAAAGGCGCCCACTCCAAAGAGGTCGGTTATTTGAAAGCCAGCCGTGTTCAACTGGTAGTGTGAAGCGTGGGTGAATTTTTTCATGCAATATAGCTTACGTTGAGTTCAATGACTTGGTGAAAAAGTATGCTCTCGCCTTCGCGGTCGTGGTCTTGTGATGGAAAGCTCAAGCGCAGGTCTTGAATTTCCTGCCCATCGAGGTCGCCACGAAAGTTGTCGAGCAGGGCATCGAGCGCCTGACGAATGCCAATGATGTCGCGGTAGCGCTCCGCATAGGCGTCTAGCTGCAAGCGCGCCTCGCGCAAGCCGCTAGGACCGTCGAGATCGTGGTCGATTACGCCGGAAATTTCGCGATAAGTGAGCAGCGGGCGCTCAGTGTTCTTCGGTGTAGCAAGCGGGAAAATGCGGTCGACCACCAATGCTTTAAGCGCGGCGTCGCCCTTCAGTTTGGCGCAAAGTTTTTCGTGTAATGCGTCAGCCATCAGCGCGTTCCTTTCTTGCGCAAACGGTCGACTTCTTTGTCAACGGCTTTCACGGCGGCCAGTTGCGAGGCGGCAATCGCCCTGCCCTGCTCCAGGTCAAAAGCCGGTCGTAGAAACGGCTTGGCCTCGCTGTGCGCCGTGCCAAATTCCACGAGGTGCGCGTACTGCGTAGGGTTCACGGGCTTACCCTCGAAAATCATTTTAAAGCCCGTGCGCGGGCCAACCGCCGCAAACACCGCGCCACCTGGATACGTCTTAACTTTGGATACGCCAATAGCTTTGGCCAACTGTCCTGTGCGCTTGAAGCGACGCGCCTTCTGCTTCGCAGCCTTGCTGATCACGCTGGCGCCAGCACGCACTCCGGGGCGCATGATGCGGTTCTGCCCAGACTGTGCGAGCCCGGCAATGAACTTGTCCAGCTCCAGGTCGCCCGTCAGTGTCATTTCAAATTCCACTGCCATCAACCGTTGCCTTCACAGGTTATTTCCAGAAACGCGCGGCGCTTGATTTCGATAACCGATAAAATTTCCAGCGTCTGCCCCTCATACACCACACGATGCGAATCCGTGACGCCCGCCACGTAACGAATGCAGAAGAGCACCCGCCGCTTAGACCGTTGGCGGTTCTGCTGCTCGGGCTCGCTACCAGGTGATTCCATGCGCCGGGCGGGCACGTTGATCAACCAGTTTTTCCACGTCGCAACCGCCTGCCCGAATTCGTCCGCTGCAGTCGTTTCGCGCTGAATGGTGATGCGCCGATCTAAAAGCCCGGGATTCATACTATTTGGGGGAGCGGTTCTCTTTGCGAATTTTGATGACAAGCAGCACGATGGTCAGCAGGCCGCCCACAATGCCGACCAGCACTTGCACGTGCATGAGGATGTTCATCAGGCTCAGCCCGCCAGCGGCAGCCAGCAGCACGCGGTCGAAGATGCTTGTGAGTGGATTGAGGTTCATTTGAGTGCGCGTCCGATGTAGCCAATGGCGATAGCGGCCAACAGCTGAAGCTCGTCCCATGGTGTAAATGGCGGCGCTTGCCCGAGAAGAATCATCACTACGTTGTAGGTCAGAATCAGCGCGAGCAGCAGCACGCCAATGAGCGCCCAAATTTGCCATTTACCCATGAGTCTAAGCCGATTGAAGTTTAGGAATCAGTAACGTCGGCGACTACGGTGGTTTTTTCACCCGTCTTTTCGTCGAAAACGGTCACCACTTGCTTGATGGCGCCACCCGCTGCCGCGTAAGGCGAAAACGCTTCCAGAATTGGGCCGCTGATTTCCTTCACTTTGTCGCCGACTTTCGCAACGCCATCGTAATACGCGCCAACTACCAAGGCTTTGCCTTCGTAGGTTGTTTTGACGACGTTGGCGACTTCGGACAGGCGCTGATTTTGCCCGCCCATCGACGCCTGCAACTGCTCGGCGTAGCCGTCAGTATTGGATTTATCCACTTCGTTGATCGTGATCTTTTGCCCGAACGGCCCCTGGAACTCTTCACCACCGCCAAGCTTTACGGGAACAGAAAGACCTTGCTCGATGGTCACGCCCTTGGCGGCCAGCGCGGCAAAGTCCGAGTTCATGCCTTGGTCAAAGGTTACGATGGGAACCATCGCGCCATTAGGCAAAAGCTGATAAGTTGCCACACCCTGATTATTCAGGTTACGTGTTGCAGTGTGCTTTTGCGTGGCGCCAGTCGCATCGGTTTGCATCGGCATATTGTAAGCCGCGCCGGTTTGCTCAGGCGATTGCTCGGCAACTGGATTGCTTGTAGAGCAACCGGCGAAGATGGAGACAGCGGCAGCAGCGGCCGCGAGAGTTAAGATACGTGTTTTCATGAGTTTATATGTTTCGTTGATTGATTACTTGTTGAGCACGCCGACGGACCCATTCGGGCGGGTCAGCAGAAAAGTTGGTGTAGGTGCCAAGGCGCACGGCGATGTAGCAAATGAGCGCCGTCCACCAAGCTTTGAACGCCGGGTAACGATGGCGGTAAGTCATTTCATGCTTGATGAGGTCGAAGAACTCTCCATCCACCGCGAAATTGCTGCGCGCTGGTTTGCCATCCATGCCCTTCTTGCCGCGCTTGTCGTCATGCCAGAGACCTGAAAGCAGAATTGAACGCCAAGGCACAACCGCACGCGCCCAAACCGGGATGCTTGGTCCGTCCGTGATCATCGGGCCTTCGATGATGTCTACATCATCTTCACCCCAACGCACAATTTCTCGACCATCCATTAGCCACCAATCGCGGCCAAGTGGAATTAGCTCAGGTATCTCGATAAATTCAGGCATGATATTACCAGTTAATGGCCTCCAATTCGGCTTGCGTGCTGGCGGCGTCGATGGCGTCAGTCAGCGTTTTGCGCTTGGTAAATGCGGCAGACTTGCGGGCCATTGCTGCCTGATAACCAGCCAGAAATTGCTCGCGCGTGATGTCGCGGAAAACGCCGTCAGCGCATTTGTAGTTCGCGTAAACTTCTAGCGGGGCTAAGAGGTTGATCAGGTCGTTGACATCGGCCCGTGCCTCCAAATGCGTCCGAAACGGAATGCCTTCCACTTCGATGTCCGCCGAGTATTCCGCCTCACAGGCTTCCGCTATTTCGTCACGCTTGGCAGCCTGTGCAGCGGACAAATCGAACGCGCCAACCATGGCCGCCGCGTCGTCAATCTGCTGCTGTGTGAGGACGAGCTCGTGCTCAGTGATTACGTCCTGTTCGTCTTCGGTGACGTAAGCGAGCGTCAGCGTTTCGGGATGCCAAACGCCGTCCTTTGCACCGGGCTCTAAGGGCACTGGCAACGGTTGTTTGTGGAAGCCGCCGCCCTTTTTGAAGTGCAGGCCGCTAGTGGTTACGGTGTCAAGTTGGGTGCTCATGATTGTTATTCGGTGAGTATATAATCAACGCGGAAATCCATAGCTGTGGCGTCGGAGTCTGTGGAATTAACTACTATGTTATTCCGCGTTAAACGCTGGGCTGAGGAGGGCGCTAAAAATAAGGCTCCGTTGGCAGGTAGTGCTTCTGTCGAATCAGCTAGAGCAGAGGTTGTTGACCGGTCGGATCGCAGGAAATCAATATCCGAAACCGAATCGCCCCCTAAGACGCTACAGCCAGTTACTAGTGCAGCTCCAGTTGGTAAAATATCCCGCGAGCTGGACAACAGTTCTACATTGCCCGATCCGCCGTTGTAGGCATCGACGCCGAATGCTCGGATATAGCCAGATGTTTTGGGAATCAAATGGCTAAATCCAGAGGCCGAAATCAGCCCATCGTTATAATTGGCAGACATGTCGCGGACTTGATACCCGATTCCCTCATCCAGCGGATAGGCTGCCACCACGCCCTTAACGCGAACCGTAAAATTGCTGACTTCAAACGATGAGGGCGTATTGCCCTCCGAGAACGAAAGCACGTTACTGTTTCCTGTCGACGTAATCTCGACTGATTTGCTGCCAGTGGTCGTAAACGTCTCAGTGTTGCTTACCGAAGTGACCACAGATATTACACCCCCAACCGTGGAACGTAAGGCAAGCTGAGGCGACTCATTGACAACGTCCAAATCGAACTCGCAAATTAGCGTTGTCCCAGCGGCTATGGTGACTGGCAAAACCCACCCCGCAGTGCCAGTGCCAGCGGTATTTTCCGCCGTGAAACCAGTGGACGATGCGTCAGTAAAGGTTTCCATGCTGTCAGCGGTCGCAGTTGGAAGTGTGATGTCTCCGGCCGGGTTGGTGCTCGATGCATACGCGGGATGCGCCGCGAAGAAGGCTTCCAAGCCGCTCTGGTAAAGTTCGGTGGTTTCACTGCTGCTGAGCTCTTCGTTAAAAGTTGCAAAGGCGCGGTAAATGGTATCCCCAAAAACAGAGTTGGACCGTAAATCGCCATCATTGGAATTACTATCTCCGAGGTCGATGGAACCCACTGCCGACGAACTTACGCTGTCATTCAACACACCATCGACATACAGGCTTAGTGTGGTTCGATCATCGACCAAGACCAAATGATGCGCTCCCGATAGCGCAGAAAAATCACCGACATTCAAGAGCGTCGAACTGCCGCCAGAGTCGATATAGGACATATTCAGACCACCGCCGGACAGCATGTTGATCAGAATCCGGTTATTTCCGCTACCATGTGTTCGGATGAGCGCAACCGTGCTTGCGGGTGTCCAATCTTCGACCTCTACATCAATCACCATCGACCAACTGCCCGCGCCAAAATTAGCGAAGCCATTAGGGAGGGCGCAAGTAGCTGGGACTGAGCTATCAAGCCACACTCCTGGACGCGAAGCCCGCCCATAGTCCAAACGCTCCAGAGCGGCCTCGATGGCGTCGATTTCGGCATCGGTGTAGTAGCTGCCACTAAGCGTGGCCAATGTGGCGCTGTTGTTCGCAGCGGCAAGCGTGGTCAAATCAGCGTCCAATGGCTGGGCGTAGTCATAGACCGCGCCAGGCGTGGCGACGCTGGCGTCAGAGTCTGTAATGACCGTAGCGATGCCGACTTGAGAGGCGCTGCCCAGTTCGAGAAAATCATACCAGTTCTCCGAATCCGCATTCGAGATCGAAGGATCGTCGAAGAAATCATCGATTTCCGCTTCAGTGTAAAAGCTGCCGCCCAGCGCCGAAGCCAGGCTAGCGGCGTTAGCGGTCCACAGCGTGGACGGCGTTTGCACGACGCCGGATCCGTCGACGGTGACGACGTCGTAGCTGCTGGTGGGTGGGACGTATTGCGCGGCCGCAATGAGCGGCGCCAATGCGAGGGCGAGGATGATGCGTTGTTTCATGGGTTGGAAAAGTTAGGCTTCGCCTACGTCGGCCAGGCGGAGGCGTGGTGGTTCGGTTCCGTTGTTGGTGTCAACGAAGAGGTCGTGCCAAAGGCCGGTGTCCGGATCGATAAGCTGAAGCACCGCGCCATTGATCCGGTAGTTGCCATTGGCCGGTGATCGCAGCGGGTAGCGCGTATCACCAACTGAGGCATCGAGGTAATTGTCGATTGGCTCCGGGTCGTCGGTGCTACCAAAGCCATCTTCCTTGATGCTGATGTTTCCAGCAGCGGCAATTGAGGTGTTGCCAAGCTGGTCGGTAATGGCGACCACCAGCCAATAAGTGCCAGCAGCATTAATCACATCATCGGCGGCAAAGCTTACGACGGCCTGCTGCTTAGTGCCCTCATTCCAGCTGTCTGCGTCACAATCAGCGTCTAAATCGCCATTGACTACGACTACCTGCATCAATGCAGTTGAACCTGGAGCGGGTGCGCCGCCCCCGCCGCCCAGCGCTTTAATCTGAAAGGTGATCAGCGAAATGTCTGCTGCTGCCTGCAAGTCCTCCCCGCTGAATATAGCGAGTTCGAAGTCAACGTCATTACCTGCGTAGTGAGCGGGAATGGCGTTGGTCAGGTCGTCAATCACGCTACTCGGATTGGTCAAGCTGCAAGGGATACGAATACGTTTTTTAATGGCGGCCATGGCTTAGACTTGGATTTGTTTGAACGGACGCAGCAGCGACTGCACGCCGAGCGGCAGCTCGACTGCGGATGCGCCGATGACCACCGGCACGCGGTTTTCAAAGTAATGCGCCACCAGAAACAACAACGCGGTGACGAGGCTGGCGGGCGTTTTGCCCGCGTCCGCGCCGTAGCCTGCGGTGTAGATGATGCGCACGGCGTCGTCACGCGCGGCTAAGCTTTGCGATGCAAAGTTTGCGTCTAACTGCACGCGATTACTGCCTTCGAGGTGACGGAAATCATCCGCATCCAGCGCTGCGTAATCCTCCGCGCCTTCGGCCAGGGTTTCCACGCTGGCCACGCTCAGCACGGGCGCCACGGGCAATGTAATCGACTGACCGCCAGCGGGCAGCTTCGCGCCGTAAGCCGTGACCGTAGCCGCAATTAGCCGAATGCCGCAATGCGCCTCCACATGCGCACGGGCCGCCGCGATGTATGCGCGGAGCAAGTCGTCTTCGCTGTCGTCGATGACGCGTAGATGCGCTTTCGCGCGTTCGAGCGTGATGGGCTCTTGCGCGCGGTCGGCTTCGGTGTAGCGGGTGAATTGCACGAATTGAAAAAGTGGTGAATGGCCCGAGCCGGATGAGCGCGCCCAGGCCATTGCTGTTTACTGAACCAAGAAAATCGCTACTTAGGCAGCTGCCCCCCAGGCCGGTTTGCCCGACACCTTCGCGCCAAAGGTAAGCTCCATCTTACCCTCGGGGGTCAAGCCGCCAGGCGTGAACTCCGTAGGCGTTGCGGTGTAGGTGATGTGTTGGCCGCCGGGGAACCCAATGCGGTATTGTTCGTTTTGATCGCCTTCGACGTGGCCGCGTAGCACGTGGTGCTTTTGCGCGTCGCCCGTCGCATCCGGGTCAAGATGAAGGGTCACGCTCAGCGCGCCGCCATCCTTCAAGCCGGGAATGGATTCGCGGAAGTCATCCGCCGAGCCCATGTAGGTGGTGTCGATGGTTTCCGAAGTCGTGGAACCGGGCGTGATGTTCACCACGTCACCCACCTCCACAAAGTCGTTGCCATCGTGGTAGTAGAACTTGGAGCCCTTTGCCTTTTGCGCGCCCATGGCTTACTTGCCCTTTCCCTTCGCTGGCGCTTCCGAGGCGTGCGCAACCCAGCCGCGCCGAAGCAGGCGCTTGGCGTCGAGCTCGGACACCTCGTAGTCCTTGCCAGCTTCGAGTTTCTTGTCGCCCAGCACGAAGGATTGCTTGGCGGTGATTTTAACAGTCTTCATTGGATTAATGTTGGTTGTGGAACGCGGAGCGCCTGTTGCCAAGCGCCCCACTCCGGGTTAAGCGGCGGCGCCGTGTTGGAAGAAGGTGATCGCGTCAGCGAGCGTCAGCTTCGCGTCGAGGCGCTTGGTGAACTTGAAGCCCACTTGGCCGTTTTCCGCATACAGCTCGTTGAGGCGCTGCATCGTCATGCCCAGGCGGTCGACAATGCGGTAATACTTCAGATCGCCGAAGATGATGGACTTTCCTTCGGCTGCTGGAACCGGCGCGCTGTCGCTGACCTCGAACGGACGGCCATGCAGGCGGTCGGGCTCGCCTTCGCGCAGAGATGGCGCCCACAAGTATTGGCCGTTGCCGTCCTTAAGCTTGCGGATCTGCTTGGCAATCGCATCGCTGGTCAGCCAAACGGCGCGCGCACGGTAGCGCTTAGCCAAAGCGTGGAAGGTTTCAATCAGGTCGTCGGCAGTAACAACCGGCGTGGCGTTGATCGCGCCCTGGTAGCCAGTGACGTTCGCGCCCGCAACGGCAGTAGTGGCAAACAAACCAACAGGCTTGCCCACCCCGTTGCCCGTGCAGAAGCCGGACTCTTCGATGTAGCCATACTCTTCGCTGGCGTCGATTTGCAGCTCGCCCGCAAGGTTGTAGCTGTTGTCCTGCAAAAGCTCTTCGGACACCTGGATGATGCCGCCGGTCTTGTGTGCGCCGAGCACGAGATTGCCGTAGGCCGGATCGTCCTTGCCGTAGGCGCCCTCTTCGTCGATCCAGGTAAAGCCAGCACGCGAGCCACGCACCGGGATGTTGCGGTCGCTGGCAGTCGCCATCACGCGGGCGTAGCGGCGCACGACGTTCATTTCTGGCAGGGCCTTGATCAAATCCAGCTCCCACGAGGTTGGCACGAGGTAGCCGCCTTCGGAATCCGTGCCCACTTGGAGCGCGGCGAAGTGCTGCGGGTTCATGCCGTTCTTGCCCACACGGCCATAGCCGTTGAAGAACGCCAGATTGTAGCCCTTGCTCGCGCGTGGGCCTTCTTGCTCGTCGGCCTCGCCTTCGATTTCGGGCTGGTAAGGGCTTTGGCCGCCGCCCTGCAAGTTGTTTTCGAGTGCAGCCAAATTTTCCGCGCGCTGGATCTGCTTGCCGTGTTTTTCAACGTCGGCCTCCATGGCTTCGTAATTGGTGGTTTCGTCCGCGTTGAGGTCGCGGCCTTCCTTGCTGGCTTTATCCAGCAGCGCACGCATGTCTTTGACGAGTGCTGCGCGTTTTTGCTTTAGCTCACTAATGGTCATTGTGCTTGATTAGTTGGTGGTTTGTTCGATGAGCGCTTGACGCTTTTCGCGCAGTTTCATGCGCCATAAATGGTTGCAGGCTGGCGGCTGCTTTTGCGGGGCGGGCGGCGGTTCGTCGTCCTTGGCCACGAGCGCGGCGGGGATGTTGCGGAAGGCCTTGGCCGCATCCTTGGCCAGCGCCACGGCTTTCATGCCCTCCACGGTTTTGTCGGCAAAGCCCTTTTCGACGCACTCGGCGGCGCTCAGCCACGTTTCGGCGTCCATCATCGCGGCGATGTCATCGCGCTTGAGGCCGGTTTTCGCCACGTAGGCGGAGACGATGGACTCGTTTATTTTGTCGAGGTCGTCAGCTTGCTTGCGCAGCTCTTTCGCATTGCCCCAAGCAAAGGTCCACGCGTTGTGGATCATTAAAAACGCACCGTCGCCCATCTCGACACTGTTGCCCGCAATGGCGATGACGCTGGCAATGGACGCCGCCAAGCCTTCCACCGTTACCCTTACCTTTGCCGCGTGGCGCTTGAGGGCATTGGCCATTGCCAGACCGTCGAAAACCGAGCCGCCAATGCTGTTGATGCGTAGATCGATGTTGGCCGTGGTGACGGCGTTCAGCTCGTCAATGAACTGCTTGGCGCCAATGCCCCAATACGGATCGATCTCGTCGAAAATAAAAATCTCGGTGGTGTCGTCGGCCTTCGCCTTGAATTCAAACCAGGTCTTCATGCTGCTTGCTGCTCGGGTTGCGGTTGCGGGTTTTGCGAATCCACCATGTTGAGCGGCGTCAGATACACGTCGCCGCCTTCGATGGGGTTCATGTTTTCCTTACGGCGAATATCGTTCACGCTCAGCCAGCCCCACTGGCGGCCAATCGCGTAGGCCTCGTAACGGCTTTTCACGTCGCCGCGCAAAAGGCCCTCGACCAGAAATTCCACGTAGTAGCCCTGCCGACGCTCCGAAGCCGTCAACAGGCGCAGGTTCATCGCCTGCTCGATGCGCACGAGATACGGCAGGATGCAATCGACCACCCATTCAATGTTCTGGTGCTCGATGTTGCTAAACGTCGCGTCAGAGAGGATGCCCACCTTGTGCGGCGGGATGCCCCACAGGCTGGCGATTTTCTTATCCTGGTGCTCGCGCGCCTCTTGAAATTGGCTGTCCTTGTTTTCGCTGCGATGGGTGATGTATTTCATCCCCTCTTCGAGGATCAGCGTGGTGTAGTCGTCGCCCCGGCGCTTGCGGTCGAGCATCTGCTCGCGCAGCCGGTTGACCTGTTCATTGGTCAATGCCTTGTCCGTGCTCAGCACGTCGGAAATCTTTTGGCCGTTGCCGAAAAACTTGGCGGCGTTGTCCTGCAATGCCCGCGCCAGGCCGATCACCTCGCCCACGGTCCCGAGCATGTCCACGCCGTTCAAGCCGTTGTTCGTCAGCCCGCGAATATCGAGGATGCGCTCGGCATCGTAGGGAACGCCCTTCACATGGAAGCGCAGTTCGTTGCCATCACTCCCGCCATCGCGCTTGCGGCGGATGTCCTTGGGCAAAACCGGCACAATCTGCGTGACCTCCCCGCCCCGATTGCGCGACACGAAGCCAAACGCCTCATTGCGCAGTGCGAGGTTGAACATCGTGGCGCCCAGAAAGTCCGCCGCCGTCATTTCTGGATTCGGCGACACCTTCATCAGGTCATAAAGCGGATGCCCGGGCGCGCGGTGCTTCTCGCCATTGCGCTCCTGGTAAACAACGAGCGGCAGCGTCGACACCGTGCGCGACAGCACGTTGACGCAGCTAAACACCGTCGCCACCCCCAGCGCCGAAAGCTCGGTCACTTTCACGCCCGACAACGTCGAGAGCCCGGACAAAATCGCGTCCAGTAGCTCATCATTAGGATTGGCCAGCGTCGACGGCTCACCGCCCACCGCAACCGCCTTCGGCTGCCGCTTCCCAATTCCTATGGCGCTAAAAAATCCCACACCCCCAAAACTAGGACGGCGGGATTCAAGTGCGCAAAACGGCTATTTGGTAACGTTTAGTAAATGGTGGTAATGCGTGGTAGAGTGTGGTAGCGATACAAATCCCCTTAAGTTCCACCATGACAAAGCACGTAAACTTAAAGAATGAAATAATAGACCCTGTCGCTAGAATGGCAGAGGCACTGCACGGGTTTGACAACGTAGAGTTCATTACCCCCATCCTGATCGAGAACCATAGAGGACAATATAAATTCGATCTGAAAATTGTAGACCGATTGAATGAGCGTTCGGCACTTACAGACTTCAATCTAAGTGGCTATCGGACCAATGGAGCGGATCTGTATAAATTCAAGATGAGATGCGATTCTGCACTTCACATCGGCCTTATGTTTTACGTTTCACAAATAGGATTCAGCAAGGAAGCCTTGGAAGTAGCAGACAAAAACCATATTTTCTGCTTTTCGCTCAAACGCTTCGAAGGATTCACATGGTGCGGCGACAAAGGGAATCTCTTTGAAATGCCGAGACTGCGAAAAGCCACTACCAACAAGTGCCTGAAGAAGCACTTTAAAGACCTAGACCACTTAGAGGCAGTGCAGTATCAATGGCAAAGGAAGGTCCTACAGAGGGATGTTTCGCTGGAGCGACGAAGATCAAAATCATTTGAGGCACAGATGAAGAAGATCTCGATTCGATTAGAGAATAGGTTTCCACAAGTAGCCGAGAAAGCCGTGATCAGCATGCTGCAGCATTTTGGTGATTTACTCAAAACCAGGAATCAAGACATCAGCTCAGAGGTGCGCGTTTACAAATCGAAGATCGGCACAATTGTGATGGAAATACAAGTCCCTGATGAGTGCAAGCAAGAGACTGAATCTTTGCTGAAAGAGTATGGCAGCGTTATTACTGGAAACTCTCCGATAGATCGTTTCGCAATAGACAAGATCGAAGAGATTGCGCTCGTAAATGAAATAACAATTGCTAATGCCACTATAGAGAATCAGAGAAGAATCCTACAGCTCAGAGATGAACAGGTAGAAGACAAAGATAAGCAAATAGACACCATGCGTGCCCAGATTAGTGAGATGATTGCGCTGGCGAGTAGCCAATCAACCAATATCAGCTTACTTCTCAGATCTGCATTGAAAGAAGATTGTCAGACAGAAGACGAACGCAAAGCAGCAGAGATGCTGGCGGATGAAATCGAGAAAGCTGCCAATGGCGATGAAAGCACTTTCATGGAAGAAACCATTACAGAAATCGGCCAAGAAATAAAAAGCGACCTTAAATCTAAACTCAAATCGGTAGCAAAAGTTGCTACCAACACAGCATGGTCAAAAGCCATTAAAACTGTCGCATCATGGCTACCGGACTACTTCGATGGACCAGATGTATAGTCTTTTTTACGAAAACAACTGAAGAAAAAGAGCTACACTTAAAAAAATTGCAGAGGACACGACTCCCCATGTGCTTATGCATCTTAGAATTTTTCCACATAACTCAATCTTACGAGTGTATGGCCAAGGGCCACCAGATGTTGTGTAAGAACTATATTCATCATCCCATCTAGTTCCATCATCCTCAGCATACTCAATTCTATCGAATAGCTGCGATACTATCCACTTTCTAATCAGAACATTTGAAGCCAAGACAATTAATACAAGAAATAGGGACATAACTGCACAAAAACTCTCGAGTAGCTTTCCAGTAGAACCAAAGGCAGCGTAAAGTGCACCAATAATTGCATAGGATGCGTGCATACAAACTTCTGTCAATTTGAGGGACCACGAATTATAGAGCCCTTCAAGTTCTTTTACACCATCTCCGCTATCATCAAACCTATTACTTGGCATTTCCTTAACCTCCCCCAGGACCTGGTCCCAATATAGACCTTAAGCCAGCGCCCGGCTTGAATTTAATGGTCTTGGAAGCTTTTATTTTTATTCGCTCCTTTGTCTTAGGGTTCACCCCCATACGCGCAGAGCGCTTGACAACAGCAAATGTGCCGAAACCAACAAGCTGAACACCTGTCTTGTCTTTCTTAACGCCCTTTTTGATGGCATCGAGGACAGCCTCAACTGCACGCTCGGCAGAAGCCTTGGTGGCGTCTTTACCAAGATTTTTTTGCACTTCAATGACCAACTCTGCTTTATTCATGGAATAACAACCTTAGTAATTTCTGGGTATTCTTTAGATCATGAAAGATACACCTTAACCATCACACATTGTCAACAAAATCCTAAACCAATAAGATGTAGTTAAAAACACGAAGCATTATTCGTTAGTTCATGATAGCCTAGTCTGTATCTTCGATGCAAACTGCCGTCCTCTCAAACTGCCACTTCAGCAGATCATTGACGGTCGAGCGGTAGCCCCAAAATGGGGCTCCCTCTTTGCGCCATTTGCGGATGGTCTTTTCGCAGGGTAGGTTTTCCTCTGCAGCCAGCTCTTTGATGCTTAGCAATTTTCCGTCTGGTATCATATCTCGATAAATCCCCTTTCTTCGTAAACTGAATGCTCGGCGGTGTCGTCTTCCTGCTTCATGGCTGCGCCGATAGCCATGGTAAGGCCAACAATGCCGTCGATGCGGCCGCGTTGGTTGCGTTTCTCAAATTTCTTATTCTCGGATGGGTCTTTGACCACGGTTGCGTTGGAGGCGCACATGTTGAGCACCGGGTTGCCGCCGTGGTTGATGCCGCGCGTGGCGATTAAGTCCTCCAGGTCATTGATGGCCGGGCTCATATCCTTGAAGCCCTGCCCGAACTCGACCAAATCCAGCACTAGGTCGATCTCGTCCGTCTCGCGCTGGAGCCGGTCCATCTTCCAGCGGTCGAATGCCACGCGATGGATGGGGCAAACGGCGTGAATATTGGCGATTTCGCGGGCAATAAAGGCGTAATCGATGGTTGGCCCGGGCACGGTCAGCAAGTGGCCATCCCTCACCCATTGCTCGTAGGGCGCCTTATCGCGGTGCGCGTGGTCGGCCAGGGTGTCCTTGGGCTTCCAGAATCGGGTTGAAACGCGCCACTTGCCGTCGATTTTGGCCGCCAGAATCAGCGCGCTCAGGTCGTTTTTACTGCTCAGGTCCAGCCCCGCATATACCCTGTGCCCGATAAAGTCCGCCAGCGACGCCTCAGCGCCCTTGCACGCCATCCAAGCCGAACGGGTAATCCATGCATCGGCGGCATTCAGCCAGATATTGAGCTGCTTGGTCTTAAACGTGGCCAGCTTCGCCGGAACCTGCGCGGACTTCGTCGCCTGATCGCGCATGAAGGCCACGGATTTGCCCGCGCACATGTTTGGGTTGGCTTTGGCCCATTCCACCTCGTTATTCCAGTCGACGTCGTCCTTGCTGTCGCTGTCGGCGTCTTCCCAGCCGTCGACGGTGTAGATCATGCCGAATTTGTTGTCGGCCTCATACTCGCCTTCCAAAACTTTGGTGAGGTGCTCGCGCTCTTCAAAGCAAATGCCCTGCGTGTTCGTGCCCGCGGTGGTGATCGCGCCCATGTGCCAGTTTTCGCGACCGCCAAAGGCGTCTTCCACCACGTCCCAGAGGTCACGGTGAGGCCAGGCGTGCAGCTCGTCGCAGATAGCGCTAATCGGGTTGAGCCCGTCGAGGCGTTTGGAGTCGCTGCCCAGCGGCTTAATGAAGCTCGTGCGGTTGCTGCGCTCGGCGTAAACGAGGTTTTTGCCATCCAGAATCCGGTAGCGCGGGGCCAAATCACGGCTCTGCCGGATGAACGCGCAGCAGTCATTGTAAAGCAGCTTGGCCTGGTCTTCCTTTGTCGCCAAACAGAAGACCTCCGCGCCCGTGCGTTCGACAAACTCCGCATCGTAGAGCGCCACTGCCGCGCTGATCGTCGTTTTGCCGTTCTTGCGGGGGATCTCCAAATAAAAGTAGTTGAAGCGCCAAGCGCCGGTCGCGGTCCACTTCCAGCCGTAAATCGAGCCAAACGCGAACTTCTGCCACGGGAGTAATTCAATCGCCTGCCCGCGCATCGGCCCCTTGTAGTGCCTCAGGAAGCGGCAGAACTTGAAAAAGCGCTCGGCGGCGTCCTCGTCAAAGTAGATGTCGTCGCGCTCCAGGTCGCGCAAGTGACGTTCGCACGCCAAGCGCACCCATTTGCAGGCGACAATTTCCCCGGCAACCACATCACGCGCATATTGATGAACTTCGCTCACAGTTCGTCCAGCGCCGAGGGTTGAGTTTTCGTGACCGCTTTACGCGAATACGGGCATACCCGCAGCTTCGTCGCCAGCGCCGCAATCTGCTTTTGCGCGGCCTGCTTCGCCGACCACAACGGATGCGTCCCCAGCGTGCCGTTGGAATTCAGGTGAGTGACCGGGCAGCCTTCATCCTTCCACTGCTGCGTCACAATGCGCGAGGTTTCAATGGCCTCACAGTATTCACTCAGCAGCGCATGGTCTTCCGCCTGGAAATGCCCATCGCTCACCGCCTCGTAAAGCTTCCGCCATTCGTCTTTCGCAATGTCCCCAAGCCATTCCGGCGCCTCGGGTATGTCCTTAATATCTGTCATGTGTAAGTTACTTTGAGTTTCAATCTACTTGACGCCCTCGCAGGTCGCCCCCTTAGCTACGCACGTAGCGGTTGATACCGGGTTGAAAATTACTGCGCACATTTTTTGACGGTTCAGGAGCGGTGACACGCCTTGCCAGCTCTCAGGGATTTGAGCCCCCCTCCCCCTGCCCCTCGTCTACTGGCCAACCGTCCAAGCCTTTCTGCGGTATCTCGCTGCCTTTCTCGATGCGTTGCTTGTGGATGTCGTGGCATGGCTTGCAAAGCGGTTGCCAGTTGTCCTGGTCCCAGAATAGCCCCTCATCGCCCTTGTGCGGCTTGATGTGGTCGACGACGGTTGCGGGCTGTCTGCTGTGCTCTGGGCACATGACGCACACAGGATGCTGCTCTAGGAAGCGCTTCCTTTCCTTACGCCAACGCCCGCCTTTGCGGTAGAGTCTGGTTTCTCTGCTCATGATTAATTCCTGCCTATTTTTCAATTTCTAGTGAATGCCCCACTCGGCGTTGACTGAATATTATTCCAGTGCTCGTTTAAATACTTATGCGATACGTCATTCAATGCTTCAACGGGCAATTCCTTTTCCAGGACAGGAACTCCCCGACCGCCGAAACCGGCTGGACAACCACCCGCAACCTGCTGACGGACCGCTCGGCGCAGGCCACGGATTTCAAATCCCAGGCCAATGCCGACCGAGCCTTGCGCGATCTCTTGCGCACTTCCCGCATTCCCAAGGCCACGGTGGTCGAGCTTACCGACGAGGGCTACTGGCCAATCTCCGATTAACACCCCTGTATGGTTCAGGCATTCCTGGTTGAAGTCCCTATGACAATTTGATTCAAACTCTCCATGAACGACGCCGCCGACTTGCAGCCCAGAGATCTCCGCATATTCAAGGAACACTTCCTTTCGCTTGAGCAAGATTTCATTAACACCATCCCGTTCGTCGAAGTGCATCCAAAGAACTTTGACGCATTCTCCACTCAATACCTGAAACTGATCCTCGCCGTTGGCGCCGAGATCGATGTCGTCACCCGCTTGCTCGCCCAGCGCTGCAACCCCAACAAACAATTCCGAGGCATGAAGGGGCGCAGCGAGGCAATATACAGCAAATACGACCTCTTTCATTTCGCCGCTGTCAAACCCCAAGATAAGCTGCTCGCCATTGGATTGGAGGGCGCAGGGCTTGCGCCTTGGGGCGTGTGGTTTCCTGGAGAAATCAATATCAATGGACAGGTGCAAAAAAACATCTCCAAAGAGCCAGATTGGTGGACAGCCTACAATGAGCTGAAGCACCACCGGCACCTGAACTTTGAAAAGGCAAATCAGAAAACCGCCATGGACAGCATGGCAGCTCTGTTTATCGCCATTAAATATCTCTACATTGATGTCGGCTCTAGCCCACATCGCTTCGAAGGCACCTTCTTTAAACTCGCCTAACCTCATGCCTTGCCCCCTTCCTGACTCCGCTCTGCATCCCGCTTGAGCGCGGCCACATGCTGGCGCCCCTGCTTACTTCGATAACGCGACAGGGTAACGCGCGGCACGCCAAAGCGCTTGGCCGCCTCGCCAACCGCGCCACACCGGGCGGGCTGCTGCTCGATCCACTCCAACGCCGCCAACACCACCTGCGGGTCATGCTTCCGCCGATGCGTGCAAACTCCCTTGGGAACGCCAAAACGCGGCTTCGGCTCCACGGGCCGCGCATCCGCCGTCAAGGCCCGCACCCGCTCCGCACTCAGCCGAATGCGCTGCAACGGCGTCTGCACGCTGGCCGTCTTGCTTTCGTAATAGGCCACACAACGCGCCACCGCCGAGCTGTCCAACAGGTTCACCATAGCTGTATCCGGTTCGTCTTCGCGTGCTTGGTCACCAGGTTGCGCAACGTCACCGGCAGCGCAAAGAAACTCGGGGCGTCCTGTATCCGCGTAATGGGCCACCCCAAATGCTCCCAGTAGTCCGCCTCCGCCGAGTAGCACGCCTTGGCGCAATCCCGCCACTGCTCACGCGGCTCACGGTGGTTGCTCCCGCCGCCGCCCTCAGCCGCCCCTTTCGCCTGACGCGTCCCCTGCTTCTGCGACGGCATGTAACCCGCCGCCTCCCAAGCGCGAATCGTGGCCTTCCAATCCTTGATCTTCTTGCCGCCGTTCATCCAGCCGTTGCCCGTCCAGTGATGGTAAAGGTATTCCGCGTCCGCCTCGGGTATCCCCTGCTCGTCGCAAAATTCCTTGATCTCCGGGAGAGAGGCGCGAGCCTTGCTCGCCTTCCCCGCCGCCGCGCGGGGTTTACCGTCTCCGTCTCTCGTCTCCGTATACGTCTCCGTCTCCGTGCGCACATGTCTGTCACGTGACGGGCATTTGACCGCCAATTGACTGCCAGGCTCGGGAAAACGGCTCTCCTTCGCCCGCGTCCGCTGGTTGAAGTTCTTGATTTCGACAAACTTCCGCTCCCGCTCATCTTGGTAGAGGGCCAGCAAGCCAGCCGTCACACACTCGTCACGCCATTGACGGACACTCGACAGTCGTATGTCAGTCAACAGCGGGAACAGCGCAGCCTTGAGCAATCGTTCGTCCCCATGAAAACGCCCAAAATCGTCGGCCTTCATAATCAGCCTCACAAAGAACCGCTCCGCCTCCGGCGCCAATTCCCCCACCGTCAGCGAGTCCGTCCAATCTCTCAAAATTCGGTTAGGCATGATATAACCCCCCAATAGTATGCTTGAACTCACATAATAAAACCGCTAACAACGCGTAAAAACCATGGAAGTTCCTCAAACAAAAGCCGATTGGGTAAAGCTGCTCAGAACAAGTGTATCTCACTTCAATGAGACTCGGGGACTCTCTAAATTCCAGCCAGTAAATTTGACCAAGGCCAACCTGAGCAAGGCCTACCTGATCGACGCCAACCTGAGCAACGCCGACCTGAGCGGGGCCAACCTGAGCGAGGCCTACCTGATCGAGGCCGACCTGAGCGAGGCCAACCTGAGTGGGGCCAACTTGAGCGAGGCCTACCTGAACGGGGCCGACCTGAGTGGGGCCGACCTGAACGGGGTCAACCTGACCGGGGCCAACCTGAATGGGGCCAACCTGAGCGGGGCCAACCTGAGCGAGGTCAATCTGAGTAAGGCCGACCTGAACGGGGCCGACCTGAGCGAGACCAACCTGAGCATGGCCAACCTGAACGGGGTCAACCTGAGCAAGGCCTTCCTGAACGAGGCCGACCTGAGTGGGGCCGACCTGAACGGGGCCGACCTGAGTGGGGCCGACCTGAACGGGGCCAACCTGAGCGAGGCCAAACTGAGCATGGCCAGACTGGGCATGGCCAACCTGAACGGGGCCAACCTGAGTGGGGCCGACCTGAACGGGGTCAACCTGACCGGGGCCAACCTGAATGGGGCCAACCTGAGCGGGGCCAACTTGAACGGGGCCAACCTGAGCGGGGCCGACCTGAGTAAGGCCAACCTGATCAAGGCCGACCTGAGTAAGGCCAATCTGAGAATGGCCTACCTGACCAATGCCGACCTTACCAATGCCGACCTGAACTGGGCCTGTCTGATCGAGGCAAACTTGATCGAGGCAAACTTGAGCGAGGCCAACCTGTTCGAGGTTCACCTCACAGATTTGCAACTCAGTCAAATTAAAAGAGATACTGGCGATTCTCGAAAATCTTCCACACAAGAAACCCAATCCCCCACGCACGAACTGCGCTTCCGCATCCCTGAAGGCATGCCCGATGAGGAAGTAGAAAAATACATCGAAGACATGGTTGCGTTGATCGACAACGCACACCGCCAAGCAGGTGGCCAAGGCATCAAAATCTTTGACGCTGGCGCCGTTGTCCCCGCTGAATCCCTGAACACGAAAACCTTCTAACCATGGCCTCCGAACGCTACATTGTAATTCGGATCGCCAATAGGGTTGATCAGCCTGGCGAACAGGAAATTCTGGATAATCAAATCGAGGACTTGTCCGAACACATCGATGCCCGCCTGGAAGCAGTGCTCGATAAGCTCGGCTACATTCCACTAGGCAACCAATACGACGACCAACCAGATGAATTTCCTGCCAAAGTTGAAGAGGAGCCAAATGCCAAACTTCGGGGCAATATCGATCAACGGCTTTACGATCAGCAGAGCAAGCCCCCGCCCGAGCTAAAAAAGCAAGCGAATGAAACCCCTGCTGAGGCCGCGAAGAAGAGCCTGCGCGAACAAGCTGGCGACCTTGCAGAGAAGTTTTGGACGAAGTTCTTTGAGACCTCTGGCGAGGAAGGAGCAAAGTTTGTTTTCGAGGCGCTAAAGTGGGTTGTAAAAGGCTCAATTCTGGTCGAAGTAATCCGCCGCATCCTCGGTTAGAAATCCTATATTTTTCTAAAACTCTCATAGAAAAACGCCCTCCGTCACCTTCTGCTTCAACAGCCCCGAAATATCGGGCTGCTGGGTTAGTGCTGCTTTCTTCAGGCTTGAAATGTGCCCCTGAGCCCAGAGATGCCAAATAGCGCGCATACTGCTTAGATTACAATCAAGCGGCTGAAATATAATGGTCGCAGGGCATTCACTTATCTTATCCTTGCAATGTTGCTTCAATAACATCTGCCATGCGGCCATGAAGCGATAAAACCCGCTAACAAAACCACCCTTACGAATATGTCCGACGATCTCACCAATGACCCATTTGACGATGACTGGTTGTCCATAACAAAAGATAAACCCAACAGACGCGCCATTGCCGAAAACCTGCGGAACATTGCCCTGTCCACAGACGAACCATTTCGTATGATGATCAGCGGCCCGTGGGGTTCTGGAAAATCGTGGTTTGTTGATCGCATGGTTGAGCTCTTCAAACAAGACTGCAGACTCAAGGTCGTTTACATCAATGCCTGGAAACTTGATTTCGCCATCGATCCGTTTATTGCCTTTGTAAGCGAAATTCAGAAGGTAATAAAATTTAAGCCCCAAACCCAAGGTGTTATCAAAAAATTGGCCACTGGACTTGCCAAAGGCACATCCTTTAATTTTGGAATAGCGTCGATAAATGGCGCTAGTCTGATTGAAGATTCTGCGGATGATATCGGCAAAGTATTGCTCGAAGACCACAAGCTGATGCTCAAATGCCGCGAGCAGCTTCAAAAGGCAATAAGAGACATTTTTGGCCCAGGGAAACCTGAAAAACTGGTGTTTGTCATCGATGAGCTCGACCGCTGCGAACCTCGCTTTGCCATCGACCTCATGGAACGAATCAAGCACTTCTTTGAGACGCAAGGGGTGGTGGTCATTGCATCGGTTGACAAAAAAGAACTGTGCAATACTGTCCGTGGCGCCTTTGGTGAAGGCATAGATGCAGAACGCTACCTGAATCGCTTTTACGACGTAGAATACCCACTTCCTAAAGGAGACATTGCTAATTTTGCAAAACTCTGTCTCAAGCTGACCTTCAAACCGCAAGTTGATGCTAATATTGTAGATGAGGAAAGCCTTGAAGGCCTCAGTGACGTTTTTGGCAGAGGCTGCGAAACGCTGAATAGCGACGCCGAGTATGACCTTCGACTGCGCGATATTCGGCAATTGGTGATGAAAACCAAAATTGTTTATGCATCTATAGGGTATCCTAACAAATATTCCGTATACCTGTCTGTATTGCTTTCGCTTATTGATCGAGGTCCATATAGTAAAAGGCTCAATGATTTTCTGAATGCCCCGCAGCAACAGCCGTCCAAAAACATCAAGAACTTCGAAGGTATGCTTGGTCTTCAACCGGGCTCCCCAATTAGTTACCTCTTTTGGCAAGAGCTCGAAGCTGAATACGAAAATTGGAACCTTGATGTAAGAAATTCCCAAGGGATAATCTTTCGAACGATACAATCCAACATAGGCAAGTTCCCTACAAGTAAGCTCACCCCAGTAAGATTTGCCCGCGCCCTCTACTTCGCCGAAGGCTTCAACATGGTTGAGCCATCTACAGGTTCGTAATTGATAGCTCATGCCATTTCGTCAAAGTAGCCACCGTTCAGCTCCTTAAAGCGCGCCAAGAACATCGTCTTGGCTGTTTCGGGTTTCCAGGGCGTGATTTTCGATTCCAGCGGTTGGATGTGCTCCAGTATCGGCCATTCGTCGTCATGCATGGGCATGAGGTCGCGTTGCTCCGTGGCCAGCAGAATCAAGTCTGCCTTTTTCACAGGCAGCGGGATGCCGTTCAGGCCGAAGCGCGTGAGCACCGCCTTTTCCACGCGCTTTTCAATTGCGCGGTAGTCGGGCAGCAGGTTCTTGAGCGGCTTCGGCACGTCGCCAATGAAGGCTTCCGGCGCATCGTGCAGCAGGCCAGCCAGCGCCAGGTAACGTGGCACCACGTGGCTCACGAGCACGCTGTGCTGAGCGACCGAGTAAAAGCCAACGCA
Organism: Cerasicoccus frondis; assembly: GCA_031296915.1. Taxonomy (GTDB): domain Bacteria; phylum Verrucomicrobiota; class Verrucomicrobiia; order Opitutales; family Cerasicoccaceae; genus Cerasicoccus; species Cerasicoccus frondis. The sequence continues at coordinate 10,245 of JAVDPC010000043.1, read as the reverse complement.
GTGCCCGGCAAACCGGCAAACGTGCGCCAGCGCATGTGCAATGTCTTCAATGCCGAACGCGGACTGCTCCGGCTGCAGGAAATTAAAGTAGTGCCCCGACTGCGTGAGAATATCCGGCCTCATAGAAAAGCCTCCGTTTCCGAGTCCTCGACTGCGGCGGCGTCCATCGCCTTCAGGTCGCAGTAGGTTTGCGCATCCATCAGGGCGGCGCGAACGTTGCCATTGGCGCCATCGACAATTTCGTCAATGTCGTCTGCGCTTAAACTGTCACTCCAGTGCTTACGCAGAAAGGTAGCGATTTCCCTGTCTGAGGGGCTTTCGACATCGAAATGCTGAAAACGCGTTTGAAAGCGATCCGTGAGTTGTTGTAGCTCCTGATTGGAAGTGCCGATAAACGCACGTCGCCCCGGCAGGTCGTCTAGCAGTGTCAAAAGAGCGTCCTGCGCCTCACGGGTAATCAAGTCCAACTCGTCAACCACCAGCACCAGCCAACCGTCAAAGATGGAGCCACGCATGCTCTGCATCCAGTCATGCACGCGGGCCAGATTCACCGCGCGGCCATTGTGCTTTTCGATGCACACATCGGCATTCTGCTCCGATACGAGCGTACGGGCCACGAGCTTGGCGATTTCCGTTTTCCCGTTGCCCGGATCTCCATGCAGCAGGATTTTCAGGCGCGCTTCGTGGTTGTTGCGCATCGCACGCGCGCGGTTGACGAGCAGCGAGGCAATCTGCATCGACGGCCCGATAAAGTCCGTCGCATTGTGCGGCTTAAATTCACACGGTAGCATAACTACTTCCCTCCTTTCTTCTTGAGTGGATTGGCGCGGGTGGGCTTGCCATCGACCTTTCGGGGCGGCAGAAGCTCCAGCACTTGGCCGGGCTTGTTGTCGAGCCATTGACCATTGTGCAGGAAGAATTCGCCCGACGGCGCCAGCTCTTCGATTTCGCCTTCGTAGAGGCGGCCTTTTACGCGGACCAATGCCCGCTTGCCGAGTTCGGCTTTCGTGACAATGCGAGGTAGCGCCATCAGTTGGCCCCCCTTCCCATGATCAAGCTAAAGCAATGCGGCGTGCGGATGAGCAGCGGCTGCGCAGTTTCCATGAACACCTCGATTTCGTCTTCGTCGATGGCGCTCAACGTGCCCAGCGGATACTTGGCTTCCATCCAGATTTCCGCTTCGGCCCGGTCAGGCGCCGCCTGCTCAAACGGCAGGTGGTCGCGGGAATCGCCCGACTCCTGCGAACGGCAATGCAGGTAGATGCCGCGCTGGCTGGCGCGCAGCCCGAGAATGGTTCCGGCGACGGTCACGCGGTCGATCAGCTCCTTTAGCTCGCTGCGCTGCACGCGGGTGAATGGCTCGCGCTTCAAGTGCCGCTCCAGCAGCTTCGTGTAGTCGGGGAATTCGGCGGAGACGAGCTTGGTCGTCATCTGCGTGGCGCCAAAGTCGAAGTGAATGCACGCCTCGCCCCACGCCACATGGATTGCTTGCTCGCCAATGTCCAGGCGCCGCAATTGATCCGCCGCATAGATGGGCAAAAAGAATTTCCGGCCCACTGGCGTCGTGGTTTTGCAGGCGAAGTTGGCTTTGCCAAAGTGATGGCCCGGCCCGTTGATCGCCGCCAGCTCCACGCCATCGGCGGTAAACAAAAAGCTGATGCCGCAGCGATTGTAGAACGCTTCGTTGTGGCACTCGATGGGCCGTAGGAATTTCAAGGCGCGCAGCAGGTCGACCGTGGCAAACTCGCAGCGGAAGTCATCGGCGCGAGCCATGACCTTGGGCATCTCTTCCGCCGCCACGCCGGAAGCCGTGTAGGTAAAATCGCCCGAAGCAATGCGGGCCTGCGTATCGTTGAGCGCAAGCAGCTCCACGTCTTGGGCGCCCAGCGAGGAAACGGCAGTCATCAGCTTTTTGAGCGGCAGGCCAATTGCGCCCTCGCGCTCAACTTTGCAATGCAAAGTATGCGTAATGACCATGTTCAGATTGTTGCCCGTCAGGCGGATTCCCTGCCCGCTGGCTTCGATCAGCACACACGCCAGCATGGGCAAGGACGCGCGGTCATTGACCGCCCCAGCCACCACGGCCAAGGCGTCCTTCAGTTCGTTGGCAGGACAGTTAAACCGCATGATCGTTCGCCTCCATTGGAACCTTGTTGCTCGTGCGCAGAATCAAGACGGGCTCCTTATTCTTGATCCAAACCTTTTGCTCTTTCGCGATGCGGGCGGGCACGTGCTCGCAGACTTCCGCAATGGTCTTCACCGGCATGCGACGGCCCTTTTTCGATTGGTTGTAATCGTAGGCGCAGCGGAACAGGCGTTCCTCGGTCACGTAAACGGAATCCTCTTCGGGGATTTGCAGTACCCAGCCCACGGGGTCGAGGCCTTCGAGCTTGCCCTCGGGATCACTGACCATGATCACGTGTTGCTTTTTGACGGGCGGCGGCTTGTCCTCTTCGTCGCTTTGCGCGGCGAGCTCCAGATTGATGTCTTCAATAATCTGGGCAACGGTGCGGGTATCGAGCCCGTTCCGTGTCATCACCATTTTGGCGAGGTCGATTTCTACTTTTTTGCTCATCGGTTTTTCTTGGTTTTTTAAAGTGGCGCCAGCCTCCCACTGGCTTGATGCATTGCTCTGCATTGGCTCCCGTTGGTAGCGCATTTGTGGGCCGCTCTTGAACGGGACTCGAAACCATCCCAGCCCAAATTGTTATTTGTGCGTCCAGGGCTTCAACTTGCCCATGGATCGCGGGTTCTTGAATTTAAACGGAATCAGCGCCGGATCGCTGACCACCACGCGGACGGCTGGCCCGACTTCGTTGCCGATGCCCAGCACAAAGCGCACTGTCAACTGCACCTCTTTGCCGATACACTCTTCGATGGGCGCATCAATTGGCAGCCCGCAGGCCAGGCGGATAAACGCCTGATTGGTTTTGCAGAGTTCCAAGGCTTTTTTGGCGCCCTTAAAGTGGACAACCGGCCCCGTGGTAGCCTGCTTGTTTTCGCGGACGATTTCGCCAGGCAGCGTAATGCGCTCGATGGTCACCTTGGGGCTTTTCTTGGCCCCGCTTTCATCGTAGCTCAGATCGATGGCATATAGGAGTGGCGTGCTCATTGGGCGGCCTTTCCGTTGAAGATGTTGCGAAACAAATCAAAGGGATCGGACACCCTATCAATGCCCGCCTGAATGCCGCCTTGCTGTAGCGTGAACACCACGGCGTTGGCTTGGGCTTCACTTTCGCAAAGCATGGATCGGCATTCACCGCCTTTGGTTGCAATGACTTTTACCGTGCTCATCTAGGCCACCTCCCCGAAGCTTTCGAATTCTTCGTCGAAGCGATCCGTTTCCAGAATCTCGTCGTGGATGCCGGGCCAGAAGCCGGTTGCTTGCGCCTGCAGGATCGCGGTGATCGCGTTGCGGTAGCGCTCGCTTGCGTCGGAGAGTTCGGCGGGCTTGTATTTATAGACCACCACATCGGGCAGCACGGTTTCCTTTTCCACAAACACATTGAAAATGCCTGAGTGATAGCGCTCGGACATGCCCAGCGCCGAAAGCCCGTCGCGGATCATCGCGGCTTGTATATCGTAGCCTTTATCACGGATTTCGTAGCGGATTTTGCGCGGGTGAACATCGCGTGCCGTCTTCCAGTCGACAACCGCCGTCTGGCACGTTTGGTCAATGCGCGCCTTGAGCTTTTGCTTCGTTGCCGGGCAAATCCAGACGATGGTTACTTCGGTTTCGACACCTTCGTAAAGGCTCCGTGCGCTGGGGTGCTCGGACACCGCCCTGCGCATTGCCTCAACGAGCGCCAACTCCCCCTGCTTGATGATGGTCGCCTCGGGGTTCTTGCGCTGCAACGTATTCCACTCTTTCGAGTAAGGCGTTTTGGGCCCTTCGATGATGTCAGGAATGCCGGGCTCCATCTGGGCGTGAAAGGCGCGGCCAAAGTCGAAGCAATATTTTTTGCCCTCAGGCTTCATGCGTTTGCGTTTGTAGGCGCGCAGCCCATGCAGGCAGGCGGTGCGCAGTTCGCCGCTGCGAAAGGCGTCGATTGCGTCGTATTCCTCGTAAGTGAGGTTTGGGTATATTCCTGGTTCCATAATGTTTCTTGTTTTAAATAAGTTGGGTTTGCTTGGTAGCTGGACTAGTCCCGATCCTGATCATGCCTGAGCCCGCTGGAGGCGGATCTGTGTTTAAAAATGTCGCTCTAATCAGTCTTCCACACGGCGTAGACCTGGTTGACGTCAACCAGCCCAGCGGCGCACTTGATCTTGTTGCGGCGGCAGAAGGTGTAGAAATTCGCTTGGTGCTTGAATCCAAGTTCCTCCGCCACTTCCCGAGTGTTGCGCAAGTCTGGCTGAAACCGGCTGGCTCGCTGCTCCAAGCGGTCCAGCTTGGCCATGAGCGCATGTAGCAACTCGACTGACTGTTCGGCGGGTGAAAGCATGGATGATTGAAAGTGAAGGGCCGCCCGCCGTCCCTGACAGGCGACCCATGTTCTAGCTGCTAACTGACGACACAAGCGGGTGTAACCCCGCAGAAATTTGTTCGGCGGCGGCATCCATCTGCGCGTGCAGACGCTCGATGGTGCGCTCGGTTAGGGCTCTAAGAGTGGCCTCGAATTCACGCAAAAGCTCGTCCTCCGAGGATTCGGTTGGTGGTTCAGCGGTGCTCATGATGAAATGCGGTTCCCCGCTGTTGCGCAGCCTGCAGCTGCTTTTTGATAAAGTCGTTTTGGGCGTTCAGCCGTTGGTTGCGGCTCATCTCGAATTGGTAGGCGATCAGTCCGCGCACGGTCACGTAAAGCAGCCCTGCTGCGATGATGCCCATCATGACGCAATAGATGGTGATGAGGGTGTCTTTCATTTCAGGCGGCCTCCTGGTGAAGTAGTTCGCTGGCGGGCAACATGGCGTTGATGAGCGCCTTGGTGCGGGAAATTATTTGACGGGCGGCGTCGGCGCGGCGTTGCCAATCGTGGGCAAACGCGTGCTCGCCTTTGGCAGCGCTTTTCACGGCGCGTTGCTCGCAGTACTCGGCGGCCTGCTCGAAGGTTTCAAACCCAGCGCGAGCCATCAGGCCAGCGAGTGATTCGCAGAGCTGGGTGCTGGGCATGGGTGGGATGTGGCTCATGGCTAGTTCCCCTCCTTGGGTTGAATGCTGGCGAAGTTGCCTCCCTTGGGACCGTCGATGGCGGGCGGGCTAGTGAGTTCGCGGTCACCGGAAAGACGATCTTCAATGATCATCGCGACAACGGACGAAACACTGCGGCGGTCTTTGGCGGCGATTGCCTCGATTTTGGAGGCCAAGGGAGATTTGAGGTGAACGCCTATGGTCTTGGATGGCGCAATCTTTGTTTTCATAAGTTTCTTAAGAAAACTAAGAATTAAATTCGGTCAATATTTTTCTAAATAATCTTTAATTTCTTAAGAATCATGATAACAGTAGACCATTATGGCCAAAGACTATAAGACCATCGGTGTTCACATCACCCAACCGCTTCTGGGAAAACTGGAAGCTGCTGCGCTCGCGCACCGCATGAAGCCTGGTCCCTTCATTAAGCGGATTTTAGAAGACTGGGAGGCAGACGGCTGCCCCGCCCTGAAAGGTCTATCCATCGCGCAACCCGCGCCCGCTACGTCGACCAGCACGCGTGTCATCCATTTTCCCGACACCGAAGAGTGGCACACCCTGCCCTGCTATGCGGCGGCGGCGGGATCGCCAACCGATGGCGATGAATTCGAAGCCCAGTTTCAGCGCAATTACGGCGACGATTACTTTGCCGTTCGCGTCATTGGCAACTCGATGGAGCCGGAAATCAAAGACGGCTCCACAATTATCATGCTCAAGAAAGAGCGCTGGACACGCAGCCACCTACCCAAGAAGGGCGATATTTATTGCGTGATGATCGAGGGAGAACGCGTGCTCAAGCGCTACAATCGCCGTGACGCCACCCCCGAGGAAATCGAGGAAAACAAGGCGCTGGATGAGAGCGAACAATACTTGCTCAGCTCCCCCAACTCCAAACGTCCGCGCGTGGGCATCCTGGAATCTGACAATCCCGACTACCCGGAGCGTGTCGTGAAACGTGACACCCAGTTACTAGGCTGGTATGACCCAGACAATCAGCCGGAAACATAACCTGCCCATGCAGTCGGGCAAATACCAAGCTGGCTCGACAGGCTGAAAAATCGACTTGCTCGCTCTAATAATTCCCCTGCTGCCTATTCCTGGTAAAGCTTTCCATTAAGATGTTGATCTTAGCGACCTCCACATTGTTTGGGTTGTCATTCTCTCGAATCTTCACCAGAGCAAGGCGCCCCTTGCTCGTAACTGGGCTAAGGTAAATTTCGGTGTTGGAGTCAGATGGCGACGCGTCCAATCCAGCGAAATCAGCATCACGATCACTGCGCACCTGTTTCCACTCTACCCTTGGTATTTGAACCTTCACAGCCTCATCAAGCTGATTCAGTCGCAAAGCAGATGCCTGATCCTTTACCAGCGCACTATAGAATTCCTGACCACATAAGCCTTGATTGTTGAATGTCGCTTCAAGCTTAAAGCCCTTAGCGTCAAAATACCAAGTTGCGACCTGTTCCGCCTTATTGAATTCATCCGGCTTTCCGAACTGGCGAACCATATCTTGGAAGCTTTGCCCAACCATTCCAAATGCAGTTGTTGAGCCGATCAGCAGAAGGAGTATGTATTTCATGATAAAGCAACACAATGCAAATGTGATTATAAATGTCCAAATAAAACTTGCAAATCAAACATCCTCCTCAAACAACTGCACTACGCCATGCTCACCCAAAAGCGCACCGGCATCATCCTGATCAGCGAGGACCCCCGCCGACGAGCACCACATCGCCCGCGCCAAGGCGGTGATTGAGTATTACTGGCTCAAAATAGATATAATTAACTAGCACTGTCATGACCAAGAAACGAAAAGAACCAACGGACAACTCCCTCGGCATTAAGCTTACGTTGATTTCCACAGCTGGAGCGGTGCTAGTCGCTCTAATAACCATAGCTCCATCTGTTTTTAAGGGCTCGGAGAGCGATGAATCCGGAGCGGAACCATATTCAGCAACAATTAATCAGAGCATTGGCGATGAAGCTTCGATCAGCAATTCGACCGTCATTACTGGTAATGATGTCCAGATACAAAACGTAGAAAATGAGCGTTTGTATGAATTAGCAGAGAAAACCTTTCCAGAGTCCATTCACCCAGTTGTAGATCTGTCGGTTCCAATCAAGAGGCAATTGCGAGTTTTCGCCGAGGATGAGATTGAAATAGTTGGCTGGACTGACAGGGTTACTGAGGTTTGGTTTGGCAAAAGATGGGAGCCGTTCAATGATCATAAAGTCTACACTGTATGGGGCACTCCAGGTAAGCCGATTACCCCTAAATTCAAAGGATACGGCGAAATTAAACTGAAAATATCCTTTGTAAAGTATCGTGACGCACGAAGAGATTTAAGGGATGACGAATTCTCAGCACACCACTAGGAGGGCTTATTTTAGACTTGCACATTACTAGTAATTCAGCATTACTAGTTACATGAAAATACCAAACCTTAGCCATTTGCAATTTGCTGTGCTGGACTGCCTGGGTTCCAAAGAGCTAAAGGGTCGTGACTTGCGCAAGTTGCTCAAAGACGAGAAAAACGTCAAAAAGCAAGGCCCAGCGTTCTACCAACTAATGGCGCGCTTAGAAGACGCAAAGCTCGTGAAGAGCAAGGTCGAAGAAATCGACCTCGGAGAGAATCGCCTCAAAGAGAAAATCTATTGGCTCACCGGTGAAGGCGAACGTGCAATGCGCGAAACCCACTCTTTCTATGCAAACTCGAACCTGGGAGGGGTGCTATCGTGATTAAGCTGCTAAAGGAATGTATTTTGGTGGCGGCCTACCTTCGCACCAATAAAAGCGAGCAAAGCCTCGAAAAGATAAGATCCATGAGGTCGCACATTGACTTCATGGAAAAAGAGGGGATAGACCCACATTTATACACTCCTAAATATTGTGCAGACAAAAGGGCAGAATTAAATGAAGTCGAAGCTTCGGTTCGAGCTAATTTGGCAGAAGAACTGAAAGTCAGAAAAGACTTTGCAGCATTAATGCGACTACTTCCAGCAGCGATCATCCACGACTTAAAGAAGGTTAAAATATCATTGCACCTTTTAGAATATATTTTCCCGCGAAAGTATCGAGAAGGCCAATGGAATTTTGCCCGTGATGACCTGAGAATGGATCAGTTGGAGTCGTTTGCAGAGGCAAAGAGTAAGGGCGATAGAGCGTTGCTTAAGTTGATCTTTGGATGGCGTTGGGCCTGTATAATTGTGAATGCGCTGTATTGCTGCTACGTGACCGGCCCAATTCTGAAAATCTTCTCCAGCTTCTTTAAGGGCGTTTAGATCAAGCTTCCCAAAACGCCGCCCGCAACTCCGGCGGCTTGGGATGGATGTAATAGCGAGCAATCGTCGACTCCTGCGTCCCCATTTGGTCTTTTAGCTCGGACTTCGTAAAATGGTGCATGGCGTTTGAGGCGTAGGTATGGCGCAAGATATCCGCCTGCCAGTCAATTGCAGCCGCCAACAATAACGCATCGTGCTCACGGCGCAGCTCGCGCTCCAGCGGCAAGTTGCCCCATAAGTCAAAGCCGCCGATTGGCCAACCGCGCTTTTTCCATTGCCGCATTGCGGTTTCCAGTGACTGGAAAATGCGCACGTAGCGCTCAGACTGTGCGTTTTTCTGGCGCACCACCTTGATGCATCGGTGTTCGGGCACCGCATCAAGCACGACCGAATCCCAAGAAATGTGCGGCCATTCCGATTGAGGCCGCAAGCCAGCCATGGCGCACACGCGATAATAGGGCGCCAGGTAGCGCGCCAGTTTGCTCTTTTCCGCCAACTTGATCAGGCGCGCAAATTCATCATTCGTTAAAGAGCGCGGCGGCGGCGTATCCTTGCGCGGGCGAGCGATCAGCTTTACAGGATTCCGTGTGAGGATGTTGCGCGCCAGCAACCACTCACAAAAGCCATGCCAGGCAATCCAATCGTTGCGCAAATTCGTTCCGCTAACCTTGGGGCGGGTCAACCATCCAGTAAGCCCATCGGACATCAAATCAGGCACGCTAACGAGGTTCTTGGCCTTCGCAGCTTGCTTAAGGCGGTTGCGCGTCCGGGATACGTGCGGCCCGTCCGGATTGCGCTTCGTCGCCAGATATTGCTCAATGAGTGAGTCCAGCGACTCGACGCACTGCAAGCCCTGCAGCTCCTTACGGTATTTCATCGCCGCATGGTATACCTGCTCCGCATCGCCCAGCTCATTCACCGCCGCTTCCAGCCATTCGATGTCCGCTTGCTTAACCCAGGTCCGAACCGAACCCTTCGGGCGCTTTCGCCCAGCGTGCAACTCTGCCGCCTGAACCCAGGCAATGGCCTTTTCTTCGGACTTGAAATTCTTCCGCACCCGGCAGTTTGCTGGCAGCTTAATCTTGAGCTTTTCAGCGACACGCTCATCGCGTATATAGCCACTCACACGATACGCCTGCGTCCCTGTTTTTGGGTGCGCCCAAGGCAAGATTTCGAGTTCGATAGCGTCCATTGAAATGTTGCCAGAAATGTTGCCAATCCGAAAACCACTTGGCAATATCTTTCAATCGCATGCAACTGTACGATAGGCACAAAAAAGCCCTAAACCACTGGATTACAGGAAAATAGGACTTTAAACCGCTCATTTACTTGGTGGGCCCACTCGGACTTGAACCGAGGACCAAGGGATTATGAGTCCCCTGCTCTAACCAACTGAGCTACAGGCCCAAAGTATTCAATACAAACAGCTTAAGCAAGATTTGGCTGGCAGAGACTGCACCCGGAGCACCCCGATTTGGTTACCCGGAGCACTTGGGCATGGCAGATCCAAACAAAACCGAGCCTGAGAGACCTGATTTTGTCCAGTTTGCTGAATGTCTTTACCGCTATACACCGAAGAAAGCTTATTACGCTTGGATTAAAATAAACGGTAGAGAAATCAAAAAGTCTCTGAGGACACAAGACCGAAAGTACACCTAATGCAGATTGAAAAATCTCGCCGAAAGGCAAGCTCGCAGATCTGAACGTTGAATCGCGGCATATTCGCTTAAACGCCTAGAGCACTTTTCATCTAGATAGGCCGAGTCAGGTGGGGTAGAGATTGGATGCAGCGCAAGGCGGCTTTGATTGAGCGGGCTGGAAGCCCGTGATTGAA
>JAVDPC010000042.1 GCA_031296915.1 Cerasicoccus frondis | reverse complement strand
CTCAATCAAAGCCGCCTTGCGCTGCATCCAATCTATACCCCACCTGACTCGGCCAATCTAGATGAAAAGTGCTCTAATTCTTTAATCCAAAGAAGGCTTTATTTGCGGCGGCGGAGGGCAAGCATCGTCAATGCAGCCAGGCCAAGAAGGCCCGCGTAGGTTTCCGGTTCGGGGATGCTGGAGACATCAGCAATGGAAATGACGCCCTTGCCCAGAGCGGTGCCTGGGTTCCACTGAGAAGTGTCCCAGGTGATCAGCCAATTGCCGTCTGCGGTTTCGGAAGCGATGTTGGAGCCGTCGCCGAGGTCGAAGGCGCCGCCGTTATTGAAGAGGTCGAATGAGTCACCGATTTGAGGCGTATAACCATCGAGCATTTCCATTTGAATCGTGAGTTGATCGACGTCAAACGTCACGCCGGACGATGGCTGGATATTGAGGTTTAAGCCATCGCCGGTAGCGGTGAAAATAAGCGTGCCGCTGGCGCCGCTGATCGAGCCGTTATTGAGGGCGTAGGTGCCGATCGGGTTGCCGGTGCTGCTACCTGAGAAGCGGTAAACGCCACCGTCGAGCAGGATAGTGGGGTCGATCCGTTGGCGATAAACGCCGGTAATCATGCCGCCGCTGCCAATCGTCACCGTCGCAGTGCCTTCGATGCGGCTGGCTTCGCCGCCATCAATCAAGCCGCCGGAGCCGACATTGACGCTGATGGTGTCGCCGACCACACCCCAGTCTGATGCGCCAAATTGGTCAAAGTAACTGAGCGTCGAATTTACGTTGAGCGTTACAGTGCTTGAGCCACTGTTGCCGAGGGATATCTGTTTGGCGGAGGCGGGGGAGTCCACCGTCACGGTGGCGTTGTCGATGACGACATTATCGTCGCTGGTGGGGAGGACATCGCCGTCCCAGTTGAGTGGGTTACTCCAGAGGCCATCGCCGCCACCGCCATCCCAAGTGATGGCCGAAAGGTGAAGCGTAGGCAGGAGAGAAAGAGAAATAATCGCTGTTTTATTCATGGGTAGATCGATAATTAGGGCTAATTGATTTAAGCCTAATTATACATATCAACCGCTTGCTTTACCATGGCTTCTCCGTGCAGATGCATGGCTTAATCGCTCATGCTTGTCTTGATTACTGCTTTAATTGCCAACGCGGATGATGTGCCCGCGTTCGACGCCATTGTCTTCATCGAGAATTGCGATGGTCACACGCTCGTCCTGTCTCAGAATCGTAGCCCTGCCTAAAAACACTTCTTCCTGGCCCAGTGATTCGCCGGTATCCGGGTCGATCATATCCCCCCCCACTGCGTAGACCAGCATGGGCGCTCCCGAGGGGTTGAAGCCATGCGCCGAGCCTTGATTGATGGTGATTTGCTTGCCCGTCTTGGCGACTACTTTGGGTGGGTAAAGGTCTGCGGTGATGTTGGAGGCAATTTGTTGGGCGAGCGCCTGAGCTGTTTTATTGTAAACGATGCTCTCGAGGTTGCCCTCGCGATCAGCAAAGGCGAAATACTGGCGGGTGTCATTGCCATCGACGGATGAGGTGTCGCTGGCCACGAGCACGCCGGTGTTGGCGTCATAAAGTCGGCTCACGGCGTTGACGCCGATCATCGTGCGATGCTGTTCGCGGGCGATGGACGCAAAATTTGCGCGTTCACTAACAACGTTGAAATAGTCGATTCCCACGACCAACACGTAGCTGGCGCCGGAGATGTCACCTTGCTTAGCCGCGCTGTTCTGGTTGATATTGCCCGACTGACCAAGCGTCTGTTCTTGTATGAGCGGCGGCAGATCGGTCCGGCTGACGACATTGAACTTGCCGGTCTGACCAAAGGAGGCGAGCAACTGACTTTGCAGGGAGTCGATGACCTGCGGCAGCGCTTCTTTCTCTGCTGGATTGCCTTTGCTTTGCTGGATCGCGGGCGAGACATTGACGGGTGGAATGGCCAGCGTGGGTTTGTCGGCGAATGCGGTACCGGTTGCGGCAAGTAGCGTGAAAAGGGCGAGTATTGGTTTCATGGTCGGTTAAACGAATGTGGTGCGTGGTTTATTCAACTTATTTGGGCCGCTTGAACACGTAATAATAGCGAGCTCCAGCGCTGGTGGTTGGATCGTAGCCAACTGCGGTGAAGCCGACTAACTCCCAACCTTTCTGACCGTAGCCATTCAATTGGCTCTCGGACAGGGGGCGTCCTCCCTCATAAGTGTCGTATTCCCAAGAGACCCGGGTGGGGACAATTTCCACTGCTGCTGCGGCGCTGGGGGACGTTGGAGAATCTCCGGGCTGGTTAATGGTGACCTTTCCCAACAAGGTGGAGGCGAGGGCTAACGTTAAGACAGCGGCGAGGGTGAGGAATGATTTTTTCATGGCCGTTCAACGTGCAGTGGAGCCGCTTTATTCGACTTCTTGATAAGGAACTGGAAATGGACTTCCCCAAAGGCTGTTCTCGTAGATGAAGCTGGGCGCCTGATTGGTGTCCACGCGGAAACCGCTCTGACGCAGCGCTTCGGCCTTGCCGCGAATTTCCTCGGCTTCGGCGTCGCTGAGTTCGCGGCCGCTTTGTAAATCCTGGAGGAAGGCGCTCATTTCCTGCCATTGTTGCAGGCCGTCGGCGGAGAAATTCATTTGCGCCACGAGGACAAAGCCGTCGTAGAGATTTACATTGCGCTCCCAACTGACGAAGCCGTCACGGGTCAGGCGTAGTTGGTGTAGGCCTGGGCGGGCTTCAAGCGTGCCAGGGGCGCTGCCGATCACGATGCCGTCCAACTCCACATCCACACCCACTGCTTCGATGGGAAATTTCTCCGCAGACAAAGTGACGACGTTATCTTGGTCGATGATCACGTTGGGGATGGCGATATCCTGCAGCCGTGGCGTGATTGCAAAACTGACGGGCGCTGCGGGCTGTGGCGCCACGGGGATGTTGCCCAGTTGGGCTTCCTCGCGGGCGTTTTGAGCAATGAGCGCAGCGGCTTCGGTGAGCAGCCCGTTGAGCAGGTCCGTGTCGACGATTTCGATACTCTCGTTATCGCGCAGCGTTTCGGAAACGGAGATTTCTTCGCCGACGAGACCCGCCCCCCCGCTGGCTTCCAGTAGGCTGTAGGACACGCGGAGGGTATAGGTGGTGTTGGCTGTGGCGATGTCGTAGCCCCTATATTTTACATTGCGCTGGCCGAAGGAAACAAGGTTGGCGACGATCAGGTAATCCGCATTCAGCGTTTGTGCGAGGCGCAGGGCGGAGGAACTGGACGCCAGCGCTCGGCCCAAGTCTTCGATATCCGGTGCGCTTTCCAGCGAGTTTACGACCTCTTGCCGGCTGATTACGTTGAAACCCTGGCCATTGAGGTTCGCTGCTAGCAGCGACTCCAGCGCATTGGCTTTATCGGCGAGCTCGATGCCCGCCAAGTTATTGACGAAAACGGCAGTCTTGCGCCCCTCGGTTTGGCCAAATGCGTTGGCGGCAGCCAGCAGTGAGATCAGCAGAAAACGAAATAACGGTATCGGCATGAATCACAGCGTAATCAAGATTGCCCGAGAATCAAAAGGAAAAGCGAGGTTTGCGCAGGCCGTTCTCAACGATCTTAAGGGTAGTCCTGCCGAGTGGGACGGACCACGATGTCGCTCATGTGGACATGTGGCGGCAGTGCGACCACATGGTGGATCGCCTCGGCGATGTCTTTGCCCACAAGCATCGGCGCAAATTTCTTTTCGAAGGTTTGCAGCATCTCATCGCTGTAGCCGGCGACATCCTGAAAACCACTAATGACAATACCCGGCGCGACAGTGGTCACGCGAACGCCCAGCGGGCCGACCTCGCGGCGCAGGCCCTCAGCCATTGAGTGGATGGCAAACTTCGAGCCGCCATAGACTGCGCTAAACGGCGACACCTGTCGGCCAACCACAGAGCCGATCACCACGATGTCGGCGGCCTTCTTGGGGAAATGCTCTTGCTGCGCGACTGCCATTTTCTGTGCCGCCGTTTGCATGAGGCGAATTGCGCCAGTGACGTTGATGCGCAGCATGTCTTCAAACTCAGACAGGTCGGCGTCCTTCACCGAGCCGCCCAGACCTCGGCCTGCATTGACCACCACAATGTCGGGTTCGGCGCCAAACTTGGCTTTCGCCAGGGCGAATAATCCATCAATTACTGCGGGGTCGGCGCCGTCGCCTGCCAGCCCGGCAAACGTGCTGCCGAGCTCGGCTTCCAACGCTTCGAGCTTCGCGGCGGTTCGGCCCGTGCCGATGACGGCGTAACCAGCTTCGATGAACTCCTTAACGGTGGCTTCGCCAATGCCCGATGTGGCGCCGGTGACGATTGCGATGCGGGGATATTCAGTTGCCATGAATGCAACCCTAACCGCGCTGGGCTTTTAAGCAACCCCGCGAACAGAATTTGTCGCATAGGCGTCCCGCCAGTGTCCCGAATTCCAACTGACTGTAACACGCAGGCGAGATGCCTGTGCTACGAGTTAATCCAAGCCGAAGATCGCGTTGACATAGTTGTCGACGCTAAAGGGCTGAAGATCTTCCTTTTGCTCGCCAAGGCCCACGAAGTAAATCGGGATCTTGAGCTCGCGGTAGATGCCGACGAGGGCGCCGCCGCGGCTGGTGCCGTCGAGCTTGGTAATGACGAGGCCGGTGAGGCCGAACGCTTCGTGGAATTTGCGCGCTTGCTCGATGGAGTTGGAGCCGATGGAGCCGTCGAGCACGAGCCAGGCGTGGTGTGGCGCGGTTTCGTCGTTCTTTTGGAGGACGCGGCGAATCTTCTTCAACTCCTCCATCAGGTTGCCCTTGGTGTGGAGTCGGCCCGCAGTGTCGAGAATGAGCACGTCGCGGCCACGGTTTTTGGCGGCCTGCCAAGCGTCGAAAGCGACGGCGGCGGAATCGGCCCCATGGTGGCTGGCAATCAAGTCGAGGTTTAGGCGGTCCGCCCAGGATTTAATCTGTTCATTGGCGGCGGCGCGGAAGGTGTCGCATGCCCCGATGACAACGCCTTGGCCGTTTTCGGTAAAGCGCCAGCCGAGCTTGGCGGTGGTGGTCGTCTTGCCCGAGCCGTTGACGCCGATCAGGCAAATGACTTCGGGGCTCGCGCCAGAGAGGAAATTTTCGGGCGGTTCGGCGCCATCGAGGACGCGGCGGAGGACGGAGGCGCCGATGGCGGCGGCGTCCTGACCGCGCAAGGACTTGTCCTTTTTGTAGGCGGCCTGAATCTCGTCCATGATCTCAGTCGCGGTCTCGACGCCGAAGTCCGCTCCGTAGAGCGCTTCTTCGAGCTCGTCGATGGCGTCTTCGTCGAGTTTCTTGCCGCTGAAAACGCCGCCCACCTTGCCAAAGGCCTTGTAGAAAGTGGGCGTCGTGCGCTTAAGGCCCTCATTGAACCGGCTCAGGAAGGATTTCATCGCCATGGCTGCAAAAACTTATTTCGTGGCGGCGGAGCGGAGAGGGCGCTGGAGGGTGCCCTTGTAGCGGTCGAGGATGCCGTTGATGAAGCGGCGCGCTTCGGGGTCGGAGTACTCCTTGGTCAGGTCGATGGCCTCGTTGATCGTGACGATGGGGGGGATATCGAGGCGGTATTTAAGCTCGAACAACGCCAAGCGCAGGATGGCCAAGTCGACCTTGGCGATGCGCTCGAAGGACCAGTTGTGCGCATATTCGCGGATGACGGCGTCGACTTCCTCGTGCTTTTCCCAGGCTTCGGCGGCGAGCTCTTCGCCAAACGAATAATAGTCGCGCTCCTTCTCCTGGTTCTCAAAAAAGAGCCGAAGGGCTTGGCCGAGGTCCTGTGGGTCGTTGGACTCACACATGTAGAGGAATTGCATTGCGGCGACGCGGTTTTGGCGTCGGGCGCTGGGCGGCTTGCTGGTGGGCTGGTCGCTCATGGTCGTAAAAAGCTAGTTCTTGCGGAAAAGTCGTTTTAAATCGTCATCGTCGTCATCGTCACCGCTGCTGGTGTAGTCTTCCAGAAACTCGGCTTCCTCAAGCTCGTCGAGGGTCTCCACTACGTCGAGCTTGTGGCGGGCCATTTCGATGGCGGCGCGGGCGAACTCAGCGCCGCGGTCGAGGGGGCCTTTGACGCGGTCGATGGCCTGCTCCTCGGTGTTGGCGGTGATGATGCCGTTGATGATCGGCGTCTCGTTGGTCATGGCCGCGGAGTGCAGCGCAATGGCGGTGGAGTGAGCGATGACCTCGTCGTGCGTGGTTCCGCCTTTGATGATGACGCCCAAGCCTATGATGCAGTCATACTGTCCGGTGAGGCCATGCATGCTGGCCAGGTACGGTATCTCGTTGGAGCCGGGGACGCGGTTGATGTCGATGTTCTCCGGGTTGGCTCCGTGGTCGACCAGTGTTTGAACGGCTCGCTGGATGAGCACATCGATCAGCTCGCCGTTGTAACGGGCGGCGATGATGGAAAAATACAGGTCGCTGGCGTCCAGGTCGTCAAACTGTGCTTGGTGCTCGCTCATGGTTTTGGCAATTGGGCAAGGGAAGGACAGTGGGCATCGGAGGCGGCTTTGGCGATAAGAAAATCAGCCTCCGCGACGGGTCTGGCGCCACTTCGAAATTTTGCCTTGAATGCACTTTACAGTGATGCTCGGAAAAAGTAGTGTTTCTATATGCCCCAAATGAAGTTCTATACCCTTTCTCTGGCGAGCGTTGCATTACTGTCAGTCTCGGCCCAAGCAGATGTTTTCCTCATCGATTTTAACAACGTGGCCAACTCCAATGGTTACCCTGGCGGCGCTAGCGCGTGGAATGCCTACACGGCGCCCAGCGGCGTGAATGGCAGCCAAATCGCGGATACAATCGGCTCAACCGGCATGGGGCTGACGCTGAACCACTCCGGGACGATGACGGACTCCTCCAATGGCAATGCGAACACCTTTAACAATGCCACAGGCGGCCCTTCGTGGGTCACGACGGATGGCTCTTTAGCCAATACCGCCGCCGCTGCGGACTACTTCTTTACCAGCACCAATGTGGACACGGATTTCACCATCACTTTTGGCAATCTGACGCCGGGGGATACCGTCGATATTGACTTGTGGATGTCGCGCAACAGCACGTCTGGATCTTATGGTTTTTATGAGTATTCTCTCGATGGCGGCGTATCCTGGTTTGGTCTGAATGTGCTGGAAAAAGACGGCACGGCCACGTCTGCCGCCTATTGGGTGGGCAACACCACTCAGGATGTGGTTTTCCGTGCACTAGAGGATGGCAACGATGCCGCGCGCTACATGAATGTCGCCGGGGTAACCGTTGGTGGGGCTGGCACGTTGGATGTCCGCGTGAATGACTCCAGCGCAGGCAGTTGGGCCGGCTTGGCCGCTGCGCGCTTGACTGTGACGCCTGTTCCCGAGCCCTCGACTTACGCGATGTTGCTTGGTGTTGCGGTTTTGGGCATCGTTTACGTGCGCCGTCGACGGTAGGCCACAGGGGGTTGGTCGTTTAGAGCCCGACCATTTCAACAATTTCCAGGTCGTAGCCGTCGAGCGCGACCACGCGTGGCTTGTCGCTGGAGGAGAGCAGACGGATCTGCTTGAGGCCGAGTCCAGAGAGGATTTGAGCGCCAATCCCATAGTCACGGAAATCCATGCCGCGCCGTTGAACCGCCAAGCTGCCGGCTTCGGATTCCACCTTCACGCCGCCGCCGGGCTGCTCCAGGTAAACCACTACGCCATGACCTTCGCGGGCAATGCGCTCAAGTGACTGGTTTAGCGAGTTGAACCCGCCCATGCCCTTGCCGCGAAACAAGTCGCCCAAAAGGTTTTCGCTGTGAACACGGACCAAGGTCGGCTCTGGGCCAATGTTGCCCAGGGAAAGCGCGATGTGCTGGCGGTCATCGAGGAAGCTGCGGAATACATGCAGGTCGAAGACGCCGTATTCGCTGTCAAAAGTTGTTTTCGCCACGCATTCGACGAGTTTATCGCGTTGATGGCGGTAGTGGATGAGCTGAGCGATGGAAACCATTTTCAGGCCGTGCTCCTGCTTGAACTTTACGAGGTCCGGCACACGGGCGAGGGAGCCATCTTCATTGAGGATTTCGCAAATGACGCCGCTGGGGTGCAGGCCCGCGAGTTGGGCCAAGTCGACAGCGGCCTCAGTATGGCCTGCGCGCTGGAGCACCCCTCCCGGGCGCGCCTGCAGCGGGAACACGTGACCTGGCGCCACGAGCATGTCCGATGTCGCATTCGGGTCGGCCAATATTTTGATGGTCGCACAGCGGTCGTAGGCGCTGATGCCGGTCGTGATGCCCTCGGAGGCGTCGACGCTCACGGTAAAGTCCGTGCCGTGTGATTCGCGGTTTTCAGCCACCATGCGCTGGATGCCCAGGCGCCGCAATTGCGGGGCGATGGTGGGCACACAGATGAGGCCGCGCGCATGGCGGATCATCATGTTGATGTTTTCGGGGGTGGCTTTGGCGGCAGCGAGGACCAGGTCGCCCTCGTTTTCGCGAGACTCGTCATCGGTCACGATTACAGGCACGCCATTGGCGACATCGGCCAGCGCGCTTTCAATCGAATCAAAATGCTCATCCTGCGGGGAGTTTTCCATGGAGGCACCTTGGCACGCCCACTGGCAGGTGTAAAGTCGCGTCATTGGTATTTCCCGGGGTTTTGGATTGCCTGGAGGGGAGGGGGGCAAATCATCCGGACAGCGAATGGAATTGGAGCGTCACTTGGAACAACTGGCTATGCGCATGGGGCAAGCGTCTTTCGAGCGTCGGTGGGCCCGTGAAAATCGCAGGGGTGCGGACTTGGAAAAATTTGCCCGCCGCGAGCGATTGAATCGAGGGCTGCATGGCATCATTATTAAAGCGCTAGAAGTCACGGGTCTGATGATCCGAGCGCGACGTAATTTCAGCGACATTGAGCTGGTGACGAGAGAATTGGAAGTTCGCAACCTTCCGCCTGCCTTTGACGGATTTTGCATTCTGCAAATGTCAGATCTGCACATCGATTTGTTCCCGGAGGCATTGACTCCCGCCATCTTGCGGGTACTGGAAAATGCCGACTATGACCTTTGTGTGGACACGGGCGACTTCATGCTCCGCCACAATAAGTGGCCGGTAGCGAAAAAGGAGATCAGTCAGATCGCCGCTGCGGTAAGCGCGCCGCATTACGGGGTTTTAGGCAACCATGATTCAATTAAAATGGCGGCAGATTTGGAGGCGCTTGGGATTCGTTTGCTGCTCAACGAGGCGACGCCGATTCGGCGAGGTGATGACGAGATCTGGCTGGTCGGCGTTGATGATCCGCATTATTTTCAGTCTCACGATTTGGACCGGGCCTTGGCTGGCGTACGAGCGGCCTGCGCGCCGACTCGTCCTCCCATTATATTGCTGTCGCACGCTCCGGTGCTCGCCCCTGAAGCAGCGAGTGGCGGTAGGGTGGACGCGCTGTTATGCGGGCATACGCATGGCGGTCAGTTGTGCCTGCCGGGCGGCCTGCCCGTGGTGACGCATTCGCGAAGCTCCCGTTTGCGCGTGAAAGGAGCTTGGCGTATAGGAGACATGGAGGGGTATACTTCGCGTGGCGTCGGTTGTAGCGGCGTCGCGGCGCGCTTCAATTGCCGCCCTGAGATCGTGCGCCATATTTTGCGCCCTAAGTTATGCAATTAGTTGATGAAATACCTGTAAACCAAATCGTGACTTTGATGAACTTAAGATTTACGGCTTCGCTTATCTAAATTGTTTTGCCATATTCATGAAGATGATGAAAGCAGTTATCATAGGTCAGCCGGATCGCATCGACGTGGTATACGGCCCCAAGGAAACGAGCATGCTCGAGGAGCGGTTGTCCGTGGTCAAGGCGCCACACGTTTACGGTGTTGGCCTGGATCCAGCACTCTACGCGGATGCAGACTATATTTTCGGCACTTGGGGAATGCCTGGCCTGAACGCGGAGTTTATGGCGAACGCCAAAAATTTGAAGGCCGTCTTTTATGCTGCTGGGTCGGTAAAGGGCTTTACCACCGAGGCTTTTTGGGATTCAGGCGTGCGCATGTTCAGCGCTTGGGGCGCCAATGCCTATCCGGTGGCTGAGTTTACATTTGCTCAAGTGATTTTGTGCCTGAAACAGGCTTGGACCGCAGTGCGTCTGAGCCAGGATTTGAAGGCGGAGTCCTATCGGGCGTTTGACCGGGAAACTGTTCCGGGGGCGTTTGAAAGCACGGTAGGTCTACTGTCTCTTGGGCAAATCGGTCGCTTGGTCGTGGAGCGCCTGCGTTCGTTGAACGTGAAGGTCATTGCCTATGATCCATTTTTCTCACCCGAGGAAGCCCAGGAGTTGGGCGTAAAACTCTGTTCGCTGGAGGCTGTCTTTGCGGAGGCTGATGTCGTCTCCTGCCACACTCCCTGGTTGCCGGAAACGGAAAAAATGCTCAAGCGCGAGCATTTTGCCGCAATGAAATCGCATGCGAGCTTTATCAATACAGCGCGTGGCGCAGTGGTCGATGAAGAAGGGCTGATTAGCGTGCTGCAGGAGCGCCCGGATATCACAGCGATCTTGGATGTAACTCACCCGGAGCCGCCGGTCGAGAATTCGCCATTTTACACCCTGCCCAACGTCATGCTCACGCCGCACATTGCCGGGTCCATGGCTGACGAATGCCGGCGGATGTCTCAGTTTATGATTGCGGAATATGATCGCATGGTGGCAGGGGAGCCGCTTCGCTGGGAAATCAGCCGCGAGCGCGCCGCCACGCTTGCCTAATTTATAATCAACCTGGCTTCCGGGCCATGTTGCTCATCGCATTGGGTGCTACGCCAATCAATCGGTCCAGCCGGAGGCTGGCTAGCGGCGTTGATTCCAGTCCTTGGATTCGTAATGGGCGATGAGGTCGGCCAACGTTTGCTGTTTCCACTTGGGAAATGGCTGCTTGGTGGCGGCGCCTCCCAGCCATTCGGCCAGTGCGCCCGTGAAATCGGCCTCAAATCGCGTCCAGTTGATGCTGCGGATGGTTGCCCGCTGGATGCTGCCCTGCATGAGCAGGCCGTCCCGGGTGCGTCGCTGCGCCGCGCCTGCTAGTTTCTCGCCATCATCGTCGATGACATCACCTGGCTCGGCGCGCTGAAAGCAAACCGCTGCGGCTAATGCGGGCGATTCGTCAGTGGCGTGGTCAGTGCAAGGGCAGGGGGAGAGGGTCGCTTCGACCGCTTGCGCCTTGAGAGCCCAAGCGAGGATGTTGTGCACTTCGCGATAGGCTTCGCCCGCTTTGAGTTTTGCGAGTGCGTGTGAGGTGGGAACCACGAGCGCGTAAGTCCAGTCGTCCCGATGGTCAACGACACCGCCTCCGGTGGAACGTCGGATGATTTGGAATTTCTCCGCAAAGTGGTCATGCGCTTCACGCCAAGTGGTGTGGACGGGCAGGCGTTGCTCGGCCTCGGCGAATTTTTGGGTGCGGCCAAAGGTAAATGCCTGGCAACTCCACTCGTAGTGGCGAAAGCGCGGTTGGTCTGGCTCGGGATAGTGCTCCAGCAGCAACTGATCGACAGCCATGTTGGCGGCAGCGGAAAGCTTTCGGGTGGGAAGTAGGTGCATGGAAGGAAGCTAAAAGGTTTAAAAGGCTTGCTGCGTTTGTGGGGGCAGGTCTCATCGCAGTCCTTGGATCAAGTCCATAAAAAAACCCGACGCAGGAGCGCCGGGTTTTGAAATGGATGGCGGGAGCGCTCTACTTGGATAGTTCGTCCAAGGTTGGAAGATCGTCCCCGAGTTGAATGTCCCATTCGTCAACTTCATCGCCTGGGGCGGCAGGACCAGCCTTGCTGGAAGTTTCCAGAATGTAATTGTTCAGCTCCTTATCGAGAATGTTTTCCGCCCAGTAGCCGTTCTGCAACTCGTAGTCGTCTGGCTCGTAGCCGTACTTTTCGAGCGTGGCGAGGATGACGGATGAGTCCGGGGTGCCGCCGTGGTCGGAAATGAGACCCTTTTCACGGTGGATGCGCACGCACTCATGGATGATGAACGGCGGCAACTTTTCCTGATAGCTCGGGTGCACTTTGTGGCTGCCGGCCCACTTGGCCCAAGCGTCACGGTCGATCGAACGCTGGGTCTGGGTGAGCGCTTCGTAATAGTAAACACGGCGCTTGGAAAGTTTGGTGACGAGAGCGATCAGGGACATGCCGTCCTGCTCGATTTCCAGCCAGTCCAGCGGGCGTGGCTTTTCGATCGGATCGCGGGACTTTGAAATATCTTCAGGCGCTTCCAGAAACTGGACCCCTAGAGCCCGGGAAAATTTAACGGTCGTTTCACCGTCCTTTTCGAGGGTGACTTTACCTTTACGAATTAGGTCCTCGTGGAACTTCCGCGCATCTTCCGGGGATTCCGCCCAGACGTAATTGGTGATGCGGGTAACAACCTTGAACTTTCTCATATCTGATTCCTGTAGAGATTATTGTGAACGACGCCCGCTATTTTAAAGGGTTTCACAGGCGTTCTTTTACGCTGATTAATGAACATTAAGTAGGTTATATACTAAATTCAACCCTAAATTGGCGGATTGAACGGTGATGACGTGACCACTTGGTGATGGTCTATATAGCTTTAAGCTTACCAATCACTGCTAACGCCAGACTTTTCGTATAAAAATTACACTAAAAAGTGGGGTCGGTCAGGTTCGTGGCAACCTCCGGCTTGACTTGATCTGCAATGTGTCGATAAGAGGCACTTGCAACGGCGCGGACTTTGGTCGCCAGATATCTAGTATTTTGACGGTGAAAAGCTTGCATTCAACGTTCTGAGTCATTTCGATTGCGAATCACCCGTAACACCTCTCTTTTCTATGCCACGTAAAATCTGTTTCCTAAACTATAAAGGCGGCGTGGGCAAAACCTCGCTCATCGTCAATACTGCCGCCTGTTTGGCGCACAAGGGTAAGCGAGTGCTGCTGTTCGATTTTGATACGCAGTCTAACGCCAGCATCTGGCTGATGCGCTTAGATCGTTGGAACAAGCTCAACATCAATGGCGCCGGGTCCGTTTACTCAATTTTTGAGCCAGGCACGTCCAGAATTAACGAAATAGTCGTGAAGGACGTCGTTCAGAGCAAAACCGGCGAAAAAGTGCTGCCGGGGCTCGATATTGTGCCCACCACTTTCAATCTCGTTGATCTGGAAAATGAGTACAAGGGCGATCCACAACAGCCTCACTATAAGATCGTTCACGATCAACTGACAGAGATTGAGGATGACTACGATTACGTGGTTTTTGACTGTCCGCCGAACATCCTCAACGCCTCCCAGTGCGGTGTCTTCACCAGCTCGGAAATCTATGTTCCATCCAACCCGGATGCCCTCAGTTTGATCGGCTTTACGCTGCTTGTAGAAAAATTACTACTTTTTCACAAGCGTGCTGCGAGCTTCCGCACCTCTGGTATGGCGCCGCCAGCAGCAGTCCGTGGCATTATCTTTAACTCGATCAAAGCCAACGTTGACATCGAGGTTCCCAAGATGCGTATGCAGTTGCGTATGAACCAGTTCCGCAACCAGCGCCGCGTTTCGCAGGATGCCAAAATCTTTGAATCCATGATCCGGGACGCCACGGTTGTGCGTCGTGCGGTGACATTGGGACTCCCGGTCAGCTTGGTGGGGCAGGCTGCTCAGGAAGAAGATAGCGTGGTTAAGGACTATGCGCGCCTTGCAGCGGAGATTGACCGTCACGCTATTTCTTGGTAATCATTTGCAAAAGTTATATTAGACGGGATAGTTAGGAGAACATGTCTGAAGAATCGCCAACGCTTCGATACAACAAGGATGACTGGGACGAAATTCGTCTTGCGTTCGCCACGTCACTGATGGTGGACACAAATTTGCTTAGTCTGTCCCAAAATTTGGAAATTGAGGAGTGGCCGATCAAGGGCTCTAGCGAAACACCGTCCAAGTACATTGATTTTACCTGGGAAGAACTGCAGGAGTTGCCAGGCTTGGCGGATCAGCCAGGACGCATCGATCTGCTGATCCACATCTTGCGTGAAACCCAGGCGTTCGATGATCCCTTCGGCGATATGGTGGCGACCGTTGATGCGCACGCTACAGTGGACCGCACGCTCGAAAAGAACATCAATCGCCTGAAGATCCCTCAGGATTTCCCAATGACGCTCAGTGGTTTGTCCGCTGATACGTTGTCTTTCTGTCAAAACGAAGACATTAAGACGCTGAAGGATTTTGGTCATTTTGCGCAAAATATGGCGCAAAACATCGTTATCGGCGGTGACTTCCGGGGCTTGCTCAACGCACTGACCACGGAAGATCAGCAGACGTTGGCTAAGTTTATCCCATTTCGCCCGGGTAGCTTCGGCCTACACCTCCCTGAGTGCATCGGCCTGCTGCTCAACCAACTGAGCGACGTTGAAAAGTGCTCTTTGCTGAAGAAGTTTGGCTATGGCAATATGACCGACTCGCAGGAAAGCAAAGCCCGACTGAATAAAGATCAAGTCATTCAACTGGAAGATATCCTGCAGAGTAAGCTGAAGGAAATCTGCGATTACTTCCCGGAGCAATACAAGCAACTGGCGATTGAGATTAAAGGCGGCAAGACAATGGAGCGTGTCTTTATGGTTGTCGACGAGCCAGAGCGTGAATGTATCTGCGCACACATTACGACACGATATCTTAAAGAAAATGCTGTGGCGGACTTGCCAGCGATGGAAACTGGAAAGAAAGGCGGCTTCTTTGCTCGCCTGTTTGGCCGTAAATAATAGGCCGTGAAGGCATGACTGC
The DNA here is from genome assembly GCA_031296915.1 of Cerasicoccus frondis. Taxonomy (GTDB): domain Bacteria; phylum Verrucomicrobiota; class Verrucomicrobiia; order Opitutales; family Cerasicoccaceae; genus Cerasicoccus; species Cerasicoccus frondis. Next base: position 24,699 of record JAVDPC010000042.1, on the reverse strand, counting down.
ACCAAAACCACCGCAGAATAAGAGAGTCATCAGTTTACGGCCTAAACTGCAACAGGCCGCAGAAGCTTCGCTCAAATCTAAGGAAACGATTGATCTCATCATGCGCCGCACCCGTGCGCCATTTGATGAGCATGATCACATGGCCAAAGCAGAAATTGATTCTCTGGAGAAAAGCCTGCGTAAGCTGGAGGCTGATTTGCTGGAGCGTGAGCGCAATGCCGCAGACTATGAAGCCAAGCTCGCCGAGCGTGAGCGTGATATCTGGGAGGGCGAAGCCCTGCTCAAGGTTAAGCAGGAAATGCTCGCGGCTAAGATGAGCGAATTTCAGAAGGCAAAAGCCGAAGCTGGTTCCGATGAATCGAGTAGTGGATCAATTTCCGAAGAAGAGCGACAAGCGCTTGAGCACTTGCGCGAGACCTTGGAGCAGCGTGAACAAGCCCTGCAGGAAGCCAAGGAGCAACTGAAAGAGCGTGAGGCGTTTATTGAGGAATCCGAGGCGGCGCTGTTTGAAAAAATGATGGCTCAGCAAGAGGAAGAAACTGAACTCGAACAGCGCACCGAAGAACTACGTATGCTTGAGAAAAAGCTAAAGGGCTAGCCCCCGTCCCCCGCTGTAAGGTATTCTAACTTCACACCCATCAAAAAAGCCCCGCAACGCAGGGCTTTTTTTAATGAGTTTTTCGTCTCGCGTGACACTGCTTAGCAGATGCGACCTTTGGTGCGGGATTCTTCAGTCAGTTTCTCGTAGTCGACAGCGTCTTCGTTGAGTTTGTCGATGCAGAGTTTCATGTCGGTGGCGAATTTCTCAGCCATGTCGCGCGAGAAGTTTTCCTTTACCACCATGCGCAGCACATGAACGCTGTCGGCTTCGGCCGGCAGGGAGTAGGCGGGGACGATCCAGCCATACTGTCGGAGAAGATCGCTGAGCAGATAAATGATTTTATTGTCTGCGTCGTGATCTTTCAGGCGCACGGTGACGGTGGGCAGGTATTTTGATTCATTGAGGAGCTCGAAAACTTCCAGTTCGAGCAGCTTTTCCTCCAGATACTGCGCGTTGTCCATGATGTTCTTCATGATGCGACGGTAGCCGTCCTTGCCGAGGCGCAGGAAGTTGTAATACTGAAGCAGCACCATTGAGGAGGCGCGGGAAAAGTTGAGGCTGTAGTTGGGCATGTTGCCGCCCAGGTAGGTGATATTGAAAACCAGTTCTTCCGGCAGGTCGCTGCGGTCGCGGAAGACGACTGTGCCGATGCCCGGGTAAACGAGACCAAACTTGTGGTTCGAAATGTTGACTGATTTTACGTGCTCAAGGCGGAAATCCCATTCAACCTCCGGGTAAACAAATGGCGCCACGAAGCCGCCGCTAGCGCCGTCGCAGTGAATCGGAATATCCCAGCCTTTTTCTTCCTTGAGCTTCTTGAGGTAGGCGTTGATGCCGCGCACGTCGTCTAGTTGCCCCGTGAAGGTCGTGCCAATGACGCAGCCGACGGCGACGGTGTTTTCGTCGACGAAGCCATCCAGTTGGTCTGCGGTCATGTAGAACTGATCCTTCTTGAGGGGCACGACACGCATTTCCACATCGAAATAGAGAGCAAACTTTTCCCAGCACGTATGGACGTCGGCGGAGAAGACCACGTTGGGCTTGTCGGTGGAAAGGCCAGCGGCTTGGCGACGCTTTTTCCAGCTCCACTTGTGGGCGAGCAATCCGAGCATGATGGCCTCGGACGAGCCGACAGTGCAGGTGCCAACGGGATCGCAATCCTTGGGGGCATTGAGCATGCGGCCCATCATGCTGACGACGCGCTGGTGAATCTCCTCGGTTTGCGGATACTCATCCTGGTCAACGAGGTTCTTGTTGGCCGAAAATTTTAGTAGCTCATCGGCTTCGGGCTCCATCCAGGTCGTGACGAAACTGGCGAGATTGAGTGCGGGATTGCCATCGAGGTTTAGCTCATCCTTGATGACCTGATAGGCAACCCGTGCATCCATTCCGGACTCCGGAATCTCGTATTTGGAGACCGTCTCATCCATGTGACGGTCGGCGTAAGTAAAGTGAAGAGGTTCGTTATGTGATTCGAGGTGCTTGACCTTTTTCATGGTGCAATAGTAGGGTGTTTACAGGATGGAGGGCAATGCCGGATTCAGTCGTAACCAAAAGATAACCATAAACTTTCGTTACGGTTGGTTGTTAGCGAGCATGGTCATGTTGGCGTCGCTTGCCAATGCAAAAACCGACAAGGAGTCGGCGACGGATGAGGACTCTCTATCAGTCAACACTTGGGTGGCTGGTCCTTACTTGTTCGATTACGGTGGCTGGCGTGATGATTTTGCCCAGCAAACGGGCATCACTTTTATCGGTAATTATTACGTGGATGTGTTGGGCAATCCAACGGGTGGCCTGAGTCAGAAAGTGCGCTACTCGACCCTGGGCTCGATCGGCGTTTCTTTGGATTTCGCAACGATGCTGGAGGAGCCGGCATTGACAGGATGGGGATTCACCGTCTTGGGCTATAATGCTGAGGGGCGTAATTTAGCGACTGACATTGGCAATGCCGTCAACCCCTCTACACTGTTCAGTGGGGACGTCGATATCGGATTGGCGCACTTGTACTTGAGCTACGAAACGGATTCCTTTGAGGCGTATGCTGGTCGCTTGACGCCGGAAGCATATTATGCGGCGAGTCCATTGTGGGACTACTTTGTGAGCCTGGCGTTTAATGACAATCCGTGGAATTTAAGTGCGGCTGATCCGAATTTTTCAGGCTTTCCCGGAGCTGTTTGGATGGCCACCGGGGCTTGGCAAGCGACGGATCAGTGGCAGTTCTCCCTCGGCGCCGCCAATGCATCCAAATCCACGATCACGGATTCGAGCAAGGCGGGAGTCGACTTCGATTTCGACTCAGCAGAGGGAACGCTTTTCATGGGAGAGGTCGAATACAGCTGGAAGGCGGCGCTGTTTGATGAAACGCCTTTAAGGGGCAGTATTCAAATTGGCGGCTACTATGACACCGCTGCAATGCCGCGCCTTGCGCCACAGCCCGGAGCATTGACTAAGGATGGCGTTGCGGCGGCTTGGGTCATACTCGAACAGCAATTGATCCCAGGAGATACGCCCGATGGCGTCGGCCTGACGGGCTGGGCGCTGGCAAGCTGGACGGGACCGCAAAGCGTGGCGTCAGCGCCCTGGTTTTATTCCCTGGGATTCGTTTACGAAGGGCTTATCCCTGGACGACCAGATGACGCCTTGGCGGTTGGCGGCAGTGTCGTCTATTTTAGCGATCAGTTAGTTGGCCAAAACAAGGAAACCAATATTGAATTAACTTACCTTGTGCAGGTTACTGAATGGTTCAGCATCCAGCCGGACTTGCAGATCATTCTCACGCCGAGCGGCTTTCACACGATCGACAACGCCGTCGTGGTAGGCGTTCAATGCGGTGTGATTTTTTAATTTTGAAACACTCCCTAACGTTGTGCGAGGGCTTCACGACGCATTTCAGCTAGCTCGAGATCGTGTGGGTAGAATTGTAAGCCGTTTTCAGCAATGCGTTCTGCAGTTTCAAAGTCGTCCGCCGCCATCAGGGCTTGGACTGCCAATTGATAGGCGTCGTTGGCGTGACGTTGGTGCATCGTTTCCCACAAGGCTACTCGATCATCCTGACGTTTCTCCTCCAGAGTGATTAACAGTTGTCCAAGCCACTGTAAACGAGCGGTTTGCTCTTCACTGGCTTCGCTGAGCCAGGCGTCATACAAGCGCCGAGCTTCTGTGTAGCGACCGGCGAGCACGCGGGATTGAATGGCGATGAGCTGGAGGCTGCTATCATCATCTGGCGACAGACTGGCGATTTGCTCGAGCAGCGCATCGACTTCTTCCACGGTCAGGAATTGATAAAACAAGCGCAGGCCCATGATCAGCGGGGGGGAGGCGTGCGAATACTGCTTCAGGTATTGGTCAATTCGTTGGTCTCGCTGTTCGGGCAGGTTGGCGTAATCAAGCTCCAGCACAGTCTGCGCCTGAAGTGGATAAGGTTTGGTGGGCCAACGCATGATCGCGTCAATGTGGTCTTCGAGGGCTTCAGCGTCATCCGTCTGCAGGGCGATCATCGCCTCGAGGTAGCGATATTGTGGAGAGTGTTTTCGGGCGAGTGATAACTCGTCCATTTCAGCGAGCGTCTCATCGATAAAGCCAAGCTTGATTTTAGAGAGAAGCTCCAGATCTACGTAGCGGGATTCATCGGGATCAATCTTGCGCATATCTTGCGCGTAGATGAGGAGCTGCTCAAAATTCCGCATCTTCTTTAAGGCGTTGAGTTCGATATCGGCGAGTTTCTCCCAGAGCTCGGGATCTTCCTTCACTTCAGGAAATGCCCGGAGTTTGCGCGACACGGAGCTGATGGACTCAAAGTCTTCACGCAGCGCGAGCAGCACAAGCAGCAGTTGCGTATACTTGGGGTCATCCGGGTAGCCGTAATTCAAGCCGATATCCAGAATGTTGGTGGCGTCTTCGGAAGCGCCAATCGCGTGGTTTAGCTGGGCGAGCATCAGGCGAGCTTCGAGGTCGTCCGGTTTGCGCTTGAGACCGTTGCGCAGCAGGTAAAGAGCGTTTTTGTAGTCTTGCTCTTCGAACAAGGCCTTACCGTGAGCGAGGTTCGTTTCGCCCGCTTTTTCATCGAGGCCCGACCAATTCCAGGGCAGGGCAATATCCATCAGTGTTATCTGATTGTGTGGCCGCTTGCTGCGAATGGAATAGGCGGCAATCACGGCGCCAATGTAGCCAATGATCGCCAGTATGCCAAGCAGGACGAGCAGTCGCACCGGGTCGATGTGGAGCGTCAGGTGAGCGCGGGTTCTGCTCTTGTCTTTACTGAGCCGGAAGAGACCACCTGGGCCGGTCGTGCCCAGCTTTTTCAGATTTCGTCTAAATCGCAGTTTCATTGGGCGTCTTTTGGGTTACGCGGACATGCACGTCCATCTCGCGTTCGGGGGCGCCGCGGTAAGCGCCGCTGATCGGGCGGATGTCCGCATAGTCGCGGCCAACGGCGATGCTCACGTAACGCTCGTCAACTGGGCGACGGTGGGTTGGGTCGATGCCAAACCAGCCTTGTTGCGGCAGATAAATTTCCACCCAGGCGTGGGAGGCTTCACTGCCGCCGATGGCTTCATCGAACTGTTCATTAAAGAAATAGCCGCTTACATAACGCGCAGGGATGCCATGGCTCCGGCACAGACCGAGGAGAATGTGGGCAAAGTCCTGGCATACGCCACGGCGGTCAGCCAGTGTCTCATTGACGGTGGTGTGGGCGTGGGTTGCGCCGGGCGCGTATTCAAAATTGGCAAATACCCAATCGCTCAGCGTATTCACGTCGGTCCAGATCTCGCTAACGCCATTTGGGAGGCAGTCTACCGCACAGCGCCAGAGCTCGGGGGATAGCGAAACGAACTGCGTATCCATCAGGAAATCATGGAGCTCAAACGCCAGCATCGGGTCGCCCAGGCTCGCTGGATCGGCTGGGAGGGGGAGTGGCGTTGGCGCGGTTTCGACTTCAGAGCGCGCTTCAATGGTAAGCTCCGTGTGGGGCGTCGGCAACTCCAGGATGTGGACGTAATTTTTATAGAGGTCCAGATAACTGCGTTGTGCGCTGCGTGGGTTACTGGTCAGCGAAAAGGACAAACGCCGCTGACCGGTTTGATCAATGGGCTGAAGACGCACCTCGTTAAAGCTTTCCCGGGCGGGTCGCGCGTAACGATAGGTCGTCCGATGGAGAATATTCAACAACATGCGGGTCGTTACCTAGCCCGCTAAAGGATAATCTACAGCGGAGAATGGCAAGCTAAAGCTTTAGCCAAACTGTTCGCGTTGGCACACACTCCGCAGAAGCGCTACACGCTGCGCTCCAAGCGTGAGATTTCGCGCTGGATGTGCGCCAGGTAAAGCTCGCTTACGCCAATTGCCGCTTGGTCAAGTTCATCGGCCTTCTGTAGGCGACCGAGGTATGAGGCCTCCTGATCGGCGCGGATTTTTAATACGTCTAGCACCACACGGTTAACGGCAACTTCCTCACTGGCCGGCGGCTCATACTTTTGCATGAGCGCAGCGGCCTTGCTACGGTAGTAATCTGCTTCAATCTGAAACTGACTCACGATTTCGTCGCGTGCCGATTCGGAAAGGATAATATCCTCTGCCGAAGCGGATGAGAGAGACAGCATGATGGACAGTGCAGTGGAACGAATCATGCAGAATTTAGACCACTCGGGATATGGTTGGTTCCCGTTCTTGCGACCTAAAACCGTTCGATTGGCATTTGGCAATGGGTAAACCCAACGGTCCAGGGGCGCAGTTACTGTTGTTGTTGTTGCTGCTGCTGCTGTTGAATTTCCTCTGCGAGGTCGATCGGCTTTTGGAACATGTAGGTCTGGTAAGTTGCCGCTCCGATTTCGTTGAGGCGTTCTTGGCAGCCATCGAGCCACTCGTGCATGCCGTAGTTGATGACATCCTGCACGCTGGAGAAGGTGAGATCGCTTAAAAGCTTGCCCGCGAGCTTTTCCGCTTCGTTGGAGTAGTTGCCGATTGGGCAACCCGAAATATTGTGCAGGCGCGAGTTGAGCTGGTGCATGCAGTAGCGGATTGAGCGGGGGAAGGTATTGGAGAAAATCAGGAATTCCGCGACGTTAGCCGGATCGATGTTGGCCAGGTATTGCGCGTGGTAGGCGTCGTAGGCCGAGGCGGCTCGGAGCAGGGCGACCCACTGTGCGGTGTCCACGGCGCCGCCGACATCCTGCAGGCTGGGCAGCAGAATGTGGTATTTGATGTCGAGCATGCGGGTGGCTTTGTCAGCGCGCTCGATGAAGCGGCCAAACTGCATGAAGTCGTAGCATTCGTCACGCGGGAGCGTGGCGGCGGAGAGCCCCTGAAAGCGGAGAGATTGGTCCTTAATGCGGTCGTAGAATTCGTAAGCGCCGCTCTCCCAGACCTGCTTGGCGTCGTTGGACTTGAGGAAGAGGTGCAGGTTGTTGATTGTTTCCCAGAGTTCGCTGGATATCTGGTCGCGCACCATGCGGGCATTTTCGCGGGCGCCGGCGATGCAACTGATGACGGAGCTCGGGTTGTCCGTATTGAAGGTGAGAAACTCCGTGACGGTTTGGCTGTTGGCCTCGTCATAGAGCTCGTAGAACTGCTCTTCGTCACCGGTCGAGCGGATCACGGGATCCCAGTGCTCTTTCAGTTTCACGTTGTCGAGGTCCTGAAAGTCGAGCAAGAGCTGCAGGTTGACTTCGACCAGGCGGGCGAGGTTGTCGGCGCGCTCGATGTAACGGGCCAGCCAGTAAATGGAATCTGCGACGCGGGAAAGCATGTATAGGTAGGTTCGAAAGTTTGTATGTTGAAGGTTCGAAGGTTGATGCTTGGGCGATCGTTTTACTCGTTACTCACTTTCAAACTTTCCTACATGCAAACCTTCGAACTTTTTAATCATTCATTGCCATAAAGGACCCAGGTGTCTTTGGAGCCGCCGCCTTGGGAGGAGTTAACCACGAGCGAACCGCGTTTGAGCGCCACGCGGGTCAGGCCGCCGGGGATGATCGAGATATCGTCCGGGCCACTGTAAAGAATGTAGGGGCGGAAGTCGATGTGGCGTCCTTCGAATTGCTCGGTTTCCGGTGTCCAGGTGGGGTGGCGAGAAAGCGAAATCGGCGACTGCGCGATGAAGTTGCGCGGGTTGCGCTCGATCTCCACACGGAAGCGCTCGATCTCTTCCTTTTCAGCCCACGGGCCCATGAGCATGCCGTAGCCGCCAGCTTCGTTGGCGGATTTGACCACGAGCTTGTCGAGGTTCGCCAAAATATGCTTTTTGTCCTTCTCCTCGGAGGCAAGGTAGGTCTCGACCTGGTCGAGGATCGGGTCTTCGCCGAGGTAATACTTGATCATCTTCGGCACGAAGTAATACATGACCTTGTCGTCGGCGACGCCGGTGCCAATGGAGTTGGCCAGGGCGACGTTGCCTGCGCGGACGGCGTTGACGAGGCCCGGGACGCCGAGCATCGAGTCTGGTCGGAAGACACTCGGGTCGATAAAGTCGTCGTCGATGCGGCGGTAAAGCACGTCGACTTGCTGCAGGCCCTTGGTTGTGCGCATGTAGACTTTGAAGTCGCGGACGAGCAAGTCGCGGCCTTCCACGATCTCGACCCCCATCTGGCGCGCCAGGAAGCAGTGTTCGAAATAAGCGCTGTTGTAAACCCCGGGCGTCAGCACGCAGACCGTGGGATTGTCCTGCCCGCGCGGCGCGATGTTGCGCAGCATCTTGAGCAGTTTTTCAGCGTAATTCTCCACGGGGCGGACGCCCGCCGTTGGGAAGAGGTGTGGGAACGCGCGGCGCATGGCTTGGCGATTTTCCAACACATAAGAAACGCCGGAAGGGCAGCGACCGTTGTCTTCAAGCACAAGGTAGCGGCCGTCCTTGTCGCGGATCAGGTCCGAACCGCAAATGTGGATATAAATATCTTTCGGCACATCCGAGCCGACGAACTCGCGGCGGAAGTGTTTCGCCGACAACACGTAAGACGGGGGGATGACGCCGTCCTTCAGGATCTTCTGATCGTGGTAAATATCGTGCAGGAACATGTTCAGCGCGACGATGCGCTGCTTGAGCCCACGTTCGAGGAACTCCCATTCATCCTGCGGTATGATGCGCGGCATCAGGTCAAACGGGAAAATACGTTCTGTTCCTTGATTGTCCGAGTAGACTGTAAACGTCACCCCGGCGCGCAGAAAGAGGAGGTCTACCGCCTGCTGCTTTTGCTCAAAGTCCTGGAGATTGAGCGACTCCAGCCGCTCCATCACTTTTTGGTAGTGGGGCCGGACGACGCCAGGGGCGCTAAACATTTCGTCGAAGAAGCCGTCAGTTTGATAGGCGCTTAAATCCATATTGTGAGGTTTGTCGTAGCAGGTTATCGCGTCGGTGTAAACGGATTGTGAGTATGAAAAAGATTCATTGCGAGCACTAAGCTAGCCGCATGCCATCTAATAGCTTTCTTCAGTCAACTTTACCTTACCCCGGAATATATAATAAACGCAGCCCGTGTAAGTCAGCACGATCGGCACGCCAATGATCGCCACCCACAGCATGAAGCCGAGTGTTTGTTGGGTCGACGAGCCGTTGTAAATATTTAGGCTGTTGGCGATTTCGGGGTTGGAGAAAATCATGTTGGGGTAGACGCTCGCGCCGAAGAGCATCATGAGAAACGCCATTTGTGCGCAGGAGAAAATGAACGCCCGCCCTTCGCGCCCTTTGTGAATTTCGCGCGGAATGGCCCCCACGGCTAACACTGCCAACAAGGCGATGACGGTTAATACCGGGATGCGGCCCACGATGGCGTGTTGAATGTGTGGGCAGGCGTAGATCGTCCAAAAGTTGAAAATCAGAAAGCACACCACGTAGATTGGGATGGTGATTTTGATCCAGCGGCGGAGCTTGGCTTGGAGCTCACCCTCGGTCTTAAGGATCAGGTAAATGTTCCCGTGCATGGCGAACAGTGCGACGGTCGTCACCCCGAGGAAGAGTGAGTAGGGATGAATCAGCGTCAGGAAGGTGCCGGTGTATTCATGATGTTTGTCCAGCGGAATGCCCCAAGTGATGTTACCCATGGCGACGCCGATTAAAAACGCCGACAGGAAACTGCCGCCCGCGAAAGCGATGTCCCAGCTTTTGCGCCAGAGCTTATAAGGCTCCTTACTGCGGAATTCGATGGCGACCGCACGAAAAATCAATGCGCAGAGCAGCAACATGAACGCGTCATAAAAGCCGGAAAACGCGGTGGCGTAAACTTCAGGGAACGCGGCAAAGAGCGCTCCACCCCCCGTGACGAGCCAAACTTCATTTCCGTCCCAGACTGGGCCAATGGCGTTTAGGTGGATGCGGCGGTTGGTGTCGTCCTTATCGAAAAGGTGCAGGATGCCCACGCCGAGATCGAAGCCGTCAAGCATCACGTAGCCGGTGAAGAGCACGCCGACCAGAATGAACCAGATAGTATTTAAATCCATAGCAGCAGTCTCCGGTTAGGCGTTCGGGTTGTCGGCGTCGGTGGGGGCGGTTTGGCGACCGCCCTTGAGCGCCATCGGGCGCCATTTTTCCGGCAGGATTTGGATCGACTCGTCATCCTTCGGACCGTGTTGGATCTTCTTCGTCAGCGTGTAGATGAACACCAGGAACAGCAGCGTGTAGACAAAGGCGAACATGATCAGCGAACTCAAAACCTGTCGGGCGACGACGGCTTTGGAAAGCCCATCGCTGGTTTGGAGGATGTTGTAAACGATCCACGGTTGGCGTCCCATTTCGGCGGTAAACCAACCAGCTTGATTGGCTATTTGCGGCATGAACACTGAGAACACCAAAATCCACAAGAACCACTGCACCCACTTAATGTCGGTCTTCCAGAGATGACCGGTTTTCCATAATAGGCAGCCGAGCACAGAAACGCCGATCAGGCCCATGCCCATGGCGATCATCAGGTGGTAAGTTTGGAAAACGACGGGCACATTTGGCCAATATTCGGGCCGGATCTTTTTGATCTCTTCGGGGGAAGCGCCAGGGTGTCGCGCCAGGATAAATTCATCACTGGGCAGGTCCTCAAGGCCTTTGACCATGGTTTTGCTGGCTTCGACCGGGTGGAGGAAATCGCCGTCCACCAGGATGCTGAGCAGGCCCTTTATCTTGATGGAGTTTTCGTTGACGCCAATGATGTTTCCGTCCGCATCCTTATTCCAGGTGACCCAGCCGACAATGCCCAGCGGCGCTTCGGTGGTCGACTCCTGTAGACCCTCAATGGCCGCCAGCTTGACGGGTTGATTATCCGCGACGCCTCGGGCGGTGGAGTCGGCGCTCACGAGTTGCAGCAGTGACGCAAAACAACCGACGGCGAGTCCGAACTTCAACGAGGTTTTGGCAAATTTAACGTGGCGCTTCTTGATCAGGTAATACGCACTGATGCTCACGACCAGAAATGCGCCAGCCAGCCAGCAACCAATAATGGTGTGCGCGAGGCGATCAAGAGTCGAGGGGTTCATGACCATGTCCCAGAAGTTATCAATCACCGCGCGAATGGACGTCAGGTCCTCTTCCTTGACGATGTAGCCTTCGGGCAGAGGCACTTCCTTGATGGTGTAGGCTACGTCGCCCAAGTCGGCGTTAAAAGAGTGCTGCACGCCGTCGGCGGTTTCCTTGACTTTTTTGGCCAGGTGGAAGCCAGCGGGAGTCTGCATCCAGGAGTTGGCGACGAGAATCCAAACGGCAGAAAAGTGAGCGCCGAGGCAGACCATGCAGGTGGCGAAAAAGTGCGTTTTCGGCCCGACTTTGTCCCAGCCAAACAACAGGATCGCCAGAAAACCAGACTCCAGGAAGAACGCGTAAATACCCTCAATGGCGAGTGGACTGCCAAAGATGTCCCCTACGAATCGCGAGTAGGTGGCCCAGTTCGTGCCGAACTCAAACTCCATCACGATGCCGGTGGCGACGCCGATGGCGAAGGTGAGTCCGAAGACGCGCGTCCAGTAGCGCGCCATGTTATGGTAGAGCGGGTTGCGTGTTTTAAGCCAAAAGGCCTGCATCAATACCAACTGCAACCCAATGCCGATGCTCAGCGGCGGGTAAATGTAGTGGAAAGCAATCGTGAAGGCGAATTGGATTCGTGAAAGTATCTCGACGTCCATGCAGGCTCATGATTAAAGCCAACCTCGCGCCAAACTCACGCATAATCGGCAACTTTTTTCATTACAATGCGGTGACGTCGAACCAGTTGCGGAACTTATAGCTAAAATCAGCACGCGTGAGGCATTCGTGCAGGATGCGGATATTCAACCTCGGAGAGCACGGAGGTTGGGAGCACATTACGAACACCGTCCCTCCGTGCTCTCCGTGGTTAAAACTATCTGCTCACCTGAGTCCTGATTAATTTACGTTGCCCACGGCGAGGCATTCCCCAAACTCCGCGGACATGCCCGAACAGCCCGATTATCTCAAAATCGCCACTGAAGCCGCCCGCGCCGCTGGAGCCATTCTGGCCGAAGGCGCCGACCTGCGGTCCGTCAATTTCCAGGACGCCAAAGACGTTAAGCTCAAGGCCGATGTCGAGTCCGAGAAGCTCATTCGCCAGATGCTCTCCGAGGCAACCGGCTTACCGATCATTGGCGAAGAGCAGGGGGGGGACGAAAGCCTGCCTTCACAGGATAAGCTTTACTGGGTCGTTGATCCGTTGGACGGCACCTATAACTACTTGCGGGGGCTGCCAGCCTGTTGTGTCTCCATTGGCCTGATGCGTGGCATGAAGCCGGTTGTGGGCGTGGTCTATGATTTCAATGCGGATGAGCTTTTTGCTGGCGCCGCCGGTTGGGGCCTCACCTGTAACGGTAAACCGCTGACACCATGGTGGCCCGAAGAAAAGCAGCATGCGGTGCTTTGCACGGGCTTCCCGCATGGCCGGGATTACGGCGACACCGCGCTTCGCGGCTTCATCAAGGACGTCCAGAGCTTTCAGAAAATACGCATGATCGGCAGCGCTGCGTTGGCGTTGACCTATGTGGCCATTGGCCGGATGGATGTCTACACCGAGGACACGATTCGCCTCTGGGACATTGCTGGCGGCCTCGCTTTGGCGGCGGCCAGCGGCGCCACGGTCTCCGTCGTGCCATCCAAGAACAACAAGCCTTTCGCCTACAATGTGTGGGTCGGCGGCCGTAAAGAGTGGCTACCCGCTTAGGGAGCAAAAAAAACGCATGCCAGTTAAGGCATGCGTTTGAAAGCGTTGGGCGGGTTGCTCATTTAGGCAGCACCGATTGAACTAGCTCTTGGGGGATTGAGACCATGGGCTCGGACTTCATGAAGACGTCCGGGTTGGATTCGCCGTTGACGTTGAGCAGCACCGTGCGGCCAACGCCCTTTTTGTAGAGGTTAGCGAAGTCGTAAACACAGCCAACGATGGCCAGCGTACCGGCTGCAATATCCGCTGCGTATCGCTGGATTGCGAGGTCCATCTGGTAGTGGACATTGCGCTCGACGGCCTTCAGCCACTCCATCTCGTCGTCGCCCTCCGGGTCGATGTCGCGCACTGGAATGTGCAGGCCATTCAGCTCCTGCACGAGGTGGAGTGAGAGCTTTCGGTAGTCCGTGCTCGCGGCTTTGATTGCGCCGCAACGGGTGTGCCCGAGAATGAGCAGCAGAGGCGTTTTCAGGTGGCGTACGCCGTAGTCGACCGAGCCACTGGTCACGGCAAGCTGGTTCCCCACGTTGCGAATCACGAAGACGTTATCAGTCGGGTGCGGGTCAGCCAGGAAGGCGCGGATACGCACGCGGGAGTCACAGCAGGTGAGGACCGTGATGTAGGGATTCTGCTCGTATTGGATGCTGTCGAGTTGTCCGGGAGGCAGTTCTTCAGCGAAGGACTGGTTGTCCGTCAGCATCTTCTGCAGGGCGGAGGTCGGTGTCTCTGATGTCATGAGTATCGTGTTTCGTAGCTTTGTGTTGTAGGTCGGCCAGCAGGCAGTTCGCCCACTCGTTGATGGCCCAAATGATGCGTTCATGCCGGGTGATCGTACGGATCGCCAATGCGCGTGCATCATGGGTGAGTGAATCCAGTTCACGCAAGTATTTCTGGCGGAGCGCCTCTGCGCGGGAGCCTGGAGTCGCGGTTATTTGGGCAATGAGCGCGAGGTCTTCCGGATCTTTGGGGGATGTTTCCAGCATGCTGACTAGCACCGCATCCAGAGACTCCGCCAGGTTAACCGACAGGCCTCTGAGGGATTCAATTTTGCTCAATTCGCTGTGGCTTTTAACGAATCGCGTCATGGTCTCTTCGACCGAGATCAAGTGGTCAAGCTGACGCTGCACGTCAAGCAGCTCCAAAGACGCTTCAGTGCTCTTGACGCGGCGTGTGGCGATTGCTCCGAGGAACGAGTCCAATTCCTCAATGATGGCCAGGGATGAATTGTGCCAGACGTCGATGGAGTTTGTGGGGCCGGATTCACCCTCTTCCCGGACGCAGGCCAAATAGTGGGGGAGGCGCTTGACCACATTACTAATTTCCTGACGCGCCAGTTGCAGGCCGGTTTCCACGTCATAGACGGCTTGGTCGTGGATATAGCGTGGGTGGGCGAGGTCTTCGGCGACAGTGCGCGGCGCAGTCTTGTTGATGTATTTCAAGATCGGCTTCATGAAGACAAAGGCGACGGCGACGACGAGCAGTTGTTGAAACAGAAACGCCAGAGCCAGGTGCAGCTCAACTCCACCAGGCATCATTTGGAGGTAGCTGTGAAACAGTTGTACGCCGCTCAGCCGCTCTCCGTAGAAAAATGCTAACAGTATCAGGCCAGCGATGAGGTTGATGGCTGCCTCAAACAACGTTACTTGCCGCATCTCTCCTCGAAAATGCGCGGTGAGAAAATAGGCGGCCCCCGCAGTGCCAATCGCGGTGCCGTAAAACCCTAGCAACGCCTGGTCTTCGGTGAAAATGCCTGCCTTGTACATGATGATCCCAATCAGCGCCACAGCAGAGGTCGATTGAACCGGGATGCGCAGCAAAACGGCAAACAGGAACGCCAACAGATTCATGGCGGGTAGCGACTGAATGAAGTCGTCGAACTGTGGGTGATTGGCTAACTCCGTGAGCGAGGTCTTCAACAGCCAGAGCCCAACCAGTGTCAGGCCCAGGGAATATAAAGGCGGGAACAGGCCTTGAAAACGACCGCCCAGCTTGAAGTTGATGCAGATGCCTCCGATGCCCACCAAGAACATTGCGAGCACATGCACTTCCAGATAATTGATGAAGACGAGGGTGACCAGCCCCAGATTCGACCAGGCGATCAGGGGCAGGGCTTGGCGGACGGTGGTCAGCCCTCGTGAAATGAGCCCGGCCAGGATGACAGCCACTCCAATCGAAGTTTGGGTGACAGTGCCCAGCGTAAAACCCGTAAAGGCCGCCCGAATAGGGTGTGCGGTGGCGCGCCCAATCTGCTCTCGAAATTTGATGCCCGGTATTTGCTGTAGGCTGGACCGTATGCCCCCTACGCCCAAAAAATACAACCCAAGCCCGGCCAAAGTTCCCCCAATGATGTTGTCGACTTGCATAAACGCACGAGATATGGAGGCTTTTGTCCTTCGTCGCAAGTCCAGTAAAATTAATGCAAGATTAACGATTTACTTATGTCCTGAGGACTTTTGCTCGGTCCTTTTTACTGGCTAAAATGTATAGCGCTTTGCATAGTTGGCAGCAAGATTGCTAATTAACGATTAATGAATATGCAGGCGCATTACAGAGGAGGGTTTACCTTAATCGAGCTTTTGACCGCTATCGCCATTGTTGGCATACTGGGCTCGATACTCTTTTCCTCAATTGGTAATGTGAAGCAGCAGGCTAACCGATCAGCGGCGACTTCGCAAATGCGTTCGATTGGTTCGGCTGTCCTGATGTACACTCAGCAAAACAATAACATATTGCCAGGACCGTTGCGGCCATATCAGCAAACTGCTTATAATCCTGACCCTGACGGGCAGGACCAATTGGCGACCTTGTTAGCGAGTTATTTGGACGTCAATGAGGGGGTCGGCTTGACGCTTGTGCCGGCTTTTCTGACGCCTGGGTGCGAAGAAGTGATGTCGCACATGGAGTCCACGCATATCATCGCTTTCATGCTCAATATGCAAATGGGTTTGAAAACTGGCGCCCCTTTTAAACCTTGGGGAAGCTCGGAAAAAGGCCCCAGGGGCGCGCAGCCTAAAAGCTTTAGCGTATTAACCAATGAATGGGGGTTCGTTCAGGCGGATGCGCAGTTGCCTTTTGTAAAGGCTGATATCGCTAACCGAATGCCCGCAGAGCCGCTTTATGGGGATAACCGACTTGCTTGGTTTTTCGATGGTAGCGTCCAGTCGGTGCCACTGGATTATTTTAACGACCATACTCCCGGCCAAGGCGGCGGAGGCGGCGGCCAAGGCCAAGGTGGAGGATCGGGTCAAGGCGGTGGCCAAGGCGGCGGCGGGGGTAAACCCGGTGGCGGCAAGCCAGGCGGAGGTAAGCCTGGTGGCGGTGGTGGCAAACCACCTCCCCGCTAGGCGCGTCCTGAAAGCAGTTAACTGCTGGAACGCCTTTGCGGATTAGTAGCTGGCTATGCTTGAATTCGGGTATTCAATCGTTCTCTGCCCCCCGTGGCGCTGTGGCGCTTGCTCAATGGATGGCGTTTGGCGCTCGATCTTTTGGATGTAGCTCAGTAGACGACGGCGCATGGCTTCCCGGACTGGAGCATGGCTCTCGAAGTCCACTAGATTAGCCAATTCATAGGGATCGGTCTGCAAATCATAAAGCTGGCTTTCCGTGTAAGTTGGCGAGTCTGCTTTGCCCTTGTATTCCTCAGGCGCGGTGACTGCGTATTTCCAACGATTGGTGCGAATGACGCGGCCAATGGGCATGCCGCCATCGCCAAATTGGATAAAGGTTTCTTCCGGCCAGCCTGCTGTCTCATTACGGGTCAAGGGCAGCAAGGAACGTCCTTCCACGCTCTCGGGGATGGCGATGTTCGCGCTGTCGAGCAGGCTGGGCATCAGGTCCACCAGATTGGCGGCCTCCTGGCGTTCTCCTCCGCCGTTCCACTGTCCCCCCCAGATCGCGAAGGGAACGCGAATCGAGGCTTCATGCGGGGAGCGTTTATACTCGGCATTGCGCGTCTTGAAGTGGCAGCCGTGATCGCTGATGAAGGCGACGATGGTGTTCTCCGCCAAGCCGGTTGATTCCAGCGCGTCCATCAGGCGTCCGAGGGATTCGTCCAAACGCTTAATCATGCCGCAGTAGCCTGGCCAGTGCTGGGGCGCCGATCCGCCCAGCTTGAGCAGGTCAGGGGGGAGGGGCGCGTCGCGGTAGAGTTCTTCGTAACCACGTGGCGCGGGGTAAGAATCATCGGTGTTTTGGTGATGCGGCTCGATGTAGGAATGAAAGAGCAGGAAGGGCTGGCGCGCATCTTTAGGCTCAGCAGCCCGGTCGCCCAAATAGCGAATCATGGCGTCGGTTTGGGCGTCGGAGCGGTAGCCGGGTAGTTGGACTTCGTTGTCGTCGGTGTCCCATAGCCGGGCCGAGTAGGGGCCACTGGTGGTCTCCACGGTATTGGCGCCCAGCCAGTCCTGATACCCGGCGCGCTTGTGGGTAGGCACGGCCTGTTTACCGGTGCTGTTAGACAGGTGCCATTTGCCGAAGTAGGCGGTGCGATACCCGGCCTCGGCGAATAACTCGGCTAGCTTGGGGGAATCTTCGCTCAGATCTATGCCGTTTGCGTAACAGCCAGTGGTTGTCGCGTATTGGCCTGTTTGCAGGCAACTGCGGGCCGGACCGCAGACGGGCTGTGGCGTCACGCCTTGTTTGAAAAAGGTTCCCTGCCGGGCGAAGCGGTCGAAATTGGGAGTCAGGCCAGCACGGTTGCCATTGAGACCGAGGGTGTCCCAGCGCTGCTGGTCGGTGAAGAAGACGATGATATTCGGTTGCATGATGGGGGTTGTTTTCGAGGAGGAAAAGTCCAGCTTGGGAGATCATTTTCAGTAATGCAAGCGTCGTGATTAATCGATCACCCCATCGTCCGCAAATATAACAAAAAACCGCGCACCCAATCGGATACGCGGTTGCAACGTGCCGTTGCATCCAGTCATTGCCGCATTGCGGCAATCGCGATGCGAAGCATCGAGAGTCCTAAGGCTGCGCCCTAGTCCTGGTCGAGCTTGGTGACGGCGATGTGGAGGTCGCGGAGCTGCTTGTCGGTTGCCGGTCCGGGGGCCATGGTCATCAGGTCCTGACCACGCTGGGTCTTGGGGAACGCAATGACTTCGCGGATGGACTTGGCATTGCCGAGGATCGCAGCGAGACGGTCGAGGCCGAGTGCAATGCCACCGTGAGGCGGGGCGCCGAACTTGAAGGCCTTGATCATGTAGCCGAAGCGCGACTCGATGACGTCCTGCGGCATTTGGAGCACGTTCTTGAAAACGCGGTCCTGCAGCTCGGGCTGGTGAATACGGATCGAGCCACCGCCGATTTCCGAGCCGTTGAGCACGACGTCGTAGGCTTGGGAGCGGCAGTTCTTGGTGTCCGTGTCCAGCTTGTCGATGTCTTCCGGGTGCGGCGCCGTGAACGGGTGGTGCGCGGCGACGTAGCGGCCTTCGTCTTCATCAAAAAGCATGAGCGGGAAGTCCACGACCCAGAGGAAGTTGTATTGGCTGTCCGAAATCTCGAGCTTGCCGCGCTTCTTAAGGAGCTGGGCGGACTCGAGGCGGATGCGGCCGAGGATCGAGCAAGCCTGCTCCCACTTGGAGGCAGCGAACAAAATCAGGTCGCCGTCTTCGATGTTCATCTTGGTCTTGAGCGCGTTGAGCTCGTCTTCGCTGAAGAACTTGATGATCGGCGAGCGCCATTCCTTGACGTCGTCACCACGGACAACAATGTAGGCCAGGCCCTTGGCGCCGAGGCTCTTGGCCACGTCTTCCATTGCCTTGACTTCGCCCTGGGAAATGTCGCCGAGGCCCTTAGCGTTGACCGCCTTGACCACGCCGCCGCCCTTGATGACGGACGAGAACACCTTAAAGTCGGTGTCCTTGAGGTCTTCGGAGAGGTCGACGATTTCCATGTCGAAACGGGTGTCGGGCTTGTCGGAGCCGTAGCGGTTCATCGCGTCAACGTAGGTCAGGCGCGGGAACGGCGTGGGCACATCGACGTCGAGCACGTCCTTCCACATCTTCTGGAGCATGCCTTCGATCAGCGCGTACATGTCTTCGCGCTCGATGAAGCTCATCTCGATATCGATCTGGGTAAACTCGGGCTGACGGTCGGCGCGCAGGTCTTCGTCGCGGAAGCAACGGGCTACCTGGTAGTAGCGCTCCATACCGGCCACCATCAGCATCTGCTTGTATTGCTGCGGGCTCTGGGACAGCGCGTAGAAGTCGCCCGGGTTCAGGCGGCTCGGCACGAGGAACTCGCGCGCGCCTTCCGGAGTCGACTTAAACATGGCCGGAGTTTCGATTTCGAGAAACTCGTTGTCGGCCAAATAGTCGCGGCAGGACTTGGTCGCCTTGGAGCGGATGGTCATCATCTCGCGCATCTTCGGGCGGCGCAGGTCGAGGTAGCGATACTGCAGGCGGAGGTCTTCATTGACCTTCTCGGCCTTGGCGTCTTCCAGCGGGAAGGGCAGCGTCTCACACATGTTGTGGACGATGACTTCGCGCGCGGAGACTTCGATCTCGCCGGTCGGCAAATTCGGATTAACGGTCGACGGCTCGCGCAGTTTGACGATACCCGTGACCTGAATGACGGACTCGTCCTTGAGACGGCCGGCGATTTCATGGATTTCCGGGTAATCGGGGTGGAACACAATCTGGGTCAACCCGGCGCGGTCGCGCAGGTCAACGAAGAGAACGCCGCCGTGGTCGCGCACCGACTCCACCCACCCGATCAGGGTGACGGATTCGTCCGCGTTGGCTTGGTTCAACTGGCTGCATGTATGGGTCCGTTTCATGGGAAAAGCCCGCTAAGTAGGCAGAGACCGCCGCCCATTGCAAACAGATTCCGGGCGAAAGACAGCCTATTCAGCATTGATTAAACTAAGGCGCCCCGCAGGCTAACCCATTTCACCATGACCAAGACCGAACGCGCAGCCTATGTTAACCAGCGTCTCGAGGAGCTCTACCCCGTGACGCCTGTTCCCCTTGATCACAAAGACCCTTATACGCTGCTCGTGGCCGTGTTGCTCTCCGCGCAGTGTACGGATAAACGCGTCAATTTGACTACCCCTGCGCTGTGGGAGCTAGCCGATAACCCTGCCGATATGGCTCAGCAAAGCGTGGATGCGATCAACGCGATCGTCCGCCCCTGCGGGCTTGCTCCCCGCAAAGCCCAGGCGATTCACGGGCTCTCGGAAATCCTGATTAATCAGTACGGGGGGGAGGTTCCAGCCGATATCGACGCGCTGGAGGCATTGCCCGGCGTTGGTCATAAGACGGCGCAGGTCGTGATGGCGCAGGCCTTTGGCGTGCCGAGTTTTCCCGTCGACACGCACATCCATCGCCTGGCTCAACGTTGGGGGCTCACGTCGGGCAAAAGCGTCGCTCAGACGGAAAAAGACCTGAAGCGCATCTTCCCCGTTGAGCGCTGGAATAAGCTGCACCTGCAAATCATCTACTACGGTAGAGAGCACTGCACCGCCCGTGGCTGCGATGGAACCATCTGCGAAATCTGCCAAACCGTCTACCCCGACCGCAAACGCGCGAAGGCCACGCGCAAAGCGTAAAATCCGTGTTAAGTTGCAACCATCGCAGAGCCTTGGGGTTAAGCCCTGTGCAGTGATCGCCGATCAAGTAGGCAAAGCATTGCCTCAAGTTAGACGATTGTTAAGATGGTGAGCGTGAAAAATCCCCTCCTCGTGAGCTTGGCGGCTTGGTCGCTGAGCATCTTGGCGTTGTCGGCAGACATCACCATTGATAACTTCACCGACGCGACCAACGACCGCTTTACCAACGACGACGCCTTCATTGCGGATGCTTACAACCTTTCGGCCATTGGCAAGAGTGGCGCTCGCTGGGGCACGTTGGTCAGTAGCAATGTCATCCTTTGCGCGAACCATTATCATCCTCTCGTGGGCAACAGCATTACGTTCTATGCGAGTAATGACGCCACGGGAGCCAGCGAGACACGGACCGTCTCCGCTGGCGAACGCATTGGGGAAACGGACCTGTGGGTGGGGGTGCTTAATGAGCCCTTGCCGGTAGAATACGAGCCGTTGCCCTTTATGACGAACAACGTGCAAAACGACGCGGCCTTCCTCAGTTCGGGGCTGTATAATCAGCAGATGTTTCTGGTCGGCGTGTCGGCTAGCTCACCCAACGTTGCGCTCGACACCGCTATTGGGCAAAATCGGATTGCGGGCTACGAGCTCGATTACGAGGTGCCCGGTAAAAGCAGTGAGCAAGATGCGACGGGGGACGCAATCTTCACCATCCAAAACAGCTCAGGACAAATCGGCTACCTCACCTATGAAGCTCAATTGGAAGACCAGGATTCCGGCGCCCCGATGCTCCAGGTGCGAAGCGGGGAACTGACTATCATCGGCATCAACTGGTTCATTGGCTCGACGGGCGCTAACCGCGTCAGTGGCGCGACTTATGTCGGTAATTATGACGCGGAAATTCAAGCGATTATCGACGCCTACGATGGCCTCAGTGTGCCGAGTGGCTATGGCGCTTGGGCTGCGACCGCATTTGGCTCAACGGACATCTCGCAATACCCGCCGGACGAAGACAGCGATGACGATGGCCTCGACAATTACAATGAATACGCCTTGGCAAAGGACCCGTTGACTTATGATGCTGGCGCAACTGGTTCCATCGACACGACCACGGTTTCGGGCAGCGAATACGCCCAACTCAGCATCACGCTGCAACAGAACGACGACGACCTGAATTACACGGTTCAGACCGGCGGCGATCCAGCCAACCTGACTGCCGCGACCCTGAGCTACAGTGGGGGGTGGTCAGTGGGTAACTCCGCCGTTGCGACGATCGCCTCGTCCGTCAATAACGGCGACAGTACTTGGACCCTCACCCTGCGCGACGCCTCAAGCATGCTTCCTGGAGTGGCCCGCTTTATGCGGATTGGCTACGACGATTAGGCCGTTTGCGGATCGCAGTGTTGCTCGTCAAAGGGGGGATGTTGCTTCCCGCCATTCGCCTTCCAGTAGCACGACTTTAGCGGGATTGGGCGTGCCTCGCTCGTTGCGGTGGAGTTGGGCCAGGACCAAGTCGACCGCCGCGCCTGCAATCAAGTCATACCGGGTGCAAATGCCCGGCGCGACGCTTTCCGCAGACCAGTTCATGGTGATCCAGTGCTTCACGCTGGGCAACGCGTGGTGGATGATCTCGTATTCCCACGCGCTGAGGCGGCCAGTGGTCAGCACCGCATCCGGAGCGAGTGCGCTGGGCATCGCCAACTCCTTCAAGGGAACATTAGGGCTGAGCAAGCGGATTAAGTCAGGCGCGTGTTCCTGGTCTGGATGCATGGCGCGAAAGCCTGCAGAGAGCATGTGGTGCAAACGCTCGTCCATGCCTTGGTCGAGCAGAAAGAGGGGGCGCGCTGCTTTAAGCTCGTTGAGACGCTGCATGCAGCGCCAAAGGCTTCGGTAGTAGTCGTGGCCTGCCCGGTGGAGCACGGGCTCCCATTCCTTCATCCCAATAATCGCGACGGCGAAGGCAGACCAATCCCAGTCCAGCGTCATCGGCTCATATTGGTTGGCGGGGGAGAGGAGGACGCCTGAGATGCCACGCGTGCGCAGCGCCTTGTGTAACTTGTGCGGCGAGATATCTTTGTCCTGAATCCAGAACGGCTCTAGCACGCAGCCGAGCCGCTCAGCCCGCTGTCGGGCGCCGTCAAACACCAGGCTGTAGAAAGGGGTTGCGGCTTCTTCCTTGGGGCAAAACCAGACCCAGGCCAGCACTTCGCGCGAGCGGGGTTTCTGGCTGCGGCGGATCTGCGCCATCAGGGAGGTCAGCCGGGGGTCAGGCTGGTAGCCCATTTCTTCGGCCAGCGCACGGACTCGACGACTCGTCTCTGGCGACACCGAGGGATGCCCCCGCAGCGCGTAGGAAACTGCCCCAACGCTCAATCCTGCGGCGGCCGCCAATTCCCGTATGGTGTGCGCTTTCTGCTTTGCCACGACTTAACGAGTTCAGTGATTGGCGGGCCTGCTGGCAAGCTAATCCACTTTGCGTCTGACTTCGTGGCGGAAGCATCGAACAGGGCGCCCGGGGGGGGGGGAGTGTGGTGAATTTATGCGACTGTCAGAGAACAAAAAGCCCGCCCAATCGCCGGCTGGTGGCGTAGGTGGTGGGCTTCCGGCGGCGTGAGCTTCTGCAAAACAGAAATACTGGCGGCGACCGCAGGTTGCAGCGCCCCGTTGTGTCGGGCGCCTAAACGTCAATGGGTCAAAGGCAAGCTGGCATAATCGGGCGTGCGGTTGGGCGGGGAGCATTAAAATCTCCAGGCGTCGCCAACCAACTGTTTACACCAGTAGGGTTGTGCGAATGGGCCTGTTCAACGATTCCAACCGGGCGCCGCGAACGAATGCGTTTGGCGGACATGGACTGGACTACACGCGCACTATGGCGGGTGTGGGCGGAGGGGAGTGGGGTGCATGGCGGTGAGTGATTCGGGTGATGATTGGATCGAGGGGAGACGCGTAAATCTCCCATCTTTAAGTGATCACCTGAATACTACCAGTTGCGCGGAAAAGACCAAGCTAAAAGTGAACGGGCGAGCATTTTAATAGTGAGTGGCTCTCACTATTAATTGCCCTTGGTAATCAATGGCTTACGCGTGCGAATCCGCGCTTTCCGCCTGTAAATTCCCCCGCACGTGTTGCAGCAGGGCGAGAAGCTGCTCGCAGTCGGCCTCCGAGAGGTCGCGAACGGCAATTTGCGTCAACTGCTGGAGCTGCCCGATGAGGGATTCGTGGATGCGGCGCCCTTCCTCGGTGAGTGACAGGCGGTGGCTGCGGCGGTCATCCGGGTCGGGCTCGCTGGTGACCAAGCCCTGCGCCTTCAGCTCCTTGATGGTGCGGGCGAGCTGGCCTTTGTCGCGGCCGGTGCGCTCCACCAAATCGCTCAGCGTGGCTCCAGGGTGATGATGGAAAAACGCCAGCATTTTGCCCTCCATGTGACGCAGGTTGTACGGGCTGTCCCTGAGTACGCGATACTGCTCCGAGCGAATCACGTGCATCAGCGCATGAATCGACTCGAACACATTTTCGGCAATATTTGCCGAATGTTTGTTGACTTTATCAACTTTGTGCCGTTTCATTAGTTTACTAAGTCAACTAAAATGGGCATTGCCCGCAAAGTAAACAATGAAATCAAACTGAGCGAAATGAAGACTCAACACACAGCCTGCACCCTGACCACATCTCCGGCGTCCGAAGTTCTGGAAGCCCTCTTTGCCGATGCGGCGGCGCAACACGCCGAATTTCACGCGACCGCGACTCCACGGCCGAATCCCTGGCAAGAGGGGCTCACGCCCTTTGAGCGTTTTTCCCGCGCCAAGGACCGGTATATGCCGATCGACCAGCCATTTGGCAATTTACTGTATTCACTCATCCGCGCGACAGGCGCGAAAACAGTGGTCGAGTTCGGCACTTCGTTCGGCATCTCGACAATTTACCTGGCTTCGGCGGTGCGCGACAATGGCGCCGGGCAAGTGATCACCACGGAGTTCATTCCCGAAAAGGCGGCGACTGCGAAGGACAACCTGACGCGCGCTGGCTTGGCGGATCTGATTGATTTCCGCGTTGGCGACGCCATGGAAACGTTGCTTGAGCCTCTGCCGGGGCAGGTGGATTTGCTGTTCCTGGACGGCGACAAGTCGATGTATCTGGGCGTGGTGAAGCTCCTGGAGCCCTTCATGAAGACCGGGTGCCTGATCGTTTCAGACAACACTGATCACGACGGCGCGGCCAGCTACCTGGAGCATGTGCGCCATGCCGACAATGGCTACATTTCCACACCGCTGTTAACGCCCGGTGACCACAAGGGCCACAGTGGGCATGAGGTGTCGGTAAGGCTCTAGTGTGGTGTCCGCGAAGTTTATCTCAAAATAAGCTGTACTTTTTCGGAGAGCCCATTCATGCTCTTTTGCATGGAAACACGTGGACGC
>JAVDPC010000041.1 GCA_031296915.1 Cerasicoccus frondis | reverse complement strand
ATGCAAAAGAGCATGAATGGGCTCTCCGAAAAAGTACAGCTTATTTTGAGATAAACTTCGCTGACACCACACTAGAGCACTTTTCATCTAGATTGGCCGATCAGGCCGCGGGCTTATTTGGCCTAGCAGCCTGTTCGAACCGGTGTGCGTGAAAATGAATGCCACACAAGGCGGAGATGATTGAGCGGGCAACTCCAACCACCAATCGAGATTCACCCCACTCCAAATCCAGCGACAGGGCGTAGCCCACAAAAGGATGTCACCCCAGGCCTGACTTTTGTACTCGACTCTACGCAAGGCACTGCACTATTCATTACCGCCTAACTACTCTATGACTACTGCTAAAAGTGTTTTTTCTTATGGCTCCGCCTTGTCGAGTGTCGCCATCGTTGCAACGCCAGCTTCTGCCGCGATTGTGCAGTTGAGCTTCTCGCCCAACGCGGTGCCTTATTCGGGCGGCGGTTGGTTTGGAACCAGCGTCAACATCGACCAAATTCCGGGCGGCAATATTTGGCAGTATAATGATACGTATGGCCGGACTCTCGTCGTCAAATACACTTCTGTAAACGCCATTGCAGGCATCACGATGGTGGGCAAGGGCCAGCCATTGGGCTCATCCGATTATTTCAGTGGAGGCATTCCTGGTCCGCTATCTTATTACCCAAATGGGACCCACACCATCGGGTTTATCACCGACTCCAATCAGGTTGGCTGGATACGCATCGCCTTTGGCCCGCTGAGCACGACCATTCATTACCTTTACGGCGCATACAATGACACGCCCGGCGGCACGATTATCGCTGGCGTCGAAGGCGCTCCTATAATCCCGGAAACGTCCACCACCATCGCCCTGGCAGGCTTGTCGGCCCTCGCCATTGGCGTCGGCATTCGCGAAAAGCGCCGACGCAAAGCCAAAGTTACGGCGTAACCACACACGTCCTTAGAGGGCGTCTCTAAAAAATTGCCCTTCGACGGGCATCTCCCAGGTGCTTAAGCGCATTTTGCATGCCGCAAAATCGCGGATACGCTGCGCTTGAAATGCGCTACTCTTGATTGGAGCGCCGTTTTCGCGTGCGTAAGTCCTTGATGCCCAGCACGGATTATTAGTGAAAGCCACTCACTATTAAAATGCTCGTGCGTTCACTTTTTGTTTGTGATCAGGCCGAAAGCTGGTAGTGTTTTATTGATCACTCAATTCAGGCGTTACGCATCGCAGTAGCATAGGCGTCCCGCCTGTGCTCTACCCCATCTAACAGCACGCAAGCGTATCACCTGAGTGAAGCCACACTGCTTGCGTACTCAGCTAGTTGGAAGTCGGAACACAGGCGAGACGCCTGTGCTACCCAACCGCACTGCTCACCCCTCCTCACATTACCCACCCTCCCAACCTTACCCACCTTACAACCCCTACCCACATTACAACCCCATGAACTCCCCCCACAAACATCCGCCTTAGCGACCCGCGCCGAGGTATCCCAGTCGACGCCATGCGGGGCCATTCGGGCCGCGTGCATTGCGTGCCGGGCAAACGGGCTCATTCGCGGGCTGACTTGGTGACAGCAACCAGTCCGCGACGCCCAGTTTTTGTCCGATCCACCCTTTGCACGACGCCCTATGCCAGCCTGGTCAGCGCAGCGTCGACGTGCGAGCGACAGAGTTTGTCCGTCGCTCCGGCCGGCGGCCCCTGAGCCGCCTGCGCCCTACCTGCGCCTCGTCCTGGCGAGCGGGCGGGTAAGGCAGTGTTCTTTGATATCAATTCGAGGCGGATTTACCCCCCCCCGGCCCCCAACCGAAGAGCGTTGTTTGTTGACGTCCGCCAAGGATGTCGCGGGAATGTTGCTCTCGCTATTTCCTCAAACTACGATGCCTGATTCACACAAAGTGCTACTGGTCGGCTGGGACGCCGCCGACTGGAAAATGATTCACCCGCTGATGGACGCCGGCTTGATGCCCAACGTCCAGAAACTCGTCGAAGAAGGCGTCATGGCCAAGCTCCACACGCTGTCGCCGGTTTTCTCGCCGATGTTGTGGACGTCCATTGCGACTGGTAAGCGCCCTTACAAGCACGGCATCTACGGGTTCACCGAACCGACCCCCGACGGCAAGGCCGTGCAACCCGTCACCAACCTCTCCCGTAAGACGAAAGCCGTCTGGAACATCCTGCAGCAAAACGATTTGCGCTCACTTGTCATCGGTTGGTGGCCCAGCCACCCAGCGGAGCCGATTGACGGCGTCATGGTGTCCAACCACTACCAACGCGCCCCCAAGAGCACGGATCGCAATTGGCAAATGGCGCCGGGGACAGTCCACCCGCCGGAACTTGAGGAAGAGCTGTCCGAAATCCGCTTTCATCCGCTGGACATTAAGGAAGAGCACATCCGCCCCTTTGTGCCGAACGCGCATGAAGTCGACCAGGACAAGGACCGCCGCCTGGATTCGCTCGCGCGCATGATTGCCGACGCCACCACCATCCAGAACTGCGCCACCCACCTGCTGCAAGTCGAGGAATGGGATTTTGCCGCCGTTTACTTCGACGCCATCGACCACTTCGGCCACGGCTTCATGAAGTATCATCCGCCGCAGCAGAAGTTTGTCAGCGACCAGGATTTCCACCTTTACCAGAACGTCGTCGCTGCGGGCTACGTTTACCACGACATGATGCTCGGGCACCTCATGGCGCACGCTGGCGAGGAAGCCACCGTCATCCTCATGTCCGACCATGGGTTTCACCCGGACCACCTCCGGCCCCAAGCGATGCCCAACGAGCCCGCCGGCCCCGCCGTCGAACACCGAGATCTCGGCATCCTCGCCATCCGCGGCCCCGGCATCAAGCGCGATGAGATGATTCACGGCGCCAACCTACTGGACATCACCCCAACCATCTTGACGCTCTTTGGCCTGCCCGTTGGAAAGGACATGGACGGACGTCCGCTCAAGGACATCTTCACCGAAAAAGTGAAGCTGGAGACCATCCCAAGCTGGGACGAAGTGCAGGGCGACGACGGCCGCCACCCCGCTGACAAAGCGATGGACGCCAATGAAGCCCGCGAACAGCTCGATCAGTTGGTTGCCTTGGGCTATATCGAAAAACCGCAAGGCAACATGGAGGAAAACGTTCGCCGCACTCAGCGCGAACTCGACTACAACCTCGGCATGGCCTACATGGATGGCAACCTCTATGGCGAGGCCGCGCCGATCTTTGCCCGTCTCTACCGCAACGATCCACTGGAGTTTCGATTCGGCGTGAAGCTGGGCCTGTGCCTGCACGCCGTTGGCGCCTATTCCGACTTGAAACGGTTGACGCCCAATCTGCGCGCCCTTTGGCAACGCTCCGCCGAACGCGCCAAAGTCCGCCTGCTCGACATTCGTGAAATTGGCAAGCAACGCCGCAGCACACTTGGTCTTTCCGATCAGGATGAGGCAAAATCCGACAAGCAAATCTTCAACGAGAACGAGCGGCGCGCCATCAAAGGCATCCGCGCCATGGCCAAAGGCGACCCTTACATTATCGATTACCTGGACAGCCTCGTCGCCATCGCCACCGAAGACCACGAGACCGCGCTCCGCCTGCTCAGCCAAACCGCCGATTCACAAAACCAATCGCCAGGCTTTTTCCTGCAAACCGGCAACGCACAACTGAATCTGGGCAACCTGGCCGAAGCGCAACGCAGCTTTGACCGTGCGCTGGAGCTGGATTCCGACAACCCGCAAGCCTACCTCGGCAAAGCCCGCTGCTTCCTCAAAGAGGAAAATTACCCGATGGCTGCCGAAGCTGCGCTATCGGCTATTTCGCTGAAGTATCAGTTCCCTCCCGCTCACTTCTTCTACGCCAAAGCCCTGACCGGTCTTGGCCGTCCGCAGGAAGCCATTGAGTCGCTTAACCTGGCCATTGAGCAAAATCCGAATTTCCCGGAAGCCTTTGTCGCCCTGGCCGAAATCATGAAGGAGCTCAAGCAGCCTATCCTCGTCGAGCAGTATGAGAAGCGCGCTCAGCAGCTCAAAAAGCTTCAGCGGCAAAAGGAAGACGTTTCCATCGTCGGCGAGCTTCCCAGCATGTCGGATGACGAAATTGACGCCGCCCTGCCCAATCTACCGCCATCGCCCATGGCCCACATGGATACGCCGCTCGCCGTCAAGCCAGACGCAGCGCAAAAACCGGCGCCAGACGCGCCTTACGTGACCATCGTCAGTGGGCTGCCGCGCTCCGGCACCTCGATGATGATGCAAATGCTCGCCGCAGGCGGCGCGGCCATCATGCAGGATGATCTCCGCGAGGCCGACGAGAACAACCCGCGCGGTTACCTCGAATACGATCCGGTTAAGCGGCTCAACCAGGACAATCAATGGCTCGGTGAAGCATCAGGCAAGGCGCTGAAAGTCGTCTCCCCCCTCCTCCCCTACCTGCCTCAAAAAGTCGCCTACCGCGTGATCGTCATGGAACGCGATCCGGCGGAAATCGTCGCTTCGCAGCGCAGCATGCTTGATCGCCTGAAAACGGAAGGCGGCAAGCTCAACGACGAGCAAATCATCAAGTTCGCCCAACAGCAAATCGCCCAAGGCAGGGCCATGCTCGCGGCGCACGGCGTCGCGACGCTTTATGTGCAGTTTCAGGAGGCCATCGACAATCCCGCTGCCGTTTCCCAGCAGGTCAACGCCTTCCTGGGAGGCCACTTGGACGAATCCGCCATGGCCGCCGCCTCCGATGCATCACTGCACCGCGAACGCAGCCCAAGCAAAGCTAAGTAGTCGCTGAGCATTACATCCCGCGAGCAAGGCCCCCTCGACCAGCCGATGCGCTTGTTTTTGGTTGTAATGGTGGGGGGGATTCGTGTTTGCTTTGCGGCTCTTTACAAAACCCATGGCGTTAATTGTGCAAAAATACGGCGGCACCTCCGTGAAGGACGTGGACCGCATCCAAAATGTGGCGCGCCGCATTAAGGGCTTCGTCGACCAGGGACACCAGGTCGTCGTGGTCGTGAGCGCGCGTGGCGGGGTGACCAACGAACTCGTGGACCGCGCCAAGCAAATCAACCCCCAACCCGCCGAACGCGAGATGGACATGCTGCTGGCTTGCGGCGAGCAGGAAACCATCGCGCTGACCGCCATGGCGCTCCACGCCCTCGGCCAGCCCGCCGTGTCCCGCCTCGGACACCAAGCCGGCTTTGTCACCGACGGTGAGCACACCCGCGCCCGCATCATCGACATTACTGGCGGCGACATCCATGACCGCCTCGCCTTGGGCGAAGTCGTCATTGTGGCCGGTTTTCAGGGACGCAATGATCAGGGCGAGATCACCACGCTGGGCCGAGGAGGCAGCGACCTCTCCGCCGTGGCGCTGGCCGCTGGTCTCAAGGCCGACCTTTGCCAAATTTTCACCGACGTGGACGGCGTCTACACCGCCGACCCTCGCGTCGTGCCCAACGCCCGTAAAATTAACGAAATCAGCTACGAAGAAATGCTGGAGCTCGCCTCGATGGGCTCCAAGGTCATGCAGGCGCGCTCCGTGGAGTTTGCCCAGAAGCATGGCGTCATCTTCGAAGTACGCAGCAGTTTTAATGACCAACCCGGAACCATCGTGAAAGCAGAAGTCCCCTCTATGGAAGACGTCGTCGTGAGCGGCGTTGCGCTGGATAAGAACCAGGCCAAGATCACCGTTAGCGACCTGCCGGACAAACCCGGCATGGCGGCCCTCGTCTTTAAGTCCCTCGGCGAAGCCAATGTAGTCGTCGATATGATTGTTCAGAACGTCGGTCGTGGTGGCGCGGCGAACCTTACTTTCACGGTCCCCAAGGACGACGTCCACCGCGCAACGGGCGCCGTAGAAAAGGTGCTCGCTCAAACCGGCGGCGGCACCGTCAACTACACGGGCGACATTGCCAAGCTGTCCGTCGTGGGCGTAGGCATGCGCAGCCATGCCGGCGTTGCCGCAACCCTCTTTGACATCCTCGCCAAGCACAGCGTGAACATTCAGATGATCTCCACGTCGGAAATCCGTATTTCGGTGGCAATTGATCTTGAAGACGCGGCCAAAGCAACCCAGGCGGTGCACGATGGATTTGGTTTAGGCGCTTAACGCGCCTTAAGATTAAAGTGAGTAAATTAAAAATTAAAGTGCAGCGGTCTAAAGGTTACTTTAATTTTTAATTTTGCTCACTTTAATTTCCACATGCCCGAACCCGTCACCATTTTTGTCTCCCGCACCGCCAAGCCCGGCAAAGAGGCCGAACTTGAAGAATGGTTGCGCGAAGTGCGTGAGGCGGCGGCGGCGTTTCCTGGTTATGTAACCAGTCGTTGGCTGGAAAACGAGGATGGCCACAAGCCGGGCGAGTTCGAGGTCGTCTTCACATTTGATTCTGCGGAGAATTTCACCCACTGGTGTGAATCCCCCGAGAAAAAAGCGCTCTATGAGCGTGTGAGTGAACTCGTGACCGAACAGAAAATCCGCAAAGTCAGTGGGCTGGAGCCTTGGCTAAACCTACCAACGCCACTCCTCGAACCACCTCCGAAATGGAAAATGTTCGTATTGGCGTTTCTCGGGGTTTACCCAACGCTCAACGTAGTCTTTTTCTTCATGATGCCTTGGGTCCGCGATCTGCCAATGTGGCTACGTCTCTTGTGCACAGTGCCCGTGATTAGTGGACTGATGACCTTTCTGGTCATGCCCCTTCTTGCGCGTCTTTTTCATCGTTGGCTTTATCCAACAAGCTAAAGCATTTTCCGTTTGAATTGCCTGCTCTGGTGGGAGTGAAGCGCAAAGCGGAGGCGATTGAGCGGGCCACAAGTCCGTGGTTGAATCTCCAACATAGCGACCATTCATTTGCGCTCCAAGCCTTCAACCGTGCGCTTTCGCGCGCCAGCGTCATTGGCTTTTCGCTCTCAGCCTTCTGGTCCACCTCGCTTCTCGCACCTTGCTGGACGCACAAAATCAGAGCAGCCTGGACAGAAAGTTAAAACTGAAATTGCTCTAAGCAAAGAGAGCTGCCTATCGCACTCTGGAATGGTTATTTCCAGCGACGTAGTACACGCGTAAAGCTACAACAAAGCCCCATAAAACCAACCGAATAAAACAAAATAACTGGCTTAAAAAAACAGCACTATCAATAAGCCAATAAGAAATCCTTCGATCACAAAAACAGCTCCTACACGCTCTACATTTTCAACATAAATGAACCAATCCACGATGCACTGTCAGTTTCATAACCCACAGCTACAGCTCCAGCAATCGATAAGCCATATTTAGATACTATCCAACGACTTACAATTTCAATAGCTTCGCCAAATAGAGCCAAACGGCCCCAATACATTCGCAATTTTCAGGAAAGTCAATTCTACACCTTAGTGCATTCAGGGGACTATGAACTAAAACTCTACATTTACATAAAAAAACTGCTTTTACATGTAATATAATCCTTTAATATAGAACTCATGAAACGCACGAAAACCCACAAGAAAAATGCTTTCACCCTTGTGGAGCTGATTGTGGGTATGGCTTTGGCTGGCATGGTTTTCGCCGGCGCATTTAGCGGCATGAAAACCGGGTTCGACATTGTAGAACAAGCTCGTGACCAAGCCCGTGTAACCCAGCTACTGCAATCTGAAATCGAGCGGCTACGCACCCTCAATTTCAATGATATCTCCAGCCTTCCGCCCTCCTCCGCCATCTCCCTGGAAGGTTCTCTGGCGAATGCATATCGCAATCGCTACTCCCTCAACCGCGTCATCAAGGCCGATGGCCTTGATCGCGTGGAAGTCACCGTGACTGCCAATTGGACCAATAGCGGCCGCAGTCGAGAACTCAGCATGAAGACAGGATTTACCCGAGATGGCCTCAACGACTACTACTACCGCGCGTTCTAATAAGACAAAGGGCTTTAGCCTCATAGAGATGCTGATCGTCACCACGGTGCTGGGCTTCTTCGTGATGATCGCCACCAGTTCAATGCTTTCCCTCTCCCGGAGTTCAAGCTCCCTCATTAACTATCAGGCTATGAATGAGGAATCCCGGCTCATGCTGGAACAATTTGCCCGTGACTTACGCTCCGCGACCCAAGTCATCAACGCGACTGACACAGAGCTGGAAATTGTGACCAGAACCTCAAGTGGCGGAGCACAAACCGTTACCTATACCTACAACGCCAACGCAAGCGTGCTCTATCGTCAAGTAGGCGTCGGCGTGCGTGAGATCATCCTGAGCGATGTCAGCGCGTTCGACTTGGACTTCTACACTTTTCGCGGCAACACGACCAACACCCCCATAGAAACCAAACGGGTGCAGATTGAAGCCATGATGGAGCGCAGCGTTCTCTCGACCAAGAATACGAACCACATCATCTCGGCACAATTCGTCTTAAGAAACCACCGTGTAAACAGCTAGCCATGCCCTCTCTCTCCCTCAAGCCTCCCTGCCACAACCAACACCGCGGCTCAGTCGTCATCGCGGTATTAATCATGGCCATCATGGTGGTCACCACAGTGAGTCTCTACCTGCGCAACGCCGTTCAGGAAATGAAATATGCAGAGCGCACCTTCGCCCTACAGCAATCCATCAACCTTGCAGAGATGGGAGCAGAAGACGCCTTCCTGGCAATCAACACAGACAACTGGAGCGGCTGGTCTGAGCTCGCTCATGATTGCTTTTACCGCAACTACTCGACAGAGCATAGCGGGGAACAGATCTATGTCTACGTCGATAGGACGGACCATTCCGATATCTGGATGACAGCTGGCAGCGAAATCGACGTCACGGGAAACAGCGTTGAAAAACAAATCTATATCCGGCTCGGTTACCGCAGCCTGTTTCAAAATGGACTGACTGCCAAAAACAACATCATCATGAACGGCAATCAGATCAAGGTCGACTCCTACAACAGCGATAAAGGGCAATATCACCACACCAATAATCGCAACGACAACGGATCAGTCGCCAGCAGGAGCGTTGAGGTTGACTCAGTCGTTGTGCAAAACGCGGACATCTTCGGCTATGTCGCCACTGGCGGCAGCGAGCCGAAGGTTGGCTCTCAAGGCTCCATTACTGGCTTTGATACGCCGAATGGCGTCCAGATCGACAGCAACCGCGTATCCACCGACTTTTACGCAGACCTCCCCGACGTCACCATGCCAGTCAACACCGGCGTAATGACCTCGCTAAGCTCCTATTTTTTAGGCTCCAGTGGCAGCTCAACCAACTACCTACTCAACGGGCTCAACATAAAAAACAACACGGCGCTCTACGTCCTCGGTCAAGTCGGCTTAGTGATTGATACCGACATTACCATCGGCGGCGACCTAATCGTGTTCCCAGGCGCGAAGCTCACACTCTATCTGAAAGGCGACGCCAACATCAGCGGCCTCGGCATTGTTAACCTCAGCGGCAAACCGGAGAATCTCGTCATTTACGGAACCGCCACCCAAGACAAGGGCCAGACAATCAGGCTCTCCGGCGCCGCCGCAATGGCGGCAGTCATTTATGCGCCGAACGCCGAAATGGAACTCAAGGGCGGTGGCAACAACAAGGGTGTGTTCTACGGCGCAGTCGTCGCCAAAAACATCTCCATTAAAGGTAACTACGACTTCCATTATGATGAGGCGTTAAAAGATTTCTCTCCGGACAAAACCTACCAGATGCTGGAATGGCGCGAACTCTCCGCCGCCAAGGACCGCTATCCACTTAAATTTCCAGACTCGCTGGTTTCCTACAAACAATAATCTCAACAAAGCCTCTCGCCATGTCCCAAATGCTCGCCCGCTCTCACAGCAATCGCCCGAGCAAAACCGCAGTAGGCTCAGCAATCGTATTGCTTGCCGCGACACTGATGGCTCTGGCAACAGTCCGCGCCTATCATAACTTCCAGGCACATCAAGCACGTGAAACCTGGTTGGAGCACGCACTACAGGGCTATGCCAATGTAAGGGATTTCTGCGCCGACCGCCAAGTATTTGGCATTTTAGAAGAAACCCCGCCGCTCGTTCGTTTCTACCTCAATGAAGAGGGCGTTTTCGAAAATACTTTTGCGGACTGGCGAATCGATAGCGATGGCCAACGCGTGATTTACCGCTTGGAAGTGCAGTTCCAGGAGTTTGATCAAGAAACCATCACCCGGTTGGCCACGCTCGATAGCTACATCGACGATGGCGATTTGTTCAACGGTCAATTTCTTCTCACCAAGAGCGGTTTCGCCTGCACCCTACCGGGGCCACTCAAAGCCAACGAAAAGTTGACTTCCCTCGCTGCGGCAAAACCACAAATCAGCTCAATTTAGCCAGCAATTCAACATGGCGATAGCGGGAAACCCGCTTGGATAAAGGGCTTACGGCGCTTCGTTGTAATTTTCGCGAAAAACCGCGAAAATCGCCATACAGTTTGCAACCAACAAAAGTCACTCGGAATAGAAAAAATTCAGGCTTATATATAAGTCACCTAATGATGAATTTAATCCCCTTCTAGTCATAATCCATTAGGCGCATTCGATTACGCCTTGTTTGCTGCTAAGTACATTCATGGAGTTTTTAAAAGCAAGAACCCCCATCCCCTAGAAGCCTCATAAACAGAGGAATTTTTAGAAATTTAATAGCCAAAATTAGGGTCATTAAACCCTAATACATAAGCTCATTCGATCAAAAGGAGTAAAATCCCCTAGTATATTTCAGGACTGATCGACGAAATATTATGACTAGCTCATAATTCCGCTTTTTTAGCGAATTAATTAGCGTAAAATAATAGTCATGAATCAGTCAAATGACAGTAAAAGCAAAAAAGGCGGCTTTACGCTGGTTGAGCTGATCATTGGCATGGCGCTGGCAGGCATCATCTTCACCGGCGCCTTCAGCGGTATGAAGACTGGCTTTGACATTGTGGAGGAAGCCCGCGACCAAGCGCGCGTGACTCAGCTACTCCAATCCGAAATCGAACGCATGCGCACGCTAAACTGGACGGATATTTCCGCCCTTCCAGCCAAGGAAACGATTGCCCTTGAAGGCGCTTTAGCCAGCACCTACCGCAATCGCTATTCGTTCATTCGGACGATCGCCGCCAACGGCTCCGACCGAGTTCTGGTAACCGTAACCGCCTCATGGACCAACAGCGGTCGTGATCGCACTCTCACCATGACAACAGGATTTGCACAAAATGGACTATACGACTACTACTACCGGGCTTTCTAAGCCACGACAAGCTAAGGGATTCAGCTTGGCTGAGGTCCTCATTGTCACTGCGCTCATGGGATTCTTCGTCATGATCGCCACCTCTTCCGTTGTGGCGCTCTCACGCAGCTCAACTGCGATGATCAATTATCAGGACATGAACGAGCAAAGTCGCATCATGCTGGAGCAATTTGCGCGAGACCTTCGTTCGGCGACCAACGTGAACTCACTCAGCGACACCTCGATCAGCATTGCCACCGTCACTTCAAGCGGCGCAACACTACAAGTAACCTACACTTACAGCAGCAGTGCTGGTCTGCTTTACCGTCAGGTTGGCTCCGGAGTGCGCGAGATCATCCTCGATGACATCGTCGCCTTCGACATGAACTTTTTTACTTTCCGTGGTGACCCAACCACCAACCCGATCGAAATCAAACGCGTCCAACTCGAAGCCATGATGGAACGTAGCGCATTGGCCACCACGAATACCAATTACATTATCTCCGCGCAATTCGTTCTGCGTAATCACCGAGTCAGCATATAAGATGCATTGTTTCAAC
Organism: Cerasicoccus frondis; assembly: GCA_031296915.1. GTDB lineage: Bacteria > Verrucomicrobiota > Verrucomicrobiia > Opitutales > Cerasicoccaceae > Cerasicoccus > Cerasicoccus frondis. The sequence continues at coordinate 29,035 of JAVDPC010000041.1, read as the reverse complement.
GACAGTCATACACGCATTTTTTCTGCACGAGAAAAGCACCAAGGATCGGCCGTTCTCGCGATGCTCTTGATTGCGATTATGATCGTATCAACCGTAACGCTTTACCTGCGGAATGCGGTGCAGGAAATGAAATACTCGGAAAGAACGTTCGCGTTGCAGCAGTCGATCAACCTTGCGGAGATGGGAGCGGAGGACGCCATTTGGGCGATGAACAATGATGATTGGTCAGGCTGGACCGAGCTTGCCTCGGACCGCTATTACCGCAACTACAGGCCATCCGGCAATGAGGACAACGTCTACGTCTACATCGATACGCAGGTAAAATCCAATGTATGGCTCGCAACCGGCAGTGAAGTCACCGTAACCAGTGGTTCAGTAGAAAAGCAGCTCTATATTCGCCTCGGCTACCGCAGTATGTTCGCCAATGGACTGACCGCCAAAAATCAGGTGCTCATGAACGGCAACCAAGTCAGTATCGACTCTTACGACAGCACCAATGGAGCCTATAACTCTGCCACCAATTATAACGACGGCGGTTCAGTCGCCAGCACCAGTGTGGAAGTCGACTCTGTGTCGATTCAAAATGCCGATGTCCTGGGCTACGTGTCCACCGGTGGCGCATACCCCAAGGTCGGCTCCCAAGGTTCCATCAAAGGGTTCAATACGCCCAACGGCCAAAAGATCGACCCAACTCGTGTAGCTCAGGACTTCTATGCGGAGTTTCCCGACGTCTCAGTCCCCTCGACCAGCGGCGCCCATTACAGCGTAAGCGGCTCGACGATGGGAGCCTCAGGCTTGGACACGACCTATGCATTTTACGATATGACTATCGGCAGCAATTCCACACTTTATGTCGAAGGCAATGTCACCCTCGTCGTTGCAGACGATTTACGCGTCAGAGGTCAAATGATCCTGATGCCTGGCGCCACTTTGAAAGTCTACGTCAAAGACGATCTGGAAGTCGGCGGCAACGGCATTCTCAATCTCAATGGCAAACCAGAAGACTTACAAATCTACGGTACCGCGAACTACTCGCAGGACATCGACCTACATGGCAATGGCGCGCTCAACGCCGTTGTCTATGCCCCCAACGCCAACCTCGCCCTGAAGGGCGGAGGCAACTCTGGAGTATTCTACGGAGCCGCCGTTGCCGAGAGCATCGAAATAAAGGGCAACTACGAATTTCACTATGACGAGGCCCTCAAAGATTTCTCCCCGGATAAAACTTACCAAATGTTGGAATGGCGGGAGCTGACGGCTGCGAACGACCGCTATCCGCTCAAAACGCCAACTTCACTGACTACCTACACACCATAAGCCAAGGAGACACTACCATGACACGCATCATTAACCACGCACCTAATCCGCAAAACCAAAAGCGTCTCTTTATCTTTAGCTTTGCCCTGCTGACCATTGTCGCCATCGCCGCTGCCGCCGCCAAGGCAGGCATGGCTGCGCATGCTTGCCAAGACCGCGAAAGCTGGATCAACAGCGCATACCAGGGCTACCACAACGTGAAAGCATTTTGCTCCAACCGGGAAGTCTTCGGGTTTCAGGAAGAAACGCCCCCCATCGTACGCTTCTACCTGAATGAAGATGGCGCTTTCAACTCGACCTTCGCAGACTGGGAGATTTCACACAATGGCAACCGGGTCGTCTACCAGCTTGAGGTGCAGTTCCAAACATTTGACGACGAAATGCTCACGCGCATCGCTGAGCTAGATAACCGTATCGACGATGGCGACCTCTTCAGCGGCTCCTTCCAACTCACCATGAGCGGCTTTTCCTGCACGCTCCCTGGCCCGGCATCAACGCGAGAACAATTCGTTGGCCACTTCCCGGCTAAGACGGGCGTAAACTCGATCTGAGCCTACTTCGTACACCATCTGCGAGCCATCGGGCCAAAGCGTAAAGTAGCCATCCGTCACCGTCAGAAAATTATCTTTCCGCCACTGCTCTACGTTGCCCAGCCCAGACGCAAAAGAGAACTCTGATCGCTCGTGCGCCTTGGCGTCCAAAACCTGCGGACGCATTACTTGCAATGTTTCATCCTGCGCAATCACCTGCCAGCGCAAATCCGCATGGACTCGTTCAAAGGCCGTGCTGCCCAGCGTACCCTCAATGTAAAGCCAGCCCGCATGCTCCACGCAAGTTGCGTCCTGATACGCGAAAGGCAGCGCCAACCCTTCAGGCATTTCCTCGGACGTAGCTAACACGACCGGTTTTAGTTGAGCGGACACATACAGCGCCGCCAACACCGCAACCCAGGCTAACAAGCCAATGCCCAACGCCAAGTAAAGCCGCATAGGTTTTGGCGCAGGCGCTTCGGCTTGCTTGACGGACTTAGACTTAGCCACACCCTTCGTGATTTTTTTTATCGTCTGCGGAAAAATGCTTTCCGGAGCAATGTCCAGCTCAATGGTTTCAGTAACCCGCTCTTCTGGCTCCATAGGCAGCACCGGCTTTTGCTTCGGATCAACCCCGAAACCAGACAATGCCAATGGGCCACTCAGCGTCCAGCGGTCATAAAACACCACCAGCTCTCGCACATCGTCCTCCACGAGCACAGGTCGAATGTGAAACTCATCGCGAAGGTCTGCAGGCAGGGATTTCAACCGCGCTTCCGCCCAACGAACATTCCGACTAGCAGCAACGGCTTGGTGATCATATGCCTTTTGCTTGTCACGCAGGATAACGTAAATTTCACTTTTCACTTTGAATCATGAGGATAGGCATTCCGCGCTCCGGGGCAATCTTATCAATCATGGAATATCCCTGAGCCGCCATCGGCAAATTCCCTTAAAACTGACTGCCGCCATTTGGCCACGATGACCCAAGGCGATGGACACACGGCAGCTTGAACTCACTAACTTCCATCAACTTCATCTGGAAATCTCAAATACTGCACAGCAACGGAATCAGTCAGCCAGACGCCATTTTGCGAAAGGTAGAATACATGGCCGTCACGCAGCATTGCGGCGGTATTCACCGTCAAAATTAAAGGCTTACCATGACGTAAACCGACCTTCATCGCCGTCTCCAGATCATCGGATAAATGGACATGCTGACGAGACTGCTTAATCAATCCCTGTTCACGGATCGATGCTTCAAACCGCGTCGCAGTGCCATGGTATAAAACAGCGGGCGGCGACGTGGGCTCCAACGCCAGATCCACCTCAACCGAGTGCCCTTGATTCGCGCGAATGCGCAGGCCATCTTCGCTGAAGGCGAAACGTTTTTTGTCATTCGTGTCCACGATGGCTTGCAAACGCGCACGAGAAATGCGGCGCCCCTTTCGACTCAACAGGTCGAGCAGGACATCAACTTCGGCCCAACCTTGCGGGTCCAGTTTAAGCCCAATTTTCTCCGGTTCGTGCCGTAAGATCAGGCTCAGGTATTTACTGTCTTTCTTAAAATTGTCGTTCATTGGATTCAGTAGCTTTAGCGGCTTTTCGCCTTTGCAGAAACGGCGCACAGCGCAGCAACGCATGGAAAAGCACGATGGTTAAAAAGAATAGATTTCGGATTAAATGCAGTGGCGGCCAAGTTTGACGAACAGGCGCATCATCTGCCAATTTAACCGCAGTTTCAGTGAGATAATCTGCGGAGTACGGCCAATCTACAATACCTCGCTTCCACGCTTCGGGAATGGCCATCTCCCCCAGCTCAGCACCCATCATTGCCCCCGCAATAGCCGCGACGGAGTCAGTATCGCCGCCCAGGTTCAGCACATCATTAAGCATGCCAGCAAAAGCGTTTTCACGCCGACGCCAAAGGATAAATGCGTAGATCGCGACGGGCACAGTGTGGTAGGTGTAGCCCGAAACCCCGTCATGCAAACCAAGTCGATCAGCAAACTCTGCTACGGTTACTTTGCATTGCAAAGCGTCCTCAATTTCAGCCCATAGTTTGGGCCACTCAACGCCCTCGTATTTGGCTAAGTTGCACAACTTCACGCGCAAGTCTTCGTCACTGCCGCCTACGGCGCAATAAGCCACAGCCAACGCCCCGACCAATGCCTTCGGGTCTGTGTGAGTGATCTCCGTCGACGCTTTCACATAGGCATCGAGCAACGCTGGTTGATCCGCAAAATAGACCCCGAAGATTGCACTGCGCATCGCCGGTCCATTCCCCGCAGAGAACACCCCGCTCCGACTGGGCGGAAAGCCCAACCATAGCTTGAAGAGGGCGCGCCCAGTCGCCATGCCGATGCCTGCCGGCAGTGTGAGCAGCCACCAACGGAGACGCCAGCCAAAGCTACGTTGAAAGCGCCCCACATCTGTTGGATAACGAGACAGCGCCTGCGCGACCATCAGTGTATGCTCGGTGTCGTCACTAAGCATGCCTTTGCCCCCAATAAATGCATGTCGCCAGTTATCCGTCCACCCGCGTCGCGCTATGCCTGTGCGCGAAATTCCTTCTGCGGGCAGCCCCAGTGCATCGCCAACCGCACAGCCCCAGATGACGCCGGCTAGTCGTTGTTTTCGTGTGTGGTTCATCGTTAACGACTTTGGGGTGCTAGCGCCGTAGCAAAGGCAGTGAAAATATCACTCGTTGCCGTATGGTCTAGAACGGAAAACAACACCTCTTGGAACGCGCCGTGATATGCACCACCCGGGCGAAGCGCCTGCCCAAAGAGATCGGCCACTATCTCAGGTTTATTGCGGAAAACACCGCAACCCCAAGCGCCAAGCACCAACGCCTCGTGCCCCTCTCGAGCGGCAAACGCCAGCACTTTATCAATGCGCTGCTCGAATGCCGACGGGATCTGATCTACCTCTTGCGGCGTGTTCTTGATCACTGCGCCGGCATTCGGGGCCGGGCAGGTAATGAAGTCCACGCAGTATGGTTTCTCAAGCAACGTTCCAGCATCATCGAGAAACACCGGACATTGCGGCGAATGGATCAGGTAGTCGGTGTAAAGGCACGACTTCATTGCGCGATGCCGCGTATAATAATCGCCGCAAGTTTCCAGACTCGCGTAGAGCGCGGAGCTGCGGGCGAGGGATTCCTCCTGCGCCTGCGAGCCACCCAAGAATCCGCCGCCAGGATTTTTCGCGGACGCGAAGTTCAGCACGCCAACACGCTGATAGCCTCGCACCTCGACCAAACGACGAGCGCCCTGCAACGTCGTTTCATTGACCACGGTAATCGGCATTCGCGTTCTGTCCGTCACCTCAGTAGATGGTCGTTCTATCGGCTCTTCCGGAGGCACGGCAGAGGTATGCGCGAGGCAATGTTCGAGCTGCGATTGGATGGAAATTGTTTGGCCGGACGGCGCCGTGTAGCTGCCGTCGGCGATGATCTGGAGCGTCTGTTGCGCCAGCTTAATGCGTTCGTTACGATTCATTTTCTTGTCTTAGTTTTCTTGCAAGTGGAGACGCGTGTCCGCGTGTCCATCGATGCGAATTACTTTGTCTGGCGCACGTTCCTTTTCGGCGACCAAGACTTGGGTTAGGTCCACGCCAGCGGCCCGCATGCCCTCATACAGCTTGAGGCGGTCGGCGTGTTGTTCCGCTTCCCGGCGGACCTCGATATCGTTCAAGGCCTGCTGGTGATTACGTTCGGTTTCGAGCTCTTCCGCATGCTGACGAAGAGCCCGCGTGTGTTCGAGCTGTTTGAGCTCGCGCTCCTGATCTGCAGTCGCACGCTGGAGCCGACGCTGGTGCTCGGCAGCAGCGTCATCTTCTTTGCGCCGCTGAGCCTGTCGTTCGAGATCGCGCGCTTGTTGCAGATCAGCAAGAGCTTGCTTCTGCGTTTCCGTTTCTGCCTCTAGCGCGAGTCGGGTGCGGGTCTCGATCGCGTTGTCATGCATGGCCTGAAGCGTCGGGTTAGCCAGGTAACCACGGTAGGCCACCTTGGTGACACGATAGCCCATACGTTCAGCGCGCTTCATGAGCTGCGGGTATGTTTCGAGTTCGTTCAAATGCCGGGTGTTGCCCTTGAATTGATCGAAGGTCTTGTCCGCAACGAAGTCCATAATGTCGGCCGTGATCGCATTAATAAAGTCCGCAATTGGGTCGTGCGTCACGTCAAGCATACGCTCGATATCGACCAGCTCAAAGAAAAGCATGAGCCGCACATCGATTACTGCTTCGTCCCGCGTACGCACTGCCTCGACTCGATAATACATCTGGTCGGGCGCCGTGCGTAGCTTGCGAAACTTGAGCGCGCCTGGGCGTTTTTTATCGTGCTCCACACCGTCGCTGCCGTGCCACTGGAAGTCCTGCACCCATTCGTTGGCTTGCGGGAAATGCAACGCAGGGCCGCGCACCACCTCGCGGTGGACGCCACCGCCTTCAGCTTCGTTATAAGTCACCAGCGCTTCGCCACCGTCGATTTCAATAGCCTGCCGAACCTCGATTTTCTCATGAACTACGGGATCGAGGAATTCAATGCCCGGCCCGCGAATATGCCGCGTGTCTCCATTTTTGAACTGCACGCGGATGTACTCATTCGGCTGCGCCGTGAACGGCAACAGGTATTGAACGCGTCGGTTGAGCGTGAAGATCCGCTGGGGACCAGTTTCGATGGTGTAGTTGCCATCAGCGCGCCAAACGGCAGCCTGCTGACCTACTGCAAGTGTATGAAAGAAGATCATTTTAATTAAGTCCTTATAGTGGAAATTTATTATTTTGGATATACTGATAGACGAGCGGCCAAAGGCGCCCGCAGATGTGCTCAGGCGTGTCAAGCATCTCACGTAGTTGCTCAATCGTCACCGCCTCAACCTGAATGGCTTCTGCCGTTTCGAGCTGCTGACCGCCACCAGGCCGAGCCTCAACGAACACGTAGCAAAACGTCTCGTCGGTTAGACCAGCGGAGGATGGCAGTGCCGGGCTGACATCGAGCACCTTGGCAACCTCATAACCCGTCTCCTCTCGGAGCTCGCGGGCAGCAGCTTCCTCGGGGCGCTCGTCGGCATCGATCAAACCAGCGGGAAAGGCAATCTGCCAGCCGCCAAGCGGAATCCTAAACTCACGCACGGTGATGAGCTTCACGCCAACCGGCGTCTGCACAAACGGAACAATGATCACCACGTCCGCAGTGTGCGTCGCGCTAGGCTGCTCCTTGCGGGAGCAATAGAGCCACCGCGTGGCCTGCCCGCGAATGGACGCCTCGGCCTCCACAAGCCTCAGCCATTTGGCGTCGTGCACAATCGTCTGCTTAGTGATGGTGTTCTTCATGATGATTGAATGGTGTGGGTTAATATTAGTTAGCGCTTAAATTAGGTAGTTTCGTATACGGGAAATTTTCAATCGATGACCACAACTCCTGCTTCGCGCATGGCGTTCAAAGCGGCGGGAACGTCGTTGGGTTTAAGTCCTACTCCACGGCAACCTTTAAGCAAAACACGGGTGCGAAATCCGGCCTTGGTCACGGCGTCAATCGCGGTCGCGCGGACGCAGTAGTCCGTCGCGATGCCTACGATGTCGACCGCTTCAATCCGACGCGCCCGGAGAAGCTCGGCGAGGCCGTTCGTTTCACCATGTTCATTGTAGAAGCCGCTGTAGCTGTCCACATGAGCGTCAAAACCTTTGCGAATCACCACATCGACGTGAGCATCATCCAAATGGGGATGCAGCTCAGCTCCCGGCGTACCCGCCACACAGTGCGGAGGCCATTGCGCGAACGAAACATGGTCAGCGGGATGCCAGTCTTGCGTCGCCACCACGAGTGCATACTCCTCGCTCGCCGCAAGCTGGTTGATCACGGGCAGCACTTCATCAGCCCCCGCTGCCCCCAGCACTCCGCCCGGCATGAAGTCGTTGTTTAAATCAATAATGATCAGTGCAGTCGTGTTTTTCATAGTGCCTTCCTTTTAAAGTGTAAAAAATACACATATAGCAATCACGTCAAGCCTAAGTGTAAATTTTACACATTAAAATTCAGACGAACGACGCACGCACCCAGAAAAACCAATATTGGATTCAACTTGATATGATACTCAGACCGATTCTTGAATCTTACGACGATGACACACGCTGGTAGGACAGAACCTTCGCGGTCAAAGCCTAAGCAAAGCTACACTTCGAAACTGAAGCCCTCGTCTTTGAGGCGAGCATACTGCTCCTGATCAAAACGATAGAGTTGAGTCGGTTTTCCCCGGGTGCTGGGCACGGTTTTTGTGGGGATCAACAGTCCGGTGGACTTGATTTTCTTGTAGAAATTGCGGCGATCCAACTCCTGCCCCAGAATGACATCATAGATCGTTTTGAGCTCGGAGAGGCTGAACTCTTCGGGGAGCAGACTGAGACCAATCGGCTCATACGAAAGCTTGCCGCGCAGGCGCTGAAGCGCCATGTCGACAATCTGCTGATGGTCGAACGCCCATTGCCCTTCGGGTAGTTTATCGATGTGGAACCACTGCGCCGTACGTGAATCGCTGCCCCAGATCAGCGGTCGGTCCGTCTGCTCGATCAGCGCAAAATAGCTGATGCTGAATGCGCGCTCACGGGGATCACGCCCGGGGTCGCCAAAAGTGTAAAGCTGCTCCAAATACTCGACCTTGAGGCCTATGTCCTCTTCGAGCTTGCGCAGGCAAGCCTGCTCCGGCGTTTCGTTTTCCAAAATCGGTCCGCCCGCCAAGCTCCAGCAATCTTCATACGGCTCCTGTGCCCGCATCAGCAGCGGCACATAGATCGCATTGTTGATGTAGCCAAAAATGACGCAGTCAACGGAGACCACGAACTTGGACAGTTGGAAGGCGGGCTTGGATTTCTTTTTGCTAGGCAGCATGATCGTGAAAGATACGGGGCGTGTAGACTGTCATATCATTACGCCTTGGCCGGGCGATTACGTGTTGTGCCGTGATCCCTTGAATGACGCCGGGGTCAGTCAGCGCATAGAGCAACTTATCGTCGCTTGGCATGCTGTCGTCGAGCATTTCCGCATAGGCGCTCAACGTGTCAAAGCGACCACAGCTCGTCTCAGTCAGCACGTTGGCGGTGGCGGCGCCGGCATCGACATCGGTCCAATAATTGTTAGTGGTGACCAATGCGCGATCCCCATCGGCACGCCGGTGTTCATACTTGGTCGGCGTTCGCTCAATGACGACGCGTTGGTCATTGTCCACACCAACGACTGTCAGCAAGCAGGCGGCCATCAGCTTTTGCCGGGAAAGCATCGCCACGGCCTCATCAAAGGAGCGCGCCACATCGAGCACCTTCCGTAGAAAGAGCATCACCGGATAGCCAGATTTACAAAGCCCCTCCGTGCTCCATACAGCATTTAAGGCGAACGCAAAACCACGGCCCGAGAGTCCGGTTACCACGCCCAATGCGCCCGGCCAACCAGCAACCGAATACACACGCCGCCCAGCTTTTTCTCCGTGAATCAACCAAGTGTGCCGGGCCAATAGATCCTCCGGCCAGAAGTCCATATTACGCGCCAACACCGGTCCTTCGTCCGTGGCAATAGCAGCTGTCGAACAACCCCAAGTCATGAGTTCGTAGGCCATGCCCGCCATCATGCCCAGCCGCCAATCAAGACCCAGTAATTTGCTCAGCGCTTTCAGCTCGCAGTTGTAGCGAAACTGCGTTCGCACGTTCACCCAATGCGCCAAATGAATAGCCTTGGGAGCGGCTTCCAAAATCTGCCGCGACACCTCTCCCAACAATTCATTTGCCGTCGCGGCCAACACCTCGCGATGCGACGCAAGACGCTCATGCATCGGAGCGCCGAGATCGAAAGAGAGCACAGGGGCCGGTTGCCAGGTTGAGTGAGCCGAAGACATTAAGCTGCTTTGATGTATTTCATGGCCGCCGTAACCGCATCACGAGCGCCGCAGGCTTTTTCAGGATTGTCGCTGAGCTTCGCGACTTTGCGGCCGTTGATTTCATCCAGCTTGATGACAATGCTTAACGCTGGGCTGTTGGCAAAATCATTTGTAAAATGTGTCCCAATACCAAAGCTGATCGGGATTCGCCCGGCCACATGCTGCTGAATAGCAATGGCCTTCTCGACGTCCAGGCTGTCACTGAAAACAATACGCTTGGTCAGTGGGTCAATCCCCTCTTTCGCATAGAAATTCAACACGCGATCGGCAAACGTAATTGGGCATTCGCTATCGTGGCGTAAACCTGCATAGGCATTTGCGAGCTCTCCGCGAAAATTATCGAAGAACAGATCGGTCGTGTAAGTATCCGTTAGCGCAACGCTAAGCTGGTCGCCATACACTTCACGCCAAGCCTGGAGGGCATGGGCGTTTGCACGCTCTACGCCATGTAGCCCAGCGTACCCCATGATCCACTCATGCGCCATCGTGCCCACCGGCGTCATCCCGTATTCTTTGGCGAAGTGGACATTACTCGTCCCCGCGCAGTGGACGCCTGTCTCATTGAATGCTCGGATCACCGTTTCCTGCGTCGCGTAATTGCGCCGACGCCGCGTGCCAAACTCAATGAACTTGGCGCCGTTTGCGGTAAGACGTCTCCCCTTGGCCATGGCCCGCGCGTGGTAATCAGTTAAATTTTGATCCCATTGCTGGTCGATTTCGCGGAAGTAGTGCTGACTAACCATGGCCAGCAATGGAACCTCCCACAGGATCGTGTCTACCCAACCGCCAACGACTTCCAGGCCAAGTTGACCATCGCGCAAATCGAACTGCACGTGATCGGCGCGCAGTTGGAAGTCCGCCAAAAAGTCAACAAACTCAGCTTGCATGAATGGCAGCTCCCGCAGGAAAGCCAGCTCATCCTGAGCAAAGCGAACATTAGCCAATTCCTGAACTGCCTCGCGCAGCTCCGCGATGTCCCGCTCCTTAAAGGGCAGCCGCGGGCGTCGGTTGATGAAGCGATAACGCACTTGCGCGGCGCGCTGCTTCAGCCACACGGCTTGCATCATCGTGAATTTATAAAGGTCGTTGTCCAGTAGAGTTGTCATGGCGTAAGCTTTTATTGTGTCTAATTTACAGTTTATAAAAACAAAGTCAATGCGCGAACCAGAAAATAATCATCGAATCTAACGTTCAACCTGGTAACGATAATTTCTCCGCAATCCTCCTTGTGCTCCCGCACAATAACGTCGATATTCGGCGCGATCATGCTCCAAAGCGCTGACCACAAGGACCATTTTCGCGATTACGCTTCGACCCCGAGGGACGAGGCGTTTGGCGGCGCAGCCGTGGCCAGCCCCTACAAAGCCATCGTTCAGGCGCTCAACGAGTGTAGCCAACACGAGCTCAAGACGCGTCAACAGCGACTCGACCGCGCCGCCGCCGAGCTCGGCATTCAGTTCGCGATGCCCGGCGAGCGCAGCCGCGAAGGCATCGACTGGAAACTCGACCTCTTCCCCCGCGTCCTGTCCGCCGAAGACTGGGACGTAATCTCGCGCGGCGTCATCCAACGAGCCCAGGCTTTCAACGACTACATCAGCGACATTTACCACGAGCAGAAAATCCTCAGCGAGCGCGTCCTTCCTTTTGAGCTGCCGTTGCGCGACCCAGCATTTCACCGTTCATTTTCGGGGATTGAATCCCATGCGGGCCGCTACTGTCTGACGGGCGCGTTTGACCTCGTGCGCATGCCCGACGGTGAATGGCAGGTGCTGGAGAACCAGCTCGCGACGCCAATCGGCGTGTCCTATATCCTGCAAAACCGCCGCCTCTTGGCGCAGTGTTTTCCTGAGCTATTCGCGACAATGAATGTGGCGCCCGTCGCCTCGTTTTCGACCTATCTCGCTGAAGCGCTCCGCGCACAGACCGATGTCGCCAACCCGAACATCGTGCTCCTGACCCGAGGCGAAACGAACCAAACTCACTTCGAGGAAGGCTTCCTCGCGCGGCACATGGGCATCTCCGTCGTACGCCCGGCGGACCTGCTGGTGCGCGATAGCCATGTTTACCTGCGGACCATTCGCGGGCTGGAGCGAGTGGACGTTATTTACCGCCGCGTGGAAAGCTCCACCGTAGACCCCGTCGCCACGCCGGGAGGAAACTTCGAAGGCGTTCCCGGTCTCGTCAATGTGCTGCGCAAGGGCAATGTTTCCATCGTCAACGCCCTCGGCGCCGGCGTTGCCGACAACCGCGCCATCCTGCGCTACAGTGACCGTATTATCGGCTACTACACCGGTCGTCGGCCAATTCTCCCGACTGCGCCCACCTACCATTTGAGCGACCCGGATCAACGCGAATTTGTCTACGAGCATGCCGACTCCATGATCCTCAAACCCGTCCAGGACCACGCTTCCCTGCGTCAACGTCTAGGCTGGAAAGGCCTGCTCGACACCCCCGCCGACGTGCTCCGCCTGGCCAAGCATCATCCGGAATACTGTGTTGCCCAGCCAATCATTTCACCTTCGCAATTGCCCCGCTTCAGCGGAGGCGAGTTTGCGCCGCACACTGTTTTCATGCGCGCGTTTTTCATTCTCGGCGAAGACCCAATTGTGCTGCCCGGCGGCTTAACGCGCCAGACCTCGCGCCACCACCGCTCCGGCCGTTTGTCGATCAACGCTGAAGGCATGAAGGACACCTGGGCGCCCGCCGAGGCCATCATCGATCAGGATGTGCCAATCACGCCAACCATCACCGGCGAACGTATTTCCATTGGCAGCCGCACGGCCGAGGCGCTGTATTGGGCGGGCCGTTACCTGAACCGCGCCGAAAACACCGCGCGCCAATTCAACACCCTGGAAAACCTGCGCTGGGATCAGCTCGGCCTCATGGACCAGCAAGCCTACTGGCCACTGCTTCAGGCCATCGCCGCCGCAACCAGCCACACGAAATACGCCAAGCGCAAGAAGCCGCCGCGCGACACCTTGAAGTTTTCCACGCAATTGGTGCTCGATCCATCGGAGGCCGCATCGGTCAGCTCATGCGTGTTATCGGCCCAGTTTAACATCGGTTCTGTGCGCGCCGCAATCAGCCCAGAATGCTGGCAGACGCTGCGCGAGCTGGTCATTTACCTGAACAACCAATTCCGGGGCCGCACCAGTCGGAGTCGTTTACGCGAAACCAGCGATCGCGTGGTAAGCGAAGTGGCGCGTTTCCACGGGCTAGCCGAGCGCACCATGCTGCACGATGACGCCTGGCAGTTTTACCGCATTGGCGGATTCCTCGAACGGGCGCTTGGCGTGCTTTATCTGTTAGAGGTCGCCCTGCCCCGCGCAGCCGAAACCTATCGCGCCGACGACGAGGAAAGCACGGACCTGACCGCGCTCCTGCGCCTCAACGCCTCGCTCGACGCCTATCGCCGCGAGTATCGATCCCGTGCATATCTGGATCGCGTGGCGCGCCTACTATTGCTGAGTCCAAACAATCCCAGTTCCGTTAACTTCTGCCTGCGCAACATACGTTATGCGATTGGCACGCTGAGCATCTCGGGCGAACGCGATGTGGGGGAAGGCGTTGTAGCCGGCATTGATGCGCTGATTGACTACCTGGAGGCGCTGCCGATCAACAGCATGTTCCCCTCCCCCGTGCCCGGTCTCGATGCTGGCGGCGTACCGGAAGAGGCCCCGCGCGTGCGACCGGACCTAATCAAAAAACAGCTCAACGCGCTGACCAAAGAATTTGAAAAACTGCACGAGAACATCGAAGACGTTTTCTTCAGCCATCAGTATGTTTACGCCCGCTCACCGATGTTGTTCGAATCCTAAATCGAACGTGCATTCGTGCTTGGTTCTTAGTTCTTGGTTCAGATAATGCGCGCCTACCATCCACTATTAAAAAACTAAGCACGAAGAGCCACGCACCAAATCACCCACTTAAAATGCGCTTCAAAGTCAGCCACACCACCCGCTATAAATATGCGGCTCCCGCCTCGGAGTCGTTTGCGGAGCTGCGCGTGTGGCCGCGGGACAGTGATTCCCAAAAAATCATCAGCCGCGAACTCGTGATCGACCCAGACGTGCGCGCTGATCATTACCTCGATTACTTCGGCAACCATGTGGAGTTCTTTTCGATTCCATTTCGCCACAGCGAGGTGCGCGTGGAGTCGGTTGCCGAAGTTGAAACGTTTCCCTGTGAGCCCCGCCCTGCCGTCCTCGAAACACCGATTGGCGAAGCGCGGCAAATCTACAACAGCACGCTATTCCGCCTCTTCGAATACTTGCAACCAACCGAGCTGGCTCCGCTCACACCCGCCCGTAAGCGTATCCGCAAAGTCTTCTTCCGCGAGAGTGACGAGATCGGCCCGGCGCTCCTCAAGCTAAACACCTGGATCTTTAAAACGTTCGAATACAAGCCCGGCGTTACCGATGTTTCCACACCACTGGAAGACGTCATCAAAAACAAGCGCGGCGTCTGCCAGGACTTCGCTCACCTGATGCTGGCCATTCTCCGTAGCCATGGACTACCTGCACGTTACGTGAGTGGCTACATCGAGGCGTTCGATCCGGAAAAAACCGACCCCGCGCTGATCGGCGCCGCCGCCAGCCACGCCTGGGTAGAGGTGTTCCTGCCCGGCGGATTCTGGTGGGGGCTCGACCCAACGAACAACCAGCCCGCCGGCGAGCGTCACGTGAAGGTGGCCGTGGGCCGCGATTACAATGACGTCGCCCCGATGCGTGGCACCTTCAAGGGCGTGCTTGACCAACAGCTCCAAGTCATGGTTTCGTTAACCCGAACCGCCAACGCCGAGACGTGAAAATTTCCATCGACCATTTGACCCGCTACCAATACTCGCGGCCCGTCAGCTTCAGTGAGCATCATCTGTTTTTACGTCCGCGCGATAGCCATAAGCTCCGAGTCGAATCATTCGAATTAACGACCTCGCTTGAATCGGCCCAACGCTGGATTCGCGATTGTAATAACAACATCGTCCTAGTCGCAAACCTCGGCCTCCTCGAATCCCAGGAAATGAATTTCCACTGCAAGATGGTGATCGATGTCGAGCAGGACAATCCATTCGACTTCATCCTCGAACCTTACGCGACGGCCTATCCGTTTCGCTACCTAGCGCACGAGGCGCACGCGCTGTCGCCCTACCTGGACACCAACATCATCCCGCACAGCCACAAGGTGCTGGACTGGCTTTACCTAGCGATAGCCGACGTCAACCGCCACCCGGATGTCGTGCAATATCTGGGCGATATCAACCAGGCCATCCACCGCGACATTGCCTACTCACGTCGCGACGAAGAGGGCGTGCAATCACCGAACGAAACACTGGAGCTGCGCCTCGGCTCCTGCCGCGACATGGCGGTGCTGTTCATCGCTGCCTGCCGTCACCTCGGTCTTGCTGCGCGCTTTGTCAGCGGCTACTTGTTCGATCCGCCGATGGGCAGCGCCTACGGTGAGGCGCACCTTTTCAACCGCGCCGTCGGCTCCATGCACGCCTGGGCGGAAGTCTTCCTGCCCGGCGCTGGCTGGAAAGGCTTCGACCCGACCAACGGCATTCTCGCCAACGAATATTTCCTCCCCTCCGCCGTCGCCCACGAGCCCAAATGCGTAAACCCCATCCAGGGAAAATACTTCGCCAAAGGCGGCGAACCCGTGAAATCCGCCATGGAGATCTCGCTGACCATGGAGGAACTGAAAGCGTGAGAAACCAATTGCCACACCTGCGTTCACCGATTAATTAACCAACGAACCAAGCGACCATTGAGCCACACACCACACGACTGCGCTGACCAAATCGAAGCATTACTCTCCAAGCGGGGCGTGACTTTAACGATGGGAGGCGAGCCGACGTTTGTGCCCAATATGCCTACCGGAGCCGAGTGGAACAACGACGCGATGGGCCCCGAAAAGTTCACCTTCGCTCGCAAGTTGACCGCCAAGCTCTTGCAGTCTCATTTCACCGGTGGGCTCGTCATGCAGGTCTTTGGCAAGCTTTATCCGGGCGAACCGCTCCCCCGTTGGGTGCTGCTTACTTTGCAACGCAAAGCTGGAACGCCCATCTGGACCGAGCCCAAGCGCTTTCTACTCGCCGATAAAAAAGGGCGCAATCAACCTGCGCAAGCCTCCCGCGTCATGCGGGCGATAATCGATCAATTGCCCATCGACACCAAGGCGATCCCCGCCGCCGAGCAAGGCGCCAAGAAGCAAACCGTTGGCTGGGTCCTGCCACTGGACTACGAGAACTCTGCATGGCAAAGTAAACCCTGGCCCTACGACCGCAGCCATCCCATTTCCCTGATTCCAGGCGACAGCCCCATCGGCTTGCGCCTGCCGCTCAATGAGCTGCCGCACGACGCAATCAAACGAGCACTGACCATTGAAGTCCGCAACGGCGCGCTGGAGATATTCATCCCACCGCTTGAATGGACCGGCTTTCAACAGCTCATCTCCATCTTCGAGGCGCTCAGCGTCAAGCTCGACCTGCGCGATCTGGTTTTCTGCGGCTACGCGCCTTACGAAACCAACGGCGAAACAACCGGCCTGGGTCTCGCCGCCGACCCCGGCGTGCTGGAGGTCAACCTGCCTCCCGCCTCGACCTGGCGCGAATACAACACCGCTTTCACCGCCATTTGCGATGCGGCGCACGCGGCCGGACTTTACCTGACCAAGCGCAGCCTCAACGGCATTATCCGCGGCACTGGTGGCGGTTCACACCTGGCTTTTGGCGGCCCCACTCACGAGGAAAACATTTTCTTTAACCAGCCAACGCTGCTGACCTCGGTCCTGCGCTACTGGCAGCATCACCCGGCGTTGTCCTACCTGTTTACCGGCCAGTATGTTGGGGCTGGTTGCCAGGCGCCGCGCATCGACGAAGGCGCCGAGCACCTGCTCTACGAACTTGAGTCCGCCTGCGAAGGTTTGGAACGACTGCCCTATGCGCCGAGCCGTGAAATGCTCGACCAGTTCTTCCGCAACCTGCTCACCGACGCATCGGGCAACACGCACCGCGCCGAGATCTGCCTGGATAAATTTTGGAACTTCTCCTCGCCCACGGGCAAGATCGGCATTGTGGAACTCCGCGCATTTGAAACGCTGCCCACTGCAGAAATGATGGCCAACGTATCGCTCTTCATTCGCGCCATCATCGCGATGCTCATCCAACGCCCTTTCCGTAAAAAGCTACGCCGTTTTGGGCCCAAACTGCACGACCGCTATCTGCTGCCGTCCGTGCTCATGGAGGACCTAAAAATCATCTGCGCCGACATCAAGCGCACGGGCATCGACTTCGACCCAAGCTGGCTGCAGCCTATTTTGGATTTCCGTTGCCCCGTGGTCGGCAAGCTCGCAATCCCCGGCGGCGAGCTGACCATACGCCAAGCCTTTGAACCCTGGCCGCTCATGGCCGAGGAAAGCCAAGGCGCCGCCACGGTGCGCGTAGTAGACAACTCCACCGACCGCCTGGAACTTTCACTTTGCGATGCAAAGCTTGCGGATCAAGGTCAACTGATCGTCAACGGCATCGCCCTCCCTTGGCAGGATGTCGACGGACAGAAAGTAGTTGGCCTGCGCTACAAATGCGCCAGCGCCTACCCGGCCTTACATCCGCATGTGATGATCCAGTCGCCGCTCAACATTCACTGGCAAACGGAAGACAGCCTGACCGGCGCGCAATACCACTACTGGAATCCCGAAGGCCCCATGTATGACGGCCTACCCGCTGATGACCAAGAAGCGCGCAAGCGCAGCGACGCCCGCTGGATCAAGCTGCGCAAACCGATGCCCTACGAAGAAATAAAAAGCGCCACTACCGCACCGGAATCCACTTGGACCATCGACCTGCGCCGCCAATAACCTACCACTAGCCGAACACGGACCATTCCTCACGGCAGGCCCATGCCTAGTTCAACATTTTATCCTTGCTGAATAATCCAGCTCCTAGTCTTGTGGCAGCAGACATCGATGAAGCGCCAACTCACCAAACTACTGCCCATAATCGACCTGCTGTCGGTTGCCTTCGTCTTTCCGGCAGGTTGGCTGTTGCGGTCCATTCGTCAGGCTGGCTTGGATAAAATGCCGCTCTGCAAGAAGGCGTTGTTTAAGGTCGGCGTGCTGCCGATTCGCGACCATTATTACGAGCCCGAATTCAAGCTAAAGCCTCGCCATGGCACTTATCAGGTTGATCGACCGTTGCCCGGGATCGATTGGAACGAAGCCGGGCAATTGGAGCTGCTAGAAGAGCTCACTTACGCCAACGAAATCCCCGATGCGATCAAGCAGCGACACGGAGAGGTGCAATACAGCTGGGATAACGGCAACTTCATCGCAGGCGACGTCGACTTTTTGTATCAGATCATTCGCGCCAAAAAGCCGCGGCGCATCTTCGAAATTGGCAGCGGCAGCTCCACGATTATCGCCGCCACTGCAGTCCAAGCCAATCAACAGGACGACGCGAACTACACCTGCCGTCACCAGTGCGTGGAACCCTACGAGCGCCATTGGCTGGAATCGCTCCCCGTTACCGTCGTGCGGGAAAAAGTTGAAACGCTCGATTTGGCGATCTTTCAGGATCTCGAGCGCAATGACCTGCTGTTTATTGATTCCTCTCACATTATTCGGCCGGAAGGCGATGTCCTCCACGAATACCTGCAAATACTCCCGACTCTGAAGCCAGGCGTCATCGTGCACGTCCACGATATTTTCTCTCCCCGAAATTACCCCGACCAATGGCTCCTCGGGCTCGTGCGCTTTTGGAATGAACAATACATTCTGGAATCATTCCTCACGCACAACAGCGAGTGGTCGATTATTGCCGCGCTTAATTTCCTGCATCACCGGCATCACGAGACGCTGAAGGGAGTCTGCCCCTTCCTGCGGGAAGACACCATGCCCGGCTCTTTTTACTTACAGCGTAACTAGAGCACTTTTCATCTAGATTGGCCGATCAGGCCGCAGTGATTTTTCGTGTCCAGCAAGGCGGCTTTGATTGAGCGGGCTGGAAGCCCGTGATTGAAATGCCAACGCCGCGAACTTCCAATCTGGCCCCAAGCCCTAAACCGAGTGCTTTTCCGCGCCAGCGTTGTTGGCTTTTCGCTCACAGGCTCTAGCAGTTCGTCTGCGCCTCAAAACCGTCACGACATGCGGCTTGACAAGCAACCCCGCGCAGTCGTATACCCTGCACCATCATGAAGCGCGCCTTCTTACAACTCGCGGCCGCCAAGCTTCTCCCCTGAGGGGGACTAGCAATTTCGTCATGGCCCGATGTGGCCGCGGGGACCATTCCCCGTTAAAACAAAAAGTTTTCCGGCAAATAGCCGTTTTTTCTATTCTTGGCCTGCCTGCATTGTGCGCGGATTAGCGCTTGGCAGGCCCGCGATCAACCTTCACTGATATTACCTTTGTCATGAAACCCGCATCATTGCGTAAATACCGACCCTTCCACAAGAAGTTCGAGACCCGCTTCGCCGACCGCACCTGGCCGGATAACCACATCGAGCGCGCGCCCATCTGGTGCAGCGTCGACTTGCGCGACGGCAACCAGGCCCTCGCCATCCCGATGAGCGTCGAGGAAAAGCTGGAGTATTTCCAAATGCTTTGCCGCATCGGCTTCAAGCAAATCGAGATCGGATTCCCCTCGGCGTCCGACACCGAATTCCGCTTTTTCCGCCGCCTCGTCGACGAAAACTTAATCCCCGAGGACGTCACCGTGCAATGCCTGGTCCAGGCGCGCGAGCACTTAATCCGCCGCACCTTTGAGGCACTGGAGGGCGTGCCACGTTCGATCGTGCACCTCTACAACAGCACTTCGCCCTTGCAACGCCGCGTGACCTTCAGCGACTCCAGCCAGGCGAAGATTAAGGCCATCGCCACTGAAGGCGCGCAATTGGTCCGCGAATTGGCGGACAAAGTCACCGATGGCAAAGTGTTCTTCCAATACTCGCCCGAGAGCTTCTCGGACACGGAACTGGATTACGCTTACGACATCTGCAAATCCGTCACCGACATCTGGGGACCGACCGCCGAAGAGCCAATCATCCTCAACTTGCCAGCCACCGTCGAATGGGCAACGCCCAACGTCCACGCCGACATGATCGAGTGGTTCTGCAATCAATTGAAGGCCGACGGCATTCGCGACAAGGTGCAAGTCTCCTTGCACACCCACAACGACCGCGGCACCGGCACCGCCGCCACCGAGTTGGCGATGTTGGCCGGTGCGGACCGCGTCGAGGGCACCTTGTTCGGCAACGGCGAGCGCACCGGCAACCTGGACATCGTCACTGTCGCCTTGAACTTGAACAGCCACGGCATCGAGACCGGCTTGGACTTTTCCGATCTGGACCAAATCCGCATGGTGTATCAGCGCCTGACGCGCATGGGCGTGCACGAGCGCCATCCCTACGCGGGCGAGCTGGTCTTCACGGCATTCTCCGGCAGCCACCAGGACGCCATCAAGAAGGGCATGGACATCATCAAGCGTGAGGCAGAAGCGAGAAGTCAGCAGGGAGAAGGGGAAAGCGCGGATGCCATCGAGTGGGCGGTGCCGTATTTGACCATCGACCCGCAGGACATCGGCCGTAACTACGAGGCGATCATCCGCATCAACAGCCAGTCCGGCAAGGGCGGCGTGGCTTACGTGCTCGACCGCGAGCATGGCTTGGAGCTGCCCAAGTCGATGCACCCCGAGGTCGGCAACTTCGTCAGCGCCCAGGCTGATGCGCAGAGCCGCGAGCTGTCCGTCGATGAAATTCGCGACGCATTCTTCACCGAATTCGTCAACCGCGAAGGCCCGCTGAAGCTGCGCGACCACGACGAAACTCACGTGGAAGCAGCCAACGACGACGGCGCCCTCGTCCACCAGCGCGCCAAGCGTCAGGGCGAAAGCGGAACCGAGTATGGCTGGACTTTCTCGCTGACCTTCGAGGGCAAAAAGATCGTCACCGAAGGCTACGGCAATGGCCCGATCAACGCCCTTGCCCACGCCTTGGAAAAGGAGGGCTTGAAGGACTTCCGCGTCACCGACTACCGCAGCCACGCCATCACCGGCGGCTCGGCGTCGGACGCCGCCGCCTACGTCCAGATCGTGAACGAGCAAGACGGCAAGCACTTCTGGGGCTGCGGGCTGGACCCGTCCATCGAGCAAGCCGGCCTGAAGGCGCTCGTCAGCGCCTACAACCGCATGCGCGCCTAGCCCGGCGAAGCCGCAACAACCAATCTAACTTCAAGGGCGATTCCGCAGCAGCGGGATCGCCCTTTTGGTGGGCGCTCACCGTTGAAGCGGCATCCTGCCGCTTTAAATTTCAGTTGGATTAGGGGTACCGGGCTCCATCTTTTTCCACCTTCAGCCGCACTTTTGCGTCGCAAAAGTCGGGCTATTCCGCCATACTTTCACCATGAAAAGTCGGCCCTGAGGCGAGCCCCCGAGCGGGCGAAGTATCGCCGACTGTCAATCGAAGCGTCGCCGACTCTTCCCAGAAGTATCGCCGACGCTTCCTCGCGTACGTGGTAAGGGTTTAGTCACAACCAAGCTAAGGTTTTGGTCTAAACCATGGGTAGGGTTGCGCCAGGATGATGGGGTGGATTCCAGTGGATATGCACGGGGTTCAAAGATCCAACTAGCATACGAGTAGATTACTAACTGGAGGGCGATGCTTGTAGGTTCAACGTATCGCCCTCCAGATTCTCCTCCCGCCGATAAGCATCGATTTTCGGTCAAAAATCCGTCCTGATAGGCCGCTTTCCTTGCTTCTAATGGCACGACCGTAGACACACCGACCGTTGGCTTTGTATCACTTGGCTGCGCTAAGAAACCGATCGCCCACGAGATCAAGCGCCTCAAAACCGCTAATTACGGCCTCTACATTTTGTTGGAACACTGTGCTCGGTGATTCGCGCTGATATACCCGACGAGTTGACGGCGTGATCAGAATGATTTGCCAACACAAGAAAAATCCATAAGGCATAGTATGTTGTGCCTACACCTAAGTCTGATAAAATCCGTATAGCCATCGTCCTCTTTGTCATCCTCGGGGCGAGCATCCGATTTCTCTACTACAGCAACACGCCGCTCGCCAAAGAAGATACAGCGCCTAACCAAGAACCATCCGAGACATTTGTTGAATCGCATGCCGGGACCACCGCCACCCGGTCCAACTCCCGCTTCAGTTCGACGACTAATTCTGGCAATCTCGACATCGTTCGCTTCGACCGCATCGACCTGCGCACCGATGGCAGCATGCTCGCGGAGAATGTCGCCACGCGCATGCAGGAAGCTTTGCAAACCGCGTCGCCTCACACGGTCGTCACCATCCTCACCTACAACGAATGGCCGGAGCCCGGCTCGCGTCTGCCAAACGCCATCTTCACCATCGGCATCGAAGATACCTCCACCACTGCAGGGGCGTTGGAGCAAGAGCAGGCCGTGACAGCAACCCTGCAAGGCGGCGCGCAGCCCTACAACTCCAACAACACCCTCCGCGACCGACTCACCCCGCCCGTTTTGCGTTGGACTGTCGATGGCTCCGTGGACGTGAAACAGCGATTCGAAGGCGTCTCCGTTGACCGCAACTTCAGCGACTCCATGGCGGACAATATCACCGAAAGTTTCGTCGATCACATCACCAAACAAATGCAGACTTTGCAGGACAAAGCTTCCGATCAATCCGCAACCATCGAGCTGCCGGATTACTTCTACCCCGCGTTTCACAACGAGCCGATGCCCGAAGCCTTCGCGCCCTACCAGCCCGAGCTCATGCTTTCCGGGCACGGACTTTTGCTGCCCAACGAAACTTATTGGCGGTTAACGGTTCCCGCTGGCGCGACGTTTCCGCTGAAACAAATCAGTGAAGCTTTGCAGGACAAAGCTTGGAAAGAATCCAGCTACCGCGAAGGCGATCCAAACGAAATCCCCATTCTCCGGCTCACTCAGGAATACGCCGAAAAGCTCGAAGTCTGGCCCATGGATCGCAGCCTGGAAAGCACTGAGCCAAGCACCACGGATCGCGAATACATTGCCCGCTACATTCGACGCCTAACGCAAGACCAATACCGCGCCATTGCGAGCCAGGCGTTTGCCGATGAGCAACCCGTCGCCGTGCTCATGATGCTCAACCCGTGGTGGGCCAAGGACGATCAACGCACCTTCGCCGAGCGCGCACTGACCAATGCAAACGCGCTGAGCCCGATCGCTCTGATCACCGTGGCGGAGACCCTTGAGAAGCAAGGCCGGGCCGATGAAGCGATGTCGCTCATGCCGCGCATTTACCTGCTCAATGAGATTGAAAATGCCAACCTCGATTCGCGCATGGAGAAGCTCGGGCAGGCCGCTACCGGCGATCAAAACTGGGCGCCCGAATTCCCCACGCTCACCAAACTCGAGGCCAACGGCGTGCCGACGATCGCCAACGATGGCAGCGCCACGCAGACGATTCCGCTCAACGGCTACGCCTTCACTGCGATCGACCGCGAGGGCGAAACGCACGTGGCCTTCGTTCGCATTCAACCCGATACCGAAGACGCGACGGGTGAATACATTCAAGTGATGAACGGCGAGCTTCACGCGGGCAGTTCCTTTTGGGGCGAGGGCTCGTTTTCCGCCAAGCAACTGCACGCAGGCGAAGACTTTGGCGGCACGCACAATGGCGTGGAGACCACGCAACGCGTCACGATGCTCGACCCCGAAACGTTCGAAGTGACCTACATCAATGGCCCGCTCCCGGAGGCCAGCAACACGCTCACGCAATAGCGCGGCTCACGGCTTGGGAATCGGCGTGTCGCGGTAGCGCTGCGGATACCGTTTTCGGTTCTCCCGCGCGGTTTGCGCCATCGGCTCAAACCAACTCGGCAACGGCTCCGCGCCGCACTCCGCCGCGAGTAAATTCATGTAGGCAAACTGCTCGTCTTCCAGCTTGTGGAAGTGACGCAGCGGACGCCCTTCCGCCGTTAACTCGCGCTCGCGCTCAGCGACAGCCGCCTGCATCTCGCCTTCCGATGCAAACGCAAAACGCCCCGCAATGCGCCTCAGAAACCACTTCGCCTGCACCTCAAACAGCGGAAACGGAATCACTGAATTTGGCAGGCCAATGAAGGCCAGCGTTGGATGCTGCGGCGGAATGAGATCCAGGTAAAGCGGGTGCACCCAGTTGTCGTCCACGGCGACCAATCCATCCGCGAGGAACGGGAACCGGTAATGATAGCCCGTGCAAAAGATAACCGCGTCGACGTCTGCAATCACCTCGCCATCAGTCAGCTTAATGTCGTTCATCGCGAAGCCCGCAATCGCTGGACGCCGATCGATGTTGCCCTGCCCTGCGGGCTCATGACCGAACCCATTCGCGCACCAGTAAACGCATTTGGCGCATTGACTGATCTCGCGCGCGAGGTCTTCGCCGGAAGCCTTCGCACCAAACACGGCGACACTTTGCCCTGCAAAGTTTTCCGGTCGGCGGTAGTTATGACTGTGCATCAGCAGCCCGCCAAAGCGTTCCATGCCCGGCAATTTCGGCACGCGCGGTTCGCGGTAATGCCCGTTGCAAACCATCACCGCATCGAAGCGTTCCTCACCGCCGTTGGCCAACTTAACGCGCCAACCATCGTCCACCGGCGTCACGTGATGCACGCGCACGTTGAAGCGGATGTGCGGCATGAGCTCGAAGTCCCGCGCGAAGCGTTGCAGGTAAGCCAGCACGCACACATGCCCCGGGAACTGCCGCTCATCAACGTAGCTCACCACATCCATCGGGTAATCGCGAAACGCCATTAGCTCGCGTGGCAGGTTCGTGCGCAGCGACGCATAGAGCGAGCTGTGGATGCGCTGACTCGGGTTCAAGCCCAGAGGGTCATCTTCCGCAGCTTCATGAAAATCCCACACGCCGCCAAGTTGGTCACTGGCTTCAAAAGCCACGACGTCCAAGCCTTCGCGCAAGGCTTCGCGGACCGCAACCAGCCCTGCAGCCCCTGCGCCAATCACCGCCACACGTGGCCGCGTTTTATTCGGCGGTGAGTTAGGCATTGCAGGAAGATCGGGTTGGTTGTCGTTCAACATAGCGGACGTGGCAATCGTTTCAACACTAGCCCACTGCCTGACGCCACGGCAAGCCAAGCATGTGCAATGAATATAGTTGAAGAAAAGCTTAACAAAGTCGGCTTGCCGACCGATGGGGGGATTGATTAAAGAATAAGGTTCGACGCCTTACTACGCTCACGACTCACCATGCTAAAAAACTACCGACTTTCGCTGCTTGCGATCCTGGCTTGCGTTGTGCCAGGCATTGCTGCTTTCGCTCAAAAAGTGGACTGGAGCAATGCTCCGCTCAATCCGATTCCGGTTAAATACAAGACCGAGCACTTCAACCTCAAGGGGCCAGTATTCTCGGCGGATAAGCAAGTCTTCGGCGAGGACGGCCGGATGATCAAAGACATCAGCTACGTGCGCTACGAAGATGGCCAGCCAATCAGCAAAGGCAGCGTTCCGTGGGAAACCGACGCCGAAGGCCGAGTGACCCGCGAATACTACTTCAGCGGACGCGATTCGCATTTTGAATTTCGGGACGATGGTTTGCTTAGCAAAACGACACACAAGTATAACAACAGCGAAGAGGTCATCGTCTACTCCTATGACGATGCCGGGCGCCTCAACCGTATTCAAAAAACCGATGGGGATAGAACGGAAACCACCACCTACGACTACCAAGTGGATGGCGACAACGTCCACATTACCG
This sequence comes from Cerasicoccus frondis, assembly GCA_031296915.1. GTDB lineage: Bacteria > Verrucomicrobiota > Verrucomicrobiia > Opitutales > Cerasicoccaceae > Cerasicoccus > Cerasicoccus frondis. The sequence continues at coordinate 3,541 of JAVDPC010000041.1, read as the reverse complement.
AGACGACTCAGAAGGGCGACAGCCCCGCCAAGCGCCGTTTCCTGACCTACACCAATGGCCTCCTGACGGCGTCGCGCGCCGAGGGCGACACCATTGAGCTAACGGTGGAGTATGAGTTCGATGACTATGGCAACCCGACCAAGATGGTGCATGCGCAGAACAACGGCGTCCGCGACGAGTTCAAGACCCGCTACCAATACTACCCCGAGATCAAGCAACGCAACGAGCTCCTCTACGGCGCCGTGCCCAAGGATAGAACAACACCGGTCAGCGTATTCCGCAACGGCGATTTGGCCAAGGAAGTCGCATTCACCCATCGCGAGGGCAAGCGAGACGTCATCATCTACGACGATTTCAACGAAAGCTATTACCGCGTCGATCTGAGCGAGCCGCTCAAGCCCGGCGAACGTCGCCCGGCGGAACTGCTCATTGCCAATGCCGACACCATCGCCTTCTTATATGACGACTCCATCGAGCCTTTTTACCGCGGCCTTACGGTGTTTAAAGACTCAAAGAACAAAGCAAGCGTTACGGCCAATACCGGCATCATCACCTACTCCGATCACGAGCGGTTGTCCTCTAACTATTCGTTGTTTTTCGACATGGAGTCCGGGGAGGAGTTACTGACCGGACGCCTGCTGGACCACACCACTCGATTTGCGAGCGGGCACATGTATTACGTGGTTGGCGACAGCGGCGAGCTGGAGCTGTTCTACCTCGGCAGTTCCATCGAGAACCCCCTTGATAGGATCAAAGGTAAAGTGGGCGAAGACGATCTGGTTTTTTATGATGGCGATCGCCCCAAATATGTCTTGCCTGGCGCGCTCAACAACCCGAAGCCCGGCGTCTACCCGTTCCGCTTTTTCGACGGGGATAACGAAACCGTCACCCCGCTGCCTGACGACTATAAGTTCACCGCCGATGTGGCCGATTTAGCCACTATAGGGAGCCGCGAAACCGTCCCCGGCTACACCACGGAAGACGTCGCCGCGCTCTACACCTTTACGCCCGAGGAAAAGCAATCCTACGCGCGCGCCTACGTCAACAAGACGGATGCGCCGCTGAATCCGTTCGCCTATGTCAGTGGCTTGCCTGACCTGAACCTCGAAGGCGACATCGCTTACTACCTTGGGGCGAACCAACGCCTTTACTTTGACGAAGATGGCACGCGCTTCGATCCCACCGGCCAGTACTTCACCGACGAGGAAACCGCCCGCCGCGAGAAAGCCACTTACCGGCTCTTCGACAACGGTAACAAACTCCTCATGGAGAAGCATTACACGAACTCACTTTGGGACATCGACGCCATCTACAAATACAACCAGAACGGCACGATCCAAAGCTCGTATTACATCACCACCGATGGTCAACTGGTCGAGGTCAACACGTATGAATACGATGATGATCGCCGCGTCATTAAACAAGTCCGCCAGAGCGGTAAAAAGACGATCAACTTTACCTATGGTTATGAGGACTTGGATGGCCAACTCCAGGTCACGATGTCCATCACCGGGCCAAGCATTGATAAAACACTTCAGGAAGTCTACGGCAACGGCCGCCTTGTCCGCAAAGTCGAGAAGGACGGCGACAAAGTCACCGAAGAGACCTTCCAATACATGAACGACCACTTCGGCAATGCCTACGTCCGCATGGATCAGGACGGCAAGCAAACCGAAATCAACTACTACTACCACTCCGACACCTGGCAGCCCGACCGCTGGCATTGGATCAACGAAGCAGGCTTGGCCGAGAACAGCTACCCCTACGTTTACGCGCACGACTTACAGGTCGGTCAACTCGATGGCAGCTACTCGGAAAAGAGGCCCTTTTCGCACGGCATTTTCTATGAGCCCATCGCCCAGAACTACTACATCGGCGAAAACGCCATGCTGCCCGCCACCAAGAAAAACCCGAATGCACGCGGCAAATTGGAGCTCAAGGTGTCGTCCACGGCGATGCTCTATCTGGCTAAGAATGGACAAATCAACCTCTACGACCGCGGTCGCGCACTGTCTGGAAACAAGCAGTTCCGCAGCGGCAACTCCCTCGCGTTATACAACACCAAGAACGGCCACACCTACCTGATTCGCGACCTCGCAACCGGCGAAGAAAAGCTCTTCCCGGCCACAGACCTCGGCACCGACGTTGTCCTTTGGTATCGCGCTTCCGCCGAAGGTAATCTGAGCTTCTTCGACAATGGAGGCGCGCCCGATGGCAAGCTCGCCAATGGCGGTTATTACCCTAACGGCGACCTGCTCGTCCTCAAAGACGATCAGCCTTGGGGCATCCTGGAAGACGCCGATCTCAAGCGGCCGGGCGCGACCTACCAGATGCTTCCCTACGACAATCGCGGCCGCCCGGGCGAAAAGACGCCCCCACCCAAGTATGGCAACATCTCCCACGCAACCTACAGCTTCAGCGCGCCGGTCATCCTCAAGCGCGAGGCTGGCCAGTATCGCTTTTATCAAAATGGACAACAGCTCTTTCTGCCTCGGGCATTCCACGTGGGAGACTCCGGCAACGCCTTTGCTCATTTCGGCAACAGCTACCGCCTCTTCGAGCAGGCCAAGGGCCTCACCGCCGGCCAAGAGCTGCGCGATACACAGTTGATTATGGACCCGCTGCTGCTGGAGCAAAACGGCGACAAACTCCGCGTGTGGTGGGAAGGCAACGCAGTCCCGGAAGGCGAATACGTCCTCATTCCCTGCGACGATGGCAGCCGCTTCCTCTACCTGACCAAGCTCAAGAAGCCCATCGAAATCAAAGTCGGCAGCAGTTACCTCAACTACTCGGTCGGCTCGACCCTGTGGGCGCCCAACGTCTTGATCAAAAACAAAGACGGTTTCTATTGCGTCGAGCGCGGCGTCATCGTGCAGTCGGAAGACGTCACCCTGCAACCATTCCAGGGCAACATTGTCATCTACATCGAGTCCGACCCGGTCTATGTGATTTCCGGCGTAGAAAAAGTCGAGGACCTCCCCATCGGCATCCACCCCCTCACCGACTTCAGCTACTAGCAGCGTATCCGGTTCAGCGCAGGAGATTACCTGAGGTGGAATCAGACCACTTCAGCGGGCCAAAATATTGCCAAACATTCAATCTGCCAGGCATACAGCAGGGTTCAGAATTCGCCTCAAAACGACCACACCCTGATGTAGGGCTCGCGCTGGCGCGACGCCGCAACCAGTGGTCGGCGGAGAGGCAATCGGCGACATCGCGCCAGCACGAGCCCTACATGCCACCGCATTCCCAACCCAATTAAAGCCTGCCCGCCCTCATTATGCCCAAAGCGTACCCGGTTGTTGTCAAAACCCTTATGCGTCTTTTTCGAAAAGCCCAGCTAGCCTTCACCGACAGCAGCTCGACATATTTCGGTATAAAATCTGTGCCTGCGTGAAATGTGAGGAAGGGCATAACTAGTGTGGTGTCAGCGAATTTTATCTCAAAATAAGCTGTACTTTTTGGGAGAGCCCATTCATGCTCTTTTGCATGGAAACACGTGGACGCAATGTAGCAAAGATTGAGCTAAACACCGATGAGC
>JAVDPC010000040.1 GCA_031296915.1 Cerasicoccus frondis | reverse complement strand
CGACGCTCAAGCCGCCTTGCTGGACACGAAAAATCACTGCGGCCTGATCGGCCAATCTAGATGAAAAGTGCTCTAGAGGCATCATGAAGTTGCTCCAAAGCTTGCCCTTTGTCCGGTGAGACACCGGTCGTTATCGGTGTATCTATTGTCGGCCGGGCTCTTCGGCCAAATCGCGGAAATACTCTTCCACCAGTTCGCGGTATTTCTCGGGGGGCGGTCCACCCTCCTGCTGAAAGCGCATGCGCTGTTCGCCGATTTCGCGCATCAGGTATTCCTGCAACGTGCGCGCAGTGGCGTCGAGAACGGAGGCGGCGGAGGTCCCACCAGCGCCTTCGCCCGCCTTGGTCGCATTGAGCTCCGAACCTAGGCGTTCCAAGGATTGGTCTTGCAAGGCGCGACCAGCCTGAGAAATGGAATCGCCGAGGTTGCCAAAACGTGAATCCGGCTGCGCTTCTTCCCCGGATTGACCTTCGCCGGACTGGCTGGCTTGCTCGCTCTGCCCTTCGCCCTGGCCTTCTCCTTCACCCTCCCCCTGGCCTTCCTGGCCAAGCTGACTGCGCGCTTCCGCCACGCGTTCGAGCAGTTGACGCAATTCACTGGGCGATAGGCCGGGCAACGTTCCTGCGGCGGCATCGAGCTGGCTCGCGATTTCCGCCAAGCCTTCGGCGGCGGCGTTCTGAGAATCCGACGCCCGTTCAAATCGCCCGTAAAGCAGGGCATTGGCCGCACGGGACATATTCCGGTCCACGTTCTGCTCACGCGCCTGGCGGGCAACTTTGTCGAGCGCTTCAGCGGCTTCCGGGAAGACTTTGTTGAGCTCGCCGGTGAGCTGCTCCATCTCCTTGCGCAAGTCGTCCCAATTGTCGTTGAGTCCGCGCTGCTGCTCCTTGAGCGCATCTTTCTGCGCGTCGTCGGGGTTGCCTGCGGCGGCCCCACGGCTATCGGCTGCGGCGGCGCCCTGCCCCTGCGAAAGCTTCTCGGCCTGCTGCGCCAGCCCGGAAATGGCGGCCGTGGCCTGCTTGCGAATGCGCTCGTCCATCAGACCGGCGGCGTCCATGAGCCCTTGTCGGGCGCGCGCTCCGGCGCGACTGGCGCGACTGGAGTCCCCCTGTCGGGCGGCTCCGGCAGCCTGCTCCATTTGCCCCTCGGCGCCCCGCAAGGCGTCGCGGACATCCATGCCCTGCATCAGGCGGCTGAGTTCATTGGTCAACTTATCCACCTCTTCGCCGATTTCCTGCTGCATTTCCTGCAGCTCGTTGCGCTCGGATTCCCCCATGCCGGAGGACCGGTCAAAGCGTCGGTTCATCGCCGCCTGCTCGTCGGCCAGGCGATTCATTTCTTCCAAAGCATCCTGCATTTCGGCGATCGACATGCCGCTCTCGCCCTCGCTCTCCTCCTCGCTTTCGCCTTGGCCCTGCCCCTGCGATGGCTGCCCTTGCCCACTGGCGCCCTGTTGTTGCCGGGGGGGGAACAGCGCCTGCAAATACTTCTCCAGCCGGATCAGCATGGACATCGATTCCTGCATAGGGACGGTCGCTTCGCCCGGCTGGTTCGCGTTCGCGAGCTCCTCGGCTTCGACCATCTTGTAAATCGCATCGAGGAACATTTCATACGGCCTGCCCTCGTCGACGGTGCCCAAAATCGCGCCAACCTGCGCCAGTATGCTATTGGACTCGGTGGCGACCTTACCCAAGCTGGCGCCCAGCTCCTGACTGCCCAGCGTGCGGCGCTCGCCGACTTCGGCATCGGCGCGGTAACCAAGGCGTATGAGGCGCTTCAGCTCAGTGATGATCGCGCGGAGGTCGACATCTTCCTCGCTTTGGCCGCCGCCTCCGCCGCCCTGCGAATCCTCCTGCTCCTGCTCCGGACCATCGATGGACTCGACTGCTTCGATGAAGTAAATCTCCGAGCGGCTCATTTGGGGCTCAGGCTCCCGGTTATCCCAAACCTTCGCAAAATAGGTGATAACATCGCCAAACTCCACCCCCAGACGCGACAACTCGATGTTGGGCAGCGACGTTTGCTCCAGCGGGTAATTGCCGTCCGGCGCCGTAAAGACCTTGATAGGCGAGCGCGGCAGGCCGGACACCGAAATTTCCACCTCAACGCGGCTCACGCCATAATCATCAGCCGAGTAAATATCGAGCGGGACGATTTCATCGAGCAAGGCCTGGACATCGCGCCCCGGCTCGATCAGCGCGACCGTCGGCGGCTCATCCGGCCTCACTTCGAGCACATAGCTTTCGGTGACAGCTTCGCGGCCCTCATCATTGCGCAGGCGGAACTGGTATTCCGTCGTCTCGCGAGCCGTGATCTGGACCTCGCCTTCGAACGGATACTCCTCCTCGCCAACACGGAGCCACGTCTCGATGCCCGGCGCCGTGTCCAACCGGAAATACACCTTGCTGTCCTCTGGCGCAAAGAGATCGAGCAACTGCGTGAACGCCAATGGCTCCTCCTTCGTGTAAGCGGGGGGGGTGACTTTGATTTCCACTTCGTCGATTACGGGCGGATCAAACACCGTCACCGAATACCAATCCGACTCCAGCGAGGGCGTGCGCACACGGTAGTCAAAATCCGACTCCAACGCATAAGCGGTAAAGGCAAACTCGCGCTCGCCGACCATCGACATCGGGTAAGTCTCCACCTGCCCATCGACACGATAGTCGATGAATGCTTCGAGCCGCCAGCGATTGATGGTCGCTGTGATGTCAAGGTCTGTGCCAACGGGCGCATCGGCGTTGCCGGGCTCAATCGCGAGGCCAGTTTGCTCGCCCGCACGCAGATCCGCCAAGTAATACTGCGCCTTGAGCATGATTGCGGATTCGCGCGCCCAGTTCGACAGGAAGAACGACGCAATGACCAGGCCAATCACCACCAGTGGATGCAGGCGCTGCGGCAGCGTCGCCGTCCGAAAATTAATCTCCTCCGAACGCTTCTCCACGGACTGGAAAAGCGCGGCTTCGAGCGCATTCGTCGGCCCGCCCTTGCGCTGCTGGATTTCCACAGCGGTCGAGAGGCTTTCCCGCAAGTCCGGGTGCCGCTCTTCCACCATCCGCGCCAGCGTGATGAGACTCGGACGGCGCACGACGGCGTAGGCCAGGGCCAGCAAGTAGGCCGTTAGCCCAAGCACGGTCAGGGACAGGATCAGCTTAAAGGCGCTGCTTTCCAGCCACGGGTCAATGCCGTTCAACGCATTGGCCACCAGCACCGCCAAGCTAAATGCGCCTAAAAACGAGAACGCCAGCACGATCAACAACAGCCACAGGAGCGCGCCCCGTTGCAGTTTCAGTCGTTCAAAAAATTCGGGCAATGGATTCAAGCCGCGACCTCCGTTCCGTGTTCCATCCGCGTCGTGAGCGCGGTTTCGAGGATGCAAGCTAGCAGCGCAAAAGCCGCCAGCCAAGGCCATAAAGGCTCGCCCGGCTCTTCACCGGCGGCTGCAGTCGAGGCGAGTTGCGGCCCGGTTTGCTCGCCCAACAGACGCGCGCGAACATCAGCCAGCACAGCGCCTTGGGCAACCGACTCTGCCCGCGAAACATTCACCTGCACTGCGGTGTTGCCCACCATCACGACGCCTGGGCGCGAGGTGTCAAACTCGCCAGCCATGCCATTGGGCGTCAGGTCAGCTGGTACGGGTTCGCCGACCGAAATGCTTGGCACGCCTTCGTCGGCTGCCAGAGATTCGCCCAAAGTTTCCCACAAGACCGGCACAAACGAATTGCGCAGCACGAGGTCCGTCATCGCCGGATCAAATTCGAGCGCGCTGACCACGACTGCGCCTTTGCCGAGACGTTCGCGGATGAGCAGCGGGCTGCCGTCCTCGGTCTGCAGCAGCACCTCGGCGCCAGCTCCGGGCTTGACCTGCCAGTGCTCGTAAATGTCCGTCAGGTAGAGGTCCTCGCGCGCGTCGTCGTCAAACACCTTGGCCAAAGCGCCATCCACTGGCAACTCGCCGATACGGTAAGTCGAAGCCTCATTGCGCGCGCGGCGCGGCTTGCCAACATACGCCGTTTTGCTGATGCCAGCTTCGCGCATCCCACGGAACATGCGAGGCGCGTTCTTGCCCGGAGTCACGAACAACACGCCGCCATTCTCAACAAAGGTCTTCATTTGCCCCCACATTGTCGCGTCGAAATAAGCGCCAGTGCCCGGCAGGTAAATGGCGTTCATTTGCTCGATCCAGTTGGGCTCATCACCACTGACGGGCAGGAAATCGAACTGCGAGGCGCTGGAATCGTCCCCCACCTGCAAGGCGCGGGAGACAAAGCTGGCTTCCCGCATTTTGCCGGGCTCAGCATCCAGGGGCAACAAGGCGCCAACCACCGCTGAGCCGGGATCGCCCAGCCAGAAATAATACGTGTCGTCGCCCGCGTAGGGATTGGTTTCCGGGTGGGATTCGTCGCTGACGACCGCCAATTTCAGCTCCGCCGCCTGCGGGCCGGATGCGTTGTCTTCGGCGCGCACGTCGATGGTCACCAGTTCCGCAGCGTTGGGCTGGAGCGTGATCTCCTTTTCCACCCTGGGCAGATCCAGTGACAAACGCGCTGTCACGGGCGCCGCGTTGTCATTACGCACCCGTGCGAAAATGCGGAGACTGCCGTCGCGCTTGTTAAACGCCTTCACCCACTGGATGCCCACGTTGTTCCAGGGGTCCGGACGGACTGAAATAAGCTCCAACGTTGACCCTTCCGGCAATCGCGGCGCGGCGACCTGTTGCCAGTCGGTCGATTGAAAATCGGACAACACAAATACCTCGCCTGGACGGCCATTCAGCAGGCGCACGGCTTCCGCAAAACCCAACGATGGCTTGCCCGCGCGATCAAATGTCGGCTTTGAGTCGCGCCACCCATCAAGGACGGCGCTGCGGTCCGTGGACGGCTCAAGCGCGAGGCGCACTTGATCATCGTAGATCACCAAGCCGATTTCCGCGCCCACCGGTTGCCCGTCGACGACTTGCTTCAGCGCCTCGGTCAGGTTGTTGAAGGTGGCGCGGTGCGACATGCTCGCCGAGGCATCCACCACGACCACCGCTACCGGAGTTTCCGGTTCGACGGGCGCCGCATCGCCCTCACTGACCCAACGCGGGTTCGCCAGCGCCAGGATCACCATTGCGTAGACCAGCAGGCGCATCAACAGCAGCAACCAGTCACGCAGGCGTCGGCGGCCCTGCTGCGGCAGGCGGGATTGCTCGATGTAGCGGATCGACGGGAACTTCAGCACCACCGCGCGCTCCCGGTTGATCAGGTGCACGATCACCGGCGCTGCGAGCGCCGCCAGCGCCCAAAGAAAGGCTGGAGAGCCGAATGCTAACATTCGGCGTGCCTTGGGTTCGGGTGCTTGATTGGTTGCGGCATGGGGAAATCTGTGAGGGTCACAAAGTGCGGTGATGGAGGTATTGGGCGAGCGCGAGACCAAGGCTGTCGGTCGTTTGCAGGCGCAGGTAATCGACCTGACTCTTAAAGAAACCGGTCTTCAGCGTCGCAAGAAATTCGTCCATGCGGCGCGTGTATTGCTCGCGGACGGAGGATGGCCAAGCGACAACTTCCTTGCCCGCTTCAATGTCCTGAAAACGCGTCACCTTGGGCTGCGGGAGATCAAGTTCATCGGGGTCGAGAACCTGCAGGGCAATCACGTCGCAGTGGCGGTAACGGAAATTGCGCAGCAGGCGCGGCAACTCGTTTTCGGACTCCAGCATGTCAGAGATCAGCACCACGATGCCGCGGTGTTTGAACGGATGCGTGAGGTTGTCCAACGTGCGCTGATGCGCGGCGGCGCCATGCGGCTTGAGACGCGCCAAGGAATGCATCACGCGACTAAGCTGCCCGCTGCGATGGCCTGGCTCAACGGCTTCGAGCAGCTCGTCGCTGTAGGCGAAGAGGCCCACGTTGTCACCCTGGCGACCGGCTAAATAAGCGATGCACGCGGCGATCATCGCGGCGTAGCGAAACTTCGTGCAGGGCGCGCGGCTTCCTGCGTAATCAAGGGAGCCCGAGCAGTCCAGCAGCACGGTGACGTTCATGTTCGTCTCCTCCTGATAGACCTTCGTGTAAAGCTTGTCGCTGCGCGCGAGCACCTTCCAGTCGAGGTATTTCAAGTCCTCGCCCGGCGAGTAATTCCGATACTGCAAAAACTCCGTCCCAAAACCATGAAACACACTGCGATGCATCCCGCTGAGAAAGCCCTCCACGGCCGTCCGCGCCAGCAACTGCATGTTCGCAATCTGCGTCAGGTGCGCGGGATCGAGGAGGTCTTTAACGGTGGTGGACATGGGATTATATTCTCACAGAGACACAGAGAACACGGAGAGCAAGCTACAGGGTTCCATTAATGGTTCGGGTGACTCCATTTTTCATGTATTCTTCGCCAAAATTGAGCAGGTAACCGAGCTTGAGCCCGGAGAGTTTGAGATAAGTAAGCAATTGTTTTTTGTGAACGGGAAGAATCGCTTCAATCGACTTTAACTCAATGATGACGCGTTGATTAATAATCAAGTCAGCCCGGAATCCGGTTTCGAATTTCTTACCATCATACTCAACCGGAATTGAAACCTGTCGCTCGACTGTGAGCCCCTGCTTTTCTAACTGATGCGCGAGCGTCATTTCGTAAACACTTTCCAAAAGACCGGGCCCCAGCGCCATGTGGAGCTTCACTGCCGAATCGACAATGATGGTGCCAATCTCGTTTTCGTTCATCTTTGTGTCTCTGTGTCTCCGTGAGAAACTTCGGCCCTATCCCTCCACGGTTTTCAGGAGCTCGGCGATGAGCTGGTCGCTGGTGACGCCTTCGGCTTCGGCGTGGAAGCTCGGGATGACGCGGTGGCGGAGGACCGGTTTCGCCAAGGCTTTGATGTCTTCGATCGCCACGTTGTAGCGGCCGTCCATCAGCGCGCGGGCTTTGCCGGCGAGGACCAGGGCCTGCGAGGCGCGGCTGCCCGCCCCCCACTTGATCTTTTCCTTGGCCAGACTGCTGGCGTTCGCAAGCGTTGGGCGCGTGGCGCTGACCAAATTCACCGCGTAACGGACGACCTCCGTCGACACCGGCACCGAGCGGACGAGGGTTTGAATTTCCTCGATCTCCGGCCCCGTGAGCACTGCGGCGGGCTTTTCCTTGTTCGGCGAGGTGGTCGCGGCGACCATGTTGATCTCGTCTTCTTTCGGTAGGTAGTCGAGCACGGTGTTGAGCAAAAAGCGGTCGAGCTGCGCTTCGGGCAGCGGATAAGTCCCCTCCAGTTCGATGGGATTCTGCGTCGCCAACACGAAAAACGGCGGCGCGAGCGGGTGAGTTTCGCCAGCGGCGGTCACCTGACGCTCTTCCATCGCTTCGAGGAGCGCGGCCTGAGTCTTCGGCGGAGTGCGGTTAATTTCATCCGCCAGGACCACATTAGCGAAGATCGGCCCCTTCACAAAGCGAAAGGCGCGCTTGCCCGTGGCCGGGTCTTCCTCGACGATTTCCGTGCCGAAAATGTCGGCTGGCATCAGGTCCGGCGTAAACTGGATACGCTTGAACGCCAACGACATCGATTCGGCCAAGCTGCGGACGAGGAGGGTCTTGCCGAGGCCGGGAACGCCGGTCAGCAGGGCGTGCCCGCGGGCAAACATGGTGATGACGAGTTCCTCAATGACCTGATCCTGCCCGACCACGGCCTTGCGGAGTTCAGTCATCAGTCGGTCACGAATTTCGTGGACGCGGGCGACGGCGTTTTCTCCGGTGGCGGGGGCAGGACTCGATTCACTCATAAAAAGTTTCTAGATGGTTGTAAGGCTTCCTTCTGAAGTAAGTTAGAATCTAACCTAGTTCCCGCAAATGCTTCGATAAAAAAATCTTCCAGAATCTGCATGAGAATTCTGTCATGGTAAGCGGCATGCTTGACCCACTAGATGAATGCCGTCTTAACAGTCTCTTAAATGACACCCATTGTGGTCATATTTGCCTTGGTCTACGTTGGTTTGGCGCTGGGAACTGCTCCATACCTGAAAATTGACCGTACGGGCATCGCCATGCTGGGCGCCATTGTGATCGTCGCGGGGGGGTGGCTGCCCGAGCAGACGGCGTGGGACTCAGTAAACACCGAAACGATGTCGATCCTCCTGGGTATGATGATACTTTCGGCTCATTTGAAGCTGAGCGGCGGTTACCAGCTCATGACGAAGAAAATCGCCAAGGCTGACCTGAAGCCGCCAGCAATGCTTGCCGCAATCATCGGGCTATCCGGACTATTCGCAGCTTTTTTAACCAATGACGTGGTCGCGATGGCCATTGCGCCAGTGCTGATCAGCATTTGCCACAACCGCAACCTCGACCCCATCCCCTATCTCCTTGGGCTATGCTGCTCGGTCAACGCCGGGTCCGCGCTGCTGCTGATTGGCAGTCCGTCCAGCATGTTGGTGGGCCAGACGCTCGATCTGAAATTCCTGCCTTTCATGTTTTCCATGATCATACCAACCGTCTTTTCCTGCTTTAGCATTTGGGCGGTGCTGGCTTGGTGCTACCGGGGTAAATGGCGTGTGGAGGAACAACGCGGACAATACAAGGAGCCCGACATTGAGCAAAACTGGGTTGGCATTTGGATTGGCCTATTCGTGCTGGCGGCGCTGGTCTGTGTTTACTCATTTACTGACCTGCCCCGCGACCTGGTGGCGCTCGGGGTCGCAGGCTTCTTCTTCGTGCACACGCGCATCACCACCCGACGCCTGCTGCAGGAAGTCAACTGGCAATTGATCATGTTGTTTTTTGCGTTGTTTGTGGTCAACGCCGCCTTCAACAGCACTGGCTTGCCCACCAAGGCAGTCGATTGGATGTCTGCGCGAGGTGTGGACCTGCATGACTCATTGTGGCTTTTCGCGTCAACGGCCGTTATCAGCGATATGTTCAGCAACCTGCCTGCCGTCATGCTGCTGCTGCCCTATGCGGAAGGGCATCGCGATGGCGTGGCCATGATCCTTGGCTGCACCATGTCGAGTAATTTGGTCATCTTCGGCAGCTTGGCGAATATCGTGGTTGTCGACACGGCTGCGCAGCATGGCATCAAAATCAGCCTCTGGCGGCATTCCAGCATCGGACTGCCGATCACTATTCTCAGCATGGGCTTTGCTTTTCTCTGGCTCTGGCTGATGTGATTTTTGCCGTGCGCCACGCCTGGCAGCCTGCTTAGCTGGCAGCGCCATGATACACATTCCGAAACACGACTCAGGCTGGAAAGTCGGCGAGGGCTACCGCAAACAACCCCTGCTCCTACCTGAGCAATTAAACTGCGAAGGCGCGCTGGTGCAGGTGGTTGAGATCCCGCCGCATGCGCATTGCCCACTGCATCACCATAAAAAGCAGACCGAAGTCTTTTACATTCTGGAGGGCCGGGGGGAGATGTCCATCGCCGGACAAACGGTCCAACTCTCTCCGGGCGACCTCGTCACGACCGAACCCGGCGAGCTGCACTCCGCCACGAATCCCCACGACAAGACGTTTCGCTACGTCGTCTTCAAGACCAACTGGGACCCGGAAGACACATATTGGTGAGCACCAAAAAACCGGCAACGTAAACGCTGCCGGTTTTGGAAAAAGGAATGTCTTCCTGCTTAGTCGCGCGACATGAAGATGCGCAGGACATACCAGAAGAGGACTGCGACAGCGGCAAACAACTCCAGCGAAGCAGCGACATACTGGTCTTCACCATAATGGTGCAGGATATTCGACGTCGTATAGAGGATCATGCCTGCGGCTAGGATGACCATCCCAACCGAGAACCAAAGCCCCAGATTGAAGCCGAAGACGACACCGCCGATAATCAACCCAACGGCGACCAAGCCGCCCACCATCAGGAAGGTGCGCATGAAGGAGAAATCTTTACGCGTAATGAAGACCGTCGCCGTCAATCCTGCCACCAGGAGCGCCGTCACGGTGCCTGCCTGATAGATGAGCACATTGCTCCCAGCCTTATATTGAGCCAAAAGGAGGATTGGCACAAAGATCAGCGCTTCGGCCACCACGTAAAGACCCAGGCCAAAATATTGTGAGCCCAATGACTTGGCGCTGGAAGCAAACATACGCGCCACCCAGCCAATGACCACAAAGGCAGCCAAAATGCCTAACCAGGCGCCGCCACCCTTGTTCAAGAGACCAATTGCGGCGTTGCGCACTGGCTCAAGGCCAAGCAATACAGCCTCCAGTGCAATAAAAGCGGCGATAGCGCCCGCGAGGTGCGCGTAGGTGCGGCGAATGAATTGAGCGCGAGTCGTTGGCTCGGCGTCCGCCATGGAACGAATTTTGTAGTCTTGTGAGTACATGGTAAGTATTTTTTGATACAATGAACATCACGAAGCGACCTGGATCAAGGCTAATCGAACAATTAATAAAGAATACTCGCGACCGGCGCTTGTCATTGATCTGGAGCGTTAAATCCCTTTCACTCAGTCATTATGACGCCATCCATTTTTTTTCTTTTGGTCATCGCGCTGCTTGCACCTGCTCCCAGCAAAGAGTCTGCCACGCCCAGCGTTTCGGACAAAGCACTGACTGAAGTCGAGCAAGTCTTCGTGGGCAAATGGAAGGGTAGCCGCGCCGACTACCAATGGGAAATCGAGCGATTTCCCGACCGCACTTTCGAAATTGCCATGACCGAGGTTTTCGAGGGCGTTAAATACCACAACTGGGGTCGCGGCGTCTGGCGTTGCGAAGACGATGTCTACTACTGTGACTGGCAGGAATGGACTGGCGATGAGGGAGATTTGGGCGACGAGTTCAGTGAGCGCATCAAGTCTTATTCTCCCAAAAAGATTGTCACCCTAACCGACGACGAGATTGATCCGAACAATATCGAAATCAAGGTGACCCAGTTTAAGATGCCCGAATGGGACCTAAAACCCAATGCCAGCGAGTAGGCCCGTTTTCTACTGACACCAACTGCAATCCGTTTATTCAATCAACCCATGACCACTACCACCGTCGGCTCCTACTTGGCCACCCGTCTTGAGCAAATCGGCGTGCGCCACTACTTCGCCGTTCCCGGCGATTACAACCTCGTGCTGCTGGATCAGCTCCTGAAAAACGAACGCCTCGGCTTCGTGGGCTGCTGCAACGAACTCAACCTCGGCTATGCGTGCGACGGCTATGCCCGCGCTCAGGGCGTGGCCGCCGGCTTTGTGACCTTCTCCGTTGGCGGCCTGTCCGCGATCAACGCCATCGCCGGCGCCTACGCCGAAGACTTGCCCATCATCTTTGTCTCCGGTGGTCCCAACACCAATGCCTGGCCGGAAAATCGCCCGCTCCACCACACGCTGGGCGAAGTCCGCTACCGCTACCAGCTCGACATGTTTAAGCAGGTGACGGCTTGCGCGGTGTCCATCGAGCACATCGACGACGCCCCCGAGCTGATCGACCGCGCCATCAACGAATGCCTGCGCCGCCGTAAGCCGGTCTACCTCGAAATCGCCTGCAACCTCGCCGGCGAGCAGATCCCCTCGGCCCCCAACCAAAAGCTCACTGCGCCCGTCCCCTGCGACGAAGCCGCGCTGGACGCCGCCGTCGAACACGCTGCGGTGATGCTCAACACCGCCGTCAAGCCCGTGCTCGTGGGCGGCGTGAAGCTGCGCCCGTGGGACGCCGATCAGGAGTTTAAGAAACTCGCCGAAGCCAGCGGCTACGCGGTCGCCATGATGCCCAATGCGAAAGGCTTCTTTTCCGAAAACCACTCGCAGTACATCGGCACCTATTGGGGGCCGGTCAGCACGCCCGCCTGCGGCGAAGTCGTGGAAAGCGCCGACGCTTACCTGTTTGCCGGGCCGACCTTCACCGACTACACCACCGCCGGCTACAGCGCTCTCATCAACAAGGACAAGCTGATCCAGGCCAACGCCGAGCGCGTCAAGCTCCCCGGCCGCACTTACAACAACGTGCCACTGCCGCTCTTCCTCGCGAAGCTCGCGGAAAAGGTGAAGCACAACCCCAACTCAATCGAAGCCTGGGAGCGCCTGCGCCCCGAGCCTTGCTGTCGCCCCCAAACCGAGGCGGACACTCCCCTGCTCACCCGCTACGTCACCGACCGCATTCAGCACATGCTCACGCCTGACATGACCCTACTCGCCGAAACTGGCGACTCGTGGTTCAACGGCGTGAAGACCAAGCTGCCCGACGGCGCCGCATTTGAAATCCAAATGCAGTATGGCTCCATCGGCTGGTCCGTCGGCGCCACGCTCGGCTACGCCATGGCGACCAAGGGCGAAAAACGCGTCATCTCGATGATCGGCGACGGCTCATTCCAGCTCACCGCGCAGGAGCTCTCGACCATCATCCGCTACAAGCTGAACCCAATCATTTTCCTGATCAATAACCGCGGCTACACGATCGAAGTGGAGATCCACGACGGCCCCTATAACAACATTAAAAACTGGGACTACGCCGGCCTGATGAACGTCTTCAACGACGAAGACGGTAATGGTTGGTCCACCCGCGTCGCCACCGTAGGGGAGCTCGACGACGCCATCGAAAAGGCGCTCGCCCATGAAGATGGCCCGTCGCTGATCGAACTCACCATTGACCGCGACGACTGCTCCAAGGAACTCCTCGAATGGGGCACCCGCGTGGCCACCGTCAACAGCGCCCCGCCCAAGTGGCAGTAAGGGGAAGGAATGATGAATGCAGAATGATGAATGATGAAATCCAGCATATCAGGCAACTGGCGAAGGAAACTTTCCCGATTTAGCCCTTTCATCATTCATACTTCATCATTCATCATTAAAATCACCCATGCCCGATCCCACCGAACAGCCAGCCAAGCCCAACACCACTGCATCGCCTAGCCCGGCGGCGAACGTCGACTGGCCGATCATGCTGTCGACGTATTTTGGGGCGATGGTGATTTTTTACCCGCTGATCCGATGGCTGTTTCACACGACTGAAAATAGCGACCAACTGCTGCATGCGCTGATCGTGCTCGCGGCGGCAGGCATGTTTTTGCTGATGGAAAAACGTCGACGCCTGAGCCTGGTGCTCGTGCACGACCGCCACAGCGTCACCCTGCTCGCGATCTCGTTCAGCATCGTCGCCGTGTGCTTGCTCCCCCTGAGGTGGGACACGCCAATCGGCTTATTCCTGCAGGCCGCTTGCCTGCTCGTCGCCTTTAGCCTGACGCTCGCCGCGCTGGTCCGCTACACCCTTGGCCCCATCATCGCCAAGGCTTCACGTGGCTTCCTGGTGGCGTTTACCTTTTTCATGTTCCTGGCGCTGGCGTTGCCCGTTCTCGACTGGCCAATGCGCGCCCTCGCCGGTCGCGGCTCCATGAACCTACTGCAAAAGCTGGGCGTTGGCGCAGAATTGCAGTTCGCCAACATTCCGTCGCCTCAGTTGGTCCTCAGCGTCGCGGGGCGCCCGTTTATTGTGGCCGCAGAGTGCAACGGCTTTGGCCTGCTGTCGGCCTCCATTTTGCTGACCATTCTGCTCGCCGTTTACCGCAAACTAAAAGCGGTGGATTTCCTCCTGGTGCTGATCCTGGCAACCGTCACCGCCTTCATCGGCAACACGCTGCGCATCCTGATCATTGTCCTCCTGGCCCCCCACGTGGAGAACTACCTGCTGATGCATGAAATAGTCGGCCTCATCTTCTTCTACGGCGCCCTCGGCTTCCTCTGGTGGTTCGTCTACGGCTTCGGCAGAGACGGCAAGAAGCAGGCCTAAGCCAGCTTTGCGTCAAATTAACTGAGCATTGCCACATAACAAAAAACACGAACCCGTCGGCTCGTGTTTTTTGAAAACGCTTTCTTGGGCTGGCGTGACTGCATAACAGCCAGTGGCCATACGCCCGCGTTATTAACTTTGTCTTGAATCCTGACTAATACAATCAGGAAATATTCAGTTGAATCAAGTAAAAATTCATTTCAAGCTGAATAAATGGGAAACCTTATCTCTTTCAGTTTTGATATCGGACATTCGAGCATCGGCTGGGCCGCACTAAAATCAACTGACACAGCGCCCCAAATACTCGGCTGCGGCGTGGTCACCTTCAGCCCGGATGATTGCCAGAATCATGCGCGCGCCGCATTCCGCCGTGGGCGACGCCACATCGCCGCGACCCGCAACCGCATGAAGCGGCTAGAAAAACTACTCCTGCACATGGGCGTACTGAGCCAAGCGGATATTGAGCTGGCACGGACCAAGCCCCACCCATGGCCTTGGCTTCTGGCTGCCAAGGTGCTCACTGGAAATTATCAGCAACTTTCCTGGCTGGAGCTGTGGGCGGTGATCCGTTGGTATGCCCACAACCGCGGCTACGACGGCAATGCGCTTTGGTCTGGCGTCGAAGTAGAAGACGACAAGGAAGACACGCAGAAGGTTGAAAACGCCAACCGCCTAATGGAGCAACACCAGACCTCCACCATGGCGGAAACGGTTTGCGCCTTCCTCGGAGTCGATCCCGCTCAAAACGCAGCGCCAGCACTGGAAGGCTATTTCAAGGGACAGGACGCCGCGTTCCCACGTGATGTCGTGCGGGCCGAGGTGCTAAAGATTCTGCAAGCCCACATAGGCAAGCTGCCACAGTGCGATGATGCGTTCATCGAATGCTTGTGCGGAACCGAGCACAACGCCTGGAAGCGCAAGCCATGCCCTACGATTCGCCTCCCCAAGCGGTTCCATGGCGGCCTGCTTTTCGGGCAAATGGTCCCGCGCTTCGACAACCGCATCATTCCCCTGTGCCGGATTAGTGGAGAGAAAACACCGGACAAGCATTGCCGCGACTTCTATCAGTATCGCTGGGGCATGCTCTTGTGCAACATTCGCGTCGAGGACGCCTTGGAAGGTTCGCGCAAACTGACAGCCAGCGAGCGCCAAGCGGTCAATGCCGCGATGGAGCAGACGGGCTACTTCACCAAGACCTCGCTCAAGCAAGCCATCACCGAGGCGACCGGCGCCGAGCCCTCCAATATCGATCAAATGTTTATCACGCCTGAAATGGAAAAGGCTCTGGTGCTCGATCCGGTCAAACGCGAACTCGCCACTCAAAAGCTAGCCACAATTTGGTCAACCATCCCCGAACACCTGCAAAAGCGCTTTGCTGGCCAATTGTTTAAAGGCAAGGCATGCAGCCTCAAGCTTTGGCTTGAAGCAATAGCCGCGCAGAAACTAGACTTGGGTGACTTCGAAACTGCCGTAGAGGAGAGCTACGCCGCCTATACCAAACGAAGTAAAAAGAAGGCGCGCAGCCAGGAAGAGTTTTGCGCGGACCGCATTCGGATCGACACCGCCAGTGGTCGTGCGCCCTATTCTCGGAAGCTCATGCAGCAAGCGTGGCTAGCCGTCTTTGACGACACCGTACCGGACCCCAAAGAATCCGGCGGTTGCTTGGAGGAAACACCGGAAATCGTGCTACGCCAGATCGAACGATCCATCGACGAGCAAACCAACAACCACTTGGTCCGCCACCGCCTGCTGATCTTCCGACGCTTGCTCAAGGACATGATCGATCAATATGCCGATGGGAGCGCCGAGAACATTGGCCAGATCACCGTGGAGGTCATCCGCGACTTACAGGAGTTTTCCGCCATGACGGCGAAGGAGAAAGCACAACGCATGGGACTCAAGCTCGCGGACCATCGACGCGCAGTCGCCGAAATCGAAAAAGAGCTGCCCAAATACGGCGGTAAGTATTCCATCAGCGCAGGGCTTATTAAAAAGGTGCGCATCGCACGCGACATGAACTGGACCTGCCCGTTCACCGGCAAGCACTACTGCTTCGACGATGTCGTAACGGGCAAGGTCGACCGTGAGCACATCATTCCCCGCTCGCTCCGCCCCAGTGACTCGCTGGACTCACTGGTCCTCACTTGGCCAGAAGTCAACCGCATGAAGGGCCAACGCACCGCATGGGAGTTCATGGCTAGCGACGAGCATAAAAAGGTGCCCGGAACCAACCTCCAGTTGCAAACCCTTGCCAACTACGAGAAGCATGTCCGCGCCATGAAGCCGGGCGTCGACCCGCGCAAAAAAGACAACCAGCTCTTCATTGAGGACGACCTTCGCCGCTGGCGGCGAAAGCTGCTCCTGCAAATCCCACACTTCGACAAACGCAAGAAATCCGATGGAGACACGGGCAATGGTTTCACCGGACGCGACCTCACCCAGACCAGCCACCTGAATAAGCTGGCCGCCCTGCAAGCGCGCGATGTGCTGAAGCAGGTTTCGCCCAATGGAGATGTTTCCCTGCGTGCGGTCACCAGCCTGTCCGGCAGTGTGACGGCTGCCGTTCGCAAAGCATGGAAACTGGAAGGCTGCTTAGCACAAGCCTGTCCAGAAACAAAGGATAAGAACAAAACAGAAGTTCGTGAGATCACGCATCTCCACCATGCTCTGGACGCAGTCGCCATTGGATTGGCAGCCCATTTCTTCCCGAAGGACGGGAGGCTTTGGGAACTGATGAGCCGCCGCCAGATACAAAGCGATAAAGATCAAAAAGAGTTTAAGCGCTTGGCGAAACAGAAGGTAACGTTCAGCGAACGCGGCTCATGGGACATCGTTGATCTGCCATCGGAATTGAAGAACGAAATTTCTGACAAGCTCTCTGAACGTCGAGTCATCCAGCATCAACCCAAAACCATGCGCGGCCTCAAGGTGCAGCAAAACACTTGGCGCGTCCTTGGGCAGGATGAGAAAGACGATCAAAAGATGATCATCACCTTGGCTAGCCGGGACGAAAACAAGAAGCGCCAGCGCAGCACCAAGACCGAAAAGAAAAGCAAACTGCTCGGGCTCAATCCCCAAAACGGCAAGGGCAAGCTGGCGAAGCTGAAGGGAAGCCTGATTGTGGAAGAAAACTATGGTATCTTGCTGGATCCAGAGCCAAGCATGTTAACTTACATGAATGTATGGCAAAACATTCAAGAGCACACTCAGAAAAACGGAATTTCGAACCCACGAATTCTAAGAATAGGTGACATAATTCATGTTTCATCCGGGCGATTCGCTGGAACTTGGAAAGTTCGTTCGATTAAAGACGACCGAAAGCAGGGGTTGGTTTTAGATCTAACTTACCCAGATATAATCCAGGTCAAAAGCAAAGGATATGGCATAAAGAGGCAGGTAAAAGTCGCCAGCCTGTTGAAAGAGAACCTGAGCATTGCACAGACATCATATACGGGTTAGCGTAATATGTCCTACCACATCGTCAACATCGACTCGCCGCGTTGCAGCATCAGTTGCAAGCAGGGTCAGTTGACGTGTGTGAGTGAGGACGGTCGGCGACAGCAGGCGCCACTGGAGGATGTTGCCGCCATCGTGATTACCAGCTTCTCGGCGCAATTACACAGCCACCTCCTCATGGAAGCCGCCAAGCACGGCGTGGCGCTCGTCATCTGCGAACGTTTCCAGCCAGTCAGCCTCTTGCTGCCCGCCAATCGCTCGACCGACACTTTGCTCACCAAAGCGGCGCTCACGCTCGAAAAGAAAAAGGTCGCTACGCTCTGGCGCAAAACGATCGACGCAAAATGCGCCAACCAAGCCTCGCTCGCCGAGCACCTGAACCCGAATCACGCCAAGCTGGAAACCCTGCGGAAGCGCGCCAACAGCAAAGCGCCGGGCAAAGAGAGCACCTGTGCTCGCTATTATTGGGGTATTTACGCCGACGCCCTGACCTTGACCGATTTTAAACGCAGCCGCGATGCGGGCGGCGCCAACGACTTGCTCAACTTCGGCTACGCGATACTACTCTCCCTCATTCTGCAGAAACTGTTTGCTTGCGGACTCGACCCAACGCTCGGCATTTCCCATGAGGTGCGCGAACGCTCCACCCCACTTGCCTACGACTTGATGGAACCGTTTCGCCCCTGCGTCGATTGGCGGGTCGCGCGCTGGATCACCGAAGAAGCCGCGCCTGATGACTACCGGGTCGACGGACGCTTCCGCCGATACGTAACCGATTTCACCCTGGAGCGCATCGGCTACCTGGGCATCGAGATGGACTTTCGCAACTGCCTGGAATCCGTCGTGCGCAGCTTCCGTCAAGCCGTGCTTAGCGGCCAAACCCGCCATTACAAACCGTGGACTCCCTCAAATTCAAAATGGGCTGGCTAGTCGTCGCCTTCGACCTGCCGGTCACCGAGAAAGAAGCCCGCAAAGCCTACACGGACTTCCGCCGATTCCTGTTGAAAGACGGCTTCCAGATGATACAGTTTTCGGTCTATGCAAGGCCCATGGTCACCCACTCCCGGATGCAGACCCACCTGCGCCGCGTGGAGCAGGAAATCCCGCCCAACGGGAGCGTCCGTGCTTGGTATGTCACTCAGGCGCAGTGGCAACGCAGCCTCGTCATCTACGGCAAACCCGCCGAAAAACAGGCTCCGGAAGACATGCCGGAACAAACGCTTTTTTGGTAAAACCTTCTTAATCAGCAGACTGGAGAATTCCAGTCTGCTCGATTAAGCTTTGGATTCAAGGCAAAGCTTTCGAGTTCGACTATCGCGCGTTGCTTGGAGTCTGCTCGATTAAGCTTTGGATTCAAGGCAAAGCAGCGGATCGTGGCGCCGCTGGTGGACGTCGAGTCTGCTCGATTAAGCTTTGGATTCAAGGCAAAGCTGAACTGTTATGGGTTAGGAATAGGAGTAGAGTCTGCTCGATTAAGCTTTGGATTCAAGGCAAAGCATGGGTGATTTGATCATGAGTGTGTAGCTAAGTCTGCTCGATTAAGCTTTGGATTCAAGGCAAAGCTCGGGCCCGGAGACATCATGAAGCATGGCCAGTCTGCTCGATTAAGCTTTGGATTCAAGGCAAAGCTGCACTTAGATAGGGTTCAGGAATACGTTGAGTCTGCTCGATTAAGCTTTGGATTCAAGGCAAAGCCGGCGGGCATCGTCAATGACGCCACGGCTCAGTCTGCTCGATTAAGCTTTGGATTCAAGGCAAAGCGTCAGCACCCTAGAGCACCTGGCGATTCGAGTCTGCTCGATTAAGCTTTGGATTCAAGGCAAAGCAGAACCTGGGGGGAGTTGTCTTGCGGTTGAAGTCTGCTCGATTAAGCTTTGGATTCAAGGCAAAGCTACCGTGCGGTTGCGGATGTAAGCGCCGCCAGTCTGCTCGATTAAGCTTTGGATTCAAGGCAAAGCCTGCGCCCACCATGTCTTCAGCCAAAGCAAGTCTGCTCGATTAAGCTTTGGATTCAAGGCAAAGCCTATTGCGGAGCGAAGCGAAGCACATGCCAGTCTGCTCGATTAAGCTTTGGATTCAAGGCAAAGCGAATGGCCCGCCCTCTACCGCGTTTCCCTTAGTCTGCTCGATTAAGCTTTGGATTCAAGGCAAAGCGTGACCTGCGTTAGTTGAGCCGCCTTGGATAGGTAACGATGCGAATAACCCACTGGTGTTTTGAGTGTAAAACCCACCAGTGTTTTCTGCCGCAACCCACTGGTTGGTTGCGGCGGAACCCTTAGGTGTTTTGTGTCGGAAAACACTGGTTGGTTGTGGCGCAAAACACCGGGGCATTGCGCCGGAAAACACTGGTGGGTTCTGTCAGAAAACACTAGTGGGTTTTGGCAGTTTGCCCCAGTGGATTTTGATGAAAAACACCAGTGGGTTTGGGCAATGCACAGGACGCCATTGTTGAGCCAGAAGCCTACCCGGCTGTTTGGCAAAGGCCGCACGAGGTTTTTGGCTACTCTGAATAGCCACCAGAGGATACTCCGAACGCAGCCAACCGCGTTTCGCACTTGGCTAATGGCGGGCATCCAGATTTAACTGGGCCCATGCGTTACGATCCTGCACCCGCAGCCCTCTTTGTCCGCAACCGCGAACGCCTGGCCCAGCTCTTGCCGACGGGCGCGATGGTCGTCATTCACGCGAACGATATTTTCCCGACCAACGCGGACGGCGTGATGCCCTTTAAGCAGAACGCGAACCTGTATTACCTATCCGGGATCGATCAGGAAGACACGGTGCTGATCCTATTCCCGGACGCTGCAGATGAGAAAGACCGCGCCATCTTGTTTGTCCGCGAGACGACCGAGCACCTGCGCATTTGGGAAGGCGAAAAGCTCACCATCGAGCAGGCCAAGGCGCTGTCTGGCATTGAGTCGGTCAAGCTGACCACGGCGTTCGACGGCGAGCTCAATCGCCTCGCCTTCCAGGCCAAGGCGCTTTTCTTGGAAACGAACGAACACCCTCGCGCGGAGGCCGTCACCCAGACGCGCAATGACCGGTTCATCGCCGCGTGCAAAGCGAAATTCCCCCTGCATGAGTATGGACGCCTCGCCCCACTCATGGCCCAATTGCGCGCCATCAAGCAGCCCGAGGAAATCGACATGATGCGCCAGGCCATCACGATCACCAAGGATGGCTTTGACCGCGTGCTGCAGTTCATCGAGCCTGGCGTGGGCGAATGGGAGATCGAGGCGGAGTTTACCCATGAGTTCCTGCGCTCGCGCTCGCGTGGCTTTGCTTACGCGCCCATCGTCGCCAGCGGCGCCAATGCGCTCTGCCTGCACTACATTGAGAACAACCAACGCTGCCAGGACGGCGATTTGCTGCTGATGGACATCGGCGCGGAATGGGGCAACTGGAACGCCGACCTCACGCGCACCTTCCCGGTCAATGGACGCTTCACTGAGCGCCAGCGCGCGGTCTATGACGCCGTATTGCGCGTCTTCCACTTTGCCGATTCCACGCTGCGCCCCGGCGTGAAGCTCATGGACTACACGCGCGCGGTGTATGACTGCATGGCGGATGAACTGCTGAAACTCGGCCTGCTGACCGAGGACGATTTAAAAACACGCACCGCCGATATGCCACTCGCGCAGGACCCGGTGCGTCGGTATTTCATGCATGGCGTTTCGCATTCGCTGGGGCTCGATGTCCACGACGTCTACCCCAGCAATACCGCCGTCGCCGAAGGCATGGTGTTTACGATTGAGCCCGGCATCTACATCACCGAAGAGGGCATTGGCATCCGGCTGGAGAATAACTTCCTCGTTGGCAAAGACGGCAACACCGACCTGTGTGCTGGCGTGCCGCTGACCGCCGACGAAGTCGAAGCCGCCATGGCGAAGTAGGCCTTGGGCCACAGGCTAGAGCACTTTTCATCTAGATTGTCCGATCAGGCCGCAGTGATTTTTCGTGTTCAGCAAGGCGGCTTGAGCGTCGCAGGCTGGAAGCCTGTGAGCGAAAAGCCAACAACGCTGGCGCGGAAAAGCACTCGGTTTAGGGCTTGGGGCCAGATTGAAAGTTCGCGGCGTTGGCATTTCAATCACGGGCTTCCAGCCCGCTCAATCAAAGCCGCCTTGCGCTGCATCCAATCTCTACCCCACCTGACTCGGCCAATCTAGATGAAAAGTGCTCTAAACCCCTGTGCGCTATTCTATTTTTTCAAAATGAAGGAATAGCCCACAGGCGGGACGCCTATGCTACGGTGTGTGTGAGCGAGCAGGCAAGTTACATGCCGCTTGCGTCGTCGGCAGAGACGTCACTCAATTCGACATCCATCGCCTCTTCCATGATTTCCTGCACCTTAACCTGGAATTCTGGGAGGTATTTGTTGGCCACTTCCTGGCCGATAAGCGCGCCTTTTTCGAAGAGGATGGGAAACTGCTTCAGCGCTTTTTCACCGGTGGGCGTCTGGTAGAAATTGAAAATATCCTGGAGCTCCTGTTCGGTAAAAGTGTCCGTGTAGAGCTTGACCATTTTTTCCATCATTTCGGGGTCGACCGCAATCTGGTTCGCCAGCTTCAAGCCCTCGGCGCGAATCTTTTTCACGGCTTCCTCGGGAATGCCCATCGCCTGTATCTGCTGCATGTAGGGCTCGTAAGCCGACATGAAAGACTCCACCACGGTGGCCTTGGGACTCATTTTCTCAAGGAGTTCTTTCGCGATGGCTGTCTTGCCAGCATCATCCGCAAAGGCCGCAGTCGCAAATAAGGCGGCGAACAGGAAAAGGAAAAACTTCTTCATGCAGTTGGGTCGTTGTTTGGTTTTGGCGGGAGCAGCCCCAGGGCTTCTCCCAAGGTCTCTTGACTAAAAAGCTTAAGCTGGCTGAGCATGGGCAAGTAGTCGATGACGTTCTTTGCCTCAACGATTTTTCCGTTTTCCCAACGCACGGAGAGGCTGAACTCAATCGCCACCGGGGTCTGCGTGAGGGAGTGGATGCCAGTAAAAACTGCGTGTCCAACCACGAGCCCATCTTGCTCGAGAACCTGCTGCACCTCCACGTGGTGGCCTTGGAAGTTCTTGAGAATGGTTTGGTAAAACGGCACGAAGCCAGCGGGACCAGACGCGGGCAGGTTCAACCCTTCAATAACGGTGTCCGGGGCAAGTAATTCGTAGATAGCGGCTTCGTCGCGGTCATTCCAGACACGCTGAAACCAGGCATGGGTCAGTTCGGTAGGAGTCATATTATAAATGGGGGGGATGGTCAAGTTATGCCCACATCCACCAAATTACAACTCTTTTGCCTTCACCTTGCGAAAACGCCCACGATTCTTGGAAGCAATGGACCGCATCGTGTCGATCTCGCTATCCCGGGCAATCGCGGTTTCATACTGGATGACATGGATACGCGCTTTTTCAGGCAAGGTGTCCTGCAAGCCGTCGATGATGTCGAGTATCTCGTCTTCAGATATCTTGTCGGAGCTGCCGCGATTGATCTCGCCATCCGTCACAATGAAGATCACTTCAGGCTCAAAACTGAATGCCTGCTTGAGCCCGGTGTCCAGTCGGGTCCCTCCCCCCTCCATGAGTTTGGGGCCATCGCCCCGCCGCGAACCAATGGTGGCGTTGGGACGTTCATCGATGTTGCGCACCCACCCCTCGGCGTCCTTCTTATTGGCGACCGTCGCTGGCACGAGAAAACTCTTCCAGGCCATGGAGCCGCCTTCATAGATGACGACGTTGAACAGCGTGTTCGCATTGAGCCGACTGATGAGCGTGACGGACTCGTCCTTGATCGTGGAAAAATCGAAATGATACATTTCTCCCTTTCGCTGGCGCTCAAACATCGAGTTCGACGTATCGATTAGGATAATATAGCGCCTGGCCTGCTCGCGAATGCCAAAATAATTCACCTCGGAAACACCCGCATTCAAGCTGCCCAGCGCATCCCCCAAGCCTGAGCCTTGCAGTAAGCCCTGGGCATTGGGCGTCGGGTTTTCACTTTCAAAAGGGGCGAACTCCGTGGTTGGCAGCGCCGGCATGTCGGGCAGCGGATCGGACAGCAGCGACTCGGTGGTCAGCTTGTCCACCGTCAACGGCGCACTGGCGGAAGATTGAAACTCAGCAATCGCCGCCTGATGCTCCAGTTCACGCTGGGGCAGGTAAATCGTCTTCTTGGCGATGAAGGCGGGATCCTCGGCAAGCTTTGGCGCAATGACCACCACGCCAATCGTCAGCGCCACGAGCAAAACCTGGATGACAATGGCGGCCAGAAAAGCGCCAGATTTGCCGCGCTTGCCTAAACGCTGGCTGCGCAACTCCTCCAATCGCCTGTCGGCGCCTTGATTCGCTTGGGTTTCTTCCATGGGTATGTTGCCGCCATTAAGCAACTACCGCGCCGATCGGCAAGCGCGTTGCGGTCAAACCGCCAAAGCGTTGAAAAATCGTCACAAACGGGGTCACTCAAATTTTTCAAAAAAATATTCCAAATACGTCTTGACGAATTGCCCTCGTAGCATACTTTCACGGTCTTTCCCACTTTAAGGGGTGGTAGTTCAGTTGGTTAGAACGCCGGCCTGTCACGCCGGAGGTCGCGGGTTCGAGTCCCGTCCATCCCGCCATTTTTAAACCCGCAAGCTCAGGTTTGCGGGTTTTATTTTGGCCCCGACGCTTCCCTAGGCGCTCCCTCTTTGCCTTTGGGCCATCCGATGGACTTCCCCTCATTCCAGTGGCCCTCAATGAGGATATTCATCGGAGCCTTCGGAATCCCCACCTCGCCGCTGCGTATCATGCCAATCAGCTTGTCCACGGAGCCTTGTCCGATGGCGAAGCAGGCTTGCTTGATGCCGCTGATTTCCGGCTCACCTTCCACACCGATACTCACCACGCTGACGTCCCGGGGAACCTGTATCCCCTCCGACTTGAACCACTCGATACATGCATCTGCAGCATAGGAGACGACTGCCTCGGGCTGGTGTTGATGATACCATTTCAGAAAATCTGACTTCTGCCCACGCGCCAGCGTCAGGATTGGCACGTGGTCCATCAGACCGTAGTCCCGGGTCGTCGTGTAGTAACTGCCTTTCCAGGAAGAGAGCACCCTCTCGTGAGCGACATCCGATAAATGCAGCCCAATCCGGCGAAACCCCCGATCGGCCAGTTGTTGCACCGCGTAAGCCATGCCGTAGAATGAATCATCATTCAGCGCATGCAAGTGCGGCTCCGCCAAACTATGACAAAGGCAGACACAGGACAAGGCAGGCCAGTTCAAATACAGCTTAATCCCGGGGCCGGGATGCGCGAGGATGACAACCCCCTGTATATTCCTCGACCGTAGAATCGCCGAAAGCCGCTCATGGGTCATATTGGGCTCATCCAGCCAAAAGGATTCGAGCTTGTATCCGAGCTTGCCCGCCTGCTCCAGCGCCCCGTCATACATCTCCAGAATGCCACGCCAGCCGTGCTTCCAGGCATTCCGGGATTCCCCCATGGTCAGCCAGGCAATCGTCCCCGTGTAATTGACGGGCTTGATGCTACGCCGATACGCCGACAACGAAGACAGCATGGCGTCGGGGTGGTAGCCCATCTCCTTGGCCAACTTAAGAATCCGCTCCCGGGTCCGCTCCGAGACGCCAGCTTGATAGCGCAACGCCAGCGAGACGGTCATTTTGGAAACACCGGCTTTGTCTGCAATATCCTGTATCGTTATTCGCCTCATTGGGGGCAAGGCGCAGTCCACTCGACCGCTTGGTAGTGTCGGCGTAAGCTACTGTTTCGCTGAGCATCATTCAAGGCTAACTCACAGCATTTTTACTGGTAAAGCTGGTGATCCATTGTCGGGCATCGCCCTTCAACATAGAAAAGCCAACGACTCATCCCCCCACCCCCAATGAGTTTACAGAGGCCTTGCCTGTTCACCCCTAACCACCCCATCTACCTCATGAAAACCCCGACGACTCCCCACCTCCTACTCGTTGCCTGCGGTATCATTGCCTCAGCGCAATGCCATGCCGAATCATTTGAATCCGGCGATATCAACGACCTACTCACCTCCGGCAACTGGACGATTAGCGGCGCCGCCAACGGATCCATCGCAGCGATTACCGACCAGCAGTCACACTCAGGAGGCCACGCATTGTATTTGTTGGACGCTGACCCCGATGGCAAACCATCGGCATGTGTGGCGTTCGATTCCAACCAGGGCAAAGGCGCGCTGAGCCTGGCCATCAAAGAGGTCTCTGGCGCATCTTCAGACAACCCTTGGCGCATCGATGTCAGCGACCTGAACTCAGGCGCATTTAACTTCAGCCTCGCCAGCTCTGGCGGCGAAACCGGAGAAATCATGCTTCTGGATGGGCAGGGCCAAGTCGTCAGCAGTATCGCCAAGAGCTTTACCGACTATGACGGCGCCCAATGGAACGCCTTTTCCATCGTGTTCGACCTCAATCGCGGCTGCGCCGTGTATTTAAATGACCACCCCAGCCCTATCCTGCTCAGCGAGGACTTGGGCACAACCTGGCGCGTGGGGCAAGCCCGCCTCTCCCCCGGCTACAACGCCGGAACCAACCACGCCATTTACATTGATGACGTGGTGATCGCCACCGGCCCCCGCTGCATCCTACAGGACTCGTTTGAAGGCTACGCATCGGGCTCGCTGGGAAATCAGTCCGCCTGGCGAGTTCAGGACGTCAGCCAAAGCTCAACGGTGAACATCAGCGCGGGCGAATCCTCAGATGGCGCTCAGTCCCTGCAAATCTCCGATAACAGTAACCAAGACTGCCCTCTGGTGGAAATCGGCGCCGCCGCCAATGTCACCTCCGGAAGCCTGACCTTCGCCATCAAGGAATCAACCGCTTCCAGCCAACCGGATCTCTGGCGCATGGACTTTACCAGCGTTGGCTACAATTCATTCAACTTCAGCCTGATCGCTGAAAGCGGTTCGGACATTCGGCTGGTCGCTGAGGGCCTGACGCTGGGCTCCATCAGCGCCTCGCAAGCCGGATACCAAGCCACCGGATGGAATGAGTTTCGCATCGTGCTGACTGGCCAAAACAGCGGCGTAAACATCTACCTCAATGGCGACGCCACGCCAATCCTCAGCAGCGCCAACACATCGGTCAACTGGACCATCGGCAGCATCAACCTGTCGGCGGGATACAGCAGTGGCGCCGGAGACTCCATTTACCTCGACAATGTGCAGCTTTACGACGACGCGCTCTATTTTGAACACTCCGTCTATCACAGCATGAGCGAAGGGGATTATTTTCAAGCATTCGAGCAAAGCAGCACCCATGCGCTGCTGCAAGAAGGCGAATGGTCGACACAAGACGTCGACAACGGGTCGATCATCTCCATTTCGTCCGAGAGCCAATACAGCGGCAATGGCTCGCTGCTGCTCAGGGATTTGGATGACGCCGGTCGCCCCATCGCCGTATGCGATCTCGGGTCCACCCAAGCAAACGGGCATTTTGCGTTCGCAATCAAAGAATCAAACTCGACGCCCAACAACGATCTGTGGCGCATCGACTTCTCCGAATCCGGGAGCAATGCGTTCAACTTCAGCCTCATCGGGCAGTCCAATGGCGTATTAGTCCTGAGTAATCCGAGCCAGGGCGTCCTGGCCTCAGTCAACGCCGCCAACACGAGCTATTCGACCACAAAATGGAACCTCTTCGAGCTCGTCCATAGTGAGGACGCCAACGCCATCGCGGTTTATCTCAACCAGGAAGCCGCGCCAATTCTCACGGCGCAAAACGCCGCTGTCGATTGGTCCATTGGCCGCGCTGAATTGTCCACCGGCTACAATGGCGGGGTGGCGGACGCAGTCTTTTTGGACGACGTTTGGGCCGGGCGTCAATTTTTGCACTACGTAGATTTTGAGGATCAAACCACCAGTCATTACACCCTCAGCGATGTGGAGTCAGACTGGCCCAGCACGACCTACTCCAACCTCAACGGTTTGGCCCCCTCTGAAAGCGCGGGGCTGCGGACCGCCGTCGTCCAGGAAAACGGCAACCAATCGCTCCAAGTGCTCTACCCAGCCGACCACTATGATCTGGGCGGCGCACAGGGCAGCGGCTGTAGTTTCGAAATCGAACTGCCCGCCGAGGCGGAATATTACCTGAGCTTCGACGTCACCTTCCAGCAAAACGAGGTCGGTGTTTTCGATTGGGTCAAAGGCGGTAAACTCCCGGGCTTAGCCGGCGGCACACACCCAAGCGGCGGCAACTACAGCCCCGATGGCTTCTCCATGCGCTACATGTGGAAGGAGGGAGGCAGGCTGGTTATCTACGCCTACTGGCTTGACCAACAGGGAACCGTCAGCGGCTCCAAGCACTACGGCCAGGATTTGGACTTGGGTGATGTTGTCCTGACCCCGGGCGTAACGTATGAGCTGGTCCAGCGGGTAAAGCTCAACACCCCCGGCGCCTACGATGGCGTGCTCCAAGTATGGATAAACGGAACGATGGTTTACGATGACCAAGCCCTGCGATTCCGCCAGTCGGGAGCCAATTGGCTGATCGACCAGTTTTACATGGCCACCTTTCATGGCGGCAATTCAGCCAGTTGGGCGCCGCCACGGGATAACCATGCGAGATTCGACAACTTTCGGATTTGGTCGCCGCAATGAGACGCCTCCCACCTAATCTTTACTTGTAAAGCGCCCTTGGTTTTGCCCTTCGGGCGACTAGCCATCAGAGTATATCCCATGAAACTACCCCAACCGATTCAGCACCTGGACAAACGTCGCCGCCAAGGATTCACCCTCGTCGAGTTGCTGGTCTGCGTGGCGATCCTCGGCATTCTCTTTTCCATACTCATCGTCGCAGTCGGCAGTGTTCGCACCTCCGCCCAAAACAGCAATTGCATATCCAACCTACGACAGATTGGCAGCGCCATCACGCTCTATATGTCAGAGAACCAGAACGAGCTCCCAGGCCCACTCTGGTCCGGGCAGGGGCCTTGGTTTAACTCCTACGACACGCGCTACCTGCCAGTCATGCTCCAGTCCTATCTCGATGTGCAGACCCAACCGCCAGGCTGGAACTATGCAGAGATTTTCAGTTGCCCCGCCTGTATGGACGCGCTCCCGGACCCAGAATCACGCGATGGCAAAAATTACTGGATGAACCAACGGATCATCATTGATGGAATCCACGTCAACCCCTGGGGCTACCGCAACTCCAGCGGCACAATCGACAATGCGCCCTCCACTGCCTTCAAGCTGACAAACGCCCCGGCCGACACCTACCTGATGGTGGATTTGGATGCGGACTTCTTTACCGACGGAGTGACCACCGGATGGCGAAGCGACATAGCAACCGGCCCGGTTCACGAAAGCCATCGAAACGCATTATTCCTGGATATGCACGTTGGGCAGATGAGCCTGGATCAAAAAGAAAAGTAACCCAGCCGACCGCCGATACTTTCTGCAAACCACAAACCAACTAATGTCATTGCGACTCACACCCACACTTCTCATTGCCGCGCTCGCCACGACCTGCGGTGCGGCAACGGCAGACCAAGAACCACCAAGCAACATGGAATGGACCGTTGATTTCGAAAATCAGAAACTGGGCCCCTACACCTTGGACAACATCAAGTCCGACTGGTCTAATTTACCCTTATCGAACATCAACGGCATACCGCTATCTGAGCAGTCGCCTCTGCGAGCCAGCATCGTCCAAACGGCCAATGGCAATGCGCTCGAGATTCTTTATCCGGCCAAGAGCTATGGGCTCGGCACCGGGAGCGGCGCGAGCTTCGAGGTAGCCCTGCCGCCACGCGATGAATACACGCTGACTTACAATGTCGAATTTCAGCCTCTGGAAGATGGAACCTTCGACTGGAAGCGAGGGGGCAAGCTGCCGGGGCTTAGCGGCGGAAGCCATCCCAGCGGTGGGAAATATCGCCCGGACGGATTTACGACCCGTTACATGTGGGGCCGTCGCGGCGACCTCGTGCTCTACGCTTACTGGCTCAAGCAACAAAGCATTGTTGGAGATGATGGTCACAACTACGGCGAAGCCCTGCCGCTGAATCACCATTTTAAACCAGGCCAAACCTATGAACTGAAGCAGCACATCAAGCTAAACACCCCCGGCCAACCCAACGGCCTCATGGAGATCTGGGTGGATGGCGAACTGAAGTATAAGCACTCTGGTCTGGTCTTTCGAGAAGCGGGCGCCAGTTGGGCCATTGATCAATTTTACTTCTGCTCCTTTCACGGCGGCAACAATGCGGACTGGGCGCCGCCACGCGACAATCGCGTACGTTTCGACAGCATCTACGTTAGCAGCCCTACTGAGTAGTCATCATCACCATCGATTGCATCGCGCATTTCGAATTTACACATAGCCTATCAAAAAAGGGACGGTCAATTGAGACCGTCCCTTACTGCAATACAAGCGATAACCCGTTACACGCGCATGACAGGATTTAAGCTTATCGGATCGAGAGCATAAAATCATCCAAGTGCGCCACGACAGTAGAGGCATCCCAGCTATGGATCCAAACCGCCACCGTTGCGGCTTTATCCGGGGCAACGGCTTCCAATTTAAATTCCTCCCAGGCATAGTCATTTTTATCGATATTGATAACGACCTGTCCGTTTGCCTGAGTAGAAAGCAGCTGGCCATCGGCATCCCAAAACAGCAGGTAAACGCCCAGCCCCTTGTCTTCCACCAAGCGCGCCCAGAAGGAAAGCTCGCAATGCTCGCCAGGCTTTACCGGAACACGATCAGAATAAAGCGATGATCCAGTTGCCGACGAATCATCGACTACCTCCAGACCGCTGTCTCCGCGATAGGCCGCATTGCCAACAATCCGGTTCATGCTCTTGTCGCCTTGAGCAACCCAGCCGCTCAAGCCATGTTCAAAACCGTCATTGGAGAGTTGATTCTTGCCTGCAAACAACGGAGCGGCGCTGAGGCAAACCGATAGAAACGAAACAAACGAGTACTTCATCATAGATTTATTTTAAGAGGTTAGCTCACTATTTTTAATAGTGAATAAATCCCGTCAACTGCTCGATCTATTGCGAATACTTTACCAGTATATAGCCCCCCATGATCAACCACCCGATGGCTTTCGTTATGGCTCATTGATTGGCTCTATACGGGTAAGCCCAAACCGTAATTTAGCACGTTAAGCCAACGGAACTATACAGGTAAAGTATGCACGCCATTGGCGCTAAAGAGAAATATGCCATTATCAGCACAGTTAACCTCACATCACACCTAACATTATGAAGAACGTTACTTACCTCCTCTCCTCACTTAGCATATTCGCGGTCAGCGCATCGCTGCAGGCTCAAGTCGTTTACCAGGATAATTTTGACTCATACAGCCTCGGCCCAATCAATGGACAAGGCGGTTGGGTAACCAGCTCAATTACTGGTTCATCCGCAGCAGACGTCTCCAACGCTGAGGCCTTGAGCGGCTCGCAATCATTGTACATGCTGGATGACAGCGCCTCAGATCGCCCAATCGCCCGGATTGATTACGGCCAAAACGTAACCGAATCGGTGTTCGACATCGCCATTTTACCAACCGGCAATGATTTCTGGCGCATTGACATGACCAGCACGGCCTCTGGCGTTTTCAACTTCAGTCTCCTTGGCAATGGTGGCGGAACCATTCGGTTGACGGACCAGTTTGGCGGCGTCATCACCTCAATCGCAACATCCTCCACCAGCTACAGCGAAACCGATTGGAACGAATTTTCCATCATCGCCAACGAAACCGACGGCACGGCGCGAGTCACCTTGGGAGGGGTCGAGATATTGAACGTCACAGACGCCAGCATCAACTGGACCATCGGCGCATCCGAATTTTCCCTGGGCTACAACGGCGGCACAGACATTGAAGTCTATTACGACAACCTGTCGCTGGCCCAAATACCCGAACCCGGCTATTACGCGACGCTGTTCGGCGCACTTTCAGTATTGGTTCTCACCTTGAGAAGCAGACAACAGCAAAAATAATTCTACGGACATTATCCTCGTTGCATTGGGCGGCCAATAAGGGCCGCCCTTTTTTTAGGCATGCTCGCAAAAAATTGCGACCGCCCCCTACGAACCTTCCTTGACGGCGACTTCTTCCGAGCTGGCGGCAATCTGTGAAGCGCGCTCAATGGCCTCGGCTATTGAAGCAACCGAACAAATATACCAAATGATGTTACCGCCGATGGTCTCCTCCCAATACTGAATGGTCGGCTTGCTCATATAATAGGCCGTGGCAATCATCGTAAAATCTTCCACTCGGTCAAACGGCACGGTGTAAGTCGCGTAACACAAATCAATGTCGACATTGATTTCGCGAAACTTGGTCATGTCGTAGTGAGTCAAATCGATCAGCCCAAGGGATTCATCTTCGGTGATTTCCTCAACCAACTGCGCCTCGTCGATCGCCTTGACGTCATAGAGGAGGATATTGAGCAAATTTGCGCCGCGCATATTCCCGCTTTGCACTGCTTCAAGCAGTTTCTCATTCGCGGCTTCCAGATCATCGGTCTTGATGAGGCCTCGCTCCAAAAGGGCGGAACCAAGAAAGCGGTTACTGCGTAAAATGAGCGGGCGGCGTTCTTTGTCAGTAAGCATGTCGCGTATGAGTTGAGTTGAAAATAAAAAGGGTTGGAATCCTCTGCTTATGCCGAATTAGCGAGTGCTCTATTACCTCAATTAGTCAAGGTGGGTGCTTTCCAAACGACTCAAGTCTTCCGGTTTACGGCTTGACCGTCATCGCCTGGCGGCAAGCTCCCGATGGATTAGAAAAGGATAAGAGCATGACGAGGTCTCGTGCACAGAAGAAGATTCCAATGATCTACACTAGGCGATCTTTACGATTTTGCAAAGGGAAATCTGAGCTGTGGAAAATGCGCCAAGTGCATGGATTGCTCTTGAAGTTGGCGTTGTACCTGCTAGAGAGTTAGCTTCGTCTACCGCCTAACTCAAATCAATACTGAACCATAAGTATGGCTACCAAAAAGACTGCAAAAAAAGCACCCGCCAAAAAGGCGGCTAAGAAAACGACTGCCACCAAGAAAACGGCGGCTAAAAAAGCTGCTCCTAAAAAAGCCGCAGAGCCTAAGGCCCCGGTTAAAAAGGCAGCAAAGAAGGTCGTCAAGAAAACCGTCAAGAAGGCGGCGAGCGAAGCGCCAGCAAAGTCTGCGTCCAGCACCCCTCCCCTCACCACCATCGTGGCAGATCTCGATGTAGGTTGGGGCAACACCATCTACATCCGTGGTGAAGGCGGCCCGCTGGCTTGGACCAAGGGCATCCAGATGGATTGCGCAGACGGCAAGTGGACTTGGTCGACAACCGACGCTCCAGAAGGCCTTGAGTTCAAGTTCGTGCTCAACGACAAGACCTGGGCCAAGGGCGAAAACATGACGGTTGCCGCCGGTTCCACTGCGGTTCTCCGCCCGGTATTCTAAGCAGCCTGATTGCTTGACCAACGCCAGCCAAGCGACCGCCCCGATTTCGGATTAGCGGTCGCGGGTGATGGCAGTCAATTGACACTTTAATTCTTCAGCGAGCGGCTCCAGTGGGCCGCTCGTTTTGATGTCTGCCCGGCGCCCCAGCAATTCCACCTTGGTAAAGGGCCATGGCAGGTAAAAACGATCCCAACTCCCTAAGCGCTTGGACCGACCATAGTTCAGGCTCAGCAAAACCACCGGGCAATCGGTTTTGCGCGCAATGAGCGCCGCGCCAGACTTGAAGTCATAGCAAGGTCCGCGTGGCCCATCCGGCGTGATGCCCAGATCCCCTTCATCCAGCACCTTCAGCGATTCACGCAACGCTTGCATACCGCGCCAGCTACTGGAGCCGCGAATTGCCCGAATGCCGATTTTCTCAAAAAAAGCCGCCAACCAGGCGCCATCCTTACTCGCACTGATGAGCCCATAAATGGGACGGTCCACATGGGGACGCCGAAAGCGGCGGTGCACCTCGCCAATGCCAAACAACCGGTTGTGCCACAGCACAAACACCGTGGGGCTGGGGTCCGCCAAACAGCGGCGCGCTTCCTCATCCGGCTGAATTCGCAATGTCGAACACCACGCCCGCGTGACAAACGCCAAGACCTCGACTGCGATCACGTGCCACCCCGACAGCTTGCGCACAGAGCGTGCCTTCGGCTGGGCCGTATCCTGATTTGAATCGACCATCACTTACTGAACCTGCGTATCGAGGGAAATGCGGGTGAGCTTGTGCTTTTTGACAAGATTAAGCACATCGATGATCCGTTGATACTGGATGGCCGCATCGCCACGGATACTCAACACCGGCGGCTCCGCCCGAGTGGACAGGCCGTTGAGCATGTCGTCTAGCTTGGCCAAGCTGACGCGCTCTTTGCCCCAATAAACCTGCCCCTCCTGATCGATCGAAATGACCTGGATTTCCATGTCAGCCCGGGACGGCTGATCACGCTGATCCTCCTTGGGCAAATTCAGCGGGATCGTCTGCTCCAACAACGGCGTCGTGATCATGAAAATGATCAAAAGCGCAAAAGCCAAGTCGATCAGCGGAGTCACATTGATCTCCGAGACCGCTTCCATGCTCTGCTTGCGACGAAACGTGCGGGCCATCTTAGTAATTTTCCTCGGGTTCGGCTTCGTCGATCTCGGTCTGCATTTCGAGTTCGATACGGTCCGCCAACGCACTGGCAAAGTTTTCCAGTTCAGTCACGAGCAGCTTCGTCTGCGTCAAAAGAAAGTTATAACCAAAAACCGATGGGATCGCGACCAGCAGCCCGGCTACCGTCGTCAACAAGGCGCCGGAAACGCCTGGAGCCAAATTCTGCAATGACGCAGAGTCCTGCAGCGCCATGGAGCCAAAGGCGTCCATCACCCCCCAAACCGTGCCCAACAAACCGAGAAACGGCGCACCCGTCACAATGGAGCCGAGCAGCACCATCTTCGATTCGTATTTCATCGTTTGCTG
Organism: Cerasicoccus frondis; assembly: GCA_031296915.1. Lineage (GTDB taxonomy): Bacteria > Verrucomicrobiota > Verrucomicrobiia > Opitutales > Cerasicoccaceae > Cerasicoccus > Cerasicoccus frondis. The sequence continues at coordinate 7,623 of JAVDPC010000040.1, read as the reverse complement.
CGCCACGCCGCGCTGCAGGGAATTCTCTACGTGGCCCATGCGAATGCGCACCGCCCCTTCCCCAGAGCCTCCAGCATAGCGGCGGTAAGCCGTTACCGCGCCATGAGCCAACAGCGCGTAGGGACCCAGCCCAGTCGCCTGGGACTTCAAGTTCAGCACCAGCACAGAATTCACGTCCGCCAGCTTGCGCTCGAAGTTGTGGTTAAGCGAACGCAGGCGGGACAAGTCCAGGTACTTGCCGATCATCACCGACCAAGCCAGGATCGAAAAAATCGCCAAGGCCAGGATGATGCATTTGCCAGCGATATTCGACTGACCAAAATACGTGAAGACATTGGGACCGGCGCTGGATTGCGCCAAGAAAAGCGTGATGGAAGACCACTCAATCGGCATGGCGACAACGCAAACGCCTTATGAGCGCACTGGCAAAATCAAATTCCCCGCTAGGGTGAGTTTCTCAGAAGCCCTGGTCGCTAACGAAATCGATTACACGCGCTAATCTTTTAGGTTGAGATGGAAATTCGTGCTTCACCTTGGCGCATTCTGTCTCACAATGCCGCCCCATGACACCTCGTGACCGTACCCTGGAAGAACTCAGCAACAAGGCGGGCAGCATCAGCTCGCGCCAAGCACTCATTGGCTTCGACGGCTTCGTCGACAAGATCGTCCACCCCGTAAAGCAACGCCATGGCATGGGCGATGACTTTGATCGCATCGAGACCATTGCCGAGTTTGGCCAGCGCATTTGCGACGCCGCCGGCCACAGCGCCAATATCGAAATGTTCCAGCAGATGGAAAAGCTCGGCGGCAACGGCCCCATCATGGCCAACGCCATGCTTGGCGGGCAGGTGAAAGTGCGCTACATCGGAGCTTTGGGCAACCCAACGATCCACCCCGTGTTCGAGGAGTTTGCAGAGAAGACCAGCGCGGTATCCGTGACCAACCCTGGCATTACCACCGCCGCAGAATTTACCGATGGCAAGCTGATGTTTGGCGACATGGCATCCTTGGAGGAAGTCGACTACCCGCATATCATTGAAGCCATGGGGGAAGGCGCGTTCCTCGACGCCTGCGCCAAAGCCAACCTCATCGCCCTAGTCAACTGGACCATGCTTCCGCGACTGAGTGAGTTCTTCAATGACATGGTTGACAAGGTCCTCCCGAACATCGGCCCCGGCGACAATCGCCAGTTCTTCTTCGACCTGGCCGACCCGGCTAAGCGCTCCGAGAGCGACCTTCGCAGCGTGCTCAAGACCATTTCCCGATTCCAGCCCTTTGGCGCGGTGACGCTCGGCCTCAACTACAGCGAAGGCCGCCAAGTCGCCAAGGTGCTCGGACTCCCTGCCCCCACCGAAGAGCCAGACGACCTCAAGGCGCTCGCTACCCGCATTCGTCAGGAAATCAATATCTCCTGCGTTGTCGTCCACCCCACCCATTCCGCTGCCTGCGCCACCCGCGACGGCGCCTGGTGGGTCAAGGGACCCTACTGTGAAAAACCGAAAATCACGACCGGCGCGGGCGACCACTTCAACGCTGGCTTCATGTGCGGACGCTTGATCGACCTTTCGCCAGAGGCATGCCTCACCACCGCCGTTTGTTTTTCTGGACTTTATGTGCGCACAGCGAAAAGCCCGAGCCTCGGCGATGTGAATCGCTTCCTGAGCGAATGGTCAGACTAAATAATACGGGTAAATAAATTAACGCCCGCAAGCTTGACATCTAAAATAACAATTTCTGAGAATATCTCGGAATAGGAAGCGCTAGCTGTACTCTAAGGATAGCAGAACAATAACTATTCGAGAACATACCGCCAACAACTAGCCATCATAGCTTAGATTATACCCACATTAACGCAACTTATCGCACGAACAAACGAGGAATGCGTTATTGCCCTGGGAGTAATTTTAGCTAACTTGAGGCAACTTGGACCATTTTTTACCAATCATTAACCAACCCTTCCATGCGCCAAATTAAACATTTTTTATCCGCTGTCCTCTTTGCAGTTGCTAGCTGTAGCCTGCACCAGGCCCAGGCAGCTGAAATCGTCGTCGACAACTTGGATACAACCTATTATGACGGCGGCTTTAATTTTCCCTACTCATATAACATGGTGGCTGTTCAGTTTACAACTGGCGATACCGGAGCGGCCCGCGTGTGGAAGCTTCACAATATATTGGTCAACGTGGAGCATGCGAATGTCGATGGCTACTATGCATTACTGAAAATCCGACTACATGAGGATGATAATGGAAAACCAGGCAGCGTCTTGGAAAGCTTTAGCCCATCTGAACTCGATGATGGCCAAGTCATCGTTCGGGTTAACTCCAGCAAAACTCCCACCATGCAGCCCAACACAAACTACTGGGTTTCAGTTCACTACCAAGGTTTAGGTGAATTCTACTGGAGGCAAGGGGATGAATTGAATAGCGACCCAGCCGCGACGGGCGAGATCACTGGCTTAACTGCTGAGTCTCTTGACAATGGTAGCACTTGGGAGACCTATACACGATACCTTCCCACCAAGTTTAAGGTAAACGCCAATTTGAATCAGACCCGTAAAATCACCGTTACTGCGACTGACCAAAGTAAAGTTTACGGCGACACTCTCACCCTGGACAACACCGCGTTCACCGTGAAGGATATCGATGGCGACGACGAACTTCCCGATGGCGAAACCATCACATCCGTGACGATCAGTTCGGCCTCTGGCATGGACGCCAGCACCACCGCTTCCGCAGGAACCTACGTAAATGACATCGTCATCAGCGGCGCAACGGGCGCCAATGGATTCGATGTAAGCAACTACAGCATCACTTACCAGAAGGGTGATTTAATTGTTGAACCATACCCCATCACGGTAACTGCAGATCAGCAGGAAAAGGATTTCGGCACAGTTCTCACCCTCGATGACACCGCCTTCACCGTCGTTGGCGAGGACACCGTCATCTTCGACGGGAGCTCCGTCACCGTCATCCCCGGCAGTAGCACACTCCCCAATGATGAAACTATCGATGCCGTGACACTCAGCTCGGTGACCGGCATTGCTGACAGCGTCACTGCAGTTGCTGGCGTCTATGTCGACGAAATTAGCATCGTCGGCGTGGTTGGCAGCAACGGATTTGTTGAGTCAAATTATGACATCACCTACGTAAGTGGCGATCTAGTCGTAAACGCAGTGGGCAACACCACCCCAATGATGACTATTGGCGTGGACAGCGTTAGCCGGGAGGCAACCATCAGCATCGAAACTCAGATCGGCTATACCTACACGGTTTATACCAGCCCTAACCTGGAAACAGACAGCTGGACTCAGGTCGACCAAGTCATTGGTGACGGCAATCTCTACGAATACACCGACACCGATCCCCGCGATACTGACGAAGATCGCTTCTACAAAGCAGTGCGAACCGTTACGGACGCTTAGTTCAATCGACGCCCACCGGCCTTAGACGCCAGAGACAAATCATTTCGAGTCGCTCATCTTCGTAGCAATACGATGGTGAGCGACTTTGTTTTTGGGTATGATTTAGCTGGAGTTAAACGGCTGGAGCAGACCAATGCCAGTTAGTTAAAAATGCCTTGACGTCTGATTAATCATATGATTGATTTTAAATCTATCGTAAGATTTTTTATAGACTTACCTTAATTCATACCCCAAAGATCATGCCCTTAAAAAATGCCTTACTGAGCAGCATTGCGATATCTGCTGCCGGAGTACTGACCGCTGCAAACATCACCTGGGACGGCGACACAAACGTCAATTGGTCATCTGGCGGCAACTGGACTGATGGATCAAAACCAAGCCAGGATGACATTGCTGTTTTTGATGACCCGAGCGCGGTCGCGAACATGCCGGAAGCCCAAAACCAGAATGGTGAACGCGTAAACGGCATTCTCTTCAATCAAGCAGGCTGGACTATCGGCGCCGATGAGGACGGCTACGCGGAACTGCGCACTACGGGTGCGACGCTCGTTTCCAACGGAGTGGGCGTCAACACCATCACCAAACTGAAAACACAGGTGGACAGCACCCTGACTGTCGGCGACGGAAATGTCTTAGTAGTTCAGTCCTCTTCGGGAAATTTGAAGTTCACGGACCACTATGGAACCGGAACTTTCATCACATTCACCAGCTATAACACCTTCCCCATTATCCATAGTGGAACCTTCATTCTCAACGCCGACATAACCAACAATAACTCATCGTTTTCGCGAGATATACTCTCGGGCTCGGTGCTAGGCGGCTCTGGCTCCATTCAACAAACCAACGGAACCACGAGCAGCGGTTACACCTTCCATAGTGGCTCGACCTTTGCCCCTGGACTTACAGGCCCCACGGACACCACGGCAGACACCTTCACACTCTACATGGATCGTAATGACGGCTTCCGCGATAACCATTACAACATGGCAACCGGCTCGACCTTCGCGGTTAGCGTGTTTGCCGATGGGGCCAGCGATAGCCTGCACGTCACCGGGACATCCACCGATACTGGAGCCGGACGAAGTTACGTAGAGCTCAACATCAATTCCGGCGTAACACTCGCGCTGGAAGGAGACGCCGCCAACGGCGTCGCCTATACGGTGGCCTTGTTCGACGGCGCTGGAACCTTCAATGGTGAGTTCGACACGATTACGCTCAATGGGATAGCACTGACCGAAGGAGAAGATTACTCCATCGCCTACACGACGCATGACGCGTTTGCTGCTGGAACAGGCTCAATCGAAGTGACACTGACCATCCCCGAACCGCAAACCTATGCCATGGTCATCTTGGTTGGATTAGCAGTGATCGGCCTGCAAATCCGCCGCCGCCAAACATACCCGCGTTTTACCACGGATTGATTCCAGTCACTTCCTAAAAAGAATGCTCACGGATGGCAGCGAGCAACTGCTGGGCACATTGCGAATGGTTCTTCACATTGGGGTGCCAATCAGCGCCTAAGCCCTCCATACCGAAAGCATTGCTGAGCTTAACGACATAGACACGCTCATTGGCGGCAGCGATTTCATTCAAATAGGCCAGGATATCCCCATGCTTCTGTTCGCCGATCATCGGGCCAAAGCAGGCATAGATGTCCGCTTCTGGAGCGGTCGTGCGGACGTCATCGATTAACGCCTGGTATGCTGCTATAAATTCAGTTTTATCGGGAATGCCCAGGGCGATGTCGTTGGTGCCGAGATTGACGACCACAATTGTCGGCGTCCACTGAACTCCTGCCCGCTCGGGCGCGTTCTGGATTGGTAAAGCACTGCGCCAAATCTCCGGCAACTGCCCCTGCTGGTTGCCCTGACGATCTCGGAGCACTCCCCGCCCAGACCAGGCGGCGCAGCGGACATCTGCATCAAGCTCGCGCGCCGCGATAGCCCAGTAGGTCAACTCACCGTTTTCCGTATGGTGAGTAAATGGATCAGTATGGCTGTCCGCTTCATTGCCGTAGCCGCAACTAATTGAGTCGCCAATCACCTGCATTCGAATCGCTGCCTGAGCAGGCGGTTCGAGCAATTGCGCGCCGTCAGGCAACTCCAGCCCGAGGAACTGGATCGGCTGAAACAAGGGCTCGGTGCGGCGAAAAACGGTCACGGTGTGCGGCTGGCCATCCAGCCCCGGCACGGCGTAGCGCGTCTGCCCTTTCTGCAGGACGATGACCGAAGACTCCCCATCGTCAATCCGCACATTGAGGTAATTGTTTTTAAAACCAACCTTCGGATGCTCACCGCCGGGTGCAAAATCCTCCATGAGAATGTTCATTTCAGGCGCATCGGTGCGAACCTTGAATCCGATGCCAGTCCAGGCGCCCTTAAAATCTTCCGACCAAGCGCCTTGAAGGGCGATTTTCGGATCGCTTGGCTCAACTTTCTGCGGGAGTTCTCCTGCAGTCAAACGCAGGGAAGCCAACAATAAACAAAGAAACAGGGGAAGTCGACGATTCATAGCTTGATGCAAAGGCGCGTCGGCCGGTCAAGCAACCTCGAAAACAATCGACTCATTACCGATCCTTGGAACAATTACCAGCCGAACTCTGCTTACTATTTTGAATGAATCGGATGCCATGACCAAACGCGCCAACGCCTGCCTGTGGGCGGCATTCGGGCTTGGGGTTGTGCTGAGATTGATTCAGTATCTCTACAATCGGTCCTTCTGGCAGGACGAGGTGGAGTTGGCGCTAAATGTCATACAGCGTGACTTTGCACACCTTGCCGAGCCCTTGGCGGGTGACCAGGCCGCCCCCTACCTGGTGCTCGTGCTTTTCAAGGCCATGCACGCGCTTTTCGGTGTCAATGACTATGCATTCCGCTTCGCGCCACTGGCGTTCTCCATTGGAGGATTGGCGCTTTTCGTGCCGCTCAGCCGACGCTTGTTAAGCGCGAAAGGGGCCCTGGGAAGCGTCATCCTGCTCGCGATTGCCCCAACGGCGGTCAATTTCTCCGTCGAGTATAAGCAATATGCGGTCGACGGCTTCGCAACCATTTGGATACTGCTGGCGCTCACGCCACTGTTGGAAGGCAGGCGCACCCCTCACGCCTGGATACATGCCGCCATTGCAGGTGGAGTCAGCGTCTGGCTATCCTTTCCCGCTGTATTTGTCCTGGCCGGGGCTGGCACAGCCATGCTCTTTGCCCAATGGAAAGCCTGGCAGAAGCTGGGCCTTCCACTAACGCTGGTTGGCCTCTGGATTGCGCTATTTGCCGGGCATTACGCATTGGTCGGATCCGCTGCCGCAGACAACGACAGCCTGAATGATTTCTGGGGTGGCCACATGTTGCCACTGCCAACTTCCCTGGATAAAATCAATGTGTTCTGGCACAAAATGCTGCACATTGCGGACTACAGTCTGCCTTACCCGTGGCCCATTGTTCCACTCATGGCGGCCTATGTGGGATTTGCTTTCCTCGCACGTAAACGACCGGTGAGCGCGGCCGCAATCGGATTGCCTTTCCTCGCTGTAATGGGGGCGAGCATGCTTGGGCTTTACCCCATCTATTCCCGACTCATCCTGTTTCTGCAACCTCTCGTTTGCCTGGCCACAGGCGTGTCAGTCGGTTACCTGGCAGGCGCGGGAAACCCGCGTTCAAAGCTGAGAATTCTCTGCTATGCCGTAGCAGCATGCTTCCTCCTACCCCTCGTTTGGGAGAGTGGCGGCGATGCATGGAAACCATCAGAAAGACAAGCGACTCAGTCTGTGGCGCGGGCCCTGGCCGATGTTCGGCAGCCAGAACAACCTGTTCTTGTCAGACCACTGGAAGCTCGCCAATTGGGCTACTACGCGGAGCGGTATGGCATCCCAGCCGACTCCATTTGCGTGCGCAAGCCAGCCAGCGATGACCCGTCTGAAATCCTGTCCACGCTCTATCCCATCGACGGGCAAACGTTGATTTGGGTCTTTATCCTGCAGCGCTACGGGGCGGTCAATACCGCAAAAAACAGCTTGGAAAACACCCTTCGCCCAACTGGTCGCATCCTCGGGAGCCAGCGCTTCATGATGTGCGACCTTTACTTGATCGACGTCGCCGGTTTGATTCCTCCAGACAAAGCAACCAACAACTAGTGTGGTGTCAGCGAAGTTTATCTCAAAATAAGCTGTACTTTTTCGGAGAGCCCATTCATGCTCTTTTGCATGG
>JAVDPC010000039.1 GCA_031296915.1 Cerasicoccus frondis | reverse complement strand
AAACCTGCCCTTCGGCGAGAACGGGGAGGCAACGCGCAATGCCAGGCCGCCGGAGGCGGGGCCGGTTTGGAGGGCATTGCGCGGCGCCAGGGGCGGCGCCCCTTAGCCTTTATCCATCAAATTGTGGGGGCGTTGCGGGGATCTCCCCGCTAGAATGGGGTGCGCTCAAGACTTCGGCTTGAGCCAGGGGAAAAGCCTTTCCCCACCAACAAAGGAGAACAGTCCATGAGGGGATATAATAAAGAATCTCATCACCATGTCTGAAAAAATCACCTTTAGTGAATCCATATGGCGATGGCTCGCTGTCACTGGTATGACCACGACGATTGTCTCAGTAATATTCTGGCACATCATCGGGGGGTGGGTAGTCACGCGCCTTTACCTGACACGGTCGGTCATGAGGCTCGATCTGGAAGGAACCCTGATAGGAATGCACTTTGGGGCAACGGTGATATGCCTCATCGCCGGCATTAAGCTACGATCGATCGACAGACAAAAGGACATGGGAAATTGCTCGATGGCGGCTTTTTGCCTGGCTATTGCTTTCAGCCCAACATTAACTGTGGGCATCTAAACTAGCTTGTGCTGAAGCACCGAATACTTTACTGCCTGAGTGCTATGGCGAAAAAGAAAACAGTAAAACGGGCTGCCAAAAAGGCCGCTAAGAAAAGTGCGGTCAACCGCGCAGCTGGTAAGACCCAAATTTCGATCAGCCTTCCTCAAGAGCTGGTTCATAAAATTGATATGATGGCTGCGGCCGAGAACCGCAACCGTTCCAATTTTATTGCGACGGCTCTGGAAAACCTAACCGAACAATAGCGCGGACGCGATCAACACCATGTTCAGCTCGGAACTCGAAGCCCTTCAAATCATCCACCAAAATGGCGATGAAATGGCATTTCGTCCTGAATCGGACTCCAGGTCCGACATACAGGCTTTCCAGGAAGACATTAAATTACTCAGGAATCTGAAGAATAAACTCCTGATTCGTTTTGTCGGGGAACCACACCGATCTGCCCGAACCGCAAAAACTACCTACGATAGTGTCAGCGTCTTTCTGACTGAAAAAGGGATAAAGCACCTTGAAAGTGTAACCGATTAAGTCAGCCACCGAAGACCATATGCCTCGGGAAATAGTTATTAGGCTGCAATAGCGGCTATCTTCGATCTCGATGGCAATGCCAGTGCGAGGCGTCGAAATCGAAGCCGGGGCAATAGGAAAATAACGGCTTTAGAATGGCATCAGTTCGTCTTCGAGGTGTGGGTGATATTTAACTTTGACGATGCGCTCCTTGTAGCTAATGCGGGCAGAACGAGTGTCCTCGTGGACCTTGATTGCCTGCTCAATGTCTTTGATTAAACTGACTGGGAAAGTGTCACTGCATTCGAGAGCCGCTGCCAGAAGGCCGTAAGCATAATCAAGGTTGGCCAGGATCGTTAGGGAATAGTGGACGGATTGCTCAATGGACTCTTTGAGGTCATTTTTGCTTTGTTGGTCTGTCATTGGAACTCCTTCGTTTAGTAGGCCATGGTTATCACGGCCTTTCTGGCTTCTCCGCGACAGGGAGCCCAGTGCAAGAACGCAACAGCCTTCTCGGGAGACCGCTCTGCGGCGGAAGGCTATTGTGGCGAAGCACGCTTCCTGTAGGAGTAACCAGATGAAAGGCCGGTAGTATGGCCTACCCGGAGGAGTTCCTGCGGCAGTTATCTAAGCGTCTGATATGGGTTGATGAGCGTTTTACCACGACTCGGTTGAGCGGCGACAGCCTTGTCGATTTCGGCTCTGACCTTGGCTTCGATGAACTCAAGGAATTCACTGGATACGCGACTCCTGGACAGGTGTGGCCGCGTGCGTTTGATGGTGCCGAGCGCGTAGGCTCGGACTTGCTTCTTGTTGATGAGTTTGGGTGACATTGAACCCTCATTATATCAAACGGCCTTGGCGCAATCCGCTATTTAAAGCGGATTTAGAGGCCTCGTCGGCCTCTAAGCCTGATAAACACTAGGGTAAGAATATCCCTTGACACCGTGGCTACTGGCCCAGCGCGTGGCAATTACGGGATTTACGACTCGCCAGCCCTCTATCCATGCGGATAAATATTTAGGAATGGAGGGAAAATAACATTATGAATGAAGAATTCAATAAGCTGTTTGATGAAGTCGATTCTGCACTGTCGAAGGCTCAAACCACTGCTGATCTTGCAAAACGGACAGAAAATCTAGAAATCGCACTCAATCTTCTTTGCAATTATACTAAGAAACTGAAGCGAGATCTAAGGGAAATAGCAGCCACAGTGGTCGAGGTCCTCATGGAAGAAGATGCAAAACCAACGACGATTCTTGACCTAGCAGCAGGCGATGATCGCCTGATTACATTTCGTAGTGAACAAAACTTCGCACTTTTTCTTGATTCAACTTTGGACACTTTAGAGATGCAGGGGCGATTCGAGAAAGAAGTTTATGGGCGCATTTTCTCTGATCTCAAATCGAGCTACTCCGAGATTGTAGAGAGTAAATTGTCAGTTGATTATATTGAAGTGGAAATTTTTAAGAGACTTGAAAGTTTCTTCTGCCGACCACCCTGGGGGCCTGGCGGCTTCGGAAACATAGTTAAGCCGGATGGGCCCACAGGAGGGGGAGGCGTCGGGGAAAAAGCGGTCAAAGTCTTAAAGGAATACGGAGCTTTATTTGTGCATACCGCATACGTCATTGTTCAGGTCGTTGAGAAATGCATTACGATGCAGAATAAAGAGTTTATGAAAGTGTCTGACCGAACTTTTAACTACGACGATCCCATGACATACCAGGTATTTAGACTATACGCACTCAAAGCACTGGTTAGCGATATTGAGGATGATTTGGGTTTTGATCTACTCAAGAACAAGCCCAAAATCAAAGTGCCAGTTCGGGGATACGCCGGAGCTTAAGCGAGATCATCGGAAATGACACAGAATAAACCTTATATCTAGAACACGTTCCCATCACCATATCAATAATTAATTAAGAAAAAGGGGGAGTCCGCCAAGACTACCCCTTGAAAAGGAAATTACTAAGCTAAAACTTTACTAAGTTTAAACTTAGTCAATAACCTCAATTGCTTTCGCTTGAAAGCGGTCATCAATGCAATTTTGGCTTATACTAATTGCGTTTAGCGCCGTTGCTAAGCATACAAAAGCCACTAGCACTAATGCCTTATATGGTTTCATTTTACCTCCTTTCATTGTCTTTTAAGCTGCCTGAATTAGCAACAAATCCCCAAGAGAAAACTATCCTAAAAGTCTTTACGTCTTTTGACTCATTAAACTTGGCTCTATATTGATCCGCAAATATCTTAATGTCATCAATTCCTTTATTTATATGCTTCTCGACATAACCGACAAGGAGATCATCCATATGCAACATAAGCAAAACCGACATTGCTTCCGTGTTCCTACCAAGACCTAAAGCCCCATCGATGATATCACTAGGCTTCTTTGACGCAACATCACTACTTACGAAATCTCCTAATACTGATGTACAAAAATTTGGATCTTCACCATCGCGTCCAAGCGACGCGTTTTTACTTACTCCGACTAAGCTTTCGTATAGAGCAATATTTTTTTTCCTTGGATAGAGGTCGTCACGAATGGCTATAGCAGCTTCAAATGGAAGCTCCAAATCTATGTATGCATGCTTCAACCCATCCAAAATATCACCACATTGCTTTTTTCTGTGAAGCAACTTTAGGTGCCGCTGTATTCCGGTTTGTGGTGTTGGTGCGACATACTCTGACTGTATCCGATATGTGGTATCTCCATTGATGTCGACGATAGCTAACGCCTCAGACAAGACAAACTCTCTAATGATAGCACTTCGTTCGAGATGTGACACCCCCAAATCTTTTAGTTTACTAATAACTGAGCTCTTGCTTAATTCATCGCCTCTCTTTTTACCTGAGAAACAGCTGCCAAACACTCGCCCTAGCTCAGAGCGCCTTTTCTCCGACAGAAGACTAGTCGGACCCTGTTCTAAAAAGCGTTTCTTGATTTTCCGAACCGAGCTCTCGCTTATCCCAAGAATTGCTGCAATATCAGTTTGGGTTCGACCTTCAAGGTTATCTATCCTTAGAAACTGAATTAAGTCACATAAATATTTGCTATCAATGTGAAAATTGTTGGCTGCTTGAATGAATTCATCAGCGGAATCAAGCAATAGCTTAAACTCATCTGTAGAAATCTCCTCTGGAGTGAACTGTATCTCTCGGTCTGACATAGCTCTGAAGTTCTCGTTATAATACGGATTCTCATCGAACAATGAAACTGGAATGTTTTGCGGCTTAAATGCGTGACGCGATGCCGGTTACAACCGGTAAAGAATTACCGGCTGGAGACCTTCCGATCGTGTGAAAAATTGATGGAAACTGTTCCTATATGCAATTTATGGCAAACGGGTGTATAACTTCCAAACGCATTTAACCATTAAATTCTAAATCATGCTCAACAATCCGTTTTCTGTATCCGTATTTTTGGGGTTCACACTCATTTTGATGGGCTTCTATCTGGCAGTGATCGAAATGAAGCGTCCTCCGACAGATAGTCCAGGCGAACTCACAATCAAGGTTCTTGGTAGCAACTTCACATTTCGTGGAAACCGCTCTTCCCGATTTTTCTTGGTCGGAGGTATCATTGTTATCCTTGTTGGCTTTTTGATTGCCGCAAGTTCTTAATAGCTGATCAATCATCAGCATTAACTTTCCGCCAATCATAGCCTCACGTGGTGCTGATGTCGACATGACCAGCTATCTCCTGCACCTTGGCCAGATCTATATCACTGGTAAAAAAACATATTTCTTGAATATTATTGCGATAATAGTATTGAATCTAGCCTGTGTCACCTAGAAGAATAATGCTTATCATTAAGCTTTCATGGGCAATTATTTGGACATCATTATTGCTTTTCTTGATGGTTTGGCTGCTCGATGCCTTTTGGACAGAGGAAGACATTAAAGATAAAGATGGTTTTGCATTGGTAGCAATTATAGGATGCTTAGGCGGATTTGCTCGCTGGTTGCATGATATGGGCAAGGACATCAAGTACGCCCTTAGTTATAGATCTTGCATCGATCTCCTTATTAGCCCTCTGAAGAGTGCCGTGCTAGCGGTGATCGTTGCCTATGCACTTAAAGGTGGCGTGCTAGCTTTGGGAGCTAAGGGAAGCGATGGGAATTGGGAATTCCTATATGGAATCGCTGGTTTTGTTGGTCTATTCGCCCCACAAACTTTCATTTGGCTTGAGAACGCCTTCCGCAGTAAGGCAAACGAAAAAGTGCCTCCGTCAGATAACGATTAGGTATTGCTACAGAGAATATGTGATTGGGGATTGGGCTTCTACTCAGGCAAAATCATCTGTCAGATCAGATAGAAGCTTTTACACAAAATATTCAGTCTTCATAATGTCGAATCCAGGCCCCTTTTCTAGGTGGCGGATGGTCTTCACGCTCTATTGAAACGATTGGCACATCAAACCATGGTCCATTAAGCAAATCAACCAATGCAGCATTCTTTTGCATGTCATTCTCAAGAACTTTTTCGTCTCTTTGTCTGTCAGTTTCCATATCGCTATTAACTAAGATGATTCTGATTTCTCCAAATATCTAACCATTTCAATAACTGCGGAATTCTCCCTCATAGACTTTCTCGCTGAATCTAGGAGCTCGACCTGCCGATTTCTTTCCTCGATTAGCTTGATAGACTTTCCTGCATCGATCTCGCCACCGTCTGGTGCAGGAGCTATCAGCTGGACTTTCTGTCCCCCACTGACGGCATCTAATGCAGCATTAAGGTTTCGAATGCTCGATGTAAGGTCACCAATGTAACGAACACTGTTAGCATAATCAATTGAATTGCTCCTTAGCGAGCTCTCGTCCTTTTCGGTATACTTAAGCTCATGATCCGGCATCGCATTGTCATCGTATTTGTATATTTTTATTTTGGTATTGTCCGGTATAATATTAACTTTATTAACTTTGGACAAAATTGCTGCTGCTTCCGGATCAGTATCTTCATTGGCAATAAGCGCCGCACGATACATGTTGAGAATACCTTGCTCAGTTAATGGAATTGTCTCGGTTTTTTTCGCAATCTCATCAAAAGCAGCCTTAACCGCTTCTGGATTAGTGTTACCAGATTCATCGCGAGAAAACATAAGAGCAGCACCAGGCTGACCGACCGCGTTTTTACCTACTGCAAGACGCTGATAGATACTAGCATTGAATGAAAGCAAGCTAGTCGCCTTAAGCTCCATTAAGACATCCGTGGATTTATCCGAACCTTCAATCTTACCCAGTCCATTTGCGTTAACTGTTCGAGTTTCTTTGGTAATTTTACCTTTATCATTATACTCGACAGCATATACCTCTGATCGTGGTTCGTTGTCAGGCTGCATCCGATCCGTAGGCACAAGAGCTAGCTCTTGCCTGGCATAGCCAACCTCACCCTCAGGAAACTGGGTTCCTGGGTTTTGGGCTACCTTTACACCGATCAAAGTATTCGAGGCAGCAACAACGTAATGGCCTTTACTAGAACACCCAGTAAAAAGAGTGAGTATAAAACCTGCGAGTATGCAGAGAATCCCGTATTTAGGGTTCGTTTCCTTCATTGTTGTCAGCTGGTTTGTAGATTTCCAGTTTGTCATGGGAGTGTTCCAAAATAATACCTTCCTCACCCAGCGGCGTTATCGCGACACGAGCCTGACTGATACCAACAGCCACAGATTGAACCTCTGAATTTACGATATTTACACCAATGGCTTGGGAAGTTCCTTGCACAACACCATCCTCCCTTGGCTCGTCCAGTCTCACATATCCCAAGCCAATGACAATGAATTGCCTGTCTGATCCATCTGGAAGCGGAATAGTGCAGCCTATCATGGAGACTAATGCAAAAACAGTGGCAGCTAGATAGCATAATTTTAACAAAACCTAAAAAGAATAGATTATAGATCTTATTATTTGTCTATAAAAATATTGATATGTCAGTAGCTAATTTTGTAGCTGGGACTATCCTCAGGCTTAAATTTCCGTCGATCATATCCGCGTGTGGTGCTGATATCCGCATGACCAGCCATCTCCTGCACCTTGGCCAAATCCACATCATGCTCCAGGGCATTGGTAATTGCAGTGCTTCGCATGGAGTGGGGTGAGAGGGAAGGTGCAATCACTCCGGTTTTCTTGGCGTAATGCTTGAACACGTCCACGTCGATGGCCTTTCCGGAAAGTCCTTTCCTTAATTCACCAGTCACGTTGTTCCGGACTGGTCTAAATAAAGGGCCAGTGAGGTCCTCGCCGTGACCAGCAGTGGCCAGATACTCCTGAATACACCGCACCGTGTGGGCATTGACTGGAATTTCCAGTGTCTTTTCGCCTTTGGCGGCGAAGCGCAGATACATCAGCCCCTTGTTCTGGTAAAAGTCACCGACCTTCAAGCTGGCGATTTCCTGACGTCTAGGGGCATGGAAGAAGCCCACGGATAGAATCGCGCGATCACGCAAGCCCTTTAGGGTATCGGAATCCGGCGCATCGAGCATGGCTCGCACATCTTTATCACTCAATGCTGGCGTCGCTTTGCTTTTGGCTTTGGGTCGGGTGACACCATTGACCGGATTGTGAGAAATGGAATTCTCGTTGCAGAGGTAATCACACAGAGCCGATAGAGCCGACAACTTTCGGCGGATCGTGGCTGGAGCCAGTCCATAGTCCTGAAGGCTGTCGCGCCATTTAATGACATGAGCCCGCGTCACCGTCCGGAAGGCCTCGGGCGATTTGATTTCCCAGAAGGTCATAAACTCGCGCACATCCCGCGCATACGCGTCACGGGTATTTTTGCTGGTGATGTTCGCCAGCCAGACCATTTCGGCGGGAACCTCGGCGAGTTGGAAGAACTCCGGCGCGGCCAGCGCGGTTCCGGCGGTCGGTTTGATTATGGGCAAGTGTTCCAGGTCATCATCCATGCTTTCCGAAACACCTTAGCCGCGCACTTATCTCCGGTCAACATTTAAGTAACATAACATATTTTATAGAACTTTAACCTGAAACCTAAATGGATGGGGAAAAGGACTAATCTACAGGCGTATTCATAGCACCGAATGTAGAACTGTTGGCATCCTTAGGGTCGCGTTTATTTGCATTACTTAATTCTCTAGCTAACTCTGATACAAATTTGCTGCCGAAACTACGCTGCATTGCCTTTAGCTTCTTTTTCGATCTACATTCGATCAAGTATTCGTCAAGTAAACGGCTATCAATCATATTCAGCCAACCAAGAGCTCTTGTTATCTCAATAATAAGCGACGATTTCAGCAACTTATCGGTTACACGAATTCTAGTGTTCCCATCAGACCGATGTGTAAGGTGATTTAGAACTTTTCGACTTACAGCGCATCGAAACGCAATTTTTGTCATTGCGCGGTGTCTGCGGGAATGGTTGCCTGACATTACCTTAACCTTGACGATTCGAGTTCTGCTTACCTTCTTCATGATTCAGGTGCCTCTTTCTTATTCTTCTCTGTTTCAATGATGATTTCAGCGAATTGCTTGGCGACCTTCAGTGAATGTCTCACAATGATCGTTTTAAGCGTAGCAAAAGGAAAACCATAGCTTGCAAGACCCAGAATTGGCAGCGCTTTGTCTTCTACTGCGAATGGAATCCATGGGCTAGCTAGGGTATATAATAGGATTGCGCTAATAGGAACAAACATCAGGAAGTCGCATAAAATTTCGCGTCTCAATCCATTTTCAACTCGCTCTTGTTCATCTTGGCGACGCTGTTTCTCGGATTTGATTAGTATCCGGATTGAGAATGACTGCGAAAGCAGGTAGAACAGCTCAGCAACAAACATAACTACGAAAATCGACCCGTCCACGGTAAGTTGCTTAAGCTATTTCAAAAAATACTCAAGTTTTTTGCCTATTGTCGAAACGTGAACGCTAGTGGACAACGCAGTCACCGTCTTCAAAGGAAAAATCGAGTAGCATACGTCGATACCCCATCGCCTTTGCCAGCTCATCCACGGTTTGCGGCGCATTGTAACAATCTATTGCGTTATTAGGAATCGAACAGTCGGCGCTTCCTGGCGAAAGCCCCCCGATCTCAGTGGGTTTTGACATTGCGACCTCCTTATGGTCGGTTTAGTTTACCCGAATGTCTCAGAATTACCAATTCTGGGACACATCAAGCATGGGAAATCGAGACTGCATGGCAACCTCAATCCCCTATTTTATACAGGTTCCAGAGCCTTTTGGCAAAGGCTCGCTTCTCGGCCCCGAACGCTTGTTGGTAGATCAGTGTCGTTTTTACATCGGCATGGCCCATGAGCTCCTTGGCCTCTCCGATCGGTAGGTTCTCCATCGCACAGGCAAGACCGTAGCTATGCCGTAGGCCTTTAGGGGTCGCGTGTATCCCCTCGATGCCTGCGGCCTTCATGATGGCTTTTATCCATCTTAATGCCGTGCGCCGGTGAATCGTCCAAAGGCGGCCCCTGTGGGACGGCAAATTGAAATGCTGGGTCAAGTCGCTGATGAACTCCGGATCGACGTAAACCGCCCTGTAAACGGTCTTCTCTCGCTTTTTGAGCGTTCGGAAAACAACAAGCTCGGCCGCCAGGTCCACGCGCGTTCCATCTAGCTCCAAGGCCTCCGAGACCCTGCACCCGGTGTAAAGCAAAGTCATTGCCAATAAGCGCTGCGTCGTAGGCGCATCACCCGCCGCATTTTTGAAGCGCAGGCACTCTCCGACAGTGAGGTATTTTCTCTGTCCCCGGTTATCATACAGAGACATTCCAGAATTTTTGTCAGTCACGCGAGTTTCACCATGTCCCAGAATTGGTAATTCTGAGACATCATCTCACTAAATTCCTAAAAAACAGTTACTTACAAATCATTTAGACCATGAAAATTGGCGCAAAATCCTTAATAGCCGCGGCAACGGCCGCCTTTCTTGTCACACAAACATCCTGGGGGATTCTGAATCTTCACCTCGTCGGCGATCCGACAGAGGATCACCTTGACTTCACATTTTCGGGAACGGACACGGTCACCCAGGCATTTACACTAACGCCAGGAACAGAATTTGAGTCGCTCTTCTGGGACATGATTGACCCAGATGCACGGTATGCTAACGGCTGGGCCTTCATTGATACACGCTTTCCAACGGAGACTCTATTCATTGAAAATCTGACGACTGGGGCTAGTGGTAACCTCTCGGTAGTTGGATTTTCAAGTAATCAAGGCCAACAGGAGCTTTCAGTTCATTACGGCAACCCTGATGATAGTCCCTTTGTTGCCAATATCGGAGACACCATTGAAATCACTGGTAGCGGCACGGATGTGACGATTGGAGTTGGGGCGTCAACCGGATCATGGCCGTTCTCAGTATTTGATCCAGGTAACTATGCCCTATCTTCTCGAGACGGCCTTCTTGCCGGCAATCTGAATCTCGAAATTACTGCAATCCCGGAGCCGTCAACAACGGTCGTAATCTTTGCTCTAGCGGGCCTCAGTGTCCTGTGGATCCACGAACGTCGACTGAAATCATGAGATAAGACCCTTGCCTGAAATCATCCTCTTTGATGGTATTTAGGTATGTCATTAAGCAATGAGTGGGAAGAGGTATATTTGACACCGGATGGCTGGGTTGATGGCAGCTACAAGCATGATTTCGGAAATCGAAAAGACGTTCCTAAGCCGGACAATGCTGTCCTGCTTGTCCGACGAACGGTCTACATTGCCGCGATGGGTGCAAAGCCCGATATCAGAACGGATACAACGTCTTTGACCTCAGATAGAGCGCTGATTGCAAAGCTACGCAAAGAGCACGGCGAGCCATCCTTCGGGGTCTGATTCGCGCACAATTTATGTTGTGTAAACTATTGCTGGTCGTCTTCGCTGAAGTTGGTCTTTTGTTGCCATTTGAGAAAAGTATTGGGAATCGGCTATCGGATAATTCAGCCAAATATGGTAGTAATTCCCGCTTGATGTGGTAGCAAATACTACCAGTATCGGCTGCTGTATGAAAATGAGCATCACCTGGATGGCTACGACCGCAATTACAGCTTTCACGCTGCCATTAGAAGTGGATGCAGCATTGTCTATAAATTCCGCGTTTAGCCCGTTCAGTAACGTTGATTCATCCGGACTAGTGCTCGATGTGGATGAATTCAACCAACACTCCTCGCAAGACGAATTTGGAGCTTTTTGGTTCACCACAGATTCTTTAAAATCAGGTCATGATTCATACCTAGATGCAGATTTTCAGTCATCCCACGGCAAAACAGATATGCTAAATGGAGGGTTGTCCACCAGCAGTGCATTTTCTCAGAGTGCCAGTGGATATGGCTCATTTGAAGTAGGATTCGGCTACGAACAATCTATTACTGCGATTGGCGATGAGCCGATAATCATAAGCCGAACCCTTTCATTATCCGAATTTGGAGACATTAACGTTAGCGGACAAAGGAGTTTTAAGCTATTTGATAGTGCAAACGACCGAGTCCTCTACGAAAGTATTGGCGAAATCAGCACATTCGTTATCGAGTTTGAAGAATATACTCTCACAAGCGTAATAAATGACAATAGCAGTTCCGATCTGTTTTATTCATTTATGATAACAGATATAGTTGGTGAGTATGATTTGCTATTAGACTGGGACGCTAACTATAGTATGTTCCTTCCAGAAGGACTAGAAGAAAGCCTTCAGATTATAACCATGAATGAAAATGTAAGCATACAACCATTGTCGGCTCTAATTCCAGAGCCAACAACATACGCTATTTCCGTTGGGTTATTCTTATTCTTGGTAACTTATCTAATAAGAAGGAAAACTGATTGACGAATGGCTTTCTCTAAAATCCTATCATCGTGCTGCTAAAGCCCTCATATTTTTTGCCCCCCAGCAGAGCTGCACACTCTTGAACCTTGCGGTCCCCTAGTTCTTCATCATCCATATCGAATTCATCCGTCGCAGTCTTGGCAAAATAATCTGCGAGTAAGATTAGTCCACGCATTAGTTTTTCGCCATCTTGCGCTACAGCGCTAAAAACACGGTTACGATCTTCATGGTCTAAAAGCTGGAATTCTTTACTACCTAAATTGAAAACGAGAATGTCGAGTTCGACTTTGCCGAGCTCAATATTCTCATTACCGACGACAGGCTCATCAAAGAAAGAAAGTGAACCAATCTTCACTTGAGAAAGGTCCCAATCCCTAATCAATTCGAGAAAAAGATCATCATGAGCTTCTAGAGTGATAGGTGTTGAGCGCTTGATACATTCAAATTCATGCAGAGTGGATTCAATCTCAAGTTCACTAAAACCTGCCTGCGATAACTGTGACTTACTAGGAGCGGCTGAGGCTAGCTCTCTAACAAAATCTGCTGTGTTCATAATATAGTTATACTAATCAGTTGTTCGGTTATGTAGTTTACTAAATTCCCCTTGGTGGAATCCCTCTGGCAAAGCACCAGCAAAACGTCCTTGGTCAATATGGTGATGTATAAGTTTATCACCAGCAAAATCAGCATGCTGAGGATTATGCTTGATCCAAACGTCATCAACGACAGGGGCCTGCCCCTTTTTGATCCGATTAATGTTTCCTGCACTAAACATTTCTGGATTCTGCTTCCTCAATTGCCTAAAAAACCATCGTCCATTTCTTTTGAAGCCAAGGGATGTTAAATCAGATTTGGCAGGAGCATTATTCATATCTATGGCATTTTTGCCTGTAACAGCATTAGCGTCACTTCTGCTACGTAGTGCTGCAAGATAATCATCATCCACCCCATTAGCGGGTTGGTCAGTCTTAATTTTAGGTGCGCTGTCCGGGACAGCCTCATCAATTTGCTTAAGTGGCACTGAATCGACTGCTTCAAACGTATCCGCTTGCTTCTGTGCTCGCTTAGCCTTCATAAACTGAACAGCTTCAGCGAATGAAAGATCTTCAGGAATGCCCATCTTAGAGCGCGTTGCCTTAAGGCTCACTACACTAATATCCGCAGCTGCCTCAGCGGTATTGGCAAGCTTTCTGGTCATGTTAACGGCCTTTGCCCCAGTCCCTGCTCCTCCTGGAACAAATGGAATCAAAGCAGCCCCTACATCAATAACAACACCACCAGCACTTATAGCGGCTCCTGTATAATCACCCGTGTAAATATTCGCTCCGGTCTCAAATACTCCCAGAGCGATATTTCCGACATCCCAAACAGTCTCCGCAATGTAGCCGGAGGGGTCATTCAAGGACATTGGGTTATTCCGGACATAAGAATAATGATTGTAATTTTGTAAATCGTAAGGCGCAGCTATTACAGGATCAGGTGAAAGGAAACGTGCAATCTGTGGATCATAGATTCGGCCGTTCATGTGAACTAACCCCAAATTATCCAACATTTCATGTCCTGTATAACCGCGATCAGTGACGGTGGCAGTGGCGCTTGGAGCACCGTTCCAATCAGTATAATCCCGACGCAGTCCCCAAGGATCGAATCCATATTGCTCCGCCCATTGCCCCGAGTCATCAGACACACCAATCACTGATTTCAAGTGATCGTAATGAAAATAATGGCGTGTTACGGAGCTACTAGCACTATCGTAGGTCATCGTGCCAAGTGTGCCAATAGGCCCGTAAACATAGACCTTGCTCTTGATATCGTCGCCTTCGTAGGTGTGCTCTAAAGCATCAACGTAAACTTTCTTTTTAGAGGTAGCCCCATTGATTATTTCTTGAGTCAAACGCTGGTGGTCGGCTCCATAAGTAAATACGCTACTATTACCGCTTGGATCGTTAATCGTATGCGGTTTGTTAAATGCTTTCCAAGTGACTGTTGCACCGCCGCGACTAGTCAGATTTCCATTCGCGTCATACCCATAGGTAACACCAAACGCCGAGGTAACCGCATGAGGTCGAACAGCAACCGTCCCATAACTATAGGTGCTTGATTGCACTCCAGTGTCAGTCCTGATCTCTCTGGTGTTGATATTGCCATCTGCATGATAGGTATAAGTTAATTGGCCTAAATTCTGGACTGTGCTTGTGTAAAGTCGGTTCAGCCCATCATAGGTAAAATCCTCTCTTAAACCGGCATCAAAATCTTGCCTGTATTGAAGGTTCCCGTGCTGAGTGTATTGAAAATGCCAATCTTGTAATACGCCTCCTGGGCCACTCGCATCGATGTCGGTCAACTCATAAGTTTCAGGATCATAAGTCTTCTGAACAAAAACACCGTTTCCGAGCGTATATTGCTTAACCCTGTCGAGCATGTCATACTGTGGATTTTGAAACCAGGTGTGTCCGCTAGAGTCACTAATCGTCGTGGTAAATCCTCGCGTATTGTATGCATAGCGCAGACCATAAGAGCGCCATCCGTGATGTAGCTCATTGCCTGGCTCCTCCAATGATTTTGGTCGCCAGAAATAATCGATTTGCGTCAATCTACTATGGTCATCATATTTTGAGTAGTTGTAGTAGAATTTTCCATCAATTTGGCACAGTTCCAAATAGGTGCGGCTGAGGTCATCATAGTAGAATGATTTACGAAAATCATTCGGTCCTTCAACTAAACGCAGCAGCCCCTTCTTATTGTAATCGGCAGCGCCATCATAGTGCCAAATTGATGTTTCACCGCCAACCTCTCGGGTCTTTAGGCGATTTAAGGTGTCGTAAGTTATAGTCGTTGTTTGCGCCTTGGCATCTGTCTGAGTTCGCATGAGTCCCATGCCATCAAAAGTGTAGCTCCACTCACCCATATCAGGATCATCCAAGGCTGTTCGATTACCCTGTATATCATACTCCATCTCATACACGACTCCCCCTGGAGCTTCCACGCGGCGGATATAATCGCCGTGCGGTTCGTAAAAGAATTTGGTGGTATTTAGGATGTTATCTCGAATTTGAGAAATCTGCCCTTTGGGATTACGAGTTTTGATAGTCGTCTGCCCACCAGTAACTTCCGTAAGAGCGAAACCATTGTAAGTAAAATCTGTTACAAGGCCATTTGCTAAGGTAATTTTGTCGTTACGTTCAAAATCATCATACTCGTAAACCATCCAATCCGTAGGATTCAGATTCGTCGTTTTTTGAGATATTCGATATATTTGCCCTAAGTCGTTATACTCAGTATCTTCTATGATGGCGTTCCCATTCCAATCTTCTCTTTCAGCGCGAATTTCTCGCTGCAATCGGTCAAAATATGAAATGGATTCAGACCCGTCTTCAGGATCTGTAATGATAGCATAAGCAGTCCCACTTGGTGCACCAGTAGGCGAGAAAACGTAAGAGATGTCCGTTGTCGTTTCGTCCGGGCTAATGATCTTCTTGAGCCTTCCGAACGTGTCATATTGGCGTTCTGTTTCCAGGCCATTGGGATCAGTGATGATTGCTACATGCCCAAAACGCTCGTCATAGGTGGTCGTAACTTGGTGTCCGAGATCATTGTCCTCGTATTTCGGATACTTGTTACCGAAATCCGAATAGCCCGAATAGGTGATCGACCTGGTTTCTAAATCCCTCCCACTGATCGTAACTGATGTGACGTTTCCGTTGCTATCACGGCCATATATCTTCTCCAACTCCTTAAGAGTCGGAGAAGATTCTTGCATAAGTCGATCCTTATGCAGAAAGCGCGTCGATGAATAATAATCGTATTCTCGACGAACTGTGCGTGAAGGGATACCCGTCTGTTGATGCTCAGTTTCCTGCCAATCAAGTAACCCAATCGACCAATCCGCGCTGTAATTGTCGAAATGGCTCGTCGTAACTTGAACATAACCACCTCCATAATCAATTTCAATACGGTCGGCATTTCCGTAATCATCGTAGTCATAATCAGTAACGAGGGTCTGATAAGGATTCGACTGATTGAATTCATACTCTTTGATCGTTTCGATATCGACGTAGGGGAAAACCGTTTCCCCATTGCTCTCAACAATATCAAATTCGTTGCTGATTTCACGGATAGTTTGATCCTGACCGATAGAAGGATCAAACTTTATGGTTCTTTGTGAAAGCAGTCCGATGTAGGGGAATTCTTGAGAAAGAACATCTTGCACTTGGATTTCTTTTTCAGCATCGAAAGAATCAAAATTCTGAAATCCTAAAAAACCAAGCCCCTGGATATGGGTTCGCGCCTCTCCATAGGTGTAGTAACTATCATAGTGCAATCCAGTCGTTCCGTTGTCTTTGATCACATGAGAAACAACGTAATCTGACGGAACGATGTCGTAGATTGGGTGAGCAGCGCCAGTTCCTTTGGTGTATATTAAATCGCTTGGTATTCCAGGGTTCTTATACTCGATTACCATCTGGGATTGATGCCCATTAGTGATAGCAGTAATCAAGTCAGGCTTTGGGGCTGTATTGATCCAACCCATGCTTTCGTGGTCATTATCCCTGGGGTTGATCCGAGACATTATCATGTCTTCAAGGCCATCCCCATCGAGGTCCATTAAACGGACCCCACCATCGATACCAAACTTAGTGCCTACAGCATCAGCAATGACCGCTTCATCTACAAAGTTAGGTGGCCGGTAATTTGAGTGAGACTGCCATCCTGAACCTGTATTTATGTATGCTCCTCGCTCAACACTGTTAAAATTCGTAGGATGAACCCTTGAAAAAATAAAATCAGTCAACCCGTCTCCGTTCAGGTCAGTGAATCGAAGGCCTGCATCAAAGTCCTCATTGATATTATAGCCAAAGGTAATAAACACACCGGATGGGAGCTCATAATCTGAAGATTCTTCCCAACCTGCTCCGGTATTGAGATACGTTGCTTTATTTGAAGAATTTGTCTCTTGAGCGTAAACAATATCAAGCAATCCATCAGCGTTCAAATCAACTAAGCGCATCCCGCTATCCTGCCCATCTCCGTCATTGAACGGGTAAACAACAAAATCATGTGGTAACACGTAGTCGCTGCTTGGCGATCCAGCCCACCCGCTTCCAGTATTCAAGTGAACGGTTCGAGGTTGGCCCTCGCGGGCATAGAGGTGATCTGCCAATCCATCACCATTTACGTCAATAAACCTTACACCACCATCATTACCAGGTCCGCTATAAAGGTCACGAATTATTGGTTGAAGAGGTTTGTAGCTAAGCGTATCGATCCATTTCGCACTTGAATTGTCATCAACCGCACCTCCGGTATTATTCAAGTAGGCTGCTAAAATTTCGTTGAAACTTCCAAAATTACGCCCGCCAAACACCATATCCATTAGGCCATCGCCATTGAGATCTACAAACTCAGCTCCTGTGGGTAAGCCTTTAATGGATCGGGCGGTTAGACTGAGACGAATTCCACTACTAGAATAATAATCATAGATGAAATCCAGCGGTGGTTTATAGCTGGAATCGGCAACGAAGGTATAACCATTATTAATGTATGCTTCCTTAACCCCATTGTAACCGTAAAGCAGATCCGGCAAATTGTCTCCGTTTACATCTACAACTCGCAATCCACCATCTCGGTCCGCCGGACCAGTTTGATCAAGATTTACAGTGAAGTCGCGGTTCGAAGGTGGTCGATAAAGAATATTCTCTAGCCAACTGAAACTTGTATTAAGGTATGCTCGGTCATTCTCTCCCTGGCGGGCAAAAAGCATATCTGGGAGGCCATCTGCGTTCAAATCCGCAAACCGAACACCTCCATTAATGCCGTAGTTGTTGCCATAGGCATAAGCGATATCCATTTCGTCTTTTGGAACCGAAAACGTCGTCTGCCTGAGCCACGTTCCCGGGACCGTTGGAAAAAGTCCGTCATTACGATTCGGCCAGCTAAAGACGGTGGCTGGCATACTATCAAGGCCGATTTTTTGCTGAACAGAAAGAAGTAAGCTGAGGCCTGTTACGCCACTATATCCGTATGTAAAGTGATATTCTCGAACTGTGGTGTTGTCGTGTTTTACGTTGATGCTCTTTAGGCGTTTCAGCAATGAAACCTCAGCACCGGCCATGTAATAAGGTCGGATGTCATTTCGATTTTCGTAAACAAACTCAACAGTGTAGTCAGCATAATCAATCGACTTGATGACCGCATTAGACAGACCGTAGGAACTTTGCTCGTAATAATCATAGGTGATTTCATTTCCCGCTTTATCCACGACGCTGCTAAGCATCCACTTCAATGCGACATTGGGGAATATGCCTTCAGCATTAACAAAAGAATCACCAGTGTGGCCGTATTCCTTTATCAGACCTCCTTTAGTTCTGACAGTGAATTTAGATGAGCTGGAGTTTAAGCTGCCACCAGCAGTGATTTTGCTGAATTCATTGATCTCAGTTCGATATTCTGCGGTTGAGCCGGCATACGATGACCCACTCACAAGCATTAGACGCTGACCATCAAGCAACAGGCGATCATTGTCATCGAAATCGACCGCATCAATCATCTGGTCATGAAACAATGTAGGCCGGGTGCGGGTAATTTCAGAAAGACCAGCGATGCGCCACCCTACTCCCAATATGCCATCGCCAGACTGACTGTTATATTGAAGCGCCAGTTCAGGAGTCATTCCCATGATCCCAGGGGGCAGCTCAATTGGGATAGTGTATACCGCTTGGCCTTTGTTGTTTACCGACAAATCGCCAGATAACGATCCTGGCACTGAGACCGCATTCAAAGTAGCCGCCATGAGAATCATGGCGAGTGATATGAAGAATTTAAGGGAATTCATCATTGAGATTGTTCAGCTTGTATTCTGGCGCGGCGCATCTCTCTTAGCCGCCTTAATGTTGCTTGATTTTGTTCTGAATTTGGATCGCTAACTGCTGGCTGGCGCATTGATGCAAATGCTTTCCAATAATACGCTTCTTCCTCGGGCTCGTTACTTACGGCTTCAATTTCAGTAGTCAGCAGCTCGCCGAGGCCTTCAACAGCGACCGGAGGAACATCCGTGACTTTCGGCTCCTCCACACTATCAGATTCGACTATCTGCACAACCGTAGCATCTTCAGTTGCTTGCGGCATGATCCGCATCCGCTCGAAAGCAATGAGCAGCGCAACGACAAGTGCTGCAACAAGCAGAATGCTTACAAATGTATTATTTTTCGCCAAAATGCTCCCCTGCCCTGCTATGCTCAGAAATGAGGCACTTTGCCGCTCAGTTCCAAAAATGTTCCGTCATCAGTGACCATTTGGAATCCCTGTTCAGGTATGTAGATGACCAAATCTGCGTTGCCGGCAACAGAATCACTAAAGCCCGATACTTCCGGCCAGTCTTCACCTAAGGCACCTAAACCTGCCATGACACTAATAACCGTATCGGAATCAGCATCATCTTCAAAATTATCTGCGGTTTCGGAATCTCCCCCGGCTAGTATGTCACCATAGTCATTGAGTGCATCTCCATCGGCATTTCCAGTCCCATCGCGGCTTAAGCCACCCCAATAATAGTTTTCGAGATCGTCAGGGACGATATCGCCGTCAGAGCTGGAAGCATCGAGCGGATTCCAGCCAAGGGAAAATTCGGTAGTGCTCCCTACCCGGTCATTATCAGGATCGAATTCGAGCGGATTTTGGAGCGGTTTCGGGGACATCACTAATTTGAAAAATGATGCGCCCTGGGCAAGTTGATTTGGATCGGCGTTTGGATCATTGGGCTTCATGAAGGCCAATCCAGTAATTTCCTGATCCTGCCCAACAAAAACCTGCTCTGCGGCAACTGGAATTGTCCAAGTCTCCAAATCCGGTGATTGGAGAATGATGTAGGCATAATTATTGAATGCGAACCATTTAAGGTTCAGCTCATTAACCCCTGCCCCATCCACAATTTGAAGATCAGTATCCTGTTGCAAATCTGTTTGGGCATACAACTGGATGATCGGGCATAATCCCGCAAGAATGATAGTGGTGACTGTGTTTCTCATTGCTCAGGAACCCAATGGATGAAGGTGGTTTGTTGAGGTTGCTGATTTTGTTGGTGGTAACGTTTCTTCGCCTCGCTGATTTTTCTCTGGTCATGCAGAGCCTGTTGAAGCTCCTTTTTATTTTGATCGAGGTAGACCATGAGTGCATCAAGGCCAGAAAAGACTTCCTCGTTTTCTAATAAAGTAGGGTCGTTTGTTTCCACGAAATACTCAGTAACTCCATTGCTGGACTCTGGAAGATCAGGGATTTCGGGAATCTTTAAATCTACCCCCTCTCTCTTTGCTAATTTCTGCCGCTCCCTGAGATTCTCAATCGATTCATTTAGAACCAACGCCCCCAGAGTATAGGTAATGTCACCAGCTGAAAATCCACGTATCACTCGGCAAAGATTCATGTCCGCCTCAGTCCAGGCGGAATATTGCCTACCATCCGGATCACTCCAGCGAATATGTGACACCTTGTTATCGTAGACCCAAACGTTGAGGGAAAGGAATTTGTGTTTTCCTTCTTCGATGTCACCCAGCAATTCAATCTGTTCAGATGATAATTGAACTGGTTCAATTTTTTCTCTTTTCTTGAGTTGAGGCTTGGCGACCTCATCCATAACAAGGGTGCCACCATTATTTAATTCTACAACTCGACGCTGGAGAACCTGAAAATCTGGAGTTTCTGCCAGGCGTTTGGCTTCTTTTGCCTCCATTTCATTCGCCACGATGATGTCCGCTTGCCGGTCTGTAAGTGTATTATCGGCGAGACCCATCAACGGAATCATAAATACAGGTAATAATCTAAGGCGCATGAAGGAATGCATGCATATAGCTATCACGTGTCGAGAATAGATTATGATAAATTTTCCAATCAAATGTTAGGGCTTTAGAATTTCGGCATACCCCCACACACCTCTTGCAATCGAGAAAGATCGAATTTCGCGCGACACATGGGTAAGCCATCACCGGCCATGCTCCCCGAAATTCTTAAACAATAGCCCCTGCTGGATCTCTGGCTCACCCTTTTTACGGCGCTTCTTGATAGGTTCAAAAAGATACTGGTTTTCACCGTCGTGCTCGGTGCCTTTCAAATACTCAACAGCATGAGGCGGCGCTTGCTCGGTAAGACTATCAGATAATTCCGCACTTGATGATTTCGCATTATCGAAGAATGGCCTGACAAGCCATGGAGCGAAGCAATACCCATTTACCAAGGCGGCCTTAATAACGGTTTCGTCAACATCCTGGGCAAACAGGCGATATGAATAGTTGCTGGCGTGAAGGATCAACCGGCCCGTTCCAACGCACGGGTCACAAACAGTCTTAAACCGGCAATCATCCCCCTCCATGAGCATCCGGGCCATCATCTCAGAAACATTGTGCGGAGTCGGGTAGAACCCCCTCCCCCGCCCGTGTCGATTTTCAGCCATGAGATCCCCGAATACGTCAGCGGGACGGGCAATCATGATATCGAGGCAATATGTTTGGTAAAGACGGTCAAAGGCTCCTCTATCGGGCTCTTTAGGCGGTTCTTTCTGCCCAGGATGACCAAACCCATACAATAACCAATCGAGGTAATAGTTGAATAAATCCCAACTCCCCCACCCTTCCCAGCCTCCGGACCTGGTTATGCTGTTGAGCGCGTTCTCGTGCATCTTCCGGACAGGAGCTGCGGAGTGTGGGTCAAACTCAATCTGAGGAATAGGCTCATCGAGCACATTGCCATTCTGAATGACCTTTAGCCAGTGCTCCCAGCGTCCCCAGCATTCGGTCTCGACCCAATAGAGGACGTGGAGCAACCAGCCATGAGGCGGAATATCAGGATTGTCCCGGGCAATAGGCTTCTTGGGCCATTTCTTATCATTTGCGAAAGTATCGACCAAGGCTTGGCGATACTCGGCGCGTAAGCTCGCCACCCTACCCTTTTCTGCTTCTGACACATAGTCTCCATGCTCTTAATGTTGAGCCGGACTCTATAGCCAATATTGGTGCGCTTGAAAACCGTCACATACGAAAGTATTCAATCTCCCAATTGTAAATGCACTAAACGCGTTCAAAGCGCTCGATCTGGGCCCAAACCAGCTCCGGGTTCCACTGCGGCCCCATCATCCATTGTATCAGCATGATTGCGTCTCGTTGGTAATGATAATCAAATCGCTTCAGCTCCAGGAGCGACCACTGATATTCGTCCCCATCGATCTTGTTGGCGGCCTCGGCCATAGAACACAGCATACCGCGTGCAACCTGGCTACCACTGGTGTCATGACAAGCAATCTGTCCCAGCTTATCCAAGGCGGCCTCAACTTGCTCTTCTGGGAATTTCAGCGAATCGCCGTGTTGCATTGCTTCGCGGAGCAATCTTAGCGCTTCGTCTTTTTCAAGATCATCGCTCATAGCTTGTTTAGGTCCTCAGCC
This sequence comes from Cerasicoccus frondis, assembly GCA_031296915.1. Classification (GTDB taxonomy): domain Bacteria; phylum Verrucomicrobiota; class Verrucomicrobiia; order Opitutales; family Cerasicoccaceae; genus Cerasicoccus; species Cerasicoccus frondis. Next base: position 19,580 of record JAVDPC010000039.1, on the reverse strand, counting down.
AGTCTCTTTCGTATATCCATAGCCCCGTGTAAAATGGATAAAATGACAACTTCATTTTCCTTCTCAGTGAAATAAACAAAGTGCTGCTGGTAGCGAAAAAACTGAACCACCCTACCCTTCACCTGCATTTGGCGAATATGCCCAAGACGAGATGAGTTGGCAATGTCTTCCATCGAGCTATGTAGGCCAGTCAGGTATCTTCTGGCTTGCTCCTCTCCCCAGCGCTCATCTGTATATTCCCAGATTTGCTGTAGGCGCTCAACGGCAGCAAGAGTAAGCGTTATCGGCTTCACTTGGCTCTTTTAGCCTTAAACTCTTCGTGCAAAGCGGCCGGATCGAATGGGACAGTTTTCTGATCTAGTAGCGGCTCTAAATGAGCTTTTAGATCATCAATGCTGTTAAGGCCTAAGCCACTATCCATTTGATCTAAGCCCACTTCCAGCACATCGAGCACGTCTCCCCCTGCGGCTTGGTATGCCTCAAGTCGCTTAGCAGTCGCGGTGTTGGCTGGAATATCGATTTTCATGTTAATTATTATAGCTCGATTTGAGGCGTTTCGTCAACATGTCTTCTTTACCGCCACCCATGTAAGCATATGGCATTTCTGGTGTGTTTGGTGTTCGATCAACCTCAAGGTTAAATATAAACCATAGAACACCAATTAAACCTATTGCACCATAAGGTGCATTACCCACCTTGCGGTTTCTAAAACACCTCAACAACCTCATGATTCACATGAACCATAAGACACACACAACACCACAATCACCTTGCGGTGCTTCCTCCACCACTTCAACCTTAAGGTTATTATACCACCGAACCAACCATGCAACACCTACAACACCGGAACCACCTCTTGGTTCAAATGAACCTTGACACACCAAACGCACCAACAATACCATACGGTTAAAACAACACCTTACACACCTTAAGGTTCACAGGACACCACAGGAAAGAGATGAAAAAGATTATTTCATTTATGAATTTCAAAGGCGGATGCGGCAAAACAACGCTAACCTGCCTGTCAGCTCTATATCTGGTTACGGCAAAGAAGGCCTCCGTGCGGGTCAGTGATCGAGACCAGGGGAAAGACACAGAGTCCTTTGTGCGCAACATCAACCACGACAAGATTAAGTTATTTGATGCGGCAGAAGATGATGACAACTACGACTACCTTCTCATAGACACTCCTGGAGGCATCGTAAAAGAAGAGATGGCTCAAATAGCCGAACTTAGTGACCTGATCGTTATACCATTTGCACTATCACCAACAGACATCCGACGCACGAGAAAGACGGGAGAAGCGCTTAATGGTGCTGAGAATATCCGCTTGCTTTTTAATCAAGTCAACACACGGACCCACGCCTTCACACAACGTCAAGGGGTATTGGAGGCTTTAGGATTAGAGGCACTTAAAAACCATTTATCCAAGAGGGTAGGGTATACCTACGCACTGGCTGGCGGTTCCGATAGTCTGACAACTGAGTGCATTGAAGAATTAGGCAAAGTAGTGGAGGAAATCATCGCATGAGCAAAAAGAAGCCAAACTTGAGTATCTTAATGGACACGCCGGCAGCGGAAACGTCCGGCATTCAGCCACAGAAAAAGGACGTTCCGGAGAGCAATGTCGGCAAGAAAGCACCTGCTGCGAAGAAAAAAATCGTGGCGAAAGTAGAATCAACGATCAAACGACGCCGATCGGTTGACTTTGATTCTCTGATGGAGCAAGACATCGAGCGCCTGGAGATTGAGCTCATGCAAAGACGGTTAAAACCCTTCAATGAACAAGGTATGATTGAATTTGCTCTGGCATTAGCTCTGAATAGCAGTGAAAGCATCGAATCCGTCTATGATCGCATAAAAAATAAAGACGGCACGCGTCGATAGGCACTAAGACACCTCACGGTGTTAAACACACCAAACACACCACAATAACCTTGAGAGATTCTGATGGCTACGCGCGACCAAGAACTCCAAAGTTTCAAAACGGACATCAATTTAACGGAATATGCCGCGTCACAGGGCTACGCTCTGGATCGCAAGGAAAGCTCTCGAAACAGCGTTGTGATGCGTGGTCCGAGCAATGATAAAATTGTCGTTACCGTTAATGGCCAAAATGGACACTGGATATATTTCTCAGTTCGTGATGATCGTGATAATGGCTCAATTGTAGATTTCGTTCAAAATCGCACGTCTGATAATTTCGGACAAATCCGACTGCGTCTCAGGCCGTGGGTGGGGCAGGGGGGTAATGTCGAACGGCCAGCTTCTGGTTTATTTGCGTCGAAGGTGGTGCCATGCAGTCCGGATACGGAGAAAGTGCTTAAAGAATACCACAAGACCTGGATTCCCACTCATAAGCCATATCATCCATATCTGGAGAGTCGTTCTATCGGGCCGGAAGTCTTTGAAATGCCAGAATTCAAAGAGAGAATCCGGATTAGCTATCATGGGAATGCTATTTTTCCACACAAGGACCTTGAGGGGCTCTGTGGTTTTGAAATTCGTGGAAATCAATACAAAGGATTCTCTCCTGGCGGGAAAAAGGGCCTATGGCTGTCACAGATGGCTCCAGAGGCCACAGAATTGGCTTTTTTCGAGTCAGGAGTCAACGCGCTTAGTTTCGCGCTTCTACGGGCCGGAAAATCCCGCTGGTATGCCTCTACGGCCGGCCAATGGAGTCCCAACACACCAGAATTGATAAAAAAGACTGTTATGGCCTTTAAAGGAGCTCGCGTGATTCTAAGTTTTGATCCCGATGATACTGGACATGGACTAACTGAACAAGCTCGCGATCTTTTAAATGACTCAGGGAAGGAAATCGTTGTAGACATGCCTCCCAATGGACAAGATTGGAATCAAGTGCTTGAAACCCAAAAATGCGCGGGACAATAGGAAAAGGACATCTGGGGGTCCTAGCTAGTGTTTCTAGCCACTTTGGTGCCGACAAGAGCTATTTGCAGGATAAACCCTAATCACCTTCATTTCCTATTGTCCCTTTACGGAGTATCCAATCGAGGACTTAGAGAAGCAGAACCCACCTATTGTCCGCATTGAGGAAACAACAAATATGACAAAAAACGGATGATCTTAGCCATCGACAGAGTTTAGAAGCATCAGTCAACTATGACAAATATCGGATAGACGTGCTTTGCTATTGATGGTGTTTATTTCTTTTATTCCTGATTAGTATTCTTGGTTTGGTGATTAGAGCACAAAAAAGCATTGAATAACAATGACTTACAAATCTAAATATGACACTTTCCGGTATTATTATGACATAAATCGGAGAAGGCGGACAAAACTCGGATGAACTATGACATAAATCGGATGGGATATGACTGTTGCCGGATCGACTATGACAAAAGGCGGATAGCGGGAATATAGTGACCCTCATGTTCAGAGAATTGTAGCAGAATTAGCCGGTGTAGGATAGGGAATCTTAAAAGTATGACATTTTCCGGATATCGTCTGTTTCAGAACTATGACATTTTCCGGATATAGAGAGGCAGCAAACGCAACTATGACAAATATCGGACGTGCGCTGTAGGCTAGTGTTTATCAGAGTTACAGACTCTGGAACTATGACATAATGCGGATTTCACTAGAAGACTGATCTTCAAAATTTCCGTAATATGACAAAATTCGGAGAGTGCACAGGATCGTATTATGACAAAAAGCGGATGACAATCGATGAGAAGAAAGCATCGCCTTTATTCGCCGCCAACTATGACAAAAAACGGATGAAATTCGACTGTGGATAATATGACATTTGTTCTAGACGTTTGTCATATTTAGCATAGTTTACGGCAGATAGGAGTAATGAAGTGTCAGAAGTTGCAGTGAAAATTGCCAAGAAAAAAGCCGCTGTTCCCTTACCTGAAGGGCTCATTGATCGTGGAATGGTCGCGATGGCCAATGAGTTTGCGATTGCTCCGACACAGATTACATTGGCGGAAAAAAGAATATTTAACATGCTCGTGGCAGCTGTCCACCCTGAGGACGACGATTTTAAAGTTTATCGAGTTGGGATCAAAGAAATTGCCGATCTTGCCGGCTTGAAGGGCCATCATGTCCATCAGCAGACCTGGGAAGTAACGAAAAGGTTTATGAGTCGGGTGCTTGAACTGGGCCGCGACGCTAACGGAAATTTGAGGAAAAATCCGAAACTCGTCAACTATGTCTCAATGGCTGAGCCATCTGATGACGGTAGTAGCATTCTCATCCAGATTAATCCACATCTGAAGCCATATTTCCTAGCGCTGAAAAGCGGTTTCGTCCGCTTTCCATTACGAAACATCGTGCCGCTGCGAAGTGTCTACTCCCAGCGTATGTATGAGATACTGAAGAGTTACCAGTATCAGAACCGGAAGATAGAGATAACCTTGGATGAATTTCGCGAAATATTTAAATTGGGCAACAAAAAATACAAGCTATATGCTGATTTCAAAAAGCGCATATTGAAGGCGTCCCAGGAAGATTTGAAATCGACTGATATTGGATTCAAATTCACTGAGAAGAAAAAGGGTAGGCGAGTTCACTCAATCGTATTTGAGATATTTGAAAATCAGCCCTCAGATCAGCTCGATTTTGGCCTTCCGGTTGTCAACGACAACCAGGACCGGATTGATTCAGAGGAAAGACTGATAGAAGACATTTTGGCGGCCGGATACACTCGTGATCCGACTAAGATTATCATACGTGATGGTTTAGAGTTAACCAGAGCGAGCCTCGATGTTGCACTGGAAGAAATGAACCGATCAGGATTTGAGGTTAAGAATCCAGGTGGTTTTATTGCCAAGAAACTAGATGAGAGAGCAGGCCTGGCCCGTCTTATTCAACGGGATCGCCATGAAGCAGAGAAGACAGCTCGAGCGCAGCTAAAGGCCAAGATGGATGCAGAGAAGGTATCCCAAAACGTCCAGGATGTCGTTGGAGTCTTGAAAGGTCTATTGCAGAGAGAACAACGGAATACAGCCGTCTTCCTAGCCGAAGGAATGGAGCCAGCGACAGAAATAGAGCTACGTCAGTTTCTTGAAAAGAACACACAAGATCTTCATCTGAGTAGGTATGACTTACGTCAGACATGGATAGATGAGGTTAAGGGCGATGATCCACTGGCGAAATATAGGCTCATGGGATTACGAGAAGACTTCTTCATGGATCGATTCCCCGAAACATTTCAGCCGCTGACGTATCGTTCAGTTGCTGTCAGCAATCTGGACAGTTTCAGTCCTAATCAAAGAAAATACGTTGAGAAGGCACTGGAATGGCTTGAGAATGAAGAAAATCGCGAACTATGACATTTTTCGGACGATCACAGCTCCGTAAAGATTTTAACCTTCATGGACCTGGCGGCTTCAAGCACTTGTCCATTTGTGGCAACCAACAATCCTTTTTCCTTTTGGGCTAGATACAGATAGACCGCATCGTTCGCGGGCAGATGATGTCCTTGAGCGATTTTCAATATATCCTGCCGAGGGTAGGGGACAGTGGGCTCAATCTCGATAGGAAGGTAATCAATTTCGGCCAGCTCATCGTTGAGTTCTGATTCCGTTAGCTCGCCACGGCCAGCTCTATCCAGAAATGCTTGAATGAGTCGGGTCATAAAGGATTCTGGCACGAAGGCCTTCATGCCTTCCCCCAGGGCCTCCTCGATGGCCACAAGTTCCTTGCTGGCAGCTCCGAAATACAAGTCTTCGATTGCAGAGGGATGTAGAATCAGCTTGGCAGTGGATTTCATGGCTTAGACTCCTTTTTTGGCTAATCGCCGTTCGCGGCGTTGTCGAATACGGCCGAGCGCATCCTTAGCCTGGTTCTGGCGATTATAGGGGATGATTTTACCGAAGGGCTCCCCTCGATCGGTAAGAACAATTTCCTGGCCGGCCTGGATGTCTCGCACCGCCTCCTTCTTCAACGATCTGAGTTCCTTCAGGGTAATTACAGTGGTTTTCTTAGCCATTCTTTAGCTGCCTTTCTTTTGCTTTTAAGGTCACCTTCACTCATTAATTCCATTGTCTCAATACGCTTACTGACTAGGGCCCGATGCTTTTTCACAAAATCGAATCGGTCCAAATGTGGCCGTATAATAAAGTGCTCTAAAACAAGAAAAATGCCGGCACTGCAAACGGTCCATACGGTCAGCGATATGATCAAACCGCGATAAAAGTCCACGTGATCCGGAATAGGTAAAGGGAACGCAATCGGTGATGCGCCAACGAGGTCGAAGTATTCGAGGAAGAAAAACACTAGGAAACCGATTAAAGTTGCGGCGCTAGAGGCTCCCAAGCGCATCCAAAATCCAATATCAAACTTGTAGATATTCCTCTTAAATGCCGATAAATTCTTGAGTTCGAGAGTCGTGAAGGGAAACAACATCGTGAGTTGCAACAAGAGCCCGTAAAATACGGCAGGAAGAAGCCCCAAATAGGATAGGGTAGGGGTCAGGAAAGTAACTGACATTGCAGCGACGGCAGCGTAGCACGCTGTCAGCGTCAGGCGACAGGTTGAATTCAAGATATATACTTGAATCAACATATTGTTAACCACGCGACTGACCGCCTCGTCCTGAAGATCGAGCGGATAACGATAAATTTTCTTGGTTATTTTGATGATGGGTCGCCTCTTGATCCAACACGCGAGCGCCAATGCACTGGCAAAAAGACCGCATACTGAGGCAGTAAAGAAACCAAAAATTCTCCATGGCTCCCACTCGGTAAAATACTCTGGAGTCAATGATAGGATGCCCAATAGAGTGTTCACGCCAATACTGCAAATTACGACACTTAGGATAAGCCAGGTGGTGTAGTTTGAGTGGGTTTTACCGAGTTTTTCCGGCTCTTGAAAGTATTGCAGGGCTTGCTGGAGATGATGTTTTTGGATTTCCACACGGCGGCGTGCGGCCTCTTCATCCAGACGTTTTTGAGATTCTTGCGCGTTTTGGTCTTTGTTCGTCTGAACAATATTCCGGATGGGCTGAATATCTGCTTCGGTTAGCGGGGGATATTCCCAGGAATAGATCAGGGTGATTTGCGGCAAGTAGCCACGATCAGGATTGGCCTCGAAGAGCCCACGGTTCTTGAGGTCCGTGGTAAGATTTGCTTCGAGAACTGACGCTCGACAGAAATTCAGAGAGTGGTGATCCTGGTAGATCATGCTCACAGGTTTCCTTCCGCTAGGTCTCGGCGTTTTTTGATAAATTAACTGAAAGAAAGACACCTTGGCGGGTCGGACCAAACCCTGGTTTCGTGAGATGAAAATTGCCTCAGTGCAAAATTGATTCTCTCGTCGGCCGTGTTTGAGCTCGCCAAATGCGCCCGGCTGGATTTTCGCCTCAATCGTTTCACTCCAACCCTCCGTGCTCTGCTCATTTGTGCCTTCATTGATTCCACGATTCTCTCCCCAATTCCTGCCTTCACTGGTGCCTGACTGCCTGCCTGACGTTGGGCTTTGACCGTAGTTGCTAGACCGGCCTGCATTTTCCCCTTCCTGGTAGCCTTTGTTTTCCCCTTCAAAGCTTCCCTCGGTTCGTCCCGTTGAGTCGCTTTGATTCCGCAATCTGATAATTTCCTTTGAGAATAGATCGGATGCCCATTGCTGGGTATCCTGGTCGGCCAGCCGATGAAAAAATTTCTCGGACATACATGCGGCCATTGCATTGAGATAATCGTCACCAACCTGATGGCCCAATTCGATACGAAACTTGGCCAGACTTTGAGACATGTAGACGGTGCAGACGCCAGCTGATCGCGCCATCGGTTGAAAATCGGTGTCCTTCGAGTAGGCGTAACACTGGCATTCGTCGGCCCAAAGAAAAACCGGAGGATACTTTTTCGTTCGGCGTAGCATGGCTTTCTGCCAGGCAAATTTGAACATGACCTGAATCATCTTACCTGTCTTGCCGAATAAGTTAATCGGCAAATTTATGATGATGATTTTGCCACGTATTGAGTCCTCAGGAACAAAGTTTGTATCGGAATCGAACAGGCTACTGTATGGATCAATTGCCAGTTTAGAAAACACCGACTGAAAAGTAAACACGACACTGGTGCGTGTATTGGGAGAAAGGCTGGGATAGCTATCTGTCCAATATCGTAAGGCACTCTTAAAGTTCTTAGAATTTCTCTCTTCCTGAAAATCGTCTTCTTGTTCGATCAGATCAATGAGTTTTAAACAGTAAGAAGATGTGCGTTTCTCCGGAAGATCGACTTCGGAGATGGTTTTTGGGGCGCTTCGGATAATCTCGTCGAGGCGCTCGAGTGAAATTTCTTCATGCGCACACTGCAACAAAAGGATACCGTTTAGCAGCATTGTTTCCATCGCATCTTTCCAGATCGGATCCCCGCCATCACGTCCGTCGCCCTGCGACACTTCAAAAGCGGTTAAAATCCATTCCAAAATTTGATGTGCGTAGGTGTGTCCCGGTCCGGAAATTTGATAATTGAGAAGGTTGCAACGGTTCTCACCGTCATCGGACACTACGAGTAGGTCTTGTTCCCGACCACATTCAGCGGCCATCCTCTGCCAGAGTTGCAAATCCCCATCATCCTCGTCATACTTCGAGGTCAATACAAGGCCGCCGATTCCAGCCCTTAAATAAGCCCTCGCTAGGTAAGCTCCGATTCCGCTGGTCTTACCACTTCCGCTAGCGCCAAGCACGAGCGTTCCGGTGAGGGCGTCGGACAAAGTAAACTTCCTTTGGGGCAACTCCAGAAGAACGGTTTCCTCTGGATTCTCAGATATAGGTTTCACATGAGGCTCAAAATACTGAAGGGCCTCTTTGTCAGCATTTGTCATCTCCAGTGGCGTCCACGGAGGGCGGCTATAGAGAGCGTCGGATTTAGCAGCGTCGTCCGATTCCATAATAGAAAATATGGAATACACATGAAGATTCACAGCACAACGAAAATCAGTCCGTAGTTTCGTGACTTTTGCGTGACATTGTGCATAAGGGGAGATGTCTGAAGATTTTCTCTGGACAACTTGTGGTTGCCCCCTTTCTTACTGATACTCGCTCACTAAAAAGTAAGGATGCTCCGAATCTACGCCAATAACTCGCAAGAGGCAGCTAAGAAATACTTCGACGAAAGTTTGAAGTGTGGTGATTACTATATGGAGGATCAAGAAGTGGCGGGCTCCTGGGGCGGCAAGGGTGCCGAAATGCTTGGGCTCTCCGGAGCGATTGAGCGCGATGATTTCCATCGACTGTGCGAAAATCGGACTCCAGAAGGTGAAAAGCTCACCCCCAGGGATGGCGTTATCAACAAGCAAACTGGGGAAACTGAACGGAGGGTTTTTTACGATTTCACCTTCGATTTGCCCAAGTCGGCCAGCATCATTTACACCTATACGGGAGATAAACGCATCCTCGAAGCAATGGAGCGAGCTGTTGCCAAAACGATGGATCGGATGGAAGCCGAAATGCATACGCGGGTCCGTAAGGACAAGGCTAACCATGACATTAAAACCGGCAACATGGTTTATGGATCGTTCCTGCATTTTACGACCCGTCCGGTAAATAGCGTTCCTGATCCCCACGTTCATATGCACGTGCCGGTCTTCAACGCCACTTACTCAGAGGAAGATCAATGCTTCAAGGCGGGCCAGTTTGGGCCCATCAAAAAAAAGGCATATTTCTACCAGGAACTCTATCACTCGGCGCTGGCCCAGGAGTTCAAAGAACTCGGATTCGAGCTTGCCAAAACCGATAAGTATTTCGAGATTGCCGGCGTCACACGGGCAACCATTGAGCGCTATTCCCGGCGGACGGAACTCATTGAGAGGATCGCCAAAGAGCGCGATTTGACCCCTGCCCAAAAGGCGGCCGTCGGCGCGCTCATTCGTGAGAACAAGAATAAGGATTTCACGATGTCCGAGCTTTGGGACATCTGGTATGGATCGGACCGCGAGCTCTGGCCGGAGATCGAGGGACTGGAAAATGCCTTGGTGGGCAATGTTCCCCGGCAGCTGACATCGACGGTCGAGGAAGCAGTCAATCATGCTCTGGAGAAGGTGTTTTTCAAGCATTCGACCGTCGAGATCGAGCGGGTTTACGCCGAGGCCTTGAAACATGGCATTACCTCCGTGACCGAAAAGGAAGTTGTCGAGGCCTTGCATTCTCGTGACGACATTATCGTGAGCCGTCTCAACGGCGAAACAATGATTACCACGCGCAAAGTTCTGGCCCAGGAACGTGCCATTGTTGGCTATATCCGCAAAGGCAAAAACGCCAAGGCCGCTTTGGTTGATGATGAATACGTTTTCCAAACGGACATCTTCAACGACCCCCGATACGACACGCGTGAACAGGAAAAAGCTACTCGCCTGGTCATGGAATCTAACGCCTGGATTGTTGGCGTGCGTGGATTCACGGGCAGTGGAAAAACGACCCTGATGGGCGAGGTGGACGCCGGGCTGGGGACGATAGGGAAAGAACTCGCGGTGTTTGCTCCGTTGGCGCTGTTAACGAATCGCCGCTTGAAAGTGGACTTTGAACAGGCCCAAACCGTCGAAATGCTCCTGCGAAGCGACCGGGTTCAAAAATCACTCAAAGACAAGGTTCTTTGGGTGGATGAAGCCGGGATGCTTGGCGTCGAGGATATGCTGAAAATCTTCCAGATCGCGGCGGAAAATGGTGCTGCCAAGGTCGTCCTGGGTGGCGATACCCAACAAACGCGTGGGGTCAAACGTGGCGACGCGCTACGGATTGCTGAAGAATTTGGCGGGCTCGACACAGCAACATTGACGCAGATTTTCCGTCAGAAAAACGACCAATACCGGGAAGCCGTTAAGGCGATCAATGAAGGTCGGGTTTCTGATGCGGTTGCCATATTGAAAAAGATGGGGGCCATCGTGGACGAAAAAACCATAAAGTCGAAAGACGAAAAAGAGCGTGAATCGAGATTCAGCGATCCGGTCAAAGAATCTGAGCTCGCCAAGGATGACTCTGAAAAAGAAAAAGTGCGCACTGAGCCGGAGCATAAAACGGAATCGGATCCGGAGGAAGTCGAACAAGATAAGCGACAGGAAGACAAACGAGAGGTTGAGGTCTTAAAGCCTGCCCTGGAGGAAGAAGCTGACCGCTGCGAATACTCGAATTACGAGCCTGGCATGATCATCGAGGTCGAGGAAGATATTCAATCCTGGGAGAAGGGCGCTTCAGCTGAGGTAGTCCAGGTCGATGAATCGCGGGGTAAAGTCGTGGTGGTGCGTAAGGATCAGGAGAATCCAGAATACGAATATTTCCCGGTTGAGTCAGCCGCGAAACACATTTCCGTCCACGAGCGTGAATCGATTCAGGTCGCGACTGGCGACAGATTGCATTCAACAAAATTGGGGCAATCCAAACAGGGGACCATGATCGGCTATGATGACCCGATCAAGATTGCCGGATTTACGAAAGAGGGGGACATCATTACCAACGAACACGGGATTATTCCCAAGGATTACGGCCATTTGCGCCAGCCTGAAGCTCAATCGGACCAGGAAAAGCGGGATGTGGCGCTTACCGAGTATCTGAGCGATCAATACGTCAATTACACCAAAGGCACGGGGAAGAGCGCAATGATCGTCTCACCAACCCATGTTGAGGGAGAGCAATACACGTCCGCCATTCGCGGCAAACTAAAGGATGCCGGCAGAATCCAGGACGCCAGGGAATTTGACACCCTGAAACCCACACACATGGACCCTGCGGACCGGGCGCAGTATTACAAATACGAACCCGGCATGGTGATCCGCGTCGAACAAGCCTTTGACGATTGGGAAAAAGGCGAAGCGGCCGAAGTCCTGGGCTATGATGGCTCAAGGGGGACCGTCATGGTCGTTCGGGAAGGGCATGAGAATCCCAAACTGGAGAATTTTCCCATTCATACGGCTGCTGATCGAATTTCCGTCCATGAGCGCATGGCCATCGAGATCGGGGCAGGGGATCGCCTTCAATCTACGCGCAACGGGACATCGAAGAACGGTGTGGACATCTACAACGGCGATTCGATCAATGTGGTTGGCTTCACCAAAGACGGCGACCTGGTCACCAAGGAACACGGCGTTATTCCGAAAGATTACGGCCACTTGCGTCACGGCTATTATACAACCCCGGAATCATCGCAGGGCATGGAAGCCGACAAGGTGTTTGCCTCGTTCCGCGAAACATCGCTCGGTGCGACGGATCTAACAAAGTTCCTGGTTGCGGTGAGCCGCGGCAAGGATGATGTGATGATCGTTACTGACGATGTTGTCGGCCTCGAAGAAAGGGCTTCGGAAATCAATACACGCATGTCGGCCACGGAAATGGTTGGCGAGGCTCTGAGGGAGAAAGCTCTCGAAATCGGCGTTGATCTGGCGAAAAACAGCTTGATGGGCGAGCAAGGCCATCAGCTTGCGGTCCAGATGCAAGTTCAACAGCAACAGGATTTGGTTCGAGAACTCATGAGGCAACTTTGATGGCAAATAAAAAAGGTAGAGATTTATTCAATAAGATGAAGCTTGGTGAGGCAGGCCGAAAGATCGTCGCGCCAGAGCAAGATAACGAGGCTCAGCTCGGAGACCAGGGGCAGGGGGGACCTGACTCGGAAACTCTGGGCAATCCTGACTATGAACCCAAAATCCCGGGCCAGAGTTTCGAGGTTCGTGAAGGGTATGAGGCGATCAATGAGAATGAGGCGCTGGTCAAATCAGCTTTCCGGGTGCAGTTCTGGACCCATGAGGCCCGGTGCGAGGCCTTGCAGTCAGCTCATTTGGAGCCTGTCACCTGGGACGCCGGTGATTTGATCATCCGGAGTTTTGGGAATGGCATTGATGAAGTGCGAATTACTTGTTCTGGCAAGGAAAGCCAGTATGTCTTTGATTTGCTTTGTCAGAATCGAATTAAATGGCTTGGTGTTCATCAGAATGCCAAGCTGGAAAAAGCCAAGGGCGCACCCTTCGTCGTCGAGAAAATAGAATTCGTGCGCTCGCCAGTTAAAGGGAATGAGCGGGTTCGGGAATCATAAAATACCATTAATTTTTAATACATTATTAACCTTTGTATCCTAATACTATACGCATAGATCAACACGTATGAGGTTTATGTGCCGGTTCAACAGCTTTCAAGAATTGCAGATTTTCTAAGCCACAAGCCTGGCGACGGCGAACATACGGCCTCATTAAAGGGTCGCTTCCATCAAGAGCACCCGAATGTTCAACAATCAGATCAAAATTCACTGATTCAGTCGTTGGCTCGTGCCGACTATCTTGATCAAATACCATTTACGACAGCCGAGCGAAACGACCTGGTCAAAATCATCGCGCTGCTCGCTAACATTCGGAAATCACACGAATACCTTGCTGAATCAGGTCGATCACCTTTTGGTGGAAAACTACCGGATGCTATTCAGACGCTTTCCGACACCTATCGGCCGGAAATGATCGAAGACCTCGCCAGTGGCAGTGAATCCGTGGTGATTGGTCTTCCGACATGGAGTCGCATGGTAATGGCGAAGGACAGCATTCAGACTCTCCCGGATAATTATGGGGTTAATCTCAGTCGCCAGCCGGCAACGAGCTTCTCTTTACCAAGAAAATCCGAGAGTGCTATGACGCAATCTATGGAAGCGGCGATCAATGAAAAGGTTCAAGAAGATCGCGCGGCACTTCTCGATGTTGAGATTCAGATGTTTGAAGATGTCGCACAGCTCAACGAACTTCTGGAAAAAATTGAAGCACGGGCCACGTCTCAGGAAAATGAGTCACAGATGGGATCATCAGGGCAGGGGCTCACCAAAGCAGCGTTCAATCAGCTACTTGGCCGTTAGGCTGCGGCAAAATAAGGGAGCCGCCCCCAGTTGGGGACGACTCCGTGAAAGTTAGGCCTTTGGAATAAAGGCAACCAGGTTTCCTTCGTCCTCGGTTAACGAGCGGTAGGAAAGTCGGCCATCCACATCAATGATGGGAATGTAGTTCAGCCGGACGCTGAAGCCTGCTTTGTGTTCCCACATCACGCCGATTCGTAGACGTTCGTGGAAAATTTCCAAATCAGGTTGTTTCGATTCAGGTTTTTTAGTTTGTTTATCGGACATAAGATACTCCTTTGTTGTCCTAGGCCGTGACCATCACAGCCTTTCTGACACCTCGGCCGAGGGAAGGTCAGACTGAGAATTTCAATGGCTTATTTGCTTCGCGCTGGAATGCCGCTGGCGGCACCGGAAATAAGTCGTTGAGCCTTGCGCATAAATTTTCAGGTCTTCCCTCAGAGTGACGGTAAAAGGCCTGTGTTGGTTGAGGGCTTGGCCAATGCAATGGAGTCGCTTATTCATCTGATCGGCATAAAACCCGAAGCCGGACGCCTGATCGGTGAAGGCATCCAGGATCGGATCGTATATCAGCGTGATGTGATTCTTTCTTTAGTAATCTTCAGGAAGCAGGATAGTTGTGACACTGCGATCCCACTCAGTGATAATCCAAAACTTGATACCTTGGGCGTCTGTATAGACAGACATGAGCCTTTGGCCATGCGTCAAGCCATCCTCGTTGAGTTGGGCATCTTCGGCGCACACGTCACCCCAGTCTTCTTGAGCGTGACGGGTAATAAGCGCTTCGTATGCGTCCGAGAGATTCAGCGTTTCAGCCGCGTTTCTTGTAATCACGACTTCTCCTAATTGAAATTTCATGTGGTCTCCTTTGGTTCGGGGCTGGCTCCATTGCCAGCCGATGACCGAGCGACAACACGGGTTCGGCCCATCTGCGTCATGGGCTTCTCGGGAGACCGCTTGCGGCGGAAGGCCCATTGACGCGGGCCGGTTCTGTGTTTCGCTAACGGGCAGGTTGGCGTCGATGGAGACGCCATGCCAAAAGAGCAGTGAGAGTGACGATGGAGTCAGTCCGTGAAAAAAAGATGCTCCTCGATCTCCACGGCGATTGACCACTGGACGGCCTTGGTATCATAAACGATGTCAAAGTAGCGTTCAGCTCGTGTTTTCACGACGAAGTGGACATGCAGGGCCAAGCCTACCTTGTCCTGGTAGACTCGGCGAATCGTGGCAATTTCGTGTTCGTCTCCCTCCTGGGTGAAAAAACGGTAGGGGGTAATGCGCCGCCTGACCTGGTCGTCCTTAAAAGCGGCGAACAGGGCAATGACATTGATTTTTCTTGGCGCGGCATTTTGCACAAATTATCATGATGCTCAAATTTTTATACCCATCAAGGGCGAATTCTCGATTGATGACCATGAACGGGCCAGCGCCAGGCTATGATTTAATCCGAAATGTCCATCGGATAACGCTTTACAGCACAATTGCGGCGGATCATCAGCATCCCAGTAATTTGAAAAATCGTCTGTATCTGCATGTGGACATGAATTGCTTCTATGCGCAGGTTGAACAGCACTCTTATAATCTGTTCGGCCTGCCAGTCATCATTGGCGGCTGGAGAAAGGAGAATGGCACGCCACGGGGCATTGTGGCGACATCGAGCTACGAGGCCCGCAGCTGCGGCGTTAAAACCGCCATGAGCTTTTTGGAGGCAACGCAGCTCTGTCCGTTTGTGATCCCGCTGCAGGTCCACTACGAAAAATATGTGGCCGTAAGTCGCGAGACCAAGCGTATTTTCCTGCGCTATGCGCCGGAAACGGAAGCTTACTCGATGGATGAAAGTTTTTTGGACATATCGTATCTCCTGGGAAAATCCCGCGAGGATCTGCGCGCCTTCGGCGATCAGCTCCGCAATGAGATTTACCAGCGCTGTCGGCTTGTCTGCTCGATCGGGATCTCCTATTCAAAAACCTATGCGAAGCTGGCCAGTGATTTGAAGAAACCCAATGGCCTGACCCTGATTTTGACGGAAGGGGATGCCAGGGGATACTTATATCCCTTGCCTCTAAAGGAAGTGTGGGGCATCGGATCGAGGCGATTCGAGAAGCTTCAGGCGGCCGGTCTGTCGAACATTCAGGATGCGGTTGACCAAGGGCCCGGCGCATTCCAAAAATTATTCGGCGCGTATTTCGGCCGGATGCTTTGGGAAACGGCGACGGGTCGGGATTGTGCGATGGTCCGAGATCCGGAGAATCATGTTCCCAAAGAGGTGGGCTATATGCACACGTTCTCGGACTGGACGGATGAACCGGACCGGGTGCAGGGGGAAATGACCAAGGCGGTCCGGCAATTGTGTTACCGGATGCGGGGCTATTGCCGGCGCGCAGAACGGTATCATGGATATATTCGATTCCAGGATAACACGTGGACGGGGGTCGGGTTTGATTTTCGGACGGACGGCCTGACCAATCTGGATAGTTACATCGCGGAGGCCTGCATCGCATCGGGTATGCCACTGGTGCGCCGATTTCTGGGGGAAGGTCACAGAATCCGCGGCATTGGTCTGAGCACACAGGAGATGGAAGATCAGCGGCAATTAGAGTTGTTCTTCCAGGAAGATGAAAAGCTTCGAGGCCTCTTTTACGCAATGGACAGGGTGAACAATACTTATGGTTTGGATAGCCTCATGCCAGCAAGCGTGCGCTATGCCGTCGAGGGCAAGACGCACTTTCTGGAGCGCAGTTGATTACTCGCGTTTCTTCGGATTTATTAGGGCTTCAGGCGGCAGCAGGCCTTCGGCTACCAATCGTCGATTATTGGCGTTCACCTTACGGTGAAGGGCCTCAATATCGACGTTGTAGTAAGCCATCTCGCGCATCTTGTTTCCCAGGGCTTCTTTTTCTTCAGGGTCAGTTGTGGCGAGCATCTTTTCAAACAGCGCCATATACTCAGGATTATCCATGAGCTGGGTTGCCTGTTCAACGGCGTCCTCGTTTCGATCCAGGTATTCCTGGCGGGATTCTTTTTGCAAGAATTGCTGGGCGACTTCTTCCATACTTTTACCGCTCGTTGCCATCTCACGGCGGATACGACCCATGAGGGTAATCATCTCCAGCTGCATTTTACGCTGCTCTTCTGGAGTCGGGGTCTCATCGGGATTCTCGTTGTCCTCAGCCATATCGGGCAGACTATAGAGCGTTGCGGCTTCTGATGACAATGAAAAGATAACACGATTCCCTACAGGAGCGTGGGTTATCAGCTTCCTTGTTCCATCCAATCGACGGCTTTCATGATGGTGGCCGTTGGCACGGTTGTGACCCAGGTGGTCTTTTCCTCAATGAAACCTTGTTCGTATAGGTATTCGAGAAACTGACTGGTCGTCAGGTTCAGATGATTGAGCAAGACGGCCACACGGCGCTTGTCGTGTGGATCGGTCGGATAGCCAACGGCGATATCGGTGCTCATGGTGCTTTAATCGGTAGTCTAACGCTGCGACCTCGGCAATTTCCAAATATAGGCCAAAACTGCGAGCGCCAAAATGATGGATACGATGCAAAGGGCGGTTGTTGGATTGATGACGCCAGCCAGGCTGATCATCATCTCGATGATTTTGATTAGTGTTTCGATACTCATAAATATATTTCTCCTTATTTATTCATGATTCTTTACACTAAATTTTGGCTCCTTTTAGAGCTGTCCCCGCATTTTGCAAATTTTTTACATTTAGGGTTGGTGAGGATAAATGGGCTGGCGGTCGATTCGACTGCCAGCCCATTGTGATATTAGTCGTTTCTGATGCACTCTGGACACCATTCAGCCAGTCTCGCCTGTGCCTCTGGCGTGATGAATGGGGTTTCAGTCTTGGGATCGACTGCATCCCCGATTGCGTTGGCCAGATCGCCTTTCTTGCTCTTGGCGTGCCGTTGAACGAAGGCCTGATCAATGATCTCTCCGGCCATAGTCTGCATATACCGCTTGGTTGTGCGGGCAAAGAAATCAGCATTGGGAGTCCAGTAGGTTCGCACATCCATATTCACGAGCTGGGCCGTGTGGTCGAATGTGTTGTTTTGATAGCGAACCATCATTGAGGCGGCATAGGCCTGTAGGCTGGTTTTTTCGTCATCAGTCAGGGCGCGATAGGCCTCGAAGGCCTCTACGTCGTCTTCGATCTCGAAGCAGGCGAGGGGGAGCTTGGACACTCTCGACTCAAGAAGGTCGGGCGCATCGAAATCCCCCATAAACCCATGTTCCTTAGACGGATTTCCAACGACTTTTCCGGTCGTTAAATAGAATGGACTGTTGTCAAGCGTGCCATAGGGAGCCAACACGTTCTTGATGGTGTGGAAAGCCAGTAGGTCACGGGCAATGGTCGGGTTTTTGAGCAATTCCAGCTTGAAGGCGATCAGCCGAATAACGGAGAGATCATTACTCAAAGATTGGCTCAGATCCGGTTTCTTGGCGCTTTTTTCCTCCTTGGCTTTTTTCTTCGCTGCGGCCATCTGCTCATCATCTTCGGGCTGGATAAAGCCGAGTCGAACGGCGAACTCGCCGTGATGGTCGAGGCTTAAAAACCCGCCAGCGCTGGCTTTCTGCTCATCGGTGAAGGCGTGCGCCTTGGCTTCGAGCTCGTCCCGTTGGGTCTCAATGTCCTCGCATTCCTGATAGAGTTCATCATCTCCGCCATTGGCCGCTTCGACAATCTCGTCATAGCGCTTGTTGAGCTGGTCGAGCTTGGCCTGATCCTCGTCGGACAGATCGATCTCAACGGGGTGAATCTGGCGCATTCTCTGACCAGCGGTGTAGTCAGCATCGAATGCATATTCAATCCATTTCCAGCCATCCACTTTGAGTCGGTTGGCCTCGGCTTCCATTGCGCTGGTGGCAAGGCTGGTCAGCAGATCGGCGTCTTTATAGTAAACGACGTCCTCAAAGAGATCGGTGCGAATCTCGCCTCCGGCGGCCTCGTAGGCATCGCGGCCAACGATCTTAGCGATCTTGCTGGAACTTGGGATTTCGTTTTCGGTGAGAGCGGACCGGATATGATCCTGATGCAACCCATGCCAATGGGTTTTCAGGGACTCGTAAACTGTCTCCTGCCGTTGATGGTCGTCAGTGATCGTAAAGGCGCACGCTGCCTGTAGGTCAAACTGGCCTTCTCTGAACGCATCGAGCAGGACGGGCGAGAGCCGTCCGAGCTTTAGGCGCTGTTCAACCAGTTTTGGGGTGGCTCCGTGGCGGGTGGCTATTTCGCTGACACTGAGGCCTTGGTCGTGCATTTTCGACCATGCCTCAAACTGGTCTGCGGGGTGCATGGCCAGACGGTGAATGTTCTCAGACAGGCTGGCGCTGGTATGCTGGGAGGTGATCAGTTTGCACGTTACTTTGTGCGTGGGCTTGATCTTCTTGCGCTTGACCAGCACGGCAAGGGCGCGCCTCCGGCGTTCCCCGCCAGTAACGGCGAACTTCCCGCCAGTGGCTTTCCGAACGACCAGATTTTGCAGCAGGCCTTCGGCAAGAATGTTGTCGGCCAAGGCATCGATACCGTCATTGGTTCGGGTCTTCCGGGCATTCTCCGGGTCTTGGATCAGTTTGTTGAATGGCACTTCGATGGTGCCATCTTCTGTTTTAGTGGACTTGGTTGCGGTTGTCTTACTCATGGTATTCTCCTTTATTTGGGTTGGTTTTCGATGAGCGAAGCACAGCTCGCTCGCTCGCAAAACCTGCCCTTCGGCGAGAACGGGGAGGCAACGCGCAATGCCAGGCCGCCGGAGGCGGGGCCGGTTTGGAGGGCAT
>JAVDPC010000038.1 GCA_031296915.1 Cerasicoccus frondis | reverse complement strand
CAGGATTTCCTTTTTTTCTTCTTCAGGAAATGGACTTAGAATCTTTGCATATTGTGATTTCATTCTATTCAGCGAACGCTAAGAGTAGCTGACCGTCATGGAGCGCCTAAAGGCGCGGGATGAAGGGTCAGCTACCTCGACTGGTTCGGTTGCTGGTTGCGGTTGCATGGTTGTGGAGTGGGAATCTTTGTAGGTGGGTTTCAGGCAGATGGCAATTCCTCAGTGTGATGGTATTACATTTTCTGTAGCGGAGTGGCTTTGGGTCTCCGGGTCTTGGCGTGAACCACTCATGCGTTTTTGAATCTCACGCAAAGACGCGAAGACCCAAAGGAAATACGAGAAAAAGTATTCTGACCGAACTTAAGTTATACATGAAATTTGTCATGTACAATCTCATGCTTGTGTTGATAGAATGTTGGCTCAATGGGCCTATGAGTCAAGCACTTAGCTTGATTGTAATCCCTGTTTGATGATATTTATGTACGCGAATTATCTTGCATAACATGAAATGGTTTCATCTATTGTTCGCGTACATGAGGGCATGGCTGGAGGAGTTATTGAGGGCGGATGAGCGGCTAAGTGCGAAGCAGCGAGAGCAGTGGATGATTACGCTCAAATGGTATCTTGGCTACTGCGCCAAGCATGGATTGGATTGGCCGGGGGATCGGGATAATGGTCGACGTTTTTGGCGGTCGGCGGTGATGGAGCGTAAGCCGGAGCCGTGGCAAGAAAAGCAGTGGGCGTCGGCGATGAAGTGGTTTTTTGAAAATGCGATGGCCATGGATGATGCGGGGCGGCAGATGCGTCGTCAAATGCGGCTGAAGCACCTGAGTTATCGTACTGAGCAGGGGTACTTGGCGTGGCTGAGGCGTTTTCAGGCTTTCTTGAATCCGGTTAATGCGATGGCTGCCAGTGCTGAGGACGCCGTGCGGTTTTTTAGTCAGTTGGCGGAGGTCGAGCAGGTCTCGGCAAGCACGCAAAAGCAGGCATTTAACGCATTGTTATTCTTTTACCGTCATGTGTTGGGGCAGGCTGAGGTGGAGTTTAAGGGGGCCACGCGTGCGCCGCAGCGCCGTCGCATGCCGGTGGTGCTTTCTACGGCTGAGGTGGAGCGTTTGCTGGGGGCCTTTACGCCGCAGTTTTCACTCATGGCTCGGCTTCAATACGGCTCGGGTCTTCGGATTTCCGAGTTGCTGCATATTCGGGTGATGGATCTGGATTTTGAGCGTGGCCAATTGGTGGTGCGCGGAGGCAAGGGGGACAAGGATCGGGTAACGGTGCTGCCCGGCTCGCTCGAGGCTCCCTTGCGCGAGCAGTTGAAGGCAGTGCGCCGGGTATTGCGGGGAGACTTGGCGACAGGTTTTGCGGGCACGAGTATGAAGACCGCGATGGAGCGCAAATACCGTCAACAGCGAAAAGACTTTAATTGGCAGTATTTGTTTCCCGCCAGCAAGTTGGCCACCGACCCTCGTAGCGGCGAGCAGAAGCGTCACCACGCACTGGAGAACTCCTATCAAACCGCAGTTCGGCGTGCGACAGTGGCTGCAGGCATTGATAAGCGTGTGACTTCGCACACCTTGCGCCACAGCTTTGCGACTCATTTGTTGGAAGGCGGTGTGGACATCCGAACGGTGCAGGAGCTCTTGGGGCATGAGCAGTTGGAAACCACGCAGATTTACACTCATGTCATGAAGAAACCCTTTGGCATCGTAAGTCCCATGGATCGTTTGGCTGGGTAGGCTTGAAAGCCCAAGGGCGACATTCAGTAACATCTCGGTTGTCTTGGAGAAGAAGTCGGCCTGTAGGTTGGATCAAACACGCCCGTATGTTACACTCACACCAGCTCGAAGGTGAGACCATCATACGGGCTTAAGTGTGCCGAAGCGTCGGCGATGCTCCGGAGAAGTGTCGGCGACACTTCGAGTGACAGTCGGCGACGCTTGGTCGCGCAGTCGGCGATACTTAAGGTAGTCTTGAGGGCTTACCTGACGCCTGAGCGGATGTTTTTTAATATGTCAGAAATGGGGGCGGAAGGCAAGATTTCTGAGTAGTAAATTCGCCGGGAGTTTGCTTTTTCCGCAGTGACTCTGGAGAGCTATGCTCACCGTTGCCTACCGCAGCGCTTCGGGGTCCACGCTTTCGACGAACTTGAAGTCGGCGCGGAGGAGGTCGACGAGGAGGTGTTCGGTGTCGCCAGCAATGGCTTCCATGGCGGCCTGAAACTCTTTGGTCTCAGGACCGTATTTGACGGCGTCAGCTTCGAGGGCGCGCTTCGGGCGGGCGACGGGAATTTCCTCGGCCAGGTCTTCGGGCGCTTCGTCGGCGGAGTCGGAGGTGCGGTTCCACTCGTCTTCGGTGGGGCCGTCGTCGTGGTCGCCGCCAGCGGGGTGCTCGGTGTCGATGCCGGTGGCGCGAGCAACGGGGCCTTTGGGCGGCGCAGCAGACTTGGGCATGGCGCCCAGCGGCGGGATCGGCCCGCTACTGGCGGGCGTTGCCGGTGTCTCTATTTTTTTTTGGCCGGCGTCTTGTGGGAGGCCGGCTGCGAGATTGCTAAGTTCCTTGATGACCGAGTCGATCGCCCGGGTGCGGCTTTGGTCGACCGCTCGCAGGAGCGCCACCTCGAAGTTCACGCGTTGGCTGAGGCCGCTGCGCACCTGGCTTTCGCCGGACTGCAGGGCGTCGAGCATGCGGGTGAGCGACTCCGCGGTGAGCGGGGCGCCGAGGCTGTCGGTCGAGCCGCCGTTGCGGATGGCCTCGATCATGGCCTCGCGGGTGCGGGACTGGATGTCGAGCAGCACGCGGTAGAGGTCGCGGCCTTCGGCGGCGATGGCCTCAATGGCGGCAAAAAGCTTTTGGTAGTCGGCAATCGCGATGGCCTTGACGATCTCATCGATGGTGGCCGGGGCAGCGAGGCCATAAACGTCGAGCGCCTTGGCTTCAGTGATGTCGTTGCCGCAGAAGGAAATGAGCTGGTCGAGGATGGACTGGGCGTCGCGCATGCCGCCATCGGCCATGCGGGCGATGGCTTTCAGGGCGCCGTCGTCGACCTTGATGTCGTCGGCCTGGGCAATGATGGTCAGGCGCTCGATGATCTTCTCGTCCGGGATTGGGCGGAACTCAAAGCGCTGGCAGCGGGAGACGACGGTCGGGAGCACCTTGTTGGCTTCCGTGGTCGCGAAAATAAACTTCACGTGCGAGGGCGGCTCTTCGAGGGTCTTCAGGAGCGCGTTCCACGCCTGATTGGAGAGCATGTGCACCTCGTCGATGATGTAGATCTTGAACTGGCCTTGCGTGGGGGCGTATTGGCACTCCTCGCGCAGGTCGCGGATCTGGTCGACGCCGTTGTTGCTGGCGCCGTCAATCTCGATGACGTCCATGCAGGAGCCGCTCATGATGGCCTGAGAAATCGGCGTGGAGTCGTCGGGCGCGACCTGGGGGCCGCCTTCGGCGTTGAGGGCCTTGGCGAAGATGCGGGCGGTGGTGGTCTTACCGGTGCCGCGGGGCCCGACAAACAGGTAGGCGTGCGCGATGCGGTTGGTTTCAATCGCGTTCTTCAGGGTGCGGACGATGTGCTCCTGTCCGACCATTTCGTCGAACTGTTTGGGGCGCCAGCGCCGCGCGATGACTTGATATGCCTCTTGCGCCATTTGGGAGAAGAAACATTGAAGCGCGACTTGCGAACCTGCAACCTCGAATCTACATTCTTCCGCAAAACCTTAACCCTCGGCGCGTAACGCCTTGATGAAACGTAAGATACTGAAAATCCTCGGCTGGTTCACGGCCGTCGTATGCGTGATTTTTCTCGTCACGCTGGCGACGGTGGACTCCTGGGCCCCGTCCGTGATGCGCCCACTGCTGAAGGAATATGGGGTGACGTTTGCGGAAATCTCGCGGGAGGACGGGCATTACACGTTGACGGATGTCTGGTATCTGGAGGACGGCCTCGAAGCGAAGGTCGATACCCTTGAAGCGCCGACGCCGTGGCGTCTCATTTCGAGACGTTGGTTCGGGAATGATTCAGATGCTAAAGTAGTGCTGAATGCTGTTCTGGTGAAGGCTGTGTCATCCGAAAAGCCTGATCAGGAACCCAGTGAGGAGGGGAGCTTGAACCTACCAGCGTTGATGACGGATGTTCTTGGGTATTGGGATGAGGCCTTTGGTTGGATTAACAGGGTGCATCTGAGTGACGTTGAATACCGCCAAGATGACGAAGAGCTGGTGAAGTGGCTTGATATCAGTGTGGGGCCGCAGCGAATTGAAGTGGATTATTTCAAAGCTGGCCGTAGCAACTTGCGCGGTTTGATTCAGCTTTTCGTCGAGCGTGAAGCCGAGGACCAATTGAGTTTTGAACTGAAGAAACCTGCGGATATGGAGCTTCCGCTCCTCTTGCAGGGAAAGGTTGTCGTAAGCGATCAGATAGAACTCACGGGTGATCTGCAGATCGAAAAAACTCCGAACAGAATGACTTTTTCAGCTGTTGTCGGCTCCGAAGGCTACATTCCGACCAGCGCGCATGCCGAGACGACGAACTTCATTTTCCCGGCTAACATCTATGACCTACCAGATTACGAGCAGCCGAGCATTAACCTGAAAGCGGACTGGGATGGCGCGAAAGCAGACATCTCACTCAACGCGGAGGCCGCGCCGGAGAAGCAGGATTTGCCGCCGCTCAAGGTGGCTTTGGAAGCACGCGGCGATGACCAAGTGGTTAACGTGGAGCAGTTGCTGGTGGATGCGTGGTCGAGCCACGTTGAGTTGTCGAAGCCGTTGCGGGTGGAGTTAAACAACCTCAAGGACCTGCCAGACGCCGAGCTGACCGTGGACTTGAACTTGAGCGACATTCCCGAGCAGAAGCTGGATGGGCGCTTGCAGGGCGCGTTGGTCGTCGACCACCGACCAGGCGAGGCTTGGCCGCTGTTTACGGCAAACTTTGCAGGACAAAGCTTGCGCTACGATGAATTCAAACTGGAGTCGCTGGCCTTCAAGGCGCAGTTGGATTACCCGCAATTGACGATTGAGGAGCTGGATGCGTCGACGGGGGAGGGGACATCGCTAACCGCCACGGGCAAGGCCGATGTCGAGCAGCGGCATGTGGAAGATTTGAACCTCGACCTCGTGGCGGACCCGAAATTTCTCAAAGCGCTGGAGCCGCTCATTGGCGAGCAGGCTATAGACTATGAAACGATCGAGCTGAAACTGACCGTGAATGGCGACATGGAAACCCCGACCCATTCTGGCACGGCGCGTATCGGTAGCTTGCAGCATCAAGAAAGCGCCCCCGCTCATTTGTCGATGGACTGGGAGGCGGACTGGTTGGAGTTTTCGCACTTGGCGATTCAGCTTAGCAGCGAGCGCAGTGGCATTGATTTAAAAGGCAGCGCATCGCTGGGGGGGACGACGCGCACGGTGACGATTGACGCGTTGAAGCTCGACGTGCAGGAGCAGCCGGAGCTGACGCTGGCCGCACCGTTTACGGTGACGCAGAGCGACGAGGGCGTGAGCATTTCGCCCTTGGAACTTGATGGCGAGGCTGGCGGCGCACTGAGCTTTAAGGGCGATATCGATTATCCGCGCGCCGGTAAGCTGAAGCTGGAGGCGCGCGATGTGTCGGCGGTTTGGCTGGATCTGGTGTTGGACAAACCGCTGCCCTATGACGTGAAGCTGGACTCGCTGACTTTGTTGGCTGGCTGGGATCAAGGGCCGCTGCAAGCCAAGCTCAAAGCGAAGGCAGGGCTTCAGCCCAAGGAGCAGGACGAGCTCACGTTGTCTGTCGACTTGACCTTGGATGAAGGTAAGCTGCTCCTGCCACAATTGCATGTTGCCCAGGGTGAGTTCACGCTGTTGCAGGCGCAGGGAGAGGCCCCGTTAATCATCACGCCCGCCGGTCCCAAGTTGTGGGATTTGAGCGAAGATGAACCCATCGATTTTACGTTAAAGGGCGAGCCGGACGAGTCGCCGGTTTGGAAATGGGTTGAGGCGCAGGCTGGAGTGGACTTCGTCGACCCTGTAATCGATTTTCGCATCACGGGCGACGTGACGGCGCCGGAAGGCAAGCTCGACCTGCGTTTTGCGGCGTTGGAGGCACTGGCGGACGCCGAGCGTAAGTTGCCTCGGGTGCAAAACGCCGAGATCGTGATCGACCTGTCGCCGGATCAGTTTGCAGTGACTACGGGCAAAGTAAACATCGCCGGAAAGCCCTTGACGGTCGTGGGGCAATTGCCGATGGGCCACGATGCCTGGCAGGCTTTGATCGAGGAGGGGCAGGCGCCGGATTGGTCGGAAGCAACCGGCGAAGTGAAGTTTACTGATGTTCCGCTGAACGCTTTTCGCGACTGGTTGCCGGATGTGTTGCGTGAAGACGGAACTTTGTCCGTGACGGCGAATTTATCGCGCGGTCATGACATCGTTGGGGCGCTGGATATCAAGGGCGTGAAGACGCGACCACTGGCGCAACTAGGTTCAGTGAACGACATCAACGCCGCGTTCCGTATGCAGGGACGAACGCTGACAGTGAAGCAGGCTGAGGGCCTCGTGGGAGGTGCGCCAATTGGCATTACGGGCACGGTCGATTTGGACCCGGAATGGAAACCCATCTTTAACCTGAAGCTGGCGGGTGATAATGTGCCATTGGCGCGGTCTCCGGGAATGATTTTACGGGGTACGCCAAAGATTACGTTGAAAACCGACAATGAAGGCGTCACCACGATTGGCGGCGAACTGAAGCTCAACGAAAGCTTTTTCACGAAGGACCTCGCTTCGTTCCAAACCGATGGCGGCGGGGCTGCAGCGGGTGGCGGTGCATTGCGGCCTCCCTATTTCTCAATCACCGATGAGCCGTTGTCCGACTGGCGTCTGAACTTGCAGATCGAAGGCGACCGCTTTCTACGCGTGCGAGTGCCTACTTTTGAGGGCGTTGTGTCGGCGGACTTCAGTTTGCGCGGCGCGCTGCGCAATCCCTACATGTATGGGCAGGCGGAGTTGGAGCAGGGGATCATCATGTTTCCGTTTGCGACACTGCGGGTGGATGGCGGCGCAGTGGAAATCCCGCAGAACAATCCCGATGTGCCGCGGTTAAATGTCACGGCCAGTGGTCGCGCCTACGGTTATGATTTACAGATGCGCGTGACGGGGACGGCGAACGAGCCTATAGTATCTTTTTCTTCGACGCCGAGTCTGGAGCAGTCGGATATTATCTTGATGGTTACGTCCGGCCAGATTCCGGACCACGCGCGCTCGACCGAGAGTCGCCTGAGCGGCATTGGCATTTACATCGGTCGTAGTTTCCTGGTGGACCTGGGCTTGATTGATCCGCTCGACGACACGTTACAGGTTAACATTGGTGAAGATGTTTCGTCTTCCGGCAAGGACACGATTAACATTCGCTATAAGATCAACGAAGATTTGGACATCGTGGGCGCCTACGACAAGTACGATGCTTACTACCTTGATTTGGAATGGAATATCTACCGCGACTGATCCGGCGCCTAGCGTTGCTTTGCCTTATGCTGGCTCCGGGAATGCTCGGAGCAGGCTCGTTTTTCGGGCTCATTGGCGACCCCAATGTGGAGGTGTCGGGCTTTGGCTATTTCTCGGATCTTTACCTGGAGCGCTCGCTGGAAATCCTAGATGTCGAGGGCAAGGAGCGTGAAGACTACGACGGCCTGTTTCTCGAAGACGCGGTGTGGATTCTAGCCGGTGAAATTAAGCAAAAAGGCTACCTCGATCCCGAGTTGGATGTTCAATTGCTGCAAGGCGAGGAGGTCGTCTTTACTTCTACCTGGGCGGATGGCGACCTCGATCCCAACCCGCCGCGTGATGTCGCTGGCGATTCCGTAAAGTTTAATGTCCGCGCCGGGCTCTTGTATTACATCAGCTCGATCAAGATCGAAGGCGTGCCTGATGACCTGCCTTCGAAGGTCGAGAGCTACTTTTACGCGACGGACCAAATGATCGTCAGCGACACGGATCGCTACTTCACGGAGGGGCGCTTTCAAGCGGGGCTCAACCGGATCGTGCAAACGTTGAAGGACCAGGGATATCGCCGCGTGGAGGTGGTGGAGAAAGATTTTTCAGTCAATGATGAGACAGGCGAGGTGAGTTGCACGGCAACGATAGAGCCTGGGCCGGTCTTCTACACTGATCAAATGGAAGTGGTGATGTTTAAGCCTGATCCGCCCGAGAACGCTAATTTGGATGCCGAGAGTGCGCCGGAAAATGTGGTCAACCAACTAGCCGATGGCAGGGTGGAGGAAGCGCCAAAAAGTCAGATTGAGGAAACGCGGGAAAAGACCTTTGCCGAAGCGCGCTTGCAGCCGGACTGGGTCGGTGAAGCGATCCAAAATCTGCGTCGTGAAGCCTTTGCAAAGGGCTATCCCGAAGCGCATGTAGAGGCGGATTTTGAAGTGATCGAAGAAGACGCGAACCGCATTTACGGAAAGCTGATTTTGAACGTTCACCCCGGTGCGCATGCGACCCTGCATGGCGTGAAGTTCGAGGGCGGCGAAGAAGTCGCGCCCTGGTTGCTGGAGCAGCAAGCCAACGCGAAGCCCGGTGAACCGCTCAACCGAACTGCCGTGGAAGAAGGCCGCAGCCGCTTGAGCAAACTCGGCATTTTTCGGCGTGTGCAGATTGACTACGAAGAGGTTGAGCCGGGGGAGTGGGACGTGGTTTACGAGCTTACGCCGAAAGGCCGCACCGAGATCGATTTGATCTTCGGCGTGGGCAGTTTCGACATCGTGCGGGGCGGCTTTCAAGTGGAGCGAAATAATCTCTGGAATATCGCGCATCGGGCGGATCTGCGTTTTGTGCAATCCTTCAAAGCCACTTATGCTGACGTGGATTACTGGATACCGCAGCTCTTGGGCTACGACCTGGATTTCTTCTCGAACATCAATTACCTACGCCGCGAGGAGTTGACTTTTAACCGGCAGGAATGGGGCGCCCGCGCGGGCTTTCAGCATTTCATTTCGGCGCTGAATATCAGCAGCTCGGTGAGCTATTCGCTGGACAATGTGAAGGCGACAAACCGCGACTTTCTGGTGCCACCGGGGCCGCTGGAGGCGCGGATTGGCGCGATGGGTTTTAAGTTCGTGCAAAGTGAGTTGGACAACCCGGTGTTCCCGACAAAGGGCTATCACTGGTTTTTAGCGACGGAGTTTGCCCGCCCGTTTTTCGGTGGAAACGTCAACTACGACAGCGCCGAGTTAGGCGGGGCTTATCACCACCCGCTGGGAAATTTTGGACTGACGCTGCACCTCGGCTTCAAGCATGGCGTGATTACCACGAGCGGTTCTGCGCAGGATGAAATTCCCGTGAACCGCCGCTTCTTCTTAGGCGGTGAAAACACGGTGCGCGGTTACAAGCGGGACCAGGCGTCACCCGTCAATGCGCAGGGGCAGCAGATCGGCGCGGTCAGCTACATGCTGTGGCAGGGGGAGCTTGAGCAGCGCATCAACGAAACTTTTTCTTTCGTGGTCTTCTGTGACACCGTAGGCAACGCGGCCCAGATCAGCGACTACCCGTTTAATGAAGTGCTGGTCAGCGTAGGCGCAGGCATCAGCATCCGCACGATTGTTGGTCCGCTGCGTTTCGAATACGGCTACAACGTCAAGAAGCGCGACATCGATCCGGACGGTCGCTTCCAAGTGGGGCTGGGCTTTCCGTTCTAAGAGGGCGTTCAAAAACTCAATTGACCTTCGTTGGAGAGCGTCTTCGTGGTCAAAATTCCATTTCTTCACCTCGACGAAACTGGTTTCGCCTCGCTTCAGAAGCCGAAATTTTGCCTCTCGAATACATCTCGCCGACTCGATCAGACTTTTTAGACGCCCTCTAAGAGGCGCCGGTCGCCGTTTGCTCAAATTACTTGCTTGGATAAATTGTCGCCCAATCGTCTTTCATGCTGACGACGAGCCAGCCTTCTTTGGTGGCGGCGTCCCAGGCCTTGTCCAATCGGCCAATGTGGGATTCGCGATCATAAGCCCATTCGCGTTCACCGTCATCGTGGTGGACAATCAGGCCAAAGTGCGCCTTGGTGTCGCTCTGACTGCGCGGGATGGTGGTGTATTCGAGCATCTGCATGTCTCCATCGGAGTTGCCTGCGGCAAAGACCGGGCGTTGGCCGATGTATTGATAAATGCCAACTGGCTTGCCTTCTTTATCATCGACCAGGATGATCTTATCCGTTTTGACGATGGTGGGAATGCCGTCGCGCATTTCGAACTTGGAATCCATGGTCGAGCCAATGACTTGGCTTGGCGGAATGCCATAAGACTTTTCCGCAAAGACACGGATGAAGTCCACGCCACCGCCGGAGACGATGTAAGTTTTGAAATCATTGGCGCGGAGGTAGGTGAGCAGCTCCAGCATCGGCTGGAAAACGAGGTCGGTATAAAGGACGTTTTTGGTCGGGTGTTTGGCGGTTTCGAGCCACTTGCTGACCGCTTCGTTAAACTCCTCATTGGTGATGCCGGTTTGAGTGGCTGCGGCCATTTCAACCAATGCTGGCGTGCCGCTGGCCATTGCCTGCTCGTAGTTGCCCTTGAGCACCGAGGCAAAAGGTTCCTTCTCAGCCCATTCAGGATGCTGCAGCG
The DNA here is from genome assembly GCA_031296915.1 of Cerasicoccus frondis. GTDB lineage: Bacteria > Verrucomicrobiota > Verrucomicrobiia > Opitutales > Cerasicoccaceae > Cerasicoccus > Cerasicoccus frondis. The sequence goes on along the minus strand of JAVDPC010000038.1, from coordinate 37,949 downwards.
CCAGCTCCTTGACACGGTCAAAAATGAAGAATAGCTGAAAATAGAGTGGCTGCTCGGACCACAGGGTGCCGTCGTTGTCGAACACGGCGACCCGGTCGCTGGGGGGGATGTAATCGGTGGAGTCAGGATTGGTTGCTCCGTCAACGAAGGCCTTGATTTCTTTTTTCGCAGCGGTGTTATTCCAGGAGGGTAGCGGGTCGGCCATCAGCGGCAGGACCAGGAGATTCAGTGTCAGGATTGAGAGGGTGGCTATGAGAGCTTTCATGGGCGAAGGATGGTGAGAGATGCATGAGCCCTTGAGGTGGGCAGTAATATGATGTTCGGCTCAACTGAAATGTCGAACTTAAATGGCAATTCATATTATTGATGGTTTATTTTGATCAAAATTTCTTTGTTCGTGCAAAGCGACCTGTTTGGCCATTTCCGTGCCGAGAAAACTCTGGGCGCAATGGCTCACTTCAACGAAAAGCGAAGTCTTCAGAGATGATGCGTTCGCGGGGGATGCCGAGCTCAAGGAACTGCTTGGTGAAGGCTTTGTTGAAGGGCGTTGTGCCGCAGAGCATGACGGCGTAGTCGTCAATGTCGCCGATGTTCTCGTGAATCTGCTTGGCGGTTAGTCGGCCCCTTTGCTTTGTAATCCAAAGTTCGTAGTCGATGTAGGAATCGGCTTGTTGATAGCGTGAGCGGATTTCCGCATCGTAACCCGCGTCTTCGGGGGTGCGGACTATGTAGTAGAGCCAGATGCGGCGAAAGTCATTGTTAGTCAACTCGTAGGCGAGCATCGATAGAAACGGTGTGATGCCGATGCCGGCGCCGACTAGCACCAGCCGACGGTAGCGCACAAAGTGGTTGGGCGTGAAACCGCCAAATGGGCCATAGACATCCATCGCGGCGCCGGGCTCGATCTTGCGCAGGGCTTGCGTGTAGTCCCCAATGGCGCGGATCGAGAACCGTAGTTCACGGTTGACCGGCGTGGAAGAAATCGTGAACGGGTGAAGCTCAGTGGGGAGTGTTGGGTGCTCGACGGCGGAGATAAACGCGAACATGCCGGGATCGTAATTCATACGGCGTTCGGTGGGCAGCAAGACGAGGTCGAATGATTCGTTGGCCGTGCGCTGAACTGCTTCCACGCGGTAACGGTAGCGGGGGCCAAAGCGCTTGAAAAAGAGGATGCGGTAAAGCCAGGAAAGGCTGCCCGCAGCGCCGATAAGGACGATCCAGGTGCTGAGTGGTTCAAACTCAGTGATCGAGCCCGGCACAAAAATAATGTGCAAAAAGAAGAAGACGTAAAGGGCGCCAAAGAGCTGATGGATACCGAGCCAGCGTGCGTAGGGCAGGCTTTTGTTATAGGCGAGGAAGGCCAGTAGGAAAAAGCCGTAGGTAACGAGGATGTCTGGTGTGCGCGCGGTGGGAGAATACCACGGAATAAACAGATCGCCCACGAGCTTGCCTGCGGCCTTCCATGGTGGAATGAGCAGCAGTAGGTGGATAAATAGAATGATCATCGCCCAACGGCCGAGCTTTTTATGGAGTCTAACCGCGCGATCCAACCCGCCGAAAACGCCTTCCAGCGTGCGGCTGCGGGCGCCCGCTATGAGCGCCAGTCCCATGTAGACCAGCGACAGCAAGCCAAGCAATTGTGATGGACCGCGCCACGGCCAGAGATCAGGCGGTTGCACGGTCGCGAATTTTGCCATCAGCCAGAGCTTGGTGGTGATGATCGTGACCAGGCTCACGATGATCACTTCACGGCGCAGTAGTTGTTTCAAAGCCATGTCACGCGGGATCTAAACTCATCTAGGCGCCCACCGCTAGCGAAAAAGTTTCAAAGCTTAATCCGCCAACAACTTGGCGAGCGTCGCAGTCGTCTGGCGAAGGTTTTCACGCCAGGAGAGCCCTATGATGGGCTGGCCGGTTTCGGCGTCGTCGAATGGCAGGCGCTCGTGGTCGCCAACAATGAGACGGTAGTCGATGGTTAGCTCTTCGCCGGGAGCGATGTCGCGCAGCGCAAAGACAAAGCCCAGGTGCCAAAGGCCATTCGGCGTGAAGCTGTGGTTGATGTAGCACTCGTCTGGCCAGTCGAGGCTTACCGTGTAGTGGCCCTCAAACCAACGTACGGAGGCGGCGTCTTCGGGTGAGTCGGGCCCGAAGGCGTCTAAGTCCGCGCGGGTGTAAGTGCGGTCTATTTTATCCGGCGAGACAATGACCGAAGCCGCCTTGATTGCCTCAGTGAAGAACACGCCTTGTCCAGCGCCAGGGATGCCGGATGCGTCGATGCGGTAAGCAGGCAGTATCATCGTGAATGGTCGTTAGGCTTTGAGCGCGGTGCGTTGCTCCATGCGGCGGAGAAATTCGCTCATCACGCGGCGATAGAGTTCGTCGCGCAGAAGCTCGTCTTCGACGCCCGCATCGATGCTAGGGTTGTCGTTGACTTCGATAACCATGACTTCGCCGTTCACTTCCTTCAGGTCGACGCCGTAAAGACCGCGGCCAATCGCATTGGCGGCTCTGAGCGCGGCGCGCAGCACCTTGGAGGGAACTTGCCCGGGAGGGATGGCTTCGGATCGTCCGGCGCGGGTGTTGCGTTGGCTGGTCTGCTTGTAGATTTGCCAATGCTTGTGCGCCATGAAGTATTTGCATGCAAAGAGCAATTCGCCGCCGAGCACGGTGATGCGCCAGTCGAAGTCCGAAGGCGTGAAGCTTTGCGCCACAAGCAACTCCGACGACTCGAACATCGCGGTGGTTTCAGCCAGCCATTCTTCTTTGGTTTCGGCTTTCTTGACCCCCATGGAGAAGGACGAGTCCGGTTTTTTGATGACTACGGGCAGGCCGATCTGCGCCAAGGCGGCGTCGCGCATGTCCTTGTCGAAGAGAAAGGTTTGTGGCGTGGGGATTTTCAGGCGGGCTAGCAGTTCCGCCAGAAATACTTTGTTTGCGCACTTGAGAATGGACTGTGCGTCGTCCATCACCACGAGGCCTTCGCGCTCGGCCTTGCGGGCAAAGCGGTAGGTGTAGTGGTTGACTGCGGTCGTCTCACGGATGAAGAGCCCGTCGTATTCGGCAATGTCGCCGTAGTCGTCTTTACCGAGGAGGTCACACTCGATCCCCATTTTGCGCCCGGCGTCGATGAACTTATCAATTGCACGCTGGTTGGACGCCTTTTGCGCTGGGTCGTCTTTGTCGTAAAGAATGCCGAGGTAGTAGCGCGGGGCCTGCTTGCGTGGGGCGCTGGGCTGGCCGCGTGGAATGAAGTGGCGAATGGCGTCGGCCAGGAATTCGCGAGAGTCCTCCCCCACGCCGCTGAGCGCGACGAGGTCGATGTTGACCAATGCCCAGCCGTCCGACGTTTTGCGGAAATGCGCCTTGAGCAGCGGCGCTGGGAACAGATTGAAAATCTGGCGGCCCAAGCGTTCGAATGCTTTCTCCTTTGTGCGTGCAAAGAAGACTTCCAAATCGTAGGCACTGCCGCCGTGGCTGGAAAGCGCGCGTTTCATCGTTTCGTCGAGCTCAGACGACAGCAGGCGGATGATCGATGGCAGCTTGGTGTCCTGCACGGTGTCGATTGCGGGCAGCGGGCGGTGCTTACGCGCTTCGGCAACGAGTGACACGTAGTAGCCCTTGCTCTGGTAGCGGTAGGACGCGCACAGGTTGATCACGCGGGCGCCTTTCCGCGACGCGATTGACGGGTCCGTCAAATAATCACGGGCGGTAACCAGAGAGTCTGCGGGAAAGAGATTAGGCCACTTTTCAGGCCGATCAGTAACGAATAAATAGGGAATCATTTTTCCGACAATGGTCGGTATTGCTAAAGCCGACAGAGTCAGACATTTTCTGCTAAATTCTCAATGAAAAACAACGCCCCAAACGTAATCATTCGACTAGGCCAAGAGGCTGATTTTGATGCGATTCGTGAGCTGGATCGCCAGCTCATCGCGCATGACTTGCAGTTTGACCCGACGCTCGACGCTGGGTGGTCGGAAGGCGAGGAGGCGGCGGAGTTTTTTCGTGAACGCCTAGCCGGGGACGGCGTTTGCTGGGTCGCTGAGATCGACGGTGAGTTAGTCGGCGCCGCACTGGGGTGCCTGAGTGAATGCGCGAGTTATCGTCGCCCCTCGCCGATGGCGGAACTGGAGACTTTATTTGTGAGCTCGACGGTGCGCGGTGGCGGTGTGGGGCGCCAATTGGTCGAGGCGTTTCGTGCCTGGGCTCGGGAAAACGGAGCCGAGAAGATTAGTATTCGCGTCTCAGCGAGTAACCGTGACGCGATTGCATTCTATGAGCGCTTGGGCTTTGCGGCCTATGACTTGATACTGGAGCGAGGTTGCGAATAGCTCCCGTTACAGGTTGCCAGTGGGCTCGAAGGTTAGGCGAAGGAAAGGCGCGTTTCCAATGGGGGCGTCGGCTCGGGCGGTGACGACTTCCGTGGTCGTGTTCAGGGTCGTGACGGACAGTGTGTGAGCGCCGAGTGAGATGCTTTCCCAGGGCCCGGTTGGCGTTGGGGCCTGCCAAAGGTTAAAAGCAAAGTCGTCCATGAAGCGCCGTCGATTGAACGTGATCGTGGCATAAGTCTCATTTTCGATTTCGACGACGCCAGCGGTGGGATTACCGGTCAACAGACCGCTGTAGGGATTCTGGTTAAAGCCGTATTCCGCGAGCAGGCTGTAGCCATCTCCGTCGGTGTCGAGTCCGAGGGCATATTGATTGTAGACTGCCGCGTAGTTTGCGAAGTCGGGGTAAATATACTCGTAGATGTAATCGCGCAGGCGAAACACGCGGGTGTAAATCGCGGGGGGATCTTCACTGCCGCATTCGTCGCCAAAGCTGGTCAGCCCGGCAACGACCCAGGCGTCGTCGGTGTGGCGTTTGACCAGTAATGGGCTGCCGCTGTCATTGTAGCAGGTGTCCGGAATGCCGCCTTCGCCGACGGCGGGCAGCATACGATCCGTTAGGGTATATTGCCAAGCGGCATTGGCTTGGTCGTAGTTGCGGATGGATACATCGGCTTCCTGCAGCAGATTGGTGTAGTATCCATCGAGCGTGTATTGCCCCCAGCCAATGATGCGCGCAATAGTTCCTTCGACCTGCCATTCCTCCTGGTCACAAATATCAATCGGCTCGATGTCGGTGACTGGCGTTGCCAGGCGTAGCAGGGCGATATCGTAGTCCAACTCCACATTGTCATAAAGTGGGTGGACAATGATCTGGCTGATGTTGAGCCGCCTGCCTCCGGATTCCAGGTCGTCGGTTCCCACGAGCACATTCATCGAACTGGTGGTCTCTCCCTCGGTGCAATGTGCTGCTGTGAGGACGTAGTATGGGTGGATCAGCGCCCCGCCGCAAAATTGACCTGTGTAGTTATCGGGATTCGTGCGGTCCATTACGCCAACCATCCAAGGATATTCGTTGGGCGTCGCATCGTCCCCGCCAATTACGTTGATGGTGATCTCCAAGTCTTCCCACGTTCCGGGCTCCTGCGCGGCAAGCGGAAGGCACGCTAGGATGGCTGCTGAGAGGATAAGTCGCACAGATTAAGAGTAGCTACAGGCTGCGGTTATTCCCGTCAATGGCTATCAAAGTGAGCTTGAATCCGGGCAAGTTAATTTCTGGTGCCGTCTGGCTGCGCCAACTCAAAGATGAGGTAGACCTCATTGCTTCCCTCGACTGGAGACTGCCAAATGTTGATTCCATTGTGGCGAATGATTTCTAGATTTTGATGTGAAGAACAGATCCAGTAGTCGGCCTGCATTTCACTTAAGATCTCGCTGATAGAATTGAACTGCGTCGAATCTTCCAACTGGAAGTGAACGATTTCGAGGCCCTTGCCAGTGCGGTAAAATGCTGAGGAGGGAGAAAAAAGCGGAAGGGTGATTAACACGCGACTATTCTCCGCCAAGAGTTCGTTGACGATTTGTTTCTGGGCCCGGACTTGATTGCTGGTCGTGCGTTTGGTGTTTGCCTGCAGTCCGTTCCAACCAGTTGTCGCATCAGCAGTCATGCCAAGGTAAGCCGTCCAGGCAATGGCCGCCAGGCTGATCGCGGCCCAGATTGACGGCGCGCACCGCTGATTGCGGAATGCATAAAGACCGATTACGATCAAGAGCGGAACTAGCATCGAGAGAAAGCGTGAATTATACGGCCACCAGATGAAGGCGCCGTTTAACGTTGCCACATAGAAGAGAACGCTGATCGCCAGTCCGGTCAGGAGCCAGTCTTCATCGTTTGCTTCTCGGCGAAGCAGCCTGATGAAAAGGTAGAGCGCTCCCATGCCAAAGATGAGGAAGGGCAGTGCGCCAGTAGTGCCATAGATATGGCTCTGCCGAGGGATGTTCCCAGCCAGGTATTGCTCCAGGAAGCCTCGCCGATAAGTGACGGCGTGCGGATCATTGGTCTGCGGCATGGCCTCAATGCAGTATTGCATCAGCGGCTTGAGAGCCCAGTTAAGGGGGGGGAGGTCATCAGCTTGAGCAGTCGATTGGCTGAGCATGACCAGTAGCCCCAACTGGAGACGCTGCATGGAAAACGCGCCATCTTTGCTTTCTGAGTAACCGTGCACATGATCTGCAGAACCGAGCGCATGTCCGTAATGAATCTGGTTTTCAATATAGCGTGGCGCAGCAAAAACCAGCATGAGGGCTCCAGCGGTTAACGCTTGGGGGGCAAGTCTTTTCAGGCCGGGCTTTATACGCCATAGGTAGATGTAATAGGCTACGACCAAGCCAGGTCCCCAAAAGAGCACACTTGCCTTGGCGCCAATCGCCAGGCTGACGCCGAGCCAGCCCAGCCAGGCGTGGGGCCTTTGTAGGAATAGAAAATAGATGCCGACATTCATCATGGCCAGGGCAATCAGGTCGACTTGCGCCGTCATCATCTGGGCGTAGATAACGGGCGCCGCCAGAGTCAGCAAACAGGCGGCTAGTCGTAAGCGGAGCGGGAAATCGAGGCGCTTGCTCATGCAGTACGCCACCAGCAGGGTCACTGTTCCCGCCAGCCATTGGACGAGCTTGACCAGAGGAAATCCGATCGGAAAAGGACTGGCTATCCACAGCATGAGCAGGTCGCCATTAATGGGCGAGTAATTCATGCGCGGATCAGTGGTATGCAGCCATGAAAGGCGCCCTTCATAAAGCCATGTGGCAATACGGCTTAGCCGATAACTTAAGGTGTCCTGATCCAGTGGCTCGACCAACAGAGCAAAGGGCAAAGGCAGCAAGAGTGCCAAGAGTATTACAATCAGCAGGAGGCGATCGAATAAAGGCAATCTCTGCCAGGATTTTGGCCAACGCTTGGCGTAGGTTAGCTCTCGCCAGCACCATGTCTTTGGGCCCCGCAATCGGTAAGCGCTTACGGCAAGAACGAGAGACAGCAGAGTTAGGCTGTTTGCCGTCAACCAGCCTGCATAGCCTAGCGCCAGCGTCATAGTGACGATGGTCGCGCAACAGGTCAGGCACGCAGCCAGGAGACGATCAGTCCAGCAATTGAGGTCAGGCGCGAATCGCTGGGCCAGCAGGGCGCCAGCGATGATGGCTAAAAAGCTGTTGGCGAGCAGCTGTATCGCGCCCCAAAACATGGACTACGGACCAGCGCGACGCCACTCGTGCTTACGCTGCCAGAGCAAGCGGTCGGCAGCGAGAGGCCCCCAGGAGCCGGAGGTGTATTCTTCCAAGCCCTTGCGGCCGCATTCGGCCCAGTGTTCGAGCACCGGCGTGTAAAGTTTCCAGGAGGTCTCCGTTTCGTCACCGCGAATGAAGAGCGTGGAGTCGCCGACCATCGCATCAAGGATCAGACGCTCGTAGGCTTCCGGCGTGTTCGAGCCAAAGGTCGTCGCGTAGCGGAAGTGCATCTTCACCGGCTGCGTGCGGGTTTCGAGGCCCGGAATCTTGGAATTCATCAGCAGGGTGACGCCTTCGTCCGGTTGGATCTGGATGACCAATGTGTTCGAGGCCAAGTCAAAGCGGGCGGGATCGCTGAACAGGCTGCCTGAGGGCTGCTTGAACTGGATCGCGATCTCCGATACGCGTCGGGCGAGTCGCTTGCCGCTACGGAGGTAGAAGGGAACGCCCTGCCAGCGCCAGTTGTCGATCGACATGCGCAGCGCGGCGAAAGTTTCGGTGGCGGAAGTCGCCGGAATGTCCTTTTCCTGCATGTAGCCGGGAACGCGTTCACCGTCGATGAGGCCTTCGCCATACTGGGCGCGGACGACATCGCCATCGGGGCCGGTTTTCATTGGCTGAATCGCTTTGAGCAGCTTCACCTTTTCGTCGCGGATGTCCTCAGCGGACAGGGAGACGGGCGGCTCCATGGCGGTCAACGCAAGGAGCTGCATGGTGTGGTTCTGCAGCATGTCGCGAGTGGCGCCAGACTGATCGTAGTAACCGCCGCGCGTGCCTACGCCGAGGCTTTCCGCCACGGTGATCTGGACGCACTCTACGTAATTGCGGTTCCAGAGCGGCTCGAAGATGCTATTGGCAAAGCGCAGCACCATGAGGTCCTGGACGGTTTCTTTGCCCAAATAGTGATCGATGCGGTAGACCTGCTTTTCGTCAAATTGGTTGGTGATGATGGTGTTGAGCTCTTGTGCGGTTTTGAGGTCGCGACCGAAGGGCTTTTCGATGATCACCTTGGAGGCTAGGTCGGTGCCTTCGCCGTGTTTGGCGAGGCCACTGGCGCCGAGATTCTCCAGAATCGGCTTAAAGACCGATGGCGGAGTTGAAATATAGAACATGAACTGCACGTCGCGCCCCAAGTCCTTCTCGATGCCGAGCATTTTCTCGCGCAGAGATTCGAAGGCTGCGAGGTCATCATAGCCACCATCGTGGTAGTAAATATTCGGGCGCAGGTGCTGGAACAGTTCGTCGTTCAGTGGACGACGGGAGAACTTCTTCAGTGCGGCTTCAGAATCGTTGCGGAAATCTTCGTCAGGAATGGGCTTGCGGCCGTAACCGATCAGGTAGAAGTCGCGCGGGAGCAGGTTGTCGAGGCCCAGGTTGTAGAGCGCTGGGATCAGTTTGCGGGCTGTAAGGTCGCCTGAGGCGCCAAAAATAACAATCGCCGTGGGCGGTGCGCCGCGGTGTTTGCTCAAACCTTGCAGGAAAGGGTGACGTTCGGAAGCGTCCGTATTTAACATAGTGAGTGGTATTTCAGATGAAGCTGTCCGGGAACAGCGGAACGTTCTCGTAATGATGAATAGACAAATCCTTATCAATGCCAAGCCTGACTTCAACTATATCGAAGCGAAAATGAGTCGGGCGTGGGCGTTGTTGGCGCAGGTATGCGCGGCAAGCGCGGAGCAGGCAGGCTTTTTTCTTGGCCGTGACACTGTGGTAGCCGCTCACGAGCGCTTTGGCAGCGCGGCTACGGACCTCGACGAAGACGAAGGTTTTGCCGTCGAGGGCAATCAGGTCCAGTTCGTCTTTGCCTGCTCGCCAGTTGCGGTGGAGTATGCGCAGGCCTTTCGTTTTTAAGTGCTTTGCGGCCTCTTTTTCGCCCAATGCGCCACGGGCCGCGCGATCGTTGGGTGCGTCCTTGGGCGTGATGAGCTGTCGCAGTCGTTGTAGCATTTGCGCCAGTTTCTGACTTTTGGCGTGTGTCTGTAAAGGCCAACTATGTCGGCATTGAGTGAAGATTTTAATCCTAACCATGAATGCGGCTGATCTGAATCATCAAATTGAGTTAATTCTGCTACAAATGCTTGTCGTCGGGTGGGTTATTGAGCTAGGCTACGATCATGTCCACCGCCGAACCGCCTACTATTTTCGATGTGATGCCGGGCCAGCAAATGTCTGTCTCTGAGGTTTCGCCAATGCTGTCTTCGATGTGGAGCACGCAGTTTGACCCCGCTGCGGGCAACGCCAGCGAATTCCGCGCCTCGCAGATGAACATTATCCTGCACTTTGGCCTAAAAACCTCTTTGGAAGAAGCAAAAGCTCGCTTTGACGACGCCATCGAGTTTGCCCAGAAATACCCCTGCCGCATCATCACGCTTTGCCCGATGGGCCGTGAGCGTAGTGACCGCCTACTACAGGGTAAGATTTTCAGTCTGTGCTACATTGGCGAATCCATGCGCGACCAATGCTGCACGGAAGCGGTTATCCTCGGTTATCCGACGCGTGAAGCTGGTTTTCTCAGCAGCCAGGTGTCTATTTGGTTGGAAAATGACCTGCCAACCTATCATTGGTTTAACCGCATTCCTGCCGAGCGCATCACCGACCTACATATGGATTTTGTGAAGCGCTGCCGTCGGGTGATCTTTGACTCTTCCGTCGAGATGGAGGATGACAACAAGCTGGACAACATCGATTGGCCGCGCCCGGAAAGCGTGATCGACATTGCTTGGGCGCGTTTGCTGCCGGTGCGTCAATCTTTGGGGCAGTTTTTGAGCTCGGTGGAGCCAACTCGGTTGATTGACGGGCTGCAGAAGGTGGAAGCTCGCGGCAAGGTGAGCCACAAGGGAGAAGCTGTCAATTTGGTTAAGTGGTGCCGTGAATGCCTGACAAGCTGCGCGAAGGGCGGTGAGTTAAGCGTGGAATTCATCACTGGCAATTGCCCGGAAGAACATTTACTTGAGCTGGAGTGGACCTACAACGACGGGCGACACCTGTTCTGGACGTTGCAGGCCGATGGCTCAGGCGCCCAGGTTACGGCTGATTTTGGCAAAGGCCGACGGAGTGCGCCCATGCAGGTGAAATTACTCTCTGGAGACAAGGCATTGTCGGAAGCGATGTTTTTTGCCTGACGCTTTTATCTGAATTCATACCCCTGAACCCCCAGCCCCCTCCCGTTGCTATGAAGACTTTCGAAACCAATCTTGGGCAGGTGCATGTATTGCCCAAAGAGGCGATATACATTGAGACAATGCGCCTCATTAAAAACACCCTGAAGAATGCCTCAGGAGAGGTCGTTATTGGGTTGACCGGGGGCTCCACGCCCAAAGCCTTTTACGAATGGGCGGCCAACCATCAGGCGCTTGCCTCTGACCTGAAAGACCGCGTGGTCTGGTCTACCAGTGATGAGCGTTGCGTGCCGCTGAATCACGATGAGAGCAACTTTGGCCATGCGGACCGAGGCATGCTGACTCCACTCTCCGTGGCGACGGAGTACAAAATGCCTTGGGCCGTTGACCTGAATCCTCACGAATGCGCAGACGAGTTCAATCATCGCTGGAATGATCGATTTGGTGCGCATCGCGGCTTTGATATTTGCTTCCTGGGGATGGGGGGGGATAACCACACTGCGTCTCTATATCCGCATTGCCCTTTGATTGGCTCCAACCACCACGAGAACTTTGCGGCAATCGAATGGCCCGGCAAAGGCTGGCGGCTCACTATCACGCCGGAGGGGTTTTCACGCTGTAAACAGATCGTAGTGACGGTGCGTGGTGAAGTGAAGGAACATGCAATTTTTCAGGCTTTTCACGGCGACTTCAATCCACGCGAAAAGCCAGTCCACCTCTTGCGCGCTCATGCTCACAAGGTCCTTTGGCTGCTTGACCCGCCAGCGGCGGAAGGCCTGGATTTGGACTTAGGTTAATGAACGTGGGCAACTAGCCTGCGAAACCCCAGCGAATTGTTGGGGGTTACTTAAAGCTTTTCGGGGCGATTAAAGCAAGTTGACATAACGCGTTTTGGTTGGCTTTGTTGGAATGCAATTCATGCCCCATGTATATAAACAGTTTGGCGCCCTCATCTTTTTAATGCTTTCGTCGATTGCTGCGGCGCAAATCCCAGCAAGACCAAATGTTGTTCTGATCATGGCGGATGATCTGAGTCGCGATGAAGTCGGCGCATACGGCGGCAGGACATTGACGCCTCATATCGACCAACTTGCAGAGTCGGGACAGCTGTTTACGCAGGCTTACACGGTGGTGTCGGTTTGCTCTCCGAGCCGCTACACAACGTTAACCGGTCGATTCCCGGGGCGCTGCACTCACCCGGAATACCTGAAGCGCAATCCGCCCGGCGCGATTAACCGTCCCAGCAACCGGGCCATTGAGCTGGAGCGTGATCGACCGAACCTCATGAAGGCGTTGCAGGCCAATGGCTATGTAACTGGCTTGGTTGGTAAGTGGCATCTGGGCGAATGGATGTGCGGTTGGCAAGTCGACGGCGAATGGAAGTTTCCGCCTGGATTTTACGCGATGGGGCTGCAGGCGTATTCGCATGACGCCAGCTTCGATGACCCCGAATTCAATCAGGCGCTGAGGCACAATCAGGAAATATTCCGCGAAGAACTTCAAGCTGACGGTTGGGATGAAGCGGCCGCCATTTACTGGGCGAATCCCCGTGAACTACATCATGACCAGCTAAACAACCACAACGTGGAATGGCTGACTCATGCAGCGGTGGAGTTTATTCAGCGTCACCAGGGGGAGCCGTTCTTTCTGTATTTGGCTTCAACGATTCCCCACGTGCCTGAGCCGATTGAGACGTTGAAACGTGGTGATGATCCGCGCTTGACCGGCGAGGGAGTCACAGAAAAGCATTTGGGCGTTCAACCTGCGCGCGCTGACGTAATGGCTCGGGTGCAGGCGGCCGGATTGGCGCCTGAGACAGCCCCGATCACTTGGTTGGACGATGGGGTGGGGGCGGTCATGCAAACACTAGAAGACAGTGGCCTCGCAGCAAACACAGTCGTCATTTTCACTTCGGACCACGGCTTGCCGGGGAAGGCTACGCTATACCAAGATGGCGTATGGATTCCGCTGGTGATTAGCGGCGCAGGGATCCCTGAGGGGATTGAAAACTTGCCGGTTCAGTTGACGGATTTAACGCCAACAATTCTTGATTTAACTGATACTCCTCCTCAATCCGATTTAGGCGTAGATGGGCGCAGCCTGACCTCGCTTTGGAGGGATAAAGACGCTTCGCAGTGGCATGATGACTTGTACTTCGAGTATGGTTATGCACGCGCGGTAATTCATGACGACTGGAAATACATAGCAGTGCGTTACCCAGAGGAGGCGGTTGCCGCTTTTGAATTGGGTGAAACCGAGCACCTGCCTTATTTGGGGACGAACAGTAGCCTGGGCGCCTGGCAGGCAAGGCGTCGGCCAGATTCTTACTACGTCAAGGACCAGCTTTACAATTTGGCACAGGATCCGGAGGAGAAGCGAAACTTGGCGAACGATCCACGCTACTCAAAGGTGCTTGCTGAGATGCAAAAGAGATTGAGTCGATACTTGGCGACTTATCCTGAAAGGCCTTTTGGCGAACTGCATCTGGTGGAGGCGCGATGAGTGAGGCAACGATACATCTGGCGTTGGCCAGTGATTCCACCGTGGCTGCATATGCTGAAACGGACATTGCCCGAGGCTGGGGGCAGTACCTCGGCGAGTGCTTCAGCAATGTTCGCATTGCCAATCACGCAGCTTGCGGGCGCAGCACCAAGACGTTTCGAGAAGATGGATTCTGGGATGCATTGCTCTCGGAGGAGCCTGATATTGTTCTGATTCAGTTTGGACACAACGATTCACATAAGAAAGGGCTTCGAGAATCGACCGATGCCGAGACGGATTATAGGGAAAATCTATGCCGTTACATCGGGGAATGCCGGGAAGCAGGCGCGTTGCCGATCCTGGTGACGCCGCCTCACCGGCGCACATTTGATGCAGATGGCAGGCTGACGCGGGAGCTCTTGCCCTACGTGGAATCGATGCGAAGTGTGGCGCAGGAAATGTCGGTTTCGCTGATCGACCTTTATGAGCGCATTGGCGAGCGTTACGAGGCGCTAGGCGAGGAGGAGAGCACATATTTCACCCTGAACAGCGGGCAGAATGTGGATGTGCCGGGCGCCAATGATCGCACACATTTCACCGAGCGGGGCGCTCGGGAACTAGCTGTAATGGTGGCCGAAGAGCTGGCAGCTTTAGAGCCTCGCCTGGACGTTGCATTTGAGCAACTGGGTTAATCCCAACAAAAAAGCCCGACGCGTCGTCGGGCTTTTGTAAAATTTAGTCAGATCGTGTTAGCAGATTTCCAGAACCTTCTTGATGACGCGGTCGGCGTCCGGGATCTGGATCTTTTCGAGCGGCATCGAGTAGATCTGTGGCGCATCGATGGAGTTGACACGCTTGATCGGGGCGTCGAGGTGATCGAACGCTTCTTCCTGAATGATGCTGATGATCTGCGAACCAACGCTGGAGAATGGTTTGTTCTCTTCGACGTAGACAACGCGGTTGGTCTTCTTAACCGTTTGGAGGATCGCGTCTACATCTAGTGGGCGGATCGAACGGAGGTCGAGGACTTCAGCATCGATGTCGTATTCTTCAGCGAGCTTTTGAGCGGCTTCGAGGGCGGTGATGGCGCCACGGCCATGGGCGATCAGGGAGATGTCTTTGCCTTCCTTGAGGATGTTGGCCTTACCCATCGGGATCAGGTATTCCTCTTCGGGGACTTCCCATTTCTGGCCGTAGAGCAGGGTGTTTTCCATGACGAAGACCGGGTCGTTGTCGCGAATGGCAGTCTTCATCAGACCCTTGGCGTCTGCTGCATTAGACGGGCAGACGACCTTGATGCCAGGGTGGTTGGCGCAAAGGTTTTCCGGCGTGTGGGAGTGCGTCGCGCCGACATTGGTGCCGCCGTTGGCGGGACCGCGGACGACGATCGGCACGTTCATGAGACCACCGGACATGTAGCGGCAGAAGGAGCCGTTGTTGAGGAGTTGGTCAAAAGCCACGTAGCAGAAAGACCAGAACATGAACTCCATGACGGGGCGGAGGCCGAGCATCGAGGCGCCGATGCCCAAGCCGATGAAGCCAGCTTCGCTAATGGGGGCGTCGACCATGCGCTTGTCCCCGAATTTCTCCCAGAGGCCTTCCGTGACCTTGTAGGCGCCGTTGTATTGCGCGACTTCTTCACCCATGACGAACACGTTCGGGTCACGGGCGATTTCTTCGGCGAGCGCGTCTTTGACGGCTTGGCGGTAAGTAATTAATGCCATTGCTAATTCTGTCTAAAGGTTACTTGTCGAAGATGCCGCCGTCTTCAAAGATGAAGCGGCCTTGGTTGAGTTCATCGATGGCGGAGTCTTGTCCCTTGTTGTCCATGCTCCAGTAGGTGTCCTCAAGGATGGACTCGGCGGGCGGGAAGGGAGACTTGTCCGCGAATTCAGCAGCGGCGGTTGCCTCTGCGTTAGCGGCCTTGTCGATTTCCTTCGCCTGTTCTTCGGTTAGGACGCCTTCTTCCACGAGTTGCTTGCGCAGGAGGGTGATCGGATCCTTGTTCTCCTTGTAGTCGGAAATTTCGTCCTTGGAACGATACTTTTCGTGGTTGGCGTCGGCCACGGAGTGACCGCGGTAGCGATACGTGAAGATTTCCAGGACGGTTGGGCGAGACTCTTCGTGAGCGCGCTTGATGGCCTCGTAAGTCTTGGCGCGGACGTCGTAAAGGATGTTGCCGTTTACGGTGTCCCATTCCATGCCGTAAGCTTCGGCGCGCTGGGCGAGGCATTCCGGGTAAGCGGAGGAGCGAGCCTGGCTGGTGCCCATCGAGTAAGCGTTGTTCTCGATGATGAAGATCACGGGCAGGTCCCAGAGGCTAGCAAGGTTATAGGCTTCGTGAACTGCGCCCTGATTGATCGCGCCGTCACCCATGTAGGCGAGGCAGCAACCTTTCTTGCCCTGATACTTGAGGGCAAAGGCAAGGCCCGTGCCGAGCGGAATCTGACCGCCGACGATGCCGTGGCCGCCCCAGTAATTCTTATCTGGCGCAAAGAAGTGCATCGAGCCGCCTTTACCCTTGGAGCAGCCGGTGTGTTTGCCATACATTTCCGCCATACACTCATTCATGCCCATGCCAACGGCGAGTGCGTGACCGTGGTCGCGGTAGGCCGTGATCACGTGGTCGTCAGAGCCGAGCAGGGAGATGGTGCCAACGGCGCAGGCTTCCTGGCCTTCATAGAGGTGAAGGAAGCCGCCGATCTTGCCTTCCTGATAGCTTCGGAGGCTGCGGCCTTCAAAACGGCGGATGCGCACCATGTCGGTGAACAGGCGGATTTTTTCTTCCGCGCTCAGGCGTTGGTTGATCTCCAGCTTGGCCAGCTCGTGGACGTCAACGTCTTGCCAGCGTTCTGCTTTGGTGAATTTTTTCGACTTTTTTTTGGCGGTCACGGTGTGGTGATCGTTCGGATGGATGTATCGTTCGAGTGGACGTTCGCGTATGCCCCGGCGTTGGCCGGTTTATACGAGAAAGCGGCGCAGTTTCGCACACTATAAAGATTGTTCAACCACAATTTCCAAATCTCGTTCAGGATGGCAGTCCGCGCGCAGAGCAATGAAACGCTCACGATGGGTATCGTAGTAGGGCCAGACCAGTTGGTGGTCGGTGGGGGGGATTTTGATCTGATTGATTTCTTCGCGGGTGAAAAAGGCGAATCTGCCTTCATCGATTTCCGGGGGGAGGGCGGGGATATTTGCTTTACAGTCAAAAAGAAACATCAGCCAGTGCCCGTTGCCTTCAAAGCCTTTTTCGGAGACATAACCAAACAGGTGTAGGTCGCTGGTTTGAATTTTCAGGCGGACTTCTTCTTCGACTTCGCGCACTGCGCATTCAAATGGAGATTCGCCCTGCGCCATTTCCAATTTTCCGCCAATGGGGCTCCAACAGCCGAAATTGGGAGATTTTCGGCGCTGGATCATTAACAGGCGGCCATCTTCGCCCCGTAAAAAGACCAGGACGCTGATTTTAAAGGGCAGGATTTTTTCGGATTCACTCACGCTGCCTAACGGAAAGTTTCCCCGCTGGCATAGCAACGTTTTTGCATAAATATTAGTCAACAAGTTGATTAAATAGTGGAAATAATGGCCAAAGACTGGATTTCCTTACGTTTTCTTGTTGATTCGCTTCCTCGATTCTCTTTTACCATCGTGGATGCATCCCCGTATCGTTTCTATCTTTATCCTCGTTTCTATGTTGATTGGTGGTCTTACGCCGCACTTATCGGCGCAGAATGAGCCTGTCACCGTTTCAAATACAAAATTTTATAGCAAGGAGGGCTCATACGATGATTACCTCTTTGAGATTGAACTCACGGCGCTGGCGCCCACTGAGGCTTCCGTGAATCCAAAATACCTCGATAACATCGAAGTTGAAGTGATCATTGGGTATCCGCATCCGATCAAGGCTGGTGAATTCCTTTTCCACAAATCGACTGTCGCCATCGCGACTATGGAAGTGAAGCAAAAGCGAAAAATTGGTTTTTGGCTTCCTTATGATATCGCCCAGCGAGACAACATGAACAAAGAGCCTGAGTTCTGGTTGATCAACCTGAGCGTTGACGGTTCTGAAATTCCACTCACCGGGAAAAATTCTCGTAACCGCACCTCAAGCAACCTGACTAGCAAGCAAGCAGTCGATAAAATGATGAGCTTGGCTTCCAGTGCGACTGAAGGAGTCCTGCTGCCCGGATACCTCTCGGGCAATGGTTACCGGGAACGTGGCAGAGATCGTCCACCTTTTATCAGAATTGAAGAGAATTAACTCTTTGATAGTGATATACATTCCTCAAGTGCGGCATTTTGATTATGCTTGCGCCGATTCTAATCTCTTTTCAAATGGCCCCTTTCCTCGTTCATGAGCGCTGCTAAGAAACTTATTATTAATTGCGGAGCCGGTCACGTGACCGCTTCGGTTTTTAGCGAACGCAACAACGGCTTAGTGCTGGAAAGCTTCGCCCACCAGGACCTTGCATACGACCTTACCGACGAAAATGAATGGCTTCCCGCCGTCATGGACGCCGTGCGTAGCGTCAAAAGTCAGGTCAAGGGAGGCGATAAAGCTACGCTGATTGTTCCCGGATATCAGTTGCTGACGAAGCTCATCAATGTGCCCCACGTTGATGAGTCCAAGCGAGCGCAGATTATCGCTTTCGAAGCACAAAACAAAATTCCATTCCCGCTAAACGAAGTCGTCTGGGACCACCAAGTGATCGCTGACGACGGCGTGGAGACTGAAGTGGTTGTTATCGCGGTGAAGAGCGATGTGATCAACGGTTTCTGCACCGATATGCGCAAGAGCGGCATCACGCCACTCGACGTGGAAGCGGCTTCGATTCTCGATTACAACGCTTACAAATACTGCTATCCTGATGCCGAGGAAGACACGCTGCTGATCAACATCGGCGCCCGTTCTTCGAATCTGCTCTTCATTAATGAGCAGGGCTTCTTCATCCGTAACATCACGCTGGGCGGCAATACGCTGACGCAGAATCTCGCGGACAGCTTGGGTAAGAGCTTTGTCGAAGCGGAGCAGGTCAAAATCGCGTTTTTCTCCGGCCAAACGAGCATCGACGCAGACGACCCTAGCGCTCAGATTCTCCAGACCAACGCCCAGAATTTCCAGAAGAAGCTTAGCCAGGAAATTACGCGTTCGATTGTTAATTACCGACGTCAGAAAAGCGCCGCAGCGCCCAAGCGCATTATCCTGACTGGTCGCGGCGCTTTGTTGCCAGGCTTGGCCGAACAGCTTGAGCAATCTCAGCGCATGCCGGTTCAGTTCTTTGACCCGATTTCGAGCATCGAAGTGGGCGGCAGTGTTGACGCCATTTCACTCGAAGAGCATCAGCACGTGCTCAGTGAAGCGCTTGGCGAAGCTGCCCGCATGGTGGATTCTGACGCAGTTTTCATTAATTTGCTGCCACAGCAACTCGCGGACAAAATGCGGTTTGCCAAGCAAAAGCCGTTCATCCTGATCGGCGCGGCGTGTTTGGCTTTGGCTACGGTGCCGCCGATTCTCGGACAGCTCCAAGCGAAGGACGCCTATGCAAAGCAGGCCAAGGTGCTCAAGGGCAAGTCTCCGCCTTTGCAGTCCATGCATTCCGAGATCCTTAGTTTGCAGGAGCAGGCCGAAAAGCTGAAGGCGGATATTTCCAGCATCGAAGGTCTGGTGAATTCGCGTTCGAACTGGATCGCCTTTTTTGGCGATTTGCAGGAACGACTCCAGGCAGTGCAGGATGTATGGCTCGAAGATCTCAAGCTTGACCGCGCAACTTCGGGCGACCTCGACCTTTCCGGTCGCCTGCTTATTAAGAATTGGGACCCAACCAATCCTACCGAAAGCTACGAACAGGCTTACCAACGAGTGAATCAATTGCTCGAAAGTTTCAAGGCCTCCGAATTTATCAGCGACGTGAAGGACCAGAATTTCGATGAAAGCGATCCGCGCATTTTGAAGTTCGACTTCTCCTTGGTCATCAACCCCGAACGCCCTCTCTAAGCCCACATGAATAAATTGAAACAGAATCCGGTATTCAGCGCGCTCCTCGTGCTGTTCATACTGCTGTTCATCGGCGGGATCGCGATGTTCTTCGTTCTGAAGGGCCAAGTGGACAAAGAGCAGAAGACGCTCAAAAGCGCTGGCAACTCACTCAACGCAGCATTGTCGCTTAGCCCTGCGCCGACCGAAGAAAATCTCCAGTCCGCGGAGGAAAACGTCGCGTCGCTCACCAACGCATTGGATGCGCGCATTAAGTCCACTCTGGGAACCAAGCCAGGGCTGCTCAAGGCGACTCCGCCTTCCAGTGGCACGCAAATGTTGTTCCAGCTTCGCGCTTATCGCAACGAATTCGCACAAGTCGCCTCGCGAACAGTGCCCGTTGATATCAGTGACACCGAAGTGGAAAAGCTGAAGGAAGAGGGCAAGCCTGTTCCCAGCACTTCACTCCCGGATAACTTCGCTTTCGGCTTCAGTCGTTATATTGACTCCGGTGAACCGCCGGCCGACGACGATGTTGCCTTGGTAAACCGTCAAAAGGAAATTCTCACCTACATCCTCCGAAAGCTGTTCAATACGCGGCCGAAAGGCATTGTGGCAGTGGTGCGTAGCCCAGAGGAGATCGAAGCTCTGATGGTCAAGCCGACTGGCAACACCACTAGCTCCAACAAGGGGCCCGCGTTGAAATCCGACGAGTTTCGCATCGGCACGGAGACTGCGCATGTTCAAGACGCAGTGCAGACGCTGCCATTCAAGATCGTATTCACCGGCTTGACCGAAAACCTGCGATCATTCCTTAAGCAAATCGAAGAATTTGAGATTCCGCTGGTCGTTCGTTCCGTAGAAGTGAAGCCTCTCGAAAAGAGCACGAAAACAGCGTCTACTCAGACCAAGAATGATCCTCTTTCGATCTTCGGCGCATTTGGCGTTCAAGAGGATAAGAAAGAAGAGTCTAATGCGGACCCGGATCGTGAACCGATCGTTGAGGATAACATATCCGAGTTCACGGTCGTTTTGGAATACATTACGGTCAAACTCAATCAACCATCCAAGTCTTCCGGCGACAGCGCCAGTAACGGAGAGGAGGAGGAATAATCACGATGAACGCCTTTTACGACAAAATTATTCTCGCCGTTGGCGTCCTTGCTTTGGCCGGCAGCGCAGCTTATTACACCACCCTGAAAGTAGAGGCCAGCTCCGGCGCTAACCAGCAGCCTTTTGGCGAAGCATACGAGCCCTTTCAGGCCGCTGACTTTACTCCCTCCAGCGCACATTGGGGTGAGCCAGAGGCGCAGGATGCCGATGGGCTTGAACTCTATGACGTATTCACTCCGCCGAAAATCTGGTGGGACGAATCGACGAAGACATTTATTTTCCAGCCGCCACGCGGTGAGGAGCAAGTCCCACCGTTTGGTCTGCGTTTTGCCGGTATCGAACGGGAGTTGTTCCGTATTCAGTTAGAAGCTTATTTTGAAGGGCTTTCGGGTAAGAATAAGGACGCTACGGTTTCGTTATTCAATTACCAGAGCGATCAGGCTTTCCGTGGTAAGGTGGGCGATCAATTCACCGAGCACGATGTAGAGATCGTCGACTTCGTGGTGGAAAAGGTTGTCACCGAAGAAGGGTTGATCAGCCGTGTTCCCCGTGTGACCATTCGCGATGGCGTCAGTGGCGAATTGATCGTGCTGACCACAGAGGAGCGTCTTTACGTGCCCAATTCGTTCGACCTGACTTTCGATACCGTCAGCCCATACCCAGCGAAAACCATTGTCTGGGAAGAGAAGGGCGATAGCGAAACGGTGGGAGATGTCACCTGGAAATTACTTGACTTTGATTTTGACAAGCAATCGGCTACCGTCGAAAAAACGTTTGCTGATGACAGTCCCACTGAAACCAAAACCCTAACCGTTGCCAAGTCGGTCTCCCAGGAGAATATGGCTCCCACTGAAACCGACGACTCAGAAGAATCTTCTTCATCGGATGAAAATTCCGGTGTTTTTGACAGTATTTTTCAGAATTAAGTGATACTCCTAAATGCTAATTTTATGAACGACGTGCAATTCCTTGCCGTTGCTTGCTAACTTAAGAACCATGAAACGACTCCGGAAACTCCATCGCTTCGCCTCCACCTTCGCCGCTGCAACGCTCGTCGCATCGGCGTGCCTCAGTGTCTCTGAGGTCCATGCACAGAGCAGCGAAACTCAAGAAAAAATCCGCCTGATGGCGACCGCACTCCGCGCTCGTGAGTCCGGTGAACTCATGACGGCACAGGCAAATCTGGAAGAACTGCTTCGGAAAAATCCGGACGACCAGAATGTCCAGCGTCTGCTTGACGCTGTTAATAAGGACATTGAGCGCCAGAATGCTGGCCAGCCTACCGTTTATGGTCAGGCAGCAGGAGTATCCGACTACACGCCCAAAGATATTTCCGTAACCGACAGCACGACTGTCGTGTCGATGAGCAACAGTGATGGCACTGAAACGACTACGGAAGTCATCCTCACCGGTGGCGATGATGTGGACTACTTGATGGCGTCAGCTGCAACTGAGCAGCAAGCGGCTATTGCTCGTGGTGAGCAAGCTATCGCCGACGCCGAAGTGCTGGTGGAAAATGGCCGTAGCGACGAAGCAGACGCCATTCTCGCCGCCGCTCAGGAATCGATCCCGGAATCAACTGCGACAGAGTTTATCATTGAAGATCTCCGCACTGCACGTGGCGACATCATCCTCGCTGCTGGCAAGAAGGCCCTTAAGGAGCACAATGCAGTCGCTGCTGAAGCTGCCGCCTTGGCTTACCGCGATACGCTTGGTGAAGACGCCCGTTTGGCCACTTACGAAGAGAAGGTTGAGGAGCTGAAGATGGATCCTTGGCGTCAAGACCCGGAAAAGCTCAGCCCGGAATATGTTCAGCGTGTCAAGACAACTGATCAGTTACTCGTTACCGCCCGTGCGATGATGCTTTACGGTGACTACGAAGGCGCTCAAAGCAAGCTTCGTGAAGTGGAAGCGCGCGATCCTATCAACGCCGAAGCAAAGTCTCTGCAGATGGAAATCATGCAGCAAGTGCGCAAGTCTGCTTGGCTCGACCATGGTAAGACCCGCGACCAAATGCTTGAAGAGGTTTCACGTGGTTGGCAGCGTCCGCAAGTATATGACCTCGAGACTAACATCACGTCAGATCCCACTATCAGCCCAATCGAAGAAAAGCTGAAGTCGATTTACATTCCGCGTGTCAGTTTCTCCAGTGTGCCGCTTTCCCGCGTGATTGAAACTCTTTCCGAGCTTTCAGTAGAATACGATCCGGATGTAAACGCTGAAGACAAAGATCGCGGCGTGAACATTGTTCTCTTCAATAACAATGGACGCGACCCGAGTGTAAACATCACACTGCGTAGCTTGTCCCTCGACCGTATCCTTGATTTCGCCACGGAGTCAGTTGGCTTCACATGGGATATCAGCGACGAAACCGTCATTGTTTCCCCTGGGAACGAACAAGGCCAACTCCTCGAAACCGAATTCTTCCCGATTGGACGTCAAACCATCATTCGCCTGACTGGTGGTGGCGGTGACTCTGGCAGCAGCTCTTCGGCTGTTAGCGATCCTTTCTCGGCTCCAGCTGCACCCAGCGGTCCTTCCGGTGGTGATGAAGAAGAAGCAATCCGCGACTTCTTCAGCCGTGCGGGCATTAACTTTGATGAGCCGGGCGCCAGTCTCGTATTTGACGGCACTCAGTTGATCGTTACGCAGTCCCCTAAGAACCTCGAGAAAATGCGCAACATTCTGCGCCGCTACGACCAAACCAAGCAGGTCGAAATCGAAGCGAAGTTCCTCGACGTTATTCAGGGTAATCTTGATGAACTTGGTTTCAACTGGGGCATCGCAAATCCGAACTCACCCACGACGAAGGGCATCAGCTCAAGCAACCAAACGCTGGCTAATGTGTTCAGCACCGAGACCGAAGACTCCAACATTGTCATTAAGCAGCTTGGTCAACCTGACGATTCGATCGCTGCCGGTTCTCCATCGATCCCGAATGTAATTGACCTTGGCGCGCTTGGTGGTGTTGCCGGTACATTCATGGGAATCGTGGAAGGTGTAGACCTGAGCGTTACAGTTAATGCGTTGGCTCGCGAAGAAGGTAGCGATCTCTTGAGCGCTCCCAAGCTGACCGTTCTCTCAGGCCGCACTGCACAGATCGTCGTTGCTCAGGAACTTCGTTATCCTGAAAACTACGGTGACATTGAAGCCGAAGTTTCACCAGCTTCCAGCACTACAACAATTGGTGGCTCCAGTGGCTCCTCTGCTGTCGCGATCACTGCGGGAACGCCGCAAGACTTCTCGGTTCGCAACATCGGTGTGGAAATGGAAGTGACGCCTACGGTTGAAGAAAACGATAACATTTCGCTCAAGCTTGAGCCACGTGTAACCGAATTCGAAGGCTTCGTTGAATATGGTGGTCCTTCAGTCGCTATCGCTGGTGGCACAACCGTGACGGTTCCCTCTGGTTTCTACCAGCCGATCTTCTCGACTCGCGAAGTTCGCACGGAAGTGACGATTTTCGATGGCGCCACGGTGGTTATCGGTGGATTGACCCGCGAAGAAATCAAAACGATTGAAGACAAGGTGCCAGTTCTCGGCGACATTCCTTTCCTCGGCCGTTTGTTTATGAACAAGGGTGAAACCGCTCAGAAGCGCAACCTCCTGATCTTCGTGACCGCCAACCTGATTTCCCCCGGAGGCTCGCCTGCACGCCAGTCGATCGGTTCGGTTGAAGCAAATTCGCTCTTCCAAAGCCCGGTTGTCGTGACTCCTGGTGGCGGCGTAGGCCGTTCGATCAACGAGTAAGCGAAAGCAACATTCTTTCAGTCCCCAGCCTGCCAATGCAGCTGGGGACTTTTTTTGTCCAATTGCATTACATGCTGGAAGATCACAGATGGTCCCGGCTTACTGAATGACATGAGTAAGATACTCCTCGTTGATGGTTATAACCTGACTTTCCGCAGTTACTATGCTTTACCGGACCTGACTCGCTCAGATGGCCTGCCGACTGGGGCATTGCACGGCTGGGTCAAAGCAATGTGGAAGTTGGAGGATCTGGAGCAGCCTGATATTATTGCTGTTTTTTTCGATGAGGGTGGCTCTGATCGGCATTTGGCAATTTTGCCGGATTACAAAGCGAACCGCGATGAAACACCGGAAGCGCTTACTCAGCAGGTTCCAATGATTCGCGAACTCACGGGATTGCTTGGCTATCCGGTTCGTTCGCAGTTGGGAGTGGAAGCGGATGACCTGATTGGCTCGGCGGCGCTTCGGCTATCTCGTGAGGGGCATGAGGTCGTTATTGTCAGCGCAGACAAAGACCTGAGTCAGTGCGTAGGTGGAACGGTCAGTCAGCTCTTGCCAGCCCCAACCGCCAATCCACGAATTGGTTGGCGCAAGCTGGATGCTGCCGGGGTTACTGAAAAATTCGGGGTTGGACCCGAGCTTGTGGTGGATTACCTGGCGTTGATTGGCGATGCATCAGACAACATTCCTGGACTCAAGGGGTGTGGGCCAAAAACGGCAGCCAAGTGGCTCAATGAATATGGTTCGCTTGAGAATACGATTGCCCAGGCTGCTGATATAAAGCCCCCGCGTTTTCGAGAGCTTTTGCCGACCAATGCGGATAATCTCCGTCGCAATGTTGAGCTGGTCCGCTTGGATACGTCGTTCGATTGTGGCACTATTGAGCGTGCGCAGGTGGACATGCGCAAGCTGATCGATTTCTTGGAGTCGATGGAGATGAAAAACTCGGCCGATCAAGCTTACGAGCGCTATGGTTTGGGTTTGGGGTAAGCTTCCCCGATCCGGGTTCCTATTGTGGGTCGTAGATATAGCCAACGCCGTGCACTGTCCGGAAAATATCCGTGTTGCATTCGTGGGCGGAGAGAAGGTTGCGAATCTTCACCACGTATTGGTCAAGTGAGCGACTGCGGACGTCTGCATGGACGCCCCAGACGGCATGAATCAGGCTGCGGCGTGTGAGCACCGTGTTTGGGTAGGAAACCAAGTATGAGATGATGCCCAGTTCTTTGCGGCCAATCTTCTCGCTGTCGCCGTCGGGA
The DNA here is from genome assembly GCA_031296915.1 of Cerasicoccus frondis. Taxonomy (GTDB): domain Bacteria; phylum Verrucomicrobiota; class Verrucomicrobiia; order Opitutales; family Cerasicoccaceae; genus Cerasicoccus; species Cerasicoccus frondis. Next base: position 12,643 of record JAVDPC010000038.1, on the reverse strand, counting down.
AACTCGATTTCCATGCGTGTGGGGTTCACATTGGCGCCACAGAAATCAAATGGCTTTTCCGTGATTTCCACGTTGTTGGTAATGTGCTGGTCCTTGGCTGTCTCGGTGCGGCGGAGCACCGCCTTGATGCGGGCAGTGAGCTCCGGTAGGCTGAACGGCTTGGTCAAGTAGTCATCAGCGCCCAAATCGAGTCCCTTCACCTTGCTGACTTCGGAGTTATGGGCGGTTACGAAAATGATCGGGACCTGAATGTTGTTTTGACGAAGTTCCTCGATTAACTGAAAGCCAGTGGTGTCGGGGAGATTGACGTCGAGCAGCATCAGATTGGCGTGATTGCTCTTTAGGAAGCGAATCGCATTTTCGCCCCGGTGAAACATCTGGGGCAGCATGTCTTCGCTTTCGAGATGGTCGGCAACCATCTCGGCGATTTCTATCTCGTCTTCACAGATAAGGATGAGAGGCTTGGCTTCTTTCGGCATGATGTTTTTATAGATGTGCTTGGGCGTCCTGAAGGACTTCGGCGGCGTGTTCTTCCGGTTTTACTTTGGGATAAGTTTTCAGCACGACGCCATCCGGGCTGAGGAGGAAAGACATGCGGTGGATGCCTTCATATTCTTTGCCCATGAATTTTTTCAACCCCCACACGCCAAAGCTTTTAACCAGGGCTTGGTCGGTGTCGGCAGCCAGGGGGAAGGGTAGGCTGTATTTCTGGCGAAATTTATCATGCGATTGCTCATCATCGCAACTGACGCCAATGACAGTGATGCCCGCCTGCGTGTATTCGGCGAAGACGTCCCGAAAGGCGCACGCTTCCTTGGTGCAACCTGGCGTATCATCGCGAGGGTAGAAATAGACCAGATAGAGCTGAGTTAATTGGTCGGTGTGCCCAGGCTGACCATCGGCATACTGGAAAGCGAAGCCTGGCGTTTGGCTACCGGGGGGCAATGGTGTGGGCTGTTTCATCAAAATTTGGCGTGGATATAAATCGTTTATGCGCAGACTATTGCCCGCAAAGACGAAGGCAAAGCAAAATTAGCTTGTCTGAGTGGCCTGCTGCGGTTTGTCATGCGGGGGTTGTGACATCAGAAAAACCGCTTATCATGCTGGGTTTGCCCAAGGGCAGCCTGGAAGAATCCACCCTCACGCTTTTCGGCAAGGCTGGGTATAAGATCGCGAAAAGCTCGCGCTCTTACCGTCCTTCATTTGACGATCCGCAGCTTGACGGGCGCTTCATCCGCGCCCAGGAAATGAGTCGCTATGTCGAGCATGGGTTCTTCGACTGTGGTTTAACCGGCTATGACTGGGTCGTGGAAAACGGTTCGGATGTCGTCGAAGTTTGCGATCTGATCTATAGCCGCGCATCCAATGTCAAGAGTCGCTGGGTGCTGGTGGTGCCGGAAAATTCCCCGGTCCAGACCGTAAAGGATTTGGAGGGCAAGCTGATTGCGACCGAGGTGGTCAACATTGTGAAGCGCTATTTGGCGCAGAACGAAGTGAATGCTGATGTGGAGTTCTCTTGGGGCGCCACCGAAGTTAAGGTGCCGGAGATGGTCGATGCGATCGTGGACCTGACGGAGACTGGCAATTCTCTGCGTGCAAACAAGCTCCGCATCGTTGACGTTTTGTTGGAAACCAACACGAAGCTCATCGCCAACAAGGAAGCTTGGGCGAATCCAGAGAAGCGCGCCAAGATCGAGAGCATGGCCCTGCTGCTAACCTCCGCGCTTGAAGCCAATAAGAAGGTCGGACTCAAGTTAAACATCGAGAAAAGCAAGGTGCCGGACATTCTTCAGGAGTTGCCCGCTTTGCGCAACCCGACCATTTCCCAACTGACAGACGAGAATTACGTGGCTTTGGAAGTTGTCCTCGATGAAAAGGTGGTCCGCGAAATTATTCCCAGCCTCAAGGCGCATGGCGCCGAGGGGATCATCGAATACCCGCTTAATAAGGTCGTCCCGGATTAAGCAGGTTCGATTCTTCCTGGAAAAGAGTTTTGAGGCTACCTCCTGGTTAGCCTTTGTCGATCGCGGCATTGCGCATGGCGCAAAGTTCGTCCCAGTCGATCACGCCTACTCGGGTCGCCCAATTTTGCCAAAGTTCGGCTAATTCGGCGACCAGTTTAGGGTGCCCGGCGGCGAGGTCGTGCATCTCGGTGCGGTCGGCGTCCATGTCGAAGAGCTCCCAGTTGCCTGGGTGGCGGAGGACTAGTTTCCATTTACCGCGGCGAATGGCTTGATTGCCCTCGTGCTCCCAGCAGAGGACGTCGCGGTCGAAGTCATCATTCTTAAAGGTGGGCGCCATGCTGAAGCCTTCGAGCGCTTTGACGGATTGACCAAGGCGTTCGGTTGGATACTCGGCGCCTGCGAGGTCGAGGAAGGTCGCCATGACATCGGGTAGTTGTGCGCATTGCGTCCGAAGTTCCCCTTGGGACTCAATGCCTGCTGGCCAGTGGACAATGAATGGCGTGGAAATGCCACCTTCGTGCACCCAGTGCTTGTAGAGGCGAAAGGGGGTGTTGGAGACATTGGCCCATGGCACGCCGTAACTCGCATAGGTGTCCTCAGCTCCGGGCCAAATATCTGGGGTGTTGCCGAATCTTACTTGGCGTCCATCCCGGGTAAACTCAGTGGCGCTTTTGCCGATCATCCCGCTGGACCAGTCGGCGCCGATTTCCTCTGCACAGCCCCCGTTGTCGGCGAGAAAGATGATGACGGTATTGTCGTATTGGCCTGTGTCTTTGAGCGATTGAATGATGCGGCCGATGCCGCGGTCCATGCGCTCGATTTGTGCGGCGTAGACCTCCATACGGCGGGCCTCCCAATCTTTGTGTGGCTGGTCTGCCCAGGGACCTACCTCGGGGTCACGGTCGGTCAGGTCCCAACTTTCATCGATAATGCCCAGATCGATCATGCGTTGTAGGCGCTCTTCACGGAGCTGGTCCCAACCTGCGTCGAAGCGGCCTTGATAATTGGCGATGTCTTCCTCGTGCGCGTGGAGCGGCCAGTGTGGCGCGGTGAAGGCTACGTACTGGAAAAAGGGCTGGTCGTCGTGGTCTGCGGAGTGCTCGGTGATCTGCCTGATGGCGTGGTCACTGATCGCGTCGGTGAAGAAAAAGTCGTCCGGTGTATTAAGCGGATCGATGAGCTCATTGCCTACGGCGAGACTGGGAACTTGCCAGAAATTTGCGGCGCCGCCGATCATGCCAAAGAAGTCGTTAAATCCACGTTGCAGCGGCCAGTTGTGCTTGGGGGAGTCATTTTCAGCATGGCGGGTGACATGCCACTTACCCGACATGTAGCTGCGGTAGCCTGCAGGCTTGAGCGCTTCGGGAATGGTCACCGCCTGGGCGTTCAAATCGCCAAGATAGCCATCGACATCGTCATTGCCCATCATGTGACCTACGTCGGCTTGGTGCGGATGCAGACCAGTCAGCAATGACGCGCGGGAGGGACAACAGCGCGCAGTGTTATAAAATTGCGTGTAACGCAGGCCGCCTTCCGCCAGAGAGTTGAGATTGGGCGTGCGAACCTCGCCGCCGTAGCAGCCAAGATCGGAGTAGCCCATATCGTCGTTAAGGATGAGGATGAAGTTGGGGGATTTCGAAGGCATACGCGTCATCTACGCTGTGATACTGGGCAAGTCCAGTCACATTTGCTATCCCGGGACTATTTGTAGACTTTGGCGATCAAGCCAAGTGGGCACGCCGCTTTACCATTAAACAGGGCTAGTATTTCTGCTTATCTGCGACGTCGCAGGCGCCAAACAGTAAAGAGAGCGATGGCTCCACCGAACCAGGCAGACATGGTTTCGGGTTCAGGAACTGCGGCTACAGATACGCTGTTGAGCGTCAATGTATTGGCTGAGGAACTATTGCCAGGGTTGGCAGCAAAGCCCACGAAGAAGTAGCTGTAGTCCGCGCTTAAAGTAACGCTTTGCGTAAAAATACCGGTTCCAGTGATTGTGTTTTGATCTACATCGATCAGGGATGTAAATGAGTAATTAGCGCCTCCGGCGGGTAAACCGACGCCTGCGTTCAGATTAATGCCTTCTCCGGTAAAGGTTGCCCAGCTCGTGCCGTCGCGTGGTCCGGTTACGCCATAGAGAACTGCCTGCAAACTGCCAGTGTAGCTATCCAGGTCGTAGTCCAATGAGTAGGTGATGGTTTCGCCATTGGCAAAGCCGCCTTCTGCAGGGTTTGAAAAAAGTTGCCCTATGCCGATTGGGTTGAATGGGTTGGCCTCGGCTCCGCTGCGTGAAGCGCTGCCAGAGCCTACGATCCAGTTTACATCGCCTGGCCTTCCTTCAATCCAGCCGTCGTCGATGGGGCTGCCGTCTCCCCCTACATCGGGTGCAGAGCCGCTCATGGTCGTGGCTTCCCCGACGATGCCATTGGAGAAATCGCCGTTGATGACCATTTGGGCGGAGAGTGACGCACTGAAGGTTGCCAGTGCCGCGATAGACCAAACAGAAGACAGAGGGGTATTCATCTTGTATGCTTTTTTAATGGGATTGCTGATGTCGTTTCATTGAGCATAGCCAGCCATGGTCTTTGCTGCAATGCTATTTGGAAGACCGCTCAACAGCGCTCATCAGTTGATCCAGAAACGTGCTCTACAGTTTCGGCCTGTGCTTAATTACGCTGGCGGCGGCGCTGAATGATCAATCCGATCAACGCGGCGCAGCCAATCACGAGGGCGTATTCGGCTGGCTCCGGCACGGCGGATACTGTTAGCGCATCATAGATTACATGCCCATTCGTGTTGGTCTCTGAGGGAAGGACATATGACAGCGTCAATATGTCGTTATTATTGTCGGCTACTGCGACGATCGAGTAAACACCGCTTGGTTTGGGGATGGTTGGGGCGCCGTAAAAAGCGTCGTAGGTGTAGTCGGATGCCCCTGAGAGCGAGGCAGTGAAAATGCCGCCTGTATCACCGCTGGTTTGGGTGGCGTATTCGGATCCCCAAAGCGTGATGTAGTAGGTCGTCCCGGCCTCGGGTAAAACGATGTCGATGCTGATCCCAGCGCCTGCGGTCGCGATAGCCGAACTAAAAATACCAGACATGTTGTTACCTGATGCGGTCTCTGGGTTTGTGCCGTCGGTGTAGGAAATGTCTACTTCGGTGAGGCTGGACGAGCCACGCAAGTTACCACTACCAATCACCGTTGGGCTTTGGATGGCAGTGCCCCCATTTTTACGGTTAGTAATATTGGATGCAGGTTGAAAGGCTCCGTTGCTGTTGGTGTAGTTCCAATAGGCCCAGTCAACATCGCCCAATGCGGTCAAGTCGACGCGTTCATTATCATACACGGAAAAGGAACCGCTCAGTGTGGCGGCGCTTATTGTGGAAGTCAGCGCAATGCTAACTGTGGCTACTGCAAGGAGAGATGTGCGGATAAGGGGGTAAAAATCCATGCTAGTATGATGTCTTATTTCTACAACGATTCAAGGCTTTTGCCGTGATTTTCTTTTTCAATACAGGTTCTGCTGAGATCTCGTCACTACTGCTGATTAGTTCGAGTTAACCTGGATTGCTCGGGCATGGCTCAAGCTACATTCTTGACCTTAGCTAAATATTCAAGAGATTTACTTATCATGTCAGAAGCCATCTTGACTGGTTATAACGTCCACACTGCTGAAGATCGCCAAAAGATGCTCGCCGCGATGGGTAAGGAAACCATCGCCGACCTCTTTACGGAAGTGCCGGAGCACTTGCGGGTGCAAGGACTGCTCGATCTGCCCGACGCGCTCAATGAGTGGGAACTGGAGCGCCATCTGCGCGGCCTCGCCGGGGAGAATGAGACGACGATGGACACCCTGAGTTTCCTCGGCGCGGGCGCCTACGAGCATCACGTGCCCGCTGTGGTGGACGCCATTGCGACGCGCGGCGAGTTCCTGACCGCCTACACGCCTTACCAGCCGGAGATGGCGCAGGGCATCCTGCGCTTCCTGCACGACTTTCAGATTCTGTTCGGCAAGTTCCTCGGACTGCCCGCCGTCAACTGCTCGGTTTACGACGGCGCCACCGCGCTGGCGGAGTCCGCCTGGATGACGTGCCGCATCACTGGTAAGCGCAAGCTGGTCGTCAGCGAAGGCCTCTGGCCGGACTACCGCGAAGTGCTCGGCGTTTACCTTGCTGGCCGCGACGTGGAGCTGGTCACGGCGCCGATCAACGCCGAGACAGGCCAGCTCGACGAGGCCGCGCTCGCCGAGCTGCTCGATGGCGACACCGCGTCTTTCCTATACCAATCGCCGAACCGCTACGGCGTTGTCGAGCCGATGTCTCGCATTGGAAAGCTGGTCAAAAGCACCGACGCGCTCAACGTCATGGCGAGCTATCCGATGCTCTTTGGCATGACGAAAAATCCTGGCCAATTCGGCGTGGATATCGCGGTCTGCGAAGGCCAACCGCTCGGGTTGCACTTGAATGCTGGCGGACCGTTCCTCGGCATCATCGCGACCAAGGAAGAATACGAAATGCACCTGCCCGGTCGCATTGTCGGCCAGTGCCAGGACCTCAAGGGGGAAGAAGCCTTGGCCCTCGTTAAAGAAGAGCGTGAACAACATGTCGCCCGCCACAACGCCACGAGCCACATCTGCTCGAACCAAGCGAACCTCGCCCTGCGCGCGCTGATCTACATGACGCTCCGTGGCGAAAATGGCTTCAAGAACATCAGTGACCTTTGCGTGCAAAAGGCGCATTACCTCGCGGAGCGACTGACGAATATTGACGGCGTCACCCGCGTCCACAGCGGCCCGTTCTTCAACGAGTTCCTGCTGCAGCTCCCCGTGCCCGCGAAGGCGGTCTTAGCCACCCTGCGCGACGAAGGCATCTTCGGCGGCGTGGCGGTGACGGATCTCGATCCTGACGCGCCGGAGAACCAGTTGCTCATCGCAGTCACCGAAACCAAAACAAAAGCCGACCTCGACCGCATGGTCGAGTGTTTCGCGGCAGCGCTGTAAGGATGGGCTTTCTCAAAAAAATCTTTGGTGGTTCACAGCGAGACAAAGATGCTGTTGCGCCTCAAGCTTACACTTTGCCATTGGCGAGGGGAAATATCTTTGTGAGGAATGGCTCATTAGCTGCGGTTAAAAAAGCAATCATCGAGCACTCTGCATTAATCGAAGAAGAGGCCAAGGTTACAGTTGAGGTAGGGCTTCAGAAATACCAGTCAGGTTGGGTGGCGATTAGTTTACCTCAAGGCATGGTCGTATACGAATTGATTAATCTGATCGGCTGGCTGAATGCACCTCCTGGAATCGATGGAGTATCCGATTCCATCGGTGTTATCTCACCGCCTAACTCAAAAATCTGTTACACACTTCAACTAGATAGATTAAATGAATGGGGAGACACTCTGGTTGGATTCAGCAACAGCGGTAAGTCTGTGAGTGTTTATCTACCAGATGCTGGTCTCTGTGAGACAACTCGTGAACCGGGCCTGATTTTAATTCCAAATTTTGAATCGGACGCCGTTGTGGAAAAATGCTCCTTTACTGTCGAAGTAAACGCGAATTCAGATTTTGGAAACCCAGAATTTATCATCACCCATCCTACAGACACAAACTGGAATTCTTGAAATGACTCCCCAATCTATTTTCAAAAAGTCGCGTCCCAACGTCAGTGGCGCGACGGTGTTCGATAACGAGTTTCCGGTCGGTGAGAACCCCGGCGTTTGCTGCGAGGTCGAAGACCTGCGGGATGACCTGATCGGTATTCCCGAGCAGTCGGAGATCGATGTTGTGCGGCACTTCACGAACCTCTCGCGTCAGGCGCACGGTGTCGACAACGGGCCGTATCCGCTGGGCTCGTGCACGATGAAGTATAACCCGAAGCGCAACGACAAGCTCGCTATGCTGGATGGCTTCGGGAAGGTGCACCCGCGCCAGCCGGCGGACTCGATGCAAGGCGTTTGGCAGATGCTGTGGGACTTGCAAACTTACATTGCCGAGCTCACCGGGATGGACGCCGTGACGCTGCAGCCCGCCGCTGGCGCGCATGGCGAGTTCACGGGCCTGCTCGTGATGAAAAAGCATTTTGAAAAGATCGGGCAGGCGCACCGCAAGGTCATCCTGATCCCCGACACCGCGCACGGCACCAACCCGGCCAGCGCGGCGATGTGCGGCTTTACCTGCAAAATCATCGCCACGAGCAAAGAGGGCATGATGGACCTCGACGCCTTCGAGGCCGCGCTCGATGAGAACGTCGCCGGTCTGATGATCACCAACCCGTCGACGCTGGGCCTCTTCGAGCAGAACATCGAAACCATCGCCAACAAGATCCACGACAACGGCTCGCTGCTTTACTACGACGGCGCGAACCTGAACGCGATCATGGGCCTCATCCGCCCGGGCGACATGGGCTTCGACGTCATCCACATCAACACGCACAAAACGCTGTCTACCCCGCACGGTGGGGGCGGCCCCGGCGCGGGCCCTTGCGGCGTGAAGAAATTTCTCGAGCCGTATTTGCCGACGCCGGTCATCCGCCCGATCGACGGCGCGCCAATGCCGGACTACGACCGCCCGGATTCCGTGGGCAAGGTCAAGACGCACTTCGGGCACATCGAGGTGCTGCTCCGCGCGTATTGCTACATCCTGGCCAATGGCGCCATCGGCCTGAAAACGGCGACCGAAAACGCCGTGCTCAACGCCAACTACATCAAGCACCAGCTGCAGGATTTGCTGCCCAATGTGTTCCCGCAAAACTGCATGCATGAGTGCCTGCTGCACGGCGGCAGCCTCGACGTGCGCGGTGCGGATTTCGTGAAGCGACTGATCGACTTCGGGGTCCACCCGCCGACACTCGTGGGCGCGGGCTGCGTCCACTTCGCCGAGGAGTTCGACGACGCCATGCTCATCGAGCCGACCGAAACCGAAAGCCTTGAATCGCTCAACTTCATGATCGAGCAATTCCGCAAAGTCGCCAGCGAAGCAAAGGTCGCCCCCTACATGATCGAGACCGCCCCGCACACCGCCGCGACGGCCAAGATCATCCACAACGAATCTGCCTGGATGAGCATCTACGACCCGGAGGAGGGGAAGTAGGCGAGTTCTTTACCACGAAGGACACGAAGTTTTTTAGCGATGATCATTGGAGCGCAGACTAAAGATTTCTCATCCATAGTGGATGCTGCGCCGCCGTCGTTTGATATCTACTATATGCGATCCGATGCGATTCCAGAAGTGCGCGTGTCGGCAGTTATTTCGAAGTTACCTGAATCTTTTCTCTATGAATTTCGATTGGCTGAAGGGGAAGTGGTAGAATTCGAATTCACGGATAAGGTTGAATTGGTGAAACGAATGAGTGCGGACAATTCGCGTTACAACGCCAATGGTAAATGCACAGTTCAATTCTGAATTTAAGACCACTTGCATGCCCATCACCTACCAGAGTGACGCCCAGCTTGACCTCGATCAGTTCATCGAGCTTTACCGCGCTTCGACTTTGGGCGAGCGTCGGCCTGTGGAGAATCGCGTCATCATGCAGGCGATGATGGAACATGGCGACCTGACCATCACCGCGTGGGATGGCGAGAAGCTTGTTGGCATTGCGCGGACGCTGACGGATTTTGCCTACGTGGCCTATCTCGCGGACTTGGCCGTCCATGCTGATTACCAGAAGCGCGGCATTGGCGCGCGGCTTGTCGAGGAAACGCGGGCAGCACTAGCGCCGACGTGCTTTATCACGCTACTATCCGCGCCGACGGCGAATGAATTCTACCCGAAAATAGGGTTTGAGAAACATCCGCGCGCGTGGATGATGAAGCCCAGCCAATCCCCAGTATCATCAAGCTAGCCAAGTTTTTAACCACGAAGTTCACGAAGAGCACGAAGTTTTAAAAGAGGATCATCTGCCTGTGTATTTTCTTCGTGTCCTTAGTGCTCTTCGTGGCTAATAAAAAGTTTTGCCAATGAATCTCCCACCTTTTGAACCACGCAAGGCGCGCATCCTCGTTGTTGAGGATACGAATATGATGCGCGTGATGATGCTGCGGCATTTGTCGCAGGCCGGATATGAAAACGTCGACTCCGTGGAAGACGGTCAGCAGTGCCTGGACTACATTGCCGAGAAGCCAGTTGACTTGATCCTGCTTGATATCCAGATGCCGGTGCTCAACGGCTACGACACGCTCAAGGCGATCAAGGCCGATCCCACATACAAGGACATCGCCGTAATCATGGTTACCGCTGTGGACAACATCGAGAGCGTCGCCCAGTGCATTGCCGATGGCGCGGAGGACTACATGGCCAAGCTCTTTAATCCGATCCTGCTCACCGCCAAGATCGACACTTCACTCGAACTGCGCCATCTGCGCATGGCAGTCGCCGCCGACCAGATTTAAACTGATGGAACGCACCACGCTCCAGTTTCGCAGCATTCGATCCCAGATTATTGTCTGCGTGGCGCTGCCGGTTGTTGCGACGATCGCGCTGATCTGTTACCTGCTGCTGGGAGAGTTTTACAACCAGTTGGAAGCTGGAGCCATGGAGAACATCAATCTCACGACCGAGCGTGCGGCGCAGGAGATCGACAAAACCAACCTGGAGACCATTTCCTTCCCCAAGGCCATGGCGTTTGCGCAAAAGAATGGCATGTTTGGACAACGTCATTCATCGATTGCCTATGCGCGGGATATGCTGGCGGCCCATCCGCAACTGACTGGTTCTTATTTCGGCTATGAGCCCAATGCTGATGGCGCGGACACCGAGTTTCTTGAAACGGCCAGCGAAGAAGACAAACGAGCGTTGGAGCCCGATGGTCGCTTTTTACCCTACTGGTATCGTGATCACGACGATGATACCTTGCTTGAGCTCGAACCGCTGGTGGACATGGAGGAGAGCTTTTATTATCAGGGAGCGAAGAATTTGGCCCAAGGTGCGTCTGAGCTGCGTAATATTTCCTTCGCGAGCGAGCTGAGCAAACATTATAATCCCGCGCGCGCTCACTCGATGGACGACCCCACGAATGCGCTCGCGATGGTGACCGAGCCCTATGTTTACGAGGGAAAATTGATCGTCGAGCAGACTTACCCAATCGTCATCGATGGCGAGTTTAAGGGAATCGCTGGCGTTGACCGTGCACTGGCCTACATGCAGAGCTATCTGACCAGTCTGAAGCAATACGAGAGTGCGGAGTTCACGCTCATCAGCAAGCGAGGCCGCATCATTGCATCTACGGTCGACGGCGCCACGCAGTCTGCGCTGACTGAGGCGGAGCTATCCGGCGCTGGACAAGACGTCATCGAAGACTTGGAGGAAAAGCTTTGGAAAGCCAAGCGCATCGAGGACATCGATACGGATGATACGCTTTTGAATTTCTATAAAATGCATGGCAGTTCCAATGGACTGCTGATCAAAGGCGCAGATGGCGTGGAGCGCTTTTACGACGCGGCTAAGATTCCTACCGGGGACTGGACGCTGGTCATGAGCGTGAATAAGAGCGAGATTTACGAGCCCGTTAATGAGCGCATTGCATTTCTGGTGGCTGTTTCATGTTTTGGCGTTCTGGCTACGCTCGGCATCATGGTCTGGCTCGCAAATAACATTGCTCAGCGCATTTCCCACGCCGCCAAGCTAGCCAGCCGTGTGGCGGATGGCGACCTCACCGCCAAGGTTGAGGTGAATACCGAGGACGAAACTGGCACGCTGCTCCGCGCGATTAAGACCATGATCGGCAACCTCAACATCCTCATCAGCCAGGTGAAGGGCTCGAGCATGCAGCTGACTTCGACGGCGACCAAAATATCCTCCAACGCGAAAACACAGCAAACCGCCGTCAACGAATTCGAGTCGTCCACTAATTCTATCGCCGCAGCGGTAAAGGAGATTTCCACTACCTCGCAAGAGCTCTCCAACACGATGAGCGATGTGACCAACAGCGCCAATGAGACGAAGGCGCTGGCGGACTCCGGGCGCAAGGGCCTGGAGGAGATGGAGAAGATGATGAACAAACTTGCCGAGGCCAACGATGGCATTTCCGGCAAGTTGTCCGTGATCAGCGAGCGCGCCAAAAACGTGAATCGCGTGATCACGACGATTACGACAGTGGCTGACCAGACCAACCTGCTGTCGCTCAATGCAGCAATCGAGGCGGAAAAGGCCGGTGAATACGGATTGGGCTTTTCGGTGGTGGCGCGGGAAATCCGCCGACTATCAGACCAGACCGCCGTCGCCACGCTAGATATTGAGCAAATGATCAAAGAGATGCACGCTTCGGTCGACAGCGGCGTGGTGGAGATGGAGCACTTTAGCGCACAGATGAAGCAAAGCGTCACCGGCGTGCAGGCGGTCAGTAATCAACTGGCGTCTATCATCAAGCACGTTCAGGAGCTGACGGTTCAGTTTGGAGCGGTGAAGCAGGGCATGGACACGCAGTCGGTTGGCGCGCACCACATCGACGAGGCCATGCTCCAGCTAAAGGATGCCGCCCGCGCGACCACGGCATCGATCAGTGGTTTCAACCAGGCCACGATGGATCTTCAGCAAGCGGTCAAGGTCCTCCGTGCCGGCATCGACAAGTTCGACACTAAGAGCTAGAGCACTTTTCATCTAGATTGGCCGATCAGGTGGGGTATAGATTGGATGCAGCGCAAGGCGGCTTTGATTGAGCGGGCTGTAAGCCCGTGATTGAAATGCCAA
>JAVDPC010000037.1 GCA_031296915.1 Cerasicoccus frondis | reverse complement strand
GACGCTCAAGCCGCCTTGCTGGACACGAAAAATCACTGCGGCCTGATCGGCCAATCTAGATGAAAAGTGCTCTAGGCCTTCACTGCGGGTTCGGATTCCAGCAGCAGCTTTTCCATGCGCTCGATGACTTCGCGCGCGGCGTCGCGGTCGACCCAGTAGTAGCAATCGCGGCACATTTTCTCGTGCTGCACGATGCCAGCCTGCCGCAAAACGCGCAAGTGATGGGAAATGGTCGGCTGCGAGAGTTTTAATTTTTCCGCAATTTGGGATACATTATTGCCATGCTCGCAGTCGGCCTTGTCCGGCAACAGGCGCAGGATGCGCAGGCGGGTGATGTCTCCAATCGCCCACAGTTGCTTGGCTAACTCGTCTTCGATGTCTGGCATGGCTCAAATTAAAGGCGCACAATAAAGCGGCTTTCATGCCGTTGGCAAACGTATAGATGAATTTAAATATTTAAATTCTTATTTGCATTCTGCCGTTTTTGACACACGGTGTTACGCTACCATGCAACCGAATGACAACCTCGCGCACTGGCACAAGGGCCAGGGCCACTGGGCGGACGTCCCCGCCGAAAACTGGCTCAACTGGAAGTGGCAGCTCAAGAACCGCATCACCAAGGTCGAGCAGCTCGAACAATATTTGGAGCTGACCCCCGAGGAGAAGGCGGCGTGCTACTTTTCCAACCAGAAGCTGGCGCTGGCGATTACCCCCTACTTTTTCAACCTGATCGACGTCAACGACCCCAACTGCCCGATCCGGCGGCAGATCATCCCGCATGGCGGCGAGATGAAGACCTCCCCCGAGGAGTTGCTCGACCCCGTGGGCGAAGACGGCGACATGCCCGTCAAAGGCCTCGTCCACCGTTACCCCGACCGCGTGCTGTTCCTCGTCACCGACCGCTGCGCCTCGTATTGTCGCTACTGCACCCGCAGCCGACTGGTGTCCAACGCGCAGGATTACAATTTTCACCCCGAGTTTGAAAGCGGCCTGAAATACATCGAAGAGCACCCCGAGGTGCGCGATGTGCTGCTCTCCGGCGGCGACCCGCTGCTACTCGGCAACCGCAAGCTCGACTACCTGCTCGGCCGCTTGAAGGCGATACCGCACGTGGAGTTTGTCCGCATCGGCTCGCGCATCCCGGTCTTCCTGCCGCAGCGTATCGACGACGAGCTGTGTGAAATTTTCAAAAAGCACGGGCCGATCTGGATGTCCATCCACGTCAACCACCCGCGCGAATGCACGGAGGAGCTTTACCGCGCCACCGAGCGCCTCAGTTTCGCTGGCGTGCCGATCGGCAACCAGTCCGTGCTGCTCAAGGACGTCAACGACGACCCGCAGACCATGAAGTCCCTCGTGCACCGCCTGCTGATGATGCGCGTGCGCCCGTATTACCTTTACCAGTGCGACTTGATCACCGGCAGCCGTCACCTGCGCGCCGATGTGCGCAAGGGCATTGAGATCATCCAGCACCTGCGCGGCCACACGACGGGCTACGCCGTGCCGCAGTTTGTCATCGACGCCCCCGGCGGCGGCGGCAAAGTGCCGATCAACCCGGAATACATTCAGGAAGTCACCGAAGAGGAAATCATCTTCCGCAACTTCGAGGGCCGCCGCTACGCCTACCCGCTGGTCGAAGGTAAACAGGCCGACCTCGAAAACGCGCCCCAGCCAGAACCGCTGCTGGTGTAAGCGCGCCGAGTTTCGGCCTACTTGAAAGGTAGCGCCCGTTATCCCTAACGGGCAGTTTCATCGTGCTGGCAAGGTGGCGCGGAGCGTCCCCGCTCCGCAAGGATTGAGGCAAAAGATCGAAGGTTCCGAATGTGCTGGTTGCGCCCAACAGCTTCATTGAACTCATGCTTCTCATTGGCGCTGCTTGCGGATCGAGACGATCCGCGCCACCCCCAAAAGGACGCAACTGCCCGCTAGGGATAACGGGCGCTACCTTTTATTGCATTCCTAAATGACGCGTCTCAGGAACTAGGAGGCCATTCATTTTCCAACCGCGGGCCTTGTCTCGCAGTCCTGGCTCACAGCAGCTCGCGGTCGAGGAACGACGTGGCGCCGTCGCTGGTGGCGATGATGTGATCGAGCAAATTAATGCCCACCGCGTCGCAGGCGGCTTTGATCGCGTTGGTCAGGCGCAGGTCCTGTTGCGATGGCTCGAGCTCGCCGGTCGGGTGGTTGTGCGCAATGACGACATACACCGCATGTCGCTGCAGCGCAGCGCGGGCGACCTTTTGTGGATAGACCGTCGCGCGATTGGCGAGCCCTTCCTCCAACCGCTCGATGCCATTGCGCATCAGTTGGTAGGAATGGTCGAGGTAAGCCACTTCAAACACCTCGTGCTTGAGCTCGCCCAAACGGGCGCGAAAGAGATCGATCAAGGCGTCGACACTGTCGAGCATGGGCTTTTCCTCGGCCCGCTGGCGGAGGTAAAGCAGCATGGTTTCCTTGATGATGCGCAGCGCAACGGGCGTTACCGCGCCCATGCCTTCCATCGACTGAAGTTCGTCCAGCGGCGCATCGAGGATGCCCTTGAGCGAGCCAAATCGCTTGAGCAGGGCCTTGGCCAGCGGCTTCACATCACGCCGGGGAATGCACAACGTGAGCAATAATTCCACCGCCTCATGGTCGGCAAAGCTATCTAACCCACTGCGCATGAAGCGTTCACGCAGGCGGGCGC
This sequence comes from Cerasicoccus frondis, assembly GCA_031296915.1. Classification (GTDB taxonomy): domain Bacteria; phylum Verrucomicrobiota; class Verrucomicrobiia; order Opitutales; family Cerasicoccaceae; genus Cerasicoccus; species Cerasicoccus frondis. Next base: position 47,808 of record JAVDPC010000037.1, on the reverse strand, counting down.
GGTGACCAGAGTGTTGCGGTGGCGATTCGCTCATTGCGGTGGACTTTTGCTCAGGCGCGACTGGTCCTCAAGCGCCAATATCGAAGATTGCAAAATTTGCTAATTTAGGTATGCTTTATCCCATGAAACGTTCTCTGGCAGTCATTGCGCTCGTAACTATGTCCGGCTCGCTTGCCGCCGTGCAGGTGGGGGATGCGCGAGCGGTTGTCATTGAAGAATTGGGTTCGCCGATGGGCGTCCTGGATTTGGGCGACCGCGAACGCCTCATGTTTGCCGCAGGCGACGTGACGCTGGAAAACGGCCAAGTCGTCTCGTTCAACCTCAAGAACGAGGCGCAACTGGCGCGCGAGGCCACCGCCAAGGAAGAGATGGCCGTGTATTGGGCCGAACGCCGCGCGGAAGACCTGGCCGAGCGCCTGGACAAGGGCCGCATGTGGCTGGATTATTTGAAACTGGATTCCACCCCCATCACCGAAAACGACGTGAAGTCCATCCTCGGCCATTGGAACCAGCTCCGCAAAGATTTTCCTGACGCCGATATCGCGGCGGAATACGACGCCACCATCGCCTTGGCCGAAGCCCGCGCCGAAGAGATCAAGCAGCGTCGCGAAGAGCAGCGAATCGCCGACCTGGAGCGTCGCGTTGCCGCCGCCGAGGAACGTGCCGCCGCAGCGGAAGAGCGCGCCGAAAACAGCTCTTACCTGAGAGTTGGCTACGATTACCCGAGGTATTTTTATACGCCGCCACCGCGCACAGTGGTCGTCGTATCCGGCAATGGCGGGGTCTGCACGACGCCGAGCAAACCCGTCAAGCAGCCCGGCTTCAACGCGAGTTACCAGTCCGGGAATTGGAATGTGAGTTTCAGCAGTGTCGGCTCACGCTACTGCAACCCCTACCCGACCAATCCGATCATCATCACCCGCAGCGGTCAGTAGCCTTTGGCGGATCGATGATGGCGGCGCAAGCGGTCAAATCCCATTGACCGGTGGATGCGCGGCATCTAATCAGGTTAAGCGTGACTGCCGATAACGCCATGCCGCCCTTGCCCGTCGCCCTCCTGCTGGTCGATTGGCAATCCGCCTTTATCAACGTGATGCCCGACGGGCCTGCCGCCGCGCGCCGCGCAGTGCTGGCCGCTGGCGCCGCCCAACTGCTCAACATTCCGGTAGCGATCACCGAGCATGTGCCGGAAAAGCTGGGCGCCACGCGACCGATGGTCCGTGAAGCCGCGCCGGAAGCGCCGATTTTCAGCAAAACCGCGTTTTCCGGACTGGGCGCCGAGGGCATCATCACCTGGCTCAAGGACCGCAATGTCCAGCACCTGCTCCTGACCGGACTCGAAACGTCGATCTGCATTTACCAAACTGCGGTCCAGGCCATGGCGGAGCAATTTGACGTCACCCTGCTCAGCGACGCAGTCGTCCAGCGCCGCAACGAAGACCGTGGCCCGGCGCTCGAGACTTTGCGCCACGCCGGCGCGCACATCTTGCCAACCGAAACGGTGTTTTACTCGCTCTTTGGCGACTCGACCCACCCGCGATTCCGCGAATTTACGCAGTTGGTGAAAGCAGCGGGCGCGTAAGGCCGGCCCCAGAAATTACCATAACTAAAGATTCCCATACGGCTGCTTAGTCGTGTACGATGACGCCATGAAATCTATTTTAAGCCCACTGTTCGCCCTGCTCATTTTCACCGTAAGCGCCCAGGCCGCTGAGGCCCCCGCCTCGGTCGACCAGATGCTCAACACGCTGCTGACCGCGATCGAGCAGAACGACTCGGAAAGCTTCAACAGCGTTTGCGACGAGACAATGCAAAACGCGATGAAGAAAGAAACGCTGCAGCGGGTGCATGACCAGGTATCGAAAGCAATGGTGGGCGGTTACACCAAGACCTACTGGGGCGACATTACCCGCCCGGACGACATTCAAGGCTACTTCTGGAAGCTTGCATTTACCAACAAGCCCGAGCACGACCTCGTCGCCGAAATGTGGGTCAAAGACGGCAAAGTCGCCGGTTTTTTCCTGAGATAACCCCCGCGCCAAGCAACGTCTGCACGCTGAAGGGTGCAAGCGCGAACAGGGAGATTAAAAAGGCGCAATGTTTGCCCGCCGTTATACGAGAACGGGCCGCCTGATCAATCCACCACCCGGCAGGGCAGCATCGCCGCGTCCTTCATGCCGTGGATGATTTTTTTATCCGCCGGGCAGAAGGTCGCGAGGCAGGCCGAGAGCTTGGCCTGATCGCCCTCCACGAGGAAATAAGGCGTCAACCGCAAGCGGCCTTCCATTTCATAGACTGCTTCGCCGTCTTCGGAAAAGACCGGATGCTTGAGCCGCATCGGCTTCCGGTAATCCTGCAAAATGTGCAGCGTTTCGTCGGCGAGATCCACGGCCTCCTCGATCGCTTCCTGCCAATCGGTTTTCGAGCTGTCGCTGCCAAGCGTCACACTCCGTGCGCCCCAGGCGGATTCGTGAAAGCCAGAAGCCTTGATGATTAAATTTCGCTCCTTCTGGCTCGCTTCGGCGAGTTGCTCCCATTCCCGAATCGGCTTGCCGTCGACCCATGGCGCATCGAGGACGGCGTTGGGCGGCAGCTCGACCGGATCAATAATCCAGGAATGCGGCACCACTTTTTTCAAGGTCTTGTAGGAACGGCGCGGCAGGTTTTCGCGCCAGTAATCATCCAGCACTGGATGATGCAGCAGCGCGAGGTTGAGCTTCTCTTCCTGGTAAGCCTTCATGGGGGGGGAGACCACGACGCCGCCGTCTTCCGCCACCCGCAAAATGTCTTGCGCTGTGGACACATTGCCCACGTCAAAGAGCTCCCAAAAGCGGTAAATCACATCGACCTCCTCCGGATTGCCTTCCACCGGAATGCAGAGGCTGTCGCCCATCGGCATCAGGTCATCCGGGTGGCGCGCGTGGATGCGGAACCCACGCTCGCGCAGGCGCGCCGTCAGGTAGTCAAACTCCGGGCGATAGACTGCCGCCTCGTCGCTGACAATGACCGCGATGAGCGGGTTTTCCTTGCCCGGGGTTGTGGCCGCCAGGCAGCGATGCCAGTCTTCCTCGACTTGCCCAACGCCACCGACGATGTCCGGCGCAAAGGCGCGCTCGTTCATGCCGTAGAGTCGGTTGAGGAACGCCGTCAGGCCCAGCCCGCCGGGCACGCTGTCCATCTCTGTCAGCGCAAAACCATCCTCGGTTTGCAGGAGATCCGGGCGCAAGACCAACGGCACCTGCCCCTTGAAACGCTTGAGCCGGGCGTGCTCAATCAGGCGGCGGGGCTTGCCGCGGTCCAAGTAACTGCACACCCAGGGCGCGGTGAGCTCCTTGTTGCGCAGGAGGTTTTTATCCTCGGCGCAACGGCGATACAGGTTATCAAGCGCCAGGTAGAAGTCCAGGCACGCCTGGCCGATCTGCTCAAGCGTGCTGATTTGCTTGCGCGTGAGACGCCAGGGTTCGGGCGACAAACGCCAGGTCTTGTTTTCAAACAAGGGCTGCGCCGCGAGCGATTCTTGGATTTGCTGATAGGATAGCCCCGCCATGCCCTGACATCGAATCCGGTTCTTGCCGATGCGCAAATTATTTTTCCAGATCTTGGCGAGTTGACCTATCGGCGCCTGAATCATCCTGCGGTATTCGAACACCAGTATGAAGCTCAACTGCATCTAGCAAGGTGTAGGAAATGGCGTCAGCCAGAAGCAACGGCTCGCTAATAGGAAAAATCCAACGATCCCCCCAGGTTAAGTTCACGTCAGGATAATTCCGCCTTAACTCAGTTTCCAGCTGTCTCAGGTACTCAGTAGGAATTCGTTCATACGCCTTGCGGACCTCGGCACGCGAAAAAAGATTTTCATCATCAGAAACCTCGGGGTCGTATAAAACGGCGATGTTTCCAAATAACAACATAGCCACTCGCGCATCGAGCGCATCAGCTTTTTGCGGGTCAGACTTTCTCAGTATCGGCTCGTAGACGCTCCAACTGGCATCAAGCTCCTTTGATGCATCAAGAATGCTCTGCATCCCCTCATGAACACTGACACTTTCTAGATTCTTATAGGTCCGCGCATAAGTTGAAAGAGAAACTAGAAAGCGGTCGGCGGGTGGTGGTTGTAACAATCCATAGCTGACACTTAGCAACAATAGGTAAAGCCAGACTACGGCCATGATTCGGTGTATCATGGACAATCCACTACACCTAAATGAAAAATGACACAAGCGGCATTCCGCAATTTTTTTTGCGAACGTTAACAAGGCGTCACTCAGCGCGTGTAGATAACGAAATCCGCGCGGGCGGCGTCTTCGGCGTTCCAGGCAGTCACGTCTTCACGCCTAATGATGCTGATGGTGGCGACCGTTAACTCGGGCGCGTGGTGCCGAACCCGTTGCAAGGTCCCACCTTGATCGGCAATATGGAACTCACCCACCACAAGCAGAACCTTGTCGTGATGTTGGGCGGCGTTGACCACCGCGTCCGCCATGGTGGCGTCCCACACACGCTGGGCGCGCAGGTAGGACTCGGCGTCGATGGTCGGCGCGCCTTCACCGTGTCCATGCCCCGTCATCATGCCCACAAAGCGATCATGGTAGGCTTGGTCATCCACGGCTTCATCTGGCGCTATCGCCAGCACCGGCTGATGCGCCGTCACGGCGGATTCCATCGTCGCATAGCTCTCCAAACGCGCCAACCGGGCGTACTCACGTGGCGAATTGGCGGCAACCAAGGATGCGCCATTGCCGCGATACTTTTTTACGGAATCGACCATCGGCTGATAAAACTCGCCCCAGCTTCCCTTGCTGGCCCAGTCGGCGGACTTCGTGATATCAACCAACGTGGCGACCTCGATCTTGTCATCCAGATACAGGTCAACAAATGCCTGTTCATTGCGCTCAAACATCTCCAGCGCAATGGCCGACCGCGGATATTGCGCCAGCAAGTCGTCCACCAGGCGATGCTCCAGATCGTGCCCAATTTCATTTGTGTGCTGCTCGCCGACTAGAATCACGTCAGCGCCAAATGCCTCAGACTCCAGCGCCGACCACTCGATCGGCGCGCCGGAACTGGCGTCGTAAACCACGTATTCCGGGCCGGTCACTGTCGATACGTCAGCAGAGCCCGGCTGAGTGTGGCTACAGCCGGTGAACCCCAAAATGGACAGCGCCAACAACCCAATGGCTTGGCAGTTTCGTGCATGGAAAAACTTCATGGCGCCAAAGCTGAGGTTGTTGAGCCTGAGTTTCAATAAGAAGCTTCGAAAATTTAACCCGTTTCGGCCAATGCGCGTATCTGGAGCACGGTGTTCCAATTTCGCACGGTCATGGGAACGCCAATGGCCTTCTCTGCTCCGGCGGCGATCTTGGACTTCCCAATGCCATCGGGCGCATGCAGGTAGAACGCCTTGCCGATGATTGCGCAGCGCTCGGAGTCGATACGCAAGGTTTCCAATTTCTCCAGATTGGGCGCAGTCGGCGCCGCCGCCAGAAAACCGACCTGGAGGCGTTTCGGGTCCGCCACGGCCTCGGGATATGGATTCTGCGCAATGACTTTTTCCAGATCCGCCAAGGACAAGAGGAGAACTTGCGGAGAAAACCCATGATGCTCCTGCACCGCCTCGGTAATTTTCTCACTCCAGGAGCCATCTTCCTTCCCTTCGAAGAGGACGTTGCCACTTTGAATGTAAGTGCGCACTGCTGCGGCGCCCAGCGACTCGAGCAACGAACGCAGCGCCTTCATCGGCAGTATGTTTTTACCGCCGACATTGATCCCCCGAAAAAGTGCGATGTGCGTCATAGCGAAAACCATGCAGACGCTGGGGGTCATGGCAATGTCAAGGCATCACGGGCTCCGGCGGGTTGCGCCATGGCGAATACAAAACATCGTCCATCGTGTACAGCCGCTCATCCTCACCCGCCGAACGCACTTCGATGCGATCCAGGGAAAGCAGATGGAACACATACGGATTGCCCCAGCGGTCCGTCAACTCGCCATCAATGATCGCCGGATGATCCACAGGCACGAAAGGCATACGCACCGGATTCGCCCCCAACAACGCACGGGTGAACTCCACGTTCAAGCTCATCGGTCGGCGTTGGCCTTTCCAGACGCCAAACATCTGATCGAGGAGTTGATGCACATTGGCGACATCATCTTCGGCCGTAAACTCCGGCGCATTCAACTTCGCTGCAACGGGATTCATCGGCGGCTGATAAGGCGACTGCGACTGAAGCGTTGTCGTAACGACCTCCATCGACTCCACCTGCTCGGTCGCTTCCGCCCCAGTCGGCAATTCCACATTGAGCGGCGTTGAGCTTGGCGAACTAGGCCGCGTGAGCCAATACGTCAGCCCTAAGGCAATCACTAAACCTAGCCACCAACCAATCCGTTTCGGTTCCATTGGATTAGCGCGCCTCCATTAACTTTGCATTGCAAAGTAACGTTGCCATTACCCCATCATGCCCAGTGGGCCGGTTATGCCAGGATTGTAGAAATTCGTGACGTTCGGCAAGACCGTCGATAAGTCCGAAGGGCTCACCCCAAACCAAAGCGCCAATTCAGCAAAATACTCGTCAACCGAGGTTGTCGGGATCAGGCGACCGCGACCGGTGTCTTGCGGATTGCCCGTGTATAGATCGGGATACGTTCCGTAAATGTTTGCGCCATTGACCGCGCCGCCGCAGACCAAGTGATTGCCGCCCCAAGCGTGATCCGACCCTTCGCCGTTGGACGTGAGCGTGCGCCCGAAATCCGAAGCCGTAAACAGCGTGACGTTATTCTGCTCGTTGATCTCTTCCATCGCTGCGTAAAACGCGCCCACCGCCTGGCTGATCACCGGCGCCATCTCCGCCATATTCTCAAGGACTTCATCGTGGTGATCCCAACCGCCAAACTGCACAAAGAAAGTCTGGCGCCGCATGCCGAGCGCCGCATGCGCGGCAATGGTGCGAGCGACCATTTGCAGTTGGGCTCCCAGGTAGGTTTCGGGAAAGACCGTAGTCAGCTCAATGCCTTCCGTGGCGGCGGAAAATTCTTCATGCGCTTCGAGGGCATTCTTCGTCGATTTCGCAAAAGTCTTCTGAAAAAGATTTTGGTATTCGATGTCCATCTGGCTGTCGATGGCCGCGCCGCGCGCCGGATAGCCGCCCCACCAGTAGTCATAGGTGTCGAGCCCTTGCGAACCATCCGAACCGATGGAATACTGAAAGGTCTCATTCCCATTTTGCCAAACATTACTGCCCGCCACAGAAATGTTCATGGATATGCGGCTATTGTCATTGAGTGAATGCAGCAGGTCTGCTGTTCGTCCGCCCCAACCGATCGCATCGCCGCTTTGCGGCACGGAAGTTTGCCACTGCTTGATTTGATCAGCATGCGAGTAGAGCCCCAGCGGAAGCTTGACCAGATCGTTCTCATATTGGCTTAGCGTGGTCGGCTCAATCAGCGTGCCGACATTCGTCACCCAGGCCAGGTTGCCCGAATTGAACAGATCGCGCAGCTCGCTCATCCCCGGATGCACGCCCAGCTCTTTGCCAATCGAATTGGCAATGTTCAAGGGCAAGAGATCGCCTTGTGGCAGAGCGAGGTCAGCGCGCACGCCCGCGTATTCGTTGTATTCATCAGTCCCCGAAGGCGCCAAAAAATTGAACGAGTCGGCGCCGCCCGCCAGGAACAAACAAACCAGCGCGCGATAATCCGTGCCCGGCGTTACGGTTTGCGCAGCGGCCGTGCTGGCCATCCGCAAATTAAGCAAGGTCGAAAAAAGCGCAGTGGAGCCAACCGCCGCACAACTGGCTTGTCCAAAAAACTGACGGCGCGATAACTGCGGATTTCCTTTCATACTTACTTTGCGTTATAAAGTTACTTTGCAATAGAGAGTTAACGCATCACTGCGGCGTCGGCGGATGAGACAATCAGGTAGATTGCGGACTCCACGATGAACTCATCAGAAGCGCTGGCGTATTCCGGTCGACTCAGCATGAACTTCAACGAATCATAGAGTGCTGGGCTCATGTTGCCAAACGTTAGCAGCGTGTCGAGGTAAGCCAACAGCGCATCGGTGTCATCGACCAAAGCCAGCGCTGGCGAGATGTCCAACGTTACGTAATCGGCGGCGTCTTGCGGCCAATTCAAACGATTTTCGATGCCGGTGCGCAACTGATTCGGAATCGTAATGCCGGTAACCGCCGTCAAAATTTGAAACTCCGGAGACACCAGCCCCGCGTTGCGAATGTCGCCCAACGGCTGGTAATCCGGCTGAAAGAAATTAAAGACGCTCGGCGAAGAAAGCGGCTGCTGGCCGAATTGTCCATTCACCCAAAAGATCGGGTATTCGCCACTCGGCGAACTCGCGTTAAACGCGCGCGCCAGGGACACATACCTCAAGTAATTTTCGCGCAGCATACCGTGCTCGGGATCATCCAGCATGTCGGCGTCGCGCGCCTCCGGGTCCAGCAGAATCGCCCGGATGACGGCCTTCATATCGCCGCGAATTTCAGACGGGTTGTGCGGCCCGCCGCCATTGAACGCCTCCGTCACCCGCGCCACGTAGTCATTGGACGGGTTGGACGTGACAAGGCGCTGAATCAACAATCGCCCAATGAATGGGCCGACGTTTGGATGATTAAAAATTACGTCCAACGCCCGGTCGATGTCGTTAGCCGCATAATCCGGATCGGGGCTTTCCGAATCGTTCGCAGGCAAATCCACCCCAAGCACCGTCTTGGCCCCCTGCTCGTGATAATAATGAAGCTCACTCTGGCCCAGCTCGCTGTTCCAGATGGAGTAAGGCCCTTCCCACAAAGTCATCGGAGTCGTATAGTATTGCCAGGATTCGTCCTCGGTGTCCGGCCAGTAAAACTCCCACCAAACTTCGGTATCGCCCTGCCCCCAGCTCATTCCGGTGAAGACGCTGGCCAAATTCGTAATGTCATCATTGTCGTAGGTTGGAATTGGCTCACCGGTTCCATCCAACTGACGCGTGCCATCGTCATTGAGCATCCACAAGCCAATCGAGAACAACTGCATGACTTCGCGAGCGTAATTCTCATCCGGGAAACGGTTGATGGACGGATCGGCAGGCAGGTTTCCGCGATGGCTCAAATAGACGCCCATGCAAGGGTGATACGTGACTGCCTCCAGCAATTCGCGATAGTTGCCAAACGAATGCTCAAGCAACATGTCGTAGTAATTGAGCATGCCGATTGCATTGCCATCGAGCCCGCCATTGGTGTCAGAGATCACGAGGATTTCGCTCAACGCAAATGCAATGCGCTGACGCAATGGATCTGGCGCATGCATGGCCTGCTGCCACCAAGCCAGCATTTTATGAAACGAATACGGACCGCCGATGGCGCCGCCAAACAAATCCCAGTCATATACCATCAGCAGCGGTTCGTGCTCACCGATGGGCATGGTGAACTGATCCTCAACCCAAGCGTCAATGCCCACCGTTTGCACTTCGGCGATCAGGTCATTAGTCGGGCCATACGTCGCTTGCGCAAGAAAGCGCGAGGCCTCACGCGCGGTGGGGGAATCTGCGGCATCGTCCAGAATCGTAATCGTCGCCACCGACGGCGAGCCGACGGCATAATCAGCACCGGACGCCAACGTCACCGTGATCGCTTCATCGCTTTCAGACTGCGCATCCGCAAGCACATGGATCGGTATCCAAGCAGCGAGCTGACCCATGCCAAACGCTACCGAGGCAGCCAGTGTTTCATAGTCCGAGCCCATTGTTGCGCTTCCGCTGAAGGACAGGTTCACCGTAATCGCGTTCAGCCCACCGGTCCGCTGAAGCAGCAGATAGGCGGGCGGCGCCCAGTCCTCTGAGACCTCAGTTTGCAACGCAGTAATGGATATGGTGTTGCCTGCCGAAAGGGCTGCTTCAATACGGGACAAATCACCCGCGCTGAAGCGCTGCGTATTACCCGTCGTGGGGTCGAAACCCAGCTCGATTTCTTCCCAGTCCAACACGCCGTCTCCGTCGGAATCCACATCCGAAACAACCAAGCGATAAAAGCCAGGGGAAACGGAAAAATCCACCAAGGCTTCCTGCGCGGCATCTTCTCCAGCATAAGTTGAATGCACAGTCCAGTCCTCACCCAAAGTGGGTGAATACTCGAGTTCGTATCGCTTACCCATTACCCCCATCCAGTCGAGGGTCAGCATTTGTCCCTCTGTGGCGGCCCGCTGAAACTGAAAGCGCGAATTCGGATCGAATGGATCGGTGCCCGCTTCCGCCTCTGCCTGGTTGGACATGCCATCGCCATCCGCATCGTCCGTTGCCGAAAGGCCGGCGGCATCATACTGCATTTCCCAAACATCGCTTTGTTGGTTGCCATTTTGATCAACCTCGCCACGCGCCTTCCACGACAGGAAGGCTGCTGCAATCAGTACGCCGATGAATAACGCTTTCATGATGAAGTAAACGATCCGGGGTGATTCGAATTATCGATAAGTCCCTAAATTATTTAACTATTGTGCCTCAGACGAACTAAGCCCACAACCTCAGATCATTTTCGCTAGCCAACCGACGCGGTGTTTGACCAGAAATTAGCGAATACTGGGGGTAAAACGACGTCTTTGGCCGCTTTTCAGCATATTTTTTTAACGAACATTAACGCCACCTTTCGATAATGTATGCAGGAGATTCAAACTAACATCAGCCAGCATAACACACGGCTCGCCGCTCTCCCGAACAGCACGATGAAACAACCGGTCCCCCAGCCGCAAACCAGCATGAACACTGAGCTTCCGCAGAACTATAGAGCGAGAATAGAGCCCCCACTGATCCAGCAATTCCGCCGCGTCTCCAAAGTAAGGAAAGCCCTGCGCCCAGGCGCTATAGTTGTGCGCAGGCAGACGCTGGATGCCCCAAAGCACCGACGTCGCCCCCGGCACTTTGAACGATGCCAAGCAACCAGTGGGCGTAGGCAGCTCTCGACTTAAGGCCATACTTTGCATTACAAAGTTACTTTGTAACGCAAAGCTTATCTTTGTTCCAGAGAAAAGGAAACGGCTCCGGTTTCCCGGAGCCGCCCTTTACCAGTCTTGTCAGTCTTGTCTTGCGTCAGTCTGTTTTTCTTTCCAGCTGAGAATTCTTATTGGCAGGCTTCACACTCACCGCCGTTCATGAGGGCATCGAGGCTGCAGGCCTTTACTTCCTCTTCAGTGTAAGTCTTCTTCGGCGCTTCGGCGTCAGCCTCATCGCTCTTGCCAGCGACGCCGCGCACTTCCTTCTTCACGCTGACGGTGGCCTTCTCGATATTCGAGGCGCCGAGGGTGCGCAGGTAGTAAGTGGTCTTGAGGCCCTTGCGCCAAGCGGCGCGATACATGTGCGAGAGCGCTTTCAGGTCCGGCTTGGCCAGGAAGAGGTTCACGCTCTGCGACTGGTCGATCCACTTCTGGCGGCGGGCCGCTGCGTCGATGAACCAGTTGAAGTCGATGCCAAAGGCGGTCGTATATTTGTCCTTAAGCTCCTGCGGAATGCCATCGATGTTTTCGAGTTCGCCGTCGAAATACTTGAGCTGGTCGAGCACTTCCGAGGTCCACAAGCCACGCTTCTTGAGGTCGCGAACGAGGTGGTGATTCAGCACCACGAAGTCGCCGCCCAAGTTGCTCTTCACATAGAAGTTCTTGTAGTAAGGCTCGATGCAGGGGCTGGTGCCCATGATATTGGAAATCGTCGCCGTCGGCGCAATCGCCAGCACGTTGGAGTTGCGCATGCCTTGCGCCTTGATCTTCGTGCGAAGCGAATCCCAGTCGAGCTTGCCGCCACGGGGAACATCGATCTCGATGCCGCGCGCCTCCTCCAGCATGTCCAGCGTGTCCGCCGGCATGAGGCCGCGATCCCACTTGGAGCCCTGGAAGGTCGAGTAGCTACCACGCTCGGCGGCGAGGTCGCTCGATGCCTCGTAGGCGTAGTAGGCGATTGCTTCCATGAACTCGTCGTTGAACTCGACGGCTTCTTCCGAGGTGAACGGAATGTCCTTCAGGTAAAGCGCATTCTGGACGCCCATGACGCCAAGGCCGATCGGGCGGTGACGGCTGTTGGAAGTCTGAGCCGCCTGCGTTGGGTAGAAGTTGATGTCAATGACGTTGTCCAAGGCGCGAACTGCGACCTGAATCGTGTCGCGCAGCTTTTCGAGGTCGAGGTTGCCTTCGGCGTCGAGGTGGCTGTCGAGGACCACGGATCCCAGGTTGCAAACGGCGGTTTCGTCTTCGGAAGTATTGAGCGTGATCTCGGTGCACAGGTTCGAGCTGTGGATGACGCCCACATGATCCTGCGGCGAACGCACATTGCACGGGTCCTTAAAGGTGATCCACGGGTGACCGGTTTCAAAGAGCATGCGGAGCATGGACTTCCACAGGTCAATCGCCTTCAGGGTGTGGCCCCACATCTCGCCAGCTTCGACCTTGGCTTCGCATTCGAGATACTTTTCTTCGAAGGCCTTGCCGTAAAGGTCGTGCAATTCCTTGGCTTCGTTGGAACGGAAAAGCGTCCAATCGCCACGCTGCTCCATGCGCTTCATGAACAAGTCCGGAATCCAGTTCGCGGTGTTCATGTCGTGCGTGCGGCGGCGGTCGTCACCGGTGTTGCGACGCAGCTCAAGGAAGTCGAGGATGTCGTTGTGCCACGTTTCCAAGTAGGCACAACCGGAGCCGCGACGTTTGCCGCCCTGGTTCACCGCCACGAGCTGGTCGTTGTGCAACTTGAGGAACGGGATGACGCCCTGGCTTTCGCCGTTGGTGCCCTTGATGTAAGAGCCCGTGCCGCGAACCGCAGTCCACGAACCGCCAAGGCCGCCCGCCCACTTGGAGAGGAAGGCGTTTTCGGCGATGCCACGGTGCATGATGGACTCGATCGAGTCGTCGACCTTGTAAAGGTAGCAGGACGAAAGCTGGCTGTGCGTGGTGCCGGCATTGAACAGCGTCGGCGTGGAGGAGCAGAAACGACGGCTCTTATATAGATTGTAAAGGCGCATGACCCAGCCTTCGCGGTCTTCCTTTTCGTCGAGGAAGAGGCCCATCGACACGCGCATCCAGAACAGCTGAGGCGTCTCAAGGCGGCGCGGCTCCTTGCGGGACTTGTCCACGATGAGGTAACGGTCATACATCGTGGAAATGCCCAGGTAGTCGAAGTCGAGGTCTGCCGATGGGTCAAGCGCATCCGCCAAGCGGTCCAAGTCGTAACCAAGCAGGCGCTTATCCAAACGCTCCAGTTCGACGCCGCGCTTCAGGCAGGTCTTGAAATACAAACGATGCGCGCCCTTCAGGCCTTCGATGCCATCGCGAACGATGTCCCAGCCAAGCACTTCTTCATAGATATAGCTGATCAGGATACGGCCGGCAAACTTCGAGAAGTCGGCGTCCTTTTCGATGAGGCTCTTGGCGTTGAGGATGATCGTGCTCTTCAGGTCTTCGCGGGTCATTTCCGCATAGAGCGAACGGCGCAGCTCGGACTCGATGTGCTCCTTGGTCAGGCACAGGTCGAGGCCGATGGACGCAAAGTCGATGCGCTTGCGAAGCTCGGCCGGATCCCAGAACTCAGTGCTGCCATCCTTGGCAGTGAGCATGATCATGGAATCCTGGCGCGAGTCGTCCGCCGTTTCTTCCGCGTGCTGATCACGCAGGCGGCGACGATGCGCACGGTAAAGGATGTAGGCCTCCGCCACCTTGAAGTGGTTTTGGCGCATGAGCTCCTCCTGCACGATGTCTTGCACCTGCTCGATGTGAATGAAGGACTCGCCCAGATTACGCACGCGCTCGGTGACGCCACGCGACACGGAGACCGCTGGCGCGGAATCAAGCTGCTGCGACAGGAAAGACTTGCGCACGGCGACTTCAACCTTGTTCGCATCCCACGGCACCACCTGACGGTTGCGGCGGATCAAGCGCACGTTGATAGGCTCTGGCTCTTCGCCGCCGAAAAGGCCGCCATTGCGACGCTGGGCGACGAGGCTGCGCGCCACGTCATGCGCATCGTGCTCAATCAGCGCCTTTTCAATGATGAGGTTGATGTCGAGATCCGTCAGGGTGATCTCACCCTTGCCTTGGATTTGACGGGCAATGTTTTCGCTGACCTCCTTGGCGATCTGCGCAACGAAGGCTTGGTTCTGGTCGGTGAAAATTTCGTTTTCCTCGCGCGAAAGCATGAGGTCGGTCAGGGCGTTGCCAATGATTTCGGCAACTTCGGCGAGCTCGAATTCGCGTTCTTCGCCAGCGAGCTCCACCTTGACATCAGGGTTCTTGATGTCTTCGAGAACGACCTCGCGCCAATTGAAGCGCTGCTTTTGGTCAACGGGCATCGCGACAATGCGCTTCAGGGCGATATCTTCATCGAAAGAGTAATTGGTGATCATAAGACAGACGGACAGTTTGCAATTAAAACTAGGTTAGATAAGCTAAATGTATTTAAAGCAGCAGTAGACAGCAAAGCTCTGCGGCGAAAGAGAGATGTGGCGCTAGAGTGGCGCAGTGAACGAATGATCGAAGAGGACAGCACTCCGAATGGGACAGCTCAAACAGAAGTTGTTGGAACTTATGCGCATGTCGACTTCTTCTTCTCGTTGCACTAGATGTAGCGGTGTGTGGCGCAAACCATACAAGATGTAGTAGTTGGGTTTGTCAAAAGCTTTATTGTGAAAAATGTTGTCCACGGCGTTTTTTCGCAGCGTTTCGGCGCCCAACCGTTACTCTCCCGTTAACTGCCTGTTACTGGCCGATTTACGGAAAAGTACTATTCGATTGGTGTTGGTGCCGCGGGTATTATTGGACACGCCCCAGCAGTTTGCGGTCTTCGTAAAGTCCTGCTCGTTGATCAAAATCAGGACTGGTTCGAGCCCGGCGGCGATGCCCGCGCGCACCGCAAAGTTTTCCAATTTTATCTTTCCGCCGCGCACTTCACCGACCTCAAACGCGACCCACCCGCCCGGCTTGAGCAAGCGCCCCACTGCGGACAAGCTGGCGGTCATGCATTCGGTCCACTGATCAACCTGACGGCATTGCCAGATCGGCACTGAGTCGGCATCGATGCCGTTGAACCAGCAACGCAGCCAATTATCCGTCGCGTATTGGACAACATCCAGAAACGGCGGCGACGTGACCACCAGCGAAACGGATTCCGCCGAAAAGCAATCCACAATCGCATCCGCCGAAGCGCTGACGATTTGCGCCTGCTCTTGCACAGAGTCCAGCATCGCCATGTCAACTTCGGTCAAGGCCTTGGTCAGTTGCTTGCTCTTCTTCTGTATAATATAGAAGATGTCGCGGAACGGCGGCGTTTGCTCGCGTTTCTGATTAATCAGACGCTGACGATCTGCGGTCACTGCCTGATTCGGCGGCAACGTATACACGGAAAAGAAACCACTGGAATGCCCGGTCAAACGATTCGTCGCCACCAGGCGTATCCACGCATCGACGCTGTCCGACACCCCGGCTTCTTCACGACTCTGCAAGTAGTCCCGCAGCACCGTCAGGCAGTGCAACGTCTCCGGATGGTAGAACGTCAGCAGGTCTTCATCAGCAACGTCGCTAACAGACTTTGCATCGCAAAGTTTCTTGATCAGCAACAGCCGTTGCTCGACATCCCGGGCGGCAGGCGGGTTCAGTCGCGGCGCGGTCAAACGCTCAGCCAGCGGACTCACATCACTGCCCCACGGGATGCGCCCCATCAAGGCCGCCTCGATCAAAGTCGTGCCACGGCCCATGAAGGGATCGAACACCACATCGCCCGGCGCCGTCAGACGTTCAATAAAAAAGCGCGGCAACTGCGGCTTGAAGCACGCACGGTAAGACACCTCGTGCAACGGATTAGCCTGACGCTGCTTGGCAGTCCAAAATTCATTGATGTAAACCGGCAGCTCCAGGCCGTCATCACCATGCCACCCCTCAACTTGCGTCTCCGCGCCAAACTCCGCAAACGCCGCCAGTTCCGCATGCAGCGTTGCCTCGTCTGCGGTGTCAGGAGCAGACTGGGTGTCGAGTTTGAGCAGTGGTTGTTTCACGTAGTTGCGAGTTGTGAGCTTAGGAGCGTGGAGAGAGAAAGGGCGGCAAGCGGCGTTTCAAATACTCGAAACTCACCACTCGCAACGCCGAACTCCCCCACGAAGTGGAGGGGGGAAAAGGCCGCGGTTTCGCAACCGCGGCCCCATCCTTTCCATTTACCACCATGCCACTTTGATGGGCGTTTCCAAGGCGCCCGAGGCAATTGATTTAAAGTTCGTCGTCATCGACTGCGTCCAGCGAACTGGCCTTTTGGTATTCGGTGACGCGGCCTTCGAAGAAGTTCTGCTCCTTCTGGATGTCCATCATTTCGGCCAGCCAGGGGAACGGGTTGCTGATGCCCGGATTGAGCGGCTTGAGCCCGCAGCTTTCGAGGCGGCGGTCCGCAATGTAGTCAATGTATTGCACAAACTCATCAGCCGACAGACCCACAGAATTCACGGGCAGGCAGTCGCGGATAAACTCCTTCTCCAGCGCGATGCCTTCCTTCATGGTTTCTACGAGGTCCGCCTTGAACTCCGGCGTCCACACGTCGGGATTTTCGTCGACGAGGTCCATCAGCAGGTTGCGGAACACTTCAATGTGGTTCGACTCGTCGCGCAGCGTGTAGCGGAACATCTGGCCGATGCCGGGGAACTTGTTCTGACGATACAGGCTCAGCACCATGCCAAAGAGGCCATAGAACTGCGTGCCTTCCATGACTTGACCGAAGAGGAAACAGTTTTTCGCGAGCGCCTGCTTGTTCTCGGTCTTGGTGAGGTCGATGTCGCGGCGCAAGGAGCGCGAGTTGCTGACCACGAAGTCCGTCTTCTTCTGAATCGTGGGGATGTCCGAGAACATCGCCTCGCAATCGTGCGGGTTGATGCCCAGCGAAGAGATCATGTAAACGAGACTGTCGGCGTGGATGTTTTCCTCGTGCGCATGGCGGCCCAGCACGAGCTTCAGCTCGGGCGCGGTAACCAAGTCGCGCGTGACGTGCTGGATGTTGTCGCCGACAATGCCTTCCGCGGCCGAAAAGTAGCCAATGGCCATTTTGATGATCCAGCGGTCGATGTCGGAAATGCTGCCGCCAGTGTCGCGCCACTGCTCCACGTCCTTCTGCATGGGAACGTCTTCCGGCTCCCAGTGGTTGGACTTCATGGTCTTATATAAGTCGTAAGCCCACTGGTATTTGAGGGGCAGGATGTTGAAAAACATCGTGTCGCGGCCATTGATAATTTTCTTGGCGGCGAAGGCCTGCTCGGCCTTTTCTTTGTCTAAAACGAAGGTTTTGTTTCCGATGGTGACGGTCGTGGTCTCGGCGGTCGGCATGGCAGTTATGCGGAAGTTATTCAGGTTGAAGATTTAGCGAAAAAAGCAGCTCGCCGCAGCCAAGTGGCCCTAAAGCGACGATGAAGTGAACGGTGAGTCAGTTTTGAAAACATGTCAACAACTACCACTATATCTAGGGTGATTTTTACAAAAATACCACTAGATGTAGGAATGCGGGTCAAAAACAGATAAACAGCGATTCAGGCGCATGGCAACGCAAAGGGGTGAACGTCACCAGAATGCCACGAAATTGACCTCTCCGACAAGGAAGAGATATTTTTAGTTACCGCCAAGTTATTCACAGCGCGATTTCTACCACCCGTCGAGTCTGTAAAGTCCTAAAAATCAGGGAAATACAGTAGACGTTTCGGCGCCGTTTTTGACAGTCGCGAAACAGCAAAAACCGACCATCAAGCAATCAATTCACAAGGCGCTCCCGGGCAAGGCGATTTTTTAGCCGCAGATAGACGCGGATGCCAGCGAGACGAGTTGAGACTCACGCAAAGACGCAAAGACGCAAAGGCCAGCGAGGCGTGATTTTAAACAGGAAGATCGGAAAGAGCGGGAAGCTTTGGTAATTGAATTGGCGAACCACGAAGGTCACGGAGTTTGGGAGCTTTAAAAACCCTCCGTTCCTCAGTGTCCTCCGTGGTTAAATGATCAGAGGAGTGGCCTTTGCGCCTTTGCGTCTTTGCGTGAGTCTATCATCCTGCCCCTAAGATCCGCGTCAAATCCGCGTCCACCTGCGGCTAAAGAATCACCTAGCCAACCCACTGATCCAGCGCCGCGCGAAAGCCTGGGCTCCACTCCGCCGGTTGATGCGCCTTCCCCGAAAGTTTGCACACCGTCCGCACACCGGAGCAATAAAGCGTCTCGCCATCGCCGGACAAAAACTCGAACGCCATTGCGACGCCAGCCGCACGCACGCGCTGCACGCGGTAGCGGATCAGCACTGGGCCCGGGTTGCGCACCGGCGTTTTGTAGTCAATCTCCAGATTGCGCACGACTACATAGATGTCCTCATCGCGCCGTGCGTTGAAGTCCGGCACACCGAGCAGGTGCTGGAAAAACGCCTGTTGCGCGCGCTCCAGATGCATGAGGTAGCGGCTGTGATGCAGCACCCACAAGGCGTCAAGCTCATCAAAAAAGACTTCGCTGCGAAATTCGAAAACAGGTTCGGGCATGCTCAGCACTCTCATCAATCAGCAGCGCGATTGCAAATCCGCAACCACATCCTGCAACGCTTTATCCAGGTCGACCTTCGGCTTATAACCGAAATCCCGACGCGCAGCGTCGATGGAAAACCAATGGCTTTTGGACAGCTCTGTCGCGACAAAGCGCGTCATCGGCGGCTCCCCCTTGAGCCCGAAAGCGCCCCAACCCCACTCACACACGCCGCCGATCTGAGTCGCGGCTTTGGCGGATATTTTCTTCTCAATCGGGGGCACGCCCACGCGGCGCAACAGGTCGTTAATCCAGTCCCAGAGGACCACCGGCTCACCGTCGGATAAGAAATACGCCCGCCCGCCACATGTGCCGTGGTTCAGCGCGTCGAAGGCCAGTAAATGCGCGGCGGCGGCGTTGTCCACATGGGTCAGGTCAACGCGATTGCCGCCCTCCCCCACGATGCGCAGTCGGCCGGTTTTCGCCTTGGCCACCACGCGCGGCACGAGGTGCGGATCGCCCACGCCCCAGATCAAATGCGGGCGCAGCGCGCAGATGCGGACCCCCGCCTCGCCATGCGCGGCGAGCAGTTCCCCCTCAGCAATGGCCTTCGTCCGCGCGTAGGGGCTCAGCTCGTTGCTCGGGTTGAGCGGCAGGGATTCATTGGCGCCCTCGAAGGCTTCACCGGAAAACGTCACGCTTGGCGTGCTCGTGTAAACCAAACGCTCGACGCCGTGCTGCTGACAGGCCTTGAGCACATTGCGCGCGCCCGTGACATTCGCCTCGTAGAACTCTTCCTCCCGGCCCCACACCCCCGCTTTCGCGGCCACATGGAAGACGGCGTCACAGCCCTTGACTGCCTGGGAAACGGCATCAGCATCGCCCAGGCCGCCCTGCACCACGTCCACTCCGCGCGCAGCATTCTTCGACTGCGGCGAACGACCGTAGCCACGCACCTCATAGCCCTTTTCTAGCAGCAGGCCCGCAATACGCGAACCCAGGAAACCTCCGCTCCCGGTGACCAGGATTTTCATGCTGCTAGGTATGGGTATTTCGACGGGCGCGTAAACAGGAATTTATCAATGAAAAGTGCGCCCTAAGTTTTCATTTTCCCACTTTTGCCGAATGCTCTCCCGCAGCGTTTCCAAATAATTCGGCGGGAAGTTCCACTCACCCGTGTCGTCATTCCAAATGAGGCCGCGCTCGGCAGGGGTCAGGTGGAAATCAAGCGAGGCCAGGATGTCGCTGCTGGTCCACGGGCTGTTGCGGAAGTAGCCATGGCCGTTGCCCTTGGTGGCGTCTTCGGCGTCGGACACATTGATCAGTTGCAGCTTCGGCGTGCTCCGCACGAAGTCCAGCGCTTCCGGCAGCTGAGCGAGCGCGTCATGCGAGCTGCCGATCCGGTTGCGGTCGAAAAGCCAGTCACTGAAGCCCAGCGCCATATCCCCCGTGGAATTATAAATCGTAAACGTGTCCACCTTATCCAGCGCATCATCGGCCAAAAGGGCGCCGACCTTGGCTGCGCTCACGTCACCGCTGACCAGGATCACGTGGCCCAAATGCGGCGCACTGCAATCGATGGCGATGTTGTGCAGGGTCTCGGCCGCCATGCGGGTGCCGGCGCTGTAGGCAAGCACATTGATCTTTTCCACATCGGTGTGGTCGGCCAAAAATTGCAGGAAGAGGCGAAACTCGCGCGCGCTGTTGCCCGACGACTCGATGTCGCGCAGGTAAGCAATCCAGCTTGGCGTCGACGGCCAGGAGTAGGCGATCGTCACGCCGTCGTAGCCCATGAAGTGCCAGAACTCCGTCGCCACGAGCACCGGGTCGTCAAACGGCGTTTTGTAGCCGTGGACGAAGACAAGGATTTCCTTCTCCGAGGACTGCGCCAACTGGCGGTTGATCAGGTCAGCAAAAGCCGCATCCGCGTCGGGCGTATCCGGCGTCGGGTTCTTCACAAACGGGTGGCGCGTATTGGACAAGACGCCCAGCTCGTCGACGCTTTCAATATGAATGACCAACTCCTTGTCGCGCGTGGCGCTGGTGCTCATCCGGCGGACGGCCTCCCAGTCGAGCGTCGAGTCGGTTACTTGCACATGCGCCACGCCCACGCGGACGACTCCATCTGCATTGCCGCCATAGAATTCCGAACCGAAATCACGCCGATCCTTCGCATCTTGGGTTGGCATGCGATTGGTGGCGTAAAGCATGCCGGGATAGGCATTAGCGTCCTTGGGACGCTCCACGCTGAGACGGTCAATCTCGCCGTCCTCATAAACTGCAGGCGCGCGCATGACCTCCAGTTCGTAAGGTTTACTGGCGCAGCCGACCAAAAGCCCGGTCAACACCAGAAAAAGCAGGGCGTGGTAACGCATGCGTCAACAGCTAGAACCACCATCCGCAACGAGCAACGACAAAGTAGTGTCCGCTTACTCGGCGCCCTCCAGCACACAGAGCCCGCGCGGGGGTGTATATTGCACCAATCCACCAAAGCCATTTACTCAAGTGACATGGTCATTTCTTTTTAGTGACACGGTCACTATTTCATACTGACCTGGTCATATTTAAAAGGTGACCGTGTCACTTTAGCAAAACACAGCTACAGGTTGGAGTAAAACAAAGCATTGGCCGGAAGCGGGAAAGAGCATGGTGTTGCAGTAGATCACGCCTGGGCAACGCAGATCGCGGCATAAAGCCGCGAACCCGCCAAACGGAACTCCTTCCTCTGGCCTCAGCCCGCAAATTCCCGCGCCAGGTCAAGGCGGTGGATTTTCGCGTTGTGGCGCACGTCGACCGGGAACTTCCGCTTAAAGCGGATTTCCGTAATGCCGCGAGTGAGCTCGCTTTGGGCGGCAAGCTCCAACAGCTCGTCAGCAAAGGCTTTTTGCGTCACCCAGCTCGCGGGCCATTCCCGGGGATGCGGCTCGATGACCACGCATGGCGTCTGGCTCGGACGCTCACCCAGGCCGACCAACGCGCTGCGGAACACACGCGGGTGCTGATTAAAAATCGCCTCCACGCACTCGGTAAACATCAGCCCCCCCGGCGTCTCCACGCGCTCCGCCATGCGCCCGCAAAACCACAGGCGCCCCTGCTCGTCGAAGTAGCCCAGGTCCCCCATGCGATGCCAGACGATTGCGGAATGCGGATTGCGGAATGCGGAATTGTCTAATCCATCTGTTAAATCCGCACTCCCCAATCCGCAATCCGCATTCGAAGATTCCGCATTCTGATGGATCTTCGCTGCCGCCGTGGCGGCAGCGAGTCCGTCGTAGGCCTTGGTCACACTTGGGCCGGTGACGAGGATTTCGCCGATTTCGCCTGCGGGTAGCGGCTGCGCGGCGGCCAGCATGGCGATGGGCCCATCGTGGATCGCAATGATCTGCGCCTGCACCTCGGGCAGCAACTCACCGACGCAGACGCCGCGCCCCTGCTCGGTCAGCTCGAGGGTTTCGTTTAAAATCCGGGCGCCGAAGTTGGACGCCACGGGCAGCACCTCAGTGGCGCCGTAGGGCGTGTGAATCTCGCAGTTGGGCGCGAGCTGCTTCATCCGGCGGATCAAAGACGGCGGCACCGCAGCGCCAGCCATCAAAATGCACTTCAGCGACGGCAGCGAAACGCCACTTGCCTCGCAATGCGTGGCAATGCGGTTCCACAAAACCGGCGAGCCAAAGCTGTTGGTGACCTCGTTTTGGTGAATCGCCTGGACGATTTTTACGGGGTCGACGGTCGACGGTTTGCTGGGATTCATCTCGGGCACGACGGTGGTCAGGCCCATCGCGGGATTAAACAGCGCAAAGACGGGCAGCATCGGCAAATCTACGCCGCCGGGCTCGATGCCGTAATGCGCGCGAATCATCCGCACCTGCGCCTCAAACATGCCGTGCTCGTAGCGCACGCCCTTGGGCGGCCCCGTGGAGCCACTGGTAAAGAGGATCGCCGCGAGCTCGTCGGCGGTCGTCTGCGCGGGCTCGAACGTCGCCTGGCCCAGCGCGGCAATTCGTTTGGCAAAGCCTTGGTTTCCAACGGTTACCCGCACGTTGACCGACTGAAAATCCTTGCGAAAAACCCGGCTTAAAAGCTGCGCCAACGGGATGCCCACCATGGCGTCCGGCAGCGTGCGGCGCACGCAGGCCAGGAAGTGCTTGCGGCCCATGCCCGGGTCGATCACCACCGGCGCAGCGCCCATCTTGAACAGCGCAAAGACGGACAGAATCAGGTCGCGCCCGGGCTTCACCATCAGCAGCACGCGACTGCCGCGGCGGATGCCCTTTTTCGTGAAAATCTGCGCGGCGGCGCAAGCGGCGGTTTCCAGCTCAGCAAAGGTCAGCGTGTCGTACGCAAGCACCCCGCCACGTCGGCACGGAAGCCGGAGGGCGGGGAAATCAGGTTGGCGCGCCGCTGCCTCGGGCAGAAAGCGCGCCACATTGCTGACGGGCGAATTGTTGCTCACAGACTCGCCCATACGGGTGCTTGCGCCCGGCTGGGCTTAGTAGTCCGCGTAGACGAACGTGCCCCAGAAGAAGGAAAGGTTGTCGCCGGAGATGTTCTTACGCTTCGCCAACTGGTCGCTATAGGCAACTGAGGATATCTGGGAAACCTCCTGATAGCTTTCAGGGGAGGATTCGACGATGCCCATAGCATTGAAGCCCTGGTTGTTACGCTTATACAGCGCGTGGGCGTCGGACGGCATGGAGTCACCGCAACCGGTGAAAAGTGCTGCAACACCCAGGGTGAGAGAAGCAAGGACAAGCTTGGAAGTAGATTTCATAAATCAGTATAAAACGCGTTCAAAGAATGGTTAGGCAAGAGCAAAGTATCACTTCGTAAGCCATTGCTCAACCGGTATTTTTACATCGGGGCAACGTTTTTTTGCAAAAATGGCGTTTTAAGAGGCTCAACGCGGGATTTTTTTAACAGGAAGAACGGGAAGCCTGAGCAGATGTAAATTTGATGGGGAAGATGGACAGAAAAACTAAATTAACCAACATGCGTCAGTGTCGCAGCGAGTTTATTTACCGCGTTTCAATCTTCTCTTCCCGTTCTTCCCGATCTTCCTGTTTAATAATACAGTTCGCAGGCCCAAGCCCGCCTTTCCGAATAACCCGAGGTCATCCAGCGCAGCAAAATCGCTGAAAAATGCGCCGAAAGCCGGAATTTCTTTGCCCCAAGGGCGGAAAACCCTTTCAAACCTGTCTCTTATGTCCACGGAAACCCACCAGACTCCCAGCATGGAAACGCTTGTCAGCCTATGCAAGCGTCGCGGCTTTATTTTCCAGTCGTCCGATATTTACGGCGGCTACCAAGGCTTTTTTGACTACGGTCCCCTTGGCGTCGAGCTGCGCAACAACATCAAGCAAACCTGGTGGAAGGATTTCGTGCACCGCCGTGATGACATCGTCGGCCTGGACAGCTCCATCATCATGCACCCGCGCACCTGGGAAGCCAGTGGCCACGTGGGCGGCTTCTCCGACCCGATGGTCGACTGCAAGGAGTCCAAGCTCCGCTACCGCGCCGACCAGCTGTTCTATTTTGAAGTTTATATTTGGCCATTTGGTGCGGATGAAACTGAAGAAAATATTACCAAGCTAGGCTGGTTTGCTGCTCGCGAAGGCGAAGTTGAAGAAACTGCCTTAAAAATCGCTGGCAAAAGGCAAAAGAAGAACAATGTTGGAACATCAGCACCCATTGAATTCACAGAGTCCACCGAAGAAGACAGAGCCAAGATCACTGGTCCAGATGCAACCAAACCCGGCACGCTCACCGAGCCGCGCGACTTCAACCTGATGTTCGAGACCAAG
The DNA here is from genome assembly GCA_031296915.1 of Cerasicoccus frondis. GTDB lineage: Bacteria > Verrucomicrobiota > Verrucomicrobiia > Opitutales > Cerasicoccaceae > Cerasicoccus > Cerasicoccus frondis. The sequence goes on along the minus strand of JAVDPC010000037.1, from coordinate 23,530 downwards.
GTCGGCCCGTTGGCGGACAGCTCTGCCGTCAGCTACCTGCGCCCCGAGACTGCCCAAGGCATCTTTAATAATTTCAATAACATCGTCGACACCGCCCGCGTGAAGGTGCCGTTTGGCATTGCCCAGATTGGTAAGGCGTTCCGCAACGAGATTACGCCGCGCAACTTCATCTTCCGCTCCCGCGAGTTCGAGCAGATGGAGATCGAATACTTCATCGCGCCCGACGCCGATTGGCGGCAACTGCACCGCGACTGGATCGACGCCTGCATCGACTGGCTCGTCTCCATCGGCATCCCGCGCGACCAGGTTACCGAGGACATCCATCCCGAGGATAAACTGGCGTTCTACTCGCAAGCCACGACGGACCTCATGTTTCACTTCCCGCATGGTGAGCAAGAGCTCTGGGGCATCGCTTGTCGATCCGACTACGACCTCAAGCAGCACCAGGAGTTCTCCAAGAAGTCCATGGAATACTTCGACGAAGGCCGCAAGCAAGCTGGCCAGGAGCCGTTCAAATACGTCCCGCACGTCATCGAGCCGTCCCTCGGCGTCGACCGCACGCTGCTGGCCGTATTGGCCGCCGCCTACACCGAGGACGAAGTCCCCAACGACAAGGGCAAGCCCGAGAAGCGCGTCGTGATGAAGTTCCACCCGCGCATCGCGCCTTACAAGGCCGCCGTCTTCCCGCTGCTCAAGAACAAGCCCGAGCTCGTCGAAGCCGCCCGCGCGCTTTACAAGAAGCTTCAGCGCCGCTGGCCCGTCTTCTGGGACGAGTCCGGCGCCATCGGCAAGCGCTACCGTCGCCAGGACGAAATCGGCACGCCGTTCGGCATCACCGTCGACTTCGACACCATCGAAAAGGATGGCACCGTGACCCTCCGCGACCGCGACACCACGGAGCAAGTCCGCGTGAGCGAAGCCGATCTGTTCGACTACCTCGAAGCCAAGATCGACGGCGAGTAAGACGCAGCGATTCTAGTTTTCCCAAAACGCCCGGTGAACCAGCCGGGCGTTTTTTTATAAGCCGCGGATGAACGCGGATTTCACGCGGATGCCAACGAGGCGCAGATGTCTCTCACGAAGGCACGGAGAGCACAAAGACCAGCGAGGCGTGATTTTAAACAGGAAGATCGGAAAGAGCGGGAAGCTTTGAATTGGCGAACCACGAAGGTCACGAAGCTTGGGAGCTTTAAAACCCTCCGTTCCTCTGTGTCCTCCGTGGTTAAATGATCAGAGGAGTGGCCTTTGCGACTTTGCGTCTTTGCGTGAGTCTCAACACGCCTCGCTGGCATCCGTGTTTCATCCGCGTCCATCCTGGCTAAATAAAATCGACGGCCCTCTTCGCCGCAGCCATAGTCACCAGCATGGCTGATGAGTCCTCCTTTCTCGTGAACGACGGCACGCCCCACTTCGGGCCGACCGTTGAGGCTTCCTACCGCAAGCTGCAAGTGCGCACGTCGATCTACGACGAGTTGCCGCCCAAGGGCGCGGGCATCCGTTTGGCCATCTACCAAGCGCAGGGTGCATGCGGCGACAACGCCACCGAGCAAAACCTCGCGCGGCTCGAGCTGGCCGTCGAAAAGGCCAAGCATTATCACGCGCAGGCAGTCTCTTTTCCCGAGCTTTATTTGCAGGGCTACACGCACAACCCCGAGACCGCGCACGCCACCGCCGAGACCTGCGACGGGCCCAGCATTACGCGTATTCGGGAGATCGCCAAGAAGCACAAGATCGGCGTGATCGTCAGCTACGGCGAACGCGTCGACCGCGAAGACCGCGCGTATTATTACGACAGCATCGCCGTCATCGACGAGCATGGCGCGCTGCTCGACAGTTATAAAAAGTGCCACCTTTACGGTCAGCAGGAGCGCGACAATTGGGACATTGGCGACAGCGAATATCCGGTCCACAAGATCGCGGGCTTCCCGGTCGGCGTGGTCAATTGCTACGAGTGCGAATTCCCCGAGCTGATGCGCATTTTGGCGCTCAAGGGTGCGAAGTTGATCGTCGGCCCCACGGCAGCGGACACGTATTACCGCCTGCCCGACGGCCGCATGAGCAGCGTGCCCTACCCCGACGTGGCCAAGGTGCAGTTCCCCGCACACGCGTATTCGAACAACCTGTTTTTCGCCTACGTGAACCGCTGCGGCTACGAAACGCGCGACGGCGACAGCTGGCACTACCGCGGCAACTCCATGGTTTGTTCGCCGCATGGCGAGATCCTCGTGGCCGCGCACAACGAGCAGGACACACTCCTCGTTTGCGACTGCGTGCCCGCCTACTACGGGCGCACCCACCCCGCCCCGGCTTATCATTATTTAAAGGACCGCCGCCCCGAGCTCTATGGCCAGCTCCTCAGCAAGGATGCTAAGTTCATCGACACCTCCAACGGCCCATTGACCGAGAGCACGGATTTGTTTGGTGGCGAGTTTAGCTACGAGTAAGGCTTACCCACGCATCGCTTTCACCGCCTTAACCGATAAGTGATTCAACCGGATCTTACCCGGGAGGCAGAGTCCGTTGGGGCCTTTTTTACACTGGCCAAGGCACTTGCACGGGCGCACGCGGAAGGGTAGATCATCGCGCGCCGCGAGCTTCTGATACAGCTTTTTGCCACTGCGCGGCTTGCCCGTCACGGAACCCGCTTTGGGCTTCGAGCATTTTCGGCAAATGAAGAGCGTTTCCACGCGGGTAACTTACGCGCCTGAGGCAGATCGTCCAGTGCAGCGGGCAAATTATTTGAGCCCGAAAAACGCCTCGGTGTTCGCCGTGGCGGTCGCTGCGAATTCCTCCAGCGATACGCCGAGCAGCTCCGCGCACTTCTCTGCAGTGTAGCGCGTGTAGCCGGGCTCACATTCCTTGCCGCGATGCGGAACCGGCGCCAGATACGGCGCATCGGTCTCGACCATCACGCGGCCAATGCCCTGCTCGACCACTGCCTGGCGGACATTTTCCGCACTCTTGTAAGTCACCACACCGGTAAACGAACCGCGCCCTCCGTAGGCGTTGAGACGCTTCATTTCCTCGGGGCCTTCAGCGAAACAATGAAAGACGACTTTCTCGCCCGGAAACTTCATGTCCTCGAGGATCGCCATGGTTTCGTCAAACGCATTGCGCGAGTGAACCACAATCGGCGCATCAAATTGAAACGCCAGCTCCAGTTGTGCGCGAAAGGCGTTGGCCTGATGCTTTTTCAGCTCGGCGGCCTCGTCGGGATACTTGGGCAGGTGGAAGTTATCGAGGCCGATTTCGCCCAACGCCACGGGCGCGGGATCATCCGCAAAATACATGGAAAGCGCCATCACGTGGTCGCGCCAACCTGCGTCCACATGGCACGGATGCAGGCCTGCGGTCCAAAAAAGTTTGCCCGGATGCTTGCGCGCGAGGTCGCGGTAGAGCGCCCAGTCGTCCAGCGAGGTGCCGATGTTGATGAAGCGGTTCACGCCGAGCTCGGCCGCACGGGCGATGATGTCGTCCACCAAACCGCGCTGGGCAAACTTCTCGAAATGACAGTGGCTGTCGATTAAATCCATGGCCGCATTGAAGGGACGCAGGCGCGCCAGCTCAATGATGATTTAATCCGACGCCAAAGTCGCTAACTCGCCCGCGCTTTGAGCCGACGGTAGTCCGTGGGTGTTTGGCCGGTGACGCGCTTAAAGCTGCGGTTGAATTGCGAGATGGATTCGAAACCGACATCGAAGGCGATCTCACTCACCCGCAGGTGCGGATTGGCCAGCATGGCCTTGGCCTTCTCCACCCGCACGCGGGACAGGTAGTCGGTAAACGTGATGCCAGTCGCCTGCTTGAAGACTTTGCAAAAATGCTTGGTGCTGGCGTTGACCGCGCGCGCCGCGTCATCGAGTGAAAGCTGATCCTGATAGCGCTCCTGGATGTATTTCTTGGCGTTCACGACGAGCATCGGGTCCGCCTCACTCTCGTCGACGGCGATGCTGTTACTGATCGTCGCCAGGTGCTCGGCAAAGGTGGAAAGCAGGGATATCATGGCGTTGTATTGCTCGCGGTCGAGCACCTTGGTGTTGAAATACGCTTCCTCCAAATGCTTCAGGTTGACCTCGCTGCCCCATTTCAAAATCTGCCTCGTGGTCTGCGTGAACTCCTGTTCGTTGGGCTGGTGGAGCAGGATCTGGCCGGTCTGGAGGAAGGCGATCAGTTGGTCGCCCACGCGGATCGGCACTGCGGTGTCACAGAGCCCGGCAAAGCAATGCAGGCTCTTGGGCTCCAGGCCAGCCTCCCGCTCAAGCTGCTCCTGCATCTTCAGGCAATTGGCGCAACCGACGTTGGTGCGCCCCATCAGTTTGCAGAAGTCGTTTTCGTCCACCTGTCCCGCCAGCGCGTTCTCGTAGGATTGCACCGGGCGGATGCCCAACGGCAGGCCCGTAGCCTTGCGGAAAGCCTTTTGATAATCCTGATAAATCTGCGTTTCCTCAATCAACGCCACCGCCCGGCGAGCATGCTCCGGCGATGTGCCGACGGAAGTCTCGGGGTTATCAACGCTATTAGCCATTTTCATACTGAGCGAGATGCGAAGAATTGCGCAACAATGGTCAGGATATGCGGAGACAATTTAGATGCGGGTATGAGAAAATCAACCCATGAATCGACGACTCGTCAGCTACCTCCGCGACAACCGGGACCACATCATTGAGAACTGGTTGACGGAGTGTGACTTACCGCCTCCGCCCGCTCATGCTGAGTGCGAAGGCTCCGTCCCCGTGGCTTTTCTGGAAGGGACGTTTGACCGCATACTGGAGCGCATCAGCGGCGAGAAGGCGCAGTGCCATTGCCCGAGCCACAAAACCCGCCTGACCATGACCGACGTCCTCGGCGTCACCTGCGCCTGCCAGACCAATCGCCTGCGCGGCTACGTGTGCCTGGAACTCCACGAAGCCGGCATCCGCGCGTTTCACGAGATCATGAACGACAACTGGGACTCCCAGCGCGAATTCAACGACTTCGACCGCGAAGCCGCCCTGAAACTCATCAACGAGTCGCTCGCCTGGATCTTTGGGCAGGAAATCTTCCGCTGCCCGAACCGTATCGGCAAAGACGACTGCCCCTTCACCCTGAATTAATTTACCGCATGGAAATTCTCTTTCTAACCGTGTTTTTGAGCACGCTTCTCGCCGGCTCGTTCCTGCTAATGTTTTGGCGGGATCGGAAAACGGAAACACACCGCAGCCTGGAGCAGGAATCCCTGCGCCCCTTTGCCGCCGAAAAACCCGTGGAGGCCAATCACCAGTGAGCACCAACATCCGCACTACCAACACCACGACCATCGAATACGACGACCAATCGGTTCGCTGGTTCCTCATTGCATCCGTCATCTGGTCGCTCGTCGGCCTGGGCGCAGGCGTGCTGATCGCCTCGCAGCTCAACTTCTTCCAGATGAATTTCAATATGGAGTGGCTGACCTTCGGGCGTCTGCGGCCCCTACACACCAACGCGGCCATCTTCGCCTTCGTGGGCAACATGATGTTTGCCGGCATTTACTACTCCACGCAACGCCTCTGTCGCTGCCGCTTGGGCAACGACCTGCTGACGAAGATTCACTTCTGGGGCTGGCAGTTCATCATCGTCTGCGCGGCGATCACCCTGCCCTTCGGCTACAGCCGCGGTAAGGAATACGCCGAGCTCATCTGGCCGATCAACATCATGGTCGCCGTCATCTGGCTCGTGTTTGCGGCGAACTTTTTCTGGACGCTCGCCAAGCGCAACGAAAAGAGCCTCTACGTCGCGATCTGGTTTTACATCGCAACGATCGTCACCGTGACGATGCTCTACGTGGTCAACCACCTCTCGCTGCCGACCAGTTTCCTGCACAGCTACCCGATCTTTGGCGGCGTGCAAGACGCCCTTGTCCAATGGTGGTATGGGCACAACGCCGTGGCGTTCTTCTTAACGACGCCGATCCTTGGCATCATGTATTACTTCGTGCCGAAGGCGGCCGGACGCCCGGTTTACTCCTACCGTTTGTCCGTCATTCACTTCTGGTCGCTGGTGTTCATTTACATCTGGGCCGGCCCGCACCACTTGCTCAACACCGCCCTCCCCGGCTGGCTCCAAACGCTGGGCATGCTCTTCAGCCTGATGCTCTGGGCGCCGTCTTGGGGCGGCATGCTCAACGGCCTGCTGACACTGCGTGGCGCGTGGGACAAGCTTCGCACCGACCCGGTTATTAAGTTCTTCGCGGCGGGCGTTACGTTCTACGGCATGGCCACCTTCGAAGGCCCGCTGATGTCGATCAAGTCCGTCAACGCGCTCTCGCACTATTCGGACTGGACCATCGGTCACGTGCACGGCGGCACGCTCGGCTGGAACGGCTTCATGGCCGCCGGTATGTTTTACTGGCTCGCGCCGAGACTTTGGAATACAAAGCTTTATTCGCAGGGCATGGCCAACCTCCACTTCTGGCTGGGCATGGTCGGCATCCTCCTTTACGTCGCGGCCATGTGGGTGAGCGGCATCACGCAGGGCCTCATGCTTAACGACACCATCGAGCAAGGCACGCTGCTGAAGTATCCGAACTTCCTCGACACCCTGCAAGCCATTCGCCCGATGATGCTCTTCCGCCTGATTGGCGGCGGCCTCTACCTGACCGGGTTCTTCATGATGGCCTTCAATTTGTGGAAAACCATGAAGAGCGGCAAGCCCGTCAACGGCACGGTCGAAGTCGAATCCTCAATGGAGGAAATGACCGGCAGCGCCACGAAGTTCCGCGGCTACCTGAATCCGCCAGTCATCTACAGCGTGCTGATCCTCGGCTCCGGCGCGATGTTGATCTTCGGCAAAGGTCCGGTCTTCCTCGTCGGCATTTTCTTCACCGGCGTCTTCACGCTGGCCGCGATTTCGCACTTCGAATTCAGCGGCGCCAAATGGAGCGAGTGGTATGACCAACTCCTCGAGCACGGCCTCACGTTTACCGTGCTGACCATCATTGCGGCGGCCATCGGCGGCATGGTGCAGATCATCCCCACCGTCACCATGCAGCGCGCGGGCAACATCGAAGGGCGCCTGCAAATTCCTTACACCTCACTCGAGCTCACCGGCCGCGACATCTACATCAGCGAAGGTTGCTACAACTGCCACTCGCAGATGATCCGCACGATGACGCCTGACATCCTCCGCTATGGTCCCGAGAAGGGCCAGGGCTACTCACGCCTCGGCGAATCCATTTACGACCACCCGTTCCAATGGGGCTCCAAACGCACGGGGCCGGATCTCGCCCGCGAAGGCGGGCCGATCCAGGAAGGTTCCGAGCTCATGCGCGTGGGCAAGCGCTCGAACGACTGGCACTACCTGCACCTCGTCAACCCGCGCCAAGTCTCCGACGGCTCCAACATGCCAAACTACGAGTGGCTGCAATTCAAGGACGCCAAGACCGGCACGCTCATGTCCAAGATCAACGCCATGCGCATGCTCGGCGTCCCTTACGACATCGGTTTGTCCGAAGAAGAAGTCATGGCCGAATACAATATGCAGGCGCAGGAAATCGTCGATGACCTCGCCGAGAGCGGCGTCTTCGTCGAAAAGGAAAAGCAAATCGTCGCCCTGGTCGCTTACCTGCAAAAACTCGGCGCCTACGAAATCAAGGACTCCAAGCAAAAACAGGAGCAGGACGAGGACGCCGCCCTTCCCTTTGATACTGTCGCCACCGCAACCCCAGCCAACAACTAACCCAGCACCGTTATGTTCAAGCGAATCGTTTACGACAACTGGACCAACATCGTCCCCGTTCTTTCCTTCTGGCTGACCTTTGGCGTGTTCATCGCCATCACGGTCCGCGCCCTTTGCTTCAAGAAGGATTTCGTTCAACACATGGGCAATCTTCCCCTCGAGGATGACAACCAGGAAGCTGAACCAAGAGCATGAGCCACGACACATCCAACGTAAAACAGGAAGACCTGCCCGAAGGCGTGATCCTCAAGGATCATACCTACGACGGCATTCAGGAGTATGACCAACGCCTGCCGCGCTGGTGGCTCATCACGCTCTATGGCGCCATCATCTTTGCAGCCGGTTATTTCCTCGTAACACAGTATTACTCTGGATCGCAAAGTAACGCCGAGCGCGTTGAGTCCGAGATGAAAAAGATCGACGCCATCAGGCTCGCGAACTCCATCGACGTAACGAACAATGACCTGTTCTGGGACATGAGCCAGAACGCCACGTTTGTCAGCGCAGGCGAAAAGATCTTCCAGTCCAATTGCATTCCCTGCCACGGAGCCGATCTCAAGGGCGGCATCGGCTTCAACCTAGTGGACGGCGAATGGGTCCACGGAGCCAAGCCTTCCGAGATCTACATCACCGTGTTCGACGGCGTTCCCGACAAGGGCATGCAGGCCTGGGGTCCAGTGCTTGGCCAAAAGCAGATCACCGAAGTCGTCGCCTACGTGATGAGTAAGAACGACGAAGCCACACTTCGCCAAGCCGGCCAAAACTAATCGAATCAATGGCCGCAACCGCCAGCAACAAGAAGCCGATTCGCGAGTCCGTCACGACGATCAATCAGGACGGCTCGCGCTTCTTCCTGCACCCGGCGGACGTGAGCGGCAAGTTTACTTTGCTTCGCAGAGTAACCGCCGTCCTGCTGATACTGGTTTACATCGCACTGCCATGGATTCCCATCAATGGCTACCCGGCAGTGTTCCTCGATGTCGCCCAGCGGCGCTTCCATTTGTTCGGCCTGACCTTTGCTGCGCAGGACATGTGGATGGCGTTCTTTTTCATCACCGGCCTTGGCTTCTCGCTCTATGTGGTCACAGCGCTTTTCGGCCGCATCTGGTGCGGCTGGGCCTGCCCGCAAACCGTTTTCCTGGAGCACGTTTACCGGCGCATCGAGCGCCTCATCGAAGGCGACCATCACGCGCGCAAAAAACTCGACCAAAAGGATTTTGATTCGCACAAGGTCACGCTGCGCGTCATCAAGCACACGCTGTTTATCGGCGTATCATTACTCATCGCGCACATTTTCCTGTCGTATTTTGTTTCGATCCGGCAGCTCTATTCGTGGATGACGCACAGCCCACTGGAGCACTGGAGCTCCTTCCTGTTTGTGCTCATTGCCACGGCCGTCATTTACTTTAATTTTTCCTGGTTCCGCGAGCAACTCTGCCTCGTTATCTGCCCTTATGGCCGCCTGCAATCAGCACTCATCGACGACGACTCCATTGTTATCGGCTACGATGAAAATCGAGGCGAACCACGCGGCCCAGCGAAGAAAACCGACATCGGCGACTGCATTGACTGCCGTCGTTGCGTGCAAGTCTGCCCCACCGGCATCGACATTCGCCAAGGCTTACAGATCGAGTGTATCGGCTGCGCAAACTGCATCGACGCCTGCGACGCCATCATGAGCAAACTTGGCCGCGAAAAAGGCCTCGTTCGCTACGACTCCATGAACGGCCTTGGCGGTAAAAAGACGCGCATCATCCGCCCTCGCTTATTCCTCTATGGCTTCCTCATGTTGCTTGGACTCGCGGCCATGGCCTTCTCCGCCACGAAGCTCAAGAGCGCCAATATGAACGTGGTCCGCATGACCGGCTCGCCCTACTTCATCACCGACACCGGCCTGCGCAACCAATACATGGTGCGCATCATCAACAAGCAGGACAGCGAGCAAACCTACACCATCATCGCCGCTGCGCCTGGCCACAACGTAACCGTGGATGGCGCCGATAAACCCGTGCCCGTTGAAGCCATGGGGGAAGTTGTCCAACCCATCGTTGTCACCATCAGCAAGGCGGACTATCAGGGCAAGTTTCCCGTGACCATCGAACTGCTCAGCGCGGACGGCGAAGCCATCATCACCCGCGAAACCGAATTCCTCGGCCCCGACCCCAGACTTTTCCAAGAGCATGAAGCAGCCAAATAAAGCCAAGAAATTCAAGCTGTCACTTTGGATCCCCGTGACACTCGCGTTCATCGTGCTCATCGCAGCATGGACCACGCTCATCATCATCGCCAAGAAGAACCCGACTGAAACCGTGCCGCTCGAAAACTCTGCAATGCAAAGTAACCACGCAGAATAATCAACATGGCCACCACCAGCAAAACGCATTGCGACCACTGCGGCACGCCCTTCAGCCCAAAGGACAGCGAGCGCTTTTGCTGCCATGGTTGCGCCTATGTGTATCAACTGCTGCACGATGTGGGCTTCACGCGATTCTATGATTTAAAGGGCGGCCAAGCCACGCCGCCGGTCGGCTCACGTGCGTTTCGAAACGTGGACACGACCTGGCTCAGTGAAGCGATCACTCAAGTCGAAAGCGAGGCGACGGGGCAATGTGTCGAAGCCAGCTTTGGCGTGCGCGGCATTTCCTGCGTGGGCTGCGTGTGGTTGATCGAAGCAATCTTCGCCGCTCAGCCCGGCGCGCGCACGATCCACATTGACGCCCGTCGTGGCGCCATCCGCCCGCGCTGGGACGTTGGTCAATTCGACGCGGCTAACTTCGCCCGCGAGCTACAAAAGCTGGGCTATGAAATCGTCCCCGAGCCAGACAAGAGCGAGAAAGCCAACGTCTCGCGTGATGTCGCCTACCGCATCGGCATCTGCGGATTCTTTCTGCTCAACACCATGCTGTTCACGCTGCCGGGTTATCTCGGCATGGAGCCTGATTACTTTCTCGCGCCTTTGTTTAACCTGCTCGGCGCGCTCTTTGCGACACTCAGCCTGACCTTTGGCGGCAGTTATTTCTTCAAGCGCGCTACGCAAGCTTTGCGACACAAAGTATTGTCAATCGACTTCCCCATTGCACTGGGCTTGGGCGTGGCCTACCTCGGCTCCATGCTCGGATGGCTGGCTGGCGCCGCTAACTTGATCTATTTCGATTTCGTCGCCACGTTCGTCTTCCTGATGCTGGTGGGGCGCTGGCTACAAGAGTTTGCTCTGGAGAAAAATCGCCAGCACCTCAACAAGCGCCACGCTGAGAACCAATACGTCACGATCTACGGTGGCGCCGAAGACGGAGCCCGCAAGCCCATTGAAAACGTCAAACGCGGTGACGCGTATATGGTGGCCCCCGGCGAGTTAAACCCCGTCAGCTCACGCCTGCACACCGACGCATCCCTCAGCCTCGAATGGATCAATGGCGAACCTGAACCGGTCGCCTGGAAGGCGCAACAAACCGCCCCCGCTGGCGCGATCAACGTTGGCCTGGCTGCCGTGGCGATGACCGCCGAAGAGTCTTGGAAAGACAGCCTTCTCGCCCGTCTGTTGGAAGCGCCACAAGATAACTTCCACACCAAGCGCCTGCAACGCGTGCTCACAATTTACATCGGGCTAGTCTTGGGCATTGCCGTTCTTGGCGGTCTGGGTTGGCTCATCGCGGGCGGCGGTATGATCAACGCGCTACAGGTCTTCATCTCAGTCCTCATCGTATCCTGCCCCTGCGCACTCGGCGTTGCGCTGCCCATGACGGATGAACTTTGCCAGACAAAGTTAAGACGCGACGGGCTCTTTGTTCGCAACCACAGCATCTGGGAGCGGTTGCGCCAGGTGCGCACTATCGTTTTTGATAAAACTGGAACGCTGACGCTGGAAACACCGCGCCTCCTCAACGCCTACATCCTGGATCGGCTTAGTGCAAACGCCGCGCTTTCGCTGTATCAACTGGTGGAAAACAACCTGCACCCCGTGGCGCGCTCCATTCGCGAAAGTCTGCTGTTGCGTTATCCCTCGCTGCAGTTGCAAGGCGCATCCCACGCCGTCAAAGAAGTTGTCGGACAAGGCGTTTATTTCTGCTCGGACACTGGCGAGCACTGGAGCTTGGGCAAGCCCGGCTGGCATCCGACAAACGATCAGCCAGAAACTTTGCAACGCAAAGTAAGCACCGTGGAGTTCCGCTGCAACGGGACAATCATCACCGCTTTTGAATTCGAGGAAGACATCCGCGACGACGCCCGCGAGGCCATTGACTGGTTGAAACGGAAGCAGTACGACATCGCAATCCTCAGCGGCGACGCGCAAGACAGCGTTGGTCGCATCGCGCACCTGCTCGGCATCGATTCCCCACGGGCGCGCGCTCAATGCACGCCCGATCAAAAGGCAGACTGGATTGGCCAGTACGCGCCCGACTCCGCCATGATGATCGGCGACGGCGCCAATGATCGCCTGGCGTTCGACCGCGCGATCTGCCGCGGCGCGCCGATTGTCGACCGCAGTTTGCTCGAAGCCTCGGCGGACTTTTTCTTCTTTGGCCGCAGCATCAGTTGCCTGCCAAACCTCCTGCGCGTCGCCCATCAGCGGAAGCAAGCAGTCAGCGCGATCTTCGCCCTGGCGATCGTTTACAATGTCATCGCGGTTTCGCTGTGTCTGGCGGGCGCCATGCATCCGCTGCTCGCCGCAATCCTCATGCCGCTCAGCTCCATCGTCACGCTGCTCGTGCCATGGCGTTGGTTAAGTAGCTAATAAGCACCCGTAATACGCGCATTTTTCTTTATAATTTACTTGAATCATCGCGGCGCTTAATATTCGATTTCCTAATACACCTACCGCGATGGAAAAAGTAATCTTTAACAACAACGTCTTGCGCGACGGCCACCAAAGCCTCGCCGCAACACGCATGAAGACCGAGCAGATGCTGCCGGTTTGCGAGGACCTCGACGCCATCGGTTTTGGCGCGCTCGAGACCTGGGGCGGCGCCACCATCGACTCCGGACTCCGTTTTCTGGATGAGTTTCCCTTCGACCGCCTTGACGCCCTGAAAAAAGCCTGCCCGAAGACCCCGCACATGATGCTGCTGCGCGGGCAAAACATTGTCCAATACGCGCACTTTCCCGATGAGGTCGTCACGGCGTTCATCAACATGTCCGCCAAGCACGGCATGGACATCTTCCGCATCTTTGACGCGCTGAACGACCCGCGCAACATGCAGACCGCGATCCAGGCCACCAAGGCTGCGGGCAAGCAGGCGCATGGTACGATTTGCTACACCACCAGCCCCGTCCACACGACGGCTAAGTTCATCGAGCTTGGTTGCCAGCTGGAGGAAATGGGCTGTGACGCCATCGTCATCAAGGACATGGCCGGCCTCATCCCGCCCATCCACGCCCAGGCAATCATCAAAGGCCTGAAAAAGCAGATCAAAATTCCGGTGTGGATTCACACACACGACACCGCCGGCCTTGGCGCGCCGACTTACCTAGCAGCAGTCGACGCCGGCGTCGACGCCATCGACTGCTCCGTGGTTCCCTTCGCCAATGGCACCGGCCAGCCTGACACTGTGCGCATGCTCGCGCTGCTGAAAGAACATGCGCGCTGCCCGGACTTTTCCAAGGAAGATTACGAACGCCTGGGCCGCATCCGCGCGCACCTCAACGGCGTGTATAAAGAACTGTCCGCCTTCACTTCGCACGCCAACGAAATCGTCGACAGCGACACCTTGCTTTACCAAGTGCCTGGCGGCATGTTGTCCAATTTCCGCGACCAGCTAAAGCAGCAAAAGATGGAGGACAAGTTCGATGAAGTCTTCGCCGAAATCCCCGTTGTCCGCGAAGCGTTGGGCTGGATTCCACTCGTCACGCCGACCTCACAGATCGTCGGCATGCAGGCGTTCCTCAACGTGAAGTTCGGCCGCTGGAAACAAATTTCCCCGCAGGCGGCGGACATCGCACTTGGCTATTACGGCGTCACCCCCGCGCCGGTGAATCCCGAGATTCAAAAGCTGGCCGCCAAGCAAGCGGGCAAGGACCCCATTACCTGCCGCCCAGTCGACGCCCCCGGCTCCAACCACACCATGATGGCTGATCTGCGCAAGCAACTGCAAGACGCCGGCATCCCCGACGACGACGAACACTGCGTCATCCAGGCAATGTTCCCCGCGCAGCTCGCCACGCATTATAAAAACAAAAACCAGCCCAAGGAAACTGCACCCCCAGCGACAACTCAGGCAGCCGCGCCAAGTGAACCGGCGCCCGCCAAACCCGCTGTAGCGCCTTCCGCCAACGCCCGCCAATACGCGCTCACCATCGACGGAAAGCGCCTCGAAGTAGCCGTTGAAGAATTATAATTTTCTAGCCGTCTTCCCCTCGAAGATATCCCCGAATAAAGTAGTAGTAGTATAACAGTAGTAGTAGCAGTAGTAAGAAAGAGATGTCCATCGCAACCAAAAGAGGCGACCAGGGAACCACATCATTGGTCTTTGGAAGGCGAGTGGCGAAAGACCACCCGCGAGTCGTCTCCTATGGAACGGTGGATGAGTTAAACTCCGCGCTCGGGCTCTGCCGCGCTCATGCAGCCGGCAGCCGAGCACGTGAGTTTATTCTCGCTACCCAACACGAGCTGATCAGCCTCATGGCCGAGCTGGCCACCGACAACGCCGACCAACAGCGCTATCAGGAAAAATCCAAACATCCTATAACCAAGGAAAACCTGGCCCGAATCGACGAGCTGATTACTTCGCTCGAAAGCGAAGCCGGCGGATTCGAAGGCTGGATACTGCCTGGGGAAAACGCTGCTCAGGCCTTCTTTGACCAAGCGCGCACCACCTGTCGCCGCGCCGAGCGCATGGTTGTTACTTTGCAATCCAAAGGCGGCGTTGTGCGCCCCCTGCTCTTACAATATTTAAATCGGTTGGCCGACGCCCTGTGGCTTCTCGGTCGAGACTGCCTCCGGTAAAGCCACGCGGAAATACTTTGCATCGCAAAGTAAGGTTTATCCGGTGTAGTTTATTTTCTTCAGAAAGCTGCGAAAACGAATCATCGCCGGGTAATAACCATCGAAGACAGATCGCGTTTTCGGCTCCAGCTGTTTCAGAGAATCCAACAGGAGACTCATCATGTTCGCGGCCTCATCCCGAGACCAGCGATGATCAGCCGATATATCGAACAATTCCTTGAGCATGGGTCGCGCCTGCGAACGCTTCTCTTTGCGTGATCCTTCACCATGCACGGCTATCAGGGCGTTGGCCCCCGTCCAGGTCAGGCAGCGGAAGAAATCGGAATCAGGGTCCGACATGCAGCGCTGCAACGCCTTGGCCTGATCGACATTGCCAGCCTGCGCGCAACGGAAGGCGAGGTAGCCAAACGGGTGATCGGAGCCAAATTGAATCGAGCGATTCTGGATCTGCGCCTGCGCTAATTCATCCGCCGACTGCCAATCTTTAAGCGCTACGTAGGCGAAGAGCAGGTTGTTCAACATCCAAAGCTCGATCTCTCGTTCACGCCAATTACTCATCCACGCAACGGCGTCCCGGTAACGACGATGCCCCACGAAGCACTGCCCGATATTCCCCCAGGCCACGCCATCCCGCTCCGCCAGATCCTTAAACTTTTTGAACAGCCTGCGGAATTGGCGATACGTTAAATTACTGTCATTCACGTGGTAGAACAGCGCCTGCATCGCGGCAGTCTGTAATGCTTCACTCTGCGGCTCGATCAATGAAGCTAAACCAAGCTGCTTCAGCTCGACTTTCACCTCGATCAACAACCGCAGCGCAGGCTCCGATATATCGCCTTCGGTCGCCCGCCGGGAAAACGCCTTAATGAGCATGCCGCCTTTGGAGCGCCGACGCATGGCATCGTAAAGGTAGCGCAAGTGCTCCTGCGGAATGTCCTCTTCCACGGCGAGCTTGGGCAACTGCTGCTTAAGATCTTTCCAGCGCTTGCGCTGCGTTTCGATCAGCGCTTGAAAGAGCATGCCGCGCGCTTCGCCCAAGGCGTCGCTGAAACGGTTGGCGACCTCCTCGGCCTTCACGGTTTCTTCGGAGTCGAAGTGCAGGAAAAACAGCCGGTTCGCGGCAAAAGTATAGTCTTCGTCGATCTCCAGCGCCTCGCGCAACAAGCGTTTGGCTTCGCCGTATGCCTCCTTCTCCTGCGCGGCAATCGCGCCGTAGCCCTTGCCCACCGAGTCGTCTGGAAAGCGTTCAAAAAAGACGTTGGACTCCCGGCTGAGATCGCCCCAGCGCTCCAGCTCGCGCAGCCATTCCAGCACGCGTTCGCCGCCCCAGTAGTAGTTGGGATAGTTGTTCCAAATCTCCCGCATTTCCTTGAGGGCGTCTTCCAGCTTGCCCTCTTGTGCGAGCACCCAGGCGCGCCGCCCCAGCAAATTAAAAGGCGTGTCCTCCCCAAATGCGGGCGGCACACAAGCCTCGCGGGCTTCGTCAAACTTGCCAGCGCGCGTCAGCAGCACCGCCTTGTAGTCAATGGCGTCGGTGAGCCGAGCGTCGCGAAGCAAGGCCTGGTCAATGGCCTCAAGACATTCATTGATCCGGTTTTGCTCATCCATCGCACGGGCAAGCATCATCCAGGGGCGCGATTCACCCGGGCAACGCTCGGCCATTTCCAGCGCGAGCGCCTCGGTCTCCTCGGCCTTGGCGTAGGACTCCAGCGTATCCCAGCCCCAGGAGTAATTGGGCTCCATCGTCAGCGCTTGCTTGAGCGCGGCGACGGCCTCCTCGGTCTGGTCGAGTTCGCCCCGCACCTTGCCCAGGTAACCCCAGGATACGTAATTGTTGGGCCACCGCGCGGTCATCGCCTGGGCGACTTCGAGCGCCTCTTCGCCCCGCTTGTCCGTGGAAAGCCATTCGGCCAGTCGGGACGTGCCCCACCAATAGCTCGGGTTTTGCGTAACCACCTCACGCATCTTCGCGATCGCCTCGGTGCGCTTGCCGCTCTCCCAAAGCACCCAAGCCTGACGCCCAATCATGTTGTACGGCATGGCGTCCCGATGCGTCTCTGGCGTGGCGACGGCCATGGCCCGCTCATAATCCCCCACTTCGGCAAAATGCATCGCCAGGTCGTCGACGATGTTCATATTCCAGGGCTCCAGCTCGAGCGCTTGTTGCAACGCTTTTTCGCGCTCTGCCCGGTCTTCTTCGCGGTTCAACACATTGGCCAACATCTGCCAGGTATTTGCCTGGCCCGGACGCTCTTCCGTCAACTCCCGCGCCTTGCGGACGCATTCGTCGTGCGCGCCCCAATCGTTGAGGCTCGACCAGCCATACTGGTATGTCGGTTCAAGCGAGAGCGCTTTTTCCACCTGCTCAATCGCAGCCTGGGTATTGCCCCTTCGCGCATGCCACGCCGCCAGGTAACCATACAACGTGTGCGCCGTGGGCATGAGACGCAAAGACCGCTCCAGCAGCGCGAGCTCATCGTCTCCGCGATGGGCGGTGTTGTAGGCGTCAGCCAGGTGCTCAACCATGTCGACCCAGTGCGGGTTGATCTCCAGCGCCTTTTCAAGCGCTTCAATTTCACGCGTGGCGTTGCCCTGCACGCTCGCAATCCGGGCCAGGTTGCCAAACGATCCCGGCACCAGCGGAAAGCGTTCGCAACAACGCTCCGCAGCGGCGAGCGCTTCATCCAGGCGCCCCATATCGATCAGTTGGTAGCACAGCGCCGCATGGCAGTGCCAGAAGTCTTCGCGCTCGCTGAGCGCATCTTCCAGCCGAGCCAACACGTCCTCCGGCGGAAGGATTTGCCGGGCATAAGCGCGGAATTCCAAAATGCCGTCGCCGAACAGCGTCTGCGTTTTGATCTGCTCCCAGACAAACTCCACCGTCTCCGGCGCCTGCCCCAGGTTAATGGCCAGATCGCCCAAGCGGCCAATGGCGAACCGGTTATCCGCCTCCAATTCGATGGCGTGACGAAAGGCGCCCATGGCGTCCGCAAAGCGTGCGTCCTTTTCGTAAAGGTCGCCCAACACATTGTAGGACGACGAAGCGAGGCGGTCCTTGTCCCGTGCTTCCTCGGCAACGACGATGGCGTCGGCAATCTTTCCCTGAAATTCCAGCGCAATCGCCAGCTCCCGCCGCGCCCAGTGGTTGTTCGGGTGGAATTCTAACAGACGGCGGCACACGGCCTCGCCCTTCACGTGGTCCGTTTCCTTGAGCCAGCTGATGAACAGCTCGTTCAGGTCGTTGTGGTAGGGGAAGCGTTCACACAGCTCGTCCAGGTAATCGATGACCTGCTGCTTGCCGTCGATGCGGTGCATCGTGGCGAGGTAGGCGCGCTGCAGGTTGACGTTGCGCTCATCGCGCGAAACGGCGTCCGCATAAAGCTTGAGCGCATCTTCGTGATCGCCGCGGGTGGACGCCAAGCGCGCCGACAGCTCCAGCCAGCCGATCTCGTGAATCTTTCCTTTGGCGCGGTCTAACAGCTGCGCCGCGCGATCAAGCTGGTTTCGGTCGATGCAGCGCGAGGCAAACGAGGCCAGCAAATCGGCGTCATCCGGGCGCTTGGCCACGGCGTCTTCCAGCACACTCATGGCCTCGCCATCACGATCGAGCAGGCGCAGCATGTCGGCCAGCGTCACCGCAGGCTCGCCGGAGGAATTTCCATGTCGCTCCACCCGCTGCTTGAGCAACTCCAGGGCTTCCTCGCCCCGCTTGAAAAAGCGCGCCGCCTGAAAAAATGACCGCGCCCGGCCTTCGTGCAAATAATCCTGCGTAAAGGCGAACCGGTAGGCATGAAACGCGGTTTCACGCGCGCGGCGCCCCCAGAGCAAGTCCGCCAGGCTTTGCATCACGGCCGACGAACCGTGGTGCTCACTGTGGCATTTCCAAAGGACTTTTTCCGCTTCGGCCGAGCGACGCACGTCGTCCATTAGCAAACGACCGAGCTCCATGCGCACCGTCGGGTGGACCTCTTCGCCCTTGGTCAGCGCCTGCAGGAACTCGACACGCTCCGCCCACGAGCACTCATTCTGCATGTAGTAAAGCTCGGATAACTGCAGACGCGTTGCGTCGGGAAACTCCTTGCGCAGCGCGCGCACCGCCGCCAGACCGCGCGGCGTGTCGGCGTCGTAATTCGCAAGCAGGCGGCTGGCCGAATGCGTGAGGAAGGACTCCGGCGCCTGCTCTTCCAGTTGGGCAAACAGCTGGACGGCGCGCCCGCGGTCGTGCTGCTCCAGGGCGCGGTTGAGGGCGTAACACAGGTCGTATAGCGCCTCATCGGGCAGCTCCAGCGCCCGGAGGGCGTCGGCCTCTTCCGGCGGCGCAAAGACCAACCCGCGCGGGCCCACCCAAGCATTGTTTTCAAAGAATTTTTCCTGGATGTAATCCACATGCGTGAACGAGCCAGGCTCGCGGACCTCGACGCATTCGCGCAAGGCGTCGTAGCCAATGATCGCCTGCAGGTGGGAAAAATCCGCGCCCGCCGTCATCACCGCAAACGGATAGCCCGCATCGATGAGTTGCTGCGCGCTCTCCCACGTCACGCGAAATTCGCGGACCACAAACCCCTGGTCCTCGGCCCAGCGACGCTCCTTCCAATCAAAGGTGCCATCGTGCCAGATCTCCTCGATGATCGCAGATTGCTCCACTGCCTGGCCCCAATACCGGGCAATGCTGGCCAAGGTCGCCGGGCCGCAGGTGCGCCGGAGTTGACGGACCGAAGCCACCGGCAATCGCTTTTTGCGCGGCGGCGCGGACATTGCCCCCAGCCGCTCGGCGAACTTCTGATAATAATGCTCATTGCCCTGGGCGGCGTGCTCGCGCGCCTCCTCATAGCGGCCCAAATCGTAGTAAACATCGGCATATTCGCCGTGCAGCCACTGCGTGAAATTCTTGTCCTGAAGCGGCATCCAGGCGTCGACTTGTTGCGCCAGCTCCAGCGCCTCCTCGTGGCGATCCAGCTCCCGCACAAAGCGCAGCAGACGAATCGCGAGCTGGCCGTCCTGGTGCAATTTCAGCCCCTCGCGCAGCACGGACTCCATCAGCTCGGGCTTTTCCAGACGCTCATAGGCGGTCGCCATCAGATGACGCGCGGGCAAATAAAGCGCATCAGCCTCCAGGGCGCGTTGGGACTCCTCCAGCGTGCGCTCGTATTGTTCATCGGCGTGGGAAATACAGGCTTTGGCGTACCAATGCCGTTCGTCCGCCGGATCGGCTTCGTAGGCCAGATCCACCAAAGCTTCGGCCTGGGCAACGTCGTTAAACGCCAAACTCCGCCAGCACAGGGCGCGGTAAATCCGGGCCCGGTCCTCGCCCTCGTATTGCAGCGGATCGACCTCCCGGAGCTTACAATACGCGGCAAACGCGCCCTTGCGGTCAGCCCAAATGTGGTTCATGCGGATGATCGCGCGCGAGTCCTCCGCATGCCGCCGGTAGGTGGTGATGTCGATCAAGTCGCTCAGCCGGTCTCCCCCCAGTCGCCCGATGATGAACGAGCCCGACAACCGTGCATCGGACTGCTCCCAAAACACCGGCGAGGGCAGCTCCTGCAGTAGCGCGTGGCCATCCATGAACTGCCCGTTGTTGGCGCAATCTTCGATCTGGCTGACCGTGGTTGGATCCACAGAAACAAGCGGATGATTTCGGTCGAAGCGCGGCAGTTTGGGTATCTCGTTCTTCATGTATGGTCCGTAGGAGTCCGTCGATTAAAAGGATGCCCCCCACGCTGACTCAATAAAAAATGATACAAAATTACGGCATAAAAAAACTCCGCAACGTAAGCTGCGGAGTTTGCGAAAATTCAGACTCGGCAGTGGCCTAGAAAACCACCTGCGCCGCGATGCGGATAACATCTTCGCTCGCGTCGGCGCCGCCAAAGCTCGTGCCGTTGAAACGACCGCCGAACTGGATGTGCTCCCAGCCCGCGCCGATCTTGGCGTCCGTGCCCAGGAAGTAATAGTTCAGGCCGACATAGTAAGACTGCGCCGCATCGAAGAAGCCCTGCCCGTTGGACGTGAGCGTCGTCGTGCCAGGCTGCGCGCCACCGAAGGCCACACCAGCTTTCACCACGCTCGGGTTCACCCCGCCGCCATTGGAATCCACGGCTGAAAAACGGAAAACCGGCTCAAGCTTGCCCCAGAGATAGGTCAGGTAAAGCGTGCCGCCCCAAGGCGTCGTGTCGCCGCTGTTCAAGCCGGAGATTGATCCCGGTCCATTAACGAACGACGCTTTGCCGTTTTCCACACTGGCTGCAAAAAACTCACCCATCACGCGGAAATTGCCGTAGTCCAGCTTCGCAAAGGGGTTGACCGCGCCAATGGAGTTGGACTGCGTGATCCGGGGGCCTGAGCTGCTGTTCCAGCTGTTGCCCTCGGGCATGTAGGTGCCGTTCACGCCAAACTCATATTTGCCGTTCGAAAACTTGTCGCCATACTGCACGCCGCCGGAGTAGCCCATGTGGTTTTGGGAAGCGGTGTTGGAGGGAGCCGCGAAATTCTGGTAGCCCTGCGTCACTTCGGCAAAATATTCAAAGCCCTTCACCTGCGGCACTTCGCCCGCCCAGTAAACGCCCAGTCGGCGGGCGCCGAGGCCCAGACGCGTCGTGCCGAGGCCCGTGTTGCTCGCGGCAAAGGTGCCCGCGCCACTGCGGCTGAAGCCGCCGGTGAAGTAGTTCGTCGCGATCGAGCGATTGGGCGCCGGAATATAGCGCGAGCTGGTGTATTGCTCGAAGCCAAAGTGCGCCTTCTTAAAACCGGCCTGCACATTGCCGTAGTCCTCGAACTCCTTTTCCACGTAGGCTTTTTCCAGGTAGTTGCGCGCGGCAAAACCGTCGCCCATGTTGGCTTGAATCGTCGTGCTGAAGCCCGATCCGATATCCGCCGACACGCCAAAAATGAAGTTCGGCAGGTAGAATTCGCTGTTCGCGGCCGGGTTCGGCAGGGCGTCGTCATGGCCCGTCGCATATGCAAAGGCGAACTGGCCATACCCGGATACAGTCAGCTTCTTCACGTGCGACTTCGACACCACGCGCGGCTCGATGCCCACCGCGGCGCCCTGGATTTGATCGGCTTGCGCCTGCGTGATTACGCCCTGCCTGACCAGCTCAGAAAGCGGGATCACCCCGGATAATTCCGGGACGGGCGTCTCCTCGGCAAAAAGAGGCGCCGCCATGAACAAGGCTGCTGCGAAAATGTTAGCGTAGGATTTCATCTTGGGATTTTTGTAACAGACACGCACGCTTTTGTAACAATCGTAACAGATCAAGTGTCAATATGCCATTTATGTTACGGGAATGTTAAATGTGCTCATTTCATCTGCGAAACGGCGATGAATACCGCCAAATCCGCCATTGGAAAAGAAGACGACGCAGCGTGGACGGTCGTTTTTCGTGCGTGTGGCCTCAAATAATTCCGCCAGCAGCGAATCGAAGTCCGCAAACGCCCCACTGCACACGCCGCGCTGGTTGAGCTCGTCGGCCATGGCGGCGGTGTTCAGGCGGCGGTCTTCGGCATAGCGCTCACCGCGAAACACCGGCCCCAGGTAAACCGCGTCCGCCAGCGCCAGGGCGTCCGTAAAGCGATCCTGGAAAACATTGGTCGCTCCGGTATTGCTGCGCGGCTCAAAGCACGCCGTGATCCGGTGCTCCGGGTAACGCCGCCGCAGCGACTCCAGCACCTGCGCAACCGCCGTTGGGTGATGTCCAAAGTCTTCCAAAACAACGAGTTGCTCATCACTACGCAGACACTCCTGCCGCCGTTTGACGCCTTGATAATTCGCCAGCACGCCCACGTTGAGCGGGCAAAACGGGTCATCCGGCTTCATCGCCAGCCCCGCCGCCAACAGTGCAATCGCCGCGTTGCGGGCGTTGTAAAGCCCATGCATTGGCCACTGAATTTTTTGCCAGATTGTGCCCCGCCAGCGCAGGGTGAATGAGGCGCCGTTGACGTCCTCGCTGAAGTTTTCGATCCGCAGATCACACCCCTTGCCCACGCCGACCGAGTAGCACGCGCACCAGTCCACTGGCAGCAGCGCTCGCAGGTTTTCCTCGTCGCCATTATACAAGATGAAGCCGTTGCGCGGCACGAGCCGGATCACGTGGCTGAAGCTGCGCTGGATGTCCGCCAAGTCCCGGAAAATATCGCCATGATCGAACTCCAGGTTGTTGACCGCCAAAATGCGCGGCTGGTAATGCACGAACTTGCTACGCTTGTCGAAAAAGGCCGAGTCATACTCGTCGCCCTCGATCACAAACGGGCGGCCCGACTCGCCAGCATGAGCGCCGTTGGGCAGATCCCGTGGCACGCCGCCCACCAGCCAACCCGGCTCGGCGCGGTGCTCGCGCAGGATGTAGGCCGTCAGCGCAGAAGTGGTCGTCTTGCCATGCGTGCCGGTGATCACGATCGGTTGCCGCGTCGAAAGGGTCGTTTCTGAGAGCAGCGCGGGTAGCGACACAATCGGCAAAGCCCGTGTGGCGAGCAGCCATTCGATCTCGGGATTCCCCCGGGAAATGGCGTTGCCCACAACCACCTGATCGGGCTTCAGCGCGGCGAGGCGTTCGGGGTCCCAGCCATCTAAAATCTCGACGCCCGCATCGCGGAGCAAGTCGCTCATGGGCGGGTAAATACCGGTGTCGCTGCCGCTGACCTCATGGCCGAGCTCTCGCATCATCAGGGCGACGTTTCCCATCGCCGTCCCGCAAATTCCCATAAAGTAAAGGTGCATGCTCCACCCAAATTCCAACCGCAGCCGCCCGCAAGCGCAATTCCCAACGCGCCCGCAAATCCAGATTTCACCTCACTGCGACAATCCACCAGCGTCCCGCTGGAGCACTTTTCATCTAGATTGGCCGATCAGGCCGCAGTGATTTTTCGTGTCCAGCAAGGCGGCTTGAGCGTCGCAGG
>JAVDPC010000036.1:45000-52793 GCA_031296915.1 Cerasicoccus frondis | reverse complement strand
CCCCCCCCTGGCCCGGCGTTGAGCGCCGGGAGATTAAAAATTAAAGTGAGCAAATTAAAGGTCGGCAGATGGGTTGGTGCGAGACACGGACCTGTCGGTGAAGCGGAGCTAGCTCAGTAGCGGCCTCCAGAAATGTGCGCCCCGTCACCCCCCACTTTAATTTTTAATTTGCTCACTTTAATCTCCCGCCGGACCTACCTCGGTAGGTCAAGCGGGACAGACTTCGTGGCGTCGGCGTGTGGGGCTGGGGCGTTTTGCAGCTTGGCGCGGATTTCGAAGAGGTCGGTGCGGCGGTCGATGCGCGGGCGCACGGCGCCGGTGTTGCGGGCGCGGTGCAGGTCGGAAATGTCGAGGTCGGTGATGAGGAGGGTTTCCACGTTGCTGTCGGCGATGGCTTGGATGCCGTCGCGCGCGAACTCGAAATCGCTGGGCGTGTAGACGGCGGCCTGGCCGTAGTGGACGTCCATCGCGGGCACGCTGGGCAGGTTGCCAATGATGCCGGCCGTGACGACGTAGATTTGGTTTTCGATCGCACGGGCCTGGGCGCAGTATTTTACGCGCAGGTGCCCTTGGCGGTTGTCCGTGCAATAGGGGACGAAGATGATTTCGCAGCCCTGGTCGGCCAGGTAGCGGGTGGCTTCGGGGAACTCGATGTCGTAGCAGATTTGCACGCCGATTTTGCACTTGGGCGTGTCGACCACGTAGAGCTCGCTGCCGCCGGAGATGCCCCAGTATTTACGCTCGGCCGGGGTGATGTGCAGCTTGGGCTGGGCGATGTATTCGCCATCGGGCGAGAAAACGAGGCTCTTGTTGAGGATTTTGCCGCTGCCGTCGCTGGCGGGGATCGGGTGGCTACCGGCAATGAGGTAGCAGCCGTATTTCCGGGCAAGACCTGACATGAGCTCGATGAAGGGCTCGCTCATTTCCGATAGTTTGCGGATGCCTTCCAGCGCCGCGAGGTTGGGCATCGTGGACAGGAGCTGGACGGAGAAAAATTCGGGAAACAGCACAAACTCGGTGCAGTAGTCCGCAGCTGTTTCGACGAAATACTCGGTCTGCGCGGCAAACTCAGCGAAATCCTTCACGCCGCGCACCTTGTATTGGACGCAGGAAACGCGAACTTTGCTGGTTTGGCCTTCTTCGGGCGGGTCGTAGTCCGGGTTGAGCCACTCGATGAGGCTGGCGTTGTTGAGGCTGTTGGGGTCGGGCAGGTAGTTGTGTAAAATATCGCGCAGTTGGAAGCCTTCCCGGAGTTGAAAGCTGAGCACGAGGTCCTTCAGTTCGCCCTCGACGACGCGGCGGGCGTATTCTTCCGGCGACATGTCGTTGGCGTGTTCGCGGTAATTCCAGAGGCGTCCCCCCGCGAGGATGCGGCGCAGGTTGAGGCTGCGGCAAAGCTGGCGGCGGCCTTCATAGAGGGCGGCGCCGATGCCGAGGCCGCGGGAATCGGGGTCCACATAGACATCTGCACCGTAGAGTGTGTCGCCCTGAGGGTTATGGTTATGGAAGTAACCGCCGTCGGTGACGCCCGCATAGGTATGCGGACGGAGCGGGTCGGCGCCTAGGTCCACGATGAGGCTGCAGATGGCGCCCATGATCTTATTATCCACTACTGCAACCAACTGCCCCTGAGGGAAATAGCGTTGATGGGTGCGGAGGTGTCCCTCGCACCAGACCACGTTTTCTTCCGCCAAAGCCGGGTAAGCCTTCTTGTTGAGTTCCACCAGTCTGGGAATGTCGGCGGCGTTGGCTGGGCGAATGTGGATTTCGTGCCCCTTGGGGCCCGTGGATGTGTATGGCTGCATATGGCGCTATTTTCGTGCATCTAGGGTGTAAAAGCAAGCAGTCACGCACAGGTTTGCATTGATTCGGCCCCAATTTTGCTTAGTATGTCTCTCGATAATGTTTCGCACTGCCACCATTGCATTTCTGACTTTTGCTGCTTCGCTCTCCGCTCAGGTGATTTCGAACTGGAGCGGGGGTGGCGATGGCCCGGATTTTTCCGATCCGCTCAATTGGGATAACATGATCGTCCCCGGCTCGCTGGATACGGCGTTTTTCGGTTCGGCGGCAGACGGATACACCATTACCTACGAAAATGGTCCCATCGATGTGGCCAGTCTCTACTTGGCTACGCCAGCATTGGATGGCGGCCCGTTTATCAACGGCGACTTGGACATCACTGTTTCGGATTACCTGTATATTAATAGCGGGGGCATCACGTCGGACTCCGGCAGCGCCGCGATCAATATTATGAATACTGGTGAGTTGGAGATCACCGGGACGGCCGACATCAGCTTCATTGGGCGCGCAATATATATGGATGACGAGACGGAGATGAATTTCAGCGGGACCAATACCGTCTATTTTCAGAATACGACCGTGGATAATTATGGTGACATGTACCTGGATAACCCGGTGAACCTGCATAATGACGGCAACAGTACGATTTATAACTACGGTTTGCTGGTCCGCGCAACGAATGAGGGCGAGGCGGTGATTGGGGTCGATGTCTACAGCGGTGGCCAGGTTGCTGCGGTCGATGGAGCGGATTTGACCTTCACCGGCAATTATGTTCAGTCCGAGGGTGATTTGATTCTGGAGGCCGGCTCAACGATCACTTTTTCGGGCAGTGCGTCGATTGGTTACGGTGGCGTGGCGGGCGAAGGCATTATCCGCAATAATACCGGGGAGGTGCTTTCCTTGACCGGCATTGGGATCGATCCGCTGTCCAACGCCGAGGCCGTTTTCACTTTAGACGCCATGCCAGAGCCCGGTAAGTTGATTTTCGAGGGCAATGTGGCTTTTGACCAGAACAGCGCATTTTACCTCGATTTGCACGGTCCGAACAGTGGCGAGTATGATCAAATTGAGTTCGTTAGCGGCTTTGGCGACTTTACGGAGGGGCCGGACATCATCCTGTTTGGCTACGATAATTTCAGCAGTAGCGATGTGCTGACCATCTTTGAGGGAACGTATACCGGTCAGTTTTCGTATTTTGGCGATTACTATGCAGACGGCGCTTTGTTGCCACTCTACGACTCGTTGACCTATGATTATTTGGGTGACTTTGAGCTGAATTACCTGGCCAGCTCGATCACGCTGTCGAATTTTACGCCTGTGCCTGAGCCGCAGACTTGGGCGCTGATGGGCCTTGGCGGCGCCTTGATCGGGCTTTGGGTCCGTCGGCGTTTAGCTCGTGGTTAGTCATGTGGCGGGGATTGCCAGGGGCATCGTCGGCAATGAAAACGCTGGGATAGCTTTTCCACCACCGTCCGGGGAATGACGTTGGAGCAGCGATTTCCGACGGAGCCGGATGTTTTCTACGCCGCTGCCTGCTTTGAAAATATAGATGGTGATGGGTTTGTTGTCGTGCGCCGGGTGCAGTCAATACGGGAATCCACCGAAAAGAGCGGGTGAAATTTCGCAAAAGCGTTGCCAAGGTCCCGGGATTTTGGTCGATTGTCCTTTTGCATGTTCTGGCGGACAATTGATACACCTAAAGAAGCGATGAAGCGCCTGAGGCGTGAGTTGGGTGTCTCCAAGGTGGTCGCAACGCTCCTGGCTCAGCGTGGTTTTCTCGACCCTGACGAGGCGGAGCGGCATTTGAATCCCCGTTTGGCGCACTTGGATTGCCCGTTTTCGATTCAAAATATGAGCGAAGCGGTGGAGCGAGTCATTGCGGCTATGCGTAATGGCGAGGAAATCTGCCTGGTTGGCGACTACGATGTGGACGGCGTAACGAGCACTTCACTGATGGTGATGATCCTCCGGCGCTTGGGCGTAAGCCCGCGATTTTATGTGCCGCGCCGCTTGGATGAAGGTTATGGGTTAAGCGACGCCGCGCTCGAACGCGTCCTCGCCGACGGAAAGCCTGATCTGTTCATTGCGCTGGATTGCGGCACGAACTCCGTGCAGGAAGTGGCCTCGCTCCGTGCGCAGGGCGTCGATGTGCTGATCATTGATCACCACCAATCGAAGGATGAAACGCCTGCGGACGCGATTTTGATCAATCCGCACATTTCCGGACAGAGTGAGGCAGCGTGGGGCGACAGTTGCACGGTAGGGCTGGTCTTTAAGTTCGTGCATGCGCTGGTTAAGCGGCTCCGCGAACAAGGCGATCCCGTGGCGCAGGAGATTAAATTGCGCGACTACCTGGACCTCGTGGCGCTGGGGACGGTCGCTGACTTGGTTCCTTTGCGCGACGAAAACCGCATTTTCACCCGCTTCGGCTTACAGTGCTTGGGGCGGACGGAGCGTCCGGGCCTGCTGGCGCTCATGCAGGTGGCAGGCTTGGAGCTCGAACAACCGTTGGCGCCGACCGACATCGCTTTTCGGCTGGGGCCGCGTATTAATGCGAGCGGCCGCCTGGGTGATGCAGCCGTGCCGGTCAATTTATTGCTCAGCGAGGAATATAGTGAGTGTCTGGAAATTGCCCGGGAGCTCGATAACCGCAATCGCGAGCGGCAGACGATTGAGCGTGCGATCTTTGAAGAGGCGCGCGAGCAAGCTTTGTCACAGGGAGACGCTGCGGGTATTGTCGTTTACGGCGAAGATTGGCATCCCGGTGTGGTCGGTATTGTTGCGGGCAAGCTGGCCAAGGAGTTTTATCGTCCTTGCATGGCCCTGGGCGGAGAGGGGAATTTGGCCAAGGGAAGCGGGCGCAGTGTGGCGGGGATTGACCTGCAGGCTGCTCTGCAACAGTGCGACCCGCTTTTGATGGAGTGGGGCGGGCACCCGATGGCCGTGGGAGTTACACTTGAGGCGGATTTGGTTCCGCAGCTGCGCGAAGCCTTTGCGGAGGCGGTTTCTACGGTGGCGCCGGATCCGCTGGAGCCGGAATTGGAAATCGCCGCGTGGTTAGAGGCGGATCAGTTGCACGGTGAAGTCGTGGCGGCGCTGGATGAATTGCAGCCGTATGGGCAGTCGCATCCGACTCCGGTAATTGGCCTTCGTGGCGTGCGATTGACTGATAGCGCCTTGGTTTTTGGCGGTCGGCACGCGCGATTCCGCTTTCAGTGTAATGGTGGGGCGGCTTTTTCTGCGGTTGCCTGGGGGATGGGCGATCGTCCGCCACCAGTGGGCCAGGAAATAGAATTGGCGGTAAAGCTTGGCTGGAATCGTTGGCAAGGGCGTTGTGAACCGCAGGCAGAAGTGCTGGATTGGCGCGTTTAGGAGAGAAAGGCGGCTTTTTCTGGAGTTCAAATGCGCGGACTCGCCCAATAGAAGGGCTTGGCTCGCTATCTTGTTAAACTTTGCATTGCAGAGTGAAACTCCCAGATGGCCGATGGATATTGGATTGGCGGCGGTTGGGATCTCTCGCATGAAATTGATTCACAGTTTGTGAATAACTTTCGGCATTTTTTCGAAAATATATCTTGCCGAAGTCAGTCTAAACCTTAGCTTCCGTCATCTTTCCCTGATGACTGGCCTCGCCAGACGGAAGCGAAAAGTGTTCTTTAAAAGGTTTATAAAGCAGCTGATTTATTCGGCGAAAAAAAGTTAAAACTTTTTCTTGCTAACTAAATAAAATGCGCCAGTGTCTGCAACCTTTCCCAAGAAGCCCTGCTTCAAGGGGGAGCGATAAATAACTTCTAACGAAGTTTATTTATCAACGTTCTTTTAAAGGTCTAAACGGTGCTAATTTAGAAAGTTGAAAAAAGTTAAAACTTTTTCTTGCCAACCGATAAAAACACGTCAGTGTCTGCAACCTTTCCCACGAAGCTCTGCTTCGGGAAGCTCGCTAAAGTTTCAGTAATGAAGCACTTAGCAAATGTTCTTCTAAAGGTCAGTTACGAGTCTGTTTCGGTAAAGTTAAAAAAGTTAAACTTTTTTCTTGATTACTAAATCAGCTCAGCTAGTTTCTTCAGCCTTTCGATTGAAGCTCCAAGTTTTAATTGAAGTTTAAATAGCGAAATTAAGTAGCTGTTTAATGTTCTTAATAGGGTTGAAGATTGAGCTAATTACTCTCCGCAAATTTTTTTTAAATTATTTGTTGACGAGAGGAAATTAACTTCTAGCTTCCACGACCTTCCGCTGATCGCCGCAAGGCGAACGCGAAACAAAATTTGTTCTTCTGAAAGTTTTTTGAAAAAAAGTGGTTGACGACCGAAAGAAAAATCTTCTTTATGGACGTCTTTCCCTCATCGCCCAGAGCGGTGTCGAAAAGCAAAAGAAATCGTTCTTTGAAAATTACTTTGTGCGAGTGCGTAGGCACTCACAATTCCAACTTTAAAACACAATACGTAAATAACGTCAGACTTCGGTCTGACGCGTAGTCCATTTAATCCATAGGATTATCGGACTCACGAAAGCTTTAAATACTTTCGGAGAGTTTGATCCTGGCTCAGAGTAAACGCTGGCGGCATGGCTCAGACATGCAAGTCGAACGGAAGTCCCTTCGGGGACAAGAGTGGCAAACGGGTGCGTAACACGTGAACAACCTGCCCTAAAGTGGGGGATAGCCCTTCGAAAGGAGGATTAATACCGCATGTGGCAGATCTTCGCATGGAGATCTCGCTAAAGCTTGTAATGGCGCTTTAGGAGGGGTTCGCGGCCTATCAGCTTGTTGGTGAGGTAACGGCTCACCAAGGCTAAGACGGGTAACTGGTCTGAGAGGATGATCAGTCACACTGGAACTGAGACACGGTCCAGACACCTACGGGTGGCAGCAGTTTCGAATCATTGGCTAATGCGCGAAAGCGTGACCATGCAATGCCGCGTGGGGGATGAAGGCCTTCGGGTTGTAAACCCCTGTCAATAAGGAATAAAACCACGTGAAGAGCGTGCTTGAACTAACTTATAGAGGAAGAGGTGGCTAACTCCGTGCCAGCAGCCGCGGTAATACGGAGACCTCGAGCGTTACTCGGATTCACTGGGCGTAAAGGGAGCGCAGGCGGATTGGTGTGTCAGGTGTGAAATCCCAGGGCTCAACTCTGGAACTGCGCCTGAAACTACCAATCTTGAGGCTTGGAGAGGTAAGCGGAATTCCTGGTGTAGCGGTGAAATGCATAGATATCAGGAGGAACACCCATGGCGAAGGCAGCTTACTGGACAAGTTCTGACGCTCAGGCTCGAAAGCGTGGGTAGCGAAAGGGATTAGATACCCCTGTAGTCCACGCCGTAAACGTTGCACACTAGGTCTTGGAGGATTCGACCCCTTCAGGGCCCAAGCTAACGCGATAAGTGTGCCGCCTGAGGACTACGACCGCAAGGTTAAAACTCAAAGGAATTGACGGGGGCCCGCACAAGCGGTGGAGCATGTGGCTTAATTCGATGCAACGCGAAGAACCTTACCTAGGCTTGACATGGATTGGACCGGCTGTGAAAGCAGCCTTTCCTTCGGGACCGATTCACAGGTGCTGCATGGCTGTCGTCAGCTCGTGTCGTGAGATGTTCGGTTAAGTCCGGCAACGAGCGCAACCCTCGTCCTTAGTTACCAGCACGTTATGGTGGGGACTCTAAGGAGACAAACTTCTATTCGAAGTGGGAAGGTGGGGATGACGTCAAGTCAGTATGGCCCTTACGCCTAGGGCTGCACACGTGCTACAATGCCCAGTACAATGAGACGCGAAACCGCGAGGTGGAGCAAATCTTCAAAGCTGGGCCCAGTTCGGATTGGAGTCTGCAACTCGACTCCATGAAGCCGGAATCGCTAGTAACGGCGTATCAGCAATGACGCCGTGAATACGTTCCCGGGCCTTGTACACACCGCCCGTCAAGTCATGAAAGCCGGTTCTGCCCGAAGTACGTGAGTTAACTTCGGAGACAGCGTCCTAAGGCAGGGCTGGTGA
>JAVDPC010000036.1:0-40000 GCA_031296915.1 Cerasicoccus frondis | reverse complement strand
ATGATGTTGAATTTTTGGATCAACAATCAATTCACCTATCACGATAAAAAGCTGACCGGCGCCGCCTTGCTTCCGGCGTTATTGAAGTTTGTTTTGATCTGCAGCATCGGCGCGGTTACCAATTTAGCGGTTGCAACGACGCTTTTTCGGCAAGGGGTCATTTGGTGGCTATCTGGTTTGATTGGAGCAGGGATTGGCGCCGTCTGGAATTACACAGTTAGTAGCACCCTGACGTGGAAAGTTTTCAAGTGATGCTTAAGTCGCTGAAAATCGATTCTGTCAGTAATTTTTGGTTAGGCGTGTTGGTGGCACTCCCGATTTTGTACATTTGCTACCCAATGCTGGGGCATGAGCCGATGCTGGATGACCCGATACAAATCGCCTATATTCGCGGTTTTGACTCGGTCTGGGATTGTTTTAAACCCGATAGCAATCAGTGGTTTCGGCCATTCAAGAATTTCATTTTTTACCTAACCTATGACGATGTAGTGGGGGTGAAATGGATAAAGGCAGCTTCGTTAGGGATATTTATTGTTAATGTTTTTTTGGTGGTTTGGGTGCTTCATAAGTTCTTTGAAAGCAAAGCCTTGGCGTTCTTGGGCGCAGCCTTATTTGCGTACAATCCAACCAACATTTCGAGCATACAGTTTTTAAGCGCAGTCAATAACCAGCTTTGCCTAACCTTCATTTTAGCGGTGCTCGGGCTAGGCTTGAATTACGCCAAGCGAACTGCTGATTCTAGCGGAGATGAATGGCCACAGGCATTGTATTTTGACACACTGTTGTGCCTGATGCTGGCCTTGGTTGCTTACGAGGCAGCCATCGTTGCATTTGCTTTATTGGGTGTCGTTGTCATTGCCAAATACGGATGGAAATACGGTTTTTCGCGGCATGGAATACGTCTTTGGGGAGGTGCGGCAGCGCTAACGTTTGCCTACCTCATATTGCGCTTGGGCGCCGCCAAAACTGTGTTCATCAGCCCATCGCTGCCGGAAGGAACTACCAAAATTGAGCTAATCTTACGCGCGCCGTATTATGCGTGGACGCATTTCCTGCTTTGGGCCGAGCCATGGGGGCGTGGCGGCGTTTTCCTGGATGATGATCCTCGCGACAAGCTTGCGCTGGGTGTCATTGGATGGGGGATTTTGCTTGGGTTGGCAATCTGGTTAATATGGGCGCTGAATTCACGGCTCCGTTTTATTGCGGCAGGCTTGCTGTTGTTCCTGGTTGCGATGGCGCCTTTGGCAAATTTCTTCGGTCTGGGTAATGGGCCGATCTGTAATTACTATCTGCTCATACCCGGATTTGGATTAGCCTTGGCGACTACGGCGATCGGGCAATTGCTTTTCCACGCGCGGTGGTCAGCGGTTCGAATTGGTTCAATGCTTTGTTTTGCTTTATTGCTTCTGGCCAATGCCAGGACTTTGAGTACTCGCTTGATAGCTTGGCGGGACGCAACGTCCTTGCTCGAACTAACCGTGCAAAACTATCCCGACAATTACCATGCATTGGCAATGCTTGGCGTAGCTGATGTGGAGAACGGTGACCATGCGGCTGGACAGGAGAAATTAGCCAAGTCTCGTGAATTGGCGCCGTGGGCTCTCCATGGATACCTCATTGCGTCGTATGGCTATCGTTTGGAGGGAGATGATGACCAGGCAAGGCAGGTGCTTGAAAGCTACGAGTCTGCCAATCTTCATTTGAATTGGACAATCGGGGAGCGTTTAGCCGAGCTTGCCTTAATCCGGAAGGATTGGAAAGAGATCGAGCGTTTATTGCCCGATTTATTGAATACGCCAGGACACCCTAACGAGCGTTGCCGCTTTTGTGTGCGCGTCGTGATCCCTTATTTCATCGTCGCGGGAAGGCTGGATGATGCGCGACTGATGGTGGAGGAAGTCACGTCGATTTGCAGCAGTTCGAACGAGGAGGAATGGCGTCTGTTGCAAGGGTATCGACAAATCTTGAGCGAACGTTAGCACGACGTTTCTTCGTATTGAGTCAGCTCTCTCAGAGAGAATCCGAGACTTGACACCCTGCATGGTTTCAAACTGGCTAAAGGTTTTTTATGAAATTCCTCGAAGGCCTCAAGAACAGCAACATCGTGTCGGTGGAGGCCGATCGTATTGGCTCGATTGACTGGTCGGATATTTGGCGGTTTCGTGAGCTTTTTTTGTCTTTAGCGTGGAGGGATTTTCTCGTTCGCTACAAGCAAACAGTCATTGGAATCGTGTGGGCGGTCTTGGATCCCTTGCTCAGCATGATTGTGCTGGTGTTGATCTTTGGCGTGGTTGCGAAGATGAAGGACAGTACGCCGGTAGCGGTTTTTGCGGGCATGCTTCCGTGGCAAATGTTCGGCCTCAGCCTGACGAATGCGTCCAATTCCTTGCTGAATAATTCGTCGATTCTTTCCAAAATTTATTTTCCTCGCATCATTTTGCCAACCAGCTCCGTTGCGGTGAATCTTATCGATTTGGCCATCAACTACGTGATCTTAACGGTCCTCATGTTGATCTATGGCTACTCGTTTACGTGGAAATACCTGCTGGTGATTCCTATTTCGGGCTTGGGCATACTGGTGGCATTGGGGATCAGTTTTTTCATTTCCGCGCTCTATGTGAAATATCGGGATTTTAAAATTCTACTGCCGTTCATGCTGAAGATTGGCCTGTTGATCACTCCGATCGGCTATCAGTTGGCCAACAAGGATTCCATGATCCAAGTGTTCATGTCGCTGAATCCCTTGACCGGCATTGTGGAATGCTGCCGTTGGGCGGTATTGCCGGACTATCAGTTCTTTGTGCCGAGTATTTTTATTAGCCTGGCGAGTATTATTCTGCTGGTATTTTACGGCAGTCGTTTCTTTCAGCGTTCGGAGCAGTGGATTAACGACGTGCTGTAGTGAGTAAGATGAGCGATACCGTTGTTTCCATCGAAAATTTAGGCAAGTGCTACCAGATCCAGCATCATGGGGCGGGGTTAAATGCGGCCAAATATAACCGCATCAACGAAGACCTCGGTCGGATGTTCTTGAACCCACTGCGTAAGCTGGTCGGTAAGCCATCCACTGAGAACCAGAGCACCACCGAGGAGTTTTGGGCGCTGAAGGACGTTTCATTCGAACTGAAGCGTGGTGAGCGCCTAGGCCTCATAGGACGAAACGGAGCAGGCAAATCCACGCTGTTGAAGTTGCTGAGTCGCATCATCACACCGACGACTGGCCGCTTTACGATGGAGGGCAAAATTGCCAGTCTGTTGGAAGTGGGCACGGGATTTCATCCCGAGCTGACTGGCCGGGAAAATATTTTTCTCAATGGCTCAATCTTCGGCCTTAAGCGCTACCAGATTCAGGAAAAATACGATCAAATCGTAGAGTTTTCAGGCGTTGAACGCTTCCTCGACACACCGGTGAAACGCTACTCATCCGGGATGCAGGTTCGTTTGGCGTTTTCCGTGGCGGCGCATTTGGACCCGGAGATCATGATCATCGACGAAGTGCTCGCCGTGGGCGATGCGCGCTTCCAGAAGAAGTGTCTGGGCAAGATGAACGAGGTCGCGAACACGGACAATCGCACGATCATTTTCGTGACGCATTCGATGGGTTTTGTCGAGGCATTGTGCAACCGCGCGATCCACTTGGAAGGCGGCGAAATGA
The DNA here is from genome assembly GCA_031296915.1 of Cerasicoccus frondis. Taxonomy (GTDB): domain Bacteria; phylum Verrucomicrobiota; class Verrucomicrobiia; order Opitutales; family Cerasicoccaceae; genus Cerasicoccus; species Cerasicoccus frondis. Next base: position 36,345 of record JAVDPC010000036.1, on the reverse strand, counting down.
AAGTGGACAGCAAGGATGTGCAGACCGTTGTCCACAATTATCTTGAGTCGACCGTTGATCCGGCGCTGGTGAAATCTGAATGGCGTAATTCGGGTAGCCAGATTCAAAACGAGTTCTTCGATTTGAATTATATGCGGATGGAAGGCGGTGCTAAGCGTTTCCCTAATAATCGTCCGATCCGCGTCGAGTTTGAGATCGACCTCAAGAAGCCGGACCCGCGGCTCATGCTAGGTATTGCGATCTTCAACGACGAAAACGCGCTTATCGCTTTGTCTTTCTGCACCGATGTGGACCCGGAACTGCCGGCGCGCATGCAGCCTGGCATTCAGACAGTGGTGTGCGAGATTCCGCCTCATTTGCTCAATGAGCGAACCCATCGTGTGGAATTCGTCGCGCGGGTTTATCGCGGCCCAAACATCACCGATGTGGGCACTTGTCCTGCGTCCATCAAATTTGAAATCATTGGCGGGCTTTCCGACTCCCCTTACTGGATCAAGCGCCGGGCGGGATATGTCGCGCCGCACTTGCATTGGGGCGTTGTTTGACCGATTTCATGGTTGCAAATAAACACTGTCGTCCCGAAATACAGGTAATCCATTACGAACCCCGGAATTACTGGACATGATTTTATTATTGGGAGCATCTGGCTACGTTGGTTCGGCCTTTGCGGAATACTTGGAGGCGACTGGCCAGCCCTATCAGGCAGTTTCGCGCGCGGACTGTAATTACTATCAGGCTGGGGAACTGGCAAAGTTGATCGACCGCTTGCAGCCCGAGTTTTTAATCAATTGTGCGGGCTTTACCGGGAAGCCCAATGTGGACGCCTGCGAACTGGCCAAAGCCGAGACGTTGCTGGGAAATGCGGTGTTGCCGGGGCTCATTGCACGCGAGTGCAAGACCGCAGGGTTGCCATGGGGGCACGTTTCCAGCGGTTGCATTTATACGGGCCGCAATGCGCAGGGAGATGGTTTCAAAGAAACAGACGTGCCCAATTTCACGTTTCGAGATGGTCCCTGCAGCTTTTACAGCGGAACAAAAGCCTTGGGTGAAGAGGCGCTTGGCTGCGTGGAAACGGTCGATGCCGATGGGCAACCGGTGTGGGCGTTTGAATCGGATGATCCGATCTATATCTGGCGTTTACGCATTCCCTTTAGTCGCGTTGACAGCCCGCGTAATTACCTCAGCAAGCTACAGCGCTATGCCCGTTTGCTCGAGGCGGAGAATTCCATATCACGTCTCGAAGATTTTGTCGCGGCTTGCTTCGGGTGCTGGGAGAAGCGCGTGCCCTATGGCGTCTACAACGTCACCAACCCTGGTGCGGTAACCACGCGTGAGGTAGTCGCCATGCTGTGTGAAGCGGCGCAGGCATTTCCGGAAACTGGTTTGCCGGACCGGGAATTTCAGTTTTTTGGCGACGAGTCTGAGTTCATGCAACAGGCCGCTAAGACACCGCGTTCGAATTGCGTGATGGACGCCAGTAAGCTTGCTTCAGTGGGGATTGAAATGCCTCCCGTGCACGATGCTGTCCGTGATTGTCTGCAAGGTTGGCAGTCTGAAAGTTTGGTTTAGCATGAGTTTAGGGGCATTGGCTAAGGTTTGCTCGTGATGGACGTTTCGTTCATTATACCGCTTTACAATCAGGTCGCCTACACGCGCCAAATATGGGCTGACCTTCCGCTCACGCTGCCCGATGATCTGGCGTGGGAAATTATTTTTGTGGACGATGGGAGCAGCGATGAAACCCAGGCTTTTCTGGCTTCGATCAATGATCCGCGCGTAACTGTGCTGCGCAACGAACCGAACCGTGGTTTTGCCGGCGCTAATAATCGTGGAGTTGAGCATGCCCAAGGTCGATTTCTAGGCCTACTTAACAACGACCTTATTCTCAAGCCAGGGTGGTTCGAGCCGATACTTGAACTGCTCGCTCAGGACGGCGTCGGTGGTGTGGGCAATGTTCAATACAATCCCGCAACCGGGCTCATCGATCATGCGGGCGTTTATTTTGACCTCGATGGTTTGCCCGGTCATGTGCTCAAAAATCGTCGGACTTATCCGAAGGGGGATTACGCGGAGTGGAACGCGGTGACGGCGGCCTGTTTCTTTTTGTCGCGGGAGCTATACTTGGAACTGGGTGGTTTCGATGAGGCGTTTGAAAATGGCATGGAGGACATCGACTTGTGTGTGCGTATTCGGCGTCATGGACTGCGTTTGCTGGTCGCGCATCGCTCGGTAATCGGGCACTGCGTAAGCGTGTCACGGCGTAAGTCGACTGATCGGGAGCGGCGGAATACGGAGCGCTTTTTGTTGCGATGCGCCGAGACGACTCGCCCTTGGGGGCAGGCTGAATGGCCACGCGAATACTTGCGATGTCACGCCAGAAAGTGGTGGCGATTGAATTTATTTAAAACTCTGCGTGCGCTACGGATGATTTTTAGCGAAGCGGGAAAGGTCTCTCAATGAGCGATAACCCGAGAATTTCCATCATCATTCCGGTGTATAATTGTCTGGAGCTGACGCGTAAATGCATCGAGAGCATAGAGGCAAACCAGACGCCGGAATTGCCCTTGGAGATTATCCTGGTTGATGACATTAGTACTGATGGCGCCCGCGAATATGTGGCGGAATTTCAAGGGCGCGCTGGCTACCAAGTTATTCTGCGGGAGGAAAAGGGCAGCTTTTCCATCAACAACAACCAAGCGGCCCGACTCGCGCGTGCGCCGATCCTTTGCCTGCTGAACAACGATACGATCGTGACGCCCGGTTGGCTTGAGCCCATGGTCACACTATTAGAAAATAGACCGCAAGCGGGTTTGGTGGGGAATGTTCAGCTAAATCCAAATACGGGCTTGGTTGACCATGTTGGTATGGTTTGCTGGCCCGATGGCGCCGTGCGTCAGGCGCGGAAAAACCGGGGAATATTACCAGCTGAGTCCTGGTTGGAATGGAGTTCTGTAACGGCGGCTTGTGTGCTCATTCACCGAGAGGTTTATCTCTCGATTGGCGGCCTCGACGAAGCTTACCGTAACGGTTGCGAAGACGCGGACTTGGCCTTGCGTTTAAAAGAAGCGGGCTACAAGCACTACGTCTGCAATCGCTCGGTCATTTACCATCATGTCAGCTCAGCGCCGGGGCGGGCGAATCACCTGTCCGCCAATGAGCAATTGCTGTGCGAGCGCTGGGCGGACAAGGTCGCGCAGTGGTCTCACCAGGAATGGCCGATGGAGTACTTCCAGCGTTACGCCCGGCATTGGTGGAAGCTGCGACCGGACCGCGTGTTGCGAGCGCTTATGTGGCGAGTGCGCTATGGCCCGTGGCGTCGTGAACGCGGGGCGAAAGTTCCAGGTCGCGCGTTGCTTTAACTTTTGGTTGGCGGCGTTCGCGCCAATAAAGGCTTGTCTGGGGTAGGGGGATCATTCGAAATAGCGACAGCCTGCATGCCCTCAGGTCTACCTCAGATGAATCATGATAGATCCCGCTGAATATTACCGATCACTCGACAAGGAGGAGATCGCTTGCCCGATAACCCAGTCGACTAACTGGAAGGCGCTGGCTTACGGTGATCGCTACCAGATGGGCATTGAGACAAAGATCAACCTCGATAGTGGATTCATCGCCACGAATCCTGTACCCACCGAGGAGGCGCTGGTCAGCTTTTACCGAGACCACTATCGAGATTTTTATTTCTCTTTTCCTGATCCAGAAGCGCAGGAATACCTTGATTCTGAAAATTACCGCATTTGCAAGCGTCGCGCCGAATGGCTCTTTGACTACCTTTCGGGTGCGTTGTCGGATAAGCCTGCACGTGTGTTGGACATTGGTTGTGCGGACGGTTTGTTTTTAGAAAAAATGTCTCAGCAGCGTCCAACGGATGTTTTGACTGGGGTTGAGCCCGATGAAAAATATGCGACGAAAGCTGCAAGCAGTAGTGGCGCCACGGTGCATAATGAAGGGTTTCAGACTTTTTTTCAGCGATGTGAAGCGGATGGTTCGAAGTATGATGTCGTCGTGCTTTCGCATGTCTTGGAGCATCTGACGCATCCTGACCAAAAGATATTTCAAATTGGTAACTTGCTCGTAGACGATGGGCTTTTGCTGATCGAAGTGCCCAATATTCTTTCACCCACTTGGTGGGGGCCGGGCATGTTTCATATCGGACATGTGAATCAGTTCTACCCCGAGACGTTGGTTATGCTTTTGCAGTCTCAAGGTTTTGCTCTGAATAAGCTTTTTCATGGCATTCACCCTGCTGACACTTGGGCGATGACTGGCTTGTTTGTTAAGCAAAAGAAACCTGATGTCAGCCTCTATAAGCTTCCGGATGATGCGCATGTAAATATAATCGGAAATCTTATTTCTTATCAGTCGACGCTTCCTCGGGATGGTCAGCAAAGTCGGTTCGGCGGTCCATTTGAACGTATCCTTAAGAAGCTCAAGGCATGAAGATTTACGTGCCATACGCAGACGCAAAAGTATTCTTGGGCAATGCGTTTTCCCCGGATCAGCTTCATGTGGTCACGGACAATGATATTCCCATGCCGGGCGATGTGTTGATTTCGCATACTGAGTGGGAGGATGAGTTTCGCGGAATGATCTCCAGTGCGCGTGCCCGTGGTTGTAAGACTGTGTTGCTGGCTGATGGCGTTTTCGAGTGGCGTAATACTTTTGAGCATCCTCCACGCATGTCATTTAAGCATGACTTTCAAGTTTATCACCCAATCCATGCGGAGTATTTTTTAGCGATAGGCGAACAACAGGCTGAACTCATTCAGCATTTCAATCCAGACACACGGGTGATGATCTTGGGGGCGCCAAGGCTGGACGGTTTGGTTAGCCATTATCTTGAAACGGAGCACGTCGCAACCAGCGATGCCGAGTCGCTTCGCATTTTCGTCGCAACGGCCTTAACGCCAGGCTTTCAGCAGCGCGACTCGTCCTTGGCGCTGCAGGCCATTGAAGACTTGAAGCAAGTCGGGCCTGAACTGGAAAAAGTCTGCGGCCGGTCGGTCGAATTTATCTGGCGCGTATCGCCTAGAATTGTTGCGGAAACTTCGTTGACGGAAGAAGAGGCAGCGACAGGAAGTGGTGACTTACGAGCGTTAATCGAACAAGCAGATTGTGTTGTTTCGACGCCCTCCACGCTCCTGCTAGAAGCCATGCTCTGCCGTAAGCGCGCGGTGATGATCGATTACACCGACGCGCCCAATATGCCTTACTGTGCATGGCAGATACGGCGTCCAGAACAGTTGGTGAATTGCCTCGCCGACGCCTTGATTGGCAATGACGCCAAGCTGGCGATGCAGGATTACTTGCTGTCGAAAAACCTGTGTTTGGAGCCAGAGGCTAGTCGTCGGCTATCGGATATTCTTCATGCCTTACCCGGGGACGACGCTTTGAGCATGGGGTGCGCACACCGTCGGGATAACCCTGCTGAACCAATTCCGATGACTGTTGCCAAGTGGGAATATATGCTTGTTCAAGAAGCGAACCGCATGCGACTGCGAGCCGAAAGGCTCAACGAAAAAAACTCACTCTTGGAAGAGGCCGTTGAGCGGCTTGAGCAAAAATTACAAAAAGAAACAGCGCGCCGAAAGAAGGTTCCGATTTGGATCCGTTATCTTTGCGGAGGAGAGAGCTGATTAAATCTCGCCTCGTAGGATTTGCTCAATGTTCCGTTGTAACGTTTTGAGCGAAAAATGCTGCTCATAGATCGCCTTGCCTGCGCGGGCAATTATTAAGTGTTTATCAGGTTTATTGACAATGTTTGATATGGAGTTGGCTAAAGCCTGGTGATCTTCGGTTGGATAGATGACGCCGTCTTGATCATGTGTGAGCAGGCTGGCGGTGCCAATTGAGTCCGGGCACAAACACAATCTGGAGAACATGAGGGCATGCGTTAGTACGATGGGCATCGGGTCCTTGCGCGATGCGGATACGACGACATCGCTCTCGCGGTAGACTTGCAGCAGCTCTTCAAACGGCATGGATTCCAGATGCTGAACATTGGAGTGTTTCGCGCAGGTGTCCTTTAGTTTTTTAAATATTCCTTCATCATAATTATCTCCGATAACGATGAATTCGGATTTATTCATGATGGCTTCTGGTAATGCGGTGATCGCCTCTAAGAAGATATCGATTCCCTTACGCTTTTCGATGGTGCCAATAATCGTAAAGACCACAGGGTCGCTGAAGCTCATTTTCGGCGGAATGTCGATATGATCCAATCCGTAGGGTAGGATAGAATGTTTAGGGTGCGGGTAGAGCCTCAGATAGTCTTTGCGCACTGCTTCCGAAACGCCGATGTAGTGGTCGATGTGGGGAGAAGCTTTCAATAGGCGCTCGATCTCTACTTCGTTCTCAAAAAATTCATGCGACCACCAAACTTTGCGTGCCTGCACGTGCTTGATGCACTCAAAGAAACTCCAGGATACGGAGTTCGCAATGACGGTGTCGAACTGTTCAAAAAAAGCTGAGTAGTGGACGCTGGTAAACGGTAGTTCGTTGCTTAGAAGCACGAGGTAGTCGGCGTCCTCAAATTCCTTGCGCAGGGGGCCTTCCTGTTCGCCGATGATTACCGGTTTGGCGCCGGTAATGCGTGTTATGCCCTGAGCCAATTGAAAAGCGGCAAAGGGCGCCCCCGTGCGATTGAGCACATGCGTAATCAGGCAAACTCGCTTGGTCCCATTGACTTGGTGTTGGGCAATTTTTTGTTTAAGCAGCGCCAGATAGCTTGACTCTAAAGTGGCGAACTCATCGGGACTGGGGAAGCGTTCGCCCTTGAGTATAGCGTTAACTAAATCATTGACTACATCGCGTGCTCTGCCGATGACGCGTTTTTGGTTCGGAAGACGTGAACCGGCATATATAAATACCTTGAGCTTGTAGTGCCAGCAACTGAGAAAGTTCCAAATACTATCCGCGACTTGCTTGAAAGATGCCATTTGTTATCGGGGCGATGAAGTTATCGAATGTAGCCTCGCTTGGTTGAAAATAGCAGTTTTTGATTCATAGAATGAATGCTGATGGGGCCTCATTGTAGCCGTGCTGTTGGCATGCTGGTTCCGCAGCGATGAAGGCTTCCAGCAGCGTTCGATCTACCTTAGGAACTTCCTGATGCAGGCTGACATTGACTGGTGGCGATTCCTGGATGTCGGCCAGCAGAGCTTCGCTGGGATTGGTTGCATGGTCTTGGATGAAGGATGCAAAGTCGTCCCGCAAATTTTCATAACGCCCAACATAGATGCATTCCCGTGAATAAATTTCGTAGACCTTGGTGACAAAGCCGGGCGCGTTTTGCTGAAAATTAATCAGCGTTTGCTCGAAGTTGCCTTCGACGATGTTTCGGCAGTAAGTGCTGGCGAAAGTGCGTTTATCCCAGTGGAAAATTTTCTTGCGGAATGACTCGTTGTTGATGCGTGCGCCGGGGGCCCCGGTCCAATGCTTCCACACGGAGTGAATGTAGCCGACTGGATGCCGGACAAAGCAAAATGGCTTCAAATTTTCACGACGGATAAACTTTTTCTCGCGAAAGGCGGGTTGGTGGTCGGTCGCCACATGATTCCCACCATGCTTAAGCAGAACTTCCTGGACCCAAGTGCCACCCGTTTTCGGGATATGCACATAGAGGAGGTTTTGAAAGTGAAGCATAGACGCTAAATGTGTTCATGCTCCTCTGGAGGACAACTCAATTGTGAACCGCTAGGTCGTGCTTAAACCAATGGCGGCATGGGGCAATCCAGCGTCACGGCCACGGCGCGTATCAGCTCGCCTTCATCCGTGGTCACTTCGCCATCGTGAGCAACGGCGGCGGCGCAGGCGGCCAGAATTTGACGTTTCGTTCCGAAGCGCGCGCTAGCCAGCACATCGAGCGCCTTGTCGAGCTCGTTGAAGCCCAGGTTGTCGATGGGGAGTAATTGTACTTGCCCGTGAAACAACGGTGCGTGCTGGATTGCGTCCGTGAAAATCTTGCCAGCCTCGGCGTCATTGCTTGGTTCGCCCGCCCAAACCATCGTGCTGAGCAGCATCGCGAAGTGCTCGCGCAGGGGGCCAGTGGAAGTGATGACCTTGGTCTTGGCCTGATGTCCCTCAAACTTGCGACCAAGGTGGCGCTTTACTAGGCGCATGACTGCGAACTCATAAAAGGAAATTTCCTCGTCGGCCTCGGACAGCTTCACGATGCGTTTGAGCAGCGCGTCGTAGTCTTGGCGGGAAATTTGGGAAAGCGCGGGCAGGGTCATTTCAATGAGTGGAATGCGCTGCTTGACGCCCTGGGCCTGCGCCTTTGGGTAGTCGCGTGCAACGGCCTGCGCCAGCGCCTCACCGCCATCTTGCTTCAGCCAAACCAGTTGCTTGGTTCGTATACCGCTGTCGCGGTCGAGTAACAACGCGAGGATCAAGGCGCCTGCTTGACTGGAGTCGTGGATCTGTTCTCCCAGCGCTTCCTCCGCTTGAGCGCGCGATTGCTGGGCGTAAGCCAATTGGCTGGCCCCGATGGCTCCGACGCCAGCGATCATTTGCAAGGGGTCGACTTTGTGGCGAGCTTGCGCGCTCGGAATGGGGGGGGGCTGCGATGTCTGGCGTTGTGGCGCTGGCGCAGCTTGGAATTTACCATCCCAGTTCGGCACAATGCGCTGAATCCGGTCGGGCAAGGGAGGGTGCGTGGCGAAAGCGCCGCCAAAACTGCTCTTGAGCGCATTGGCAAAAAAGAAGTGCGCGGTCTCGGAGGTGTGGTGGTGATTCACGACTGAGCTGCCGCCACCGATCTTCATTAACGCGCCGCCAATGCCATCAGGGTTGCGGGTAAATTGCACGGCGGAAGCGTCGGCCAGGTATTCGCGCTGGCGGGAGATAGCGCTTTGAATCAAGCGACCGAAGAATACGCCGATCCAGCCAATCGCCATCATGCCCAGGCCAAACAACATGATCGCATTGCCGCCTTTGTCGTCCCGTCGACGACTGCCAACGTCCGACCAAAAGCCTGCGCGCATGACGCCTTCGCCGATAATAGAAATCAGCAAAATGCCAAAGAGCACGCCCATGAGCTTGATGTTCATGCGCATGTCGCCATTGAGGATGTGGCTGAACTCGTGTGCGATGACGCCTTGTAATTCGTCGCGTGACAGTCGCTGTATGCACCCACGGGTTACGGCGATGGCGGCGTCGTCCGGCGTGTAGCCAGCGGCAAAGCCGTTGATGCTGTCTTCGCGGTCGAGGATGTAAATTTCGGGAACAGGCGTCCCTGAGGCGATCGCCATTTCCTCGATGACGTTCATGAGCTTGCGCTCGTCGGGGTCTGTGGTCGCCGGGTCCACCTTGCGCCCGCCCACACTCTTGGCGACTACGCCGCCGCCTCCCTTAAGTTCGGCAATTTTCGACAGGCTCGCGCCGCCGACCAGCAAGACTACGAAGCCGCCCACTCCGGCCAGCACCATCGGTTGCCAAAGCACCCACTGCACTGGCTGATTTTCGGGCGTTGTGCCATAGCTATAGAACACCATGCACAGCGCATAAAGCGCGACGATGATGCTGATGACGGCTAGGATAAAGTAAACGACCAGCAGCTTGGTCCGTGAATGTGCGTCATCCTGGGCAGCAAAGAAATCCATGAGCTTATACAGTGCGTTAGTTCTTGGCGCTTGGTGCTTCGTTAGTAGCCCTTGAGTTGTTTGGAAACGAAGGACTAAGCACCAAGCACAAGGGCACGCGAATTAGAACTGCACTTTGACTGCTTCGCGTTCGGCCTGATTGGTGATCTCGAACAACTCGGCTTGCTGGAATCCGAACGTGCCGGCGATCATTACCGTCGGAAAGGATTCGCGCTCGGTATTGTAGACCATGACGCTGTCGTTGTAGGCTTGGCGGGCAAATGCGATTTTGTTTTCCGTGGAGGTGAGCTCTTCGGTGAGCTGCATCATGTTCTGGTTCGCCTTGAGATCCGGGTAGCTTTCAACGAGGGCAAACAGTTTGCCCATGGCCCCGGTCAAGGCGGCTTCCGCGCCCATGAGCCCCTTGATGGCATTGGGGTTGTCTGGGGTGGCGGCGGCTTTATCGCTCGCTGTTTGCGCGGAATTGCGCGCTGCGATGACGGCTTCGAGCGTTTCACGCTCGTGCTTCATGTAACTCTTGGCGGTCTCGACCAGATTGGGGATCAGGTCGTAGCGTCGCTTGAGCTGCACGTCGATTTGCGCGAAGGCGTTTTTGAAGCGGTTGCGGAGTTTAACGAGCTTGTTGTAGAGCCCGATGACAAAAAAAATCGTGCCCACGATGAGGAGCGCGATGACGCCGAGTGTTATCCAAAGTCCCATAATGCGTTGAAGTAGAGGTTCAAGGGTAAGCTACCATGCCTCGCTGCTGAATGGAATTATAATCGGCGGTCAGTTTTGGAATCCGATCACGGAGTCAGGCTGCCGAAGCCTTTTCATGTTCGTGAACTGGCAGTTGTCGGCTTGTAAAATTATCTGGCAGGGCAGGGGAAATGTGCTATGTTGCGCCACCATATGCGATCACGTTTAGTATCTTTGATGTTGTTCCCGCTGGTGTTGGCTGGCGCTGTCCGAGCTGAGTCCGAAGCTTATTTTGCCGGTATTAGCCCGGATGCCGAAATGGTGCTCATTGCGGACCTGGAGTCGCTCCTGGCTTCGCCGCTGGTGCAGCAGGTGCAGATGATGGTCCAGCAGTTTTCCCCCTCGGAAAACCCCAAGGCGTTGGCCATGGGATTGACCGAATACACCGGCGCCACCACCGATGATCTGGGCAAGGTCGTGCTTTCCGCTAGCAATGTGCAACTACTGCAGTCGATTGAAGACCCGTCCATGGTCAGCAAAAAGCAGATTGAAGAAACCGGCGTGATGCTGACCTTCCAGCTTAACAAGAGCATCCCCGCTGACAAATTTCAGGAGTGGGTAAATAACGTCACTCCGCCCGCTGAGCTTGCCAAGACCAAGAAAACTCAGGTCGGCAAGGGAGACCTTTACGAGACCGAAGGCGACACGGGCATGGCGATGGGCTTCCTGCCATCGGACACGCAAACTTTGATCTATGTCGGCGGTGAAGCTGGCGTTAAGTCCGCGCTGAAGACAGGTGAGGGCGAGCTGCCGAAGGACCTCGTTACGGCGGAGTCACTGGCGGCGAGTTTGCCGAACCTTGCGGTGCTGGCGTCTCCGTCCAAGGAATGGAAGGAGCAGTTAGTTGCTTCCGCTGAAGCCAACATGGAAGGTGAGGATGACACGATCTTTATTAAGGAAGCCCAGCAATTTCTGTTTGGTTTGAATATCTCTGATGGGCTTGATATTCTGAGCGCCATCAAGTTCGCCAATGAGGAGATCGCCAACGAAGCATACACCGCCTTGAGCGAGTCCATCACTGAGTTTAAGGCCACCCCGTTGGAGCCTGGCCCAATGATGTTGGCCGCGCCGTTGCTCAATGCAATGAATGTCACGGAAAGCGGAGACTCGGTCACGTTCAGCACAGGCTTGAACGCGCAGCAAGCTCAGGGCATACTCGCGATGTTGCCGATGTTGATCATGTCGCAAATGCAGCAGGGCATGGGGCCTATGGGACCCGGCGCAGCGCCGACCGCCCCTTAAGCGTTTCGCGCCAGGGCATTTTCTGCCGCCGCAAAAAGCGTCCGTCTACAGATTCTTTATCTTCAGTGAGGGAGGGCGGAATTTTGCGCGCACTTCATCGCTTAATGCCTGAGAGGTTTTCAGGTTGAGTTCGGCCATTTGCTCGCGCATTTCGTCGGCGGACAGGCTTTTCGGCATGGGAATTTTCTCGGGCAGCGGCGTTGAGATGCTAAAGTTGTAATAGGGCTCCCAGTTGTGCTCGTAATTTAACTTTTGCAGGGACTTGCGTTGCTGGCGATTAAAGAGGGTGATGTCCACACGGTTGACGATGTTTTGGATCAGGCCATAGGGACGGGAACGGGTGTCGTGGATGAGTTGTTCGCTGTTGGCGTCGTAGTAGTAGCGCTTGCCATAAAATGAAATGCGCGCTTCGCAGTTGATCAGCGTATTCTGCATTTCCATTGGGCCAGCGGGCTCGCCAAAGGTGACGCGGTAGCCGTCTGGCGCCTTGAAGCGCAGCTCCAGGACGTCCTGGATGTAACCGTTGAGGTCTGGCCTGGGATCATACACGTCGGAGTTAACGGAGCGGGTGACGAATTGCAGGCGGAAGAGCTTGGTGGCGATTGCTGCCCGCGCTGCGTCAATCGCCTCAATGCGGTTGAGGTAGATGTCGTAAATCTCTTCCTGGGCCGAATAAAAGGGTGAGCTTGATTCAAAGAACGCCTCAATATCGGTCATGTGCGCGTCCCCCTGTTCGTAGCGGTCGAGTAACGCATTGAACTTTTTGATGAGGGCGTCGTTGACGGGTTGATGCGTTTCCTGAATGAGGTCTTCGACGGTCTTGTCCCCCTGTACGACTTGCGCAGACTCATCGTAGTAGAGCATGAAGATTGGCTGGCCTTGCTCATAGGCTTTCTGCGCCTCTTCGAACTGGTCGTTCTGAATGTGCTCAGCAGCTTGAGCGAAGTGTGCGCCATGGGCTTCGATGTTCTCGATTATCTCTTTGCTCGTGAAGTGTTGGGTCAGCTTATCATAGTTCTTAAACAGTAAATAACCAGCGCCGGCGAAGATGAAGAACACAGTGGCGACAATGATTCGCGGCCCATACATAGTCATGAACACGCGACTGGAAGAGGGCGCGAGCGTGGGGTCGTTGGCGGCGGCGATTTCCTCTGGCGATGGCCCATTGGCGCTGCCTTGTGTGTTGGGGAAAAGATCGTTATACGCCTCCCGGTAAGGTTTCCAGGCCCCGGATTCATCGGTGTAGATCAGGGTATCCGGCTTGATGCCGCCAACCTGCAATTTCTCGATAAACTGCTGACGCTCCAGCGGTCCCCGCCGTTCGTCTCCCTCCATGTAGTAGATAGCCATAATAACACCGGTTGTGATTTGGGGTGACCTAGGAATGGCTGGCGGTGGAGGAAGGCTCAAGCCCTAATTTTGTTGATCGATTTGGCGAATATTTATCCACAATCACAGTTTGGCCTTTTATCTGGTTATCGACGCCGTAAACTCCACGTTCTATGTCCGTGGAAGATCGAGTTCGGCGCTTGAGGGACGCCTCCCCCTTTTATGCCCAGCAATTGCGCCAACACCCGGACTGGATCGAATGGCTGGACAAGCCCAAGAATCGCGACTTCGACTACCGCTACAGTTCGCTGGAAGACCTCTGGCAACGGCGTTTTTGCCCGGCTCAGTTTAGCCTGTCCGCTCTGCGTCAGTTTCGCCGCCGCATGTATGTGCGCATTGCCTACCGTGAGCTGAACGGATTGGCGGACGTGGAAACCAGTTGGCGTGAGCTTTCAATGTTGGCTGAGTTTGTCGTCCGTCGCTTATGCGAATGGCGCTATGCCGACTTGGTTAAACAACATGGAGAGCCCTGGTGTGACCACGCGCATTGTTGCGCCGGTTACTGCGTGTTCGCACTAGGAAAGTTAGGCGCCGGGGAGCTAAATTTCTGCTCGGACCTGGATTTGATATTCTGCATTGGGGGCAATGGCTATTGCCGCAAGGAGGGGCGTGTCACATCGCTCTCGACCCGCGAGTTTTACGACCGCTTTTTCCGGCAGATTGCGGCGGATATGACCGCCCCGACTCCCGATGGCGTTCTCTATCACCTGGACCTGCGGCTGCGGCCGGAGGGGAGGGCGGGGCCCCTTTGCCGAACCGCCTCCAGCGCTACAAATTACTACTGGTCTACGGGGCAGACTTGGGAGCGTCTAGCCTGGTTGCGCGCCCGGCCCATTGCGGGCGACTTGGCGCTTGGGCATGGGCTTCTGGAGGAGCTTAACCCGTTTCGCTACCCACGCTTTCCACCAGCAAATCTGGTCAATGAAGTGGCTGGCGTGAAGCTGCGCACTGAAAAGGAAGTCCCTGCCGATGAGTTGGCTCGCGACATCAAGAGCGGTCCGGGCGGTATTCGTGAAATCGAGTTCATGGTGCAGGCGCTGCAGATTGCCCATGGTGGAAAAAATCCATTTTTACAGACCCATTCGACAGTTCAGGCAATCCAGCAATTAGCCCGCTATGATGTGATGTCTGCGGAGGACGCCTGCTTCCTGGACTCGGCTTATCGCTGGTTGCGCAAGCTGGAAAATCGTCTGCAAATGCGTGGGGAGACGCCCAGGCATTGCCTGCCGCCTTCCATGGAAGAGCGCAATTGGCTCATTGAGGCCATGGACTATAATAGTTGGGCGGAGTTTGCCGTCGATCTGGATGCCTGGCGCGCTGGTGTGCGTGAGCGTTATCTCGCTAGATTTCCAACAGATCCGCAGGAAGAGCGCTTGCAGGAGTGGACGAGCTTTTTGGCGGGGAATCCGCCGGAGTCCAGTGTGCGTTCGGACATTGAGCTGTGGTTTCCGGAATCGGAAGCAGTGGAGCAGCGATTACGCAAGTTTGTTCTCGGGGAGTCGCCGGGAATCATCACCCGCGATGCGGTGTTGCGCTTCCTGGATTTGGCGGCTCATTTCGAGCACACCCTCCCCCGGCTTGCCCGGCCCATGCTCACCTTAGAGCGGATTGGGAGCTTTGCGGATCATTATGGGGCTCGTCGGCACTTTTTCCGGGATTCGGCAAACCCAGCGCTTTTTGAAACACTGAGTCTCCTCTTTGACCGCAGCCAGTTCATTCATGAACTGCTCTGTCGGCATCCAGGCATGATGGAAGAGCTGCTCCACGAAGCGCCCAATCGACTTAAATCCCGCGATGACTGTCGTGCAGAAATTCAACTGCTGGCGCCGGAGCAGGCGGACTTTGCCCAGCGACTTTGGCTCTACGTGAAGGCTGAGCAGGTCCGCATGACGATTGCAGAGCTGTTGCATGGCATGTCACTGGAGGCGGTGGGCTGGGCGCTGAGCCAATTGGCTGAAGCCGTCATTCAGGAAACGGCGGCGTTGGCTGCGGTGGAGGAGTTTACCGTAATCGCATTGGGTAAGCTGGGGGCAGAGGAGCTCACGATTGGTTCGGATCTCGATGTCATGCTGATCGCGGCAAGGCCAGTGGACTCTGCCGACGCCGCGAGGCTGCGCCACTGGCGATCTTTGATGACGCACAATGGAGGTTTGGGCCCGATGTTTAGCCTCGATCTGCGCTTGCGTCCGCATGGCGATGCCGGGCCGTTGGCGCTAACGATGGGCGCCTTGGATGCTTACCATGAGTCGTCAGCCAAGCCCTGGGAGCGACAAATTCTGGTGCGGGCGCGGGCAATTGCTGGCCCTGAAGACGACCAGCGGGCGTTTGGGCTGTGGCGGGACAATCTTCTGTATGCGCGCGCAATGCCGTGGGGGGATGTTGTGGAGCTCTGGCGCATGCGACACAAAATTGAGCGTGAAAAACCCCCGAGCGCACCGCCGGCTGAGCGTGCTTTCAAGCATGGGCCCGGGGGCTTGCTAGACCTGGAATTCCTGGCGCAGGCCATCGCCATGAGCCATGGTTCGGCGATTCCCAGCCTGCGTCAGCCGCATGCGCGCACTTGTCTACTGGAGGCTGGCGCGCGGGGTATTTTACCAACAAAACGGGTAGATGAGCTTATTTTGGCCTGGAATAAGTTGAGACGCATTGAGTTCTCTTTAAGAAGACAGTGCTTTCAACCGATAATGGAATTGCCAGATGATATAACAATCCGCCGCACCTTGGCGCGTTGGCATGACAAATGCGACATAGAGGCTTTCTGGCAGGAATTTTCTGAATTGATGGCGGGTAACCGTCGCGCTTTGGAAAATTGGCTGCAAGACGCTTTACCACCGGAGATGGCGCCTTTGCTGTCGTCTGGTGATCCACCCCCTGGTGAAGTTATATAAGTTCTTATTCGACAGTTGAGATGATCTGGTTATAGTGAAACATTCCTACGCATCACCGGTCGCATATTAGTCCGATATTTATCCCGTGAGACATATTTATCAAATCAGCCGCCGCCTGGCGCTCTACGTTCTGAGCGCCACCCTCTTAATTTCCGCCTCAGTCCACGGCAACCCCGTCGACGTCAATTCCTTCCAGACCACATCCACGATGCGGGACGAGACGAAGGAAGTGGTTAGCCGACTGGAGAACAGCCATTATTTGGGCAAGGACATTTCTGAGCTCGATCAGAATGAGTTCATTGCCGACTACATGACCGATTGGGACAGCCAGCGAATGTTCTTTCTGGAAACGGATGTTGCTGATTTTCAACGGCGTTTCGGGCCGAGCCTCGACAAGCTCTTAAGCAGTGGTCGTCTGTTGCCCGCCTTCGATATTTTTCTGAAATTCCGTTCCAATGCGGAAAGTCGCATCACGTGGATTCAGAAACGCATTAATGAGCCATTCGACTTGGCGAGTGTCTCGACTTACGCGCCAGATCGTTCCGAGGCTGCTTGGCCCACGAGCTTATCAGAGGCGAACAAGCTATGGGAGCTTCGTTTGCAGTTTGAGATGCTCAACGAGCTGCTCGCGTTACTTGAGCCCGGCGTAGATTTGGAAGACCTAAGCGACATCAGCCCGGAAATCAACAAGGTTACGCCCGAAGGCGTCGAAGAGACCGTGGTTGTCGATGGCAAGGAGCCGAGATCGGTGGAGGACGCCCTGATCGAGGCGCGGGAAAACATCAGTAAGCGCTATGACCGCCTGCTCAAATGGATTCAGGAAGTGGAGCCCGACGATGTTCAGGAAACGTTCCTGACTGCGCTGACGCACCAGTATGACCCGCACTCCACATTCATGTCGGCGGACACTCTGGAAGAATTTTCCATCGCAATGCGCAATTCGCTGGTCGGCATCGGCGCCGTACTTTCCGACGAAGAGGGTTATTGCACGATCCGCGAACTGCTCCCCGGGGGGCCGGCGGAGCGCAGTGGCAAGCTGAAGCCTGAAGACCAGATTGTGGGCGTTGGGCAAGGCGACGACGGGGAGATGGTCGATGTAATCGGCATGAAGCTTAGCAAGATCGTCAAGATGATCCGCGGCAAGAAGGGCAGCACCGTGCGTCTGAAAATTCGTCCTGGCGACGGCGATCCATCAGTCCGTAAAGAGATCAAGCTCGTGCGCGACGAGATCAAGTTGACCGCCAAGCTCGCCAAAGCCGAAGTATTTGAAGTCCCGTCGGGAGACCACACGGTTACCATTGGAGTGATCGATTTGCCCGCCTTTTATGGTTCGGGCGAGCCGGGCTCGGGCTACAACAGCACCACGGAAGACGTGGAGGAGCTAATCACTAAGCTCAAAGCAATGAATGTTGAGGGCATAGTCCTCGACCTGCGCGCCAACGGCGGCGGCTTGCTTTCGGAAGCAATCCGGCTGACGGGCCTGTTTATTCCGATTGGCCCGGTGGTGCAAGTGCGCGACTATGTCGGCCAAGTGCAGGAATTTTTGGATGACGACCCCAAGGTGGCCTGGAACGGCCCACTGATGGTTCTCGTCTCTCGTTTCAGCGCATCGGCTTCTGAAATTACTGCTGGCGCGCTGAAAAATCACCAACGTGCGTTGATTGTCGGAGACGAATTGACCCACGGTAAAGGCACCGTGCAAGCGGTGTTTGACATGAACCGTGGCGGGAACTGGTTCACCTCGCTCCGTCCCCGGAAGGGCGCCGCCAAGGTCACGGTTCAGAAATATTACCTGCCCGACGGTTCCTCGACGCAAATCGAGGGCGTCCGATCCGACATCGTGTTGCCATCCGTCAACGAATACCTGGCCATTGGGGAGGGTGAATTCCCGCATGCGCTGGCTTGGGATTCAATCGATTCGCTGGAGTGGGATTATGATAATTCCCACGTGGAGGATGTCTTGGTCAACCAGGCCATCGTCGATGCGTTGAAGCAGCGCAGCCAGGATCGCCAAGGGGCTCTGGAGGAGTTTGCCTATCTGCAACAGAATATCGATTGGGTGAAAGCCCGGCAGGAGCAAAAAGAGTTTTCGCTTAATCTGGAGGAACGCCGCGAGCGTCGTGCGTCAGACAACACCTTCCGCGACACGATGGAGGAGCAATACGATGCGCTGGCGGAAAGCTTGAACTTTGATTCAAATGAAGTTTTGCTCGACGTCACCGAGGAGCAGAACCGCGAGCATGATGAGCTGATGGCCGCGCAAGCCGCGAATCTGGGTGAAGATGAAGTGGCGGAGGCAGAGGAAGCGGCCGCCGAACAAGCCCGGTTCGACATCCAGTTACGGGAAAGCCTCCGCATCATGGCGGATTGGATCGCGATAACCAAGGGTGGTGGTGATTCCCAAGCTCTGGCCGCTGCGCCTGCTGGTGAACCACGCAGCTAACCACTGTCAAATGAGCCTTTGCTTGCGTTTGAACCGCTTTTACGATTGCCAACATTGAGGGGCTGCTAGTATATCCCCACGCACTACCATGTCTACTGAGCATTTTTCTGTTGAGCCTACTGCTGACGCCTGCATTTTTGCTTTTACGGGGCAGTTACACGCCGCAGCCTGTGGCGCCATGAACGACGACTTGATGGTCGCTGTTGAAGAGAGCGAAGGCCCGGTCGTGTTCGATTTGGGCGGCGTTACCTTTGTCGCCTCGTCTTTTCTCCGCACGGTTCTGACGATTAACCGGAGCAAATCCCGTGAGGGCTTCAGCATCGTGAATGTTCAACCAGATGTGAAAAAAGTTTTCAAGATGGCTGGGCTGTGGGATGCGCTAGGCATGGCCAAAACGAACTGACCGCCGCATGCCGATTCAGATCAGCTACTTGGCCGATCATCCGGAGTTTATTGCTCCTGTCGCCAACTGGTTTCGTGATGAATGGGACAGCCTCTGGACTCCGAATACATTCAGTGGTTGGTGGGATGTATCTTGTGAACGCGCCAATTACAGCGCGCTTCCGTTGGCGTTTGTTGCCCACCGGGAAGGGCAGTTGCTTGGTGCGAGCTCCTTTGACCAGCGCGCCTTTTGCCCGGAATTGCACCGCTTTGACAGTCCGTGGATGACGGGGCTCTTCGCCCAGACGGATCGCGCCGATGAGATCAAGGTTTTGCTTCTCCGCAAAGTGCTCGAGACGGCCAAATACTTTGGCTACCATCAGGTGTTTACCATCTCCTCCGTATTGCATGAGAATTATAATTTCGAGGGGCGTGGATGGCGTAAGCATGAATGCGTTATCCTCTGTGGGCGGGAGATTTATGTGCTCGATATGCACATTGATTAGACCCTGTCGGTCGTTTCCTGTAAATTTTCGCTGTTCATTTGCGCTGAGTGCCCTATGAACGGTGCTGGTCCTATTTTTTCGACCCACTAAATCCCATGATCGACTTAAAACTCCTCCGCGACCAACCCGACGCTCTGCGCGAAGCCATTGCCAAGAAGAAATTCGACGTGAGCTGGGACGAGTTGTACGCCCTCGACGACAAGCGCCGCGCCGCAATCGCCAAGGCGGAAACCCGCCGTGCCGAGCAGAAGGCAGCCAGTAAGACCTTTGGTCAAATTAAGGACAAAAAGTCCCCGGAAGCCCAGGAGGCGCTCGCTGCGATGAAGGCCATGTCCGAAGAGGTCAAGGAGCTCGAAGCCGCCGCCGCGACGGTCGAGGCAGAGTGGAAGGCGCTCTTCCTGCAGATTCCGAATATCCCGCACGAAAGCGTGCCCGTTGGCAAGACGGAGGAGGATAATGTTGTCGCAGCCGAGGTCGGTAGCCCGGCAGACGTGTCGCCGCACGCCGTTCCGCATTGGGATATCGCCTGGTTCAGCGAGGCGATTGACTTTGAGCGTGGCGTAAAGGCGACTGGCGCTGGTTTTCCTTTCTATGTGGGCGATATGGCGCGCTTCGTCCGCGCGTTGATTAGCTTCTTCCTCGAAGAGGCGCATAGCAATGGCTACACAGAGGTCCTCCCCCCGCTGCTCGTCAACGCCGCCAGCGCAACGGCCACCGGACAGCTCCCCGACAAGGAGGGGCAGATGTACCACGCCGCCAAGGACGATCTTTACCTGATCCCCACGGCCGAAGTGCCGGTGACGAATTTTTTCCGTGAGGAGACTTTCGAAGAAAAGGACCTGCCGGTCTATCGCTGTGGTTACACGCCGTGCTTCCGTCGTGAGGCGGGAAGTTGGGGCGCGCATGTCCGCGGTCTGAACCGCCTGCACCAGTTTGACAAGGTGGAACTCGTAAAGTGGGTCCACCCGGACAATTCCTTTGATGAGCTGGAAAAGCTTCGCGGTGACGCAGAAGGAATCTTGAAAAAGCTCGGCCTGCCCTACCGGGTCCTGCTCATGTGCTCGGGTGACATCGGCTTCCCGCACGCCAAGCAATATGACCTCGAAGTCTGGGCTGGTGGGCAAAAGCGTTGGTTGGAAGTCTCCAGCTGCTCGAACTTTACGGACTTCCAGGCGCGTCGCGCGGGGATCCGCTACCGTCCATCCGGCGGTGGTAAGGCCGAGATCGTGCACACGCTCAATGGTTCCGGCCTGGCTGTTCCGCGCGTTTTGGCCGCGATTTTGGAGAATAACCTTCAGGAAGACGGCTCAGTTCTCGTGCCGGAATGCCTGCAAAAGTGGTTTAACGCTGATCGCTTGGGACCGCTTTAAACCATCAATTTTGATGGAAATTTTGAGGCTTTCCTTGCCGGATGTAACGTCACTGCCATATAGCTCGCAGAAATGTTACGACATCAAGTGGCATTAACCTTGCGCCAATCACCCATTACCTTGGAAATCTACCACCCATGAACCGAATTTTTTCAACTCTCGCACTTGGACTTGCGGCGACCTTCGCTCCGATCGCCAGCGCATCTGATTTGCTCGATCCAGATCTTCCTTCCTATCAGAAGGTAAGTGGCGTTTCGGGTAATCTAAACTCTGTTGGCTCGGACACCCTGGCCAACATGATGACGCTTTGGACGGAGCAGTTCAATACGCTCTACCCGAACGTGAATACGCAGGTGGAAAGTAAGGGCTCCTCCACGGCTCCTCCCGCGCTGATCGAAGGCGCCTCACAGATGGGGCCGATGAGCCGCATGATGAAGGCTGAGGAAATTGACAAGTTTGAGGCCAAGTTTGGCTACAAGCCTACGGCTGTGCCAGTGGCGCTCGACGCGCTCGCAGTCTTTGTGAATAAGGACAACCCCGTTGATGGGCTCAGCATGGAGCAGGTCGACAGCATTTTTTCCAGCACTTACAAGCTTGGTGGTTCACCAATTAATACCTGGGGCCAGCTTGACCTGACTGGTGACTGGGCGAGCCGTCCGATCAGTCTCTACGGCCGCAATAGCGCCTCTGGCACCTATGGCTTCTTTAAGAAAGTAGCCTTGGGTGGTGGTGACTACCGCTCAACCGTCAAGGAGCAGCCGGGTTCTTCGGCCGTGGTTCAGGGCGTTGCCAGTGATCTTTACAGCATCGGCTACTCCGGCATCGGCTACAAGACCTCTGGCGTGAAGGCCATTTCCCTGTCAGAAGACGGTGGCGATCTGTATGAGCCAACCGCCGAAAACTGCCTCACGGGTGACTACCCACTGGCTCGCCTGCTCTACGTTTACGTGAACAAGGCTCCGAATCAGCCGCTGGACCCGTTGACTCTGGAGTTCCTCAAGTTTGTGCTGTCCAAGCAAGGGCAAGAAGTTGTGGCCAAAGATGGCTACTACCCGCTGCCCGCCATGGCCGTGGAGTCTACCCTGGCCGAATTGGCAAACTAGCAACTGCTAATTTAATGAAACAACAAGGCGAAGTTTCCAGACTTCGCCTTAGTTTTAAAAATACTGACGACTGTAACAGTTTTGTTACGAGGAAACGATAAAGGTTGAGCTGCTCCGATGGCCGTCTATCACGCCAGCCTTTAGTTTGTTAAACTCAACCAGACATGGCGTCCCAATCAGCAAGTCCCGACCCAAAGCGTTTCGATGTTTCGAAGGGCACGCTGCGGCTGGATATTTTCATGACGCACTTCATCAAGGTGGGGGGCGTTGGCATTATCTTGTCGGTTTTCGCGATCTTCATCTTCATTGCGGTGCAGGTATTGCCTCTGTTTCAGTCGGCAGAGGTGCACGAAGATGCGCTCATTGACACGGGCGTGACGAATTTTCAGATCGTTGGCGTTGATGAGTGGGGGGAGTTGCCGTTTGTGGTGAATCTCGACGACGGATCCTTCACATTTATTGACGTAAAGCGCGAGGAAGACGCCCCTCCGGTGATCGGTCCACGCGGCATTTTTGCGGAAAAGCCCAAATACGCCGATGAGGCGACGTTTACTTCCGCGCTTTACCACCATAAGAGCGAGGAGGTCATCTTCGGCACGAGTGATGGGCGTTATACACTGGTCAAAGTTGAGTATCAGCCGGAGTTCGACAGCCGTAATAACCGCACCATCGTCGCCAAACTGAAGGCGGACAAATTTTTCCCGCTGGGCAAGGAGCTCGGCGCCGTCCGCGCCATTGATTACTTCGATGCGGACAAGGATCGGCTAGTCGCTGCATTGGTCGAGGGCAAGGAGGGCGAACTGGAGGTGCGCACCACCACATTTAAACGCAAGAAAACGCCCTTTGGCGTGGGCGCCTGGAAGCCCGCCGAAGAGTTTAATTTGACTGAGCAAATCACGGGCAAGCCGCGTAAAGTGCTGGTAACTGGTCAGGGCAACGGCGTGTTGGTGTCCACCGCCGAGGGCTCGGTTTACTACTTTCTGATTGAGCGCGGGGAGTTGGATTTACGTCAGGTTTTCCAACCATTTGGCAATGAAGGCATTGGTTCGATGGATTGGCTGTTGGGCAATGAATCCTTGGTTTTCACTTCGGACAATGGTGAAAATGTGATCTATGCCCAGTATCGCCCGGAGCCAACCGAGGAGCAACTGGCCAATGGCGAAAGCGTCGAGCGCCAATTTGCCGAAATTAACCGCCTGCCCAAATTGAATGGTCCCGCAGACCTCTATTCGAACAGCATGCGTAACCGCGCGTTTCTATTGGCGAGCGGCCCAGAGGCGTCAATTCGCTATGGCACCACGGGCTCAATCCGCTGGCAAAAGACGCTCGGATTTACGCCGAAGGCAGGGATTTTGGGTTCGCGTTACGAATCGATGATGCTCGCTGACGATCTTGGCAAATTGCACTTTTATTCGATCCACGATCCGCACCCGGAAGCGAGTTTCAGCGCGTTTTTCGGCAAGATCTGGTACGAGGGACAGGATGAGCCGAAGTACATATACCAGTCTTCAGCCGCCGACGCCGCCACCGAGCCCAAGTTCTCCATGGTGCCGTTAATTTTTGGCACCTTCAAGGGCACGCTCTACGCCATGGTTTTTGCAGTGCCGATCGCATTGCTGGCGGCGCTTTACACCTCGCAATTCCTCAAGCCGGAATACAAGAAGGTCGTCAAGCCGACGATGGAGATCATGGCTTCGCTGCCATCCGTGGTATTGGGCTTTCTGGGAGCACTCTGGTTGGCGCCTATTTTGGACGGCCGTTATCCGTCAGTCTTCCTCGTGCTGTTCCTGCTGCCGCTGACGGCTTTGCTCGTGGGGTATGGTTGGGGGCAACTACCGCAGCGCTATCGCGTGAAATTAAAGCCCGGGCAGGAGTTTCTCGTATTCATTCCGCTGTTGCTGATTGTGGCTTATGTGGGTTGGAATTTGGGCCCATGGGTAGAGAGCAAGCTGTGTATTTATGTCGACCCGACTACAGGTGAGCGAATTGCGGATTTCCGCCTTTGGTGGCCACAGTCGTTGTTCGGGGGGGCTTACGACCAACGTAATTCCGTGGTCATCGGCTTCATGATGGGCTTTGCGGTCATTCCAATCATTTTCACGATTGCAGAGGATGCGATGTCCAACGTGCCAACATTCCTGACCTCGGCTTCACTGGCTTTGGGCGCCAGCCGTTGGCAGACTGCCTCACGTGTGGTGCTGCCGACTGCTTCTCCAGGCATGTTTTCGGCCATGATGATTGGCTTTGGTCGCGCCGTGGGGGAAACGATGATTGTCGTGATGGCCACGGGTAACACGCCAATCATGGAGTGGAATATATTCAATGGCATGCGCACTTTGTCGGCGAACATCGCAGTGGAGCTGCCCGAAGCCCCCAAAGAGTCGACGCACTTCCGCATTCTGTTCTTCGGCGCACTGTTGCTTTTCCTGATGACTTTCATTGTGAACACCGTGGCGGAAGTCGCCCGCGTGCGCCTGCGTAACCGCTATAAAACCGTCGGCTAATGAGTAAGACTTCCAACGGCTTCGATAAAAAAATGCGCCCAGCCGGCGAGATGTACGTATGGCTATGTGGCATGGGTTTGGCCTCTGGCATTATCATGGTCATCGGCCTGATGTGGATCATTGTCGCCAACGGTGTGGAGGTTTTCTGGCCGCGAGCCGTTTATGAGGTGAAGTTTAAAGACGGTTCAGTCGTGGCCGCCTCGATCATTGAAGACCGTGAAAAAAAGGTCGCCGAAGATGGGGGCGAGATTAAGCACGAGTATAAACTCTTTACTGGCAATAAGGACGTGGGTCCGCAATTCCGCTATGTCGACCACGATGCGATTGAGTCGATGGAGGTTGCCGAAGGCATCTGGATGGCGGACCGCGAAGGCAGTGGCAAGGCGGTGTTTTATCCCGTTGAGCTCGTGCTCGAAGATGGGAAAACCATTTCGGCGGACAGCCCGGAATTTAAGGCTGAGCTCGACCGTGTGATGGAGGAGGCCGAAGACGCCCGTATCAAGGCGGAGCACATTGATACGGGGCCGATTCGCAAATACGCCAACCAATACAAGGACTTGGTTTTTGAAATCCGGCTTCTGCAAAATAACAATCCGGAGCAGCGAAAAGAAATGCAGCAAATGGACGAGCTCTACAAGAGCGCCGCCATGCTGGACGCTTCACAGAAAGAACGTCGCGCAGAGTTGCAACGGGAGTATGATGAGATCGCCAAGCAGGGGGGGGCTTTTGCAGAGCTTGAGGATATCCATTCTAAAGCGACCGAGCTACTCAACGAATACCAGCCATACTTCGATGAAAGTGACGCGCTGAAGGCGTCCATCAAAACGAGCACCCTGCGCTATAAGCTTATCGATGGCGCCGAGCGGGAGTATGTTGCGGGTGAAATCCTGAAGGTATACCAGCCCAACGAGTTTAATGCGGTCGACAAGTTGCTGTTCTTTATATCGCACTTTTGGTTGTTTGTGACTGAGAAGCCGCGGGAAGGCGCCACCGAAGGAGGCATTTTCCCGGCAATCATTGGCACATTCGTGATGACGGTGCTCATGTCCGCTGCGGTGATGCCCTTTGGCGTGTTGGCGGCAATCTATCTACGTGAATACGCCTCGCAGGGCCTGTTCACCCAGGCAGTGCGCATCGCGGTCAATAACCTCGCCGGTGTGCCGTCGATTGTCTACGGCGTGTTTGGCTTGGGCTTTTTCGTCTATGGCATGGGCAGTTGGATTGACAGCGGCGCTGAGGACCCCATGGCGGTCGCCAAGTGGTTTGTTTGGCTGGCGGTGGCGTTGATGGCGCTGGTCGTTCTGCTGGTGCTCGCGCAGGAAGGCCTCTGGAAAACACGCGATTGGATGCCTGAAAAATTCCGTCAGCAGGCAGTTTCGACCCTGTCCATTGTCTTCATCATCCTGCTCGGGTTCCTGATTTATTATAGCCCATTCTTCAATGGCTTTTTTGCCGACCGCGCCATGCTCAATGAGCCAACCTTTGGTTCCGGCGGCGTGCTTTGGGCTTCGCTGACCCTGGCCCTGATGACGGTGCCAGTTGTCGTTGTGGCCACCGAAGAGGCGCTTGCCGCCGTGCCGCGTGGCGTGCGCGAAGCTTCCCTCGCTTGTGGCGCATCGAAATGGCAGACCATTCAACGCATTGTGATGCCGGCTTCGGCGTCTGGCATCCTCACTGGCTTGATTCTCGCGATGGCGCGTGGCGCTGGCGAAGTAGCGCCACTGATGTTGGTGGGCGTCATTAATCACGTGGAAGAACTGCCGATCGACGGCACCTATCCGTTCTTCCATTTCGAGCGGAAGTTCATGCACTTGGGCTTTCACATCTATGACCTCGGTTTCCAGTCGCCCGACTCAGAGGCGGCCAAGCCAATGGTATTTGCCACGACTTTCCTGCTGATCATGCTCGTGGTTGTCCTTAATCTGGGCGCGATTTTGATTCGCGACCACCTTCGTAAGAAATACGCTACCGGAACTTTTTAATTCGTCATGGCCAACGCAACCGTATCCGAACCCAATACCACTGAGCACACTGCTCCGTCGCCTGATCCATCCTACATTGAGGTGAAGAATTTCTCGTTTTGGTATGGCTCGTCCCAGGTGATTCACGATCAGTCTTTTGCCATGCCGAAGCAAAAAGTGACGGCGTTTATCGGGCCGTCGGGTTGTGGCAAGTCCACGCTTTTGCGTTGCTTCAACCGCATGAACGACCTCATCGACGGCATCCACCATGAAGGTGACATCACCGTGGGCGATGAGAGCATCTTTGACCCGATGTTGGAGGTGATTTCCCTGCGCAAGCGAGTGGGCATGGTGTTCCAGAAATACAATCCCTTCCCGAAATCCATTTACGAAAACATCGTCTACAGCCTCCGGGTGGCTGGCCGTAACAAAAAGAGTGAGCTCGATGAAGTCGTCGAGCGCAGCTTGCGCTCATCCGCGCTTTGGGACGAGGTGAAGGATCGCTTGCAGGACAGCGCACTGGGGCTCTCCGGGGGACAGATGCAGCGTCTCTGCATTGCGCGCGCGATTGCCAACCAACCGGAAATTCTGCTGATGGACGAACCTTGTTCGGCTCTGGACCCGGTGGCGACCGGCAAGATTGAGGAGTTGATTCACCAGCTAAAGCGCCAGTTTACAATCGTTATCGTCACGCACAACATGCAGCAGGCAGCCCGTGTCAGCGACCGCACTGCGTTCTTCTATCTGGGCAAGTTGATTGAGTACGATGAGACGCAAAAAATCTTCATGAACCCGGAGAAGCCGCAAACGGAAGACTACGTTTCTGGGCGCTTCGGTTAAGATTGAGCCGACAGTTTTTGCAGGCTTGGCTGGGTGAAATGTGTCACGCAATATTTTACGGGAATTCATTGCGCTTTCTTTAAGTGTAGCTTAAGCTACATGTAATTTGAACGATATTTATTACAACTAAAGCCCCCATTCCCATGCAGCATTTTTACGAAAGCGAACTCGAAGACATCCGCCGCAAACTCGTCCTCATGGGCGAAAAGTGCATTGATATTGTGCGCCTGTCGTTGCGGGCTCTCGAGGAAAATGACATCAGCCTCGCACAGCGTGTGCTCGGTATGGACGATGAGATCGACGAGTTGGAGCTGCAAATTGATGGCGAAGCCGTTCGCTATTTAAGTTTGCGGGCTCCAGTGGCGACCGATGTGCGCATGCTGACGATTTGCATGAAAGGCTGCCATGATCTGGAGCGGGTTGGCGACGAAGCGTCCTCCATCGCTAAGCGTGTGCGCCGTCTGGCGCGGCAAGGCCGCACAATTGGCGATTTGGCTGGCATTCCACAGATGACCGATATGGTGGTGGAAATTCTGCGCAAGAGCCTGGATTCATTCATTAACGAAAGCTATGATGAGGCCATCAGCCTTCCTGACCTGGACCGCAAGGTGGACGACATCAACCGGGCAAATTTCGACATGCTGCTGAGTCGTTCAGCAGAAGATGCAAAGTACGTAACCGTTGGCGTTGAGCTCATTTTTATCTCAAAAAGCCTGGAGCGTATTGGCGATCACGCAGTGAACATTGGCGAGGAAGTGGCTTACCTGATCAAGGCCAAGGATATCCGCCATACGGATCTTGTCCGCCGGGCGCCCGAGCGCAGCTAAGCGCAATTGTCACTTGTCAGCTTTCAGTTCGCAATTTTCAATGCGCCGACCATCGCTCAATTGAAAATCGATAGCTGACCATTGATCACTGAAAATCAAAAACTGCTGCCTTGGATCGGTCCGGGGAAGATGCCACTGTTTTTAGCGCCAATGGCGCGCTTTACCGATAGCGCTTTCCGTCAACTGTGCAAAGAGCAGGGGGCCGATGTGATGACGACTGAATTTGTCATGGCAGAGAGCCTGTTGCGCACTGAGAAAGCTTGGCGTAATGTCGATTTCACTGAAGAGCAACGTCCAATGGGCGTGCAGATATTTGGTTCGTTGCCCGATCGCATGGCGGCTGCCGCGCGGGCAATAGCCGACCGAGTGAAGCCGGATTTCATCGATATTAATTGCGGTTGTCCGGCCAGTCGTGTGACGGACATCAATGCGGGGTCCTCGTTGCTAAAGGATCCGCCAATGCTGCAAAAAATCACCAGAGCCTGTGTGGAAGCCGTGCCCGAAATCCCGATAACGGTGAAGATTCGTGCGGGCTGGGATCACGAGCAGATCGTCGCGCTTGAAGTGGGGCAACGTGTGCAGGACGCCGGCGCAGCATTACTCGCGATACATGGTCGCACCAAGGAGCAGGGGTATCGAGGCGAGGCGGATTGGAATTTAATCAATGAAGTTGCCGCCGCCTTAGCGATTCCCGTAGTCGGTAATGGAGGGGTGCAAACCTGTGCTGATGTGGCTGCGCTCAGTAAAGCGTCGCCGGTAAGCGGCATTATGATCGGGCGGGCGGCGTTGGGCTATCCGTGGTTGTTTGCAGAGATCAAACATTTCCTGGCGACTGGGGAAATCCCACCGCCACCCTCGGCGGAATTGCGTTGGGAAACCATTTTCCGGTTCGTGGAGCTGCTTTACGCTGGCCCCTATTCAGACAAAGACCGGGGTGATGTGGGTTGGCTGCGCGCCAAAGTTAAAGCGCTGACCAAAGACATGCCGCTTGGCCGTAAGCTGCGCCCCATCATAGATGGCATGCAGCACTTGGATGAACTCCCCGAAATTGCCCAAAACCATCTCAAAGAATGCGCTGAACGGCTTCCCGCCGAGCAGGCATGATCTTCTCTCAATCGGGCTCGATTTTGGACCAAGCGCCCTCGAAATTTAGCCACTGCCTACTGGGCAGCGTCGAGGCCGAGATCGACCTTGGCGCCGTCTTGCGCGTAGGGCGAACCATCCGAGGTGATGATTTTGACGCGCTCGGGGGGGAGGCCGCTTTGCGTGAGTGCGGTTAGGACGGCGCTGGCGCGCGCTTGGGCGAGATCGGCGAAGTCCTGAGTCGTGATTTCGATGGTTTCCTTGATCGCGTCCTGCTGTTGGGTGAGCGTCAGGTCGCTGGCGTCGGGCGTGGCTTCGGTCTTGGGCAAGGCGTCGTAAAGGTCCTCGGTGGCGTCTTCGGCGTCATCGCTTTCGGCTTCCATGCGGGCTTGCAGCATGGCTTGGAACTTTAAGTCGCGGAGAGCGGAGGAGTCCGTTTCGGGATCAACCGATGGCGTCAAGGTGAGTAAGAGATTGGGGCGATCCGCCAGAATGGTCACGAGGTTCGTCGCAACTTCGAGGCCCTCAGGGGGGAGGGTGGATTTACCCGGCTGAAAGGCAATTGCGTTGCCGACTGACTCATCGCCGGGCAGCAGCGAACCGAGGGCGGCGAACGGCGCGGTGACGAGTTTTTCGAGCACATTTCCGATTGCGTAGCTGATCATGTGGTCGAGGGAAAATTCCGGGTCGTTGATGTTGCCCTTCACGGGGACGTCGATGTGCATGACGCCCTTGCTGTCCTCCAGAATGGCCACGCCGAGTTCGAGCGGCAGGTTGGGCGCTTGGCTGTCCTTGGCGCGCTCGCCAAAGCGGACTTGCTGGATCTGCATTTTGTTCGAGCCGACGATTTCGCCAGTGGTGATCGAGTAGCCCAGATTGGCGGTCAGCTTACCGCTGGTGGGGGGGCGCCCAATGATCGGCACGGCGTAGGCGGCAAACGGGCTCAGGGGGACGCCTGTCGTGTTGACGCTGACTTCGGTGGCGGCAAACGGCTGGAGCGGGTCCAGGGCGCCGGCGACCTTTACGCCGCCGGATGGTCCATTGCTGAGGGTTATGGCGAGGTCAAATTTGGTTGGTTCAACGTTGGGGTAGGACAACGGCCCGGCGCGGAGTTGGGCGTTGGTCACGTTGAATTGCATGGCGGGAGACACTGCCTGGTCGGTGATCTGCAATTCGCCGTTCTCGATGACCAGCTCGACCAGTTGCACGCTGGCTTCGTGGTAATCAATCTCGGGCTGCGCGCTGTCCGGTTCTGGCGAGGGCGCCGTTTCGGCTGGCGTTGCTTCCTTTTCCTTGGGCAAGGGCAGGCGGAACGAGCCGTCGGGCAGGCGTTCGACGGCGAGCACGGGATTGGTTACCGTGACTTGGCTTGCCACCAGCGCCATGGGCTCGGTGGAAACGGACACGCCCTGCAGGTCGACATTTTGCCAACTGATGAGCTTGCTGGCGGGGTCGGTCCAGTCGATTTCCAGATTGGCTAGTTGGGCGTTTACCTCGGCGGACAGCACCGGCAGGGCATTGTCGGGCAGGGCGATCGCGGTTTGGCCTGATGCGCTCAGGTCGCCGCTGATCAGGTCGACATCAACGACATTGGTTACGTAAGGCGAGATGACTTGCAGCGGAATGGTTTCCGCCTGGACCTCAAACTCTGTCGACGCCGGGGTTGCGGTAAACGAGCCATTCAGCGCAACTTTGCCGGTGTCGTTCATGACGAGGCTGAGCTTGTAGGGAAAGGCTTTGTCGCCGTTGTTGAGCTTGTCCGCCTGCATGGCAATGTCGGTCCACCGAAGCTCGGCGGGGGTGGGCAGGTATTCGTCGCGCCACGTCAGGCTGAGTCCCGAAAGGTCGACTGTGCCCACTTCGAGGTCCCAATTGAGCTCCACGAGTTGTTGGATCTGATTCCAGGCGGAGGTCAGCGCCACGCCCATATCGAGGTCGGCGGAGACCACGCCGAGGCGTATTTGGCGCTCGTTGCCTTCGGACTTTGCTTCGCGTTCGGCTTCGGCGGCGATTTCAGCCTGACGCTCACTGGTGGCGATGTAGCGCATCAGGTTGAGCACGCCGTCTTTCTCTCGCACAACCTTGAGCAGCCCGCCTTCGATGGAGAAATAATCGCAGGCAACGAGGTTGTTCAGGAGATCCATTTTCGCGCCGCGTATGTGCATTTTATCGATTTGCTCGAATGGGTGCTCGGGGTCGTCACGCGCGACCATGCGCATGTTGGTCAGCGTGAAATTGCCGTCGTAGGCTTCCATGCGGGGGGTGTCGCCCAAGGGCATGAACCGATAGCCAACGGACAGGTCGACCACGCCGTCAGTGAGGTCGAAGCCAACTTGATCGCCTGCAAAAACGTCGAAGTCCTTCAAGTCGAGCTGCTCCACGACGACTTGCCCCCATGAGCTCAAGGGGTCGAGCCGCAGGTCGCCATTGACCTGGATTTTTTCGCCATCGGTGGTGAGGAGGTGGAAGCTATAGGGGTTGTCGTGAGAGGAGAGCGTGTGGACGTCCTCCATGGTGAATGAGAGGTCCTCGATCTCCCGCACAAATGGCCGGCCAAAGGAGTCTATCTGCGTGCGTAGGCCAGCATTGAGAACCTTCAGGCTGCCAATGTGAATCTGGGGGATGACAAATGGCTCGTCGGAGCTTGCTTCCTTTTCCGCTTCTTCCCGTAGGCGCTCCAAGGAGGAAATGATATTGATCTTGCCGTCTTCGTCGATGATCAGATTGAGGAACGGGCGGTCGATGTAGATTTCCTTGATCGCTTTTTCTTCGCTGAAGGCCGACGTCGGCTGCACGTTGACGCGGAATTCCGCCACACTTGCGGCTTCGGAGCCATCTGGCGTAAAGCCTTTCAAGCCTTTTACGGTGAGCTGCCAAGTGAAGGGATTGCTGTAGAACGCCTCGACCTCGGCATGGCCTGCGACTTCCTCGTTCAGCTTGGGCAGCGCATAATAGCGCAGGACGAGCGGCACGCCCCAAAAGCCGCCTACGACGTAAAGAACAAAGAGCACACCCGCCGTGACGCCCAGGCGTTTTCCCCAACGTTTCCACTTAGTTGTCGCCATACTAATCCCAGCCTAGGCATCTCTGATTCAGAGGCAACCGGACAATGCAGTCTTTGGCAAAAATCAGTTGCCGCCCATGTGCGCCATGACGCGCTTGACCATCTCTTCTTCCGAGATGTCCTCGATGTGTTTGGTGAAGGCCCAGCGATAGCCGAAGGGGTCGACAACGACACCGCCGCGCTCGCCCCACAGGTAGTCCTGCACTGGGTCGATGACTTCCGCGCCGGCGGCAACCGCCTTGGCGTGAACGGCGTCGGGGTCCTCGACTTGGAGGCAAAGCAGACTCGGGCAGCCGCCCAGCGTTTTGGGGCTGAGGGCCTTCCATTCCGGGAATTCTTCCGAGAGGTAAACCAACGCATCGCCAATTTTAAGGGTGGCGTGCATGATGACGCCATTGGGCAGGGCAAACTTCTGGACGACTTCGGCGTCGAACGCCTTTTGATAGAATGCAAGCGCGTCATCCGCGCCGATAACTGTCAGGGAGATGGTGAGGTATTGGTTGTGCTTTTCCATAGACACAAACCTATAGGCAATTGAGCATCTGTAAACATTATTGCATGCAACATTTTGGCGCCGCGCGCCGTACTATTTTCGACGGCTGGAATTGGTTGTTAGGACAGCGTGGAGACGAGGAGCTTGGCGAAGACGGTCATCATGATCAACGCGATCGGATAGGCGGTGGCGTAGCTGACGACGGGCGCCTGGGAGTCGGTTTTGGCGGTGATGGCGCCCAGGGCGGGAGTGGAGGTCATGCCGCCGCAAATGCCGCCGAGCGCTTGCAAAATGTTCATTTTAAAGAACTTCGTGGCAATGGGCAGCGCAATGGCGATGGGAGCCACGGTCAGCACGACGCCCATGCCGAACAGCACCATGCCGTATTCCTGCAGCGTCGCCACCAGCGCGCCGCCACCCTTGACGCCAGCGTCGGCGAGGAACAGGACGAGGCCGAACTCCTGCAACAGCAGGCGAGTGGGGCGGGGGATGTGCCCAACGATTCGGCCCACGCGACCAAAGTGGCCCAGAACGAGGCCCGTGATCAGTGGTCCGCCCGCGAGGCCAAGGGTTAATGGGCTGCCGCCTGGCAGCTTGATCGGGATCAGGCCGACGACGATGCCCAGGGCCAGGCCGAGTGAGAGTGACAGCAGATCCGTCTCATCGACGCTGTTGCTGCGGTGGCCGACGACTTCGGCAAAGTCTTTGATCGCTTCCGAACGGCCGACGACGGTCAGCACGTCGTGGTTCTCAATTACGGTGGAGGCATTGGGGACAAAGGTGAGGCCCAGGCGTGAAATGCGGGTGATGACGACGCCGTGATTTTTGAGTGGGGCAATGTCGCGCAAGTTCTTGCCGGCGAATGCTTTGCTGGTGACGGCGAGCTCGCGCTTTTCGTTTTCAACGTCGCGCAGCGCGCGCTGGTCGCAGCGCTTGCCGAGGTAGTCGACGGCGATGCCGATCTCTTTGGTCAGGCCCACGAGCATGAGGCGCTGGCCAACGTGAAACGTGTCGTCGTAGCTGAGCGGTTCGAGCTTTTCGCCGCGTTGCACGCGGGATGCCTGGCAGGCGTTGAACTGGGCCAACCCGCTTTCGGAAATGCGTTTTCCTTCGAGATTGGGGTTGGTGACTTCGACGAGGACGTTTTCTACGCGGGCTTCGGCTTCGCGGGGGTCCTTGGCTTCGGCGGCGGCCTTTTTGAGGTCCCACTTGAGCAGCTTGGGCAGGACCTGGATGACGATCACCACGCCGGCGACGCCAAACGGATACGCAATGCCATAGCCAATGACGAGGGCGGATTCCCCAACGTCGGACAGGCTTTCGCTGGCGGCGGCGAGGGCGGGGGTGCTGGTCAGCGAGCCGGCGAAAATGCCTGCCGCCAAGTCTGCCGGGATGTCCAGCATGAGCGCCATCGCGTAGGCGAGCGCCGTCCCGATGATCACGATTAACAGCGCGAGCAGCGCGAGTTGGCTGCCCTCACGGGCGATCGCTGAAAAGAAGCGCCCGCCCGCGCCAATGCCCACGCAGTAAACAAAAAGCACCAGGCCGACGGAGCCAATGGCCGCCGGGAGGCTGTATTGAAAATGCCCAGCGAGCAGCGCCGTGAACAGCACGCCCGAGCTGCCCAGGTTGACGCCTTTAATCGTTACTTGCCCTAAGAGCAATCCGCCGCCTATAATCACAAACAGTGCAATCAGCGGGTTGCTCATCAACGTGTGTATAACGCCTTCCTCCATAATTGTTGTTTAGCTAAGCTAATTTTGAAACATCCTGCAATAAAAAACATTAATATTGTTTGTGGTTGCCTTGGCCTTTGAAACTCAGAGCCTTGTGCCCTAATGGAGGTGTCGATTTACGGAAGCTTCGCCTGGATTATTGCGCTAGGCGCCATTGCGCAGTGGTTGGGCTGGAGGCTGAAAATCCCGGCTATCCTGCTGTTGTTGGGCACAGGCTTTATTGTGGGACCGGTCACGGGCTTGTTGAACCCGGACGACGTGCTGGGCGATCTTCTTTTTCCCATAGTTTCGGCGGCGGTGGCGATCATTTTGTTTGAGGGCGGGTTGACGCTGAAGTTTTCCGACCTGCGGGAGGCAGGCGTGACGATTGTCCGTCTGGTCTCGTTGGGCGTGGTCATGACCTGGGGGCTGACGTTTGTGCTGGCCAAGTTTTTCCTCGGTTTCAACGGCATGCTCAGCGCGTTGTTCGCCGCGTTGTTGACGGTGACTGGGCCGACGGTGATCGGGCCCATGCTGCGCACGATCCGACCGCGCGGTAAGGTCAAATACATGGCCAAGTGGGAGGGCATTCTGAATGACCCCATTGGCGTGATCCTGGCCGTGCTCGTTTTCGAAGTGCTGATCGCCAACCAGGGCGGAGGGCATGGCCACGGGCATATGGAGGACATGGGCAGCGGCGCGATTGTCATGGTCGGCATTGCGAAGACGCTCGCCATCGGCGTGGTGTTTTCGGCGCTGAGCGGTGGCCTGCTGCTCGGGCTCGTGAAGCTGAAACTGCTGCCTGAGTTCTTGCACAATTTCGTCGTCCTGGCGCTGGTCCTGGGTTCCTTTGGCGTGTCGAATCATTTGCAGGAGGAGTCGGGGTTGCTGACGGTGACGCTCTTTGGCGTGCTGATGGCCAACCAGAAGCTTTTCGATGTGCGCCACATCACGGCCTTTAAGGAAAACCTCCAGATCTTGCTCATCTCCATGCTGTTCATCTTGCTGGCGGCGCGCGTGGCGCCGGAGACGGTGGACGCGATTAACATCAGCAGCGTCCTGTTTGTCGTGAGCCTGATTGTCATCGTGCGGCCGGCTGCGGTCATGGTCTCAACGATTGGCTCGGGAACTTCCTGGAAGGAGCGGGTGCTGCTGATGATGCTCGCCCCGCGCGGGATTGTGGCCGTGGCGCTGACTTCGCTCTTTACGCTTAAGCTGGCGGACGCCGGTGTGGAAGACGCGGACAAGATGATGGCGGTCATGCTGCTCGTGGTCGTGGGCACCGTGGGCTTTTATGGCCTGTTGGCGGCGCCGTTGTCGTCCAGACTCGGCTTGTCGAACCTGGACCCGCAGGGCGTGTTGTTTGTGGGCGCGCATGACTGGGCGATCGGCATGGCGGCGGAGCTGAAGAAGGTCGGCGGTGATGTGGTTCTGATCGATTCCAATCGCTTCCACGTGCACCGCGCGCGTCGCCATGAGTTGACCGCGCACCCGGGCAATGTCTTTTCCGAGGAGTTTCTGGAGGAGTTGGATTTCTCCAACATCGGCCACGCGGTCGCCCTGACGGCCAACGACGAGGTGAACGCTTTCGCCCAAACGACCTTGCGCGAATACATTGAGCGGGCCGATATTTACCACCTGTTGCCGGAGAAGAACACCAACCCGCAGGACAACCAGTCCAAGAAGATGAACCCGCTTTTCGCCGATGATGCGACTTACAGCTTCTTCGAAATGCAGTTGGCCAGCGGTGCGACCTTCGAGCACATCACTTTGCGTGAAAACTTCGACATGTCCGCCTTCGACGAAGAATACGGCGCCCGCGCGGTGCTGTTGTTCTGCGTCGAAGAGGAGGGCGATGTCCGCATTTTCAACGCCAAGTCGAAGATCACCCCCAAGGAGGGCTCAACCCTCGTCTTCCTCAAGCTAGCGGCAGAGGAGGAGTGATTGTTGAGATTAAAGTGAGCAAATTAAAAATTAAAGTGGGGGGCGTAAGTGGGCGCAACTTCCTGGATGCCGCTACTGAGCTAGCTCCGCTTCACTGACAGGCTCGCGCTTCAAGCCAACCCATCTGCCGACCTTTAATTTGCTCACTTTAATTTTTAATCTCCCGGCGCGCAACGCCGGGCCAGGGGGGGGGTAAAACCCGCCTTTTTAATTTTCAAAGAACACAAGAATCCCCGCCCGTTCGCCGGGCAC
>JAVDPC010000035.1 GCA_031296915.1 Cerasicoccus frondis | reverse complement strand
AGTGGACAGCGGACGCAGATCTGATCCTCGGTAAGGTTCAGTATTTATGCAGCGAACTTCGCTGACACCACACTAGCAATAACAAGAAGTTGCCAAGGGAGGATGGCGGCTTCATCTTATCGCTAAAAACGCGCCTCCAAATGGAAGCGCGCTTGGGCTAAAAAAGGTATTCTTGAGTGTTATTGCGCGCCAAAGACGCCCATGGTAATATCACCAGCTGCTGCTGAAAGGGTGATCGTGCCTGCGACATGGAGATTTTCGCTCATTTCTACATCGCCGCTTTTGTAGACTGTTACAGCGTTGCTTGGGGTCGTCGAATCGCCATTGCCGATCTCAAAGAGCGGGTCGGCGTTATCCCAGGTGTCAGGATTGCTGGCGGTTGTTACACCATCTGATTGCAGGTTCAAATTGTAGCGACCGATGACCGTCGTGTGCATGGATGAGGCGGTGAGGTTTTGCCCGAGCGCATGAGCGTGATCACCGTCGACGAGATTCATTTCGCCAAAAGCCAGGGAGTAATCGCCGTTTGCTTCGTGGCCTACAGAATCACCAGGGCCCTCTTCCTCAATGATGTAGCCACTCCCACTTCCAAAAGCAAAGGAGTGTTTGCCCCAGGCTCTAGATCGATCACCAAGCGCTGCGGCGAAGTCATTATTGGTTTTAACACCTGAACCGAGAATGACTGCATAATCACCATAGGCTGCCGAGGGAATATTGTAAATTAAGTCATCGCCGTCACGTAATTCCCAAGTGTCGGCTATTCCAAGCGAGTGGGAACCGTAAACAGCAGTGTGAATGGCCAGTGAATATTCTGCATTATAGTCGGTGTAGCCTGAAATAGAGACAGATCTGTCTCCATTTGCGGTGCCACCAATGGATAAGGATTCGTCTCCTCTGGCATAGGTATAACTACCGATAGCTGTTGAATGTGAACCTTCTGCGTAGGAATAATATCCGTAGGCTCGTGCGTAAGGAGCAGTTGCGTAAACTCGATTACCATGAGTAAAGGAATAATTGCCAGTGGCCTCTGAATAATACCCAAGCGCCACACTTGCTAATCCAGAGGCTTCCGCATTGCCGCCATATTCAATGGCAAATGCATCATCTGAAGTTGTTGTTAGCACTTTTTTAGCCCCGCTTGCACTACCGTTAATAACAACTGCGGGTGTGTTCGGATCACCGCGAGTGTAGAGTTCAAGGGCGCCGTTTTCGGTTAGCACCATCTGTGGGATGAAATCTCCGGTGCTGTCGTCGTAGTCATGACCCCATATCCACTTGATCTCGCGTTGGTCACTTAAGAAATACATCTCGGATGGATCATCGACATAATTGCCTTCATCTATTTCATCTAGATAGTAGACATCGTTGAAGATGAACTCCACGCCTTGGTCGGTGGGGATCGTGAGTGGGTCGTCGAAACGGATTAGGCCGTCGTTTATGGCCGTGGCGAAGGTAATGGATTGCAGGCAGAGATACGTAGTGACTATTCGGGTTTTCATATTGCTAACCCAACTTGTATTGTGATTGTAAGCAATGAAAGTAATATTCCGTTTCTTATTGTTAACCCGCGCGTAACATTGCCTGAAGTGGATCGCCCACAAAAAAGCGCGCATCTATGGAGATGCGCGCTTTTGAGGAAAATGAGATTCCGGTTCTTAAGCTTAGCCCTTGAAGTTTGGTAATTCCTTGGCGACGCGGTTGCCGGTGAAGGACATATACTTCGGCGTGCCGTTTTCGTAGGGAACCTGGACTTCGCCCTGGATGAGCGGGTTGGCGTACTTGAAGAACTGGAAGTTGATGCTCACGCCGTCTTCGTTGATCCACTGGACCGGGAAGGGCTTCTCGGCGTTGGCGACGTCGTCCAGGTTGGCGAGGCCGGTTTCGCAGCCGTAGAAGTCGCTTTCGGTGCGGACGAGAGTGACCATCTTGTCGGTCACGCCTTGCTCGACGGCGGCCTTGACGGCAGCGGCGCCAGCCAGGAAGGCTTCGTCGTTGTCGGCCTGCGAAGCGCAGTGACCAGCGGCGCGCTGAGCGTAGCCGAGCTTCAGCGAGCGGGCGCGGACCTTGCTCAGGTTTTGCTCAACGAGCTCGCGCAGGTATTCGCCAACGCCACCCAAGGTGCTGTGGCCAAAGCTGTCGGTGCCGCTTCCGGCGGCGACGTAATTGCCATCCTGGTCGGTGAGGCCTTCGCCGACGACGACCATGCAGTAGGGGCTCTTACGGAGGACTTCCTGCACGCGGGCAATGAAGGCTTCCGGGTTGAAGCGCACTTCTGGCATGAGGATCAGGTGAGGTGGGTCGTCCACTTCGTTGCGGCGCTTGGCGAGGCTGGCGCCGGCAGTGATCCAGCCAGCGTTGCGGCCCATGACTTCAACGATGGACACAAAGTCGTGCTTGCCCATGGCTTCATTGTCCAGGGCGATTTCCTTCACGGTCGTGGCGATGTATTTGATTACGCTGCCATAGCCGGGGCAGTGGTCAGTCATCGGCAGGTCGTTGTCGACAGTCTTAGGAATGCCGATTACGCGCAGGGCGTAACCCTTTTCCTTGGCGAGCTTGGAAATCTTGTTGGCGGTGTCCTGGGAGTCGTTGCCGCCGATGTAGAAGAAATAGCGGATGTTGTGCGCCTGGAAGACCTGCAGCACGCGCTCGTAGTCTTCAGCGTTGGTGATCTTGTAGCGGCAGGAGCCGAGGGCCGAAGCCGGCGTGTAACGCAGGCCGCGGATGGCTTGCTGGGATTCTTCCGCGAGGTCGATCAGCTCTTCGTTCAGGATGCCCTGAATGCCGTTTAGGCCGCCATAGATTTCCTCGATGCACCCATGATTGAGCGCCTCGGTGACGACACCAGCGAGGCTGGCGTTGATGACTGCGGTTGGACCGCCCGACTGGGCGACCAATACATTGCCGGTAAGTTCTTCTGACATAGCTATAAAGGATTCGGGATCTGAAGCAAAACCGCAGAGATTGGAGTCGCCCTAAAAACGATGCAACTTAAAAAACGGCGTCAGTTTGGCGCAATTTGCTCCAACACGGAATACGAGCTGGGATTAAAGTGAGCATCAGCGTGAAATAGGGCCTTCCGGGGATCGCTCCAACTGACTTTCGGGAGATTTTACGGTGCTCCAGGCTTGCGCTCAATCGGCATTCCTGACATTATAGCAGCATGATAAGTCGGCCTATTGCCCGCCTCCGAGGCAACTTAAGTATCGCCGACTGCGCGACCAAGCGTCGCCGACTGTAGCCCGAAGCGTCGCCGACGCTTCTGCGGAGTGTCGCCGACGCTTCGACCAAACCCACGTAAGGCTTTGGTCACAACACCCCTCGTGTTTCCATCAGGAAGACCAGTAGGCTTGAGGTACAACACGGTAGGGGTTGGGGATCCAGAATAACTGGAGCTAACATTTTGATGGAAAGTCTTGTTTACGGGTAGTGGAGGGCTGAAAATATGATGATCTCCGATGACACATGCAGCGAATCTACAAGACGACGGTTTCCAGATTTACGACCTCTCAGTTGCGCAATCGATACTTGCGACAATAGGGGAAGCTGCCTTTAGCCAAGGTGCAGCGGGTAAGCGCTGTTTGCTCGATTTACCTGAAATACGTGAAATTTCGTTGGAGATTTGTAATACCTTGATCGGTGCTGGATTGATTTCGGCAAATGCGGTCGCAATTCAGGCGATTGCTTTTGATAAGACTTCGGCTGCTAACTGGAAAGTTACGTGGCATCAGGACGTTATGTTTCCATTTGCCAGACCAGTGACGAGCGATGGTTTTACGCTCGCTTGCAAGAAGGCAGGTGTCGACTATGCGCGGCCGCCACAAGAGATACTGGAGGACCTGCTGGCTGTACGGCTGCACATTGATGACTGTGACGATTCAAATGGGCCATTGAGAGTTGCGCCTGGTAGTCATCTTCATGGCGTCTTCAAGAGTAAAGAAATTCATGGCCGCGTCGCTCAGCATGGTCAGATGACCTGCGTCGCAACTAAAGGCGAGGCGCTGCTGATGAAACCATTATTGCTTCATGCTTCCTCTCCGGCGCAGCAGGTAAGACGCCGACGCGTACTGCATCTGGTTTATCACTCTGGCAGGTCAACTCCGGAGCCATGGCATCGCGCAGTCTCCTGAGCGTAGTCGCTTGGAGAATGACTAGCGATGAAGTCTCAATGGGGCTGCGGTACCGGTGTGGAGCATGATTATTGTATCTCAGTAGGTCTATGCCGCTTATGTATTTTTCCAAAACCGATCTAACGAAGTCGCTATGTTTAGGGAAAATTAACCCAATATTCATTTATAGATAACTATTCATTAAGGCTATATTCATATTGAGTATAAATAACCAATAGGGATTCATTTGAACTTGATATTGAGGGAAATTAAAATAAAGAATACCCTTAATTAAATGGTGTATTTAGGCCATTTATTAATCCTAGACCGCTATTCAAATGACTCTAAGTATTCTTAAAGCGAAGGGC
Organism: Cerasicoccus frondis; assembly: GCA_031296915.1. Lineage (GTDB taxonomy): Bacteria > Verrucomicrobiota > Verrucomicrobiia > Opitutales > Cerasicoccaceae > Cerasicoccus > Cerasicoccus frondis. The sequence continues at coordinate 57,450 of JAVDPC010000035.1, read as the reverse complement.
ATCGCTTACAATGCTCTCTTACTATCGCTAGGCTTATACGCCTATGCCTCCGAATCAGGTGGAATTATCGTCCCGCCATCGGACACTACAACATTCTCAACCGTCACCGATGAATACTATGCTGACTATGAGCTCGAATCAATAGATATTGAAATCCTAAATCCTAGTTATTATTTAATTGTTTCCGAGCACGCCGACGATAGCACTAAGCAGTACGCGCGAAGCGGCACATTCGCATTTAATTCGTTCGGCTATTTGGCGGCGAATAACTTCGCTCTTTACGGATACTATATAGATCCCGATGGCGTCACTACTAGCGAAAGCTCGGCGATCAATCTCAAGACCGCACTCGATGCACAGGTGGAAGTCACCACCGAAGCATCTCTTGAAATTCAGCTACCGAGCGAGCAGGAAGTTTCCAATCCCCTGCCACTCAGCTGGATCTTTGATGAAACTGAATCGGGCAGTGAAATCACCAGCGATTCGGTGTTTCGGTTCGAAAACGATCAGCTCAAGTTGTATGTCTTTTACGAAGGCATCACTTTTGCGAAAACCTTCAATTTCTCTTCCGAGGCGCGTAGCCTGGCATCATGGCAGGACCTCCTGGACGGCATCCAGATCAATTTAACCATTCGAACCTATGCCGGTCGTGGACGCTATACTACGGTCGTCTACGATACGCTGACACTATCGGCCTATGCGACCGATCTGAACGCGCTAACACTAGCTTTTTCGGAAACGAACTCCATTTCAGTGAAATCCAATTCTGTGCTTGGTGAATGGGGAGTCTTCAATAACACCACCACCTCTTCAGTCACTGAAATTTTCGAGGAGCCACAATACGTAGCCAGTTGCCAAATCGTTGATGAGGACGGCCGTGCGCAATCTTTGGAAATCGGCCTGACGAAAATTCCAGACGAGTCTGACTTGTGGATGCTTTGTCTACTCGACGAGGACGCCAAGTTCATCCTTGGCGGCAATCTGGATGAGTCTGGAAACCCCATCGAAACCGGAGCAATCTTTGCCTACTTCAATGCAGATGGCTCGCTCAACGGATTTTACACAAATCGTGATGTGCTCAGCAGTAATGGTTCGCTCAACACCAACTACATCATCGACCTCGTGGATACTGATGCTGGTGTTGCAACAAGTAATTTGTCCGTTCAATATGGATCATATACCATTAGCTTGGACTTTGGAACCGATACCATGTCCTCCCCCAACAATGTGGGTGACGATCTTCTTGGCGGCCTTTCCCAAACGAGCTCGATCACGGCGCCGACGGTTGTCAGTGCAAACGTCAATGGCTATGGTCCGTGTAATCTCTCAGAAATTGGCATCGACGAGAATGATTACCTCTACGCAACCTACTCCGACGGCACGACAGTAAGCCTCTATAAATTCGTTGTGGCCTATCTTGATTTAATTAGTGACGATATCGTAGAATATCCCGCAACCTCGGACATGTTCGAATACAGTCAATACCAGTTTGTTACCCATCTCAGTACGCAAGCGCTAATCTCAATGCTCGATAACGCGAATGATACCGACAACGTGCCGCCAGGTCTGTTTGACTAGTGAGATTTTAGAACTTAGCTGGGGGGGGTGTCTGACTGACACAACGCCCTTTTACTTATCCCGCGCCTGATCCTGCACGGAGACGATCAGGCGGTTGGCCAGCCAGACGAGGCGCTCGCAGCCACCGAGTAGATGGAGGGCGGCGCCTTGTTCCTCGCGGCAGCATTGAGGGTCGGGGTCGAGGAAGTTTTCCCGGAGGCGGGCGAGCGCGCCGCCGCCATCGGCGGAGACGTGGAGCGCCATTTCGATGTCGTCCGGGTCATGTGTCACGAATGCATCGTAGATTGTCAGCCAGGCTGCTTCGAGGCCTTCCAAAGTGCGGTGTGTGAGCGAATCAGTGCTTTGCACCTGCTGTTTGGCCCGGGGGAGGACCTGGAAGAACTCGCGCTCAAGCGCGCCCAATAGGTCGTGTTGCTCCAGGGCGCGGGCGAGGGCGCCGGCATCCTTGCCGCTCTGGCGGCGGTCCATCAGGGCGTGGAGCACCTGGGAAACTTCCTCGGCTACTTTTTCGAAGTTGCGGTGCTGGGTGAGGGCGGTTTCCGGCGCATTGCCGTTGGGGCCAGCCGGCAGGCGGAAATAGCGCCCCAGTCGACCAGCCAGGCGACGGTGCTCCTGGGCAATCAGGTCCAGGCATGCCGTTGGGTCTTCTTCGCAGCGTGGATACAAATACCGCGGACGGTCCTCGGCTTCGTTGGACTCAGGCGGGTATTTGCGAAGGAGGAATTTCTCCAAGCGTCCTTCCAGCAGAAGCGTGACGCCGCTGGCCACGAGACACCAGAGCAGGTTGACCAGCGCGAGCTCCTGCGCGAGGGGGAAATTCAGCTGCCGCAAGAGGCTCAGAACGAGTGGAGCGCCACCCCAGACCTCGATGAAAAACAACGGCGCCAGCACCGCTGTGCCGATCCAACCATAGTAGACCTGAAACATGGCCATTTGCTTGGCGGTGCCCTTCAGGCGGAGTGTGAGAATGTGGGTGATTAGCGTGGCGCCGAGGTTGACGCCATAGATCGCGATGACGGCCTCGTCTTCGCCCAGTAGCGCGGATTGCGCGAGGACAATCGTCACCAGCACCACGGCGTTGCCGGATTGCGCAACTACCGTGAGTGCTGTGGCCACGAGGAATACGAGCAGGTATTGCCCGTGGGCGTGGGACATGATCTCGTGAAACCAATCGTGGTGGTAAAGCTGCTCGCCGGTCGACTGCATGAGGAATAGCCCGAAGAACAGGAGGCTGATCCCAAAAACAAAGCCCACCGCATCGCGCGCGTGGCGCGGCTGCTGAAATGCGTAAAGAATGCCCGCAATGCCGACGACATAAGCGGTGAAGACATTCAATGGCAGCGTGAGGAAGAAAATCAGCACGCAGGTGCCGGGGTTGGACCAATTGAGCGCGGTCAGCGCGCGGCGGGCCGGCAGGAGCCCGGTGTTCACCATGCTGATCGTCAGGTAGGTGACGGCGGACGCCGTTTGGGCAATGGCGCCGATGCAAAAGCCCCACCAACCGGCTTTGACGGGGTTATCCGTGAGCCCGGCAAAGATGTCGCGCAACCGCCGCCCGGCGAGCGCCCGCAGATGACGGTCGAGCAGGGCGGTTCCGAAGAAAAACAGCCCCAGGCCAGCTAGCATGGACCCGATCAGCGACGACATGCGCGCGAATCTGGGGCATTATCCTCCTAGAAGCCAGCACTTTAAGCAGGTTTCTTACGGCATTTATACTTCGGGCCGCCCGTCCATACTGAGCCGGGCGGCCTCCACTGGTTCAGCGCGGGGGGACGCTGCACAACCACTTAAAAACCAATGCCGATGACCGTCAGCACCATCAGTAATCCGAGTCCGGTAATGATCAGCAGCAAAGTCATTTTATCTTTCGCTGACAGTTCCATGCCGTCCTCGTAGGTGTTATGCTCCCGGCGGTCATCATGCGAAAAGTGCATGTCGGGGTTCATAATGTACACTAGCCAGATTTCAGCTATTGGCAACTTGCCCGGATGATCAGTAGACGGGCTAATGGCTGGCTTTTTGTTTACTGTCCAGCGTCGTCTTACTCGACAGGAATCTGGATTTTTTGACCGACCGCCAGTCGTCGTGGGTCCACGTTGGGATTGGCTGCGAGGATAGCCGCCACGGACACATTATACTGGTCGCTGAGCTTGGTAAAGGTGTCGCCCGAACGGATGGTGTGTGTGCGGGTTTCGGGGCTGGCCAGGGGCAGGGAGGTGGTGTCTTCCTGGCTGGTGGTGGCGACGGGCAGTCGCTCCTGCGGAGTTGACGCCGTTGGAGCCGCAGGGGCGGCTGGCCCAGTGTTGATCCCGGTGGAAGCCGGAGCGCTGGCGGCGGGGCGTCCACTGCGGTTAAGCGAGTCAATCAGCTCGGAAAGCTTGTCTGCGGAGACGTCGATCATATCTCGGTTTTTCGTGATCTCGATGCCGACCTTTTTGAATGCGCCATTGGCGTCATTGGTCAACTGCTCAAGCTTCTGCTCGGCGTCGGCCAGTTGGCTTGCCTGTTCGTTGTACTTGGTTTCGAGATCGGCCAGGCGGGTTTCCAGACCCTCGGCCTTGGCGGTCATTTGCTTGAGGTTGCTTTGAGCGTCATCAGTCGCGCCCGCGCCGGTGAGGCTGAAATACAATGCAGCTCCGCCCAGGAGCACGCCGGCAAAGCCAACCAGTAGCGGTGCAATCATGCCGCCCCCCCCGGGGGAGGAACTGGTGTCAAAGGACGAAAGGTCGGAGTCAACTGACATATCCCCTAAACGTAGAGCAGCCTTTGCGGCCAAATCAAGCTGCATGTGCCATTTCTCTGGGGCTTTAACCGATTTTTCAGCTGAAGTGCGCTGATTTCGGCTCCTTTTGAGAAATTCGTATCGACTTAAATGAACGCGAACCCGACAAAAACGGCAGCAATGATCCAGGCTCCGATGGTGACTTCCTTGGCCCGTCCTGCGAGCGTCATCAGCAGAACGTAAAAGATAATGCCTGCCATAATGCCATGCGTGATGCTGAAACTCAGCGGAATAAGCAACGCAGTGAGGATGGCGGGGGCGACTTCGAGCAGGTTACGATAATCGATCTCTTTCAGGCCCTGCGCCATGAATAAGCCGACCATGATGAGCGCTGGCGCAGTCGCTGCGCCGGGGACAATCGTGAGGATGGGCGTGAAGAAGAGCGCTAGGAGAAAGCAGCAGCCGACGACGAGAGAGGTTAATCCGGTGCGTCCGCCTGCCTCGACGCCGGTTGCCGATTCGATGTAAGCCGTTGTGGTTGAGGTGCCCAGCAGGGCCCCGAAGGTGGTTGCGAGTGCATCGGCGGTGAGGGCGCGGTTGAGCTTGGGCATTTCGCCTTTATCATCCATCAGGCCACTTTGACGCCCGACAGCGATGAGCGTTCCCAGCGAATCGAACAAGTCCAGGATCAGTAAGGTCGCAATGATCGGCAAGGCGGTTTTCCATTCCTTAAACGGGTAAAGCCAATCGAGCGCCAGAAAGGTCTGCTTCATACTGGCGGGCAGCCCAAAAAAGCCATCGGGCTGCTGAGTGATTGCGTTGTCACCGTCATGAAGAAATAAGCCTAGAACCGTTAGTCCAAGCACAGTCATGATGATCGCGCCCGGAATTTTCCGGACGGTCAGCGCGGTCATGATGAGCAATCCACCAAGCGCCATGAGCGGGGCGGCGGTTAGCAAATTGCCTTCGCTGACGAGGGTGAAGGGGTTGTCGACGATCACCTTGGCATTCGTCAGACCGATGAACGCGATGAAAAATCCGATGCCGCACTGGATGCCCACCTGAAGGCAAGCTGGCAGCGAGCGGATGATCGCCTTGCGCACGCCGGAAATTGAGAGCAGGAGGAAGATGACGCCGTTCCAAAAGACCATGGCCAGCGCGCCTTCCCATGGAACGCCCATGCCAACGACGACGACGCTGGCAAAGTAGCTGTTGAGGCCCATGCCGGGCGCCTGGGCGATGGGATAATTCGTCAGCGCCGCCATGAAAAAGCAGCCCAGTGCGGCCGCCAGTGCGGTGACGCTGATCAGCCCCGCCTGATCCATGCCAGTGCCTTGCGACAGGATGCTCGGGTTGACCACGAGGATGTAAGCCATCGCCGCAAAGGTGGTGAGCCCGGCCAGGCATTCGCGGCCTGCGGTCGTACCGTGGGTTTGTAGTTTAAAGCAGCGTTCCAGCATGATGATGTGTGTGCAGAAGTTGCGCCTTTTTGACAGGCTTTTACGGCGTTGGCCAGACTTAGGTCTTGGACAAGCCCGGTTTCGACTTAACCTTGCCGACATGCAAATGGTTATCCTCGATGCTGGCACTTTCTACTTTGAAGACGAATCACCCTGGGCGCCTCTCCATGAATTTGGCGACGTGTTCATCCATGAGCATACACCGCACGATGATTCTGCGCTGATCGCCGAACGCTGCGCAGGTGCGGAAGTCGTGCTAACCAATAAAGTCCCGATGAGCGCCGATACGCTGGCGCAATTACCGGGCCTGAAGTTGATCGGTGTGCTTGCGACCGGCTACAACATCATCGATGTCGCGGCGGCCAAGGCGCAGGGAGTCACGGTCTGCAATGGCCCCAGCTACAGCACGCAATCCGTCGCCCAGCACACGCTGGCGCTAATGTTGGAGCTGTGTAATCATGTTGGTCTGCACAGCCAAAGCGTCCATGCAGGCGATTGGGTGAACTGCGAGGAATTTTGCTACTGGCAGAAGCCATTAGTCCAACTGACGGAAGCCACCGTAGGCTTCATTGGCTGGGGTGAAATCGGAGGTCGTGTTGGAGAACTGGTGCACGCCTTGGGCGCGAATGTCATTGCTCACACCCGCAGTCGCCAAGGCGCCCCCAACTGGGAAACCGGCTTTACCTGGGCGGATCTTGACGAGGTGTTTGCGCAGTCAGACATCGTCACGCTGCATTGTCCGCAAACGCCCGACAACACCGGCTTCGTTAACCGCAACCGCTTGGCGCTGATGAAAAATACCGCGTTCTTGATCAACACGGCGCGTGGTGGTCTGGTGGATGAAGCCGCCTTGGCTGAGGCTCTGCAGCATGGCGAAATCGCGGGCGCCGCTCTGGACGTTGTCTCCCAAGAACCCATGACGGCGGATAACCCACTGCTCGGCGCGCCGAATTGTTTTATCACGCCGCATGTTGCTTGGAGCAGTTGGCCAGCGCGTCAGGCTTTGCTCGACATCACCTTGGCGAATATCCGCGCGTTTCTGGCTGGGCGCCCGCAGAATGTGGTCAATTGATCCATCGTTTGACATTTTTGGGTAATAATTCGCTATTGCGCGACAGCGGGCGCAGCGCATGCTGGTGCGTTTATTTATCCACTAATCATCGGCTACTGTGACCTGGGAAATCATCTTCGTATTGGCATTGCTCGTCTTTGCCATCGTCAGCTTTGTGAAAGAGAAGCTGCCGGTGGACGTGACGGCGATTACGGTGTTTGCGATCTTGCTGGTCGTGGGCATGGCCTCGGGCTCTGACCACCTGCCGGATAAGGATGCGCTTATTGACGTCTTCGCCAACTCGGCGCCGCTGACGATTGCCGCGATGTTTATCATCAGCTTGGCTCTGGAAAAGGTCGGCGCCATCGAGCTATTGGCTGAGGCCTTAGGGCGGCTGACGAAGCTTCCACTGCGCATGTTCATGGTGGTGATGATCCTGTCCATCGCGTTCGTCTCAGCGTTTATGAACAATACGCCGGTGGTCGTGGTGTTCCTGCCGGTTGTTATCGGACTGGCGCGCAAGATGCAAACGCCGGCTTCCAAGCTGCTGATCCCGCTGTCTTATGCGTCGATTTTTGGCGGCGTTTGCACCTTGATGGGCACCAGTACGAACATCTTGATGAGCGGAGAGTTACGTGACGCGGGTATGGAGCCATTGGGGATGTTTGAACTATCAGCGGTGGGCTTGCCGTTGTTGTTCATCGCTACCGGATTCCTGGTCCTGTTTGGCCCGAAGCTGCTGCCCGTTCGTGAGACTTTGACCGCCATCCTATCCGAGGAAGAGCGCCGTGAATTCATCACCGAAGCCTTCGTGCGTGCGAAGTCGGAGCTGATCGGCCAGAGTTTTGGCGAGTCATCACTCAAACGCGCGCGCGGCATTCGCCTGTTGGAAATTATCCGCGACGGTGTGGCGGTGGATGGCGATATCCGTAAAACGAAATTTGAGGAAGGCGACCGCCTGGTCTTATCCTGCCGTCCCTCTGGTCTGGCCGAAGCACAGGCATCGGGGGAGGTCGACTTCGTGCATGAGCGTGGGCTGGACCTTGAGCAAATCGCCGCGCACCAGGGAGCGATTGTCGAGGGTGTTATTGGCCCGAAATCGAGCATCACGGGTAAGAACATTCGGGAGATCAACTTCCGACAGCGTTACCGGATGATCATCCTGGCGATCCACCGTCATGGCCACAATGTCCGTGACCGCCTGGAAACGTTGCCCTTGGACTTTGGTGATACGCTCCTGATGATGGGCACCGACCAGGCGATTGAGAAACTGCGCAACAGTGACGACATTATGCTGCTCGATAAGCCCCCCGTTTCGGCGAACAGCCTGCGCAAATGGCTGCCGTTGGTCGTGGGCTTGGTTGTGGCGATGGTTGCTGCGGTGAGCTTCCTGCAACTGCCGATCGTGGTGGGGTCCATCGCCGTCATGGCGATTATCATGGTGATGGGCATTGTGAAGCCGAAGGACGCTTACGCTTCGGTGGAGTGGCGGATTTTAATGCTGATTTATGGCATGCTCGCGCTTGGCGAGGCGCTCGAGGTCAGTGGCGCAACGGGACTGGCGGTCGAGCAAATTGTCCATTTGTCCGACCATGTGCCGGAAGGCATACGGCCGTTCCTGATGCTGGCGGTCGTCTATCTGGTAGGCAGCATTTGCACAGAGTTTCTATCGAACAACGCCACTGTCGTGTTGATGGCTCCCGTGGCGATCAGCATCGGGTTAGCGCTCGACGTCGATCCGCGTCCGTTCGCCATTGCGGTTTGCGTGGCGGCTTCAGCCAGTTTCGCGACTCCGATTGGCTACCAGACAAACACCTACGTTTACAGTGTCGGCGGCTATCGTTTTTCGGACTTTGCGAAGGTGGGCATCCCGTTAAACCTGCTTTATTTCATTGTCAGCGTAATCGTGATCCCCATGTTCTGGAGCTTCTAATTCGCTACTGCACATGAAACGTTGGTTCCTCGCCTCTGCGTCGCTTCTATTGATCATCAGCCTGGTCGGCTGTGAAACTTGGCCCATCGCCGCCGCTCGCGCCGCCAAAAAACGCACGTCGCAAACGGGACCTGTCGTTGGCGAGCTGGAGCAAGCCGCCGACATCGACGACCCCCTCGGTCGCAAGCAGAACGACATCGACAGCACGGCGAATAATATCGGCGATAAGCTCGATAATCTGTGAGCAGGTAAGGGGGGGCTGAACGATTAAAGCCTTTGTTCCCCTCACAAAAAGCCCCGGCCATTGCTGACCGGGGCTGAAATTGATCGATGCTTAGCTTGCTGCGTTAAGCGATGGCCTTGCTGTAGTATTCAGCAACCTTGTCCCAGTTGACGACATTCCAGAAAGCGGAAATGTAATCCGGGCGCTTGTTCTGATACTTCAGGTAGTAAGCATGCTCCCAAACGTCGAGGCCGAGGATTGGCGTGCCGCCGCAGCAACCGAAGGCTTCGCCCATGTAAGGGTTGTCCTGGTTGGGGGTGGAGCCCACGCAGAGCTTGCCGTCCTTGACGATGAGCCACGCCCAGCCGGAACCAAAGCGAGTCGCTGCAGCGTCGGAGAACTTGGACTTGAACTCGTCGAAGGAGCCAAAAGTGTAGGTGATGGCTTCGCCGAGCGCGCCGGTTGGTTCACCACCGCCGTTAGGGCCGATGACGGACCAGAAAAGGGCGTGGTTGGCATGGCCGCCGCCGTTATTGCGGACAGCGCCGCGGATGTTTTCTGGCACTTCGGAAAGCTTCATGCAGAGTTCGGCGGGGCACTCGGGGGCGTCAAAGCCGCTGCCTTCGAGCGCGCCATTGAGCTTGGTCACGTAAGCATTGTGGTGCTTGCTGTAGTGGATTTCCATCGTTTGCGCGTCGATGTGCGGCTCGAGCGCGTCGTAAGCGTAAGGAAGAGGTGGCAGTTCGTAAGCCATTTGATGTCTTTCTGTGTTTTACGTGGTTTTTGAGTGAGTTACGGAACTAATAACGTGAAGGCATCCGGGGCTTACGTCAATGTCCGTGAGCATTTTTTGCTTCAAGTTTTCCTACAATGACCCCGCCAACGCTAAATTGCAGTAGGCAATAGAGCAGCAGTGGGAGAATGACGACGCCGGAGTCCCATTCATGATAAATCAACAGGCTTTGCGCCATGGGCACGCCAGCGGCCACGGTTTTTTGAGTGGAGCAGTAAAAGGCGGCAATCTTGTCCTCCCGCGAAAAAGGCATGTATTTGAGCAGCAGTGCGCAGAGCCCCCAACCCACGACTGCAATGAGAATAATGCCCAGTACTGCGGTTGCCAGAGCGCTCGCGGGTTGCTTTTCCCAGAAGCGATTCAAGACAGCCTTGGCAAAGGAGAAATAAATGATGCTGTAGATAATGTAGGGGCAGACCTTTCCAGGAACATGCTTGTAGCGATTAATAACTGCATGTGCGAACGGGCGGATGGCCTGACCTAAAATCAGCGGCAGCAGGAGCAGCAGAAAGATTTTGAACAGCATGGAGCCAAGGGGAAAATCGGCGCTACTTGAGCTAGCCCCGGTATACCACAGGAAAAACGCTGGCACGATGAAGATCCCCAGCACGTTGGCCACGGATGTGTTGAACAAGGCGACGATAAGCGAGCCGCCGGACTTCGTTGCGTAGACGACGGAAGTGGAAATCGTGCACGGGATGATGCCCAGATACAGCCAGCCAAAGCTCAGTACTGGTCCGACAATGCCCGTTAATGGCATGGTGACCAACCAGGCGATCAGTGGCATAACCACGAAAATATAAACCTGAGTGAAGACATGCACCTTCCACTGTGAGAGGCCGCGCCCTAGTTCTTCCGTTGGCAGAATCAGCCCTTGTAGGAAGAAAATTACGAACACGCCAAGCTTCGTCGCGAATTCGGGAAACAGCCAACTGTCCTCCGCCGCGCCTTGTGGATAGATCGCAGCCAGCAACGCAGCAACGAATACGCCGACAATAAACTGGTTGGACATCACGAAGCGGACCATGGCGCTAGCATTCGGATCGTTGACGTGGAGTCACTTGCAAAATGTTGTCAGGGGCCACGGACAGACTCCAGTTAATCCGCCTTCTGGTCTCGGGTGAGGAGGATCACCAGCATGACCCAGATGCTGAGGATCAGGTTTTGCAGCGGCACTTGTAGCGCCAATGGAAAACTGTAGATGATGGCTGTGGCCGGAACCCACACGCCCCAGTTAGAGATCAACAACGGGATGCAGCGCTCCCAATAGCCACGCCGCGCCAGTGCAGCTCGGGTCTCGGCGAGGCTGTAATTACATTGTTTCCAGAGGTAGCCGAGCACCATGCATGGCACCGCAGCCAGTGGGACATACACGAATTGGTCGACGAAAATTTTCGGCAGCACGCTCTGCCATGTGGCGTCTTGGCCGAAGAGTTTTGCCTGCAGTTCGTAGAGCAGGAAAACTTGCAGCCCCATGTTTCCCCAAAAAAGAATCTGGAAAAGATAATCCCGCCCAGTGCTGCCCTCTTTAAGAAAGAGTCGTCGGAATACCAGTGGCACGATGCCGCCAAATACAGCGGTGGACGGCACGGATAGAAGCGGCCCCAGCCGTGCCTGCCAGCCGCCAATCCAACTGAGCGCCCCGTGGATTGCCGCCACCTGATAATAGCCGAGCACCAGCAGCACGCCGCACACGCACAGGATCGAACCCGGGATCAGGTTCTTCTTGGCGGCGTTGAGGCCTTCCTGGATTGCGGCGCCCAAGCGACTTGGCTCAGTATTGGACATGGCAGCGACGCTGGACATTTAACCGGCAATGCGCAATCCCGCTTGCAACAAAGTCATTTTTCGACAAGGTCATTGGCAACATGAGGTTAGCCAACGCCACCGAACAGTAATGCCGCTTCTCGACGTAAAAGACCTAAAGATCAGTTTCCATGGCCGTGACCGTGTGACGCAGGCCGTGAAAGGCATTAATTTCTCCCTTGAAGAAGGGCAGACACTCGCCGTAGTGGGTGAAAGCGGCAGTGGGAAATCTGTCACCGCCATGTCGCTCACGCGCCTCTTGCCAGATCCACCGGTTTGCCAGATTTCGGGTGAAATCATGCTGCGCGGCAAAGATGTGCTCAAGATGCCCAAGCGCGATTTACGCACCATTCGCGGCAAGGAGATTGCTTATATTTTCCAGGAGCCTTCGACGTCGCTCAATCCCGTTTTCACGGTGGGTTACCAAATCGCCGAGGCGATTAAACTTCACGTGCCGGAAGAAAAAGACATTACGGGCCGCGTGATTGATTCCCTACGCAAGGTGGGCATCCGAGACGCTGACAAGCGTTACAAGGCCTACCCGCATGAGATGTCCGGCGGTATGCAACAGCGTGTGATGATCGCCATGGCGTTGGCCTGCGAACCCAAGATTCTTGTGGCCGACGAGCCGACCACCGCGCTCGATGTAACCATCCAGGCCCAGATCATCGAGTTGCTCAAAGAGCTGCGTGAAAAGACGAATATGTCGATCATCCTGATCACGCACAATTTTGGCATCATCAAGGGATTTGCTGATCAGGTGCAGGTCATGTTCCGCGGTGAGGTGGTGGAGCATGGGCCCACGGAGAAAGTTCTTGAGAATCCGCAGCACGCTTACACCAAGGCGCTGATCGCCTGTATCCCGCGCCCCGGCGTCAAGCAACGTCGCCTCACGACGATTGATCATACGACGCTCGTATAATTTTCAATTTTCGGCTCTCGAATATCAATTTTCAATGGAGGGAGATTTAGCAGTAGAACCTAACTGATATTTGAAAACTGACCTTTGATATCTGAGAATTACCTTTCTAGCCCATGCCTGAAGACCAACCACATCCGCACGAAGCGCCGCTCCTCGAAGTCAAAAACCTCAAGGTTTATTACCCGATTCACGGTGGGCTGATGCGGCGCGTGGTGGACCACGTGAAGGCGGTTGATAAGGTATCCTTCCAAGTGAAGAAGGGGACGACTGTCGGGCTCGTGGGCGAATCCGGCAGTGGCAAAACAACGATCGGTCGCAGCATCATCAAGCTTGCGCCAATTACCGGTGGGCAGATCTTTTATCAGGGTAAAGGTGTTGCCCCAGCGCCGACTTATCAGGATGCCGCGTTGGGCGACGACGTAAAGCCTTCGGCGGGGATGGTGGAAATTGGCGGCATGACGCGCAGTGAGTTTTTCCCGTTTCGCAAGAAAATCCAGATGATCTTTCAGGATCCGTTTAACTCGCTGAATCCGCGCATGACCATCGAGCAGATCATTGCCGAGCCGCTGGACATTCATTTTCCGCAGTGGGACAAGGCGAAGCAATCAGCGCGCGTCATAGACCTGTTGGATAAGGTCAATTTGCCCGCCGATAGCCGCAGCCGTTATCCGCACGAGTTTTCCGGCGGTCAGCGTCAGCGCATCGGCATCGCACGCGCGTTGGCGGTCGAGCCGGAGTTGATTTTGTGTGACGAGCCTGTCAGCGCGCTTGATGTTTCGGTGCAGGCGCAGATTGTGAATTTGTTGCAGGATCTGCAGGAAGAGTTGGGCTTGACGTATCTGTTCATCGCGCACGACTTGGCGGTGGTGGAGCACATCAGCGATTACGTGCTCGTGATGAATCACGGCAAGATTGTTGAGCAGGCCAACGCCGATGAGATCTACGCGAATCCGCAGGATTCTTACACAAAAAAGCTACTGGCTGCAGTGCCGACGCTTTAGACAGAACTTGTTTATCCGAGGTTTTCTTGAGCGTCTACCGATGTCGTTGGTTCCAAGCTATGGCTTCGGTTTATCAGGTGCTTCAATAACTTTGTTGCACAAACGCCTAGCAGAATCGGGCCAATGATGAACGCCATTTCCAGCCATGAGGCATTGTGTGCTTGGTCAACACTTTCCCAATCCGATGTGAACGATACCAAGACACCCCAAACGATAAAACCGGACATCATGGCAAGACCTTCGGCGTAACTTTTTCGGGCGGTGCGCAAATAGCCGATGGAAAAGATGAGGCAACCGACAGAGAAGACTAGAATTGGGAGTATAAAGATCAGCCCCAGAAAATTTTCACCCTCCCAGAATATACTCAATAGCGCTGCAAGTGGAGCAGTTAGCATGAGCATGCCCAATACCAGTAGTATCCAGGAGGTTATTTTCAGAAAGAGTTTCATCGTAAGGTTCAAGTTCACTGGCTCTGGTTTTGGGGCGGGGAAATCCTTAATTATTGTCGATCAGTGATTGGTGTTTGGCAATGTTTTTGAGTGATCGATAGAGGGTGAGGTCAAGTGAGCTTGAGTAACTGAGGTTGCGTTTTCTGCTCCGTCGGCGAGTGTTTTAGTCAACTTGTGCATATTGTTTCAAAGCAGCTCAATTTACAACTGGGCCGTAAAAGACGATCAATAGGGCGTAACGCTTTGTAGCTGATACCCGTATTGAAGATCCCCTTGAAGAAACAACAACCAGGCTTTGCGCTCGTTATCGCGCTCGTATTGATGGCTTTCATGGTCATGTTGCTATTGTCATTGTCGACGACTTTGATGGTGGAGTCCAATGCGACTATCGCCAAGAGCCAGGATGCCGAAGCGCGAAGCAATGCCCAGTTTGCCTTGGTGAAGGCGTTAGGAGATTTACAAAAACTCGCGGGACCCGATCAGCGCATCACGGCGCGGGCTGATATTCTAGTCGATGATGCGCCTTATTGGACGGGTGTTTGGTCCAGTGATCCTGACGACGAAAATTACACGACGAGTGGCGATCAGACTCAGGCGGAAATCAAAGATCGCGGCCCAATGAAGTGGTTGGTGAGTATGCAGAATACTGGTAGCAACGCCGCGATGACCGCCTACCAAAATCGCTCTGCCAGCAGCTTGACCGATGACGAGGTGTTGATGACGGATGACGATATTGACGGCCAGGCAATCATCCTGCCCAAAGAAGACATTGTCGGTGATGGCGTGGTCAAGGGACACTATGCCTACTGGGTGTCGGATGAGGGTTTGAAGGCCAGTATTTCAATGGTTCCCGATGATGGCCGATCGAACAACCGCGATGCCCGAAATCCATCGACAATGAATATGAGCGCATTTGATGGCGTCGCAGACTTGGTCAGTGATCCGGGTGACGTGCGTTCGCTTCTGGGGGCAACGAATCATTTATCGGAACTGCCATTGGCCTTGTCGACGGATGACTCCCTCCTGTTGGATTACACGCACGACATGACGAGTCAGTCTCGCGCGCTGCCCGTGAATGTGCGTGACGCCGGTTTGAAAAAAGACCTCAGTGCGGCTTTCAGCGATGCTGGCGATTTCCAGGATTTAATTACCTTCCATGGAAGCTCTCAAGTCTTCGATGCAGAGAGCGGTGTCGCGAACGATCGTGATCCTGGCGGCCCGCGTTGGGAGCAATTGCGCTCGTATTACAACTTACGGCCCAACGAAGACGGTGAGCTCGTTTCACGCGAGCAAACCGACACCGAAGTTGGCCTCTACCCGGTCATCGCGCAATTCTCTCTGCATCATCATTTGATGGTTTATTCTGTGGGCTCCGGGCAGTACCAGCCGCGTTTGTGCGTTTTTCCGGTAGTCGTTTTATGGAATCCCTACAACCAGCCTATCGCTGCGGACACGTATTACCTGAAGGTCACGGATAACAACACCTACGACGGCGCCGAAGGCATGACGATGGAAATCCAGTCGCGCATTTATCTGGAAGAAGACGATGGTCGCGCCGACACCATCACCTACACGAATCCGAATAACGGCAATACTTCCTACTACAAAGAAAGCGACATCTTTCCGGATACGAGTGATCCAATGCGCTTTGAAATTTCCAGCCCGGTCATTGAACCAGGCGAGGCGATTGTGTTCTCTCCAGGCAGCATTACCGAGTGGGATTCCAATCCCGAAACACCGATGCCGCTCGAGCTTGGCTTTCGCGATGGCGAGTTTTTTTACCGCGAGGGCGTGAGTCCATATCATCTGGATGACTTAGGCGTCAGCCAAAACATTAATGAAATGGGCTTACGGATGATGTCGGCCAATTACCTGCGCCTGCGTCTGGCGCGGGAGAGCGTAGCCAAGGTGGAAAATGATGAGCTGTTACAGCATGTGTCCGGGCAGAATTATTTCATTACTGGTTCCGGCAGCACCGGCAAAGGCAGCGTGCTTTGGCCGGCCAACAATGCCTCCCTGATCAGCTCCGCGCAAAGCAATCAGCCGATCATCGCTGGGCACCCTAACTATAACCTGGCAACCTATCCAGCCGCTGGCGCTTACATGCACCTCAAATTGGCGGAGAACTATGCGGAGGTAAACAACAACGACGATCTTACGGACGCACAGCGTGATTTCATGCCGTATGTGAAAATGATCGCCAACTACAACCCTCGCGCTCCCCGCAGCACCAAAAGCCCTTTGGAGTCAGTGGATTACGGTAATAACAATGGCAGCGACTTCGCCTTTAACCCGAACTACTTTGGGAATACGGAAAACTACCATTGGAATAATGGACTGCCTACCAACAATTCTTACTTCGCCTACAATCACGGCGACGAGAAAGTAAACTTCAGCTATTCCGATGATCCGAGCGGAATCGCTGAAGGCGGCTTTATTCTTTATGAAGCGCCTACGGATGAAGATTATTTTTTCTCAATTGCTGACCTCGCGCACGCAAATTTATCACAGCCGTTTGTCAACCCAAACAAGTATTTCAATAACCCGACTAAAACCTACAACGCTCAAAATACATGGCCGGCATACGCCATTGGAAATTCGCTGCAAGATCCGCGCATTCCAGCAGCTCAAACATCGCGCAGCGTGTGGCCGGATAGTAATCCCGATCCCATTGGCTATTATCACTACGATGTCTCTTACTTGTTGAACGACGCGCTTTGGGACGCCTACTTTTTTTCGGCCTACAACGTGGCTGATGCTGTTAGTGATAATGTCCGCTATTCAGTCTCCGATGACTTTGACTTTGGCTGGGATACCTCGGCGAGCAGCCTGTTCATCGAAGGCGCCTTCAATGTCAATTCCACTTCCCAACGTGCATGGAAAGCATTCTTGTCGAGTGCTCAGGTCGCCGCCGTTCAAAGTCGGGCAGGGGAGTTTGACGATGATGATGTGACGCCGTTTCTTCGGGTCTCAGCGCCCGATGGTGACCCCACGCCAGATGACCGCAACACACTCTCTGATGAAATTTACAATGGCTTCCTCACACTCTCACCCAGCGACATCGACCGGTTGGCTACGGCAATTGTCGAGCAGGTGAAACAACGCGGGCCATTTATTTCCCTTTCGCATTTCGTTAACCGAGTCCTGGCGGATGGAGACTATCGCTCCGAACGCGAACAGGAGTATGGTGATTCCGATGATGTCGGCGCGCGTGCGATGATGGTTGGCGCATTGCAGGCTGCGATTGAATTGTCCGAAGTAAATGTCGAAACAGACGAGGGCTTACCGCGTTTCAACGATGAAGCATTTCAACTGACCGAAACCGAAATGTCGCAGTTTTACCGTGAACTTGATATCGACGCTAGTGTCGGGGATCGCGCCACGGGAGCCTTGGGCTACCTGACTCAACTGGATTTACTGGACGCAATCGGGCCATATATTTCAACGCGCTCGGACACCTTCGTCATCCACGCTTATGGCGAGTCCATAAACCCGCTCTCCGGCGAAGTGCAGGCGACGGCTCGTTGCAAAGCCACGGTGCAACGACTGGCGCAATATGTGGATGCAAACAATGCGGCGACTGATGAGTTTGATGCGCTCACTACTACGAACCAAAACTTCGGACGCCAGTTCCGCATCATTGATTTCCAATGGATCGATTAAAGTCATTACTCTCGCTTGCGCTATTGATCGTTGCTTTTTTGAGTGGTGCGGAGGCCTACGCTCAGCGCACACAGGACGCTTGCTCGGTTGAGTTCCAGGTCATGTTGTTCAGTGCTCGCAAGCAAGTTTCTGCTGGCTCCATGCAGAGGCAGCGTGAGCCGCTGGAATTGCCAGAGTTGTTCTACCGTGGCGCGGATGGCTACACTGCGCTCGACATCAACCCTACAACGCTTTCGAAACCATACGACTACGCTGGGCCAACGCAATTCGATCTCTACACGCAGCGTCTTACGGACGATGGCGCGGTCTATACTCCGGTCATCAGCGTGAACTTTGGTTCGGCTTGGAAGCAAGCGATCGTAGTTTTGGTGGCCGACAGCTTGGGCGAGCAAAAGAGCCGTGCATTCGCCATCAATACTTCGACCTCTAATGTTCCCGTTGGCACCATCTTGATCTATAATCTTTCGCTTAAGGAATTGGTGCTCAATGCTGGAACGGACGTCTACAGTTTGCCGCCGCTGGAGCCTGCGTCAGTGCCCATTGGCAATATTCAGAATAACACCTTACCGGTGCAATTGGCGCTGAAAGACAACGACGACTATAAGCTCGTTTACCGTCGAAAGTGGCGTATGCAACCGGAGGTCAGCGGCGTTTATTTCCTCTTCACGCTCAACGACGATGATCGCCGTTGGTTTATGCGTAATGTGATTTTATGAAGACGGTTGCTCCGGAAGACAAAGTTCCGTTCTATCAAAAACTCGCCTATTCTTCAGCCGCTCCCATCGATTGGTTTTCCGTTGGCTTGGCGACTGCTGTTTTATGGATGCCGATCTGGAACATCGCCTATGGTGTGAGCCCGGCGATACTCGGTATAATCCTGCTCATTTACCGCGGTTGGGATGCACTGGCTGATCCGGTGATGGGGAATATTTCTGACAATACGCGGACGCGTTGGGGGCGTCGCCGCCCCTACATCTTTGTTGGTGCGATTCTCACGGCGCTTCTGTTGCCGGTTTTATGGAATCCGCCTGCCGGGCTCACCGACTGGACGCCGCATTTACCGTTCCTGGGTGATGAGCACCAGGTTAACGGGCTCGTCATCTACCTGACAGTCGTTGGTCTGTTGCTCTTCACTGCGTTTACCGTTTGGGCGATGCCGTATTACAGCCTTATGCTGGAGATGACGCCGGATTACGACGAGCGAACGCGTCTTGCCGGCTACCGCACTGCGATCACGAAACTCGGGGTGTTTGTTGGAGGCTGGGTATTGGCGCTGGCGTCGTTGGATTACTTTATTGATCCCGCTACCGGCGAGCCTGATGTCAGGCAAGGGATGGGGGTCGTCAGCTTTGGCCTTGCAGCCCTGGTGTTGATTCTTGGCGTGTTGCCAGCGATATTTGTTAAGGAGCGATATTACAAAAAAGAGGCGGCGCAGCAGAAGAAGGTTTCGATCGTCGCAGGTATAAAAGAGACAATCAAAATCAAGCCATTCTGGCTACTGTGCGGATTCATCTTCTTGTTCATGTTTGGCAATGGCGTGGTGAGTAAACTGGGCATTTACCTGAATATTTACTTCGTCAATGATGGGGAACTGCAGAAGTCTTACATTATCGAAGGTTGGAAAGGCACGGTTGCTGCCGTCGTTGGCATTGCGACGATTCCGCTCTGGACTTGGATCTGCGAAAAGTTCGACAAGAAGTGGGCGATGTTCATGATTCTGGTTTCAGGCTTCATTGGCGCAGGTCTGAATTATGTGTGCTTGCAGCCGGACTACCCGTATCTGCAGCTTGTGCCGGTGGCGTTTAATGCAGGCGTCATCGGCGCGATGTGGTTGATCGTGCCGTCGATGCAGGCGGACATTGTGGACTACGACGAAAAGACGACGCATCAGCGACGTGAAGGGAGCATAAACTCGATCTTTTCCTGGTTCCTTAAAATGGCTTTCACGTTGTCGGCTGGCGTGTCGGGCTTCATCATTGAAGCGACTGGGTTTGATGTGAGCGTTGGCAGTGAGCAGCCGCCGGAAGTACTCACGCGTATGCTGCTGTTTTTCGTTCTCATTCCACTCGGTTTTTGGGGCGTTTCGGCCTACATGATGTGGATTTACCCGCTCAATCGCCAGAAGATGCACGCCATTCGTGCGGAGCTTGAGGAGCGCCGCGGTAAACTTTAACGTCGCTTACGAGGCGCCTTCTTTTTCGATTGGACAGGCTTGGCTTTGGGCAAGCTATCTCCGTCGACCCATTCACCGTTAACCATTTCGATCAGACTGGCTTGATCGGCGCCGTGTTTGCTGGAGCGCACCATCAAGTTGAGTAGTTGCAAGCCCTGACGCAGCAGGATGACGTTGTCTCGGTAGTAGCCTGCTATTTGCCCGATGTATTCCGGGTCCCACATGTTTATGGAAAGAAACGCCAAGTCTTTGGGCATCGAATAGCCGAGCGCTTCCAGAGTTTCGTAATGGTGATGAGTGTCGCCAACCACGACCTCTGGTCGATAGCGTTCAGCCCATTCGCCGACTGCCGCGTGTTGATCGGTGTCGTGGAAATCGTAAAAATGAATTGGGATCGTGTTTTGCGGATTCGTCTCACGATAGTGGCGGCAAAGTACGGCGCTGAGTCGCTGATCCATGGTGAAGGACTCCGGGTAATCTTCGAACAATACTCCAATGCGCTGATAGCCTTCCGCTTTGAGGCGCCGCCAAATATGCTCAATGGCAATGAACTCATCGTGCATGACGATTGGGCAATCGGGCTGCATCGCCGAAACGTTGATGCTCACTGCGGCAAACCGCTTTAAGAGTTCATCGATCTCGTAGGGTGCCTCCGAAATATACGAGAGCACCACACCACTGACTCCCTTGGCTTCAATGCGCTGGATCAATTTCTTAACACTGGGATAGCTGCGCAAGTCCTCGGGAATCAGCGTATAGCCTTGGCTAAGCGCGTTCTCCCGATAGCGCTTATACTCCATGTCATCAGTCTCAGTAAGGTCCTTGCTGTCGTAAATGTAGCTGATGTTCAGCCCCTCGTTGGAACGTCGTCCCCGCCAACGTCGTTCCACCAGTATCTGAAACCCTGGGTCCGGACGATAGCCCATGCGTGCTGCAGCGTCTTTGACTTTTTTAATCGTCGATGCCGCAGTTCTGGGGTCGGACCGTAATGCCCGCGAAATCGTGGCCAGGCTCATGCCCGTTTCTTTGGCGATGTCACGCAGGGTTACGTTCTTATCGGATGTCTTCTTGGGGTCGATGCCGTTATTTTTAAGACTGTTTTTCGAGAGTCAAGCTTGGCGCATCTGGCAATTGAGCGGCAATCCTTGAAACCTGCATCGAGGTGCATGGCGTGGTGAGGCTTTTCGCTGTGGATCTTGTTACATTGTCGTCCCCTTGAACTGACTACGCTGTTGGATATGATTCCATTTCATTAACCCTAACCATAGTTTCGAATGAATATACCCAATTCTATCCCATACGTCCTGGCCTCGCTCATTCTGGCGCCTTTGGCTAACGCTCAAACAACCTGGATTGGCGCGACTGACAGTGCTTTTGCTGATGGCTCCAACTGGTCTGATGGCACACCGAATAGCGAAGGCAATGATGGCTTCATCACCAGCACCGGCCCATCGGTTTCCATTGACAACACTTTCTCCGCGAATGTGACGCAATCTGGCAATACGGTGACGTGGGATGTTACTGCAGCTAAGAATTTCACTGATGGCGTCTACAACTTGAATGGCGGCACATTTGATTTAGCAACGTCCAATATATTAATCCTGAATGGATCGACTTTCAATGTCGCTGGCGGCGCTTTCACTGCAAGTGTTGGTTCCGGTGCGATCCGAATGATAGGGGCCTCTCAGCTTAATATTTACAACACGGTCAACATGCCCTCTACGACGAACAACCAGCGTGATGGCAGTGTGCTCATTGATGGTGCTTCGGCCACCTTCGGCACCTATCTGTTTGCGCTGAACGGCGAAGTGGATCCCCAATTGATGATTCAAAACGGCGGATCGCTTAATGTGAGTATGCTCCAATATGGAGCGAATCCGGGCACTGGTTATGGACAAGTAACGATGGGTAGCGGCGTGAACTCGATAGTCGCAGGAGATACGACTGGTCGCTTTACGGAATTTGACTTCGACTTTGCTTTGGATTCCGTTGGCAGCAGTATCACCGTTTCTGGAACCAGTGCTCCAAGCGAAGCAACTTGGATATCGCAATGGGAAGCGGGTAAGCTGACCATCGCGGGCAGCAATGCGGGCACGTTTGGCGACTACTTCACCTACAGTGGCGAAACGCTTACGCTTACTGCGGTGCCGGAGCCAGGAACCTATGCGCTGCTCTTGGCGATCGGAGTTCTCGGTTTCGCGATACGCCAGCGCCGCCGTTGATTGTCTGGACAGCTAATTCCTTACGTCGAGTCGACGTTCGCGTTGAGTGCGCTGTTTAGAGGGCATTATTTTACTTTGAATCGCAGTACCGTTTTCAGCTTTTCAGGAGCCGTCTTCCGGAAGTCCGACAAGTAAATTTCACGATGTAATTTTGATTGCCGGGTGAGTCCTTGGTTAGTGGCGTAGGCCTCCATTATCTTGAATGTTTCTGCTTCGGTATCGAAAGGTCCTACGTGTAGCATCTGCAAACAAAGTCCTTCTTCGATCTCGGTGAGTTCAACTTCATCGAATAACGGGTTCGGAATCTTCTGCTTTGAAATATCCAGAATTCTGAGAAAATAATCCCTGGTGACAAACGCTGGCTGGCGCAGCATCAGTTCGTAAACTAGATCATCCTTATTGATCTTACCGCTGAAATTCTTTTTGGCTTCGTCGCTAATATCCCAGACGCCTTCTAATGGATACACGGTAAAATCATAATGTCCCTTCGGCGCCATTTCAGGCTTTTTTGCGATCATTTTAATCCCGTATGCAATGGGATAGAGTGCTCGGATTCGTTCATTGAATGGTTCCTTGTTGGGATCGCCCTCACCACGAATGCGAATGAACTTAAATGCAGGCGCCTTTATCAAGGAGGGTATCTGTTTCGGGCAATAAATTTCCTTTTCATGCCGTCTCCATTCATGTTTCGGTTTTATCATACTTCTATAGACGTGAGGTGGAAATCTGGCGTGGATTTGGAACCGTGAAACAGTGGAAATACAACACCAATCTTAAGGAGTTATGCTATCAGATTCGCTTGCCTGGCTAAATTAATTGGATGATTTAGGTCGTTGAAGAAGTCAAGGCTTGGCGAATCGAGATCGAAGGCCAGATTTAGCCCATGCTTGGTTCGGCGGAGGAGATTTCCTATTGGTGATCCGAATGGGTGCGATGTAGCTCTGCGAATGCTGCGGATGGGTTCATTTGTGTAAGTTCGATCGGTCTACGTACTGTTTGGAACGAAAATAATGTTTGCTAAATCTTGGGAAGGATTTGGCCACGTCAGCTTGGAAGTCGTCCAGGTAGCGTTGCAATTCGTCTGATGACCTAGCTAGTCCGCCCCTATGCGACAGATGCCGAATTGGCATAACAATTACACGCCTCTGCTAAACCATAGCAGTGCCGCTGCTAAGGAATGACATTGTCAGTGTTAAGCTTTAGCATGGGCGCTGCTAAGGAATGACACAGGCTGTGCGCTGGCGTGGCAGCGGTCAGGCCGCAAAAAATCCCGCAAGGCTTAATGTCTATGCGGGTTCGCGGGGGGCTTGGAATGGAGCCGGGCATCGGATTTGAACCGACGACCTACTCATTACGAATGTTCTGCTATGGCTGGATTGGTGAAGGGTAGGGGGCACATTGATGGATAGTTGATAGAAAAATGATCTTACTGCATAGAGTTAGCGCTATGAAAATAAGAATGTTTACTTCATTTTTTTCTGTTCATCCAAATGCATAGTGCTGTTATGGACTGATATATGGAGATTGTAGTTATCATTTTGATAGTATTAGCTTTTGGGCTACTGTTTGGCATTGTTGCGCTCGGTAAACGCTTGGAAAATGCTGCCAAGGAAAGCGCGAGCATTGAAGAATCTACTTCGGGTATCCCTGAGAACTCAATAGAGTCTAGAGGGACACTATTAACGGAAGCCGAACAAGTATTCTATGCCACGCTATTGCAGACGGTAAATGGCGCATACGTAGTGATGGCCAAAGTGCGCCTCGAGGATATCGCGCAGGTTAAGAAGGGCATTGATCGAAAAATAGCATTTGGACTTCGCAATCGGATTAAGTCCAGGCACATTGATTTTGTGCTTTGCGATCAAGGCACTTTAGCTTTGCGCGCCTGCATTGAACTGGATGATAGCTCACATGCAAAGGCAGATCGACAAAAGCGCGACGAGATGGTTGATGCAGTTTTAAAACAAGCAGGTGTTTATCTGGTGAGGGTTCCTTGGAGCCCAGCGTATGACACAAAGCAACTCTACCAGCAGATATTTGCCCATGAGGCACCTGTTGTTGGGCAAGGCGCTACAATATCCTGATTTCCGTGTAGTTACCGTCTTTGTCCTTGAGGTGCACTGTGTTTCCATTGTCCAGGACTAGCTCAAATAAAGCGAGTGCGCGTCGAATGACTTCTACATTGGACGTGGATTCAGTGCTAGACTTCATCTTCTCAAGCTTCTCTTTGACTTGAACCGGAAAATCTAGGTTTAGGCGAAATTTATTCTTTGTCTTCATCGTGCGTACGGGCTCGATAGAACAATTGCATTGCTCCTATCCCGCTTAGGAATATTAGCAGGTATGCAAACCAAGGGCCTTGGCTTATCGCAATTGCTGCTATCGCACCTCCGCTAATCAGATGAGCGAGTAGCGTCGCGCTTTGCCACGGGGTGGTGTTGCGAAGGTTGCTAACTTCTTTAAGGTCTTTGAACCCCTTGAGGTGATCTTGATATGACTTTTCAGTTGAGGGAAGGTTGTCGTTTTCCATCTAGTGTTGCTTTGTTCAGCAACAGTTTCTCACAACCTTTGGAAATGGTTTTTGAGGCCATGGTAAGCTATTGCTGAATTGTTAAGTGTGGCAGCTGCCGGAGTAGCTGCGGTTTGGCGAGTTCGTAACCATGATTGTGCGTGTTAGTTAGTTAGTTAGTGCTTTTCGTTTTACTTATTAAGCTGTTGATAGATTTTTACGGCTTACTTTTTATTTCTTAGCACTTTATGAGTTGGTATCTTGTGGCTGTATGTTTCCATACATTAGCCCTACTTTAGCACGTGTTTTTAATGTGTCAAGCGTAAGAATTGAATGTGTTTTTAATGGGTTTTTCCGGTATTTGGATTTGATAGAACATGAACGCTTAAATTCCGAACTGCTCCAGAGCTGAGGTAAAAGATTCGTTGGATGGTTTGTCAGTCGTGATTGGCGCGTGCTTATAAATTTCACCTTCATACATGATGGCTCCATCATGAAGACGCACAAATAGCTTGGGATCTAGTTCATTGAGAACTGACCCATTACTCAAAGTCACAGTCATCGAGGAGTATCGGCAAAAGTCTTTCCGGTAAGGCACGCGGGAATTCATGCGGTATTCGACTGCCCCATTAACGCCCATTGACGTGTAAGTCAGGCTTTCGGGTTCAGTAGGAATCTCTGCTTGCGATGGTGGATTGTTCGCTACCTGCTTGGCTACAGGCGCGGTAGAGGGCTTGGGTTGCTCCTGAGAGGGGTTGTCTTCGCTGGCGGTTAGGAAGGTCGTAGCGCCCGCGATCAGGGCTCCAAAGGCGGCGCGGCGAGCCCAGCGCTTAGCGAAGTTTTTAACCGGCGTGGGCTTGGCGGGTTTGTCGACTTTTTGCATTTCGATCTTGGGCTTTTCCTTGATCGCCTTCACCGCTTCGGACTGGACGTCGTGCGAAACGTAGAACGTGTAAATGCGTTTGTTTTTCCACTTGAGCGCCTTGTCGTATTTGATTTTTGGGTTACGTGCGTCGACCTCGGCAAAGATGTAGGCCGGGATTGGGCAGGTTAAACCAAGGAACTTGATTTTCTCCAGGTCGCGAAACCAGAGGACCGACTGCGCTTTATTGCGAATCTGCGCGAGAATCTCATTAAAGTGGTGGGCAATGAAAACGGTATCGATGTGCAGCTTACGAGCGTGGACAATCATTTCGAGAACCTTGCGGTCCATCTGGCGTTTATCCATCGTGTTGTGGTGCAAGCCTGCTTCGTCAATCACGAGCTTGTTGGGCTTCTTGTGCTCGCCCTTGACGAGTAACTCCACGAAGTGCCCCGCCTGTTCTGGCGTGATGACGACGTATTGCTTGTCGTCCAGTATGAGGCCCTTTTCGTCCTCGAAGAACATTTTGATGCGGTCCCACTTGAGCGGAATATTCGTCATGACGACGCCGCCTTGTTCAAGGGTGTCGAGGCATTCGACTACGCCATGATAGCTCTTGTAACTGCCGAGGGTTCCGGCAAAGACTCGGAAAATTGCGTCTTTCATGTGAGCGTGGGGATAAAGGATTTGATGATGCGGACAGTGGCCATGGTCGCCTTAAGGCCGAGTAGAATAGTTCCCAGCTCAAAGACGAGATCGAGGGGGAAGAAGGTATTCACGGTCACCCAAAAATCCGTAGCGACGCTATCGAGGCCGTGACTGCCGACCGACACATCTAAGGACGATACGGCTTGATCGACTTGGCCCAGCAGCCAGCCCAACAGTTCGTGGAGCTGCGACAAGACCGTGTAGCAGATCGTCAGGAAAATGGTTAACGGCGAGAGGACGACGCCGAGAAAGCCGTCGATGCGCTTCAGCCAGTTGATGAGTTCTTGCAGTGACTTGAGCATTACGCGAAGCCTCCTCTCACGGTTTTGATGGCCGAGACCATGAACATGATAACGACGAGTCCGACCTCAAGCGAGCGAATCAGTTCAATCACGCTTTGGTAGGGCGTCAGATCGATATCGAATGAAAAATCAGCGCCCTTGTAGGAGGCGAACGACATGGAATAAGTGTAGTCGCGGCCGCTGACGGTTGGCAGCGCTTGAGGGTTGGGCACGAGTCCAAGAATCGTCGTTACGGTGCCCTGAATGTCCTCATTCATGGATTCGAATAGCGAATCATCTTGGCCGTTGGTATACGCATCAACGTTGACCGGCCCCGGGTCTTCTGCGCCTTCCACGCCGGAAGTTAGCGCGCTGTTGAGTTCATCAATTGCGTTCTTGGTTGCGGCGTGGCCATTGGAATTGATCGTGGTGTTTTGCGCGATGTAGGCAATGATTTCATCTTGGCGATACTCTTGCGCGGTGTTCAAATCATCGAAGCGCTGAGTCAAGTTATCCTCAGACTGACGCCACATGTTTTCGTCAGTGAGATGCTCTTCGCGGCGGTTGTTGTCATGCCGGTCAATGGCTTCGACAATATCCGTGCTGTCGGCTTCGGGATCAGGGATTGGATTGTTGTCGTAGTCTTCGCCAAACTGATCTTCGCGATCATCCGCAGAAACGAATTCAGGCGACTCTGGCCATTCGGGGAAGAAGTTATTCTCGGGAACGAAAGGCGGCGTTGAGCCTTCGGTCAAGTGAGGCGTTACGCCTTGCTCGTCGGGCGGATCATCTTCGCTGACGGTGAGCGAGGCATAAAACTGGCCCACAAAGGCGGTGCCACCGGCATACTCACGGTAGAGGTGCACGGAAAAGTTTTCGTAGAGCAAACCGGTAAACTGCAAGTTGTGGTTGGCGGGAACAACGACGCTGGCTCCGATCTGCGATTGGGGTTCCGATGCGCCGCCCGTGCCATAGTAGCGGATAACGTAATGATAGGTTACGTCCGAGCCTGTGTCGTTGTAAAAACTGTCCGTTGCGAGTTCCCACCATTTATATTCCTGCGCAATGATCGGCGACCAGTAGCCATCCAGGACGTTATCGGCGTTTTGCGCTAGCATGTAATAATGACTGCCTGCGCGAAAATCTTTGATGACATCATATGTGTAAGGATAGGGGCCAGTGTTCTGCGGGTCGTAATAAATAACAATATCGTCAGTGTCATTCGTTGGGTAGATGTTCATGAAACTGCCGCTCTCATTGGCCCAAACATTGAATTCTACGCGCCACCACCCCTCATTGTCCGGCGACTCATAGACCGCAGTCACGCTCAAGTGTGCGTCCTTATCTGGGTGCTGATAAGTGCCCGTCGGGACATTGGCCGCATGCCCAACAACGGTTAATGCCAAGCAAATAAAAACAAGACATGTCTGCTTGGCGCTCATGATTCGCGGGTGCTCCAAAAGACCGACCAAATCAAAACGACCACGGCGGCAATTTGCTGCTCAAGCGTGATGCGAATCAGAGTGGCCATGGTCTCGGTGTTGTTGGCGATTTGCTGTAGTAGTTCGTTGTCAGTCATGGCTTAGTAAGGTGTCCATTCGTCATCGACGGTGATCTTGCGGGGTGGCTTGCCTTCCTGGTCTTGGACCCAAATTTCGTCGCCAACCTGCGGAGCGGAAGAAGCTCCATCGTCTGTCACCGACTCCCACATGCGGCGGGCAAACTTGATACCCTGTGGCGCGGCAAAGAGTCCGACAACGGCCACGGTGATGCCGAGGCCCAGTCCGAGGATACCCGCAAATTCTGCGGTCATGGAGCTGGTTAAAGAGGAGAAATCAACTTGAGCGAACATGGCGTTTCCTTTCGTGATTAGCGGAAATGGGGCGGAGGAATGAACCCCCGCCCCATGCCGATTAGCCAGCAATGGCTGCCCACATGCGCTTGGCGAACTTCACGCCCTTGGGAGCGGCGAAGAGGCCGACAACGGCCACAGCGACGCCGAGGCCGAGCGCGAGGATGCCCGCGAATTCACCAGTGAGGCCACTGGTAACAGTCGAGTAATCGACTTGTGCGTTAGCGATAACAGGCAGGGACACGAGGCCCACTCCAGCGATTTTCTTGGTCTTAGTCATGGTGGTATGGTGGTGTTGGGGTTGGTTTGGATGTGTGGCCTTAAGCCACGGAGAGATCAGCCGCAGCGCTGAACATGCGCTTGAAAAACAAGACGATGTATTGGCTGGCCCAGATGGAGCCATAGCCCGCAATCCATGTGCTTACGCCTGTCCAGAACTCGGAGTTGAAATCCATTGGTTTGCGTCAATTACGAAAGGTAAACCAAGTTAAGCGGCGGTCGCCTTCGTCCGCGCAGCGCCACCGGCGCTCGCGCTGGACGAAGCCGCTGCGCCGAGGCCCTTCGGGCGAATTTCGAGCTCGGTGACTTCAAGCCAACGGACTTCGGTAAGCTCCGCCACGGTGTTGGCGCGTTCGTTGCCGTTACGGTCCTTATACGTGCCATCGGTTACGCGGTGGCTCTTGAGTCCGCCGACAGAGAAGACGTAATAGGTGTCACGTTCGAGGTCCAAGGGCTCTTGGCCTTCGTTCAGGTTCGACCAGCTCGAATACTGGTATTTGCGGCCATCGGATTCGATTTCGATAGCGGTCTGAACCTTGTAGACGTTGACGCCGTCCACTTCTTTAACGTGTGGCGTGTGCTTAATGGAGATCACCTTGCCTGCAAGCAGGAGGCCCTCCGGATTGTGTTTGCCCTTCAGCTTATCGGCTTCGGGCTCAACAAAGTATTTATTAAGCAGCGCCTTGGAGACCTGCTGGGAGTTGGATTCTTGGTTTGACATAATCTAGGATGAGTTGGTGTTTTCTTACAGTTGCGTGAAAGGGCGCCAGAAGGTCCCGCAAGTGGTGCGGAAGATTCCAGAGACGCCCGAAGAAAGATTCGGTGCTGATGGTTAGCTCGAAGGCCCTGACCTGTTTGCCGTCTTGGGTTTCGTAGACGGTCGTAATGCGGCGAGCCCAGCCCTTGAGCCGTTGGCCAATCGTGGGAGCTTCGGAGCGGTTATCTTTGCCGTGTTGATATTCGTCCTCTAAGCGGTCGAGTTTGTCTTCGATGCGCTCTTCCTTGGGCTTCTCCTGCTTCGGGAAAATGCCCTTGGTTTGAATGAAGCGGATACGCTTGTATTTGAGCAGCCAATTAGGCGGGCCCATGCCTTCTTTGAAGACGTACTTGAACTCGTAACGGCCAATAGCTTCACCGTGCCCAAAGCACTCGATGCGCTCCACATCGACCCCGCCGAGATTCCAGGCGCGCTTGATGATTTCCCAAGGAATGAAGCGGCGCGTATCCAGCAATAAATGCCAGTGCGTCCACTCGGGGGAATCGGGGTGAAACTCAAGTTTCCAGATCCAACGATCAAAGCTGAATCCGTGGCGTGAGAGGTATTCGAAGAACCGCCGCATACGATCTTTGCCAGCCAGATAACCGGCTTCGGGATCGTGGTCGAACTGTTCACGGTCGAGAGTCAGCGTAACGAACAACCAGCCGGTAAAATCGGTAGGCATGCCACGGCGAACCATGTCTTTGTGAACCAGTCTGCCACCACCTTCACAAAGGTAGCTCTTGGCGCGGTAGGGCATCACTTGAATGTCACCGCTGGCCAGATCGGCATTAGCGTATTCATCCTCATAGGCCGTTTCACTACGGCCATTGGAATACGCCTCGGCGCGGTCCATCTTGTTGTGCTTGGGGCTACTCACGACGCAGCCTTCCAGTCTTCGGCTACGCCTGCGACGCGCAGTGGGGTAGCAATTAGATGGAGTCGAAGGGGGTTCAAGACCTCCGCGACAAAGTGAGTAGAAAACAAACGGAAATGATCCCGTCCCAGCGAAGCAAAGCCGCTGGAACGGGTTGGCATGGTGGATTGAGCGCAAAGAGATGCTGGCCGTGACGCGCTATGAGAACACCCACTGTTGGGATGCGTCACGGCCAGCGGGGCAACTGCAACGATTAGCAGGGAAAGAAAAGCCTTCATGCTGCTTGCACCTCCATTGCCTTGGCTGTGTTTCTTAGGTAAGGAACAAGATAGCTATCGCTTCCCTTGCCTTCGTTGAGTCGCTTTAAAATTCGTAAGACCGATGCACGGCGAATGCGCGTAGTCAGCTTGCCCGAACGTCGTGCGCTCGTAAATGCGGCGCAGAGGCGTCGATACCAAACCGGATTGCGGTCGTAGGGAACACGGACCATGTGCCCCTCATGCATCGGACGTGGAGCCGGAGCGAGCACCACCAAAAGTTGATGACTCTCAAGCTCGTTAATCATTTGCTCGATGCCGGTCATTGCTGCTCCCCAATCGTGTTGCCATACTCGGACCACATGCCAGCAGACCATTCTGCCATGAAACGGCCCAACTCCAGAGCCGTGTCTGCTGAATCAACTTCCACGGTCAGAAAATGCAGCCCGTCGTTTCGCTTAGCGGTAAAGCCTGTTAGCTCAAGCGTTCCGGGGTGTCCAAAGTCGGCGAGCTTAGCACTGCATGACTTGACCATCATAATGCTGTTCTCCACCGACTGAAATTCACTGATATACAGTTTGATTGCTTCCATTGCTATTGCCCCTTTGAGCCGTACGGTTTGTAAGAAACGGTGCAAAGCATGCGGCCTGAGCCGTGGCACTGGCCGCATTGCTTCGTGATTTGTTTAAAGTCTTTACCGTGACCGTCCTTTGGTTCGCTCCATGAGTGAGAGCCAGATCCCCGGCAGCTGTCGCAGATGACGACGTAACGTGTTTGCTTCCCCTGCATCGTCATGACCCCTTAAGCGGCGCTTAGGCCGTTGTTGAAATTGTGGATGCGCGGACGAATGCCGCAGCGGTCCAGGCGCATGACTTCGGTTCGCTTGATACGGTAGCCGGAGGGCTTGCCTTTCCTGTTAACGCGACTCGGGAAAGCTTCGATATTCCCGGCGTCGATGTGCTTGCGGATTGTAGACGGGCTTAAGCAGAAGCGACGGGCTACGAAGGAGGGCGTTACCCAGTCTTTGAGTTGGTTCTTCTTGTTCATGTCGTATGAGAATGCATAGGAATCCTACGCAAACAACATAAAAATAGGAATCCTACGCAATGGGTCCCAATGGGATGCATGCAAGTATTTGATTGTGTGTGGCTTGCATGTGCTGGACAAAAGCGAAAAAAAATATAGGGATACTATATTATGGGCAGGAAACAGATCAATGTAACCGTCGAAGACGACCTTAAGCGTGAGTTTGAGGCCGTTTGCGATAGCGTTGATATGCCTGCCGGTATGCTTTTACGTCACGCAGCCCGCGCTATTATCGAATTCTACAATGAGCACGGCTACATTAGTAGCCCCCTGAAGGTTGTTCCTTCGGGCAAAGCAGACTCAGGATTCAGCCCACAGCGTGAGCCCGAAGACAGCCCTTATAGCCCCAAGGCTAAGAAGAAGGCTGCCGTTCGTAAGGCTCAATGACCGATCAGATACACGGGATGAAGCCCGCAGTGTGGGCATACCGGCAGGCTCTGAGGGGTTGTCAGACTCTAGAGGAGTGCAGTGAGATATTACTAATGCTGTCTGAGGAAATAATGCTTCTTGACCAGCAAATTGCTTATTTAGGCCTTGATTTGCCAGAATGGGAATTGCCAAAGATGAGTAGTCTATCTCTAGGGAGTGCGTTTGAGGTAGGCCTTACGCTGTGCTGCCGTCTTGAGTGTTTAAAACTTCATATCCGTGAGACAAGTGGCGGCAGGGAATGGCCGTGGCGTGCATATGATGCACTATCTATACATGATGGTCTAGGGCTTTGACTTGCAGTCAACTTGTAGTTAAGATATACTAGTTAACGCCCATAATAATTCATGTTTAGACGCTCCAGATATGAGCTGCCTGCTTAGGATATATGATTCTTCAGATTTGCGCTTGTTGGTGAGGGTAATTTTAGTTGGACCAATATTCCGTATGCCATCTTTTTCATTTATAGTTTTTTTCGAGAACTCTTTTACTAAAGATTTTGTGTCATTTGATTTGATTAGACTTTCAATGCTTTGCGGTAAAATGTTGTTTTTAAAAGAGTAAAACACTTCATTGCTGTCAAATTCTGCTGTGCCATCTTCGCCCTGACTGCATAGCCCAACTGCAAAGTTGATACAGCCTTTATAGTTTAGACAATCGCTCTTGGGAGTTTTGTTCATCAACTTTAAGCGATGGATAAACGTTTTGTTTGTGACTGCAGAAAAGTTTACTAGGCCTATGATTTCTGTTAGGCTGGGCGGATTATTTCTGTCTGAGAAATAGGCCTCGAGTTTGTTTTCAGAGAGTAGAAAATAGGGGTATAGATCGTCGGTTTCAGCCTCGTATTTTTCAATTCTGTCGGACTGCCTTGCTGAAGATCTGTTTGGTTTTTCTTTCAACTTTCCGTGGTGTCTGTCAAAGCTGAGGATATGCCCCACTTCGTGAGCGATCGTCTCTCTTAAATCCTTATCCAGTGGCTTATTTGATGATTCCGCGATGATGGCTTCCTCATTTGTCTTGAAGCTTTCTTCATCAATTAAAATTAGCCATGGGTTTTTCTTTGATCCGTCGGTTTCACCATGTTCGTTTTTTGCTGACATTAGCATGCCTTCGACTAGCAAGGGTCTAATCATGATCTCAGCATTGAATTTATTTAGTAAACTATTTGCTGTTACGTAACCATAACTATCTGCGCATGAATTACCTGCGGCTATAAATTTATGAACTATAGTATCCCTCATTGCTGTGCAACTTGTCTCTGTTTATAGGTTTGAAGCATCTCTTGATATCTGCTTCAGCTTTTTTTCGCTTATTGAGCTATGATTGCGGTTAGAATCTTTGTTCAGTGAATATTTTTGATTACCCAAATCGGAGAGGTCGTATCTTTTGAATTGTTCTAAGATGAAGCTTAGTTTTTCTGGACTGTCTTCTCTATGCTTTAGTTTGAAGGACTTATAATGATCGTCATACCTAATGGTTTTTCCAGTCATGGGTATGTATTGTTTGTAAATTCTATCGCATTCTTTTTCGAAGGGTGTCCACCGTATGTGAACCTGCGTAGGTTTCGAGATTGTTTCTTCGTCTTTTTCTGTGCTTTTTGCTAATAGGCCTTTGAGATATGGAAGGTATGTTTTGTTTAGCTTTAGTTCAATAGCCTTAAAGGCATCATAGCATTTGTTTGAATCAACTATATGCGACAATAGTATTAAGTAGAATTGGAACCAGTATGGCTTAAGGGCTGATTCTGCCTTATCGATATACGTTTTAATGTTTAAATTATTTATCTTCCCAGATTCATGTCTCAACACGGCTTCATGCATGCAAAATTCATTCACTGATTCAATTACCCCTTCCCCGGGGGGGATGGCATTCATAATCGAATTTTCTGCTTCTGGAGATCTGTAAAAAGACTCGATAGTCTCTTTTGCGTTTTTGAAGTCTCTTTCGTATAGGTGCATGGAGCCTGCAAAGTATACGAGTTTGCCGCATTTTACGCCAACATTATTGGCAACTATTTCTGCGAGCATTGAGAATTCAAAAATATTGTATGGCATCAACATAAACGCGTTGTTAGAGCGCATGATGATTGATGTAATAAGTTGTTCTTCCCTAATGTGAAAAAAAATGCCGAATGCGCATGGTATATCCCGGGAATTTCTTGCAGAGTCTTCGGGATAATAAATAGATACCGCAGCCCTTCTACTAGCGGGGTTTCTGCGTAATTCTTCTATGCAGGATACTAGTTGGTCAAGGCCTGGTCTGGCATTTCGCATTCGTTTGCCATAGCTTGAGCCAGGAACTATGAGGCCATCGTCACTAAATTTGCCTACAGCCTTTGTGTAGAATGCGATGTCTTGCAATCTATCATTCCCAGAAATGAGCCAAGTGAAACGAGCAACGGCCAGAGGTAGGCGGAATTTGAGATGTGGATTGGTCGTTAAGCGGGCGAGTGGGTTTGTTATGGTTAGTTTGTAACCAATTATTTCTTTAGTCTTATGGCCTGCCCCAGTGGACTTGGTCGTGTTAGGGTCAATAATGTCTGACCCTTCTCGTATAAGGTTAGATAGTGTATGGACTACTGCTTCTTCTGAATTATTGGCTACACTTTCACCATTCTTAGCTTCTTTTACCATAGAATGACGAAAACACTAATTATCAGCTTAACGCAAGATTTTCTGAGCTGTTTCCCGTGGTTGTAGCGGGCAAGGTTTCTGACCGTTTTTGAATGATATTTGAAACTATTGCCGCAATCTCCTCATTCGTTTCGTAGGGGCATTGCCATGTAGATGATTGAGTTTCGAGAAAGCCTCTAATGAATCGACTTACCATCTTGCCTGATTGCCAGACCGCGATGATTGGAATGCCCTTGTTCGCAGCAAGAGCTATTTCAGCGCCTACTCCATGGGATGGCTCATCTAATATAGCTAGAACATAGTTAGCTGAAAACATGGCATCAATATCGTCCTCGAAAACATCTGTCGGCTTGGATTCAATGTTGATGACGGGGTCAGTTTTTTTATGAGGCAAATACGGTTGGTAGCCCAAATGCCGCAGTTCGTCAGCGATATTTTCATATAGCAGTCTTGCATTTTTGAGATCGGAGGAGGCCGCAAGGGCTGATGAGATATATATTCGTGAACTCACTTTTTAAATTATGCCTTCGTTTTCGAGTATTTTGATCGTCTTGTCTGCGCGTTCAATCGGGTTTCCTGATATGGTGCTAAAATTTATACCAGTATTGAGTAATGATTCTTTTATGTCTTTATCGATTTGCCTTTGGAATGCCTTGTCATCTTCTCTTACATCGTCCTGCTGAAGTGGTATTTCGATTGGTATATATAGGATTAGTCTATATGCTGACAGGGAGTCAGCTACTGCGCTGAACAGTATATCCCTTAGTTCTATAAATTCTTTAGTGGCATTGAATGTATTCTTGGTATAGATCCAATGATCGAGGATAGTCCGATCACTAAGTGTTATTCTGGAGGTTGCAGCACGTTCCCTCGCAAGCTGCAACATCATTAACATGGTTTGTTTACTTAACGTATTTTTATCTCGATGAAAAGCATCATCCCCTAGTTGCCGGCAAATTTCTCGGGGTATTTCACTAATTACCGAGTGATCAAGGCCTTTTGAATTCAGGGACCTACTTAAGTCATTGATGAGAGTGGTCTTGCCGGTTGAGTGCGACCCGGTTATGGCGATAAGCTGTGTGTTTGACGGCATCTTTAATCGGTGTATTGCTGACGCGGGTTAATCTCGAGAAAATCTAATAAATCAGATTCGGTGACAAGTTGATAATAGTGTCTGTAGATGATTTCAGGTGTGTTTCCAGCTTCTCTTGCTGTCGATCTTTCGTTCTGGGTCTCAGCAAGACGATATGATATCCAGGTATGTCTTAGGATGTCGGTGCACCAAGTGTTTCGTAGGCCGGCCTTTTCAATTGCTTTGTCCTGTAGCTTGCGGAAGTTAGCTGGTTTTATTGGCTGATAGGCGAATGAATCTAACCATCTACGTAGTGTTGGTATCATCGGAACAATGCGAATAGCACGGCGACCTCTAATCTTTCCCTGGGCGACACGAATTCCATCTTTAAGTATGTCGCTCTCTGATAGATGCTCCTGTTCGCTTGGGCGTAAACCCGCAAAGAGTCGCAATGCTACTGCTCGAGCAATTCGCCCGCCTTCGATTTTCTCGACAGCTGCCATGAATCGTGCCGCTTCCTCAGGTGTTAGGATTACAGGTTGCTTGGCGTCGATGGTTATCGAGTCGAAGCTCTCTAGTGGGTCTGTGCTCATCCATCCTCGCTTCCGGCAATAGCCAAAGAATACGCTCAATGTCGCCTGATAGCGCTTTATGCTGGCGGGGGATAGGTGAGGGCGGGATAGGTAGTCGCGGCAATTCTCAGGCGTTACGGCGCCGACATGCTCAGCGAGTGAGAACTTCCGGAATTCCTTCAAGCGGTTTTCGTGCTCTTGGAGTGTCTTAGGGCTACGATTGGCGCGGCGCTTGGCGGCGATGAAGTCATGTATGGCTTCGAGGAAGTCCTTTTCGGCGCATTTGGGGTGACGTTCGAGCCAGTAGTCGACTACCTCGGATAGCGATACGTCGTAGGGATCAAGGCGACGTTTAGCGGCTATGTAATCCGCTCTGGCTTCAGCTCCAAAAACAACACCTTCAATGCCCTCAGCTGCAATCGCGTCATTGAGCCGGTCCACCTCCGCTTGGGCCTTTTCTTTGTCCGAGTAGTGCTTGCGGATTGGCTTCTTACCGGGCTGGTTCAGGTAGACCTGCCACGGTGTAGAAGGGTGGTTGATTTTGTAGAGTCTAGCGCCTTTGCGTTTACGTCCCATCGTTGACAAAGAATTGATAGATAACTTGGAAAAACTGCCGAATTTTGAATGTATGAGCAGTGGTATTGCTATCACTCTGCCAGGGCGCAAAAAATCCCGCAAGGCTTAATGTTCATGCGGGTTGTGGGGGTTCTTGGAATGGAGCCGGGCATCGGATTTGAACCGACGACCTACTCATTACGAATGAGTCGCTCTACCAACTGAGCTAGCCCGGCAACCAAGAAAGCGAAAATAAACAACATTCTTGGGAGGGCGGGTCAAGGACGAAAATCGCGTTGTTCCAGACTCTGTCGCCGTCTGTTTGTTGTATACTGCCTCGCAGGCTTGCTTTAGCGGTCCGGGTGCCCATGGTGTGGGGATGCGTTTTCTAGAGAGTCGTTTGAGGCGGGTTATGCTCATGGGAGTTATCGGTTCGTTGTGGCTGTTTGGTGGGTGTGCGCACCAACAGACGGATGCTTTACAGGGAGACACTAAAAACCGCCGTGAATTTGATCGCCTGCTCGATAGCGTGGTGCGGCTCGACGTGTGGGAAACCACGTTTGAGGGCGGCGCCAAGCGCACGGCGCGGGGGGTTGGCAGCGGTGTCATCATGACTGAAGATGGGGTCATTTTGACCAATGCTCATGTGGTGAATCCCTATGCTGAGCGTATTTCGGTGACGTTGAACAACCTCGAACGCGTGCCGGCGAAGCTGATCGGGTGGGACCATTGGACAGACCTTGCGGTAGTCCAGTTGGACGCTGATGAAATTGCCAAGCGTGGATTGAGTTTTTCGCATGCCGAGTTTGGAGACAGCAGCAAGCTTCGGCCCGGTGAGACAGTCTATGCCGTTGGCACTCCCAATGGTCTGACACGCACAGTGTCCCGTGGGATTATCTCCAACACAAATCGTTTCTTTGAAGGCCGCACGGTGGGGCAGGGCTACGAGACCGGAGCCTTCAACACTTGGTTGCAAACCGATGCGGCGATCAATCCAGGGAATAGCGGCGGACCACTGGTGTTGCCTAATGGTCAGGTAATCGGCATTAATACACGCGCCTACCTCGGAGCAAACAACCTGGCGTTTGCAGTGCCAAGCGATATCGCACGCGAGGTGCTGAGACAGTTGCTGGAGACGGATTCCGTGATTCGTAGCTATGTGGGAATCACGCCGGGGCCGTTACAGGATCTGGAGAATTTCTACCAGCTTGAGGCGAATCGCGGCATGTTGTTGCAGAGCATCGACCCGGGGTCGCCTGCGAGCAAGGCAGGCATGAGCCCGGGAGATATTGTATTGAGCATTAATGGAGAGGCGGTTGATGGGCGTTTCCCGGAGCAGTTGCCAGCGATCCAGAACTCTATTGCTAGCCAACCGGTTGGTAGCGACATTGAGTTTGTTGTACGCCGCGGTGATAAAACGCAGACTATGATGCTTATGACCGAGCCGCTGGAGAGCCGGGTTGGCGCGATGGAAGCATTTGAAAAATGGGGCGTTAGTGTGCAGCGTATATCGAAGGCTGTGGCGCGGGAAGAGAAGTTGAAGTCCAGCGACGGCGTTCGGGTGATGGGGGTGCAGGCTGGTTATCCGGCGGCTGAAGCTGGCGTTGGACGGGGGGACATTATTTTAAAAGTCGGCGATAAATCGATCACGACGCTGGATTCCCTCAAGGAGGCTTACGAGGCATGGGTGGCGAAACCAGAGAAGGTTTTAATCGAGGTCGACCGTGGGCATCAGGCATCCTATCTAGTGCTGAAACCTCGCTAGGGCCAACGGACATTCATTCTGAGCGCCAAAGGCGCGGTTTTATTCTAGCCTAGGGTCAGCAAGGAGCGCAGCGACGAAGCGCAGCCCTAGGAATAATCAACAATGTTTCTTTGGAGTGCTGAAAGCACGGCCTCATGAAGCTACCCTTTCAGTGCTTAAAGGTTTGTTTGTGTCTTGATACCTAGAGCACTTTTCATCTAGATTGGCCGAGTCAGGTGGGGTAGAGATTGGATGCCGCGCAAGGCGGCTTTGATTGAGCGGGCTGGAAGCCCGTGATTGAAATGCCAACGCGGCGAACTTCCAATCTGGCCCCAAGCCCTAAACCGAGTGCTTTTCCGCGCCAGTGTTGTTGGCTTTTCGCTCACAGGCTTCCAGCCTGCGACGCTCAAGCCGCCTTGCTGGACACGAAAAATCACTGCGGCCTGATCGGCCAATCTAGATGAAAAGTGCTCTAGGGCTGCACTTCAGTCGCGCTGCGACTTACGTTGACCCTAGGCTAGAATGAGATCGCACCTTTGGTGCTTATCTTCAGTGACATATGATAATTCTACTCCTGGACGAATTGCTATTTTGAATGTCCGTTGGCTCTAGAGACGAATGCTGAGGCGTGGGAATTTGCGGGTATTTCGGCGGACAAAGCCTTACTTGGTGGCTTCGTGACAGAGCGCTTGATGACAGTTCAATAAAGTAAGATGTATCTGGCGACCAGCCATCTCCTAACGCTAACTTGAGAGCATTCTTTTCATTAAAGTAGCCGTATCAATCTTGCCCCGGGCGTTTGTGGGGATTTTTAGCAGGCGCTTGACGCGGATGCGGCCTTGGAGGTAGGGGAACGCAGTTTGTAAGTTGGCTAACGCAACATCGGCCAGGGTTTGCCCCTGGATGGCTACGAGTAGGCGGTCGTTGCGAACATCGTGGAGCGCCGTGGCGCAATCGATACCTGGAGTCGTCACAGCCACGTGCTCCAGAGCGGCAAGATCAATGCGTTTGCCGGCACATTTGACAATGCGATCGGCGCGCCCACACATTACGATGCTGCCATCTGCCAGGAACGATACTTTGTCATCCAAAGTAAACCGGGATCGACCACTTGCATCGATGCTTCGTCCGTAAGAACTAACTGCCGCCGATTGCACGCGGAGCAAGCCTCGTTGAGTGATGCTGAGCGATACGTTTTCCATCGGTTGGCCAATGGATTCGCCGGTGACGCCTGCTATGCCTGTGCGATCATAGGCAATGCCGCCACATTCACTGGCGCCGTAAAAATTATGAATGTAGAGCCCGTACTGTTCGCGGAATTTTTGAGCAAGTTTCGATGATAAGGGGGCTGCCGCTGAAATGCAGAGCCGAAGTTTGCCGAGGTCAATGTGCTCGAACTTCGTGAAGGCGTCGAAGACTGACGGGACGGATGGAAATACGGTGGCTCCAGACTCGGTTATTTCCTCTGCGATGACACGTGGCAGGGGCGTGCTGCCTATTGCCAGCGGAATGCCACTGGTCAACAACGGGACGACTAAGTTCCCCAGGGCATAGCTGTGGGCAAAGGGCAGTAGTGCGAAGTTCAGGTCATTCGCGCGCAAGCCCATGGTCGCAATGATGTTGTCTGCATCGGCGCAAAGTTCAGATTCGGTAAAGGGAATTGCTTTAGGGGTTCCGCTGCTGCCCGAGGTGACTTTCAGTAGCGCAACGTTGGACTTCCACTGACGTGGTTTATCGGAAACTGTTTGGAGCGATTTGCTTTGCAATGCAAAGCAACCCAGGTGTTGTGCGCTCCTCTGGGCATAGTCATGGGTCGCGCTGGCGTCGAATGGGATGACTACGGCGCCAAACCAACGCAGCGCAAGAAACGCCGCCAGCCAATCTGCGCTGTTGGGCAAGTGGAGCGCAACTCCCATCTGCTTTAAGCGGAGCCCTCGTAGTTGCTCATGATACTGCTTCGCGAGTAAGTTTAGCTCACGCCGTGTCCAGCGTTGCGCGCCGTGAATTACGACGAGCTCATCGGGGCCTTGTTCAACTAGTTGAGCCCAGCGTTGACAGATCTCGCGACTCATTTGGCCAGGATGGTCAGTTGGCCTGCCGCAAGTTGTATGGAGCCAGCGTGCAAGGCGCCGTTGAACATGAAGACGCCAAGCTCGCTGGCCGCGTCGAGGCTTGCCTTCACGGTCAGCAACTGCTCGGTGGGTAGGTGTTGGGCGTTCAGTTCCCAACGCGTGGATTTAATGAGACGTCCCCCACGAAAGCCTTGGTGGCGGTGGCAGTGCCCAATCAACGCCGCGCAGGCCTGGGCCACAATTTCCAATGACCACGCAGCGGGCACGCCATGCCCATTGGCGTCCAATGAGCCAGGCGATAATGTCGTTTCTCCGCAAACGTGATTCTGATCGAGCTGGGTGATATGGTCGATCAGCACCATGGGCGGCTCGTGCGGGATTAGTTCGCGAATATGGGGAATGGCTTCAGGCATCGTGCTTAACGTGTGATGTTTGCGCCGCATCTGGCAGGCTCAGGAGTTCTGCCATGAGCCAGGCAAAGAATACGGTTATCGCTACAATTTGGCCAAGCTGGGATATTGCAGGCATCGAGCAGAGTGACAAGATTAGGAAAGCGGTGAACGTTGTGGCGGCTGATATGCGAATTGAGGCAGGCGGTTCGTGCGTGGAGGCCGTAAACGCCCCATAGTCTAGCGCCAAGCAGAAGGCCAGAACGGCGCCAATCGCGGCGAGCAGACCGATTGACGTTGCGCCCAGTCCAGTGACGGCCAAGCCCAGTGTGACGGCCCAAACCGGAACCGCCATGGTCCGGAATGCTTTTTTGCGAAAGAAAATCATGACGCAGGCAACGATGCCCAGTAAGCCATAGACAGCGCTGCGTAGTATGCCTTGTCGAGCGTGCTCCAGCACAAGGTTAAGCGTTTTTTGTCGCGATAGTTCCCGCGTGAAAGCTGAAATACTCTGAGGAATTGTTTCGTCGTATGGAGCCTGAATCACTGCCGCCCAGTAGTCGCCATTGGTCATCAGTAGCGCCTGTAAAGGACCTTGTAGCTCAACTGCCAAATCCCGGTAGGCTTCCTCGATGCTGGTGGCGGACCCCCAATGGTCGGCTTCAGCCAGAGAGCCGAAAAACGGTCTGAATGATGCTGAGGTAAAGTCTTGTTCTTCGAGTTGAAGTTTTAAGGCGCTAGCGAAGGTTGAACTTTGCGATGCAAAGCTTGTGAGCGTCTCGGATGGACCAGTGGGCAAAATGATTTCGATGTCAATGGACGCTTCAACTGCGCGTAGCCGTTTTGCTAGCTCCACGGGGCTTTCCGCAAAGACATACCAGCGCTGCGCAACGTCTGCGTGGCTGATACTGTCGGCGAGTGCTCGGTATTGTTTAATGACTTCCGGCATCGGCGTTTGAAAGTCCGTAATGTCGTCATTAAATGGCTTGTGCTTGATCAGGATGAGCAGGCTGCTGAGCCAGAGCAAAGCGACAATAGGCGCCCAGTATTTGGCCCGAACGTTGGGCAGTGGTCTTTCGAGGACGGGCCATAAATGATAGGCGCCTGCGATTGGCTCCAGCCAAGGCAACAAGTAGCGCACCGCAAGTAGTGCGGCAATGAGACCACTCGGCGCCATGACCCCAACTTGCTTGAGCGCCGATATTGGCGATAGCAGCAGGAAAGAAAATCCAATACAGGTCGACAGACAACTGATGATCAGCGGCAGTCGCACGTTACGCCAGGCTTCCAGCAGATTGCCGTCGCCGCGTTTTGCTGCCAGATGGACGGCGTAATCGACAGCGAGCCCCAACACCACAGACGAAACGGCGAGCGCAATGACATGAATGTGCCCAAAAGCCAAGAGCCCCATCACAATGCACCACAACACTGCAATGGCCACAGGAACCGTCGTGAGCAGTAGGAAGCCTGTCCTTCGAGTGAATAGCAATAGTAGCGCCAGAATCGCTATAGCCATGATCGAGTTGAGCACGGACATTTCACGCTTAATCCGCGTGGCGCTTTCTGCAGCGATTTTGTAAACGCCGGTTGCCTCTTGTTGATAGTTGGGGAATTGCGCCTGCAATTGAACGCGTAGTGCTTCGAGCGATTCATTGATCGTGGCTTGGTTCTTTGCTGTTAATGGATCAATGGTCAACGGGATCCAGGCGATGAAACTGCCTTCTGCTTGTTGTGTCATCGCTGGAATTTTATCCAATGCGCTGGGTAAGAGCAGCAGCGGGTCGACTGGAATTTCGCTGGCGTAGGCCAAGCTTTCCGGCTGATCAAGAAACGTATTTAGACGCTGGACGGTATCCTCCGCCAACCAGGGAATGAAATTGTTTGGAGGTTGATTCAGCGCTGTAAATTGAGTCTGCCGCTCGGTGATCCATTCATCGGCAAAGAAGGTTTCGCGGTGGTTGAGAAGCACTTGCTTGAGCTCAGTGAATGCGGCGTTTTGGCCGATGATGTAAGGTTTGCTGAAGCCCGGTTGCTGCGCGGCCTTTCGAAATGCGCTTACCAATGACTCGGTTTCTGTTTCCGCCGACACCTTGAGCATGATGGGGTAGATCAGCCGCTCGTTTAGCATTTCGCGCACGGCGTGGCCGTCGGCGGAATCATGCTCCTGAGGGAGAAGCTCGAGGATATTGTCATTGATTGCGGCGCTCCAATCGACCGTTATCAGGTAAGCCAGCGGAGCGATCAAGAGACCGATAATCGCGAGCCATGGTGTGCGACGTGTGGGGCGGTTGGCGCTCATTACTCGGCAAAGGGCGCTGTCGCCAGATCTCCTTCGACCCAGTTTAAGTCGCCAAATTTATAGAGGCGGACGACTTGATTGCGCTGATGCACTTCCACAGTTTTGACGCGCTGGTCTTCGACCGTGACATCGATGTATTTTAACTCGCTGGCAATGGATTCGAGCGTGGGTGTCAGGCGTAGTCCGTGGTCTTCTACGGTGCTGGTCCAGTCTGCTTTCAAGCGCTCGATGTCGCCGCGTAGCAAATCACTGATCGCCCGCGCGTCGGCGTCGTTGCCGGGAAGCGGTTTGAGCGTGCCATCACCATCGTCGAACAGAATTTTATCGCCGCATATGACGAGCCGAATGTTCGCTGGTGACGGGTAAATAATCGCCAAATCGCCATTGGGGGCGCGATACATTTGGCCCTCAAAGCGCTTGGGAAAGCGACGAAAAGGAAAGGTCCGTTCTTCGGTGAACGCCAGTTGCGCCGTTTCGCTTTTATCCGGCCAGGTCAGCACGGCAACGTAATCGTCGAGCACATCGCCGTGAGCCGGTGGCAGCAGCGTGAGCAGCGCGACTAAGAGGAGGATTCCTCGGCGGCTAGCTGACGCCATTTGAGGCTGAGTTGGGCAACACGAAAACATCTAGGTATGAACGCTGCCAAAAGCCGGGCGTGCAGGCAAATCATTGTTAGGTTGTCGCGCAGATAGTGGAAATGGCTGACGCCGCCTTCTTCTTTCGCCACATAGCGGACTGCGGCGGTGCGCTTAATGGGACGAACACCCGCCCAAAACAGGCGCACTGCCGCCTCGGGGTCGAAGTCGTAGCGGCGGCCGGATGGTGTTTTAGCAAAGGCGTCGATCAGCGGTCTAATGGGAAAAATTCGAAAGCCGAAAAGCGGGTCAGCAATGCCGCCCCACAGCGTTTCGAGCTGCGTCAGCCCAATGCTCAATTGACGCCCAGCCAGCCGGATAAAGGGGGCGTCGGGACCGAAGTCGGGCTGCCCCATGATCGTGGCTTCCGGACATCGTTTCGACTCTTCCATGAAGTCCGCCACGCGGTCGGTCGGGTGCTGTCCATCGGCATCCATCAGCAGCAGATGAGTGAACCCGACGCGATGCGCCTCCTCCGCCGCCAAAAGGGCAGTCGCGCCTTTTCCTCGGTTTTCAGCAGAGACAAATACGCGGAGGCCGGGCCATTGGTCGGGTTCTTTTAAAAACTGCTCATGCGCGCCATCGGTAGAACCGTCGATGAAGAGCCAA
The DNA here is from genome assembly GCA_031296915.1 of Cerasicoccus frondis. Lineage (GTDB taxonomy): Bacteria > Verrucomicrobiota > Verrucomicrobiia > Opitutales > Cerasicoccaceae > Cerasicoccus > Cerasicoccus frondis. The sequence goes on along the minus strand of JAVDPC010000035.1, from coordinate 12,980 downwards.
ACTGGCTGCCATACCGCAATAGCCTCGCGGATCGTGCGCTCCAGAATGCGCCCCGTGTTGTAGGAGGGGATCACGAGCACGTGGGTGGTCGATTCAGTCATGGGCGATCAGGGTGAGCTGCGCGTAAGGTCCGTCGGCATCTGAGACCTCAGCCTTCAAACCGAACTTGCCTGGCTGAATGGACAGCGTGACATCGCGCCCGGGGGCGAGCTCGCGCAGGAGCTTGAGCTGCTGGATGGTCCAGCCGTTGGCGGAGGGATTCACTTCGTTGGCGAGGTCGATTAGCCACTGGGTTTGCACGGCGGCCGGGACAATGGGATGCCCGGGGAAGTGCCCAGCGCAATGTCCGTTTTGTGTGGTTACTTTAAGCTGTTTGCTCGCTGTATCTGCCATGATGCGAAATCTTCGACGGAAAGTTCGTTGCGGTAAAATGACTCAACTCGCTCACAAAAGTGAACTGCTTTTTCGCCATCTTCGACGTGGAAAACCGGGCCCGGTGTGAAGGTGTATTCGAACGGCGTGGCGTAGCGCCGCAGCAGGCCGCCGCCTTTGCCTAGCAAACCACAGGAGTTACGGATGATGATTGTGTGCACCGGCACTTCGGCGCGTCGAGCGACGAGGGCGAAGCCGCCTTTGAAATCATTGAGCGGCGGCGCTTCGGTGCGCGTGCCCTCGGGGAAGACGAGGATCGTTTTCCCATGGGCTATAGCGTCTCCCATGGCGTGCAGCAGGTCCAGCCCTTCGTCATTGGCGATGAAGCCGTTTTCCTTGATCACGCCGCAAAAAAACGGGCTGCGTCGCAAGCTGGATTTGAAGACGCAGACCACGTCTTTTAATTCGGTCAGCAGAAACAACGCGTCGAGTAAACCTGTGTGGTTGGCGACGATGATGGCGGAACTGTTGGGCATCGATTCTCGGATGCCGTTAAAGCGCACCCGACCGACGCCACCGGCCTGAATGGCCGCGATGAATGTCTTGAGCAGCCAGACCATGATCTTGCGTGACCAGCGTTGCCGACGTTCGCTGGGGGGGAGTGGCTGCGTGATGAGGCACAGCACATTGTAGCTCAATGCGCCCACGCCAAAGAACGTCACCAGCCCCAGGTAGATCAGGTAGCGTCCGAGTGGGGCTTCTGTGCTTTTCGCCGACATGGGGGATTGCTGTCCGCTGACCAGATAGGATTCAACGGTAAAAAATTAAACCATTGGTAAGGCTGCTCCTGCAAGAGCGCTTCCAGCCAGTTGAGCACCTTCTGAAAATGCGCATGTGCGGCGGCTTGATCCTCGCGTCGATTACCCGATGGACGAAAGCATTCGCTGGCGTAGACTGCGAAATCATCGCGCGAATCATCTCGGGGCAGTGCAATGAAGAACTGCACCGGGCGTTCGTAAAGCTGGGCCAGTCGGTAAATGGTCACGGGAAAGGTTCGTTTTGCGCCAAGGAAATCGAAGCCCTCCGTTTTTGAGGCATACTCTACCCGGTCGCATTGCATGGCGATGGTCTTACCAGTTTCCAAGGCGTCCTTGACGGCAAACACGATCTCCGATGGATCGTTGACCCAGATGATTTCCACTGCGCCGCCAGACTTCGTGAGCAGGCGGTCAATGTCTTCTGAATTGCTGACTCGCTGGCGAATCATCGACACCTTGCGACCGACCTTTTGAATAGTGAAACCCATTAAGTCGGAAGCGCCTACATGAAAGGTGCCGACTAGTGCAGGCTCTTCTGCGTAGAGCAGGCTGCCGCGCTCACGGTTTACCTCGTCGGCCCAATCAATTTTCGTGCGGGTTGCTTCGGTGATTCGCAGCTTAGCCAGCAGGCTGTGAGTAAATTCGCCAAAGTGCTGGATGCCTTGTCTATGCCTGGCGGGGCGACCGAAAACGACGCTCAGGTATTCAAGGGAGGCGGCGCGCTGTGTGGGCATGAGGGCGTAAGCCACAGCACCGCCAATCGCGACGGCGGCGTTTCGAAGTGGGGTGGGCAAGTGGGTGTCCCACCAATGAATGGCGCGATAGCCCCAGCTTGGCCCTGGGTTCTTGGGTTCGTTTATCGCCATTGTAAGCGAATCAGACCACCATTGGATAAGGCAGTCGCCAGCGATTCACGCTTATCCAGGCGAACGGCAGCCTCGCGGATCGTGAGTGGCGGCGTGTCGCCAGCCTGTGGTTCCAGGGTTAGTTCGGCAACGGCGCTCTCTTCACTTGGGCAGATCTTTAGATAAAAACCGAACGAGTCGTCGGCGCCCAAGCCATGGGTAGCCGCCCAGGCAGTGAATTCCTCTCCACCCACGAGGTGGACGGTTTTGGCGGGGGAAATCATGGCGGTCAGCAGTGCGTCTCCCAGCAGATGCTCGCCGCCAACGATTGGCGTTAATTGGTTGGCCGCTTGACCACGAGCCACGTTGACGAGGTCGATTGGACCGGGTTGGATCGAGTTTTGGAAATGTAGCGGGCTCGGGTTGGGGAAGCTGTTCAGGTAGTTTTCCAAGCTGATTGATCCTCCAAACTCGGATGCAAATACCCATTCATCGGTTGGTTGAGGAGCTGCGCTTTGAGTCAATTCGCCCAGCAGGAGGGGGAGGGTGGTCAGGCGTCGGGCGGCGAGCGGTTTGAAGTTTTTGCGCAGCTTCTTGCGCGTCTCATCCGGAATTTCCTGGATAGGCGCGAAGGCGGAGACGACGGTGATGTAGCGCTTATTCACAGATTAAAAGGTGTCCGGCGTGGGCGCCGCCAAAGGCGCTGCTGAGTAAGACGACGCCATCAAAGTTCGTGAGGGAAAAGGCTTTAGCTTGGACATTGTCGCATATGAACGGTGCGCTGGCGCCGACTGTGCCAGGAGCCTGCTTTTGGCAAAATGACTGTTGTGCAATCGCGAGCTCGATTAAGCCACAGGAACCCAGTGTGTGGCCGAGTGAACCCTTCCACGACACGAGCGGCGCGCCAGGAAACGCTTTGGCGGCAGCGGCAGACTCTAACCGACCGGCTTCCAGTGTGCCGGTGCCGTGCCCCTTGATCCAGATGCGGCGGTCTGTGGCGGCTTCGGCGAGTGGCGTCATAACTGCGTCGAACCCCTTGCCGGATGGGTCGTTGCCGGTCATGTGATAAAACTCGGAGTGCGTGCTTGATGCAGCCAGCCGGAAGGCAGAGGGTTCACGACTGAGTACGGCGTAGCCCGCACCATCGCCTAGGCCGATAGAGCCCGTTTCACGGTTGGCGTAGGGCTGAGGAAAGTCGTTGTTGAGAATCTTAAGTGAGTGGAATCCACCCACGACAAAGTGGCTCAGGTAATCGAACGAGAAGACCAGCGCTTCGTCGGCCAGGTCATTGGCCAACAGGCGTTCGGCGTGGATTATGCCAAGTTGAGCCGACACGCAGGCATTGGAAATGATGGTTCGGTTGGAGCCCCAGCCAAGCTGTTCAGCAATCACGTTGGTTGCGGTGATGGCGGTCGCGCGGTCACGACAGGGGGCGCTGTTCTGCTGGTGAAAGGCGAGCATTTGATCGATGCCGAAGTTGCTGCTGGTGATGACAACAGGGTGGCGCGGGTCACCCCAGGGGCGATCAGTGACCTGGGCCAACAGGTCGAGGCTGGGCTCCAGCCAGCGTGGCGGTTCGTAGGCGCCAAGGTCGCCGGTTAGGGCAAGGGGCACGGCGTCATCAGAATCGGGCAGGGGGGGCGTGGCGCTTAGGGCGACTTGGCCGTTGACGAGGCTTTGCCAGGAAGCATGGGCGTTTCCGAGCGCCGTGCGGCAATCGCATGCCTGCAAGTAAACATCGGTTGGGGCAGCCATGGGGGCTAGGCGCTGGCGCCCAAGCGAGACTCGATGAAATTGGCGAGCGTGTTGATGCTCCCGAGGGCTTCGCGGGCTTCCTCACTGTTCTTGATCTTGATCTTGAACTCCTTCTCAATGCGCACCACGAGTTCTAATGCGTCGATTGAGTCAAGGCCAAGGCCGCTGTCCATGAGGGGTTCATCATCGGCCAGGTCTGCGGGTTCGACATCTTCCAGTTGGAGAGCGTCGATGATCAGGTTTTTTAATTGGTCTTTCAGGGCACTCATTCGTTCTGCGGTCAAGTTGTCGAGGCGTCTGTTTGAGTCAAGTCTGCATGCCGTCGGCCGAAGGTTACACGGAGACCGATGATGGTGACGAGCACCACGAATCCGCCCCATAGCGCGGTCTGTCCGTCTTGGGTGATGGCGCCATTGGCGGTGAGCGCGACGCCAATGAGGAAACAACCTTGAATGATCAGGGACAACGTTAGGTATTGGCCAAAGGGCACCGCCAGCACACCGAGCAGGTAATTTTGCACACTGTATGGGATGCCGGGGATCGCACGCACTAAGATGGTCAGACGCAGCGCGCTACGCTCATTCATCGAGAAAACAGCGGGCCAGCGCGGGGCGAATTTTGCTTGCAACGGCTCGCGCCAGATTGTCGCCAGAGCGTAGCTGGCGGACATATTCAGGGCGAGACAGACGAGGCCTATGGGGATGCTTTGCCACGGTGAAAAGATGGCTCCGGCGCAGACGTAGAACGCCGAAATGGGAAAACCGAGCATTGGCAGAAAAATCATGAGGGTGGCGAAAATCAGCAGAGTCCACGGATTGGCGGGGTCCAGCCAGTAGCGCCAGGAAGGGCCGGAGGGGAGCATGATCCAGGCAATGCCAGTCAGAAGCGCCCAACCGAGCGTCCATGCGATCCAACGGCGGTTGGCGCTGCGATTAGTTGACAACGCGTTTTTGCTCAATGAGATCGGCTAGGTCGTTCAGGTGCACGAGTTTGCCGAGCTCCTGATTGTTCATGGTAACGTCGAACAACTCCTCTACAGCAAACGCAATTTCGGCCAGCAACATGGAGTCGGCGCCAAGATCGTTGTGCAGATTAAGGCTGGCGGCGTGTTTGGCCAGCCATTCAGGGGTGAGGTCTTCGATGTGGTGCTCAAGCAGGCCAATGGACAGCGGCACAAGGCAACTGCGGTCACCCGTCGTCATGTAGTGGACAAAAGCGTCCTGAAACGCTGGGGTATAATGCCGGGCGCGTTGGCGCCAAATGGCTTCCTCTTCGGTGTGACGCTCGGTATCTGGGGCTTGCTTGGCGTTGGTGGTATTCACTTGCAGTTTATTACTAATATGAATGGTCGCTTCATTCGCAACTACAGACTTAGTCTTGAGACGTCATTGACAAATTTACATCTCCAGCGACGCTTTATCGCAATGGCTTATAAGCATGTGATCTGGGATTGGAATGGCACGCTGATGGACGACGGTTGGCTGTGCGTGGAAATAATGAACGGCTTCTTGACGCGTCGCGGGCGCACCGCGATCGGCATGGATTTCTACCGTGAGCATTTTCAGTTTCCAGTGAAGCGGTATTACGACACGCTGGCCTTCGATGAGGCGCTCGACCCGTTTAAGCAAATCAGTCATGAGTTCATCGACGCCTATGAGGCGCGCAAACGCGAATGCGGACTCTACCCGGACGCCATCGAAGTCCTCTCAAAGTGGCACGCCGCGGGCGTCGAACAAGTCGTCCTATCCGCTTACCGTCAGCCGCTTTTGATCGAGATCATCGAGTTCTACCAACTGACTCATTACTTCGACCGCTTGATCGGGCTCGATAATATTTACGCCGAGGGCAAAACGGGGAACGCCCAGTTGCATGCGGCTTCCATCCCCCATGCTCCCCATGAGCTGCTACTGATCGGCGACACCGTCCACGATTTCGAAGTCGCCGAAGCCATCGGTGCGGATTGCGTGCTGGTCGCGCACGGCCATAATTCGCCCGAACGGCTCCGGGCAACCGGCGCGACCGTGGTTGAATCTCTGGCCGAAGTCGCCACGCGCATCCCCGTCGAAAGGAACACGCACCATCAGCACTTTGAATTTCCAGACACTACGTAATCCGCAGTCGCTTACAGAATTTTACCTGGCTGCAGATCTTTCGCCTTGGGGTAAGCATCGCCCCATTTTTGGACCTGCTTGATGAAGGTCTCGACTTGCGGGTCGGCGGCGCCGGTGGCGTGGCCAGCTGATTCGTAAATGTGCCTCAGGTATTCAGGGGTGAGGCCGAGGCGCTCGTCTTTGCCGAGGCGGTCAAAGAGGTCGTTCTCTGAAATCTTGCAACTGCGCAGATCCATGGCTGTGGCCACTGCGTGCTCCTTGATGACCTCGTGCGCGGTTTCGCGGCCAATGCCTTTTTTGACGGCGGCCATGAGCACGGTGGTGGTCAAGAGGAAGGGCAGGTAACGGCGGTTTTCCTGTTCAATCATGCTGGGGTTGGCGCCCATGTTGTTGAGCACGGTCAACAAGGTTTCGAACATACCATCGATGGCGAAGAAGGCGTCCGGCAGCATCACGCGGCGAACCACGGAGCAGGATACATCGCCCTCGTTCCACTGGTCTCCCGAGAGGCCAGCGGCCATTTCCAGATAGCCACGAAGGATGACGTGAAAGCCGTTGACGCGTTCGCAGGAGCGGCTGTTCATCTTGTGCGGCATCGCAGAGGAGCCGACCTGGCCGGGGAGGAAGCCTTCGCCCGCCAGTTCGTGGCCCGCCATCAGGCGGAGCGTCTTGGCAAAGGACGATGGCCCGGCGCCCAGTTGGTAAAGCGCGCTGACGACCTCGAAGTCCATGCTGCGCGGGTAGACTTGGCCCACGTTGTCCAGGCTCCGGGGAATGCCGAGGTGCTTGACCACTTCGTCTTCCAGGCGGGACACTTGGCTGGCGTTCTGTTCAAACAGATTGAGCTGGTCGAGCTGCGTGCCAACGGCGCCCTTGAGCCCGCGTGCGGCGTATTGACGCATCGTTTGCTCGAGGTTTTGCATGGCTTGGAGCATGTCTTCGCCAAACATGGCCAAGCGCTTGCCGAAAGTGGTGGTCTGCGCAGCCACATTGTGCGTCCGGCCAGTGATGACGAGCCCCTTGTACTCCTCCGAGCGTCGGGCGAAGGCGAGGAGGACGGCGGTGGCCTTGGTCGCCACGAGCTCCAGTGAGCGCCAGATCTGCAACTGCTCGACATTCTCTGTGAGGTCGCGGCTCGTCATGCCCTTGTGGATGTGCTCCACGCCAGCTAGGTCATTAAATTCCTCAATGCGCGCCTTAACGTCGTGTTTGGTCACGGCCTCGCGCTCACGAATGGAGTCAGGGTTCACATTGTGCTTCGCCTTCTCGTAGGCGGCAATGGTATCGGCGGGAATGCTGAGGCCGAGTCCGCGCTGGGCCTTCATCACGGCAATCCAGAATTCACGCTCGAGGATAATGCGGCCTTCGGCGGACCAGATGTCCTGCATCGCGGGCGACGCGTAGCGGTCGGCTAAAATGTTGGGTACGGCTGAGCTCATTGCCCCAACGATTCACGGGTTCGGGCCCTAAATCAAATAATTTTGTCTTCGTTGGCGTTTTTTACACTCCTATGAGGAATTGGGCCTGTTTGCTTGGTGGAATTTGTGGGCTTCTGAATTTTATAAAACGTTCTGAATCAAAGCGGATAGGATTAGCCCTAAGCGGGAAGACCTTAGTTGTGCTGGAAGTCGGCTCTGGGTGAGTATGAAGTGTTTCAAGAGTCTGGCGCGCCTAAATCCATTGCAAATGCTTAGCAGAGTGAGGGCAGGGTGTCCGGGTCATCCACGTCCCAGTCGCCATTGGCAATGATTACGCCCTGGTTCTGGTTAATGCGGTCGAGGTCCATCACATAAGTCCAAGCGGTGCCGATGGATTCGCCGTCGTCCAGATAAACGCTGACTTCGACGCGTTGGTATTCGTTTTCCGAGGGACAGCGACCGGGCTCGTAATCTTCGAGCGTATCGAAGCCTTTCAATACGGCTTCATCGTGCAAGGTGAGCAGGTAGCCCTGGGCCCAGCCATCGCCTGGAGAGAGGGCTGGATAGCCCATGGGAAGGGCATATAAATTGCCCTTAACCTTCGCCTTGAGCATCTGTGAGATGCGGCCTTCACAGAAGCGATGCCAATAGTAACCGCCTGGCTTGAGTGTGCCATAAACGAAGACTTTCGGTTGTGCTTTGTTTCCCATTCCCTGCAAAAGCATCTGTCAATTTCTAGGTTATATAGCTCATTGAGTCAATCGATATTTTCTTCAGTGAGACTCTCGTGGAACACCCATAATTATGGCATATCTTCCTGAATTTGCGATTATTCTTTTTCGGCATCTTTATAATCCTCCGTTTTCGCGTGCAATAGCACGATGTGTTGTAGGGCGCGTTCCTTTGATTTTCCGACTCCAAGTGGAATCAGTGTGATGGCGGCCTGACTGTTGACCACCGCTTCCTCATTGTAGGAAAACATCAGCGCGCCGCCATCGGGAATCATGCTCGTGGCAACGATTGAACTATGGCCCCGGTCGTGGTCCCCGGCCAAGGATGGCGAGCCCTGTGTAAGCTTGAGCTCGATTTCGTCGCCCATTGATCGCGGTGTCACGAAGAGATAGCGCCCAAACGAAATCGGCGGTTTGCCCGATGGCTGACGCACGGGAGGCGTTCGGATGGATATTTGAGCAGGCAAATTGTTTTTGGTGACCACGCGCTGTTGGCCGCCGAGCTTCGCTTGTTCACTCTGGACGAGCAACGGCAGGATGAGTTCGTAATCATTCGCACTCAAACCATTGCGTCCAGTAATGCCCAACTGAGTCAGGAAGGCGGTCTCCACATCCAGCGTGGTGACTTCGACCACGATGTTGGGCTCGGCGCGGTCAAGCTGGTTGATGATCGTGTGCAAATTCTCCTTCATTTCGGCCGGGTAGGAGACGATCAGGCTGTTCGTACGCGGGTCGGCGGTGACGCGGGATTCCGGACCGAGGGCGCTGGCAATAACAGGCACAAGTGATTCGGCATCGCGGTTTTGCAGCTCAAAGACCTCCATTTTCTGGAGTCCAAAGAGCTGGCTGGCGCACAACAGCGCCAGCCAAATAAGGGATATACGGCGCACGTTTTTTTCATAGCAAGAAATATGACAATTGCGAGGCTCAGTTATTCACAGTGGGAAATGGCTCCGTTTCGGGCGGATTGATCGGTGTTGCAGGACTCGCATTGCGGCATAAAGCCGCTCCCACATTGGCACTTTGTAGGAGCGGCTTTATGCCGCGATGCCGACAGCCGAATCTTGACCCGGCGGTGATAAGCCTTCATCCTGCGCGGCTTTCTCGAATCTAATGAACCGCGTGCACATCAAAACCTACGGGTGCCAAATGAACGAGCGTGACTCCGATGCAGTCGCGTCGATGCTGCGTGGACGCGGTTATAGCATCGTGGCGGACGAGGCCGACGCCGACATCGTGCTGCTCAACACCTGTTCCGTGCGCGAGCTCGCCGAGCAAAAGGCCCTCGGCAAAGCCGGCCATCTGCGCAAACGCCGCAAGAAGAACCCGAATTTCATGATCGGCATCATGGGCTGCATGGCCCAAAATCGCGGCGAGAACGTCCTCGACCGCCTGCCAGATCTCGACCTACTCGTGGGCACGCAAAAGTTCCACGCCGTCCCCGACCACCTCGATGCGCTCATCGCGACGCGTCAGGGGCAGGGGCCGCGCCCGAACACCATTATCGACCTCGACGCCGAGGAAGGCAGCCAAAACACCATTCGCACCCACAGCAGCGAACGCCAGGTCAGCGCCTTCGTGAGCATCATGCAGGGCTGCAACATGAAGTGCAGCTACTGCATCGTCCCAAAGACCCGCGGCGAAGAGCGCGCCCGACCGATGGACCACATCGTCGCCGAGATCGAAGAGCTCGCCGCCAACGGCACGAAGGAGGTCACCTTGCTCGGCCAGATCGTCAACCAATACGGCGTGCGCGAGTTCCCCTTTGTCGACGGCAAGAGCCCGTTTGTCCAGTTGCTGGAGCGCGTCAACGCGATCGACGGCATTGAGCGCATTCGCTTCACCAGCCCGCACCCGGTCGGCTTCCGCGAAGACCTGATCAACTGCTACGGCCGTCTGGAAAAGCTCTGCGAATACATCCACTTCCCGCTGCAAAGCGGCAGCGACCGCATCCTCAAAGCGATGCGCCGCCCCTACACCGTGGAGCGCTTCAAGCGCATCATCACCGCGCTGCGCGAACGCTGCCCGGACATGTGCATTTCCACGGACGTCATCGTCGGCTTCCCCGGCGAGACGGAGGAAGACTTCGAACTCACCCGCCAGGCCTTTGCGGACGTCCGCTTCGACATGGCCTACATCTTCAAATATAGCGTCCGCCCCGGCACGACCGCCGAGCCGCTGGGCGACCCGATCAGCGACGAGGTCAAGGCGCAGCGCAACCAGCTTCTGCTCGATCAACTCGGCGAATACTCCCTGGCGCGCAACGAATCGATGATCGGCACGGTGCAGGAAATCCTGATCGAAGGCCCGGCCAAGCGCGGCGAAAACATGTTCGTCGGCCGGAACCTCGGCTACCGCAAAATCATCGTCCCCGCGAGCGAGCGTCTGGTCGGCGAGCTGGTCAAAGTCAAGGTCACCGAAGCCAGCGCCACGACCGTCATCGGCGAGCTGCTGCTCGAAGGCGTGGAAGCGGGCGTGTAGAGCACTCATTTAACCGTACTCCTGACGGGCAAGACTGTCTGTAGTAAGCGTTGCTATGAAGCAGCCACTTTAGTCTGGCTCTGGTTATTATTCTTATCGTTGCTCAGTAAATCTGTCACCAATGCTGACCAGCACGCTTTCGTAATTATGATCGCTAGAATTGAGAACAATAAAGTTCCTCCTATTCCGATGCCGATCACCGTTCCCTTTTCTTCATTTGTCAGCTCATTGCTCATTGAGCTTATCGATTCATAAGCATTGAGTCCGAATGCGATTGGAAAGAAGCAAATAAGCACAATCAGAAGCAGCAGCGCTGGCTTCGCGACAGCATGAGACAGAAATTTTGTAATGAATGTTTTCATTGCTATGCATGAAGCCTTGTTAGGTATCCGCGCTAACCCAGCAGCGACTGCATTTGTTCAAGATGACTGCCGAGCGCTTACTCGTCAAGGCTGCACGGTGATGCAGACTAGTTATTCATGTCAAATCCAACTGACAAACGCGTTCGAGTCCAGATCTCCGAAACAACCGCCATCAATGCGCTGTTGCTCGAAGGCGTGGAAGTGGGTGTGTAGGGACACCAGGCTCCACCTTTTAGAATAGTTTCTGGCCGTTCTTCAGTGCTAGAAGAGGTCGCTGTGGGTGCCGGTCCGCTCAAGGCGAAGTTCATCCTCGGTGAGTTGGTAGATGAGGACCCAGTCGGGCTCGATATGGCAGTCCCGCCTGCCTTCCAATTGCCGATCAGCGGATGATCTTTTGCGGCCTCGGGTAACGGTTCGCCAGCGACGAGCAACTGCACGATTTGACTCAGCTTGTCGGGATCTTTGCCTCTCTTGATCTGCTTTTTGATGTCCTTCTTGAACTGCGCAGTTTGCGATAGCTTCATTCCTTGGTCCAGCTAGCCGTCAAATCATCCAGCGAGTCGAAGGACTCGACCTCTTCATTCCGATCGCTTTTGTCCAGGGTTTCCGCTGTCAGCGCATTGGGCACTCGAAGTTCGACGGGGAACTCGCCACGCAGCGCAATCTGACGATACAGCAAGCGAACCGTATCGGTCGGGGTCATCCCGAGATGCCTCAGGATAGCTTCAGATTTCGCCTTTGTTTCGCTATCGAGGCGTGCGTGAACGGTGGCTGTTTGACTCATGCAATTGATGTAGCGCGTTTGCAACACGCGTCAACTGTTTGTTTTGAGGGCTGAAGTCTGGCATGTCGCTCTGCATATTCATTATTTACTACTAGCAGGATTGTCTTTAGGATCTACTTTCATCGAGTTAATGATCTCCATTACTTCTGGTCGTCTTTTAAATTTTCCTATCGAAACGAATGTGAACTTTTCGCGTTCCAGAATGGAAGAGATATCTAATAATCTGCTCAAAAACAGGTAGTGTTTGTAACTCTCGGATTCAAGATCTTTTATCTTGTCTATGAATGCTTGAGCGATCTCTTCTTCAGTCGAAGAAATCTCAACTTCATCTTTACTGATAGTCCGGATCGCAACGGCAAGGTCATGATTGAAAAAAGTATTTGCCCCATCAACGAATGCGATAACACTTTGTAGTAATTTCCATGGAATATCATCTCCAACGAGTTGTCGTAATCGATGTGTTGCTGTGATATTCAAATTTGAATGGTCGACGGGCAAAAATCCAGAAAGTCGCTTTTGATCAAATCCTACCCTGATATCTCGAAACTGTTTAATGAGTGAGATTGCCAGCACCCAGTTATATCTATACACGCTAAGCGTTTGTTCGATGTGGGCAATGGTCAGATCTAGTCCTTCATCCAAATATCTCTTTCGGACAATTTCATGCTCACGCTGGATTAAATAGTGACGATATCCGAGTGCTGCGGTCACTAATGGAATCATAATGGCAAGGCATGCGGTCAAGAATTCTTGCGATAATTTAAGGTTCATGTTTTAATTGTTGACTTTCTTTTGCCGAGCATTCGCTAACTGCTTGGAACATTATTATCTATTTAGATTGTGTAGGGGTGAATTTGTGTCAAGGGGTTGAGGTGATTATTTATATTCATTATTCATATTGAAGTTTGAATGAATTCTTAATGACAGCCAGTTGTTGTTAAAGTATCGAAAGCACGCCCATCTCTCGCACCAAGACACGCCCCTATGTCAGAGTAAACCCAGTGCTTGTATTTACCGAAGCCTTGGCGACGCTCCGTAGAAGTGTCGGGTCGCGCAGTCGGCGATACTTCGGCCACTCCGGGGGTGCCTGATCGCTCGGCTTTCATACAGAAATCATGTCCGAAAAACCGCGCGATGGCAAGGCGTGATGCAGATAAAGCGGCAGATTGTGTCGTAAACAGTCAATAAGGCTGCGCTCGACTCTAGAGCACTTTTCATCTAAATTGGCCGATTCAGGTGGGGTAGAGATTGGATGCAGCGCAAGGCGGCTTTGATTGAGCGGGCTGTAAGCCCGTGATTGAAA
>JAVDPC010000034.1 GCA_031296915.1 Cerasicoccus frondis | reverse complement strand
TGTCCCTACCGGGCTTGTTTCATCCAGCGGGTTGACGGAGAGGCAATACCAAGCCCGGTAGGGACACCGGGCTCCACCTGTTCGAACAGAACCTGGCATTGAATACTTGGCCTGCGGGCGGCTGTCGTTGCTGAAATGTTGCCAACGGCGCACAAAATAGGCCTTGCGGTTGACTTTCGGGCACGCCAAATGCATTTATCCAACCGGTCAGCAACGGATTCATCTCCAGACCAACCGCGGTTCTTGATTGGACCGGCGTCCCCCACAAACCGCTGCTTTTGAACTTATTTAGGAGTATATATGAGCAAGTTTACCGTATCTGATGGCACCCAAATCTACTACAAAGATTGGGGCCAGGGACAACCAGTCGTGTTCAGCCACGGCTGGCCATTAACTGCCGATGCTTGGGAGTCTCAAATGTTTTTCCTGGCATCGCACGGCTATCGCGTGATCGCGCATGATCGGCGAGGACACGGACGTTCCGACCAGCCCTGGGAGGGCAATCACATGGATCAATACGCCGACGATCTGGCCGAATTGATCAACAAGCTCGACCTCGAAGACGCAGTCATGATCGGGCATTCCACCGGAGGCGGCGAAGTTGCTCGCTATCTCGGACGCCATGGCACAAGCCGCGTCGCAAAGGTGGTGCTGGTTGGCGCGGTGCCGCCAATCATGGTCCAAACCGAAGCTTATCCCGACGGCTTGCCACTGGAGGTGTTCGACGGTTTCCGGCAAGCCTATCTCGCCGATCGAGCGCAATTCTACCTCGATGTCGCCAGCGGTCCGTTCTACGGATTTAACCGACCGGGCGCCAAAGTATCGCAGGGTCTAATCCAGTCGTGGTGGACGCAAGGCATGATGGGCGGACATAAAAACGCCTACGACTGCATCAAGGCGTTTTCGGAAACCGACTTCACCGAAGACCTGAAAAAGATCGATAAACCGACGCTCATTCTCCACGGCGATGACGATCAGATCGTGCCTATCGGCAACTCTGCGCTGCTCTCCGCCAAACTCGTGCCCGATGCGACGCTTAAAGTCTATCCGGGTGGCTCTCATGCACTGGGTGACACCAGCAAAGACGAGTTGAACGAGGATCTGCTGAATTTCATCCGTTCGTAGCCCAATCGAAACGGCCTGAAAGCCCGTGATTGAAATGCCAACATCGCGAACTTCCAATCTGGGCAAGGATCGAACCGAGTGCTTTAATCGTCTTCGACGGGGTCCCAAGGTTTGTCATTCCGCTGATACTTGCCCCCGTCGAAGCCGCTAAAGTAGAGGTTCACCCAAGGGTGCATGATGCAGGAACCGTCGTCGTCCTGCTCGAGGCTACTTTGTGCGGCATAGGTCGTCTGGTCGCTTTCGTCAACGAGCACATAATACCAGGGCTGCTCACGGTCTGGCTGGGTTTGGTTCTTCTGGTACCAGTCCTCCGAGGCCTGGCACGAAGCATCGCGATGCACCACCACCCCGCGATAACCGTAGCGGCGGTGTTTCACCAAGTCACCAGGCGCAAACAGCGGTTTGCTGTCGCCCCCCTGCTCGAATGCTTCTCGCGGTGCGATCATCTTGAAAAAATGATGAATGTGGAATCCAGAATGACAAATGCTTAGGCAAGCGCCTTTCGTCATTCGCGCTTCATCATTCAGCCTTCCTTATTTCCCGATGGCGCTCCACAACGCCTTGATTCGGTTGCCCCAGTTGGCTTTTTCTGTGTCACTGGGGGGAGGCGCCTTGAGCGCTTCTTCGTCCCACCACTGCGGGGACTCGGTTTTGAGGCCCGTCGTGTTGCGGAAAGTAAAGAGGATGACCGGTATGACTTCACGCGGATCAAGTTTGAAGTCCCTGCTGAAAATCAAATCCATCTGGTGAACGTGGTTTTCGCTGCGGCGCATGCTGGCGGGCACAGACGTAATCGACTGAAGCGCAGGCAACTGCATCTTGAACGACGACACCTTCAGCTTGTCGAGGGTAGCCTCGGCGACCTTCTCCAATGCCTCGGTCGGCGTGTCGACGATGAAGGTGAGGCACAGGTAGTTGACGCGGGCGCTCTGGGAGCCCAGTTGTGGGCGCGCCACTTTGCAGAGGCCTTCCAGCGTACGCTTACCACCGGGGGCCGGCTGGTAGAAATTGAAGAAAGCCAGGAATTCTTCTTGCGAGAAAAAGTCCTGCAGTTCGTCTTGGGCGTCCGAGTTGGGTAAGGGTAAGTCGCTCACGGTAGTATGATAGTTAAGAGATGAATAACACCTAGCCTAGAAGGTTGAACGGTAATGACTAGGCAATTTTCAGAAAAATTGCCGTGGACAGCCCCCCTACCATCGATCCCCCTCAGGGAGTTTTCTCCTGGATAATCCCCAAGTCAGTCAACTCGCGGCTTACCACCGCCGCATGAGCCGCTGCATCCGGCTCGGTCTTCCACTGATAGCTGCGCTCGGTAATGATCGTATATTCGGCCTCCCGAATCGGGCCCATTTGAAACTCGCCATTGCTCAGTGTCGTGATTTTGGGCTCCTCGTAAATCCCTCCGGCATGGTCCAGCGGTATCGCACGCACTGTGATGTTGGAAGCAGGTTGCCCCTCGGCGTCCAATACACGCCCTTTCACGTAGCCGCCGCCAAGCATCGACAAGTCAAAGGTGAATGAATCGCCCGCCTTAGACTCAAACGGCGCACTGATTGCCGCGGGCAACGTCCGCCGCTCTTCTGAGTTACTGTAGATCTTGTGATAAACACATAGACGATAGGCTACGCCATTACCCGCAGGCAGAAAGGCGGCAAACTCGCCCGTTTCACGATCTACCTGAGCGTTGGCGCGGGAGTCTCCCGAAAAGCTGCTGCGCCGGTTGCGCACAGGCGCAATCGTCGCCGTGATTGAGCCTTCCGGGACTTCCTCCGGCAACTCCACCGTTCCGGAAACACGAATGCCGCGCTCGGCGGTGATGTTGAACTCATTCAGCCCCTCCTGAAGGTCCATCACCATGTCGAAGGTGCCGTCCGCGCCAGCGGGGGGCATCGTACCAAACTTCGCATGCTGTTCGCCAGAAAAAGCATGTTGCTCTGACCACCAGCGCGTGTATTCGCATCCATTTTTCCGGGCAACAAATGAAGCGATGGGAAAACGGGTTTGCCGTATTGGCAGGGAATTCCAAACCGCCTCGCCATTTTCGTCCGTAATGCGCTGACTGTCATCGCGAATGCCCCCATGGAAAGGACCAATCGATTTGCTTACATAAATTGGAAAGCCCACGACCGGTTCACCTGTGATACTATCACGCAACTTGAAGACAACCTGCGCGCCCGTTGACATCTGACCGGGTAACGCCATCGCCACACCCTCCTTGACTTCGAACGAATAAATGACCTGGCTGTAGCCGCGCTCGCTCTCCGCTACCAGACGATAGCGCCCGGGCGAAATCATGAAATCATAGGCGCCGTTTTCGTCGCTTTCGACATCATAAAAGATGTCTTCCATCTCGCATGGCTCGCCACGGGAGTCCCGCCAAGGGCGCCTGGCTTCAAAGCGAAAACTCACCTTGCCGGTCGGCTCCCCGTCAGGCCCTTCCATCTGCCCCCGCAAACGCGTTTGCTGATGAAGCGTGATCGGCGCTGCCTGACCTTCAGGCACGAGGGAAATCCACTGCGGAGCATAATCCGGATGCGTTATCTCGATGTAGAAAATACGCAAATTCCGCGCACCGGGCAAGATGCACCAACCGTCGGCATCGGACTCGCCGGAAACAGAATCGCGATCACGATACGGGTCATTAATCACCTTGGCGCCAGCAACGGGATTGCCATCGGCATCACAGATATACAGCGCGATGTCATCCACACCACACGCGTCAGGCAGCGGCAAGCCTTCCGTCTGCTCAATGTGCTCTGCAACGAGCTGTAGCGTATTCGAGAACTCGGGGAAGACGCCCTTCACGGGAGTCTGCACACCATCTTCGAGTTCAGCCCACCAATCACACCGGGCGCCTGGGCCATAGAACATGACCTTCTCCTTGGCGATGCTACGCCAACCCGCCTGCACCTGCTCCACGCTCAGGCCATCGGTCGTCAGCGGAACATAGGCATACTCGTTTTGACCGACCAACCCACTCGCGGTCGTCGCCAGTTGCCTAACCTGCACGGCCTCGCCTTCGGGATCAGTAAACTGAACCCATAAGCGATCGCTCAAGGTGTAGACCAATGCTTCATCTCCCTCCAGCAGGGTTGGCAACACGCGCTTCCAGGAGGGAGCGGCGTCCGCCAGCCAGAAGTCCATCGGATAACCCGGAATGCATGGACGAAGCTCCAGCATTCCCTGCTCATCCGTCTTCAGACGATGCTGCAGGCTACGACTAACAGGCGGCACAGAAACGGCACTGGTGAGTGATCCATTGCTAACCTGCGGTCCGTAGTCGATCTCTACGCCTTTCAATGGCTGCCCAGCAATATCCACGATTTTAATGGTTCGTTTGAGTGCGGGCTCAAGCTGGATGTCGGGTAACGCCGCGCCATCTACCTGGATAGCTGGCATATCGATCACCTTAGCAAAACTGCCCTTGCGCACTACCGCCTGTAAAGCCAGCTCCAATGGATATTCTTTACAGAAGTACTCTCCCGCGTCATTGGTTTTCGAAGCGGAAAGCGTCGACGTCCTCATCGTATCGCTAACGATTTGACCGCGCAATTGGTTAAGCCGGAAAATCACTTCCGCATTTGCTGCTGGCGCGCCGTCGGGCAGCAGCACCCGACCCTGGGCGACAACCATCGGCTTCACCTCACTCGGGGCGTAGATTTTAATATCTCGACTAGCTTGATGAAGCTCAAATCGAAAGAAATGTGGGCGGGCATCGTTATTTGCCCCATCTACATAGTACTCGCGCTTAGTTGGGCTCCAAACAGAGATATAAACCTCGCCCGATGGCGCTCGGAAGTGAAAGGCGCCATCATCTTCCGAAAGTAAATTCAGCTTCCCTCCTGCATGCTGCACATGGATAGTGATCCCAGCCAATGGCTCCAGACTCACTGGGTCCAAGATCACGCCTTGAACCGGCGTTCCACTTTGCACCACAAAGTTAATGCCGTTGATCGTTTGCCCGGAATCCAGTTGCACCTCCTGAGACGGCGCATCCAAAACCGGATCGTCTACCCCCATGGTAAAGCTGCCCGTGCCGCCACCGTCATTCCAGGCGTCTCCCTTGCCGTAGAGCCCGGTAAGTTCGTATCTCCCCTGCGCGTCCGTGCGTGCAAAAGTGTAATCCAACAGCGGCCAGTTTGGCGTCGCATAGACCAGGATCCCCGCCGCTGGCTGCCCATCGGGCATCCTGACAACTCCGCTTACCGATGCGCCTGGGCGCAGGCACACCGTCGAGGGATTATCCTTGCCCGAGCCACAACCCGACCAGTTGGGCGAGAGACCTGCTTTCTCTGCGGCAAAGACCACCGATCCTTTCGGCAGTTGTTGAAACTCCACCTTGCCAGCGGCATCCGTCTCCGCCCGCATCACGCCAAAGGCCGGCTGGAAAAACGCACCATGGCCATTGGTCGAAATTGAATGCACCCAGACATCAGCCCCCGCCACCGGTTGGCCATCCTTGTCCTGCACCAACACCGTGCGTAGCTCGGGCGCGGTCAATTCGAGTTGTATATCCTGCGTGGCAGTCGTGGGCTCGATTGCCCGCAAATCAATCGCCAGTCCTTCTGCTTCCGCCACCACGTAATAGCGTTCACGCTCGGGGTCCGATTGCCAGGCGTTGAACAGTAGCTCATCCGAAAACTCAAAGCGACCCTCCGCATCAGTCTGCACGGAATCAACGACGCCATTTTCCAATCCATGAAAATACTTCAAATGATAAAGCCAGACCTGGGCGCCCTCCACCGGGTTGCCAGATGCATCCACCACCGTGCCCGAGGGTGGCGCCTGTCGGTGCCGCACAAAGACGTCGGTTTCGGCGCTCAGCTCACTGGAATAGACCGCCAAAGAAATCCCCAGCGACAACGAGAACACCGCAGCTAAGCTCGCAATCGCCCGCACATTAGGCCCCTCCAAAGTCGACTGTCCAGCCAGAGCGCGTATGCGTTGGAGCAAAGAACCATCCGTGGCCGCCGTGGCCAACGATGGCGGGTTCTGGCGCCAAAACTCCAACGAGGCCAGCGCTTGCGCGTACTGGGCGTTATCCGCGAATTCCTCGGCGCTCATCGCGTCACAGCAAAGTTCTCGCGTCGCTACAGCCTTGCTATTCAGCCACCACACCACCGGGTGGTAGAACAAAACGGAAGCAACATAGGATTGGATAAAATTAACGATATAATCTCGTCGTCTCACATGGGCCAATTCGTGCAACAAGATCGCCTCCACCTGCTCCGGCGTGAGCATGGTGAGGAATCCGATCGGTATCAAAATCACCGGCTTCAGGGCGCCCACCACCATCGGCGCTTTGGCGTAGGCGCTTTCCAGAACACGCACTGCGACCGTGACGCCCATGCGCAACTTCAGCGTTTCAAAATCGACGGGCAGAGAAATCGGTTTCCCTTTACGCACCCACAGGCGGGTCAGGCGCCAACCAATGGTCAGCCGCAAACTCAATAGAACAGCAATGGGAAACCAACCGACCACCAGCCAGGGAACGTATGGCGCCGCCAGTTGAGCCCATGTTTCCCGCCAACCAGGCTCGGTCGGATTTTCCACAATCAACGCGCTAGCCTTCGGAATGCCGATGTCCGTCGCGGCCGGCACTGCCCGTGCTTCTGCAAATGCAATCGCAGGCGCCTCAATGTTCTCAATCGCCGCTAACGGAGCTGCTTCAGCTCTCGTAACTCCAACCGGCTCCACCACAAAAAACGTCGCTACGGGCGCCACCGCGCAAAGCACGAGCGCCCCAACACTAATAGCATAACTAGTCGATGCATGGCGCGCAATGGGCAACCGGTATAACAAACCTGCCAGCAAACCAATCAACGCACCTTGCCACACGAAGTGCAAGAGCGCCCAGCCAACACGCTGCATCACCGGCAGAGAGAGCAAGTAGTCCAGGGTATCCATTTCGCTGCCTCCTTAGCGTTTACGCTTTTGCGGTTTCTGCTCCATGGCGTCGATCAATCGGCGCATCTCCGCCAACTCTTCCGGTGAAGCCTTGCCTTGTCCTAATGCCTGCATGGCAAGCTTCAGGCCGCTGCCCCCAAAAAGTTTTCCCGCCAAAGATTGCACTGCCTGCTGCTTGGTTTCCCCCTCATCAATGGCCGCTGTATAAACATGCGCCCGCTGACTTTCATCTCGTACGACTAGCGCTTTCTCGGCCATGATCTGCATGAGCTTGAGAACCGTTGTGTAGCCCGTTTGCGTTGCCAAGCACTCATGCACCTCACGCACCGTCAGCGGGCCATGCGCCCAAAGGACCTTCAAGATATCCAGTTCCGATTCAGTTGGTCGCGGTAATTTCGATTTCATACAGACATATACGAACAACTTCGTACATTTGTCAACGAAAAGCTTCGTAGTTTCATTATATTTAATAAAGCACAACTATCCTCCCCAACTGACAACTTCATGTTATCTCTAGAGCACTTTTCATCTAGATTGGCCGATCAGGCCGCAGTGATTTTTCGTGTTCAGCAAGGCGGCTTGAGCGTCGCAGGCTGGAAGCCTGTGAGCGAAAAGCCAACAACGCTGGCGCGGAAAAGCACTCGGTTTTGGGCTTGGGGCCAGATTGGAAGTTCGCGGCGTTGGCATTTCAATCACGGGCTTACAGCCCGCTCAATCAAAGCCGCCTTGCGCTGCATCCAATCTCTACTCCACCTGACTCGGCCAATCTAGATGAAAAGTGCTCTAGCAACTAACCACAAAAAAACGGCGCTCCCGAAAAACGGAAGCGCCGTGTAAAGTCTTGGATCGCTAGCGACCAACTTAGCCGACTTGCGGCGTGAAGGTCGATTCGCTGGTCTCGTCGTCGCTCAGGGAGTAATCGCGCTCAACCATCGGGTTGTTCTCAACCGGAGCGCCCAGGGCGTTGACGGTGAGGCGGCGATACTTCGGCAGGCCGGTGCCAGCAGGGATGAGGTGACCCATGATCACGTTTTCCTTGAAGCCGGTCAGGCGGTCCTTCTTGCCGAGGGTCGACGCATCGGTCAGCACGCGAGTGGTTTCCTGGAAGGAAGCCGCAGAGATGAACGACTCGGTCTCGAGCGACGCCTTGGTGATGCCCAACAGGATCGGCTCACCTTCGGCTGGCTTACCACCAGCTTCTGCGATGCGCTCGTTCTCGTTGAGGAAGTCACTCTTGTCGATCTGCTCACCCCAGAAGTAATCGCTGTCACCCGGATCAGTGATGCGCACCTTGCGGAGCATGCGAGCAATGATGAGCTCGATGTGCTTGTCGTTAATCGGCACACCCTGCATACGATAGACCTTTTGAATCTCGGACAGGAGGTATTCCTGAACGGTATTCGGCCCAAGGATGTCGAGGATTTCGTGCGGATCGGCGGAACCTTCGGTCAGGTGCTGGCCCTTGTGAACCACGTCGCCGGCGTGCACGATGATGTGCTTGCCGTGCGGGATCAGGTGCTCTTCCTGCTCGCCGGTTTCCTCATTGGTCACGATCAGCTTCTTCTTCGAGCGGACTGCGCCGCCGAACGAAACCACACCGTCGATCTTCGCCATTTCAGTGGCGTCCTTCGGGCGACGGGCTTCGAAGAGCTCAGCAACACGCGGCAGACCACCGGTAATGTCCTGCGTCTTGGACGCCGAACGCGGAGTCTTGGCCAGCAGGGCGCCCGGGGCGATGGTGTCGCCATCGGAGACGGAAACCTGCGCGCCCACCGGAATTGCATAGGTCGCAAGAACCTTGCCGGCGTCGTCACGGATTTCAACCTGCGGGTTCAAGTCTTCCTTGTGCTCGATGACCACGGTGGCAATACGACCGGTGGAAGCGTCAAGCTCGCGCTTGATCGTAACCCCGGGGATCATGTCCTTAAAGCCGATGTTACCTGCCTTTTCCGAGAGAATTGGAATGTTATGCGGGTCCCACATAGCCAGAACGCTGCCCTTTTCGATGTCGCCACCGTCCTGAACGGTCAGCACCGAACCAGTCACGATGTTATAATCTTCCATCACGCGGTCGTCTTCATCCAGGATCTGAACCATACCGGTTTTGTTGAGCACGATGTTCGCGCCATCAACGGTCTGCACCAGGCGGAGGCCCGAGTAACGGACACGACCAGAGTTGCGGACCTTGATTTCCGGATTCTTCATCGAACCAGTGGCAATACCACCAATGTGGAAGGTACGCATGGTCAGCTGCGTGCCAGGCTCACCAATGGACTGCGCAGCGATGATGCCGACAGCGGAACCGGGCTTGACCATGTCGCCCGTTGCCGGGTCGAGGCCATAAGAAAGCGCCGGGATGCCGTTCTTACGCATGTGCGTCAGCGGCGACATGACCTTGATGCGCTCGATGCCAACATCGACGATCTTCTTAGCCATCTGCTCGGTGATGATCTCACCATTCTTGGTGATGATTTCGTCAGGCTCCAGCGGATTGCGGACGTCTTCGCTCGGGCAACGACCGGTGATACGGTCTTCCAGAGGAACGATCTCGTCGTCACCTTCGTAAATGGCGTGCTTCCAGATGCCGTCACGGTTGCCGTCGTCAGCTTCAGTGATGACGCAGTCCATGGCGACGTCGCAAAGCTTACGGGTCAGGTAACCAGCGTCCGCAGTCTTAAGCGCGGTGTCGGCCAGACCCTTACGAGCGCCGTGCGTCGAAAGGAAGTATTCCAGAACGGACAGACCTTCGCGGAAGGAAGACAGAATCGGGCGTTCAATAATGTCACCGGACGGCTTGGCCATCAGACCACGGGTTCCGCACAGCTGGCGAACCTGCTGCTTGTTACCACGGGCGCCGGAGTCCATCATCAGGTAAACCGGATTAATTTCCGGGCGGCCCTGGTTGTCGTTCAGTTCGCGGAATACGGAGTTCGCAATCTGATCGGTCGCGCCAGTCCAGATGTCGATGATCTTGTTGTAGCGCTCACCTGTGGTGATGATACCCTTCGAGTATTGGCCTTCAACTTCGTCGATCTTCTTACGGGCTTCGGCGATGATGTCCTTCTTGTCTTCGGGGATGATCATGTCACCGATACCGACGGAGATGCCGGCGCGGGTCGCCATCTTAAAGCCGATGGTCTTGAGCGCGTCGAGCACGGGCACGACGTCGCGCTTACCCGCGGTCTTGTAAGAGTTCATGATCAGGTCACCGAGCTTCTTCTTGGTGACGGCGAAGTTCACGAAACCAATCTTCTCCGGCCAGATTTCCGCAAAGAGAATGCGGCCAACGGTGGTGCGGATGATCTTCTTTTCGTGGTTACCGTAAATGGTGCCGGGCTTGCCGTAATCCGGGTTCACGAAATCAACCCAAGTGTGCAGATTGAAGTCTGCGCGAGTGGACTCGGCCAGGATCACTTCGTCGCGGGTAGCGATCAGCGGCACGCGCTCGCCCTTGGCGGGCTTCACCTTCGGGTCAGCCGTGGTGTAGTAAGAACCGAGAACAACGTCCTGCGACGGAGTCAGAATCGGCTTACCGGAAGACGGCGAGAAGATGTTGTGCGTGGCCAGCATGAGCAGCTTGGCTTCCATGACAGCTTCCACGGACAGCGGAACGTGCACGGCCATTTGGTCACCGTCGAAGTCCGCGTTGTAAGCGGTGCAGACGAGCGGGTGCAAACGAATCGCGTTACCTTCGATCAGCTTCGGCTCGAAAGCCTGGATCGAGAGGCGGTGCAGCGTCGGCGCGCGGTTGAGCATGACCGGGTGTCCCTTGGTCACTTCTTCCAGAATGTCCCAAACTTCCGGCGACTTCTTTTCGATCATCTTGCGAGCGCCACGAACGGTGTGGACAAAGCCCAGCTCCTTCAGACGACGGATGATGAACGGCTCGAAGAGCACGAGGGCCATCTTCTTGGGAAGACCGCACTCGTTGAGCTTCAGTTCTGGACCGATGACGATAACGGAACGACCGGAGTAGTCCACGCGCTTACCGAGCAAGTTCTGGCGGAAGCGGCCCTGCTTGCCCTTGAGCATGTCACTGAGGGACTTGAGGGGGCGGTTGCCAGCGCCGGTGACTGCGCGGCCGTGACGACCATTGTCGAAGAGCGCGTCCACAGCTTCCTGAAGCATGCGCTTTTCGTTGTGGATAATGACGTCCGGAGTCTTCAGTTGCAACAGGTTCTTGAGACGGTTGTTGCGGTTGATGACGCGGCGGTAAAGGTCGTTCAAGTCGGAGGTCGCAAAGCGGCCGCCTTCAAGCGGAACGAGCGGGCGAAGGTCCGGCGGGATGACGGGCAGGACGTCGAGCACCATCCACTCGGGACGGGTGCCGCTGTCGATGAAGCCCTGGATCACCTTGAGGCGCTTCGCCAGCTTCTTCTTGATCTGCTTCGAGCGGGTGCTGTGCATTTGCTCGTGCAGAGTGCCGATTTCAATCTCGAGCTCGAGTTGGGCCAGGCTGTCGCGGAGCGCTTCCGCGCCCATCTTGGCCACGAATGCGTCTTCACCGTATTCGTCCTGAGCCTGGATGTATTCTTGCTCAGTCAGGAGCTGCTTGGGCTCCATCGGCGTCTTGCCCGGATCGACCACCATGTAGTTCTCATAGTAGATGACCCGTTCGAGGCTGCGCGCGGTCATGTCGAGGAGCAGACCGAGGCGGCTGGGCATCGACTTGAGGAACCAGATGTGGCTGACCGGAACGGCGAGCTCGATGTGGCCCATGCGCTCACGACGAACGCGGGCAACGGTCACTTCGACGCCGCAACGGTCACAGATGACGCCCTTGAACTTGATGCGCTTGTACTTGCCGCAGGCGCATTCGTAGTCGCGAACTGGACCGAAAATGCGTTGGCAGAACAAACCGCCCGGCTCGGGCTTGAATGTGCGGTAATTGATGGTTTCGGGGTTCTTTACTTCCCCGCGCGACCAGGAGCGGATCGTGTCCGCGCTGGCGACGGTAATGCCGACCGAGTCAAAAGACTGGTCTTGGTCGAATCCAAGTGCTTCGCGTGCTTCTTGCGTGCTCATTTATTTCCTCCGGAAGAATTATGAATTATGAATTCTGAATTATGAAAGCTGGTGAATTACGAAACTGCGTTCTGCTGGTTTTCATCATTCATCCTTCATAATTCAGCATTCCCCTAACCTGCTTGCGTTTTAAATTCCAGCGAGTCGTCGCTGCCCAGACGGACGTCGAGGCAGAGTGACTGCATTTCCTTAACGAGCACGTTGAACGACTGAGGCGTTCCGGCGTGCAGCGTGTTGTCGCCCTTGACGAGCTGCTCGTAGATCTTGGTGCGGCCTGCCACGTCGTCGGACTTCACCGTCAGGAGTTCCTGCAGGGTGTAAGCCGCGCCGTATGCTTCGAGCGCCCAAACTTCCATTTCCCCGAAACGCTGACCACCGTATTGGGCCTTACCACCGAGCGGCTGCTGGGTAATGAGACTGTAGGGGCCAACTGCGCGGGCGTGAATCTTGTCCGCGACGAGGTGGTTAAGCTTAAGCATGTGCGTGTAGCCGACCACGACCTCCTGGTCGAAGGCGTCGCCGGTGCGGCCGTCATAGAGCTTGCTCTTACCGGACTCGGGGAGACCGGCCTTGAGCAGGAACTCACGAACCGTTTTCGGTTCGTCGGTGTCTGGATTAAAGCCGGGGCGAACTGCTTCACCAATGCCGTCGAAGACCGGAGTCGCAACCTTGAGGCCAAGGACCTTACAGGCCCAGCCCAAGTGACACTCCAAGATCTGACCAACGTTCATTCGGCTGGGAACGCCCAGCGGATTGAGGATGATTTGGATCGGCTCGCCATTGGGCAGGAACGGCATGTCTTCCTCGGGAACAACCTTGGCGATAACGCCCTTGTTACCGTGACGACCAGCCATCTTGTCACCCACCTGAATCTTGCGCTTGGCGGCGATGTAGACCTTGACGTTCTTGATCGCGCCGGACTCGTCGAGGGCGCCGGATTCGATGCCTTCGATCTTGCGGCCCTTCTCGTCCTCCATCTCGTCGAACTTGCGCTGGTAGTTCTCGACGATTTCCATGATCTTGATGCGAACCGGGCTCGGATCGATCGAGATGCTCTTGGAAACCTGGGCGAGCTTGCGCAGGAGGGTCTTCGTGATTTTGCGATTGGCCGGGATGATGACTTCGCCGGTATCGCCGTTGGTCACGTCGAGCGGAATTTTTTCACCCAGCAGGATGTTCGACAGCGCTTCGGTGAGGTCTTCACGAAGCTTGTCGGTCTGCGCGCGGTATTCTTCGGTGATCTTCTTGGTCTGGCGGCGGCGGTCAGACGGCGAAAGCTTTTCGCGTTCGCGGTCGGCGCGGCTGGAGACCTTGACGTCCATCACGATGCCATTACAGCCGGAGGGAACGATCAGCGAAGTGTCCTTAACGTCCGCAGCCTTTTCACCGAAGATCGCACGGAGGAGTTTTTCTTCCGGAGCAAGTTCAGTTTCGGACTTCGGCGTGATCTTACCGACAAGGATGTCACCAGGCTTCACCTCGGCGCCGACGCGGATAACGCCGTCGCGGTTGAGGTTCTTCAGGGCTTCATCGCCTACGTTCGGGATGTCACGGGTAATTTCTTCCGGGCCGAGCTTCGTGTCGCGGGCGGTCACTTCGAACTCTTCAATGTGGATCGAGGTAAAGACGTCGTCCTTGATGAGCTTTTCGGAGATGATGATCGCGTCTTCGAAGTTGTAACCATTCCAAGGCATGTAAGCCACGAGCACGTTGCGACCAACGGCGATTTCGCCGTCTTCAGTCGATGCGCCGTCAGCGATGACTTGGCCAGCCTTGACCGGCTGTCCCTTGGCCACGATCGGCTTTTGGGTGAAGCAGGTGGCGGCGTTGGAGCGAAGGAACTTCCGCAGCTCGTAGACGTAAACGCCCTTCTTGGCGTCGGTCTTGAGGGTGCGGCCAGTCGGCATTTCGCCGTCTTCAGTCACGATGATGCGGTTGGCGTCCACGGAGGCGACGATGCCGTCCACCGCAGCCACTGCCACGGTGCCGGAGTCAATCGCGACACGCTCTTCCACACCGGTGCCGACGAATGCAGCTTCCGTGCGGAGCAGCGGCACACCTTGGCGTTGCATGTTAGAGCCCATGAGCGCGCGGTTAGCGTCGTCATGCTCGAGGAACGGAATCATGCCCGCAGCGACCGAAACCAGCTGCTTCGGCGACACGTCCATGTAATTCACTTCCAGCGGGTCGGCTTCGTAAACTTCGTCCAGTTTGCGGACAGTCACGCGGCCCTTGAATTCGCCGGTGTTCTCATCAACGATCGAGTTGGCCTGCGCGATAACGCTGCCTTCTTCTTCGTCGGCGGTCACGTAAACGACTTCGTCGGAAACCTTGCCATCCTTCACCACGCGGTAAGGCGTCTCGATGAAGCCAAACTCGTTGATGCGGGCGTAGGTCGAAAGCGAGTTGATCAGACCGATGTTCGGACCTTCCGGCGTCTCAATCGGGCAGATACGACCGTAGTGAGAGTTGTGAACGTCACGAACTTCGAAGCCAGCGCGCTCACGGTTCAAACCACCGGGCCCAAGAGCCGAAAGACGGCGCTTGTGGGTGAGCTCGGCAAGCGGGTTGATCTGGTCCATGAACTGCGACAGCTGGCTGCGAGCAAAGAAGTCGCGGATCACGGTGGACAGAGCCTTCGGGTTGATCAGCTTTTGCGGCGTGATCGTGTCGACGCTCTGATCATAAAGGGTCATGCGCTCCTTAACGAGGCGCTCGGTGCGGGCCAGGCCAATGCGGCACTGGTTAGCCAAAAGCTCGCCGACGGTGCGGACGCGACGTGAACCGAGGTGGTCGATGTCGTCGATGGTGCCCTCACCCTGCTTCAGCTTGCAGAGGTAGCGGGTGGCTTCGACGATGTCTTCAACCGTCACGGTGCGGACTTCGAGGTCCGTCTTCAGGTGAAGCTTCTGATTGATCTTGTAGCGACCAACGCGGCCGAGGTCGTAGCGCTTCGGGTCCTGGAACAAACGCTTCAGGAGGGCCTTGGCGTTGGCGACTGTCGGCGGCTCACCGGGGCGGAGGCGCTTGTAAATGTCACGCAGCGCTTCTTCGTCGTTGCGGGTCGGGTCCTTCTTGAGGGAGCGGATGATCGCACCGTCGTCGACGGTGGTGTCGATCACCTTTACCGACTCGAGGCCAGCGGTTTCGAAGGAGCGGATAATCGTCTTGGTCAGCGGCTCAAAAGAGCGGGCCAGAACCACACCGCGCTCAGCGTCGACGATGTCTTCCACGAGGACGAGGTTGGACACGTTGTCCATGTCCATCGCGGTGGAAATCTTCAGGTCGCTGATCTCGTAGAAGAGCTTCAGGATGTCGAAGTCGGTGCTGTAACCGAGGGCGCGGAGCAAGGTCGTGATGAGGAACTTGCGGCGACGGCGACGGCGGTCGAGGTAGACGTAAAGCAGGTCGTTCTGGTCGAACTGCGTTTCGATCCAGGTGCCGCGGTCCGGGATGATGCGGAAAGCGTGCAGCGTCTTGCCACTGGTGTGTGTGCTGTCCTCAAAGCAGATGCCCGGCGAGCGGTGCAACTGAGAAACGACAACGCGCTCAGCGCCATTGATGATGAAAGAGCCGCGCTCAGTGCACATGGGCAGCTCGCCCATGTAGATTTCCTCGTCCTTGACCATGCCTTCGTTTTCACGGAGGCGGAGCTTCACGTAGAGGGACACCGAGTAGGTTACGCCCTCGCGGATGCACTCCATCTCGGACATTTTCGAGAGGGTTGCATTGTAAGAGACGTACTCGAGGGTCGACTCCTCGTCGTAACTTTCAATGGGGAAGACTTCGCGGAATACGGCTTCGAGGCCGATTGCCTTGCGCTGCGACGGAGGCGTGTCGAGCTGAAGAAACTCCGCATAGGAGTTAATCTGGTTCTCAATGAGATTGGGCGGAGCAATGACCTCCTTCAGCTTCCCGAAATTGATGCGATCTGCCATGGTGCTTCTGATGGGACTGGTGTTGTTCGGTTAACCTGATTGGTTGCGGTTGAAACGGCCGCCGACAAAGCGCTGGAGCGAATTTCCAACGCCCTGTCGGCGAGCGTTGTCACCTAGAGCTAGAAAACGCCGACAGCGGACCCGCCTTTTGGCGAGCCCGCTTGCCTGCGGTAATAAAGGATGCTTGAAACAAATTTCTGCTTCCTGAAATGCGTAATTGAGTTACTTGACTTCGACTTCGGCGCCAGCGTCCTTGAGCTTCTTTTCGAGCTCAGCAGCTTCGTCCTTCGAAACGCCTTCCTTGATGGCCTTCGGTGCGCCTTCAACCATTTCCTTGGCTTCCTTGAGGCCAAGACCGGTGATTTCGCGAACAGCCTTAATGGCGGCGATCTTGTTGGCGCCAGCGGCCTTCAGGATAACGTCGAACTCGTCCTTCTCTTCAGCAGCCTCGGCCGGCGCAGCAGCGCCGCCAGCGGCAGCAACAGCAACGGGAGCAGCAGCGCTAACGCCCCACTTCTCTTCGAGGTCCTTAACGAGACCGGCAACTTCGAGAACGGACTGATTGCTCAGCCATTCGATAACTTGATCTTTAGTGATGTCTGACATGATATTTCCTTGAATGACAGGTCGCCGAAAGGCGATTTAAGGGACGTATCCCCCTGAACGGTTCTTTGGATGTTAGTTTTGTTTCTACCCTTGGGTAAAAGTGATGTGGATTACTCGGCGCCGCCGTCTTTGTCGACCTTGGCTTGGAGCACGTTGAGCAGGCCTTGTGGGCCAGCGATAAGGACGCGGACGGTCTGCGAGGCCGGCGTGTTGAGCAGGCTGAGGAGCGTCGCGCGAAGCTCGTCGAGGCTCGGGAGCTTCGAGAGGGCTTCGACTTCGTCCTTGGTCAGCGCTTTGTCGCCGAGCAGGCCCTTCTTGACTTCGACCTTTTCCTTGTCCTTGAAGAACTTGATCAGAACCTTGGCCACTTCGGAGGGATTCGGGCCGCCCACGACGATCGCGGTCGGGCCTTCCAGAACGTCTTCGACGCTCGGCATCTCACGCTCCTTGATGGCATTGTTCAGGATGCTGTTCTTGACGACATGGAACTCTGCATTCTGGGCGGCGAGTTGGCCACGCAGTTCAGCGGTTTCCGCCACGGTCAGGCGGTTGAAGTCGGTCAGGAAAACGTACTCGCTCTTGGAGAGATAGTCGGAAACTTCCTTAACTAGGTATTGCTTTTCTGGTCTCATGGTTCGGCGCCTCCTTAGTTATTTTGGGCAGCCTTGACGTCGATCTTGACGCCCGGGCTCATGGTTGAGCTGATGGTGAGGCTCTTCAAGAACACACCGCCCTTGAAGGTTTCAGGCTTCGACTTGGCGAGGCTGTCGATCACGGTCTTCGCGTTGTCCAGGATTTGCTCCTTGGAGAAAGAACGCTTGCCAACGACGACGGCGACATTCGCAGTCTTGTCCATCTTGTATTCGACACGGCCAGCCTTCACTTCCTGAACGATCTTGGCAACATCGTCACCAACCGTTCCGGTCTTCGGGTTTGGCATCATGCCGCGCGGGCCAAGAACGCGCGCAACCTTGCGCACTTCCTTCATGGCGCCAGGTGTGGCGACTGCGACGTCGAAGTCGAGCCAACCGCCCTGGACCTTTTCGATCAGGTCGTCGAGGCCAGCGAATTCAGCGCCGGCAGCCTTGGCTTCATCGGGGTTTTCGGTGAAGACGGCGACCACTACTTTTTTACCACTACCGTGCGGCAGAGCGACCGTGCCGCGAACCATTTGCGTGGTCTGGCGGGGGTCAACGCCGAGGTGGGCGTAAACTTCGATGGTTTCGTCGAACTTGGCGGTCGGAAACTTGTTGAGGGCGTCAACAGCTTCGTCGAGAGTGTAGGCCTTGGTGAGATCAACGCCTTCACGCGCTGCGGCCATGCGTTTGGATAATTTTGACATGGGTGTTATCTCCTTAATTAGCCTTCAACCACTTCGATGCCCATGGAACGAGCGGTGCCTTCGATCATGCGGGCAGCGTGTTCCGGATTGGACGCGTTGAGGTCGTTTTTCTTGGTTTCGACAATTTCAAGAATTTGCTTCTTGGTTACCTTGCCGACCTTGTTTTTGTTCGGCACGCCGGAACCACTGGCGATGCCAGCAGCCTTCTTCAGGAGAACCGCAGCAGGCGGGCTCTTGAGGATGAAGGTGAAGGAACGGTCTGCATAAACCGTGATAACCACCGGCAGGATGAGGCCGGCCTGGTCCTTCGTCTTCGCATTGTATTCCTTACAGAAGCCCATGATGTTCACGCCATGCGCACCCAGAGCCGGACCGACTGGCGGTGCGGGATTGGCGGCGCCGGCGGGCAGCTGCAGTCTGATTTGACCTACTACTTTTTTCTTAGCCATTGTATATTATGCGGTATTAGCGAATGCCTGTTGCGGTAACCAGAGTGGTCGCCGCTTAGGACTCTTCCGCTCGTTCGACTTGCCAGTATTCCAGCTCGACCGGCGTAAAGCGGCCAAAGATGGATACGGAAACTTTGAGTTTGCCACGCTCCGGATCGACCTCGTCGATGCGGCCCGTGAGATTGAGAAAGGGTCCGTCGGTGATTTTGACTTCTTCGCCGACTTCGTATTCGACCTTGGGCTTTTCATGGCCTTCAGCCAATTTGATCTGATCAAGGATGCGGTTGATTTCTTCCTGCTTGAGGGGGGTGGGATTGTCACCGCCAATGAAACCAATGATGCCCTGCACGCCGCGGACGAAATACCACGGCTTCTGCAGAACCTTGCCCATTTCGTCATACACCCGCATGTGGATGAAGACGTAGCCTGGGTAAAGCTTGCGCTGCTTCGTGTATTTTTTGCCCGACTTGACCTCGGTAACGGTCTCGGTCGGCATCAGCACCTCTTTCACAAATTCGCCCATCTCTTCAATTTCGATGAACTTGTCTAGGTAACGCTTAACCTTCGCTTCCTGATTGGAAAGCGTTTGGACGGCATACCACTGGAGTTCGCTCAACTGAATAGGGCTAGGCATGAATCAAGGACCGGTTGGAAAATAAAAATAAAGGGGGGGGGCTTAACCCACCAACTTGGTGAACAGCGCAACGAAATTATAAAGCGCAAAGTCCGCCAAGGCAATGAATGCGCCAATAATAACAATACCCACGCACACTACAGCCGTCAGCTCGCGCAGTTCCTTGGCGTTCGGCCATTGGGACTTTTTGAGCTCGAGCAGCGTTTCGCTGTAAAACAGACGGACTTTGGCAAATGGGTTGGCCATTTTGAATGGTGTGGATGTGTGTCGGTGGGGGGGAGTGTAGAGTTTAGATTGATTGCGAGACGCGAAAGCTTCCGCACCTCAGAACATCTGCACTTCCACACTTGCTGGAAAGTGGCAGGGCGAGAGGGAGTCGAACCCCCAACTTGCGGTTTTGGAGACCGCTGCTCTACCAATTGAACTATCGCCCTACTAAAATAATGGAATCTGATTTTAAAACAACCAAGCCGGAAGCCCGATTCTGGGCTTCCGGCGAAGGTTGGGAAATGTCAATACCTACTGGGTAATCTTGGTGATACGACCAGCGCCAATGGTGCGGCCACCTTCGCGGATCGCGAAGCGCTTGCCTTCTTCCATAGCGACGGACTTACCGAGCTCAAGATTGATGGTAAGGTTGTCACCAGGCATAACCATCTCAACGCCTTCTGGCAGATTGACCACACCAGTCACGTCGGCGGTGCCGAAGAAGAACTGCGGGCGGTAACCCTTGAAGAACGGAGTGTGGCGGCCGCCTTCGTCCTTGGTCAGGACGTAGATTTCGGCTTCTGCCTTGCTGTGCGGCTTGATCGAACCGGGCTTAGCAATAACTTGGCCACGCTCAATCTTGTCCTTGTCGATACCACGGAGGAGGAGACCTACGTTGTCACCAGCTTGACCTTGGTCGAGAAGCTTGCGGAACATTTCAACACCGGTAACAGTGGTCTTTTGAGTGTCGGTCAGACCAACGATCTCAACTTCTTCACCGACCTTGATGATGCCGCGCTCGATACGACCGGTAGCAACGGTGCCACGACCGGTGATGGAGAACACGTCCTCAACCGACATGAGGAAAGGCTTGTCGATGTCGCGCTCTGGCTCGTCGATGTCAGCGTCGATGGCGTCCATCAGGTTGCCAATTGCTTCAACGCCTTCGGGCTTGCCGTCAAGAGCTGCGGTAGCGGAACCACGAACGATGGTGATGTTGTCACCGTCATACTGGTACTTGGAAAGGAGGTCGCGGACTTCCATTTCGACGAGCTCAAGGAGTTCTTCGTCGTCGAGGAGGTCAACCTTGTTCAACCACACAACAATGTTCGGAACGTTCACCTGACGAGCAAGCAGGATGTGCTCGCGAGTCTGCGGCATGGGGCCGTCAGCGGCGGAAACCACGAGGATCGCACCGTCCATTTGAGCGGCGCCCGTGATCATGTTCTTAACGAAGTCAGCGTGCCCAGGGCAGTCAACGTGTGCGTAGTGACGATTCGCGGTTTCGTACTCAACGTGCGCTACAGCGATGGTAACTGTCTTGGTTTCGTCGCGGACCGTTCCGCCCTTAGCAATGTCTGCATAGGACTTGAACTCTGCCAGACCCTTGTCGGATTGCACCTTGAGGATAGCAGTGGTCGTCGTGGTCTTGCCATGGTCAATGTGACCGATGGTGCCCACGTTCACGTGAGGTTTCGTGCGTTCGAAGGTTTCTTTAGCCATGTTTGATGTTCGTGTGTGTGTGTGGAAGGAAGCTAGACTGGAATGGAGCTCCGGAGCGGACTTGAACCGCCGACCTCGTCCTTACCAAGGACGCGCTCTACCTACTGAGCTACCAGAGCATTAAAAACCGTTCCCTCCCGTTACCGGGAAAAAACGGAAAGCTGGCGAGATTGCTAAGCGGATTCCTCTCCGTCAATTAAAATTTTAAAAATATTTTTCCACCAGCGAGGAACTGGCGGGAAAAACGGGTTTAAGGGCCAATAACAACACGATAATAGCCCGGCGCCAAGCCCCATTTAGGAATATTTGCCACCAAATACCCTGACGCCGCCGCGTCGACAGACTCTAATCCACTGCCGCGAGTCAACAAGGGCTGACCAACGACTCCAACTTCGCCCACCGTCAAGCGCCACTCCTGAACGCCGCTCAGGTTATTGCCGGCCTCATCAAAAAATCCGGATTTAAGCTCCTTCTGCAGAACCATTTGCGGTTTCCCCTCCCGGTAAACCTCAACCGAACCGCCTCGGTTGGTCAGCGTCGTCTGCCCATCCGAAAGCTGGCCAAAGGCGCCAAAACTGCCAGCCGCATCGCGCTCCAGCATGTCCTGCGGATCATTGAGCGGAGTTTCCTCGCGATCCGTCACTTCCGGAAAACGCTCCTCACTGATTAGCAGACGGGCGGGCAAGTCTGTAAACGGCTGAGTGCGCTCCACCAACTGCTCCCAATCCAAATAAACCGAGGCATTGCGCGCCGTCGGCAGAAAAAGTGGTTCAAAGTCCAGCAACTCCGACTGCTCCTGCATGAGCTTGTCGAGGTGTTCATTGGCCCCGGTGTAATAAATCTCCGGCGGCGGCGTTGGGGCGACTTCGTCCGAGGGCAGTTCGAGATTGAAGGCGAAAAAACCCGCAAAATGCGCGACGATGCCCAACACAAGGGCCCAGATGGCAATCGGGTTGCGCCAAATATTTTCCTCGCGACGCCCTGCCCCACCGGCGCCCACTGCCGCAGAGTCGCTCATTGCAGAATCGATCCAATGTCGCCGGTCCTCGTCGATTGCAGGCCGGTATTTGGCTTGGCGGGCCGCTCGGCGATCTGGACACGAGTGTAGCCAGCTTCACGCGCCCGATCTGAAATTCGCAAAAACGCCTGCAAACTGATCCTGGCGTCGGCCTTGATCAGCAAGATGGCGTTGTTCGTGCGGCGCACCTCGACCATGTCCTGCTCCAAGGCCTGAGACCAGGCTTCCGCAGTCATGAATTGACCGTCGTAAATGACGCGGTCGTCCTGCAACAGGGTCAACACATCCACCGTCGGCACGCCAATCAGCTCAGTGTAGCTGGATTCCGGCAACTGCAGTTCATCCAGCCCCACTGTGCTCCCCGGGGCGAACACAAAGCGCGACCCCAACAGCGACAACATCGCGACAATCAGCAACACGTCGAACAGCGCCGCCACATCCGCGCCGGTGGGCGGTGTCCGCAGGTGACTTTGCAAATTGAGTGGCTGAACGAGCGACATAAGTTACTCAGTGGAGAGGTGTGGAAGTGAAGAGTTTAGGTCGTTTTTTCGGCGGGCGAGGCTTCGGGCTCATCATCGGCGGACGGGATAAACGGGTCCTCAATGCCGGTTTCGCTGGTGGCTTCCTGCCCTGCCATTTCGTCCGGTAGATCCAACAAAAGGAACTGCATGATCTCATTGGCCACCCACTCCATATCGTGCACCAGCGCGCGGACGCGGCCATGGAGGAAATGGTGTGCGAGGTAGGCCATGACGGCGATCGCGAGTCCTGTCGCCGTGGTGATCAGCGCTTCGGCAATTTCACCGGAGAAAATAGACGCATTTGCATAAGGCCCCTCCGCCTGCATGACGGAAAAAGCCTGCATCAGCGCGACCACGGTGCCCAACAAGCCCAGAATTGGCGACGCCTTGGCGATGGCCGCGATAGTGCCGATCCGCCGCTCCAACGCCGGGATCTCAATGATCGCCGCCTCCTGGACCGATGAGCGGATTTTCGGCTCGGGCTGGTCAAAGTTCATCAACGCCGCTTTCACAATGGCGGCAGTCGGCCCGGGCGTTTCCTCGCAAACGGTCAGGGCTTCCAGCACGCGCTGCTTGCGCACAAGGTTTTTAATGCCGTCCAGAAAGGCGCTGGCCGGGATCTGTCCCCGGTGCAAATAGAGCGCACGCTCCACAAAGAACACAAACCCCAGCAGGCTAAGCGCGAGCAACGGCCACATAATCGGGCCGCCCTTTTCGATGAGCGATAAGTCGAAATACTCCATTTAAATCAATGCGAACTAGTTTAGCCGGTGAGCAATGGGTGCAATCCTCAATTTTGCGCCGGGGTGGTGGCGGCGAGTTGGCGCAGTTTTTCCCGGCGGGCGCTGGCCAGGTTTTGGCCGGGCAGGCCGTATTTGCTAATCTGGGAATACACTTCGCGCGCGTCCTCCACCTTGCCCTCGCGCTCCAGGATGTCGCCCAGTTCCAACAGGCAACGTGACATCCAATACTTGCCGTTCACACCCAACTCAGCGGCAGCCGACGGGTCGCGCAGGTAGCGGGAAATCACCAGCCAAAGCGTTTCGGCGGCGCGCTGCGGGTTGTTCAATTGCAATTGAATGCGGCTCAGCGTGTAGCCGGCTTCGACGCGGACATCGATCGGCACGCTGGGCTGGTCCAGACGCTCCAGGCCGTTTTGCGCTTCATCAAGGAGCGCCGGGTCGTTGCCCGAGCGCGCCAGCAGCGTGTTGGCGCGGTAAAGCTGGGCCAAGTAAACCTCTGGATGGTTAGCGTAGTCGCGGATCACCGTTTCATAAACCAACCGGGCATCGCCGAAGTCGCCTAATTGGCGCGCGATGTTCCCCTGGAGCAACCGCGCGCGGAACACCAGCGGGTGATCCGGGTAGCGCGTGATCAGGTCGTTGAGAATGGTAATCGCTTCCCGCCGCGTGGACTCTAACCCCTGTCGGTCGGCCAGAATAGCCGCTTCATAAAGCGCAGCGGGCGCGTGGGGGCTGTCGCGGTAACGGTCGGCCAGCTCACGCAGGCGACGCTGCGCCTCGGCGTCACTGAACTTGCCCGCAAAGTAACGCGCCTCTTCTAATATAGAAAGAATCGCCGGATCGCTTCCGGGGTAATCTTCGCGCAGCTTGGCCAACTTGGCCAACCCCTCCTCGGACTTGCCCGAGCGGATCATCGCCTGCCCTTCCAGCAGCCGGAGGTGGCTCACGATTTCCGGGCCGATAACGGGCCATCCCTCTTCCGACGCCACAACCTGCTCGACCTCCGACGCCAGAATGCGGGCTTCCAGCGCTGCATCTTCCGAAGCGCCAGTGTCGTAGGCGAGCCGCGCACTGAGCCACTGAATGCGCCAGCGCAGGTCCTGATCTGTCGGCAAAGGCTGGCTGATCATCAACTGGTTCAACCGGTCGCGCGCCGCTTGTGCCTGACCGTCTGCGCGCAAGCCGTTGAGGTAAATCCATTCGGCGCGCCAACGGATATCCAGGGGATATTTGCTATCTGCATCGAGCAGCGCCCGGGCATTACTCCAGCGTTCGGCCAGGGTATTGGCCAGAATCGCCTGATAGAAAAGCATGTTTTCAAAGACGGACACCTTGCTCTCGTTCAACACGCCGGAATACATGTCTGCGGCGGCGGCATAGTCCCCCTTCAGGAATAGCAGGTCGCCAATTTGCTCGCCAATGCGCACCCGGGCGGGACCAGCGGGCATTTTATCACGAATCTGCCCCAAGGCCTCAGCAGCGCTCCGGTAGCGCCCATCTTGCCAGGCGATATTGGCGCGCAGCCACAGGGCGCTGCCCACCAGGGGGGAGGCCGGGTAGCCCTCGATCAACGCGCGGACATCCGCCTCCGCCGCCGCAGGATCGCCACTCTCCAAAGATAAGCGCCCACGGAGCATCAGCAACTCGTCGGTTAATGGATGGCCGGATTTCGCTATCAGTTCATCCAGCGTCTTACGAAAAGCCATGCGGTTGTCACCCGGTTGGGTGGCCGATGCCGCGAGGAGATACAACGCCAACCGCTGAGTGTCGACCTCGCCTTTGCCTTCCAAAATTTCGCGAAACGCCAGTT
The DNA here is from genome assembly GCA_031296915.1 of Cerasicoccus frondis. Lineage (GTDB taxonomy): Bacteria > Verrucomicrobiota > Verrucomicrobiia > Opitutales > Cerasicoccaceae > Cerasicoccus > Cerasicoccus frondis. The sequence continues at coordinate 41,273 of JAVDPC010000034.1, read as the reverse complement.
GACCCCGAGCGGAATCCCGACCGGAGATCAGGCCAATCAGCAACAGCATTTGACCAGCTTCCGCCTTCTCGCGGTCGGTAAGCATGCTCATCTGGTCGCGCAGGACTGCGATGGCCTCGTCTTTGCGGTTCAAGCGGTCGAGCACCACGGCCATTTGCCGGGCAAAATCAAACCCCGCACGCGTGCCGCGAGTATCCTCGACACGACGTTGCAAGGTCTTGAGCGTCTCGAGATCGTCTTCACCGGCCATGACCACGCCCTTGAGCCGCACCGCCTCGATCTGCGCCTGCTGAGCTGGCGACACCGCCAGTTCCAAGGCTTCTTCGAGGGCGACGGCGCTCGCCGTCTGATCTCCCCGCGCACGAGCTTCCATGCCTTGCAGCAAGAAATACCAGGGCTGATCCGCCAAACTCAGGTCTGCAGGACGAATCCTGGACAGTAAATTAGCCGTGGCGGTTAAATTTCCCTCGTGATAGGCCAAAATCGCGCGCCGCAGGGTGACCGCTTGCGCAATCGCGCCCGGCTCAGGGGGGAGGGCCTCCCTGGCCTCACTGAAACGTCGTTGAGCAATCAAAGCCGAAGCCAATTTAACGCCAAGCAACGCCTTAGCCTCACTGTTCAAATCAGGATTCTTTTCCAACACGCCGCGATAGAATCCTTCCGCCAAACCCGGCAGGCCGAGTTGTAAAGCGTCGTCGCCCGCCAAAATTTTTAGACGCCATTCCGGCCAGTCGGAGATCATTTTGACCGGCATCGCACTAAGGGATGTCGGCGCGGCTTCTTCGGAAATCGAGTTCCCCTCGCTCTCCGCCTCGACGGAATCCTGAGCGCACAAGCAAGCCGTCGCCAAACAAAGCAAGGCGACAGCCACCCCACCTCGTCGGTGAGCAAATCTGCGAATCGGTCCAGCCATTCAAAAAACTGGGTCATAATGAAGACCTATCTGCACAGAAGGCAAATGCATTCCGTGACACGAACTTACCAGTTAACCCAGGAAAATGCCTGAATATTCAAAAATTCCGCATTTTTCGTGAAAGGATTTGGTCGAAACCGCTACTATTATCGTATATTTACAATATACAATCATGACCTTCTCGAAATCCAACATTTTCACTTCCGAGCAAATCGAGCTCGCAGACTTCGCCAAATGTCTAGCCCACCCAGCTCGCATCGCGATCGTGACGCATCTGCAACAGCATGGCCCCAGTTCATGCGGGGAGCTGGTCAATACCCTCCCCCTAGCCCAGCCCACGGTATCCCAACACCTGAAAGCCCTTCGTGAAGGCGGACTCCTTCATGCGGAGCATCGCGGCAACCAAGTTCGGTATTCGCTTAACTTAAATACCATCAAGCACTTCTGTCATTCCTTCCAATGCACGCTCGGCACCATCGCCGAAGAATCCACCGCCCAATAGCCCTCCATCGCACCAGCATCATGAACCCCAAAACCAGTCAGTCCCCCTCCCCCCAACGCATCGTCATCGTCGGTGGCGTTGCCGGTGGCGCCTCGGCCGCCGCCCGCGCCCGTCGCCTCAGCGAAGACGCCGAAATCACCGTCATTGAGCGCGGGCCCGACGTGTCCTTCGCCAATTGCGGTCTGCCCTACCACATCGGCGGTGAAATCCAGGACCGCTCCAAGCTGGCCGTCCAAACCCCGCAATCGCTCACCGCGATGCTCAAGCTGAACGTGCGCAACCTCACCGAGGCCGTGTCCATCGACCGTGGCGCCAAGACCTTGAAAATCAAGGACTTGAAATCTGGCGCCGAGGAAGACCTGCCCTACGACAAGCTCGTTCTTTCGCCCGGCGCCTCCCCGCTGCGCCCGCCGCTGCCCGGCATCAACCTGCCGCAAGTCCTCACCCTGCGAAACCTGCAGGACATGGACCGCATCAAGGCCGCAGCCAGCTCCGCCCAGCGCGTGCTGATCATCGGCGCCGGCTTCATCGGCCTCGAAATGGCCGAGCAGCTCATTCATATTAAGAAGAGCGTCACGCTCGTCGAATTGCAGGAGCAAGTGCTGCCGCAAATGGACCCCGAAATGGTCCAAGCCGTCCAAGCCGAGCTGCGCGACAATGGCGTGAACCTCGTGCTCGGCGACGCCGTGGAGTCCTTCGAAGCCGCCAGCAACGCCGTTTCGGCCAAGCTCAAGTCCGGCAGCTCCGTTGAGACCGACCTGATTATTTTGTCCATCGGCGTCCGTCCGGAAAGCGGTTTGGCCAAGGATGCGGGCCTCGAGCTCGGCGCCCGCGGCCACATCAAGGCCAATGCCCACCTGCAAACGAACGACCCGGACATCTACGCAATTGGCGACGTCTGCGAAACCGTGGACCCCATTCTCGGTGGCCCGGCCGCGATTCCGCTCGGTGGCCCGGCCAACCGCCAGGGCCGCGCGGCAGCCGACCACATGTTCTCCGGCGTCAGCGCCCGCCCCTACCCGGGCTCGATCGGCACGGCCATTGTCCGCGTGTTCGACGTCACGGCGGGGGTCACCGGCCACACCGAAAAGCGCCTCCAGCAACTGGGCGTTGATTTCGGCAAGACCATCGTCACCGACTACAACCACGCGGGCTATTTCCCCGGCGCGACCCACGTAACCGTCAAGCTGCTGTGGGACAAGGCCACGGGCAAAATCCTCGGCGGCCAGGCCTTCGGCGCGGACGGCGTGGACAAGCGCCTCGATGTGCTCGCCACCGCGATCAAGGGTAAGCTCGGCGTCGAAGACCTCGAGCACCTGGAGCTCGCCTACGCGCCACCCTTTGGCTCGGCCAAGGATGTCCTCAACACCGCCGCCTTCTCGGCCAACAACTTCCGCGACGGCTTCGTGAAACCCGTTTTCACCCTCGCCGAAGCCCCCGAAGGCGCACAGCTCATCGACGTGCGCCCGGTGGAAATGGTCGAGCTGCAGCCGATCCCCGGTTCGCTGAACATCCCGTTCAACGACCTGCGCACCCGCCTCAGCGAGCTCGATAAGAGCAAGCCCGTGCTGACCATGTGCGCGCTCGGCAAGATGAGCTATTTCGCGGCCCGCATCCTGGCCCAGAACGGCTTCGATACCTATGCCCACGTCGGCGGACGCCGGGTCGAGCCCAGCCTGCAAGCCAACGACGAGACGCCCGCGCCCCCCCCTTCACTGCAACCATCCGCCCATACCATGGCCCACCCACTCGCCGAAAACCTCGAAACGATCAAACTCGACGCCTGCGGCCTCGCCTGCCCGGGACCGATCCTCAAGGTCAAAGACGCCGTCGCCGCGCTCCAGCCCGGCCAGGTGCTCGAAGTCACGGCGTCCGACGCCGGCTTCAAGAAAGACCTGCCGGCCTTTTGCCGCGCCAACGGCTACGAGTGCCTCGATGTGGTCAAGGAAAAGGGTCTGGTCGTGGGCCGCGTCGCCCTGAGCAATGCCCCGGCCCCCGCCAGCAGCGGCGCGCCGGTCAGCAACACCCGCAAGGGCGCGACGCTGGTCTGCTTCTCCGGTGATCTGGACAAGGCCATGGCCACGTTTATCATCGCGAACGGCGCGGTTGCCATGGGCGGCGAAGCCACGATCTTCTTCACCTTTTGGGGGCTGAACGTCCTCCGCAAGGACCACGGGCCCGCGATTCCGGAGAAAACCTTCATGGACAAGCTGTTCGGCTGGATGCTCCCCAAGGGCCCGAGCAAGCTCCCGCTCTCGCAAATGCACATGGCCGGCATGGGCACCGCGATGATGAAGCAGCGCATGGCCGACAAAAATCTGCCCAATCTACCCGGGCTGATGCAGGAAGCCGTTAAAAACGGCGTCCGCCTGGTCGCCTGCACGATGTCGATGGACGCCATGGGCATCCGCGAAGAAGAGCTGATCGACGGCGTCGAGCTCGGCGGCGTAGCCGAATTCCTCGGCGCCTCCAGCGACACCGGCACGAACTTGTTCATTTAGGCAGCGTGCCGCTGCACCCATAGGCAACCTGCGGTTGCATCCATAGATTTGCGCAGTGCGCAAATGCCAACAAAACGCCTCAGCCAGTCGATTGGGGCGTTTTTTTGTGACCCAAAGGTGGCGCGGATCGTCTCGATCCGTTGAGCGACTCGCTGGCCAACAGACTGAAACTGCGGATCGAGACGATCCGCGCCACCTTTGGGCCACCCCTCTCCTCGCGACCACACGTATCTCCCATGCCCTTAACGCCCCGATAAGCCCATTTTCACAATGTGACGGAGCTTGCGGAGATGGCGGAGCAAAATCTTTGGGTGCAGCGGCACGCTGCCGGGATGTTGGCTTGAAGTTGTGAAAATGGGGGCCATGGTGTTAGGCCGGAGTCGACGTTATGAGCCAGACTGATATGCCTTTTCCCGAGAGCCCGGTATCGCCCGATGAGTATTCATTGGACGAGCTTTTGCAGTTCGCCGAAGCCAACACGCTCAACGCACTGGAAAAGGAGAAGCTCGCCCGAACGTCGCCTTATACGGTTGGCCGCTTGCTGACCCGCCTGCCCGTCGACGACCGACGCGTCGTCCTGCGCCTGCTCAACATTGAGGGCGTGGCGGACGTGCTTTCCGAAATGGACAGCGAGCACGCGGCGGAGGTCATCGAGGCGATGCGCCAGTCCCGCGCGGTGAAGGTCCTCGAGGCCCTCGACCCGGATGACTCGGCGGACATCGTGGCCGACATGGAAGTGGTCAACCAGGACCGCCTCCTCAAGGACGTCGACCCCGAGACCGCAGAAACCGTCCGCACGCTGATCAGCTACCCGGAGGACTCCGCGGGCGGCATCATGACGACCGACGTCGCCACGGTGACCAAGGAGTGGACCGTGCGACAGGCCGTTGACCACCTCCACACGCTCGACGACGAGTTGGAGCACATTTACTACGTTTACGTGGTCGATGCGGAAAACCACCTGGAGGGCATTGTGTCGATGCGCGACCTCGTGATGGCCAAGACCAACGAGATCATCGGAGACATCATGAAGACCGAGGTCCGCGGAGTGCTCAACGTGCTGACCGACCAGGAAGAAGTCACCCTGATCATGGCGCAGCACAACTTCCACGCGCTGCCCGTCGTGGACGACGACAACCACCTGCTCGGGATCGTCACAGACGACGACATCATCGACATTATCCAACAGGAGGCCACGGAAGACTTTCAAAAGGCCCTCGGCGCGGGTGGCGACGAAGCCCTCAGCGACGCCATCACCGAAAGCGTCAAACGCCGCAGCCCGTGGCTGTTTGTTAACTTGCTCAGTGCGTTTTTTGCCGGCGGCGTGATCTCGATGTTTCAAGATCAGATCAGCCACATGACGATCCTCGCCGTGTGCATGCCGATCGTCGCTAGCCTCGGCGGCAACGCCGGCGGGCAGACACTGGCCATCGTTATCCGCACCTTGGCGCTCGGCGATTTCGAAGACCAGGACGCGCGCAAAGTGCTCCTCCGCGAAGCCGCCAAAGCGGGCCTGAGCGGCATCTTGGTGGGCATTACTGCGGCGCTCGCCGTAGGCATCCTGGCCGGGCATTGGGATGTAGCGGGCGTGATCCTGGCAGCGATGATTATCTCGATGACTTATGCCGGTCTCGCCGGCGCGTTGATCCCCATCACGCTGCGAAAATTCAAACTCGACCCCGCGCAGAGCAGCCAAATGTTCCTCACCGCATCCACGGACATCGTGGGCTTCGCGGTTTTCCTCGGCCTCGGCAGTTGGCTGCTGCTTTAACTCTGCATCGCAAAGTAACCACTCACCTAGTATGAAATTTAACAGCGTTACCCCCGGCATTTTCTACCCAGACCTCACCACCGCGAAGGCCTTCTTCGTCGACTTCATCGGCTTTAGCATTCTCCACGAGGAGCCCGGCCTATGCGTGGTCGTGCGCGATGGCGTCAAGTTTCACCTGGCCATTGACGAGGCGGAATATGCCAAGAATCCAGCACCGCTCTTTCGCATCGAAACGGATGATATCCAGGCCCTCTGGCAAGAGCTCCTCGCGAAAGATCCGGACAAGAAAATCCTCCATCCGCGCTTTCCCAACGGCCCGGAACTGCGTCCCTGGAACGCATGGGAATTCGCCGCTGGATTTGGGGAAGACCGCGTCTGCCTAGTCTTCCAACAATGGGTCACGGAGTAACGATGAGCGCGCCACTCACCGTCGGCATGGTCCTCTTCGAAGGCTTCGAGATACTCGATGTCTTTGGTCCGCTGGAATTCTTTGGCCGCTACCCGGAGCAGTTTAAAATCGTCATGCTCGGCGAACGCGTTGGCCCGATCCAAAGCGCGCAAGGCCCAACCGCAGTTGCCGACGCCGACCTCGCGACGCGCGTCGACATCCTCATTGTCCCCGGCGGCCAAGGAACCCGCCGCGAAGTGAACAACGCGGCGTTCCTTGCCAGCCTGCGCACCCTCGCCGACAACGCACAATACGTGTGCTCGGTTTGCACGGGTGCGGGGTTGCTCGCGAAAGCGGGGCTCCTCGACGGCAAGCGCGCAACGACCAACAAGCTCGCTTACGCCTGGGCCACCTCGCAAGGCCCCGAGACCGAGTGGATCGCTGAAGCGCGTTGGGTCGCCGACGGCAACACCTACACCAGCGCCGGAGTCACCGCAGGCATGGACATGGCCCTCGCGCTGATTGCCGAAGTCATGGACCTCGACGCCGCGCACGAAGCCGCCCGCTACGCCGAATACACTTGGAACGAAGACCCCGGCAACGATCCCTTCGCCAAGCTCGCGGGACTCGTGTAACGAATTTTAAACCGCAGAGAACGCGGAGAACGCAGAGCCACTGAGTGCGAATTAAACAAAGCCTCTGCGTTCTCTGCGGTTAAGAAACCAAACACGCCTCGTTCGCGTGTTCCATGAGCTGCGGAAAGAACTCCAGGAAATCTTCTTCGATGCCGACATAAGCATCCGCCAAGAGCGGGATGTATTGCGTCATGGTTTCACGGCGACGAATGCGCTCGGACAGACGCTCGTCAATGCGCGCCATCGCGCGGTGGATGGACCTCGGGTCGCCGTAACGTCCAAGCCGGTCGCTCTCCACCACCGACTCCACAAACGCGCGCGCATCATCCGGCAAGCCCTCGGTGTATTGCTCGGTTTCGACGTAGAAGTTGTCCAGAAAATCGCGCATGCTTTGCGTTGCAAAGTTCATCCAGTGCTTCGTGAGAAAGTGGTCATACACCACATCGATCACCACCCCACGCAAGTAACCACGCTCAGACAGACGGCGACAACTGCGCTTCCACAGTTCATGAGAATCCGTGTAGTGGTCGATGCGGTAATGGAGCTTAATCCCCGCGCCGAGATCGTCGCTCATCTCCGGCCACTTGCGGCCCTTGAGTAGATCGGCCAGCAAGTTACCGAGCTGCATTTCGCAATTCGGCGGCGAGAGGGTTACGTGCGCGAGCCAGTTCATCGAACAAATCTATCTAAGCAAGTTATCGGCCGTTTTATGGTGATATTTAATTACATGCGCCTTTCTCAAGATTTGAGCCCCCGGTGGATCTTCGTCAAGGCCGCGCTGTTTGCGGTGATTTTGCTGATGTCGTCGCTGATCGTGGTGCTCGATGCACGAATCTGGGTGCGGGCAGTGGTGATCATGGCTGTTATTTGGAGCGCCGCGCGGATTTATTATTTCATGTTTTATGTGATCGAGCACTACGTTGATTCCAGCTACCGCTTTGCCGGCATTGTCGACTGCCTGAAATACCTCTGGCGCCGAAAACAGGAACAAAAGAATTAACCGCAGAGAACGCGGAGGACGCAGAGAGATGAATCTGAATTTTTTTTGTATAAGAATCTTATGGAGAATTAGCTTAGCGTTTGCTGGCTCTGCGCTCTCTGCGTTCTCTGCGGTTAAATCACACGTTGGCAGGATGCTGGGGATTTGCGCTTGTTAAATGGGGCCGCAGCGGCTTCAATGCGCGCGATACTGGCAACTATGGCAAAGAAAAAGAAACCGGTCTGGGAACTGCGCGGCTCCTCAATTCACAATCAGGGGATGTTTGCGCGGGTCGACATCAAAGAAGGCGAGAAGATCATCGAATACATCGGTGAGCTCGTCCCGAAGGCCGAGTCCGAGAAGCGCTGCCTCGAGTGGGACGCCAAGGCCCGCAAGTCCGGCGAAGGGCTCGTTTACATTTTTGACCTCAACGAGGAATACGACCTCGACGGCAACACCGACAACAACCCCGCCAAATACATCAACCACAGCTGCGAGGAAAACTGCGAGGCCATCAACGAAGAGGACCGCATTTTCATCTACGCCAAGCAGGACATTAAGAAGGACGACGAGCTGTCCTTCGACTACGGTTACAGCATCGAGTGCTTCCTCGACCACCCCTGCCGCTGCGGCAGCGAAAAGTGCGTGGGCTACATCGTGGCCAAGTGCGATCGCCCGAAGCTGAAGAAGATTCTGAAAAAGAAAAAGGCCAAGGCCGCCGAAAAGGCGAAGAAGAAAAAGCAGGCTGCCAAGAAGTCGAAGTCCGCCGCAAAGGAGGTCAAAAAGCCTTCCAAGAAAAAGGACGCCAAAACGAAGAAAACCGCCAAGAAAGCCAAAGCCGACAAGCAGGCCAAAGTCGCTAAAAAGAAAAAGAAGAAGTCGTGAAGCTTCTGGTGCTGACATCGAGCACCGGCGGCGGTCACGACATGCGCGCGCGTTCGCTCAAGGCCTGGGCCGAGCATCCTTCCGCCGCCAGCCTCGGCATCCAAGTCGAAATCTTTCAGACGCTCGAGAGCCTCGACGGCCTCTACAAGTTTGGCGTCGAAACCTACAACTGGATTCAGCTGCATGCGCCCTGGCTTCACCACGGGTATTTCAATTTCCTCGAGCTCGCCGCGATGCACCGCAAGGCCTCAGCGATCAAGGGCCGCGAACGCTTTGCCGAAGAGCTCCTACGCGTCCGCCCGGACGTAATCGTCAGCACGCACGCGCACCTGAACCACGGCTTCTTCGCGCTGGCCAAGGAAGTGCTCGGAGCGGACAAGGTTAAGTGCCTCACCTACTGCGGCGAGCTGTTCGGCGGCTACGGCTTCAGCAAGCACTGGGTCAACCCCGCGAGCGATGGCTTTATCGGCGCCGTGCAGGAGACCTGCGACTGGGCTGCCCACCTTGGCATGGCCGCGGATAAAAACCACGTCGGCGGCTTCATGCTCAACCCCGGGTTCTGGGCCGACCCGCTCTCGCCCGAGGCCAAGCGCCAGTGGATCACCGACACGCTCGGGCTCGATCCCGACCAATTCATTCTCGTGCTCGCAACGGGCGCCAACAGCGCTAACAACCACCTCGACCTGCTCGACGGACTGGCCCGCGCCAAAGTCTGCCCGCAAGTCGTCGCGCTCTGCGGCCGCAACGAAGTCGCGCTCGATGCGCTCAACGTGTGGGGCATCGCGAACCCGGAAATCAGGATCAAGCCGCTGCCTTACTTCACCGAAATGTTCAAGCTGCTGCAATGCGCCTCAGCAGTCGTCGCGCGCCCCGGCACCGGCACCACGAGCGAAAGTATTCTCGCCGGCTGCCCGATCATTTTCAACGGCCTCGGCGGCATCATGCCGCAGGAGTGGATCACGGTGAAGTTCATGCGCGCCCACGGCATCGATCTCGTCATGAACCGCGCCGGGCAGCTCCCCAAGCTGGTCAAACCGCTCCTCGACAACCCCGAGCGACTCGCCGACACCAAGGCCAAAATGGTCCTCGTCCGCCCGCAACAGCACCCGCTCGACATTTTGAAAAGACTGGCGTCGCTGGCCTAGATAACGTAGCGAACTATACTCCTCAACTGATGCAAGTCTACCACGCCAATGTTCCAGACCGAGCACTTGCAAAAGAGCTCTCCGACATCACGTCAGCATACCAAGATAGCTTAATTGAGGTATTGGATAAGTCTAAAGAAGCATTAAGCGAAGATGAACACCGTGAACTGGCGCTTGTAGTTGGGCATGTATTAGCCACACTTGGATCCAGCATCTTTTTCCCCATTTATCGACAGCACCCCGAGCTTGCGCCAAATGCGCTAAAAGATATTTTTGATAAACAAGATAAGAGTGATGATCAAAATTGCTAGGTCAGCATTTCCTCTCTCTTCTTAGTAACCGCCATGAACTCCGTCGTTGCCCTGAAGCATCTCCAAGCCCGCCTGTTTTTGCACGCGGTGTTTCCGACGTTGGACGATGTGATCAAGGCGTCGCCGAAGGCGCAGGCGCTGCTCAAAGACAACGGCTTCTCGCTTTGCTTTCGCACGCGCTCGGGGTTGCGCGCAAGTTACTTCTTTAAGTCGAAAGGTTGCGAATACATTGCGGGCGATTCGCCAACGGGCATCGAGCTGATGTTCCTCAGCGACGGCCAGGCCGCGGCAACGTTTTTTGAAAAGCCCGCCCTGCCCCCGCTTCCGCTCAAGGGCTTCAGCGGCCTCGGCAAGATGAAGACCTTCATCGCGCTGACCAAAGAAATGGAGTCGTGGCTCAAGCCCAGCGACGAACAGCTGGCCGATGAAAACTTCCGCCAACTCTTTGCGCCAATGTCGATCGGCCTGGCGCTGCGCGCGACCTGCCAACTTTGCGTTGCAGAGCGAAAGAGCCGCGAATGGCTGGCCAGTGGACCGCAGGGTCTTGCCGCCTTCCAACTAGGCGAAAACGGCACGCCGCGCTGGATCAATTTTGTGAGCGGCGCCTTAAAAAGCGGCGTTGGCGAACCGCCGACCGAGCCCGCTGTCCGCGTGATTTTCAAGGACTCCACCATCGCCGCCAACGCCGTGCTCGACCGCCTCGATTCGATGGCCGCCGTCGGCCGCGGCGACATTAAAATCGTGGGCCTCGCGCCCCTGGCCGACCACCTCAACGCCCTGATGGAGCGCGTGCAGGGCTTCATCGATCCGCCCAAATGAATTACGGGTGGAGCCCGGAGTCCCTACCGGGCTTGCGTCGCCCAAGCGCCAACCAATTGAAACAGCCCGGTAGGGACACCGGGCTCCACCAAAAATCTTTCATCTCAGGCCAAGAATTTTAAGCTCACAAGACTTCCCAACGATGAGTTCGCATTACGAAAAATCCCTGTCTTTGTTTGAGCGCGCATCGAAGGTCGCGCCCGGCGGCATCTATGGTCACATGAGCCCCGCGGCCTGCCTGCCCGGCGCCAGTCCCTACTATGCGGCGAAGGCCGACGGCTGCCGCTACTGGGATGTCGACGGCCATGAATACATCGACTTCATGTGCGGCTACGGACCGATCATCCTCGGCTACAATCACCCGGAAGTCGACGAAGCCGCCGCGAAGCAACGCGAGCTCGGCAACTGTTTTAACCACCCCACCGAGCGCTTCGTGGAGCTCGTTGAGAAGCTGGTGTCGCTGGTCGACTTTGCCGACTGGGGCGTGCTGGCCAAGAACGGCGGCGACGTCACCACGTGGGCAATCCAAGTCGCGCGCGAACACACCAAGCGCAAAAAGATCATCCGCTTCAAGAGCTCCTACCACGGCGTCGATCCGTGGTGTACACCGGGCCATGGCGGCCTGATTGATGAAGACCGCGAGCACATCCATAGTTTTGCTTTCAACGACCTGACCGCGTTCGAGGGGCTCGTCGATAAATACAAAGGCCAGATCGCCGCGCTGATTGTCAGTCCGTGGCATCACCCGGTGTTTGCCGACAGCGTATTCGGCGCCGAGGGCTTTTTTGCCGGCCTCGAAAAGATCTGCCGCGCTAACGGCATCGTACTGATCAGCGACGATATTCGCGGGGGCTTCCGCCTGAACATCGGCGGCAGTCATGCGGAGTTTGGCTACACGCCAGACATCGTTTGCTTCTGCAAAGCACTGGGCAATGGCTACCCGATTTCCGCCGCCCTCGGCGCCGAGCACCTGCGCGTCGCCGCCAGCAAAGTCTTCCTGACCGGCAGCTATTGGAACAGCGCGGTCCCCATGGCCGCCGCCCTCAAAACGCTGGAGATCATCGAGCGCGATAGCGTCATTGCGCAGATCAAACAAACCGGCCTACGCCTAGCCGACGGCCTCGTGAAAATCGGCGAAAAGCACGGCCACGAAATCCTGCCCAGCGGCCCGCCAGCGGTCCCCTTTTATCGCCTCACCGAAGAAACCAACTTCGTGCGCCAGCAGCAATGGTGCGCCGAGGCCATGAAGCGCGGCGCCTTTCTGCACCCGCACCACAACTGGTTCCTCTGCGCCGCCCACACCAACGCCGACATCGACGCCACGCTGCAAATCGCGGATGACGCGCTCGCAGCATGTGTGGAAACGTGGTAGCAGCGTCCCGCGGCATCGGAGAGTTGCGCCACTGGCGCAAACACGGATGAAGTTGCCTAGCCAATTTAAGAATGTCAGGTAATCTCCAAATGCCACACAATGAATCCAAGACAGCAAAAGGCCGTCAACAGCCGCGCGACCGATTAGCAATGAGCTACTGCTGCGTTTTCAATGCTCTACGCTGAGAATGAATTCGTCGATATGCGACGAGCCCCATCAAGCCCAGACCACAGACGAAGGCATAGATTGTCGAGGGTTCGGGGATGGGGGGGAGCTCCGAAACGATGCTTATCGCGTAGTCCGGATCGAACGGGAACGTCGCATTCGGATTCGGCATCAACGGCGTCATGGATTTACCGAATAGCCCACTGCCATCGCCAATAGCCGTGGCTAAGTTTCCCGTGATTGACATGTAATCCATCACTACGCCGCCAGTTAAATACCCCTCAGTTGACGGGCCAGAAGCGGGAAAGTATAATTCAATGATCAGTTGCTGGCCGTTATCCTTAACTTGAACGACACTACTGTCTCCGAAAAAGTGTTGGTCATTGCCCATCCCGTTCACGTAGCCAAAGTCATCCGGCAAATATTCCTCATAAAATGTCCCGGTCGTCGAGCTATCGGTGCTAAAGCGAATCCAATACGGGTCATCCGCGTCACCAGTTAGGTCGGTGAAGGGCCCAGAGCCAACCAACGTCATTTGCTGATTAGCCACGTCCAGATGCAGCACCAGTGCAGAGTGGGCAATGGACGCGCCGACGAACAGCGTCATGAGCGTGAACAAAAGACTTGGAGGGAAGGTGCGATACATAGCGAATAGTAGTTGAGTGGTTTTGGCTTAGCTCACAATGGAGCATGGTGAATGCCTAGTAGCGCCTCCCATTATACTCCCTCAACATGAATGAACCCTTAACGGCTTAGCTGATTTATTCAGTTCGGTCGAAAAGTGTGGCAACAGACAGGTTAAAATTTCCCACTGACTGACCAAGAACGACGATTTTGAGTGCAAACCCCACTTGCGTTACTCAATGTTTTTCGGATGTGGCGAATTTACATTCCCCTAATTTACCTGTCTTGTGCGATAGCTGGAGCAGAATACATTCACACACAGCTCGATATCCGCGTGATGCGGAATTCCTATGGCGTGGGACAATCGGCGCCATACACCGTCGACGTCGATAAGGATGGCGGCGCCGACATTAACTTTTATGTCGAAACCACATATAGCAACGGAAGGTATCAGTACTGGCTCTCTCTGACGACCCGGACGGGCGTGTATGTGGGTGTTTGGGATATTGGCCTGCCATACGATGAGCCTTTTTACACATTCAACACCATCCTGAAAGGCAGCCCGGTAAATAACGAATACCGGACTTGGCGTTCTGGCGACCTGCCCCATATCGGGTATGATATATTGGGCGGCCCACCCAGCCTGGACAGCTATCTGGCCGTTAAGATTGTCCGAAACGGTAGAACACGCTACGGTTGGGTTCGGCTGATTTTTCCTGTCGATTACGCTTACATCGAAGAAACTGGCGTCCTGAAAATCAAGGAATGCGCCTATGAGCGATCGCCATTCACAAACCTTTTGGCGGGTGACGGCGGCATCGATCAGCCACTATCGCCTTCGACCAATGTGGAGTCTACAGGCTCACAGCGGGTGAAAATCACCGCCGAAAACGTAGAAGGCATGATTTGCGAACTACAGACATCAAGCGACCTCAAGACATGGGAGCGCGTATTCGTCAAAAGAAGCAATCAAGAAACGCTCGCCGTCACTGAGGCTTACACCGATGGGCAACAATACTTCCGCTGGAAAGTCTCCGAAAACTATGATTATGATCATGCCCGGGAGTATTAGCCCCTGCCGCGTGTCCATCAGGCGCCCCGCTGTCAGAAGCCGCCAAGGCAGTAAGCCAATATCGGAAAGCCAGATCACTCTTAACTGAATTGTCACAAACACGGGTTTGTCACGGACGGCAATTCCCTAAACGATGCACACATGCTACGCCACGCGGCCACATTGTTTTTGCTCTCAACCTGGCTGACCGCACAGGCGCAAGTCAGTCAGATGTTTTTTAACACTGACTCTTACGCCAATGATAAACTGACGGCCGCGCAAATTCTCTATTCCATGAATGAGGCGGCCGAAATGATCGGCAAGGACCCCGAAAAGGCGATCGCGACATTTCAAAATGAAGGAAAGTCCAAGTGGAACCGGCACACATTTGGCCTCTATGTGATTGATGCAGAATCGGGCCACGTTCTGGCTTGGCCGAACGCCGACAATGCCGATGGCTACCTGCTCAACGTAAGCGAGATCAATGCAAAGCCATTTGCCCACTCTTCGATGATTAAAACTCTGGACGCCAGCACCAAAACCTATGTCCGCAATATTCACATCGAGCACGATCCCTACGACCTGGGCTACGGCGACTTTTATGTGCTGACGCTGCCCGAACACAAAGAGCCGGAATACGTGCTCTGCGCCGCGCAAAGCAACTGGCAAATGGAGCGCCTCATGGTCCGCAACGTCGTGCAAGACGCCGTATCCTTGATTCAACTGCAGGGGGAAAAAGCGTTCCCGTCCCTCAATAAAGGCGAATGGTTGTTCGACTTCGATAAGTCGCACCTGTTCGTGCTCAGCGATAACGGCACACTGCTGTATGATCCGCTTTACCAGGATGCCGTAGACCACGAGTTCACACCCGCCCAGGAAGCGTTCGTCTATGGGCTCATCTCAGGCGCCTTGAATCACCCCAAGGGCTATTGGACCTTCGCGGTTTGGCCATCGAACAAGCCCAGCGACATACGCCCGAAGTGGTGGTTCGCCCAAGTCGCCAGCTACCGCGGCAAGCGCTACATCGTAGGCACTGGAGTCCACGCGCTCAACGACAAGGAAGCCCAACAGTCAGTCGAGACTGACAAATAAGCTTCACTGGACGCTCCAATCGACCCAAAGAAATTTTGAATTGCCAAGCCTTGCTTGCGACTTGTCAGGCGGCAACTGCACACCTTAGTGTCGTGAATTTCAACCATGCCACGACGCCGAGCCAAACAAGTCAAAGCACGCGCCAACGCCCACGTTTCCGAACGACAGGTATTGGATCGTATCGATGAGGATGAGCTGATTGAGCGATTGGAGGCGCTCGATGAAGACCCGTTTATCCTGGCCCTGGACCAAGTGCAGGACCCACATAACCTCGGGGCATGCCTGCGCTCAGCCGAAGCCGCTGGCGCCCACGCTGTCATCGCCCCCCAACATCGCACCGTCGGATTGACGGACACCGTGCGTCGCGTATCCGTGGGCGCAGCAGACGAAATCCCTTACGTACAAGTCGTCAATCTCGGACGCACGATTGAGCGCTTCAAGGAGCTCGGCATCTGGATCGTCGGCACCGGCGACGAGGAAAGCCAACTGATTTACGAAGTCGATCTCAGCGGCCCACTTTGCCTGGTCATGGGCTCGGAAGGCGCGGGCATCCGCAGCAAAACTGCCCGCCTGTGTGACCACTTGGTCAAAATTCCGATGCTGGGCTCGGTCGATTGCCTGAATGTCTCCGTTGCCACCGGCGTTTGCTTATTCGAAGCCGTGCGCCAACGCCTCTAGCAAAAGCTTGGTCTACATGTGCTTGCCGGGCATTTGATCGGCAGTCCAGATGGGACCGCATTCGGACCGATATTCCTCCCACATTGTCGAGACGTAGGCGTTGAGCCCATTTGTGCCGTGGGTCGGGCGCTCTGGATGGTTAACGTAGCGGTCGCAGTAGTCAAAGAATGGCTCGTGGTTCCACGCCTCACGTCCGCCCATGATGAGCGCCGCCAGCGCATAACCAGGCGCAACGCCGCCGTTGATGTCGCGGTATTTGGCGGCCATGTGTTTATTGTCCGACTCTGGTTTGTAGGCGTGACGGATGCCCCACTCTGGCAAACCGAGGTCCGCTTGAGCGTACGGCGTAGCCTGGCCCGCCTTGACATTGCGGTGATCCGGGGCCCAAGCGCCGCTGTTGCTGCGGTCGATGTCCTCCTGAGAGACATAGAAGTAATTTTGATCTTCCTGAAATTCGACGCCCTGACCGAAGGTGCGATCCCACTGACCAACATTTTCCATATGCTCGTTGTCCAACATAATGCCAGCAAACAGGATGGGCCACTTGCGGCCCAAACCATGCCCGCCATTGGCGCGCCAACCACCGCCGCTGTCCGCAATGCCAGTTGCGTCGATGCCGTATTGGATTAAATACATGGCGAGTTCGCGCTTCTGCGCCTCCGGGATCGAGGTATTTACGGCCAGGGAAGCATCGGCAATGATGTTGCCCATATCGCGTCCATAATTCGGCATGTGCTCTGAAGGGTGGACCATACCGCCCAGGTATTCGAAGACGTGGTCAACCCAAGGCCGCTGAACGCTGTCGATCAGCTTGGAGATGCTCGGCGTGTTGGCAGGAGCCGGGAGGTTCTTCAAACGGTCCCAATGGACATCCGCCAGGGTGAACTGTATCGACTTGTCGCCGCCAGCATATGGTGGGCGAAACGCATTGGCGGGCGGCGCCTGCTCAAGCACAGTCAGAATACCGGCGCTACGGGTGGTCGGGCGTGGCGCTTTGGTGCCGCCATTAAAGCGGGGCGTTCCCGGCTCAGCATCAGTGGGGCTATTGTAAAGCCAACTGGTCATGGAGATCAGCGTGGTGTTGGCGGGCAGCGACAGTGGATTGTTCACCGCGACTGGTTTACCATTGGGTAGACCAGCGTTCAGCGACTCATCGTAGCTGCCAAGTCCATCGTCATAGCCCTGCTTTTGACGATCGCCCTGTGTGAGCGGGTTGACCATTGAGCCGTTTTGACCTTTCCGAGGCGTGAAGTCGGGCGAATTCTTGGAATTGGTAATGCTGATAACCTCGACCGGACCGACGACCCAAGGATCTCCGGTAATAAAGGTTCCTGTTTCGGCGGGTTGGTGGAATTTCCAGGTAATGCCATTGGACGTAATGGCGTCAGTGACGGAGGCGTTCAGGCCAAGGGAAAACAGCGTAGACAAGCTGACGAGTATGGGGGCAATCTTCATGACGCGTTATGTATCACATGCTTGATATGCCTCCTGCAACCTTTTTTAGCGGTGTAGCTCCTTGTCCCCGACCAGCCAAATTGAAGCAGAATGAAGTACTTGCTTGCATCTGTGATTGCCAACGCGGTTCTAAGTTTATACTCGTTCAAGCATGGATACCACAGCGTTGCATGAGTTCTTAAAAGATGGCCAGGCCGACGAATGGTGGTTGGCCGTAGATGGCAAGCTAATGGATAATCCGGTTCCCTGCCGCGAGGTAGAGCGCATCTGCAAGGAACTCTCACGCTCCGCCATGCACGTCATGCATGTTTCCCAGGCGGACTTTGAAGAAGCGACATGGCTGGAGATTCAGCCCAAGCGTAAAAAGGAACAGGATCAAGCAATGAACGAACCAGCGAACGACACCGACGAACGACTCGCGCACATGGAGGCAAAAGTCGAACTCCTCCAGCATACGCTCGACGCCATGATCGACATGCTCCGCGAGTTGGACAGCTTTGAGGAACTGCGCCAGATGCTCGACGAGCGAGCAAACTTCATTCACCAGTCGGAAGAAGCGCTGATCACCCAAACGCTCGCCTTTGAAGAGCGAAACGCCGAGCTTGAACAAAAGCGCGAAGACCTTGGGCTCGACTAGAACCTTCCCCACTGCCCCCATACGATACTAGCTGCACGACCAATGATAACCGCGGAAAACACGAACGGGACGTTGATCCTGACCATTGAGGCAAGAACCCTGGAAGCTGCGAACGCGGTGGCCATCAAGCAAGCCATGCAAGAAGCCATAGGAACGCCAGGGGGCGCCGTCGTAGTGGACTTGCGCCAAGTCGAGCTCATCGATAGTGCTGGCGTAGGCGTGCTGCTCGGCATTAATAAATACAATCAGGAAAAAGTCGCCCTGCGCAATGCCGGTCGGGAAGTCATGAGCGTATTGAAGCTCCTGCGTCTCCAGCGTTTGCTCCTGATCGAGGGTGCTTAGAGCCTTCAAAGTCCCAAGCACACCTTCCCTTCCAAGGACTTTTAGAGCTAAAAATGCTCATCCTGAGCATTTTTTTCAGATACACTTGGATCGGTCCTTCAGAAATAATGGATAAGGCTCATTGTCCATACGGTTCATTAACCATTTATTAAACAATCGTTTACGGTAGGTGATAGGGCCTTATCGAACTATTCGAGCAGGTCTGTCGTGTAATGGTTTTATGGGTGGTATAACTTATGCTTTGACATGAAGCTCTGTATTTAATGAATTTTTTACTTATCTGATGCAGCACTTATGCCGTTAGATTTGGGCGAAACACCTCATTATCCAATTAAGTAATGAATAAGAAAGTAACCATAGGCGGTATTCGATTTCAGATGACGTCCCAGCAATTGCGCGACTCATGGTGGCTGAATTGCGATGGGGTGACCTTCAAGCAGCCGATGATTCTCAACTCGGTTGAACGCACCATCCAGCGCAAGCCAAGTGCGGATTATCAAGTGCTGCATGCGGACGAAACATCAAGCGATGATCCTCAATGGATGGCGTTGGTTTGTACGTCGGAAGTGCGCCGCCCAACAATGCGCCCGCCGCAGAACTCGCGTTCGCCTTTCAAGCTGGCCAAGCCTGTCGCTGTCCAAGAGGAGTCTTCGGCGTCCGAGGAGAGCTTAGTTGCGCCAAGCCCACTTACGCCAAAGCTCTTGGCTCGCCTGGATGAACTGGAAATTTCGCAGCGTGAAACGTTGGAGGCGGTTCGTCAGATTAGTTCACTCGTACAGGAAATCGGCCTGCATGTGGCTGCAAAGGAGAGCATTCGGGAGCGCGAGCGGTTCGTCAATGAAGCCGAAGACCGACTGGTGGAGGAAGCGCACCGTCTCGAAGTCGAGCGTGCCGAGTTGGAGCAACTCCGCGCCGAGCTCAATCGGGGTAACCTGAAGGTCGTAGGCGAATAAGCGGGCGTTCGTTGGCCGCTTTGTAGATTTTCCGGGGTGGGAAACTTCTGCTCCCACTTGAGCATGTCGTGATGTTGATTAACTTTGCGCCATGCAGGAAGTTACACCTAAGGGACGCATCATTCTCACCTATGGGCGCAGCATCATTGCGCTGGCGATTGCGCACTCACTCGGCAAGCGCGGGGTGGAAGTCATTGGTTGTGATGACGTCGAGCTGACCGTTTTACAGTTTTCGAAATATGTCCAGGACACTTTTGTCCATCGCTCGTCTGAGTCTGATGTCGATGGTTATCTGGAAGATTTGATCGCCAACATCGAACGACACCGTCCGCCGAGCGGTGTGCCGTATGTGCTGATTCCTTCTTTTCGTGACGCAACGATTATTGCGCGTCATCGCGAGCGCCTGGAGCAGCACATTACGGTGGCGGCGCCAGACATCGAATCCATTGACGCGGTTTTATCCAAGGCGGCGTTTGCCAAAACTGCTGAGGCAAATGGATTACCGATTCCGCAAACGTTAGTGGCCCAAACAGTCGAGGAACTGGAACGGCGCGATGACTTCCCCGAGCCTGCCGTAGTGAAGCCGCCGGACAGTCACGGTGGTCGTGGGATACGCATCTGCGATACACGAGCCGAAGCCTTGGCCTACTGTCGAGAGGTTGTTGAGTCTGGCGGTGAAATGCCAATTGTGCAAGCGACAGCTCCTGGCGAGGATTACTGCTTTGCGGCCCTGTGTAATCAGGGGGAACTCGTGGCGCATATGGCCTATCAAAACCTGCAGCAGTTCCCGATCGAAAAGGGGCAGGGAGTCGTCCGAAAAACGATCGATGACGCCGTTTTTCAGCCCAGTGCGGCGAAGCTTTTAGCCGCTGTAAACTGGCATGGGGTCGCCCAGGTCGATTATCGTTGGGATGGTGAAGGCGAGCCGGTGTTGATCGAGGTCAATCCGCGTTTTTGGGCAGGTCTGGTGCACTCGGTAGAGTCGGGGGTGGATTTTCCCTGGCTGCTATATCAAACCGTTTTAGGGCAACCGGTGGAGCCGATGGAAGCGAAAGAGGATGTAACGACAAATACTCCGGGTCTGCGCTGGCTTTCGGCGTTGCAGGATTGCATCGAGTCCAATGAAAGCTTCGAGCAACTCAGTCGGCATTGGGATGAGTTTAAGCAGGAGCTCGAAGGCAAACGTTGGGAGTCTGCCTGGCGTTCGTTTGCCGAGCTAATGACGACCGAAATCAACACCGAGCCCATGAAAGAAAAGTGGCGCAGGTTGAAACAACAAAGCGAAGACGCCCAAAGCGATTTGCTGTTGGAAGATGATCCTCAGGCAGCGCTTGGGGTGCTGTTTGTAATTAGTTCGCTGGTTCGCCATGGTGAGTTGCCACCCGAGTTCAAGAGCTAGCGCCTAGATTATGCGACCGCTGATAGGCATTACCAGCCCCACAAATGCTGATCCACTGGCGATGTTTTGCCTGGCGCTTGCAGTGCGCCTGGGAGGCGGGCGCCCGATCACTCTCAGTGCTAAAAAGCCATACCGCGAAATGCATGTGGATGGTCTGTTGGTGGGCGGCGGCGTGGATATTTTTCCCGAACTCTATCAAGCCCAAGCCATGGAAGGTCGAAAATACGACCGTTTGCGCGACGAATTGGAAGTGTACTGGCTGAAGCTTGCGCGAGAGAAGCAACTACCCGTGCTGGCGATCTGCCGAGGCGCCCAGATGATGAACGTAGTCCACGGCGGCAATCTGCACATGGAGGTGAGTACGGCCTATGAGAATGCGGAATATCCTACTGGCGTTTGGGCAGCGACTTTCTTTCGCAAGCCAATTAAATTGATTCCGGGTAGTCGGTTTCATGATTTGATGCAGGCCGACGAGCTCATGGTTAACTCCATTCACAAGCAGGCGATTTCGAATCTGGGCGAAAATCTGACGGCCGTTGCGCGTGAGCCAAACGGCGTCATTCAAGCAATCGAAGATGAATCGCGACCCTTTTACCTTGGGGTGCAGTTCCATCCAGAATTCCTGATTTACCAGAGTCGCTACCGTCGCATTTTCCAGGCGTTGGTGAATGCTGCGTCATTGCATTCGACCGGCTAGAGATAATATTAGCCAAGGCTTTCCCAGAGCCGCTTGGCGCGCTCCAGGATCGACTGGCGAGCAGCCGCGACCTCGGCTTCACGCGCGCGCAGGTTTTCATTAGCGATCTGCGCCAAGTGGTCGAGGTTGTACAGGTAGACGTTGTTCACCTCATCGACAGCCTGCTCGATATCCCGAGGCAAGGCGGTGTCGATGGCAATGAGCGGTTGGACCGGACGCTGTTTCATGATGGGCTTAAGCAGCTCACGCGTAATGAGCGGCTCCGGCGCCGATGTGGCGCCAATGACAATATCGGCCGTTTTCAACAGTTCTGGCAGTCGGTCCAATGAAGCAGCAGCGCCAGTAAATTGATCAGCCAATGCACGTGCGCGATCAAGGTTGCGCCCCGCGACAACGATGCGCCCCGCCCCCCGGCTGACCAACGCCTGGGTAGTCTTCTCGCCCACTTCGCCAGAGCCCATCAAGACGACATTAACATCCGTCAAGTCGCCACAGACCCGAATCGCCAATTCGGTGGCAATGTTGCCAATGCTCACCTGCCCTTTGGATACGCCGGTGTTCGTGCGAACCCATTTGGCCGCCTGAAAGCTTTTCTGAAAGACGCGATTGAGGACCCGTCCGGTGTAATGCAGATCCGAAGCCTGCGCATAGGCCGCCTTGAGCTGGCCAAGTATCTCGTTTTCGCCCACCATCTGCGAATCCAGACCTGAAGCAACTTCGAACGCATGGCGCACGGCATCCTCACCCGTCAGCCAAAAGCTATGGTTATCGAGCTCGGAAACCGGCACGCCATGGAGGGCGGAGAGCTCGGCGAGCAGCGCGGGCTTGAGATCTGGACCATCCGCCACACCGTAAATTTCGACGCGATTGCAGGTATTGAGAATCAGGCATTCTTCAACGGATTGTTGCCCCCGTAGCAACCTGGCCAACTGATCGGCGCGCACGGTGTCCAAGGCCAAACGCTCCCGAATTTCGATCGAAGCAGTCCGGTGCGAGCTCCCGAGCACAAAAAGCGCCTTGCCGTGGTTAGTAGGCATTGTCGAGAAACTCCACGCCATCAGCCTGTGGATGGGCCGGGCTCCGCTGAGTCAGCGGCCAGAGCGACACCAAGGCCACGATGAATAAACCGAGGCAAGCTTTGGCGAAGGCGCGCGCCACCAGTTGGTTGCGCCTGCGTTGCACCATGACGAATAAATAGGCCAGCCACACCGCCATCGCGATGGTCAGCTTGACCAGCCCCACCGCATGCGGAGCCTGCAGCCAGTTCAGAAAGCCGATCACCACTGCGACGCTTAATATCGAGACGCCCAACGAGATCAGTTTATAGTTAATGACCTCCAGTTGCCGAATGGCGGGCAGCATACCGAAGAGACCGCCAGTCTTCATCCGCTTCAGCGCCCGGTCTTGCATTAAATACATGAGCGAGGTCAGCGCCAGAACTGCGAACACGCCATAGCTGAAAATTGCTAGCGCAGCATGAAACCCAACCCATGGACTGCCGGAAAGCTCCAGCGGAGGCGCCGCATCATCCCAACTGGGAATGGACAACGCGACCAACGACAACCCAAAGCCAAAGGCCGACGAAAAGAAGTTAAGCAGACGCAATTGGAAAAGCTGACGCAGGATGAAATTCAACCCGACCGCGCTCCACGCCAATACTTGAAAAACCTCAAAGGTATTACTCAGCGGGATCGCGTGTATCTCCAGCCCACGGACATACAAACCAAAGCTTTGGAAAATAAACCCGCCGATCAGCAACGCCATGAAAATGACATGAGGGTACTCCCGACGCCGGATCATGGGCGCCAGCGCAAACAAAAACGCCAAGCCGTAGAAAATACAGCCTGTGCCAGTCAGCGCGCGATCATGCCAGAAATTCATGGAATTACGGAATACAGATTTCGAAACCAGTGAGTATTTTCAAATCAAAGAAACGTGCACGGCATTTTTCATTCGCATTCCGCAACAAACTGATCGATCCGGCCTTTGAGGAATTGAATAAATGCCGGGTGCTCGTTGAGGCAGGGGATTTGCTGAAATTTCTCTCCACCTGCCTTGAGGAAGTCCTCTTTGCCCTCAACCGAGATTTCTTCGAGTGTTTCCAGACAATCCGTGATAAAAGCCGGGCACAGGACCAGCAGATTCTTAACTCCCCTACCCGGCAACTCTTCCAAAACATGATCCGTGTAGGGCTTGAGCCATGGATCGCGGCCCAAACGCGATTGAAACGATATACTGTATTTTTCCTTGGGAATGCCCGCCTTTGCCGCCACCGCATGCGTCGTCGTGAAGCATTGATGCCGGTAGCAAGTGTGATGCGCCGGGTGGCAGGTTTCGCAACAATCGGGACGCGTTAGGCAGTGAGCATGAGAGGGATCGCTCTTACGCAGGTGTCGCTCCGGGATACCGTGATACGAAAACAGGACGTGGTCATACCCCTGATCAAGGTAAGGCTTCGCGTTGGTCACCATCGCCTCAATGTAGTCCTCGTCCCGATAGAATGGCTGAAGCAAGCTCACTTCCATGGACGGCTTTTGCACGTTGATTTCTTCCATGACCCGCACGACCACCGTCTCATAACTGCTCATCGCATAGTGGGGATAAAGCGGACAAACAAACAACCGCTCAACGCCCTGGTCAATGAGCTCGCGAACAACGCTGCTGATCGAGGGTTCGCCATAGCGCATCGCCAAAGCAATGGGGAAATCATACTCTGCGGCGACCAACTCACGTTGTTTTTCGCTGCTCACAATTAACGGCGATCCCTCGTCGAGCCAGACAGTCGAGTAAGCCTCTGCAGATTTCTTCGGACGAAATGGCAGAATAAAGCCCCGCACTACAATGTTGCGGACCAACGGCGACGCATCGATCACCCGCTCATCGAGCAGGAACTCCTTCAGGTATTCACGAACATCAGAGACGGAGGTCGAAGCTGGAGAGCCCAAATTGAGCAACAATACGCCAAGTTTTGCCATAAAGTGAATGAAGCAAGATGCAGCGAGGAATCAACCAAGAATGGCGTTTACGGTCGCCTAGCTCAGCTTACCCATAAGCAACTGGCTTTATAATCGCTACGATAGCGCATCTCCCTCAAGGGTGAGATAGGGCCAAGCAAAGTGATATGTGTTTCCAGAATCAGATATTTGAGGCAGGTGTGCGCCAGCTTTTGGCCTTTCTCAACCTGACTCCCCAACAGAACCAACGAGCATACGTTCACTCAAAGCCCATAAACCGCTAGCAACCAGCGCTTTAATGGTTTTGTTATGGATTTGTAAATTTACACTCCTTTAAACAGGGCCAGTTTTTAGACTTGATCTGGGGGAATGAATCTATTTTTATAGCCACTGTTGCCACTCACTGTCAGTCGGCGACTTTAATATAATAATAATCGAACACCTGAATATCATGAACAAGAATTCCAAAAAGGGCTTCACACTCGTTGAAATTATGATCGTGGTTGTCATCATCGGCCTCTTGGCTGCTATGGCGATCCCTGCCTTCCAAAAGGTTCGCGAACAGTCCCGCGAAAAGGCCATCACCAACAACCTTCGCCAAATCGCTTCTGCTGGTCAGCAGTACATCCTCGAAATTGGCACCGAAGAAGCAACCTACACTGATTTGCTGAACGCTGGTTACTACAACCCAATTCAGCAAGTTGCTGGTGAAAACTACACCACCATCACCGTTGTTGAAGAAGGTGGCACCATCTCCACCGAAACCACTGGCGAACAGGTCGTCGTCTTCACTTACTAATTCGGTAAGATTTTACTTTGCGACGAGCCACCCAATTGGGTGGCTCGTTTTGTTTGCTGACATAGCATACATTCTTCTCCAAGCTCTTGGCTTTCTATGATTTCTGCATTAGCGAGTTTGCTGAAGACGACAATAAACTCAAAGGGACAGCTCTGGCGGCTTGGAGCGTTTGCCGCTCTGGGATTTGCGGCGCTTTACTTTGGATTTTTCCATTTCTCCGCTGTTAATTCAGTCGTCCTGATGAAGCATTACGGCTACTATTTCATGCTGGCGTCAGTACTGGCATTTTGCGCCGCAAGCTTCATGGCAGTCCGCAGTAATCGGACAGAACTATGCTCATGGCTTAAGGCCAATTTCCGTTGGCAGTTTTTCTTCACGCTGACCACACTCACGCTCTATTTATGGTTCAGCCAGGAGCTTGGGTTCAAAGTGCTCATGGACGAGATAAACCTACTGGGCACTTCCATGAGATTGCACTACGACAACGTAGCCATGAGTCCGCTGCGTGGATACGAGATAAACGGCGTATTCTTACCTTTGGACTACGGTTTCGTCGACAAGCGCCCGCTTCTTTTTCCCTTTCTCGTATCCCTGATTCATGATGCTACGGGATATCGACCGGAAAATGGCATCTACTTCAATCTGGCGTTGATCCCCATCACGCTCAGTCTGGTCTATACGTTGGGGCTGATCTTTACCAACCGCCTGGGTGGCCTGCTGTCGATGATTCTTCTGGCCTCTTTCCCTATGTTTAACCTCTGCTGCCATGGGGGAGGTTTCGAGGGGCTAAATCTATTTCTGATACTGCTAACAATGCTGTCGTCGTATCTCTACCTGCGACGCCCAGAACCAAATACGCTGAGCTTGCTCTGCCTTTCCACAGTCCTCTTGGCAAACGTGCGCTACGAGTCAGTGCTTTTCATTCTTCCGGTCGCATTCGTGATCGCTCTAGGCTACCTCCGGGAAAAGAAGATAATTTTTTCCGCCGGCTTGTTTGCTACGCCTATCCTACTACTACCCGTCCCCCTACTACATCGCGTATTTGATATAACGCCTGAAGCGTCCTGGCAACTCGTTAGCAAAGACGCCCAAGTCGCATTTGGCTTGGAGTATCTACCTCGCAATGCCATTCAAGCGCTTGCGATGTTTCTTGACACCAGCCATCAACAACCAACCTCGCCATTTCTAGCAATATTTGGCGCAATCGGCGTCATTCTGCTATTATTTATCACCTTAAGAGATGTAAAGAATCCGGGCCCGCTGAGCGCGGCAAGAGTCACCTTGCTTTCGGGATGCATCGGAGTTGGCGCGCTTATGCTTTTGCTACTCTTTTACTTCTGGGATTTTGATGACGTCGTCACCCGCCGACTTGCTCTGCCCATTGTGATATTAATGATTTTCCCAGGCGTATCCGCCATAGGCAGTCTCTTCAAAAGCGAAGTTGCCATGCGCCTGGCCATCGCTTTAGCGCTCTTGGTTTTATTGGTCAAAGTCGTTCCCCGCAACGCGAAGGACATCTACACCAAGGAGTACATTCCTGGGCAAGTCATCCAGTGGAAGAAAGACTTTATCAAGGACCATGCGGACGAGTATAACCTAGTCATCGACAGCCCTGGTTTTTGGATCACCCATGAAGTGTCGGCAATTGCACGCGAGAGAGCTTTAAATAAGAAAGAGCTACTGAAGTTTCACCTGAAAAATCGAACTTTTGACAACATACTTGTCGTTGAAAATTACAACAAAGACATCTGGCAGGGCGTCTTGCGAGGAGGCGACGATTCCCGCATCAGCGACGAATTTAAGACCGAAGTGGTCGACGAAAAAATATTCAACGGTGTCGTGTTGGTGCGGATTGTTCGCGTGTTGGATATAGACGTTGAATTGCCGGAAACTCTCCAACAGGAAGCTCAGGAATTTGAAATGAAAGATCTGAATCGAGACGACATACTGGAATTTCAAAAAATCCAGCAAGTCCGCCTCAGCGATCTACTCCCATAATGAAGCATGGCTTCGTAATGTAACCGCCTAGCCGTGAATCCACGAAAATCAGCGAACATTGCTTGCCTGGGATTTCTGCTTGTAGTGGCGACAGTCATGGCGATCACTGTCTCAGATTATGGCATAAGCTGGGATGAAGTTTTTCGATGGAGCGGTGGCGACGCCAAGCTGAGATATTATGAATCTCTGTCTTCCGGAGACTTTCAGTCCGCGGCGAACTACCGAAATAAAGTGGACCACTATCCCGGTTTGGTCGATCTACCACTGGCGCTGCTCAGGCGACTGAACCTGGGAGAGGATTACCTTGTCGGTCATCTTTGGGTGGCGCTATTCGGTTTACTTGGCATTGGCGGCGCCATGGCGCTGGCCCACAGGTTAGGCGGCAGCAGCGCAGCGTTACTCGCCGGCCTGATACTCACGCTTTACCCCCGCTACTGGGGCCATGCTTTCTTCAACCCCAAGGACATCCCGTTTTCCGCAACTTATGTCTGGGGCCTGTGGGCGTTGACGTGGACCATACAAAGCAACCGACGTGATTGGCGGTCAGCGTTGGCGTTTGGGCTACTGGCAGGCGCTTGCATGTCGGTGAGAATTGGCGGCCTACTGCTGCTTTGCTATGCGGGATTATTCATTGCGCTGCAACTTGCCTATGACTGGCTCAAAATTGGATCGCTCTATTGTAAAAAGCGATTGTGGCTCAGCCTGCGTTGGGGCGTCGGCGCAAGTTTTGTCGCCTTCACTTTGCTCATCCTATTCTGGCCTTCCGCCCACCGGAATCCATTTGCGGTTACCGCTAACGCTGTTGGTGAAGTTTCCAGCTTTGGCTGGCAGGGGGAGGTCCTGTTCGGCGGGCAGTACTATCAGGCCAGTGAATTGCCCCGCAGCTACCTGCCGGAGATGCTGGCCCGCACCGCGCCAGACTACTGGTGGCTGCTGATTATCGGTATCGTCATTTACTTGCTTTGCCATGCAAAGCATTGGCCGTCCCTTTGGCGTGAGCATGCCGATTTGTTACTGGTTGGTTTTGCAATCGCTTTTCCTTTGGCGTATATTCTAGCGCGCAAGTCCATCGTTTATGATGGCGCTCGGCACATGCTGTTTATCGTTCCTCCGGCGGCGGCGCTACTGGCGACATTAGTAACTCGGGCATACTCTGCAGCGCAAAGTAAGCTGCACAAGTTCATCCCGGCAACATGGGCGCTGCTAACCTCGATCCTGTTGGTCTGGACGGCCTATGACATGCTTCGGCTACACCCTTACGAATATATCTATTATAATCGTATCTCCGGCGGTGTCGCTGGCGCCGCCAATCATTTCGAAACGGATTATTGGGGCACTGCATTTCGTGAGGCGTCGGAAATCTTATCATCAGAACTCCCGCCTCGCGATACCCCTTGGCGCCTCACCATGGAGCCGCCCTTGGACGAGTTGGTTTTACGCTTTGGAAAAGCAGTCATTCCACCGCCAAACTTAGTGGAGCCATTCCTCGGCGACCACATCGTATTGGTGCGCAGTCATGAAAGCCCAGACTTCTACATTGCAAGCTCACGCAATGGCTACCATGACATGCGAGACGGAAAGTTGCTTTTGTCTGTATCTCGCGAAGGAGCCGAACTTGTCCAAGTCAAAGAGTTTTCTCCCTGATGCATGACCCCAACCCAATGAGCCAAGACCAACAGCAAGATGTCTGGAAGTGGGCCACCTACACACTGTGGCTGGCGATGACGCTGATTCTGCTTCTGACGATGAATGACTATGGGATGAGCTGGGATGAAATCACTCGCTGGAACTCCGGTGATCTTAAGCTAGATTATTTCGAACGTGTGGCTGAACATGGAATGAGCGAATGGGGCAACGACCTAAGAGGTGACTTATATCCCGGCTTATTTGACCTGCCCCTTGCCATTTATGCAAAATACACTGGCGGTGATCGCCTCTTGGCAGGGCATCTCTACATAATATTTTTCAGCCTGCTAGCCGCTATCGCGGCGGCAATGGTTGCTCGCGAGCTTGGCGGCTGGAGGCTCGCGTTTTGGGCAGTGCTGCTCTTGATGATGCTACCCAGATTTTACGGGCACTGCGTATTCAACCCCAAAGACATTCCTTTTGCAGCGACCTACACATGGGGGCTCTGGGGCGTGCTATATACTGCCCGCACAATAACCGAAAAGCGCTACAGCCGATGGGTCGTCGCAGGGCTATTAGCCGGGGTTGCTATGTCAACACGCTTACCTGGCATGATCATCCTGGCGTATCTTCTCGGCATTACCGTATATCGCTTTGCATCGCAAAGTATGCCCAACGATCAACACAGCTGGCGGCTTCCTCCTCCGCGCGAATGGATTGATGGCATCGGCGGCCTACTAATTGCATCACTCTGCGCCTACGGCGTTCTACTGTGCTTTTTCCCTGCCAGCCACCACAATCCATTTGCGGATTCCGCCCGCGTCGTCGGCGCACTGCATACATTTTCAGACAGCATCCCAGTTTTATTCCGAGGCGAGGTTTACGACGCCGGTTCGACGCCCTGGTATTATGCGCCATGGATGCTGCTGATGGTTACTCCGCTTTGGCAGCTTGCGCTTTTAGTGACGGGAATCGCACTGGCGTTCGCACAACTGATATCGATGTGGCGTCGCCGCCTCTGGTGGGCGTCGGAAGTTGTTCCCTTTGGTGTCGTCCTTGTAGGTTTCGGATTTCCGTTGCTCTATCTGATAGCCTCTCAACCCGCCATCCACAATGGCGTCAGGCATGTCTTGTTTATCATACCAACTGGCGCCGTGCTGATGGCATATGGCCTTGCACGGTTGTTTAAACTTGCCTCGAGCAAAGGTAGATTAGCGCCCTTGATTGTGACTGCCGTGGTCGTCTTCTGCATACTCAGCAACATCGCATCACTGATCCGATTACACCCTTACCAATACGTATACTTTAATGCGTTAAGTGGCGGACCGTCCATGGCCCTCGGCCAATACGAAACAGAATACTGGTTTACGTCGATGCCCGAAGGCTTCAGACAGTTACAAGCATGGCGGGAAGAGCAAGGACTGTCTGGCGATGAGGTCGCGGTGATGGTCACTGGGCCATTGGAGATCGCGGAATATCAATTGCCCGCAGGTTGGAAGGTGGTGCAAACACCAGACAGTGCGCATTATTTTCTCGGCAACACGCAATTCGCGGGTCACTTGATTGTCGACGGCGAAGAAATCATCACCATTGAACGGATGGGCCTGCCAATCATGGTCATTAAGCAGTTGCAGGGCGAAGTCGCCGAACACTAAAACTTTGCGATACAAAGTATATGGCCACTCCAAGAAGCGAATCACCCCCAAAGTCCCAGGGCAGTGTGCTCATGACTACCTCGGTGTTTCCACGCTGGGCAAACGACAACACTCCCCCATTCGTATTGCGACAGGCTGAATCAATTGCAGCGGCAGGCTGGCAAGTAACTGTCCTCGCACCACACGCCGATGGCGCACTGAGGCACGAGAAGCGAGGGTCAATTAACATCGTGCGCTTTGGATACCTTTGGCCGCCCAAGCTACAGGGCTTGTTTTATGAAGGCGGCATGTTGGTCCAACTGCGCAAACACCCACAGCGCAAGTGGCAGCTTCCATTTATGTTGGTGGCGCAAATCATGGCTACGCGCAAACTTTGCAATGCAAAGCAGTTTGACTTAATCCATGCACATTCCCTACTCCCTCAAGGGTTCACAGCGCTTTACAATGGCCGATTACCGGTAGTCGCAACCAGCCATGGCAATGATGTGTTTGGACTGAAAGAAGGTGGGCTTTACGGACACCTTAAGCGCAAAGTCGCCAGCGAAGTTGCCGCCCTGACGGCCAATAGTTCCGAAACAGAAAAGGCGTTGCTGCGCCTGGGCGCCAACGCAGAGCGTGTGCATCGCGTGCCTGCCAGCCCCAATATCAGCAAGCCAGAGGCAAGCGAAGTCGCAAAAATTCGAGCGCAGTATCCACCTAATGCTAAGTTAGTTTTTTTCGCAGGCCGCCTGATTGAGGAAAAGGGAGTCGGCGATTTGATCCAGGCGTTTTCGCAGTTAGCTATGCCTGAGGCGCATCTCATCATCGCTGGCCAAGGAGCAGATCGTGACCGATTTGAGAAGCAGGCGCAGAACGGTTCGTTAGCCAAGCGCATCGAATTTATCGGTTGGCAAGACAAGGATGCCTTGGCGAATTACCTCGCTGCCGTTGATCTCTTCGTTGGCCCTTCGAAGCCGCGAGCAGACGGCTGGGTGGAGGCGCAAGGTTTGGTTTTTGCGGAAGCGATGGCCGCCGGTTTGCCTGTGATTGCAACTCGCTGCGGCGGGATTCCCGATATGATCATCGACGGACAAACGGGGCTGCTAACGTCACCAGGTGATCCCAAAGCACTGGCCGACGCGATGCAAAAGCTCTTAACCGAAAGCGAACTTCGGACACGAATCATCGAGCAGGCCAAGCGCCATTTCAGCGAGCAGTTTTCCCCTGAGGTAGTGACGCAGAAACTGCTGGCAGTCTATGCAACCATCAAGCGAAGCAACGCTTGAGGGATCTGGCCAAACTCACTTGATGACGCCTTATCGACGCGTATTGCGCTTGAGCAACGAAGGGTCCTTCTTGAGCATCGGCATGATCTCGGCTGGGGCGCGACGAGCACGATAAAGCTGCGCCATAACCTGCATGGCCGGGTCAATGTGCCGGAAGAATTTGAGGTAGCTCGGGCAAAGATAATTCAGGCCAAACTCGCCATCTTTGGTCCAAGTAAAGCGATGCTTCGGGCATTCGCCATGGCAAGCGAAGCGCACATCGCATTTCACACATTGCTGCGGCAAACCAGCTTTCTTGTCCTGCCCAAACTGCTTCATGGCGTCACTGTCGACGATGGCGCCCAAAGACTGGTTAAGCACATTGCCGACCTTGTAACGTGGGTAGACATAGTGATCGCACGCATAGACGTCGCCATTGTGCTCAATGGCCATTGCCTTGCCGCAGGTCTCGCTAAAGACGCACAGGCCACCAGGAATGTTGAGCCACTTGCCCAGCGCCATGTCGATGATTTGGACGTATGTCTTACCCACATCACGCGTCACCCAGCGATCAAATATCTTGCAAAGGAAGTCGCCGTATTTGTGTGGGTCCACCGCCCAGTGCGCCATGACCGGCGGACGCTTTTCGATCGGCGGGTTACGGAAATCCGGCGGGTGCGCGAGTTGCAGGCCGATATCGCGCGAGTCCTTGTCGGGCAAGCGTTCGACAATGGGAATGAACTGCAGGTAGCCGCTGCCAATGTTCTTCAGAAACTTATAAACTTCGAGCGGCTTGTCGACATTACCCGCGTGAACGCAGGTCAGCGTATTGAACTCGACCTTAAACTTTTTCGCCAGCTCAATGCCCCGGATCACCTTGGCGTAAGACGGCCCCTTCTTCTTGTCGACGCGGTAGTGATTGTGGAGGTCTTCAGGGCCATCGATGCTGATGCCCACGAGAAAGTTTTCATCCGCTAGAAAGCGCGCCCAGTCCTCATCCAGCAACGTCCCATTTGTTTGCAGCGCATTCTCAATGGTCCGCCCGTTTGCGTATTTCTTTTGAAACTGGACTACCTTCTGGAAAAATTTCACGCCCATGAGCGTGGGCTCCCCCCCCTGCCAGGCAAAGGTCACCGTGTGCTCTGGCTGTGACTCGATATAATTCCTTACATAGGCCTCAAGCGTCTCATCGGACATCTTGAAGCGCTCATTCGAGGCAAAGAGATTTTCTTTTTCGAGGTAGAAGCAGTATTCGCAGTCCAGGTTACAAAGCGGCCCGATGGGCTTTGTCATTACGTGAAATGGCGCAGACGCCAAATCGTGCTTGGGGCCTTGAGTGAGTTTCTCGTCTATTTGTATAACCGGACTTTGG
Organism: Cerasicoccus frondis; assembly: GCA_031296915.1. Taxonomy (GTDB): domain Bacteria; phylum Verrucomicrobiota; class Verrucomicrobiia; order Opitutales; family Cerasicoccaceae; genus Cerasicoccus; species Cerasicoccus frondis. The sequence goes on along the minus strand of JAVDPC010000034.1, from coordinate 8,311 downwards.
GGCATTCGCTACTGCTTCTTTTCCTGCTCTTTTTTCTGCTGACTGTTCAGTAGACCCTGCAAAAGCCCACCAACGGCGCGCGCGGCGTCTTGCTTTTGCTGATCTTTAGTTTGATCCTTAGTTTGGGACTGATCATCAGTCACGCCAAGCGTATTCGTGGCCGATTCCGCAGCGCCGCCAACCAGCCCAGTCACCAGGTTCGGCAAGTTGCCCAACACCGTGCTCGCCAAGCTGCTGTAATAGTCCGGCTTCGTCAGCGAACCAGTGATCTCAAATTTTGGCCCCGCAACGTAGCCATCGCTATCGGTGGTGGAGCCCGCCAGCTTCAGGCTGTTGATCAGCTGCAATTGATTCCCCTTCGACCAGAGTTGAGCCTGAATCTTCATCGGCTGCTCCGTGACAGGCACATTCTCCTGATAAGTAATCTTACCAGTTCCCTTAAACTTCATGTTGTTCGCCGAGCTGAGCAGCACAAATTCGTCAAGGTTGACGTTCAGATTCTCCTTTCGATTGGCCACAAGGGAAATCTGGTCATACTTAATCTCCTTGCTGATCGCGTTGAGCATGGCGTTCACCTGCTGCACGGCAGGGTTGTTTTTCACGCCGCTGACTCCCAGTGAACTGGTGATATCGCTAACGAGGCCAAGGCCCGCGCCAATGCCCGACACCGCAGTGCCCACCGCGCTACCCTCTGTTCGCACAACGCCGGGGCCGCCTTTCAGGTCCAGGTTGAACAACACCAGGTCAGACAATTGCCCAAGCGTCGGCGCCGTTCCTTTCGCCTCTCCCTTAAAGGAATATGGCCCGGTAACCCCTGCATTGTTCGGATTGCCGTCTTTCGAAGTCAGCGAGCCAACTTCGAGCCCTTCGAGGTCGATATTGGCGTCAAGCGCATAGGGTTTCGGTTTGCCAACGGTAAAATCAATGATCGCTTTGGCGCTGACGGGCGCGCCGTTGATCGTGGCGTTGAGCGGGGTAATCCGGAGAGTTTCGTTGTTGATCAGCAGCTTGCCCTCCAAATTTTTCAGGGTGGTCTGCCCCATGGTCACCTGGCCGAAATTCAGGTCGAACGTGCCATCATTACCGTTCCAAGCCGCCACCTTATCCGGACCGCCAGCAGGAACAGCCTGAGGCTCATCCTGCGACTTCGGGGTCGCTTCATCAGAAGCAAGGGCGGGATTCTTAAACGCGCTCTGCAATTGCTTGAGTTGGTCAATGCTCAACGCATTACCCGTCAAATCGACATCAAACTGGTTAACGCCGCCACTACGATCGACCTTAGCCGTCAACGCCGCGTCACTCTTAAGCGACTTGCTGGCGATGCTCGCCGTTCCTTTTAAATCAACCTTCTCCGCGCCTTCAATTGGGCCAGCAACGGCAATGCTGACGCTGTCGATCACATCATAGCTTTGCTTCAGCGTCAGGCTGCTGAGCGCCAAATCCAGATCGACATCCAATGCCCCCCCTTGCGGAGCCACTTTGGCGTTCAGTTGATATTGCCCGCCCGCAAGCCCCGCATAATTTGCGAGAACCGGCTGCTCCAGCAGTTTCGCCAAGTTACCGCTCAATGCTGCGGTTCCACTCGTCGTTTCATCGGCGTTTTTCAGGTCGCTAACCAGAATCTTGGCTTCGCCGTTCAGCAATTGTTTGCCACCGCTGGCCAGTGAAACGTTCGCAATGTCGACGTTCAACTTCTGGCCATCCATATCGACATTAGGCGTCAGGGCGATGTCGACAGACTTCAACATCGGCTCATCATCCTTAGTCACCGAAAGCCCGCCAATGCGCCAGGGGGTCGTCGTTTTGACCGCGTAAACAGAGTCGCTGGTCGCCGTAATCGATAAACCAGCGGTGATTTCGTCACCATCAAGAGACACGCCCTTAATAAATGGGCTCAGCCAAGCGACCGGCAGGTTAGTCAAGTCGATGGTCAGTAGCTCTCCGGGCTGCCCATCTAACTGCGGCTTGCCATCGACGATCTCCACGGTGAACTTCCGCTTGAGCTCCAAGGCCAGCAAATTACGGCCACTGTCCGTGACAAAATTGGCGTCCAACGTTTCGAGCAATACTTGGCCCGACTGCATCGTGGATTTCAAGTTCGCTTTGAGCGAGCCGCCGCCAACGCTGGCCAGCTCAGGCTTCCACTGCGCGAGATTACGTAAGTCCAATTGCAATGTGCCGCCGACATCGAATTGCTCAGCTTTGCCATCGAGCGTGAATTGCTCATCCATTGTCAGCGTAAAGTCGGGCAAGTCGGCGCCCATGAGGAACGGCTCCAGCGCGGCACGATCAACATTCGCCTTCACGCCCCCCACGAGAGATTCCGTTGCGGGCTTGAAGGTCGAAGACAACTTGGCAATCTCCTTCCCCTCGCGAGCAAACGACGCGGCGTAAACTTCTTGATCGCTCAACTGCTCGGCGGAAATATCCACAGACAGCTTAGCTGGCGCGCTTAATGTGCCGCCGCTGGCGGATATGTCACCAACGAAGGATACTCGATCCAACCGCTGTGCTCCCGTTTGATTCAACTTCAAGCCGCCTGTCACCGAAAGTTGACTTGCAGCAGCGCCAGGCGTCTTATCTTGCAGATCGCCTTTCAATGTAAGCGCGCCTTCCTTTCCGGGTGCGATATCCCCGCCACTCACTGCAAAGGTCAATGATCGCTGAGGCATCAGGACTTTACCGTTTACGTCAACCTTGCCAACGTAAAGCTTGAGGGGAATTTCCGCATTCTCAAATATTCCCTTAAACTTTGGCGCCCCTCCTTCAACCGGATTAGCATCATCATCGGACGAGTTGTCACTAGCCGGTTTCATTTTAGTGGTGTCAACCAACAAATCTTGGACCAGCAGCGAGTCGACCCGCACTTCCTCCCCGAAAATGTAGTCCCATAAGGAGTAGGTCAGTTGCAGGCTGCCCAATTGAATCAGGGCGCCGTTTTGCTCGATGGCGAGGTCTTGAATATCAACCTTGGACGTGCCCGCCGATAGCGTTTCGACCTGCACACTGTCCACCTTGCCCTCCATCGTGCTCAGGAAGATAGACTTCTGAAAGCCGGGGCGCGTAACGACGACGGCGGCGATGATCACCAACAACAACAGCAGCACGCCGAGGATCAGGATTACTTTGAGAAATTTCTTCATGGGTAGCCTTTAGTTAAAGAAAAACTTAGTCAGGAAGCGCGTAGTCACAAGTTTCGGAATTAAATATTCGTATAAGATTCTTACAAGCCGTGCGTAAAAAATCGCTGCAAGGCGCCCTGCAAGAGACCATTACAACGCGGCTGACGGGGGCCGCAGCCCCCCGCCTCACGTAAAAACTGAGCCAAGGCCGCAGGATAATCACCCGCCATCCAGTGATGCCAGAGCCCGAACAAGTCCCGCCCTGTCTGGACGGACACCAGAGGCAGGATTGCATCGACGACCAGAGTGTCCAAACGCGGACCAGTCAGCGCGCCCGCTAAGATAGCCTGCGCCAACTCTTCCCGCAGTTGGGTAAAGCCCGCTGCACGGCGCGCAGGGCCCGTCAGTTCATCAGGATCGGCATTCACGTCGAGTGCTGACCACCTCAGCAACTGATCAGGCCAGTCGGGCTGACCGACGAGTAGCGCCTGATATTGCTCCAACCGGCGTCGTGGATGATTCGCCGGCCGCAAGCTCGCCAGCTTCCAGCGCCCATCAGCAAAATCCATCAGTTCGTCCAAGGGCATGGCCGCCATCACCTCCGGCGGGAAACGCTCGGCCAAGGCGATCATTGGGGCGCGATTGCGACGAAAGCCCATCACTTCGAGCATCGCCTGATGCAAAGCCAAACGCCAGCCCAGTCGCTCCAGCCTCATTTGGGCGTAACGCCGCTTTTGACGCCAACGCTCAAAGGCCAAATCCCGCAGATCGGACACACGCGCTGTCGGCGACAAACTCAGGTAATAGGTCAACAGGTCAACATGATCACGCCGCTCCAGCGCCAGGAGCGCATCCTCCATCGCATAAGATTCCAGATCGCGGTCCAGCAACGGTAACAGAAAAAGCGCCTCCGGCTGAGCGCCCAGCGAGGTGAAAGCGGGCCGGGAACCGTCGTCAAACACCACCACATGCAGAACGACGCTGCCATATTCGTCATCCGCCTCATGGCCATGCCCAAACCAGTCTCCGGGGTAAAAATGTATCTCCACATCCCCATCGACTCGTTCGCCGTCAATCTCCAGCACCGCATCGCGAAAATCCGGGCCCTCCTGCAAATTCCATTGCCCGGCCTTGCGGACGACCAGCTTGCGGCCTGACTGCGTTTTCAACTCGCCACGTTGAAAGTCCTGCCGCAGCCAGATGCGCTGCACCACCAACTCCGACAAGCTGACCGGTCCAAATTCACCGGGCAGCTCGGCAACCTCCAACGGCGCACTCGGCGGTACAGTCGGCAAAGCAGTCATGGTAAGGGACAGCGTAATGTATTGTGCCCATCCGCCAAGCGCAAATGGCGCAATAAACTCCGCCTGCGACTTATTGGAATGTAATTTGCATTCAACGCGCATCTGACTTCAATTGGACCCACATGAGCATCGACCTACTGACACTTGATTTTCTCGGCAACCCGCTCTGGCGCTACGGCGCCGCACTGCTCTGTGTGATCCTTGGTTACGTGGCGGCCAAAATCGGTGAATTCTTGCTCGTGCAAACCAGCAAGCGCACCTCTGGCGAAGAGCCGAGCGCGATGAAGGTCTTCTATAGCTCTGTTGGCTCTTCTCTTGGGGCCATTGGCATGTCGATTGGCCTGCGCTTTGGCGTCGGCATGATCGAGTTCCCCGGTCGGCTCGAAGGCATAGCAGATCTGGCTGCGGCGATCCTCATCATCCTGTCCTTTGGGATGTTGGTGCTCCACCTGGTTGCCGTGCCAGAATATCTCATGCGCAACCACGCCGAAAAAGACGACACCCGCATGGACGCCATGCTCGTGCCACTCATCGGCAAGACCTTGCGCGTGGTCATCATCGGCGTCATCGTGCTGCAGATTTTCCAGATCGTTAGCGGAAAGGACATCACGACCATACTCGCCGGTCTTGGGATCGCTTCGTTGGCCTTCGGCCTCGCCGCTCAGGAGAGCATCGGCAACCTGTTTGGCTCCGTCTTTCTCTTCATGAACAAGCCATTTGAGATCGGCGACCGCTGCAACATCGACGGGCACGACGGCGTCATCAGCGAAATGGGCCTTACGTGCACGCGCATGGAGCGCCTCGACGGCCACCTGGTCACCATCCCCAATGGGCAACTCTACAAGAAGACGATCCACAACATCGGCAAGCGCCCCTTTATCCGGCGCATCATGAATGTGACCATCACCTACGACACGCCGCCGGACAAGATCGAGGAAGCGGTCAACATCCTGCGCGAGTCCATGGCGTTCAAGGAAGGCGATGAAGCCACGAAGATGAACGAACCCATCAACCAAGGTGAGCTGCTGCCGCGCGTCTACTTCAATGAGTTCAACGCTGACTCGCTGAACATCATTTGCATCTACTGGTTTCAGCCTCCCAAATACTGGGATTTCCTCGAACACAGCCAGTGGCTGAATCTGAAAATCTTCAAGGCCTTCGGTGAGGCCGGCATCGACTTCGCCTTCCCATCGCAAACCATCTACCTCGCGGGCGACGACAACCGCCCCCTCAACATCCCCGGCATGGACTCAATCCGCGCACTGGAAAGCCAAGCCGAAAAAGGCGGGAAAAACTAGGACAGCTCAACGCCGAGAATTTCCGCAGCTTTGGCTTTATCGCCGTCACAAAGGTCCATCACAAAGCCAACGTAGTTTTCCTCCGCCAGTTGCAAATGCTCAGCCAAAGTAGGCAGGTTCTCGATTTCCGACTCGCGCAATTGCGGGCGACGCACCTTGGATTCCTCATAGGCTCGCTCCACTGCGACCATCAATGAGTCCACCTGGATCGGTTTTTCGATGACTAAAAAGACCCCGGCCTCCTTCGCGTCCTCCGCCAATTCCTCACTGGCAAAACCCGACATGAGGATCACAATAACGCTGGGATCACTTTCGACCAGTCTGCGCGACAACTCCAGGCCGTCCATCGGCTCCATTGCGTAGTCGATCAGCACCACGTCAAAGCGGCTTTGCCGATAACGCATCAGGGCTTCATCCCCCGATGAGGCTCCCGCGCACAGGTAGCCTGTAGCGCCCATGAGCCCGGTCAGCATTTCATGGATTGCTGGCAGATCATCGACTATCAGTAAGCTTGGCATGGGTTGGGGAATGGGGAGGTCAAAAATATACGAGCCGGTTAGCCGCCGACCACGCTGGAGAGTTGGAAGATCGGCAAGAACATCGCCATAACGATGCCGCCAATGACCACACCCAGCACACAGATCAAGATCGGCTCCATCAGAGAAGTCAACGACTCAACGATGTTATTCACTTCCACATCGTAGAAGTCGGCAATCTTGTTCATCATCCCATCCACGTTACCAGTTTGCTCACCGGCCTTGGCCATGTGCTTGACCATCGATGGGAAGTAAGGCGTTTCGGCGATGATTTCGGAAAGCTGTCCCCCTTGGCTGATGTGACGGCTGAAATTGACGCAGGCGTCTTCAATAAACACGTTGTTCGATGCGCTCGAGCAAATCTCCAGCGTGCGCAGGATCGGCACGCCACTACGTAGGAGAATCGCGTAGGTGCGGCAGAAACGGGAAATGTTCACCTTCCGCGAGAGGTTGCCAATGATGGGCAGCTTGCTGAAGAACACATGCTTGGCCCGTCGCCCACGCGGCGTGGAAGTCACCTTCTTTAAAGTCCAGAAAAAGGCCACCGTCCCCAAAATAATCCAGTGGATGTTGTATTTGAGGAAATCCGAAATATCGATGAGCATTTGCGTCGGCTTCGGCAACTCGGCGCCAAAATCCGCGAACATTTCCGCAAACACCGGAATCACAAAAATCAGCAGCACATTCACCAGAATGACCGCCAGACCAATAACCGCGATCGGGTAGGTCATGGCGCTCTTGACCTTCTTGATTAGCGCCAGAGAGTCTTCGAAGTAGAGCGCGACTTTGCCCATGATGTCCGCCAGCGCACCCGAGGCTTCACCGGCTTCCACCATGGAAACGAACAGATTTGGAAACGCCCGGGGAAATTTTCGAACCGCATCTGAAAACGCCGTGCCTCCCGCGATGTCGTTGCGGACATCACGAATGATGATCTTGAAAACCGGGTTTTCCGTCTGATCCTGCAAAGCTTCCAACGCACTCACCAACGGCAGACCGGCCTCAAGCATCGAGGAAATCTGCTGCGTAAACACGGCAAGCTCATCGAGCTTGATCTTCTTGCGGTGCGCCTGTTTCTCGTAAGCTTTTTGCTTAGCGAGCCGCTGCGACTCGGCGAATGACATTTTCTTTTTTGCTCCGCCAGACGAAGGACTCGCCGCGCTTTGACTTAACATCGCCATAGTTATGCAGGATCAATTGGTTTGTGGCGCGTGATAGCTGTGAGAGTAAAGAGACGCGCAATTTCAGGAATTATACTTGACCTAATTAGTGAACAAGGTCAAGCCTTCCCCAATCAATGCGGGCGTAGTACAACGGCTAGTATACGAGTCTTCCAAACTTGGGATGAGGGTTCGATTCCCTCCGCCCGCACCAAGTTCCCACTGGGCCACCTGACGCCGGACGGCGGCAGAAGCGATAAATCATTTGCTAACAGGCATTTCTGTAATTCTCACGACCTAGCCTGAGTCGTCAAATTCTGACCGTAAAAGGCCCTCCGAGCCTGCTCTGAGTGGAGCCAATGATGAAGATTGGCAGGCTTGTGAAGGATTTGTAAACCTGCCATCAGCCTCATGCCGGCAGTCAACTGGTTAATGACGCAAAAGTGCGCAACTTCATGTTATCTTTAGGCAATTTCCACTTAAATCTGTGGCCTCCATGCGACTTCAAACGCTCCACCCGAATCCCCCCTCTTCTCCATCCAGTCTCCACCTCCTTTCGTAAGCTCCGCGTCCTCTGCGTTCTCTGCGGTTAAAATTCACCACCTGCCCCTCCCCACACTCCTGCGTCACGCCCTGGCTCAACCTCCTCCCCCACGTCTCAAACTTTTTTCAAAAAAAGTTTTCCCAGCCCCTCCGAAATCCCCCTTTCGAGGCCCATTTCACCACCCGCTACCACGAGTCAGTATTAGTGAGTAGCTCTCAGTGGCTTTCACTAATAGCGAAACGGTGCTTTGGGGCCTCTCCCACCCTCAATAAGTAGCCAACTGAGCCAATGGAGCCAACTGAAGCAACTGAGCCAACTGAGCCATTGTCAGCTCACCAGTTGCTTGA
>JAVDPC010000033.1 GCA_031296915.1 Cerasicoccus frondis | reverse complement strand
CGTTCAAGCCGCCTTGCGCTGCATTCATTTTTACTCGTTCCATCAACAGTTTTAATTTGAAAACACTACCTAGTGTTGGTCCGTCAGAAATGTTGTCATCCAATGGTATATTGCTGGATGTTTCCGCAGGCCTAGTTGAGGGTTGACGCTGAAAACTCATAATAAATGCTATTGTTCGATGTTTATGAATTTCTTTAATCGGAAGAATGCCCGTCTAGTGTTATTTATGGCTTCTGTTTTGCTTTGCCTGAATGCCAGGGCTGTAATTATTGCGAATTACAGTGAGTCTGATGGGGACGTGATCGGAGTTACCACGGGTTCGGCAATCTTAGATGACTTATCCCTAGAAGGGACAGAAAGCTATACACCCGGTATTGATCCAGGGCTGGGATACTTTTTGACGGGTGGCTCTGCTAATATGGACGTTTACACTGGCCTTACAACAGCTCCTACGTTTGGCCCCGGTGGTGGACTGGAAGCATCATATGGAACTGGTCCTCTAGTGGGCGTTATTGACCTGTTCTATGGCCTGGCGCTCTATTTGCCGGTTGGTTATGTGAGTGGCGCAGAGTTGGAGTCAGATTCGATCGCAATCTTTGCTGGGGAGTCATTTAGCAGTTTAGGGATGACTCCAGGGCAATACATTTGGAATTGGGGAGAAGGGGATAATGCCGATTCTTTAGTGTTAAACATTGGCGTTGTTCCCGAACCATCTACCTATGCCTTAATAATTAGTGCGCTTGTTGGCTTATTTGCTTTTCATCGACGTGTTAAAATTAGCAATCTAGGTAAGTAACTTTCTGGAAAGGCCAGCAGATTTGAATTCGTGAGTAGCCAAGTATTACTCCTTGCATATGCGACCTAGCCGGTTGCTTCGGTGGAAAGTCGTTGCTTTAATTTCTATGTCCAAGCCCAAGATCCTCATTCGCTACTGTCCGAAATGCAACTGGCTGCTGCGCTCTGCGTGGATGACGCAGGAGCTGCTTTACACCTTTTCCGAGGATCTGCAAAGCGTCACGCTGGAGCCCTCCTGCGAGGCGGGGATGTTTGAAATCCGTTACAACGACGATCTGCTCTGGGAGCGCAAACGCGACGGCGGCTTCCCGGACGTCAAGGCTCTCAAGCAACGTGTCCGCGACCGCCTGGACCCCGACCGCGACCTCGGCCATCTGGACCGGAAGCAGGACGACGGGCAGGGCGGGTAAATGCGTCTCGCGCCGTTTGCTGGTGATCGCAGCCCGATCGCAGCGAAACGATTCGGGGCATAAAGCCCCCCTCCTACAATTTTAGGCATACGCGCCGGAGGACTGGCATCCTGCCCCGATGTTGAATCGGCCACCCTCAACTTTTTCCTTTAACCTTTTTCCTTTAATCTCCCGGCGCAGCCGGGGAGGGGGGGGGGGTAATCCGCGAAAATTTCGTATCAAAGAACAATGAGCATCCCGCCCGATCGCCGGTTTGCGGCGCAGGAGGGAGCAAGCCCCGTTGTGTCGGGCTCTTCAACGTCGCTGCGGCGAAGCGGCAAGCTGGCATAATCCCGGGCAGGCTCTGCCGACCGGCGGGTCGGATTAAAACCTCGGGGCGTCGCGCGCCAAACTGCTGTCACCAGCATGGCGTCGAATGGGCCCCATCGAGCGGTTCAAAGTCTACGCGGAAACGAATGCCGTCGCACAAAACAGCGACTGGACTACCCGCGCGCTACGGCGGGTGGATGACATCGGTGGGAGAATTTTTCATGGCGGAGATGAGTGTCGGTTGATGATCAAAGAAATAGTAAACAAAAGCGCCCATTCTGCAACGAAAAACTGAACGTAAAAGCAGATTTATTTTCGCCGGATTCGGCAGGAGAATGCTCGTGCGATGCTGAATTTTTTCTGAATATCCTTGTCGTATAATCTGCTATCTGAAAAAGCCTTTGGATACAAAATCCCGAATATCGGTTTTCATGATTCCGCGTCTATCCATCATTCTATTTGGCCTTCTTTTGCCTGGCTGCCTCTTGGCCGCCATGAGCGACGCGCCGACTTTTTACCGGGTCAGCGTGAGTTATGCCGAATAGTAGGCGCGGTTGGCTCTACTCAGAATCCTTGGCCTTGACGCGTTTGAGGCGGAAGTAGGCTTGGATGAGCTCGCGGCATTCTTCCTCCATGACGCCGGAGCGGACGTTGAGGCGGTGGTTGAGGGAGGGCGTGGCGTGGGCGTCGACGACGCCGCCGAGGTAGCCCATTTTGGGGTCGGCGACGGCGAACACGACTTCTTTTAACCGGCTCATGATGCTGGCGCCGGCGCACATCGGGCAGGGCTCCTTGGTCACGTAGAGCGTGCATTCGTTGAGGCGCCAGTCGCCCAGAAAGTTCGCGGCCTTGGTGATGGCGAGCATCTCGGCGTGGGCCGTCGGGTCTTTGGTCTGGTCGACGCGGTTGAAGGCGTGCGCGATGGGTTCGCCGCCGTATTCGATGACGGCGCCGATGGGCGTTTCGTCGGCTTTCCAGGCGTCAATTGCCTGATTATAAGCGAGTTGCATGTAGAACCGGTCGTCGCGGACGAGTTGCGACGGGAAAAGCTTCTGGAATGGGCAGGGCAGGGTTGGCCTCATGATTGTGGAATGCGGATTGCAGATTGCGGAATTGGTTGAGCGTGAGAAGCGGTCATTGTGTGAATTGGGCGGAGTGCTCGTTACGGATTCGATATATGGCGGGATCAGCAACGTTGTCCAGCGCGCGAACCGTGATATTTTCAGCATATTCCGCAATCCTCATTCCGCAATCCGCACTGCTTAAGCCTTGACTCAGGCGTAGGGAAAGCGATTCTTGCGCCTTTCATTTGAGCCCAATTGGAACCCCGGCCAAATGATGCATTCTTATTATTTATGGCAGACGACGACGTAATCGAAGTAGAAGGTAAAGTAGTGGCAGTGCTTCCAGGCACCATGTTTCGCGTGGAGCTGCCCAATAAACACGTCGTGCTGGCCACGATTTCCGGCAAGCTGCGTAAGCACTTTATTAAGATTACCACCGGCGATATGGTGAAGATGGAAATGTCGCGCTACGACCTGAACAAGGCGCGCATCACCTTCCGCCTGCGCAACGCCAACCAGCAGCGCAATGCGCCGATCCGCAGCTTTGGCCCGCGTCGCCGGTAAGGGCGCGCGCCGAGAGTTTAATCGTCCACCTCTAACTACAGAAATCCTATGTCTCTAGCATCCTCGATCACGGCCACGATTGGCAATACGCCGCTGGTAAAACTGAACAAACTGACCGAAGGCCTCGAAGCCGAAGTCTACGTGAAGTGCGAATTTTTCAACCCGCTTTCGAGCGTGAAAGACCGTATCGGCCTGGCGATGATTGAGGCCGCCGAGCGTGACGGCAAGCTGAAGCCGGGTGGCATGGTCGTTGAGCCGACCTCTGGCAACACCGGCATTGCGCTGGCCTTCGTTTGCGCCGCCAAGGGCTACCGCTGCCTGCTCACGATGCCGGAAACGATGTCCATGGAGCGCCGCGTGCTGCTGAAAATGCTGGGCGCCGAGCTGGTGCTGACTCCCGGACCGAAGGGCATGGGCGGCGCGATTGCCCGCGCAGCCGAGCTCGTCGAGGAATACAAGGCTTTCATGCCGCAGCAATTTGAAAACCCGGCCAACCCCGCCATCCACCGCGCCACGACCGCAGAGGAAATCTGGGCCGCGACCGAAGGCAAGGTAGACGCGTTTGTGGCTGGCGTTGGCACCGGCGGCACGATTTCCGGCGTATCGGAAGTCATCAAGGGCCGCACGAAGCTGCACACCGTGGCCGTTGAGCCTGAAGCCAGCCCGGTCATCTCCGGCGGCGCGCCTGGCCCACACAAGATTCAGGGCATTGGCGCGGGCTTCATCCCGAAGAATTGCAACGTCGACCTGATCGACGAAGTCATCAAGGTGAGCAACGACGACGCGTTTGCCATGGCTCAGCAGGTTACGCTGCTCGAAGGCATTCCGGTGGGGATTTCCTCGGGCGCCAACATTTTCTCGGCTTTGGAGCTTGCGAAGCGTCCGGAAATGGCGGGCAAGCGCATTGTAACGATTGCGGCCAGCTCGACCGAGCGTTACATGTCGACTCCTTTGGCGGAAAAAGCGCGCGCAGAAGTTTCCAGTGGCGCTGAGTCGTAGAAGCTAAGGGGATTCCCAACTTTTTTAACATTTTGCATTCAGAGTCTTGACAGGGGAGATTCAGTAACCTACCACGTCATCATTCCGTTGCATAATTGTTAAAAATAAAGCATTTCCCCGATACCTTTTTCGCATTTATGTGATATATTTTCAGTGTTGGTTAAATCCGACACAGAATAGTAGCAGTAGTGGTAGCTGAAGCCGTCGGTCCGAGTGGGTCGGCGGCTTCTCTTTGTTTATCAGGGAAAACGCGCCCTGAAGATGTGCTGGCCGTTAATGGCGTAAGGTGTTGATTGCAGAACGACTTGGCTTGCAATTTGGTCGAAAGGGAACATGATTTGCTTTTACGGGTTTTACCCGGATAAATTCCCTATTTTTTATGTGTCGGCTCTTCGCACTGCTTCAATCTATCGCAGGATCTTTGTCGACGTGATATTTATTTTCAGATCATGAGTCAGACTTCGGCATCCATACCCGCCCCTCGCATCCGCGAAACCCTGCAACGGCTTTCCGGAAACATTTCAAAAGTAATTCGGGGCAAGGATGAAGTCATCGATGACGTCATACTCTGTCTGATCGCTGGCGGCCATGTTCTGCTGGAGGACCTCCCAGGCTTAGGCAAGACGACGCTGGCTTACTGCCTGGCCCGCTCCATCGACTGCAATTTCTCACGCGTTCAGTTCACCAGCGACTTGCTGCCCAGTGATGTGCTCGGCGTTTCCATCTACGATGAGCAGATGCGCGAGTTTGTCTTCAAGCGTGGGCCGATCTTTGCGAACATCGTCCTGGCTGACGAAATCAACCGGGCGACGCCCAAGACGCAGTCTGCGCTGCTTGAGGTCATGGATCGCGGCAAAGTGTCCGTGGATGGCTCCACTTATACAGTGGGCACGCCGTTCATCGTGTTTGCGACGCAGAATCCCGTCGACTATGAGGGCACCTTCCCGCTGCCGGAAAGTCAGATGGACCGTTTTCTCATGCGGTTGCAAATGGGTTACCCGGACCGTCAGCACGAGTTGGAGATCCTGCAGTCCGACCAAAGCCGCCGCAGCTACGACACGCTGAGCATCGAGCCGGTGATCACCGCAGAAGACATTCTGGAAATTCAGGATTACGTGCCGCAGGTCTTCATTGAGGAGAGCCTTTACGACTACATGCTGAAATTCGTCAGCGCCACCCGCACGGAAAGTGAATTTGAGGCCGGGGTGTCCACGCGTGGCGCGCTCGCGTTGAAGGTCGCCGCCCAGGCTCGCGCGCTGCTGTCAGGCCGCGCGTTCATGATCCCAGAAGATGTTTCCGCCGCCGTGAAGCCCGTCTTTACGCATCGCCTCGCCTTGCGCCGCCAAACGGCGGACCCGCTGGAAGAGCGCCGCGCAGTGGAGGGCATCCTGACCAAGCTAATTGACTCCGTGCCGCTCCCCATTTGAGCAGCCGCTAATTGCAGGACTCGATGTCCCGACCCATTGCCACCGAACCACCGGTCGAAGCCAGTAGGCCGGAATACAACATCACCGACTGGACGGACACCAGCCCCGGCAAGAGCAAGCTGAAGCTGCGGGACCGCCTGTGGCGTATGTTGTGGGTGTTTTTGCTGCCCGCCAAAAGCCACCCAATCGGCATCACGCCAGCGGGGTTTGTGCACATCATGGTGTCGGTGGGGCTGATGTCGGCCGCCTATGCTTCGTCGAGCAACAACATTTTGTTCATGGCCCTGTCGTTGGTGCTCTCCACGTTGATCCTGAGCGGTTTGCTCAGTTGGATGAATTTCCGGGGCGGTCGCTGGCGTTTGCTTTTGCCGGCGCATTTTCGCGTTGATGAGCCCGCCCCGATCGCCGTGGAGCTCTGGAATACAAAACGCCTCCTGCCAACCTGCTGCATGTGGGTGAAAATTCGGACGAAAAAGCAGAGCGAGTGGCAGCGTCTGTTTTTGGAAGACCGGCTCGACCCTGACCAGCAGGCTCAACTGGAATGGCTCTTTACCCCGCGCGAACGTGGCGTGGACATGGTCGAGGTTTCCGGCCTGGAGTCGCAATTTCCCTTTGGCTTTTTGCGAAAAACGATGGGCGTGGGCGTGGAGCGCGAAGTGGTGGTGACGCCGCGTCGGGTGGACTACGAATTTCGCACGCCGGTCGGTCGGCGTGGTCGTCAATTGGGCGCTTTTACTCGCCGTCCGGGCACAGGGGCGGAGCTGATGAACATTCGCCGCTATCAGCGGGGGGACCCCCAGCGGATTGTCCACTGGAAAGCCACGGCGCGCACCCGGCAGCTCATGGTGCGCCAGATGGAGGAAGAAAACCGCGACGGCTACATTGTGTTTGTCGAAACGCCGGCGTCGATCTGGTCCAACGCCGCGCAGTTCGAAAAGCTGTGCAGCTTTGCCGCGAGCCTGGCCGAAGACCTGTTCCGTGAGGGGCGTTTGGTGGGCGTGGCGGTCAACGACGAGCCCCTCTTAGTCATTAAGCGATTGCACGATTTGCAACTTTTCCTGGAAATGCTGGCCCGCGTAGAGCCTGTGTCCGGCTATCGGCCGGCGGGCGATCACTACGGCGGCAACTTGATTTCCTTTAAACCCGGCTCAAAACAAGAAGTAAATGCCTATCTCAGTGGCAACCTCGCGGGTTCGGCTTAGCCAAGACGAACTGCACCAACTCAAGTGGTTTCTGGGGCAATTTCTGTCCCTGATCTCCATGTGGTCCCTTTGGAGCCTGGAGTCGATTGCGAGTGGGCTGGTGCTGCTGTTTTTCGTGACGGCTTGCGTGGTGACGGCGATGCCGGGGCTGGTCGCGCGCATTCCCGCCTCGGTCAACAAGGCGGCGACCCCAGCGTTGATCCTGATCATCGCCATTGATTTCATGATGCATGGGGCGAACTTCCTGGACCCGATGATCCGGATGGTCGGTTTCCTCACGTTTTACCGCTCCCTACAATTTCGCAAACGTCGGGAAGACTTGCAACTGCTGCTGCTGACGCTGTTTACGCTCATCATCGTCGGCGTCTTGCTCATCTCGATATCTTTTGCGGTGCAGATGCTGATTTTCACGCCGATTGCGATGGGGCAACTGTTCCTGGTGAACTTGCTGGAGCCCAGCTATGACCGCGTGCTGAAGCAGGAGGATTGGAGTCATTTTTCGTGGGTGCGTTTTGTGCGCCGCCTGCGTCACGGGTTGGACTTTCAACTGCTGACGCTGGCCGGGGTGCTTTTTGCCATTGTGGTGGGCATCTCGTCGGTGATCTTCATTTCGCTGCCGCGCATCAAGATGGATCAGGCCCTGCC
Source organism: Cerasicoccus frondis (assembly GCA_031296915.1). GTDB lineage: Bacteria > Verrucomicrobiota > Verrucomicrobiia > Opitutales > Cerasicoccaceae > Cerasicoccus > Cerasicoccus frondis. Next base: position 61,575 of record JAVDPC010000033.1, on the reverse strand, counting down.
GTTCCTGCAATTGCAGGCCGGAGCCGGGATTGGTTTCAGCGACACGATTGCCTATGGCGATGTGAGCGAACTCCTCAACGGGGATGATCACGTGGCGTTGCGGGTGGAGGTGAGCGACCCGGACAAGATTCCCACGCGGCCTTATTGGCGCATGGTGGTGCTCGACCAATACGATCCGTTGGACAGCACATTTCGCGTGTCGACCGCCTCACGGCAGTTTACAAATTTGCGCCTGCAGGAAGGCTACCGCTACTCGAACATGGATACGCCGCAGCGCTTCATGGGGGGGAGCTCGCTGGAGCGCATGGACTACTACCTGGAGGGCAATGTGAGCAGCTACCTGCCGCTCATTGGCCCGTTTGAGACGATTCAATTCGGGCAGCGGGTGAAGTTTTTCCCGGGTGAGGATTTCAATGTCTTTGAGCTGGATGCGCCCACGGCCTCGGCCTTCGGGTATTCGCTGACCAATGTCTCATTGGGCGAGTCCATGCAGGCGAGCCATCGCGAGGCGCGGCTGCTTAATCGAATCTACGGCGAGCCGATCTTAGTCGAAGAGCGGGGCTCTAGCGTTCGCGAATTGCGCTACCCGGAAACAACGCTCTCGGTGCCTGCCGAGGGTGAAAATCTGCAATTCCTGCAGGATGCGGTGCAGGAAATCACGGGCGGGGCTAAGCTCAGTGCGGCCGAGTTTAGCCGCCGGGCGTTGGAATGGCTCAACCAGCGCTACAGCTATGCCCTGCGAACGGGCCTGCCAGCAGATGAGCGATCAGACAGCCTGCTCTACTGGATGCGCCATGCGGAGACCGGTTGGTGCGAGCATTTCTCCGGCGCCTTCATTATGCTCGCGCGGACGGCGGGTTATCCGGCGCGCGCCGTGGCTGGTTTTGCGGGGGCGACGTGGAACGACTACGAAGACTTTTTTGTCGTGCGCAACCGCATGGCGCACGCCTGGGTCGAGGTGTATGACGGTAGTGGCAGGTGGACGCGGGTGGACCCAACGCCTGCATCGCACTCGCTGTTTGGGAGCTCGGCGGACGGCATGCAGGCCACGATACCGACTGAGTCTGGCTGGAGCGCTTGGTTGGACAGCGTGCGCATGGTCTGGTACCGTCGGGTTATTAATTTCGATCAGGCCGACCAGGAGGAAATCGCCAGCAACATTCGGGATATGTCCGTGGGCGCCTTTAAGAATTTTCAGCAAAGCTTCGTGCAGAAGTGGGAGGCGCTGAAGCGCTGGCTGACGGAAGGATGGGGCTTGGAGAAGATCCGCGACATTGCCCTGTCCGTGCTGGTTATCTGTGCGAGCATTTTAGCGCTCCGTGGACTTTATTTCGCCTTTTTGGCTTGGCGAACCGCCTATGCCAAAGGGCATGGCCGGACTTCGCATGATCCGGTGCGCCGCCGGGCGGGGCATGCGTTGGCGCGGTTCAGGCCAGTATACCATATTGCGCAGGAGAAGTTACAGGCTGCCGAGTTGCAGCCGTGGCGAGCGACTTACGAAGAGCTGTTGATTTTGCGTTACGGCGAGCAGCCGAGCTCACGCAGTTGGAAAAGCACCATCCGGTCTGCGCGGCGCCTAGTCCGCGGCGGAGTTAAACCGCCGCCACAGTGACGCGCCGCATCATGTGGAGTTGACGCGCTGTCTGCCATCGTAAAGCTAAGGCAATGGTTTCTTGGCGCTTGTTTCTGGTGATTGTGGCGGTGGGCTGCGCCTTGCTGGCCTTTCCGGGCTGCCAGCCAGAAAAACCGGCGAAAAGCACGACCAAGCCTTCCGCCAAACCAGCTCTTGCTGAGGGCCTGATGCCGGAAACGTTTTTTCCAGAGCGGTTGGCGGAAATCGGTCCTTCGGCCTGCGTAAAATGCCACGCCGACGCAGTGCATGATTGGGAGGGCACGCATCACGCATTAGCCAATCGCCCGGTGAATTCCACCTTGGATAGCGCCGCCTTCACCCCAACCCGAACTTTTACTGACGCCGGGGTGACAACTACGCTGAGCAAGCAGGCGGGCAAATTTGTGATCAAAGTGAACGAGGCCGATGGCAGCGTGAGCCAACATGAGCTGACGGGAGTGATCGCGACCGACCCGCTGCGGCAATACCTGGCACCGTTTCCCAAAGGTCAGTGGCAAACGACCAGTGCGGCTTACGACCCCAAGTTGCACGAGTGGTTCGAGGTCTTTAGCGGGGAAGGGCGTCTGCCTGGCGAATGGGGCCACTGGACGGGGCAGGGCATGAACTGGAACGCCAACTGCGCCGCTTGCCACATGACGGAGTTTAAGAAGAATTTCGATTGGCGAAGCGGGCACTATCAATCCACCTGGCTTCAGCAGGGGATTGCCTGTGCGCAGTGTCACGATGGTTTGGAAACGCACGTCCGCGAGGCCGCCAAACCGGGCTACACCGCGCCGCCGTCCCTGAAAATGAGTTCCGCCCAGATCATGGACAACTGCGCGAGCTGCCATTCGCGTCGAGGTCAGTTGACGGCGGATAAATTTTCCCCCGGCGAGCGTTATCATGACCACTATGAACTCAGCCTGCCGGACCAGCCGGGCTTGTATTATCACGACGGGCAAATACGCGATGAAGACTTTGTGTATGGCTCGTTTATGATGAGTCGCATGGGCCATGCGGGGGTGACCTGCCTCGACTGCCATAATCCCCACACACTGAAGACGATTTTGCCGGCGAACAATAATCAGCTCTGCATGCGTTGCCATGAGTCCGGCGTCGATCAGGCGCCGATCATTCAGCCCGAGGCGCACAGCCACCACGCGGCGGGGAGCGCAGGCAACCTCTGTGTGGAATGCCACATGCCGGAGACGACTTACATGATGCGCGATCCGCGGCGGGATCATGGATTCCTCTCGCCAGACCCGCTGTTGACTTTGGAGCTGGGCATTCCCAATGCGTGCAACCGCTGTCATGCCGACGAGTCGACAGAGTGGGCGGTGGATTGGGCCGAAAAATGGTATGGCGAGCAATTGGCCGCCAAACCTCAGCGCGCGCGGGCGCGGGCCTTGGCCGCAGCTCACGAGGGTGTTCCGGACGCGCATGAGGCCTTGCTGGCTCTGGCGGCGGAAGAGGATGTTCCGGCCTGGCGGGCGACTTACGCTGGACTGCTTGGCGGGTGGGCGCACGAACAGGCCGTCGTAGACTATTTGGCGGGATTGCAGACGGATGAGAGTCCTTTGGTGAGAAATCGTGCAGCGAGGTCACTTGGTTGGACGCCGCAGGGAGCGTCTTTATGGCGGGGGGATGACTCGCGTTCGGTTCGTATTGCGGTGGCTTTCGCCACGCTGGGGCGCGAGGCCATGACTGAAGACGAAGTAGCGGAATGGCTTGAATTCCAAGAGTTTAACAGCGACCGCCCGCAGAATGCGTTTATTTTGGCGGAAAGATTATCGGCTCTGGGGGGGAGTGAGCAGGATATTCGCTTACTGGTCGACCGGGCTGTTGAGTTGGATCGCGCCTCCGCTGAAGTTCACTTGCAGGCGTCGGTCTTTTACAGCCGATTGGGTGACTCTGAAGCAACCGAAGCGGCGTTGCTGGAGTCGCTTCGGATCGATCCGCAACACGTGCAGGCGCTCTACTACCTGGCTCTGTTTCGCGCGGAGCAGGGGAATTTCAGCGAGGCGATTTCCCTGCTTACCGATGTGGTGGCGCTTGAGCCTGGTTTTGAGCGCGCTTGGTTCAACCTGGCGCTGGCTTACACAAAAATCGGGGAATGGCAAAAGGCGGCAGAGGCGCTTCAGCGCACGCCTTCACTGCAAGGTAGCCCGCAGTGGCGGCAAACGATGAGCGTTGTCCAGCGGCAATTGGGGCAATAGCGGACGGTCGACGGTTAGTTTTCCAGGAATTCCAAGCGCAGGAATTTGCGTTCGTTGCCCGCGCCGAGGGCGACGGGGTCACGGATTAGCAGTGAACCATCTGGCAGCGTCTCAATAACCGCCGCCGTGACATTTTCCGCAAAAGAGAGATCGGGGGATACCCAGCCGAGGATTTCAACATCGGCGTCCAGTGAAGGTTGAATCACGACGCCGAGGTATTTGCCCTGTTCAGCGGGGGGGAGGCCAGCTTCGCTTGGCGAATTGTGCGCCTGGGGGGCAAAAAGCGCGCCAGTCGTCGTTTTGACGGGGTCCTTGTCGAGGGCGTATTCGATGACATTGTCGACGCCGTTGCCGTTTGCGTCGCTGCTGCTGAGACCGGCGTTATCGCCATCAGCAAAAAACTTTTTTGCCCATAACTCGTAGCTGATGACCGGAATTGGCGTGGTGTCACCGACGGGGGACGTAATCATTTGGTAGTTTTCGCCGTTAATGTAGCCGACGATGGCGGTGGTCGCTGAACCGACGAGCCAGTTCACCTTACGCTCACGGTCGCCGTCGGTCGGCCATGTCCAATCAGCGTCCGTGATGAGGATCCACTCCATGTTTTCGCGACTGCGCCGGACACCCCAGATGTATCCCTGTTCACCTGTTGGGTCTGTGTTGGAAACCTTGTGGCGGGCATTGAAGACGCTGTACTGCGGGTTGTAGTTGACGGCATCAATGGTAGTCCAGTGCTCGGCCCACTCCGAAATATTTTCCGAACTAGGGGTGAAGTCCTCAAACGTTCCCAGGTAAAAAACGTAGCTGCCATCCAGTGGAGTCGTGAGATCACTCTCCAAGTTATTGGCGTAGACTGAGCCGCCCCAGTCTAACATGCGGGCCGGGGCTTTTGCAGAAAAGGTAAGGGATAATAGCCCTATTGATGTCAGAGCGATTACTTTTCTTTTTAGAAAAATATTTAGGAATAACAGCCTATTTTCTGCCTCTTTAATCAAAATATTCATTTACTATTAATGTTTGCTTATTTAAGACCGTTTATTTTGTCAATCCTTTCGACCCCTGTTGGTCGATTGAGCACTTCAAAGTAAATAGTCGGAATTACGTAACAAATATTTAGATAAAAGTCCTCAATAGTTATTCCCTTTGAAATCTACTACCAAAGTGATAGGAACTAAGATGCGCTGGCTTATCGGCGCTATCCTGCTCGGCTTTACCACAATCGTGTGTGCTGGGCCTGAGCCAGTTCAATATTTCTACCTGCCGCTGCCGGAAGCTTCGGTGCAGCGTACGCTGGTTGAGCTGCAACCCAACCGGACGGTGGGGCAGACGATCCGTAGCGTCACGTCACTGACCACGACGCGTGATAATACGATCATCTACTATGACCAGTGGGAGAACGGATACGACATCGACATCGCAAACCCGGTCAACATTTACAGCGCCTCCAATCCCGGGGGCACGCAAATCTGGGGGGACGGCGATCCCAGTAACGGCATTCCGCCAGGATTTGCCTCGGATATCATCGACGCAGATGCGGTTATTGCGCTGACCAACGACGTCACCACGCCGCGTAACACGTCTACGATCTTATTTGATGCGCGGGACAAATTGGCGTCCACCAAAGCCGTCGCCATGACGCGCGCGGAGTGGGCAACGAATCCCGGCACCGTTCTGGCGGGCGCGGTTGAAGTTTATTCAACGGCTTTTCTGGGGACCAGTTATGAATTTCCGATCGGGGAAGACTTGGCGGCCATTTCGGAGCAGATGTTCGAGTACGTGTCGGTCTTTGTCATGTCGACCGCCAGCGGCAACACCGTCCAGATCGACTTGGACGGCGACGGAATTACCGATGTCACCCGGACGCTGAACGAGGGCGAAAATTATTTTGTTAGCGGCGTGGAAACCGGTGGCAGCATTACCGCGACAGAAAATGTGCAGGTGCACTTGATTACGGGCAACCTGAGCAACAATGGCGGTAACCTGGAGGCGCGCTGGTATACGCTTCTGCCGCTGAACACCTGGAGTTCGGAGTATTACAACCCGGTTGGCAGCTCGGGCAGCAGCCAGCCCACGCAAGTGTATCTTTACAATCCCAATGACATCGCGATCGACATTGACTACGAAACCTTTGTCAGCTCGGGCACGATCAATGTCGCTTCGGGCGCGGTCGCCGAGTATACGATGCCCAGCAGCTCGGGCGCGGTCTTTACCTCCCGGGAAGGTGACCCGTTCTTTGGCGTCGCGAACGTCGCCGCGGGCGGTAATAATGGTGGTTCGTCAGGGTCGGACAACGACACTTGGGACTGGGGCTTCAGCCTCGTGCCCGAGGAAATTCTGACGCCACAAGTGGTCGTTGGTTGGGGACCAGGCGCGGATGACCGCGATGGCAATGGATCGCCAGACGCTCAAGGCAGCCCCGTTTGGGTGGCCGTTACGCAGAGCACGGTTGTCTATGTTGACTACGATGGCGACGCCTCGACGGGTCCGAATGTTGACCCCAACGGCAATCAGTACGACGTTGCGTTCAACCTCAACCGCCTGCAGCAGACCAAGGTTTACGACAACACTGACAACGACCAGACCGGCATGAAGCTGTACACGGTCGATGGCACCTTGATCACCGCCGCCTGGGGGCAGGATCCCAGCACGGCTGGCACAGGCAACCCCTACCTTGACTTGGGCACAACGGTGCCGCCGTTTCCGTTTCCGCAGTTAGTCAAAACGGCGCAGGAAGTTTCCGATGGCGATGGCATCTATGAGCCAGGCGACGTCGTCGAATACACCATCAGCGTGACGAACCTCGGCGCGGTGCCGCTGGCGGACCTGGAGCTTTCCGACGAATTGCCCAGTAATGTATCCTACGTCCCTGGCACCTTGGCCGTAGGCGGCGTTGCGCAAGCTGACGACGCCTCGGGCACCGCTTTTCCGCTGGATGGCGACGGGATCATTTTGCCGACGATAGGCGTGCGCGAGGAGTTGTTGGTCACGTTTGACGTCACGCTCGATCCTGCTGCCGCTGGCAGCCTAGTAAATACCGCTATTTTGGACATCGGTCCGGAAGTGTTGATTGCCGATACGCTGTCCTCTTCCAGTCAGATCAACGTCGTCAACAACCGTGTCGCGCCGGACATCGAGTTTACCGACAGCGGCTACAGCCCGGTTGCGATCTACAATGAAGGCGAAGATATTTACGTTCAACTGGTCGACTCCGACTTGAATGTCAGCGTGTTCAACGCCGACACCTTCACCGTCCTGGTGCGCAATGACGATAACGGCGATTTCGAGTTGCTTGACCTCGTTGAGACGGGCCCGAACACATCGATTTTCCGTGGCGGTCCGCTGACGACGACTTCTGGCGGCTCGGCGACGCCTCAGAGTGGCGTCTTAAAAATCAACGTGGGCGACACGCTCAGTGTTTCCGCGACGGACCCGGGTGATCCTGTGGGGCTGCCCAATACGGACACCGACACGGCGTTTGTGCCGGTGCCGACCAACGAAAAAATCCTCTACCTGAGCACGGACGGCGCGGACAACGATACGACTGGCTACTCGGATCGCATTAATCCATCTGACCCGGATAATCTGGATACGACGACGTCTTACACCGCAGCGCCCAGCAGCGTAAGCGAATTGATGGCCGTCAATACCTCTTCGGCAGTGACGACTGCCAATGCCAACACCTTAACTTTCTCGCACACGGTGGGCTCTGGTCCAGACCGGCTGCTCGTGGTTGGAGTCGCAGTCGGCGGCAACCAAACGACGGATAGCGTCGCCGTAACGCCCGTGCAGTCCGTGACTTTCAATGGCCAGTCGCTGCAGCTTTTGTCTGCGATTTCTGAACCTGGCGCCACCTCGGTGGCGCGGGCGGAATTGTGGTATCTGGTCAACCCGCCTGCTGTGACTGGCAACGTGGTGGTGACGCTCCAGAACAGCAACACACGTTCTTTTGTCGCCGGGGCCACAACTTTCTGGGGCGCCGATCAACTGACGCCATTTGGGACACCGGTCACGGATGCATCCGACGATGATAACAATCAGACGTCGTTTGACCTTGGTCTGACCGGAGTCGGGGCAGATGACATCGGCTACAGCGTCATTGGCTGGGATGAGCAGGATTCCTCCGAAGGCGAGTTCATTTCGGTCGGTGGAAGCCAGACGTTGCTTTGGACTGATGACGCCGATAATCCGAACGATGTCATTGCGGGCGCCGCCTCCATTATCGAGGGGGGGGGCACGTTAGATTTTGACTATTCAACGAGCGGTGTTTCGGGGGAATGGGCTGGCGTCGCCGTGGCTATTCGGCAAGCGAGAGTACTCAATTGGGATGCGACTTCGACTGGATTCGCAAACGATAACTTCTCCTCGATTACGGTTTCCCACACCACAGCGAATGAAGCGAACCGCTTGATCGTGGTTACGCTCTCCTGGCAAGATGATGATACGCCGAATCGCAATGTGGATGAGAATTCTGTCAGCATCAGTTACAACGGAGACACGGGCTTTACCCGCGCCGGAATTCAGTCTGGTGGTCCAAACAACGATGAAGACTGGGCGGCGATTTACTACATGGTGGCGCCCGATATCGGGACGCATGACTTGGTGGTGAGCGCCACCGGCGGCGAATCGGGAGACAGTATGGCGGTTGGCGTTACGACTTTCTATGGCGTTGACCAATTGCAGCCGCTTAGAACATCGCCCGCTACTTTTACCGGCGCAGATGGCCCAGATGGTTCAACGACTTCGACGCTGAATGTGACTTCCGCCGAAGAGGAAATTGTGCTGGACGTAATCACCATCGACGACGGCGACCAGCTTAATGACTCGGACAGCAGCCAAACGCAGCTCTACCTGAACAACAACCCTGCCAACGTAAGTAGCGGCGCGAGCATCAAGGCGGGTGCTTCTTCAGTCGCGATGACTTGGGGCTTCGAAGGTGATGAATATTGCCATGGCGCCATCTCCATACGTCCGGCCAGCACTTCCAGTGAGGCATTGGTTTTTACCCAGAATCCTGGTTTTGTGATGGATTTCGACATGCCGCAAGGCGGGGTGATCAGCGCGACGGCTTATCTGGATTCGCTAACGGGCACGATGCCAGTTACGGCGGACGTAATCGCAGAATTTAGTTATGGGTCGGAGCCACCCTTTGCTACGGTTGACAGTGCAACCTACAACAGTGTCGATGGCACGCTTACCTGGACTGCGGCTTTAGGCAGTGACGTGACGATTCCGACTGGCGAATCGATCATCATGACGATCACCAACGCTGAGGTGGGCACTTCGTTCCGCGTTGCTTACGACAGCAACACCTATCCGTCGTTCATCTCACTGCCGGCCGAGACGGTCATCGATGTGCAGAACGTGGAAGTTTACGATGCGCCTTATCCGAATGGAAACTTGGTGACCGAAGGCTACGTTGGGCAGAAGTTTTATATCCGCACCACGATCAGCGATCCATTTGGCACAGCGGACATCACCGATCCGAGCATCCAAATAACGGACCCCAACGCGTCCAATTTGCTTACGCCTGATCCCAGTTTGTTGGAGTCCGTCGGGACGCTGGTTGCCAGTGACGCGTCTTCGCTCACCTACGAATACGAGTGGCAGTCAACTGCGACCGACGGCGTTTATACGATCACCGTTTCTGCGGACGAAGGCACTGAAGGCACTGTTTCGGATACCTTGCAAACGACGTTGACCTTGGCAGGCGTTGATGGCGGCACGCCTTCCACGATTTACTTCACGACGGGCGACAACGGCCCGGAAACCACTTCCTATACTGGCAATGAACCCATTGGCGTGCGTCTCGTGGACTACGATGAAAATGAGGACCCGGGCGCTATCGACACCGTCCAAGTCACTATCACCACGAGCTCAGGTGATACGGACGTAGTCACGTTGGTCGAAACCGGCGTCAATACCGGCATTTTCACGGCGGTCTTCCCATCTGCAACGGACACAACGAACGGCGACGATGGCGACATCAATGCTGGCGAAGGCGCCGGTCTAACCGTTACCTACTTTGACGACGACGATCCGACCGATGGCTCTCAAGCCCAAGCCGCAGTTCCTTTCACCACGGCCAACACTGCGGGTGTCGTTATCGACAAGGTGCTTTTGGATCCGTCTGATGGAACCGCGATTGTCGGCGACCAAGTTATTTACAATATTACGGTGCTGAACGTTGGCAATGTTCCGCTGACTTCCATCGAGTTGTTGGATGCGTATGCGGACAGTGAACTGTCGTTCGTAACCGCATCCATCTTGCCCGACAGTTCCTCGCTTGGAGGCGGCACGCGCACGCTGACGTGGGATGACCTTGGCGGGTTGGCCGTTGGGGAAAGCATCACCATTTCGGTGACTTACACCACGACCGCTTCGGGAACGATTTCCAGCACCGCCACGGCGAATGCAGAGTCTGCTTTCAACGACCCAAGTGACTCGGACACCGAGGCGCTGACCGTGACCAACCCGGCGCTGACGATAACCAAGACGCTTATCGGCGGCGCGCAAACCGCGTATTATGGCAACCTCGTTGAATACTCGATCACGATTCAGAACACTGGCGACACCGCCATCGAATCCCTGCCTTTCACCGACAACTACAGCTCCTGCTTGCAGTTGCTGGCTTCAACACCAGTGGCGGACTCCAGCGGTGGCGGCGTGGCGCAGTGGAATGACCTCGTAGCTGGCGCAGCGACGTTTGGCGCGGGCGCATCGACCGAGATCACCATGACTTTCCTCGTTGTTGGCGAATGTGACCCGGCGCTTAATGTCGGCGAGTCCCGATTTGCCATCGACGTAAATGGCGACCCTGTGCCGCCAGCCGAAGACGAAAATGAAGACCTAACGACCGACGCCGCCAGCATCAGCGGGACCGTTTGGCAGGATGATGACGGCAGTGGCGTGCAAGATGGCGCGGAAGGCGGCTTGTCCGGCATCCGGGTTTACATCGATTTGGATGGAGACGGCGTTCGCGACAGCAATGAACCCTTTGACATCACGGACGCCAGCGGCGCCTACCGCATTGGTAATTTGGCTGCCGACACTTACCTGGTGCGCATCGACGAGAACTTCCTCGATGACGCTTTGTCCATCACCACACCGGGGCTGACTTACCACTCCCTGACCTTGGCGCCAGGCGAAGACGTCGATGCGGACTTCGGCGTTGAACTGACCACCGTGACGGGCATTATCTTTAACGATTTCGATGGCGACGGCAGCACCACTCCAGGCATCGGCGAAGACGGCATTGGCGGCGTCGATGTCATCATCACGGACTCTCTTGGAAACGTGCAGACGGTGCGCACGCTGGCGGATGGAACCTATACGGCGGAAGTCGCGCCCGGTCTTGTTTGGGTGAATGTGGATGAGTCTTCGCTGCCAGCAGGCTACACGCTAACCACCGACGGAGGCGTCGACAACGAGCCACAATCGCTGACGGCGGTTGCTGGCGTGAATACCTTTACCGGCATTGGCTATCAGCAGCCACAAGGCGTCGCGGGGCATCTCTTTATCGATCTTGATGGAGACGGAACGCAGGACGCGGGCGAGCCAGATTTATCCGGCGTAACCGTCTTCCACGACGCCAATAGCAACGGCGTGCTGGATGGCGGTGAGGCCAGCGGCGTCACCGCCAGCGTAGGCGATTATGTCATCGTGATTGGAGCGACTGGTTCGGTTTCGATCAAGGTGGATACGACGACGCTGCCGGCTGGCATGAACACGACGGCGACCACGGGCAATGATCCGCAAAGCGTCACAGTCAACGCCAGCGCCACCACGCCTGCTGCTGACGTTGGTTTTGAATATAGCGGTCTGGGCATCTTGAAGACGTCTAATGCGACGGGCGATGTTGAGCCCGGCGACACGATCACTTATAAGATTCTCGTCAGCAACAACACGGGCTCGACGCACACCGGCATCGACATCACCGACACGCTGCCAGCTGATGTCACCTACGTGGCCAACAGCCTGAGCGTTCTTTCGCCGCTGACCTACACGCAGTCTGTGTCCTTGAACATTACTGACGACTTCGAATCTCAGGATGAAACCGGTGGGTCTCCGCTGGCGACCAGCAACTCGCCTGGCTGGGTTGGCAACTGGTTTGAAATCGATGAAAGCAACGGCTTCGCACTCGCCAATGTCGCGATCACCAACGACGTTGGCGCCAACACGCCTTCGTGGTCACTGGTTGTGGAAAATCAAGACAACGGCGCTGGCCGCTTTCTCGATCTTTCTTTGGCCACATCCGCGACGATTGACTACACTTACCGGCGTGAATCGCTGAACGCGGGCGACGACGATGTCGACGTGCAAATCTCCAATGACGGTGGGTCCAACTGGACCACACTCGGCACGTATGGTAATGGAGGCAACGACGCCAACTACATTGATCAGGGATCACCGATTAACATTTCCAGTGGATTCTTCACTGATACCACCGTGCTGCGTTTCTATTCCGAAAGCGGAATTTTAGAGGCGGAAGATTACATTCACTTTGATGACATTGTCATCGCCGTGAACTACACTGAGTCGGTTGCGCAACCTGGCGCCCAAGGCAACTTCCCGATCGACGATGAAATCGGCAACGGCTTTACGCTCAATGACGGCCAGAGCATTACCATCACCTACAAGGTGAAGGTGGTGGCTGACCCGGTTGGCGCGGCGATCACGAACACCGCGAGCGTCAGCAGCAGCGAACAGCCCGTTGCGGTTGAGTCCTCGGTGACGAGCAACATTGATGACCCGGCGGAGGGCATCCTCAGCGGCTATGTTTTGGAAGACACCAATGGCGACGGCAACGGCAATATCGGCATTGAAAACGTGACCATCGAGCTGCTGGATTCCTCCGGTAACTCTATCGACAGCGATCCGGCATTGCCGGGCGTCCAGATCACGGTGACCACAACCGACAGCGACGGCGCTTATAGCTTTGAGAACGTGCCGCCCGGCAGTTATCAGGTGCGTCAGACTCAGCCGAGCGGCTACCTCAGCCTCGCCAGCGCGGATGATGGCGGAGATGTCAATATCCTCGGCGACGTTACCTTGATCGTGGTGACGGACGGCGTGACGACGGCGGGCAATACGTTTATCGAGCAAAAGCCTGCAACCATTTCCGGCTTCGTGCTGGAGGACTTCAATGCGGACGGCGTTGGCGATATCGGCATCGCGAACGTGGTGCTGGAGTTGCTGGACGCGAGCGGCGCAAGCATCGACAGCAATCCGTCGTCGCCGGGCGTCCAAGCGACCACTACGACGACTAATGGATCTGGCCAGTTCTTCTTCACGAATCTCACACCGGGCTCCACTTATCAAGTGCGCCAAGTGCAGCCTGCTGGTTACCAAAGCGTGGGCGACTCGGATGGCGGGCTGCCCAACCGCATTGGCGACATTACGCCGATCACGGTTACAATTGGCCTGAACCTGGGTTACTATTTCACTGAAGAATTGTTGCCGGGCAGCATCTCCGGCACGGTTTACGATGACACGGATGGCGACGGCATAGGCGATGTCGGCATCGAAGGTCTACGCGTCTTCATCGACCGCAACAGCAATGGCGTGTTCGATGGCGTGGACGTGGAAGCCACGACTGCTGTCGACGGCTCGTTCAGCTTTATCAACCTCCGCGCCGGTTACTACCTGATTGTTGCTGAAGATGCGTCTGGCTATGTGTCGGTCAGCGACTCAGATGGCGGCAACCCAAGCATTACGGCGATTTCGCTGGGCGCTGGAGTCAATGAAACCGACATCGACTTCATCGACGGCATTCCTGCCACCATCAGTGGCCAGGTGCGTGATGACGCCGATGGCGATGGAGACACCAGCGATGCAGATTCTGGTTTGGTCGGCGTCACGATCGAACTTTATGAGGACCTGAATCAGAACGGATTGGTTGACTTCAACGAGGACCTCATCGCTACGCAGGTTACCGATGGTTCCGGCAACTATTCCTTCGATGTGGCGGCAGGGGATTACGTGCTCTTGGAAGTGGATCCCGCCAATTACCTGAGCACCGCAGACACCGATGGCGCGAACGACAATCAGATCGGCTTGGCCGTGGCGCCGAACACGACTTACGCCAACAATGTCTTCCTCGACACGAATCAGGGACCGAATATTTCCGTGAGCAAAACGCTCAATTCGGTTCTGCCATTGACCTTGCCGTTGAGCTATGGGGATCTGGCGACCTACACCATTAGCATTACGAACAATGGGAATACCGATGTGGTCAGCATACCATTGGTGGATACGTATGACGCGAGCCTACTCGAGTATGTGTCTGCTTCCGTTGCTCCATCTTTCTTCATTCCCGGAACGATTACCTGGAGTGATCTGGGAGCGCTGGATACGGGCGATTCGACCAGTTTGACGGTTACCTTCCGTGTTATTGGCGAGTCCAATTCGATCACCAACACCGCAACGGTTGATGATGCAGAAGATGAGTTTGCCAACTTGCTGGATGCGACCGATGACGACACCCAGTTGAGCACGCAAACGTCCAGTATCACTGGCCGGGTCTGGGAAGACAGCGATGGCAATCAGTCTCAGAATGGCGGCGAAAGCGGCTTGGAGAATATCAGTGTTTACCTCGATTTGAACGAGAACGGCGTGCTCGATTTAAATGAGCCAACGACGGATACGGATGCCAGTGGAGACTACATTTTCACGAATTTGGATGCCGGTTCATATGATGTGCGCATCGACGAAAGTTCTTTGCAAGGGCCGCCGGCCTACAATGCGACCACCACTGTTCCGGTCGAAGTTACCTTGGGCGATAACACCGATCAAACGGGCGTCAACTTTGGTTACCAACAGCAGAGCGCAGCCATCTCAGTGGTGAAGACTTCGAACGCCAGCGGTACGGTTAATCCGGGCGATATCATAGACTATACGATTACCATCACGAACAACACAGGCTCAGTTCAGGAAAACGTAGCGGTGACAGATTTACTGCCCGGTGGAACTACGTTTGTGCCGGCGAGCTCGTCTTACACTTGGTCGGGTAACTCAGGATCACGTCAGTATCTGGACAATTTTACCGTCCAGTCTTACAGCAACAGCTTTGGTTCGACGAATTGGACCACATCCTGGATCGAAGGGGGCAGTGAAAGCGGCAACAGTCCGTCTACGGGTCAGATCCGCATCTATACTGCGGCCCTTGATATCTTGTATTGGACAGGGATCGGTAATTCAAACTACCACATCCGCCGCGCGGTGAACTTGGCGTCGATGACGTCAGCCACCATCAATATCAACCTGGAGCAGTACGGTTCAATTGACTCGGGGGACACCTTTACGATTCAGGTATCGGGTAACGGCGGTTCCAACTACACGCAGGTTCATCAGCAGGTAGGCGCATTGTCGACGAATCCGCAGCAGCTTGCGATTCCGATTCCGAGTAACCTGATCAACGCCAACACCGTGGTGCGCTTAATTGGCAATTCCTTTGGCAACAATGAATATATGGTGGTCAATGAAATCGAAATTACCGCGACTTCCGCCTTTTCGATTACCAATTCCGCTGGCGACCCAACCGCAGCAGGTCAGTTGATTACCGCAGCAAACAATATCGACATGAACCCGGGCGATACGTTGACGGTAACGTACTCAGTTCTGGTCAACGATTACCCGAATGTGTCCACGGTTAAGAATACGGCTTCTTATACCAGCGTTCAGCAGACCACTCCATTGACTTCGACGGTGTTCGATCCGATCAATGTCGGCTCGATAAGCGGCCATGTGTTAGCAGACACCGATGGCAACGGTATTGGCGACGGCGGTCTTTCTGGAATCGTGATTACACTACGCAACGCCGATGGCTCGACGATCGACACAAACCCGAACATTGGCGGCGTCCAGGAACCTGTGGCGACGACCAATGCTGCTGGCGAATTCACCTTCGAAAGCGTTCCGCTTGGCGATTACCGGGTAGTCCAACTCACACAGCCAACTGGCTATATCAGCATTGCCGATACCGATGGCGCGAATAACACCGTGAACAATATCATTGGTGATGAAAGTGCGCTGACGATTGCCAGCAATGGTGATTCCTTGACGGAGATACTCTTCGTCGAAGCGCAGTACGGTTCGATCTCTGGCGTAGTTTACGAAGACCTGAATCTGGATGGCGGATTCAATGGTGGTGAGCCGGGCTTGGCCAACGCGACCATCGACCTGATCCTGGATGCGAATGCAAACGGGGTCGTGGACGGTGCGGACATTCTTTATAGCTACCCAACGACCACTGACGGCAATGGCGATTACAGCTTTGCGACGGTTCCAGTGGGTAGATACATCATCCGTGAAACGGACCCTAGCGGCTACTATAGCACGGGGGATGATGATGGCGCCAATGACAACAAAATCATCAGCGGCATTGTGGTGACCAGTGGCGGCGCCATTTCCAGCGGCACTTCGTTCTACGACGCGAGCGCTACGGCGAACGACGATAATGACTGCGAATATGACTTCCTCGAACTCGCGCTCAATGGCGATACCAGCAATGGGGTCTTCAACAGCGGATTGCTAAGCCTGCAATTGATCGACGCCAGCACCGGTCGCTTCGATGTGGTCTTCACGCGCCCAGATAATTTACTCAACGTTAGCTACCAATTGCAGGGCTCGAACAACCTGATTGGCTCCTGGTTCACCATTGCCACGATACCGGCGAACTCCTCGGTTTCGGCGCCGTTTACCAGCAAGGACAATGGGGCCACGGAAACCGTTACCTACGGCAACATCCAGACGGCGCCCGGATTCAACTCGGCTGATTTCGGCTTGGTGCGTCTCGCGGTGACGACCGGCAGCACGACGCTTTATACGCAAGTTTATGGTTGGCAGGGAACTCAGATGGAGCTCGCTGAAGCCAATTCCTGGAGTAATCCTTTCACATTGGATGAAGTGTTCTGCGGCTCGGTGGATGTCGTGGCAGGCTCCATTCTCGACTTAAGCAGCGCTGCGAACGGAGCAGATTTGGGCGCCTTGGTCAACGGTGGCGGCTACTATGTGGAAGTCGCCAGTGGGCCGTTGGAAGGTCATCGTTTTGACATCGCTAGCGGTGATGTGGACGAAGTCACTCTTACGACTGATACAGACATTTATTCTCCTGCGGATGGCGACAGCTTCAATACGGCCAATGGCATGCCTGCGCTAACCGGAGCCGATATCAAGATCCGCCGTTACCGCACCTTTGGCGAACTCTTCGATAAGGACGTGACCTTTGAAGGTCAGGACAGCGGCGACCCGAATCTGGCGACGCACATCTACATCTTTAACAACCGCCTGAGCATCCCGCTCTACGAAGCCTTCATGCTCGCCTACTATGGGCCGCAGTGGGCGCCTCTGGGCGTCACCGAGGGATCATATTGGGTGCGTGAAGATCAGCTCTTCCCCTTCGAGGACCAAGGCGATTTATTGATCGACCCGGCGACCGGATTCTTGATCGTTTCGCGTCAGACTGCGTCCAAGATCTATTCATACGGCAAGGTGCGTAATCACGACGCCGCCGTCGTGCTCAATGATAATGGCGACGATCCAAGCATCCCTGGCTACAACCTGGTTGGCGCGATGTATCCGGTGACTCAGGTGCCGGTGGATAGCGCTGACTCTGGTCAAAACGGCCGTGGCATGACATCCAGTGTATTCCAGGCTGGCAACGATCCGGACAATGCGGCGGAGATCCTGCTGTGGGAAACCGATCCCGAAGTGGATGACCGCAACACGGTCTTCTTCCTCTTCGCTGGTGAAGACGCCTGGGTGAATTACGCGGAAATCGGTGGACCTCCCTTTACGAACCTGAACGACTCACCCAACGCGCTGCAATTCCGCAGCGACCGTGCAAGCTTAATCAAACTGCCGGAAGGCGACGAGACGGTGCTCATCGTACCTGTGCCTTCACCTTGATGACTGAACTGTTTTTCCTGCTGTTGTGAGAATTAAACATCTCAAATACTTTTTGCTAATTTTGCTGCCAGGCGTTCTGGCCGCCCAGATTACTATTAACTGGGGCACGGGCGTTGCGTTTGATCGTATTGTGCAGCAGGACGGCACTTCGGTTCCATCGCCAGCGAGTGGCTACACCTACGAGATTGGCACCTTCGGCAGCTTTGTGCCGACGGCGGATAATTATGATGAATGGGCTGCCAACTGGCATGTCTTTGACGGTGATCCATTCTTCTACACTGCGGGCGCGTCCAACGTCGGTTTATACATCGATAGTGCAGGCCTGGATTCCAGCCAGGAAACGACGTCCACCTACACCGGCGCAGATACCGGCTACACCTTTGCTGCCGGTCAGCAGGCTTATGTGTGGATTTACAACGAGAACGATCCAAACGCAATCGACACCAATACGCAGTGGGCGCTCTACACGCAGTTGATCGACGGTTCGAGCACGATTGACGCCGCTTGGCAAATGCCGGACGCCAGCAGCTCGACGACTACGCGCTCCTGGTATGTCTCTTCAGCGGATACCGCTGTTTGGGGTTCCGTGGATAGCGGGGCTGACACGGGCGGCGGCAACATCATCGAATCTCCAGGCTCATACCACGTGCAAACGGCGGGCTTCACCGCCGGCGTTTATTGGGACATCAATGGCTCCACCGCAGGCGCGACCAACTCGACCACCGCCACCGGCACTTGGAACAGCTCAAACACCAACTGGAGCAATGATCCAACGGGCAACATTACCACCGGCGCTTTCACCGATTACAAAGTCGCGACGTTTTCAGCCAACGATGGTGGGACAGGCGAAGCCAGCGGTAGTTTCACGATTACCAAAGCGGGCAGCGCGAATGTTTTCGGTTTGGACTTCGTGGATGGCACGGTGACGATTGGCCATGGTTCCGGCGGCGAAATCGTTTTTGACACCAATGGCAAGAGCATCGCCTTCGACGATGGCGCTGGTAACAACGGCCTGATCGACACGGCTTTCATCAATGTCCACAGCGGTCATACGGCCACCATTGAAACCGCAATTTCCAGTTCGCAGGATGTGAACTTGACCGGCGGCGGCACATTAGTGCTTTCTGGTTCGCAGACTGGTGAAATCGACGGCACACTCGCTCTGCAAA
Source organism: Cerasicoccus frondis (assembly GCA_031296915.1). Taxonomy (GTDB): domain Bacteria; phylum Verrucomicrobiota; class Verrucomicrobiia; order Opitutales; family Cerasicoccaceae; genus Cerasicoccus; species Cerasicoccus frondis. Next base: position 42,673 of record JAVDPC010000033.1, on the reverse strand, counting down.
ATGGAACGCTGCAAATGGAAGGCACAGGCACGAATCCACGACTTGGATTTAATAGCGGCGGCACAACCAACATCAGCCTTGAAGGCGGTTCGCTGATCGTATCCGAAGCATCGCCCGACACGAATGTTCAGTTTGGCAGCACGACCACTGTTAGCTTCACCAGTGGCAGCATCGTCCTCAACAACGTGAATGAAAATCTGGGGACGTTGAGCCTGACGCTGAGCACGGATTCCGAAATCAGCTTCACCGGCAACACCACGAGTTCGATTATCTCCTTCGCCGATAGTTCTGGTTTAGACTGGTCGTCGTCGGAGACATTGCTGGTCACCGATTGGGCGGGTAATCCATTGAACCTGGGGACAGGCGGAGGCGCTGGAACCGGCGGTGGCGGCACCGACCAGTTTTACATCGGCTCGGACGGCAGCGGCATTACTTCGGAACAATTGAGTAAGATCAAGTTCGTGAATCCCTACGGGCTGCCGGCTGGAGTTTACGATGCCTACATCCTCAGCACGGGCGAAATCGTGCCAGGCGTGATTCCCGAGCCATCCACCTATGCCTTTGGGGGAGCGCTTCTGTTATTGGGTTTGGGAGATTACTTACGGCGTCGAAAAAAGAAGCAGTCGCTTCACCCGGAAGCCGACGGCTAATCGGGTGCGTGCGATTTAACTTTAAAGCAGTGGCCGTGCCCGGCATATTCGTGAGCATGCGATTGAATGCTACTCGTTACTTTGCCTTTCTTTTGCTGGCCGGAGCCAGCGCGCTTCACGCCGATTCTCAAACGCTGCCAGCTACAGCGGTTGAGCAATTGGCATTTTTTGACGGCGAAAAAAAACTAAACAGCGCTGAGGCGTGGAGCATGGAAGGCGAAGAGCTCGTTTGCAGCGGCGCGCCGCGTGGCTACTTGGTCATCGCGGAAAATGTGAGCGACTTCACATTGTCGCTTGAGTGGAAGTGGGAGGGAGTTGAAGGCGGCAACAGTGGCATTCTGGTGCATGCGCTACCCGGTTCCAGCGGGTTCCGCACTTGGCCCAGCAGCATCGAGATCCAGCTTCAGCACGGAATGGCGGGAGACATCTATGCGATTGGTCAGTTGCCTGGCTTCAGTGGATCGGGCTCAGTTTTTGTCGCGCCGGGCGTTCCCGTCACCCGGCTCGATCGCAAAACAACCGTCGATAAGGAGGTCGGCGATTGGAACTCCATCAAGATTACTTCGCAGAGTGGTGAATTAACGGTGGTGGTTAATGGCGAGACGGTGAACCACATCACGCACGTTCACCCAAGCCAGGGCGCGATTGCGCTTCAGAGCGAAGATACGCCGATTCGCTTCCGCAACATTGTGTTGGACCAATAATTGCGCTGGCAGAACTGCATTGATCAGGTGTAGTGCAGTTGTGCAGTGGCAGTGCAGGCGCTTTTGGCTACGGTGCGGACCCAGTGGGCGCTGAACCCGTCGGGGAAAACCTGAGGTAGGTAACCGTTGGCCGGAACTTCGAGCGTTAAGTAAGTTTTCCACTGCCCGTTGCCTTGGAAATCCACTTGCACATCGAAGTTGACTGCTGTGTCGCAGTCGTGGCTCAGGTGGAGCACCTTCTTATCAAAGCCAGTCATGAGATATGGGTCCGATGGCTCGTCGGCCTCGACCTTGTTTTCCCACCAGGGGCCGCCCCAGCCCTTGGGTTTACCGAGGTTCCAGAGATCGTCGGTCTTGCCCATCCAGATGCCAGACTGCGGCTCGGCGCATTGCAGGTTGCCGCCGCCTTCATGGCTGGTGTTGTCAGCGCCGATGACGAGCATGCCTTTCCACGAGCAAAAATCGCCGTGCACCCACAGATGGGTCGATATTGGACGGATGCCCCAAATGCGGTTGCCGTAAGCCCAGGGAGACAGTTCATACCACATGCCGTGATGGTCCATGAGCAGGCGTTCGTGTTCGGTGGAGCGAATGCGCGGCCACTCAGTTTGCCATTTGTGGTCGAAGCAATGCGAAGCTTTGGGAAGGCGGTAGGTGGTCCATTGGCCGTCCTCTTTGGTGAAGACCTTGAGGATGGCGGAAGCGCGGTCCCAACCATTGGCAAAGATCGTGCCGCCGAAGTCGTTCAGACCGTTAACGCAAATGAACGGTTTGCGCTCAATGACTTTCCAGGCCGCGCCATCGTACTCGGCGAGATTCCCCTCGTTGCGCTTACCTTCAAAGTCGTCTCCATTGTAGTCATTGTTCGTGATGACCAACCGGCCGTGCGCGGTGTAGCAGTCCTTGAAATGGCAGGAGCCTTCACCGGGCGTGCCAAGCGCCTTGGTGAGATCGAAGATCTGTTTCGTCTCCAGCGTGTGCACGTTGAGCTCGAACAGCTCGCCTTCCATGCCGAGCATGTAAACGAGGTTGTCGGCATCCGTCAGGTGAGTGGCCGTGCCGCAAAGGCGCACATTGATCAGCGACTCGACCGTACGCACTTTGTGTACGGTGTCGATCACGTGGGGTCCGATGATCATCTGGCTGCTGGGCGAGTGCACGTAGCGGTTTGAGTATGTGCCGTCGACGGCCGCCGGGTGAATGCTCATTGAGAAGTCTCCCTCGACGACGCGGAGTCCCGTGCCCGTGCCGGTCTCGCGACGGTGGGAGACGTAGTTCAAAATATACAACTTGCCGAGCCAGGGCATCAGGCAGCCAATGCCTACTTCGCTCCGAGGCGGTCCAAAGTCAGCGATTTGCGCCAGTGAGGGAACGACGCCGGATACATTTGCGGGGATGGTCTGAGAGGGGGTGGTGTTTTCCATGTAAGCCAGTTTGCAGTGCAAAAGCAGATTGTAAATCGCGCCAAATTGTTCACAGTGTCAATTGTGTGCGCTGAACCCATTAAACGCCCGACCTTGAAAGACGTCGCGCTTGCTGCGGGCGTGAGTCACATCACTGCATCGCGGGTGGTTCGTGGCGTGAAGAACGTGAGTCGGGAGACCGCGGACCGTGTCAATGACGCCATTGAACGCTTGGGGTATCGTCCTGATCCCGCGCTATCCGCGTTGGCCAGCTACCGGACTCACGGTCAATCAAAAGGAGATGGCAGCGTGCTCGTCTTCCTGGACTGCGATGGCACGGCGTTTAGTCAGGATGTGTTAAGCGGCGTGCGCGAAGAAGCGCGACGGCATGGCTACCTGGTCGAGCGCGTCGAGTTGCCGACACCCGCCGCCAAGCAACGACAGTTGGACAGGCAGCTCATTCATCGAGGGGTTCGTGGGTTGCTGCTCGGTCCTTCGGATGCGGAGCGCAACTTTTCCGCTTGGCGCTGGCAGGAGTATGCTGCGGTGTCTTTGGGGGCGCTTTGCCATCAGCCGCTCATGCATGCCGTGGCCTCTGATTACTTTCACGCGACTTACTCTGCAACGCAAAGCTTGTTGCGATTGGGCGCCCACCGGATTGGCTTTGCGGTGAATGCTGGGTTGGAAGCGCGCACGGGCCATCGTTGGCTGGGAGGCTACACGGCGGCTTTAGCTGGACGGAATGCTTTTGTCTTTTCCGGCGTCTGCTCTGAGGCGCAAAAGTTTCGATCCTGGGTGAGGCGGCATCGGCTGGATGCGCTGGTGACAAACCATCAAGAATACTTTGCGCAGTGGCGTGGTGACCCAACGCAGTTCTATATGCTCAATGCGCTTGCCTCGATGGATGACGGGCAGCCGCATTTGGTTTCACGGCCCAAGACCATTGGTCGTGAGGGGGTGCGCCTGTTGCATCACTTGCTATTACGGCGGGAATACGGCGTGCCGCAAACACCGCAGATGGTTTCCCTGCGTGGTGAGTGGCGAACGGCAGGTGATTAAACTTCGTTCCGCCAACTGTATTGCGGAATGAAGCCAAGCACGTTGCGCGCCTTGGAAATGTCGTAGAGCGAATCGTTTGGCCCGGGAGTCGGGGTGTAAGGCACATCGGGATAGGCCGCCGCCATCAGCTCATCATTGGGCGCGTGCATGACGGTGTCCGCTGCTGCGATGGTGAAGAAATCCGCGCCCTGAAATTCGCAGGTCAGTGCGCATTCGACGGCTCGCCCTACGTCGCGTGCATCGATGTAACCCCACATGTTGACGGCGCGTATCTTCGGGTCATGCTGCCAGGACTGGAAGTTCACATAATTTTTCTGCTCCATGACATTGGACAGCCGCAGGCCAATAATCGGGATGCCAGACCAGCGATTGAACTGTCGCGCCATTTCTTCGCCGAGGATTTTGCTCAGCGCATAGGCGGACTCCGGGGAGGGCGGTTGCCCTTCGTCCAGCGGCGCTTTGTAAGGCTTTACGTTATCGAAGGGCAGGCCAAAGCAGGTTTCGCTGGATGCCCAGACGATGCGCTTAACTCCGTGTAAGCGCGCTGCCTGAAATATGTTGTAGGTCGAGGCGGTGTTGTTGTGAAAAATCTCGCTCGGTGGCGCAGAGAGCGGCGCGGGAATTGCGGCAAAATGAACCACTGAATCAACCTCCTCCAGCATGTCGACGACTTGGCCATAGTTGGTTAGGTCGGTTGGGACAAAGCGAGCTGGCAATGGGGAAGGTGGCGGGTTGCGGTCGAGGTTCAAGATGCGGTAACCGGCGTCATACAAATGTTGGACGACGGCGCGACCAGCTCGACCACTGCCGCCGGTGACGGCGATGAGTTTGCTTTTAGAGGGCATGCCAAGGATATTGAAGGGAGTGCAAAATCCGTTACTATGTAATTGCTTGTACTGTGATGGGAGCCTAACGGTTCTACATGCAATGGTTTTATTCAAACGACGGTAGCCAGTATGGCCCTATAAGTGAAGCTGAATTCAAGCAATTAGTGAGCGATGGCGTGGTGCGCCCTGATACCTTGGTTTGGAAAGAAGGGCTGAGTCATTGGCAACTGTGGTCTCAGTTGATGCCGAGGGCGTCTGCGCCCGTAGGCGCTCCAGTAATGCAGCCTCTGCCGATGAGCGGGGGCATTTGGCGTGATCGCAAATACGCCGTGGTGCGTATTGATGCGCCATATTTGCCGAATCGCTGCGTCTTGACGAATCAACCTGTCGAGGAGGAGGCGAAGCTCCGGCGCAAGCTCAGCTACACGCCGCCCTGGATATACATCACCATCTTGATCAGTCTTCTCGTGGTCATTATCCTTGCGGCTATTCTGGGCAAATCCATCAAGACGCAAATCGGTTTGACGCCCGAGCAAATCGAGCGACGTAAAAAACGGACTCTCAATTTCACCATCATGCTGTTTGTTAGCATCCCTTTGATGGCGGCGGGTTTTATCAATCAAGACCTCTTCATTCTGTTTCTGCCCGGCATCGTCATGTTGCTGTTGAGCCTGTGGAAGCTGGCCCGTGTGCGCTCCATTCTCTACATCAGTAAGATGGACAAGCAATTTGTCTGGTTGGGGGGATGCTGTCCTGCATTTCTGGAAAGCCTGCCCGAGTTTCGCCGTTAAGGGAGCTGGCGCTCAGTGAGCTTTAGGCAAAATCAAATTAAACGCTGCGCCTTCGCCGGGGGAGGAATCGACGTCGATTTTGATGTGTAAACGTTCCGCCAACTCAGCGGTCAACGCCAAGCCCAGGCCATAGTTGGAGTGGATCGTGGACTTGCGGCTGCGAACTTCGTCGTCCTGATAAAATGCGTCAAAGATGTGGGGTAGGACTTCAGGGCGAATGCCGGGCCCTTCGTCTATGACGGAGATCGTTGCGCCGCGCTCCTGGCTTTCTGGCACGAAGCGAATGATCACCGACTTGCCGCGCGGCGTGTAGCGAATGGCGTTGCCGATCAGGTTGTTGACCATGATGAGGAGCAGATCCACGTCGGTTTCGATGGCCAGGTTTTCCTTGCAGACCAGTAGCAGGTCCACGCCATCGTCCTGCGCCAGCGGAGTGTGCAGGTCGATGGACGTCGCTAGCAGATCACGCGGGTTGATGCCTTTTAGGTTGGGCTCCCAGGCGTCGGAACCGGCTTTTGCGAGATCCAGCATGCGACGGATTAGCTGGTTCATGCTGCGCGAGTTGCGCTCGCATAACCGTAGGGCTTGTTTGTATTTATCGCTGGTGCGCTCGCAGCGCAGCATGGACTGAGCAGTGGTCAGGATCGCGGCGATGGGCGTTTTGAGTTCATGGCTCAAATTGGCGGACAAACGGCTGTAGGCGCGGGCTTGATGAACGGCGCGATCTTTGGCGGTATGGGCTTCATCCAGATTCTTCCAGGCATTGGCCACAGCGCGGACAATGGCGGTGGCTGAGCGCCCAATGACGTCCTGTGTTTCTGGATTGTTTTGCTCCCAGACGCGCTCGCAAATAACTGCATCGTAGCCTTCGGTGGCCGATTCAGGCTCCGCGCGCCAATCGACCTGACAGCCCAGCTCCTCCAGGCCTTGGACTAAGGTCTTGGCAAAAAGTTGGTCTTCTTCGATCAGCAGTATGCGCATCGTTCTTTTATTAGCAGTAAGTAGTTCATTCCCTGCTATTTAACGGATGATCAAGGTTACGCTTTAATCAACTTGAATGCGATCAAAAGCTTCACTGCATATTTCGGGCTTAGCGACGTCCAAACGAGGCTTTTACACAATTTCAAAAAAAATTTATAATTCAGTGTATCTGTCGCAAATCCTGGCAGTTAGTCCTGGGTTCGCAGACCCAGAGCATTCAGCCTAGGCCAGAAGCCAAGGCGGCTTTGGGCTACCTCCAGCAAGAAAAACGGCAGCAGGAGCAGGATTACCCAAAGGCGCAGGCTTTGCTTGGCGTCGGTGTCGGGAGATTCCCAGGACTCCGCGAGATTAACGCGTTCGACGCCTCCAGTAGTGGCGCTGAGCTGGACCAAGTCATTCAGCGCCACGGGGTCGGTTTTCCATTCCAAATTATCCCCCGCGATGACGGGCCCAAAGGGTAGGGCGTGTTCGCCGATCTGCACCGCGCCGCGGTAAGATTTGCCGATGTCGAGCTTGAGCTTGGCCCGAAACAGACCCGGCTCAATGCGCTCCCATTCGGAGGTCAGGGCTTGGTTCAGGCCTTGTGCGGTGTAGAGCAGGGTGGGGAGGCCGTCTTCGGGCAGGTCGGCATGCTCGGCGTCATAGAAGAAATCGAGCGTCAGCTCATTGCCTTGCAAATGGGTGGCCAGGCCGAGCCCTTTGGGCAGGTCGTCGCCGATCAGCCAGCGCGTGAGCGTCTGCATGAAGTCGCCGTAGCCTGGCCAGTTGCGGGTGGCTTCGCTGAACTTGCCCGCCGCCGCAAAGGACACCGCCGCCGAGCGACCCGAGCCGCGATTCCAAAACGCCAGCAGCGGCGCCTGGTATTCGTCACGGGTGAGGGCGGCCGCGGTCGCGCCGTCCTTCAAATAGCTCAGGTTGTAGCCGTCGAAATGTGCGGGCCAATCAAGCGTGCTCGCGGCGATCTGTAACCAGCCAGCCGTGGGCTCCACGCCCGTAGGGTCTTCGATGAAGGCCGACCGTGCGACGGCCACCGTTTCCTGCGCGAACACAGCGGGCAGGTTGGCGGGATTATCATTGAAGAAAATGCGTCCATTGCCGCGCTTGGCGACGTCTTCGATGAACGCGGCGTCGGGATCGGCGGGCGTGCCGAGGCCGATTACGCTGACCGTGGCGCCCTCGGAAACCATTTCCGCGATCAGCGACTTGTATTGGCCGGGCTCCTCGGAGTCTGCGGCATCGGTGAAGAGGATGATGTGCTTTTGGCCGACCGGCGCCTTCTGCAGCTCGTCCCACGCGGCTTTGAGCCCGGTGTAAACGAAGATTCCCCCGCCCATGCTTTGGATGCTGCGGACCCGCTTTTCAATCGTGCCCAGGTTCGGGCCGACCATGGTCAACGGCACCACGACATGAGGTTCGCTGTCGACGGCAAACACGGTCAACATATCGCTCGGGCCCAGCAAACGGGCGGCCTCGGCGACGCCGGAGTTGGCGAGGTCCATCTTGGTCATGCCGCCGGGCACTGTGGCGCCCATGCTGCCGGAGCGGTCGACGACCACGGCCATGGCCACGGACAGCTTGCGATGCTCGTCCTTGAGCTCCATGCTCACCGGGAGAATTTCCTCCAGCGGCGACTCAAAATAACCGCCCGATCCGTAGCTGAACTTGCCGCCCAGCATGAGGAAGCTGCCACCCTGGCCGCGCACATAAAAGTCGATTGCCGCCAGCGCTTCGCTCGGAAATTCATAGGCGGGCACGTCGTTAAAGATGACTGCTTGCGCGCCGCTGAGGCGACCTTCGTGAAAGTTGCGCGGGTTGTCGATGACTTCCACTTCGAAGCCCAGACGTTGCAGCGTTTGCGCCACCGGGTCGTTGGGGTAACGCGTCACCAGCACAATGCGACGACCGCCGGCAATCTCGATCCAGCGCTCCATGGTGTTGTTGCCGGGGCGGGGGTCTTGCGCACTGCTGAGAATGGCTGAGTAGCGGTAGGCGCCCGGCGTGGGGATGCGGTCTTTGAGCCGCACGCGTGCGCGCCCATCTTCGGTCGTCGCAACGCCCTTGGCGACGGTTTGGCCGTCGCGCTCTATGCGGTATTCCGTGCTGCCGCCGACGGGGCCCGTAATGACGAGTTCGATGAGGAATGGCTCCGCAGTCTGGTTGCGGTTGGGCATTTCGAGTCGCTCCACCTGGAAGTCAGCGGTGGCGTCGTAGGCGGCGAGACGATGGTCAACGGGGACGCCGGCATCCTGCAAACTGCGCGCGACTTCGGCCAGCGGCTCGGTGCTGTAGCCATCGGTCAGCACGAGCACACGGGCGGCGCGGTCATTGGCCCGCCGGGCCTCGGCAATGCGTAGGGCGGTGGCGAGGTTGGTTTGGTCAAAGGAGTCTTCAAAACGGGCGATGTTGGACGTGCGCTCGGTCGCCCCACGCGCGAAGTCCACGAAGTGGAGCGTGTCGTCCGGCCCACGGCTATCGCGGATCAGCGCCTCCCACTCAGTCAAGCGCGGCCCGAGGACATCTTGCGCGGAGTCCGACTGATCAACGAGCACCCACAGATCGAGCCCGGGCTTGAGCAGCCTCCATTGCGGATCGGCGAGGAAAACGGTCGCCAACACGAGGCAAACCGCCCGCAGCGGCCGCCACAGCTTCAGCCCACGCGCATACCACCCCAGAAACGCAAGCACGGGCAGCAGGAAGAACCATTCGGGTTGTCGAAACATCAGATCAGGAAGCGGGCGGTTTTCAGATTATGAAATAGGCTATCACTTCCGGTTCCAATATTTTTTGTTACGCAGGGTTGAGGCATGTTCCTCTGTTCGTAGCCCAAACCTATCCTTGTGCTAAAAGCCTACTGCTCTTTTTGAAAAACAACCGGGTAGGCGTTCGCAAAACAAAGCCTCGGTTGTTTCCACAACAACCGGTGCTATGTTACTCCAACAACCGATGCTATGTTGGAGAGACAACCGAGTAGGCTTTTGGCAAACATAGCATAAGGCTTTTTCAAAACACAGCATAAGGCTTTTTGAAAACATCCGAGTAGGCTTTTTGAAAACAACCGGTAAGGGTTTTCAGAATTGGCTGAGTTGTGGGCCTTATGGAGAGAACCAGTCCTCTGGCGCTCTCCTCAGCCGAGTTCTTGAATGGGGGGCTCCCTTCCGACAAAAAAAGACGTCCCGTAGCAGGACGTCTTTCGCTCAAATTGGTTGTGGGGACGGCTCAGTGATGGTGGTCGTCGTGCTCGGGGTAGTAGGCGCGCAGGGCTTTGATGGACTTTTCGAGCGCTTCGGCGCTGGCGGCGTCGGAGTTTTGCTTGGCCTTCATCGCGGCAACCATCACGGCGTGGTGCGCCTTCAGGCGTTCGGTGTAGTCAGCCTGCGAGTCCTTGACGCGCTGGCAGAGGAAGTAGTTGCTGCTGATTTCGATGATGTTGTTGGCGTGGTCTTCCTTGTTCTCAACCCAGCGGACAAATTGATTGCCGGACTGCGGGTCGGTCTTGCCGGCGAGGTTATTGATCTCGGTCATGCACTTGGTGACGGTAGTAGCGTCGAGGAGCATCTGCTTGACCATCAGATCGTCGTCGTAAATGCCACAAGGGATCTGGCAATGCGCGGAAGCGGCATTTGTGGCGAACAGCAGGGCGAACAAGGCGATCAGGAAACGGACGGGTTGAGCGGTGGTGTTTTTCATGATAAGCGACTGTCAGGCAACCGCCGATGAAAGTCAAAGGACATCGCCAGCTTTATTGAATGCGAAGGGCCCCGTTGGCCCCGTGACTATTTCTGTTTCCAAGTCTACAGCGCTGACTGACTACCATCTGCATGCGTGACGCAGCTTTTAACCACGAAGAGCGCGAAGATCACGAAGGTGGATCAGGAAATCACCACGACGAATCGCAAAAGTTAGGAACGGTTGCCCTCAACCGTCCATTGCGGTGGTATGGCCAAGGTGGAGCCCGGTGTCCCGACCGGGCTATCGCGTTGCCTCTCAGCGGGATGAAACAGCCCGGTCGGGACACCGGGCTCCACCTTAGAGTCATGGATTAATGCTGGGAGGCTGCGTGGCGGACGGTTGAGGGCAACCGTCCCGATTTAGAAGTGATTACGTCCTGCTGTAGGGCTCGTGCTTGCGCGAGCCCTACATGACGACGTGGCTTATCGGGAGGCGCGGAGTCATTGCTTGGCGGCTACTCGGCAAGGTTGTCACAGCCCGTGCTCAGGCCGCTGCCGTCCGGCGATGAGTGGCAAGGGTGGGCGGATTATTCTTCCGGCCAGCTATTCCAGCCCGAGCAGGTGTTGGCAGATCGCCAGCGCTAGGCTAGAGGCTTCGACATCGGGGTGAGTCGGCGGCAATTTTGCTTTGCTAATGCGCCAGGCGTCTTGCAGCAGGGGGTAGGCCTCCTGAGCGCGGTCAATTCTCATCAGGAGCAAGCCTAAGTTATGGTAGTGGGTAGCCAAGTCGGGGCTATCGGGGGGCAAGGTTGCCTTGCTAATACCTAAAGCTTCGCGGTAGAGCCGCTCGGCCTCAGGCAGCTTGCCTCGCTGTTCCTGCATATAGGCCAGGTTATTCAAAATTGTGGCCTGATTTGGGTGTCGCTCTCCCCAAGCCGCTTTGCCGATGGTCACAGCTTGCTGAAGCCGTTCGACCGCCACTTCGTGCTTGCCCATTTTTGTTAGCAATGCGGCCAAATTACTATTTCGGATGGCCAGAGTTGGGTGGTTAACGGGCAACGTTGCCTCATCAATTGCCAAGGCCTGGCGGTAGTGATCTTCGGCTTCCGCGAAGCGTGCTGTCTCTTCAAGGTGGAGCGCCATATTGTTATGGGCGACGGCTACCTCGGAGTGCTCAGAACCGTAGTGTGTGATCGCGAGGTTCAAGTATTGCTCGGCGAGGCGTAACGCCTCGCGATGGCTCCCCTGTGCCCAATGATAGCTTGACAACTGATTGAGCAGGTAGCCCGTGGCGCTAGGTTTCAGCGGCTCCCCCGTCTCCCCAGCCTGAGCGACGTTCTGGCTGAGGGCCGCAGAAATGTGGACCGCCAGTGGGGTGATGATTTCCCAGGAGCGGGCGTCATCAGCTTGGAAGGGCATGGCCTGACTGAGCCAGCGGAGCGCAGTGGCGAGGTGTTTGCAGCGGACAGTGGCCTCCATCGTGGCGCGGGTCACGGCGGCAATTACCCGGTGCAGCCGCACGACGGACCGGTTGGCGGTCGCCTCCAGGAGGCCAAAATCAATCAGTCGCCCGAAGGCCCGCCGGGGGTTCTCGATGGCGGGTAATGTCTGCAGTCCAAGCTTTCTCACTGTCTCGGCGAGGTCTATTTGGTCCGTGGCCTGGTCAATATCCACATAGCCGGTGTGTTCGGCCAGGGTGAAGCGGTGCTGGTGGAGGTTTTCAATGGGAGCGATGATCGCGGCGAGCTTGGCCTCGAAGCCTGCGGGGTCCCGCTGAGCCTCGACGGCGTTGGCGGCGACGGTGATTAGGTGCGCGGGCAGGGGCTCAGGGGCCAGGAAGCTGAGGATGCGTAGCAGTTGGTGGGCCTCGGGCCCAGCGGCGGCGAGGGAGAGGGCGTAGGTCTTACCGATGGGGGCGCGGTAACGGTTGTCGGGGTCGGCGTGCGTGAAGAGCGTCGGCTCGGACTGCTCGCGCCAGCGCCGCAGATACTCGACGGGGGAGATCGCTTGGTCCTTGATGTAGGCGGCGGCCTGAGTCAGCGCCAGTGGCAGGTTTTCCAACTCGCTCTCCAGCTCGTGGAGGGCCTGGGGCGTGGACTCGTCCGCTGCGTGCGGTTGGCGGATGAGCCGCGCCAGTAGCTCGGCCCCTTTGCCAGCGGGGAGCACCCCCACGGGAAGCGGGTGGGCATGCGGGCCCCAGTCGCTCAGGCGCGAGGTGATGAGGCGGTTGCCCGTGGTGAGATTGGCAAACTCCTGGCGGACGGCGGCGCGGTCTTCCTGGGTATCGACGTTGTCCAGGATGAGCAGCCAGCCGGGGTGGGCGCGCAGCCAGCGGTGCACCAGCGAGTGGTTGTGCGGCACATTGCCCGGTGTGTAGCCTTCGAGGCCCAGGGCATGGCCCGCGGCCAGCTCGGCGAGGTTGGCTTGGAGGCGCTCCAGGACTTCTTCCGGCTTTTGCGGGGCTGCAGGCGTCTCGGCCCCGGTTTCAAACTCGGCCTCGGTGCGCCCGGCCACAATGAGGAGCAGCGCGGTGTAGTGCTGCTGGTAGCGCAGCGCATACTCGATGGCGAGCTGTGTCTTGCCGATGCCTCCCGCGCCAAAGAGCGTGTCCACCTTGCCCGTGAGGACGGTTGACTCCGAATGACCGTGCTGCGTGAGCTGCTCGTGGATGGCCTCAAGCTCAATTTCGCGGCCCACGAAGTCGTCGCCGAGCGTGGTGCGCGGCAGGTGGATGGGCTTGGGCGTGTGCTTGGGCGCTCTCTCTGTCTTGAGCGCTTCCTTTATCTCACCGAGCGATACGTCGGTCTTCTGTTGGAATGCTTCATCGCGCTGTCGGTCTTGTGCGGCGTCCGATTGGTGCGCCTCGCCCAGCTCGACGGCCCGCTTGGACTGCTCGGCGGCGCTTTCGGCGTCGGCAGCGATCGAGTCCAACTGCTGCTGAATCGCTGCCAGTGTGTTGGTGAGTTCGAGATGGAACGCAGCGAGCTGGTCGGCGAGGGCTATTTGGAGTAATTGTGCGAGTTCGCGTTGGGCGGCGGCGGGGTCTTGGTCGGCCAGCGCCTTTTCCAGTGACTCGATTTGGTCGGAGAGGCCTTGTTGGCCAAATTTGATGGCTTTGTAGAGCGGGATGAAGGCCGAGTGCTGGCTGGGCGCGATGAAATCGAGCACTTTGATGTCTGCGTCGCCCCGTTCGATGGACTCAAGCCAACTAGCGAGTTCCTTTTCCGTCTGGCTGTGCTCGGCGAGGGTCTTTAGATCGGCCAGCGCCGCCTGCCAGATTTGCTCGCGCTCGGTGGCGGAGGCCTTGTCGGCCTGCTTTTTCTTTATGGCTAGAGCGAAAGAGAGTAGACCGAACAAGCTGGTGACCAAGGGGAGGTTCGCACCAAGCAAGGCTGCACCGCCGACTCCGATAACCGTCGCAAGCGGCTTCATGGTCTCGCTGTCCTTAAGGTGAGCAAGCCACTGTTGGCGGTCGCCTGCAATTTCCTCTAAGTCGGGAATGAGTTCGAGGGCCTTTGTCGTCAGCTCGATTAGGGTAGCCGCAGATTCCATGTTTACGGGTGGTTCAGCTTTGCGGGAATCCTTGGACATGGGTTAATTTATCAATAGATGATGGAGCAAAGGGAAGTCCGAAGTTGGGTAAAGAAAAACCGGCGCCCAATTGGACGCCGGTTCGTAAAGTTTTGCTTCGCTTCCGTTGCTTGGAAACGCGGCAATGCCGCCTCTCCGATCCAACCGGAGGTTGGCTGCTAGAGCTTGCCGCCGTAGATGGCCAGTTCGCCCAGTTCTTCTTCGATGCGGAGGAGCTGGTTGTACTTGGCGATACGGTCGGAGCGGCTGAGGGAACCCGTCTTGATCTGACCGCAGTTCGTGGCGACAGCGATGTCGGCGATCGTGGTGTCTTCGGTTTCACCGGAGCGGTGCGAGAGCACGCTGGTGTAGCCGGCTTCCTTGGCCATTTCGACTGCGTCGAGGGTCTCGGTGAGCGAACCAATTTGGTTAACCTTAACGAGGATCGAGTTGGCGACGCCGAGGTCGATGCCCTTCTTGAGGAACTTGGTGTTGGTGACGAAGAGGTCGTCGCCGACGAGTTGGGTGGTGTCGCCGATTGCGTCGGTGAGCTTCTTCCAGGTGTCCCAGTCGTTTTCGTCGCAACCGTCTTCGATGGAGCGGATCGGGTACTTCTTGGCGAGGTCCTGATAGAAGGCAACCATCTCGTCGCCGGAGAGTTCTGCGCCGGAAGACTTCTTGAAGACATACTTCTTCTTCTTCTTGTCGTAGAATTCGGAGGAAGCGACGTCGAGGGCGAACACGATGTCCTTACCGAGCTTGTAGCCAGCGTTCTTGATGGCCTTGGCAATGGCGTCCATTGCAGCTTCGGTGGATTCGATGTTCGGAGCAAAGCCGCCTTCGTCACCGACAGCGGTGTTCATGCCCATGTCCTTCAGCACCTTCTTGAGGCTGTGGAAGGTTTCTGCGCCGTAGCGGAGAGCTTCGCGGAAAGTCGGAGCGCCGATCGGCATGATCATGAATTCCTGGAAGTCGATCGGAGCGTCGGAGTGAGCGCCGCCGTTCATGATGTTCATCATGGGAACGGGGAGAACCTTCGCGTTCGGGCCGCCGATGTACTTGTAAAGCGGCAGGCCGAGGGCTTCTGCTGCAGCCTTGGCGGTCGCGAGGGACACACCGAGGACGGCGTTGGCGCCGAGCTTGGACTTGGTGGCGGTGCCGTCGAGCTTGAACATGGCATTGTCGACGCCGACCTGGTCGCAGGCGTCCATGCCGATCAGCGCTTCAGCGATGTCGGTGTTGACGTTGCTTACGGCCTTGAGAACGCCCTTGCCGAGGTAGCGACCCTTGCGGTCGAAGCCCTTCGGGAAGTCCTTGGCGGCGAGTCCGCCGTCGCGCAGTTCGAGCGCTTCGTGCTCACCGGTGGAGGCGCCGCTGGGAACAGCAGCGCGGCCGATTACGCCGCTGTCGAGCTCGACATCGACTTCAACAGTCGGGTTGCCGCGCGAGTCAATAATTTCACGTGCGTGGATATCTACGATGGTAGTCATGGTAAGCATTGCTGATAGGGCGCCTGCACACAGAGTCAATGGCATTTCCCAATGAAACGATAAACGTTGCCGATTTGCTTAGCTCGTATAAGTGTGGCTAATTAAAAACCGGCTGGAGCCCCTGTGTTAATCAGCAAAAGTTTCGGCTAGCAAATTTGGGTGGTTTCGCTGTATTTGGAGAATTAATTCGCCGAATAGCGTGTTTGCCCAGGCAAACCACGTGCGTGTAAACTGCGCGGGGTCGTCGCGGTGGAAGGACTCGTGCATGAAGCCCGTGCCCGCGTGTGTGCGCACGAGGGTTTGCAGGCAGGCGCGGATCTCGGCCTCGTCGGTGGAGGTGAGGGCGCGCAGGATGACGCCCATCGGCCAGATGCTGTCCTTGCCGGTGTGCGGGCTGCCCTGGCCCTCGGCGGCCGCGCCGCGCAGATAGTAGGGGTTGGCGTCGCTCAGCAGGAAACGCCGGGTGTTCTGGTAAACGGGATCGCCCGTGAAGGCCGGGTCGAGGTAGGCGAGGGACATGAGCGAGGGCACGTTGGCGTCGTCCATGAAAATGCGGTTGCCGTAGCCGTCGACTTCGTAAGTGTAGATCGGGCCGAAGTCGAGGTGCTCGGTGACGGCCAGGCGCTGGATCGCGGCGTGGATCACGTCGGCCATGGCGGCGCATTCAGCGGCAAAGTCCGGGCAGCCGAGCGTATCATTATAAAGTGCGGACAGCTGACGCAGCGACAGCATCGCAAAGAGGTTAGCCGGCACGAGGTAGGGGAAAATCGTCGAGTCGTCGGACGGGCGGAAGGCCGAGCAAATGAGCCCACAAGGCTTGACCGGGTGTCCGGTCCCTTGGAAGGGCGGCGCGTCGATGGGGATATCCACCGTGCGCTCGAACCGGTAGGGCGTCTTACCGTCGAGGCGCTGCTCGGTGCGGAAGGTGGCGACGATGAGCCGCATGGCGCGGTCGAAATCGTCGGTGAAGATCGCAGGGTCGCCCGTCAGCCGAAAGACTTCATGCGCGAGCCGCACGACGTAGCACAGCGAGTCTATCTCCCACTTGCGCTCGTGGACTCCAGGCTTCGGCGCGGGTCGGTCGGCGTTGTGTTTGGAGACTTCCCCGAGGTCTTTATAGAAGGCGTTGGCGTAGGGATCGAGTAGCACGCATTTCACCTGCCGGTGGACGAGCCCGATGGCCAGGTCGCGCAGCGCGGCGTCTTCGGTAATGAGCGGCAGGTAGGGCCAGATCTGCGCGGTCGAATCGCGCAGCCAGAGCGCATCGATGTCACCCGTGATGATGAACGTATCAGGCCGGCCGTCGATGACCTCGAAGTCGACCGTGGTATCGAGGGTGTTGGGAAAGCAGTTGCTGAACAGCCACGCGAGCTCGGGGTCGGCAATCGCGTCGACCGCGCTCGCAATAACGCGTTCCACGGCGTCGCTGGCAAAGGTGCGTTCAGGGGCAGCGGGGCGCTGGCAGGGGAAAAGAGCGGGCATTGAATTTAGCGTGGCTGTCTTTATTGGTTGTGCAATCTCCTCTTCGGACAACTTATTGCGGAGCGAGATTAGCCATTTTCGGCGGGGACGCATTTAGCTGGATTCTGAATGTGTGCAAACGCAACGCTTGCCAAATTCGATGTGAATGCGTGTAGTTCCTCCTGCTAAAGTTCGTGGCTATCAAGATCATCCATATTCTTGGCTTTCTCCTGGCGCACAGTCCGGAGGCGATTTCGCGTGCGTTGACAGTCGTGCTGGGCGACCTGATTTACTGCCTGCCAACGAAGCGCCGCCGTAGTTTGTTGTCTAACTTGCACCATGCGTTCCCCGAGATGTCCGAGGCTGAGCGTCGTAAGATCGGCCGCACCAGTTGCCGTCGAACGGTGGAAATGGCGCTCTTCGTTTTGGTGTCGCCTCACTTTTCGAAGGAGCAGTTGATGGGCCGCTTCAGCATCGCTGCAAATTTCGAAGAGGAGATCCAGCAGAACGCGGAAAATCCAGAGCCAGCCATCGTCATCGTCCCGCATTTGTGCCTCATGGAGAGCCTCACGCTGTTGCCTGCCCTGGTCAGTGGCTCGTTTCCTGAAGTGGGGACCATCTACCGCCCGCTCAAGCAGGCGGCATTGGAGGACTGGGTGTTGCGTACGCGGCAGCGTTTTGGCGTGCGCCTGCTTTCGCGCAAGGAGGGCTTCGCCGAGGCCATTCAAATGCTGCGCGACCAGAAAGTGATCACGATTCTCTTTGACCAAAATGCCGGCAACATCGGTGTTTTGTCGACGTTTATGGGCCGCGTTTGCTCGACCACCGAACTCCCCGGCATGCTGGCGGCAAAGTTTAAAACACGCATTGGCGCGGCATGGACGGAGCGGACCGGATTCTGGCGCGGCGTCATCAAAATGGAGGAACTTGAGCGCCCCAGCGAATCCGTGGACTGCATTTTTATTTCTAATGCCTGGTTCGAGCAAAAGTTGCGGACCGAGCCCGGCTTCCGCACCGATTGGCTATGGTTGCACGACCGCTGGCGGACGCAAGATCAGTGGGATCGCCGTCTGCAGCTCAAGCATCGCCGCAATGCGTTGGAGGACGAAATGGCGTGGCGCGGTTGGGATACGATGCCCAAGCATACCCGCATCTGGATTCGCCTGCCGAACTGGCTGGGGGACGTGATCATGGCGATGCCGTTGCTGCGCGCGCTGCGTAGTGGCCGTCCAGATGCGGAGATCACGCTCTTGGCTCGCAAACAATTCAAGCCGCTGCTCGACGCGTTCCCTGTCGGCGACCGCCACATTATTTTGCCTGATAAGGGGGCTGCCGGAGAGGGCGCCTTTTTCAAAAAGCTTTCTTTAGAGTATCCAGATATGCAGATCCTGCTTACCAATTCGTTTCGTGGCGACCGTGAAGCCAAGCGCATTGGCGCGCCGCAGCGTTTTGGCATCCTGCGTCCGGGCAAACCGCGCCCGTTCCTCACGCACCATTGGGAATTGCCTGCGGACTTGGATGAAGCCTCCGTTCATCAGGTGGAACTGTGGCGCGAGTTTCTCAGCCATTTTGGGCTTAAGGAAAAGCCGGATTACACGCCCTTTAGCGCGGAAGAATTGGGCGGAGATTTCGTGACGCCGACTGGTGGTAAGCAGACGATTGGCCTGATTTGCGGGACTGAAAATGAGCCCGCTAAGCGTTGGCCGGTGGAGCATTGGCGGGCGCTGATTGAGCAATTTCCCAACGAACGCTTCACGCTGTTTGGCACGCCGAATGATCGCGCGATAACCGAGCAGGTGGCGAGCGGATTTCCGTCGGATCGCGTGATGAACCGTGCGGGTGAGACGAACCTGATCGAGTTTGCATCCGAGCTGCTCACATGCCGCGCGCTCGTCACCAATGACACTGGCGGCATGCACTTGGCCAATGCGTTGGGCGTGCCGGTCATCGTAGTTTTTGGGCCCACAAACCCGATCCGCACCGGCCCTTGTTTTGATGCGCCTAAGGCGCTGCTTCAGCCGCCGGGTTGCGCCCCGACTGGTGGGGGCGATATTCGCGCGGTTACGCCCGAAACCGTTGCTGATGCACTGAGTCAGCAATTAAAGGAGGCCGCAGCCAATGCTTGAGCGGGATCGGCAGTTCATGCTTTTTGGACTGTCGCCTGACCGCAGCAGCAGGCGCGGAGTATGGCTGTTTTTAGTTATTTGGTTTGGGGCGCTGCTCTTCGCCGGGCTTTTGGCTCCGTTGGTTTATGCGGCTTGTTCTGCGATGGCGCAGGGAAACCCCGATGGCGTTGCCGCGAGTCTGGTCGCGCGGGATTTTGATAAATTCGTCGACCGCTGTCGCTACCTGCCCATCATTATTCTGTTACCCTGGCTGATGGTCGTGGTTGGCTTGATCGGACGTTCGGCGGGCTTTCTTTCGGCCAATGATTTGAAAGGCCGCCCGGATAGTTTGCGTTGGCTGATGGGGTGCTTGATAATGGGCGCTGCACTGGCGGCGTTGATCATTTCGTTTCAACTGACGTTCACCTGGTATCATACAGGTAAGCTTGAAGGAACTGGCGACTGGTTAAAGGCCATTGGCGGCGCCGCAGTCAGTGCTGTTCTGATCGGCGTCGCAGAGGAAATTCTGTTTCGCAGCCTGATCTTTCGCATCTTCTATACCGGGTTTCGACCGAAGGTGGCGATATTGCTGTCGTCGATGATTTACGCCTACTTGCACTTTCGGGCGCCAGACTCGTTGCTGGCAGGGCCAAACGCAGACCCTGGCTTCTTGGCGGGGTTGCACATCGCTGGGCTCAATGCGGTGGGCATATTCCTAAATTTCGACTTCATCGAGTTCGCCAACTACACGTCGCTGGGCGCATTACTCTGTGTGCTTTACCTGAGGTCGCGCTCCCTGTGGGCGCCGATCGGGCTGCATGCGGGCATTGTTTTTGTGATGCTTATTTACCAGAAGGCTGTCTGGGTTCACCCTGATGAACTGCGCTGGCTGCTGGCTGGAGGCGGGTTGACGGATGGAATTTTGCCGTTGATCCTCACGCTTGCGTTGACCGTTGTCTTCGCGCTACGCTTGCCGGTTTCACGTCATTGAGAACCTTTGTATGCTCACAACTTTTCGTCGCTTTAAGCCTTATTTTCCGTTGCTCAAGCCAGTCATTGGTGAGCTGGTGCTGGCCATTATCTGTGGTTTAATCGCGGGCGCTTTGAGCGGCGCAGGCATCCCGGTGATGTTGGCTGAGGTCGTCCCCGTGGTTTTTAAAGGGCACGATCTGACGCAGATCGATCTATATTTTTACTGCCTGCTGCCTGCCGCAATCATGGGCGCGCGTGGCTTGACGACTTTTTTCAGCAACTACTACCTGGCCTTCTGTGGGCAGACGGTGCTCGAGAAATTACGCGTCCGCCTGTTCGCCAAACTGCAGCGCTTGCCGCTGAGTTTTTATCACAAGAATCCGCCTGGCGAACTGGTCTCGCGCGCGATGTCCGACACCTATCAAGTCCAGATGACGCTCATTACGGTGACGCAGGAAATCGTCCGCCAGCCAGCCACTTTGGTCGGGGCTGTCGGGGTGCTGCTTTTTCTTTCTTTGAAACATCATCAGGTCGCGTATCTGCTTATCTTTATCCTCGCGATACCGCTGTGCGTGATCCCCATTCGGCTCATTGGCAAGAAGCTGAAGAAGAAGGCGGCAACCCTGCAATACGAGCTGGCCGAGGCGACGAACCGCATTTGCGAAAACCTCGAAGCCACGCAGGAAATCCGCGCTTACAACCTGGAGGAACGCGAGACGGAAAATTTCAATGAGTCGGCTGGGCGTGTCTTGCATGGCTTCATGAAGCTGGCGAAATACAACACGATGATGTCGCCGATCATCGAGTTTATTGGCGCGTTGGGCATTGGCGTGGGCCTGTATTACACGTACGAAAGCCAGATCGGCGAAGGCGCTTTCACCGCGCTACTGGCGGCGCTCTACATGTGCTATGAGCCGATCAAACGGCTGGGCCGCTTGCACAACAGCATGCAAACCGGCATCGCGAGTCTGGAGCGCATCGAGCACATTCTGGAAGAAGACGAAGTGATCCACGATCCGGTGGAGCCGAAGGAGTTTCCGGAGAAAATTGAAGGCCGCGTGTCGTTCCATAATGTCTCGTTTGCCTATGGCGATGAAGCCGTGCTGCGCGACGTTAGCGTCGAGCTTGATCCGGGGAAAACCTATGCGCTCGTTGGGCCCAGCGGCGCCGGTAAGACGACGTTCGCCAACCTCGTGCTGCGGTATTACGACGTGGTCGAAGGCAAGGTGTGCGTTGAAGGCATCGACGTGCGTGATCTGCGTCAGCACGACTTGCGCGAGCGAATATCTGTCGTTGCGCAAAGCCCGGTGTTGTTCAATGACACGATCCTAGGCAACATCGCCGTCGGCGATCCCAAGGCTTCGCGCGAAATCATTGAAGACGCTGCACGCCAGGCTTATGCGCACGAATTTATCCTGAGCTTGCCCAATGGCTACGATACCGAGGTCGGTCCCAGCGGCAGTCGCCTGAGTGGGGGGCAGCGCCAGCGCATCGCCCTTGCGCGCGCGTTCCTGAAACAAGCGCCGATCTTGATATTAGATGAGGCAACCTCGGCGCTCGACGCGGAAAGCGAACGCTACATACAACTGGCGATGGAAAAGCTTTCGGAGCAGAAAACGGTCATTGTGATTGCGCACCGGTTTAGCTCGATTCAGCGCGCCGATGAGATTCTAGTCTTTGATAAAGGAAGAGTCGTCGACCGCGGCGCGCATCAGGAATTACTTTCGCGTGACGGGCTCTACCGTAAGCTTTACGAAGCACAGGGCGGCGAAGTCTAAGCCTACTTTTTATCCTCTTTTTTAGGGAATTCCTGCTTGGACTGCCCGGCGATTTCCACGCTGTCGTATTCAGCGCGTAACTCCTTGAGCTTTGCAGGTGAAAGGTCGAGCCCGTGGATGTAGAGCTCGGTTAACGCAGGCAGGTTCAATGCCTCCTTCACGCCAGCTTCGGTGATGCCGGTCGAGCTCAGGTTGAGGTAGCTGAGGTTTTTCAGTGGCGCGAGTTGAGCCAGATCCGCATCGGTCACGTTACTGTTTTCAAGGTGCAGGCGTTGCAAGTCGGGAAAGTCTTGGAGCTGCGCGTAAAACTCTGGCGGCCATTCCTGGCCGCCAGCATTGAGCCAGACCAGTTTGCTTCCAAGAGGCTTTAACTTTGCATGACAAAGTTTCCAGTCTGGCGAATCCATTTGGCTAAGGTTGACGAGCACATTGCCATCCCCCCAGGGCGTGAAATCCGCCGCTGCGCCAAGCTCGCGAATCGCATCCAGTTGCTTCACCGTTTTGGGGGTGAGCTTAGTCTCCTGCTGGTTTGCCTCGCCCGGGAATTGGCCACCTTTCTCAATCCATGCGCGCAACGTTTCAATTTGCTCCGGGGTGAGTGCAGGGCGTTTGCCGGGAGGCATCGCGCCTTCTGCGCCTTGGGGCAATTCGACGCGGACGATTAGTTCGCTCTCATCTGGTTTGCCTGCGACAATGCCAGGCTTGTGGCTGTCACCGCCTGCCCGGGCCAGCCGTGGCACATCGATCCGATAGCCGCCCTTGCGCTTGTTGATGCCGTGGCACTCGATGCAATGTTCTTCTAGGATGGCGTACGCTTCGGTGGTAAACGGGTTGGTGGGTTCGGTTTTACTTTGCGTTGAAGAGTTACTTTGCGATGCAGAGTCTCGCGATGTCTTCAGCATGGGAAAAGCTTCATCGAGCACGCCTTCGCCGTGGGTAATGACGGCGCCGCTATGCCCGGTGAGAATCAGACAAATAAAGGCGGCGGAGATAAAGACTGCGTAGAGCCCGGAGCACCAGGCGGCTTGACGCCATCGGTTGAGCCAGAAGCAGAGCGTGGCCAGAGAAAGCGCGCCCAAATAGTAGTAGCCGAAGTTGCGGTGGTCGGCAATGGCGTCCCA
Organism: Cerasicoccus frondis; assembly: GCA_031296915.1. Classification (GTDB taxonomy): domain Bacteria; phylum Verrucomicrobiota; class Verrucomicrobiia; order Opitutales; family Cerasicoccaceae; genus Cerasicoccus; species Cerasicoccus frondis. The sequence goes on along the minus strand of JAVDPC010000033.1, from coordinate 20,093 downwards.
GTTGTAATCCGTTTGTCCCAGTGCATAGCCCAACCGCACGGTGAGGATGCTCGTCAGGAGGCACAGGGGCAGCAGTATGCCCAGCGCCGTTTCGTAAGTTTCCTGATGCTTCTCACGGCTTAGGCCCACTTCGAGCGCAAGGATGCCGACAAACAGCCCGATGGGCACATGCAATAGCACCAAGTGAAGCGCGCCATAAGTGTTCCAGTCGATCATGCCAGAGAACAGCAAAGCGTTGCCCAGATGAAAACGCCAGTCTGTTTACAGCGTCGCAGGCGCATCGTTAAAACAGCATTCGCAGCGGCTCGCCCTTGTCCGCCAAAGTAAACGGACGTCCGTTGGGCGACATGACCACCTGCTCGACGGGCAGGCCGAGCGAATAGGCAATCGTAGCATTGAAGTCCGGAATGGTGACAGCCTTTTCCGCGACTTCGCCGCCTCGTTCATCGGTTGCTCCAAAGATTTGTCCGCCTTGCACGCCGCCGCCCGCCAACAGGCAAGAGAAGGCAGCAGGGTGGTGGTCGCGGCCCTGGTTGCGATTAATTTCCGGGCTACGGCCAAATTCGGTGGCGACGACGACCAGCGTTTCGTCAAGCAACCCGCGCCAATACAAATCGTCGATCAACGCCGAGAGCACTTGGTCAATTTCGTAGGCGAGCACTTCGACCTGGTTGTGGTTATCGTTATGGGTGTCCCAACCACCGCGGTTGACTTCCACATAGCGCACGCCGTTTTCCACGAGACGCCGGGCCAGGAGGCAGCCTTTGCCAAACTGGGAGTTGCCATAGCGTTCGCGGACATGCTCAGGCTCTTTGCGCAGGTTAAAGGCGTCGAGGTCTTCGCTGGTCATCAGTTTGATGGCCTCGTCATACATGTCGCCGTAGGAGGCAACCTGTTTGCTGCTGTACTTTTGGTGGAAACTGAGGTCCATCAGTTCGGCCAGTTCGAGTCGCTCCTGCAGTTCGGCGTCGTCCACGCGGTTGTGTTGTTGAATATGGCTCAAGCCCTTGTCGGGGTTGCCGATGAAGAGCGGCGCATAGCGTTTTTCGAAAAAACCTTCACGGCCGGGCATTTGCGCACTGCCGCCGATCCGCACATTGCCGGGTAGGGTAGTGTTTGTTTTGCCGGACATGCTCATCAGCCAAGCCCCGAGCCCGGGGTGCTGAATCGTTCCACGCGGCGCATAGCTGGTGCGCATGAAATACGTGCCTGACTCGTGGGCGCCCTGCGTCGACGTCATCGAACGAATCAAGGCCAGGTGATTCATACGCTGGGCCAAGCCGGGGAGCCATTCGCCGACCTGGATGCCGTCGACATTGGTCGGGATGACGCCTACGGGGCCATACTGGGAGTCGGACTGTGGCTTGGGGTCAAAGGTGTCCAGGTGGCTCATACCGCCAGCCAGGTAAATATAAATGACGTTGCGCGCATGGGGGCGGCTGCCGGTCGGCGCGGTGAGATTGCCCCACAGCGGCAGACTGCCCGTGGACGCCAGCCCGACGCCGAGCAAAGCGCGAGCAGTGTAGTTCAGGAACTTGCGGCGGGAGAGTTCATCGAGTTTCTTGAGGTCGTCGTCCATGTCGTTCCTGCGTTATTGAATGAAGATGAATTCCTGCGTGTTGATCATGGCCCAAGCCATGCGCTCCCGCGCTTTTTTCGGGTCAGTCTCCCACTGGGTGTCGAGGTAGGCTTTTTCACGTTCGTTCGGGTAGCGGGTAAGGAAGCCCAGGGTCAGGATTTCGGCGGCCTCGGCCGAGTCCTCGACTTTGCGGACGCGTTGAATCGGGTCGGCGTGATCCGTCAACGCGACGTTGGTTTGGCCGGAGTTTAAGAGAAGCAGCGCCTGGTTAACCGTGGAGCTGTCGTCGGCATTGTCGACGAGGTCGCGGTCGGACTGACCAAAGACGCGCAACCAGTGGTCGACATTTTCCGGGCTGTTTAAATCGGCAGCGCGGTGGAGGTTCTTCTCCCACCATTGAAGCTTTTTGCCTTTCTCTTTTTGATCAGAATCTGAGGCGGGTTCGCTGTCCATCATGGCGCCCATCATCGACATGGAGGCGTCAACGTTGGAATAAGAGCGCCACTTCTTCTCGGCCTCCTTGTGGGCGGCTTGCAGCGTTTTGTATTCCTCGGTGTCGCGCATGTCGGGATCATTGCGGATCTTGTAAAACGCGGTGCGGGCGTCGGAGCGTTCCCGCCAGGCTTTTTCTGCGCTGGAGAGGTAGTCCGCCAATTGATCTGGCGTAAAGGTGGCGAGCAGTTGCACGGGCCCGGGCGGCTCGGGAATTTCGTCGGTGTAATCGGCTGGCTTGTTGTCGACTTCGGGTTTGAGCAGGACGACGTAGGAATCCCACAACTGCTCAGCGGTCAGCCGCCGCAGGACCGGGCCGGTGTAGTGGTAGTCTTCGGGCTTCTCGGGGTCGAACACCACGGCCTCGCGTTGAAAGAAATCCGTCTTGAGGATGGTGGCGTAAAATGCGCGGAGGTCGTAGTCATTTTCGCGCATGATCCCAGTCAGCGCTTCCGCCAAGCCGGGGACCTGTGATTGGGAATCTTCGCGAATGTCATCAATGGGCTCGATGGCGCCGCGGCCCATGGCGGCTTTCCACAAGCGGTTGGCGATGACGAGCGTAAAGCGGGGATTGTCCGGCGAGGTGATCCACTCCGCATAATAATTAGCGCGCTCGGCGCCTTTCATGTCTTGTGTCGCCGGGGTTTCGCCAAAGATGGTGTGTGGCTTCACGACGCTCTTGGCCTCGACGTCGTCGTATTGGTAATCGTGGGGATACTTGAGCTTGCGTTCCTGATGACTGGTTTGCCACTGCATCGGGCGGAAGAGGTCTCGACCCGCCGGATTGAGAAGCTTGTTGGCGTTCATCCGCTTTTGATCTTTTTCGGATAGCTCTTCAAAATTGCGCTCTTGCAGTAACTCCAGCACAGGCTGGAGCTCGTCCATATTGCCGTAGCCCATCCGCGTGTCTACGGCGTAGCGGAAGGCGGCCATTTCATAAAAATCGCGGCGAGTCCAGACGTCGGTGGGGTGGTCATGGCATTGGGCGCACTGCATTTGCGTGCCGAGGAAGACTTGCATCGTCAGTGCCATGTTATCGAGCGGCATGCCTATGTCCCGCAGGTAATAGGAGCTGGCCGGGTTATCCCACGGCGCGCCTTCGGCCACGAGGATTTCGCGCACCCACTCGTCGTAGGGCTTGTTGGCGCGAAGTTGGTTTTTGAGCCAGGGGACGAAGTATTTGCCGCCGCTTTCGTTGCCTTCACGCCCCGTGGTGCGGATCCGCAGGGCGTCGGCCCAGAGGTTGAACTGATGGCTCACAAAGCCTTCCGAGGCAATGAGCTCGTCGACGAGTTTGCGCCGTTTTTCGGGGTTTTGATCGCTAAGCCAAGCCGTCGTTTCTTCGTAAGTCGGGATGCGCCCGACAATGGTCAGGTAGGCTCGCCGCAGGTAAATTTCATCGGTGACAATTGGCTGCCCCTGCACCTGCTGCTCTTGCCAATAGTTGGCCAGGATATCGTCGATTTTAGCGCTGGCGGCAGGCTTTGCAGCTTGAACGCACAATGCTGAAAATGCCCAGCTCACCGCAAGTAATCGATTGATCTGGAGGCCAACACTGCCCCATCGGCGTAAATATTTCATGGCGGAATGTGCGCGGTAAGTGGGTTAACAAACAAGGGCAGCGAAACAGAGGTAGCGCTAAATTAGGCCGCGATTAACCAAATCGCAAGTAGAAGTTTCGAGACTCAGGTCGATGAAATCCGCTTATGAGGTCATTGCTTGGGCGCGGTAGCTAGAAATTGGGAGAGTAGCGCGCTGAAACGTGGTTGTTGAAACTCCTTGGCGATGCTGGCGGGGCTTTGCCCATCGGAAGTGGTTACATTGGGATTCGCGCCAGCTTCCAGTAGCGCTTTGCCAGCGGAGATCGCGCCCGTTTGAGCAGCGTCGAACAATGGCGTGAACCCAACTGCGTCCTGAGCGTTTACGTCGGCGCCGTGGGTAACGAGCAGCTTGACGATCAGTGGTTTATTCTGGCTGGCGGCGAGGTGAAGCGCTGTGCGGCCATCGTCGTTGCGATGATTGACGTCTGCCCCTGCGTCGAGGACCGCTGAGATGGAGTCCGCATTGCCGTAGAGCATTGCACAGAACAGAGCTCCCTGCTGGCTTTGGGGGCCTAGACCGTCGAAACTTGGCGTGGCGTTTTCCAATAGCTCCGGTTTATCGTGCAGGATCTCCTTGATCAGTTCCTGATCGCCCATTTGTAGCGCCATGATGAAGGGCATGGAGGCTTCCAACTCTTCGTAGTACTCATCAAATTCGTCGTAATCGTAGGGGCCATAGCCTGATTGGTCAGCGTTGCGGACGATGGCGACCAACAGGAAAATGACAGCGACGACGGACAGGATTTTTGCCCAGAGAGGCCAAGCCATCCAAAAGAATTCGCTGCGTTGCGGTTCACGGTTCCAGTCTCGATCATGAATGCCCATAATGTCGTTACGGATTGCGACGGTTTTGTAGTTTGGCGGCGTGTTGGTTGAGCAGTGCGCGATCTTCAGGCGTCAGGCTATCCATGCCCTCGACGGATACGCGATCCAGCAGCTCATTGATGTAGCGTTCGCGGCCACGACTCGTTTTGAGCCTTTCCTCCAAGGGGAGTTGTTTCTTTGGTTTGGGACTTGATTGGGGCTTGGACTTGCGCTGGGGAAAAGGATTCAGACTGACGTGCTGCAGGTCCAGCGATTCCTTCAGATACACTCCCGTCAGCACGACGGTAAAAATGAACAGCCCGGCAAAAAGCCAAACGCGCTGCCAAATCAGCTCGGGGTAAAAGAGAGCGACTGACAGCATGCCCGTGAGTGCGCCGCCCAAGTGTGCGTCATGCCCGATGTTGCCGCTTTTGTTGCGCATGCCATAGATGCTCACGCCAATAAAAATAAAGGCGAAAAGGTAGTCCGGTATTCCGATTGGGATAAACAGCAATGAGATGGACGAATAGGGCAGCAGGAAAAGGCTCGCGAAAATGATGCCGCTCACTCCGCCTGAGGCTCCAGCCGCAGTGTAGAACGGGTCATTCCGGTGCATTAACAATGATAGCGCCGAGCCGCCTAATATGCTGAGCAGGTAAAGCACCGCAAAGGCAGCCGCGCTGTAGCGCACCTCCAGATAGGCTGCAAACGCGTAGAGCGAATACATATTGAACAGCAGGTGCGGGACATCCACATGGATGAACGCGCTCGAAACCATGCGGTAATACTCCCGACCGCCCAGAATGCGCGCGGGGGAGAATAAAAAGTGTTGGAACTGAGTGGGGCTTTTCCAGGCAACCGCCGAAATAACCACCGTCAGTATGATTATACCCAAAAGAAACATTGCGTAGCGAAAATTACTGTGCCGTCCGAGAATCGTGCGTCAATGTAAAGCGGTCGCGAAGTTCAGCTGGCGTGCTTCTTGAGCAATTCTGCGAGCCATTTGCGGTGAGGACCGGTGAGCGTGATGTCATCTAACTCGTCCAGCGGCTGCCAGAACAAGGTTGCTTCGGAGCCGACGAGCTTTTCCAGAGTGGTTGACCAATCTACGTGCAAAAAACGTTCTTCGATGCGTTCGTTGGCGATGCCGCGTCGGCGGGTCATGAGCAGCTCGGCGGGGTAGGAAACGCCGATCATGTCGGCTGGCGGCAGTTCGCACATGCCGGCTAGGCGGCGTGCGTTACTGGGAATCTGGTGCAGCAGCAGGCACTCGTCGTGGACCAGGAATACCCGATCGATGCGGCGCTGGATGACCTGCTTTTTGGCAATGCGCGGTAGTTGTGCGGGGTCGGCTTCACGATAGCTGGAGCAGAATTTGCGCACTGGGCAAAGCAGGCATTGCGGGTTGGCTTTCGTGCAGAGCGTGGCGCCCAGCTCCATCATCGCCTGATTGTGGTCGCCGGCATGGGTAGCGTGGGCGATGAGTAAATCCGCCAGCGTAGTGAAGGATTTCACGGCGCGACCGCCGTCGGGAAATTCGCGTTGGTCATTGGTCAAGCGCGCAAGAATGCGGACCACGTTGCCGTCGACGACGGCGCTTTTTTCGCCAAAGGTGATGCTGGCGATCGCCGCCGCCGTGTAGGGGCCGACGCCCGGGTAGGCGCGCCATTGCTCTGCGGTTTGGGGCTTGGGATCGGCGGCGACCCACTGTTGGGCGAGTTTGTGCAGGTTGCGTGCGCGTGAGTAATAGCCGAGGCCTTCCCAGAGTTTGACGACGGTGGCTTCGCTTGCCTGGGCCAGCGCCTCGAAATCCGGCAACCGCTCCATCCACCGGGCAAAGTAGGGCAGGGCGGTCGCAATCTGCGTTTGCTGGCACATGAGCTCAGACACCACGGTGCGGTAGAGCGAGGATTGCTCACGCCAGGGCAGCGGGCGGTAGTTTTCGCGATACCAAGCGAGCAGTGAGGCGTCAAAAGCCTCGGCCTCATTGGGCAATGTTGGCGGCGATGCAGGCATGCGGTGTAGTGGAAATTCTAGTAACCCTCCATGCGGAGAGATTGGCCGTTGTGCTCGGGGCCGAGGTTGAGCAGGAATGGCGCCGCGACTTTCACCCAGCGTTCGGGAGACGCCTCCAATTGCGAACGTTCGCCGTAGTGACCGCGCAGTAAATCGGTGTCGATCACGCCTGGTTGGACGGGAACGCAGGCCATCGTGTCTGGCATCTCCAGAGCTAGGGCGCGCATGATGCCTTCCAAGGCGTGCTTGGTGGCGCAGTAGGGCGCGACTTTGGGGTAGCCGCGATGTCCGGCGCCCGAGCTGAAGGCCGTGATCACGCCCGAGCCACGCGCTTTCATGGCCGGGACAAAGGCGCGCAGGGTGTGGACGACGCCCATAACGTTGAGACTCAGCATTTCCTCCCAGTGTTCGACCGGGATTTCTGCGAAGTCTCCATGGCGATTGATCATGCCGGCGTTGGCGATCAGCAAATCCGGCGCGCCATGGCGAGCGATCAAGTCATCCGCCCAGGCTTCGACTGGCTGGGCTTGGGTCACGTCGACCACGGAGAAATCTTCCGCTGGGCCGTGCACGTCCTGCATTTCAGCAATGAGCGCGGCATTGGTCCCGCATCCCGCGAGCTTGTGCCCCTCTGCTCGATAGGCGTCCATCAGCGCGCGCCCCAGGCCGCGGGTGCAGCCGGTAATGACGATAAAGCGCGAATCCTCTCCCATGCTTCGAAGGTTAGTCGCGCGGTGAAGGCTGAGTCAATCTTGGCGAAATTTGCTTTGCGAAAATTGCCGTCATCGGGCTTAAATCCCTGGCGATGGAGGTGATTTTTTTAGGAACGGGCACATCGCAGGGGGTGCCCATGATTGCTCATGACAGCGAGGGGTGCGATTTAACGAATCCCAAAAACTGGCGTACCCGCAGCAGCATCCACGTTGTAATGGACGGCTATCATGTGCAGGTCGACGCTGCGCCAGAGTTTCGCCTGCAATGCATTCGCAATCAGATCGAGTGGATCGACACGTTCATTTTAACGCATCCGCATGCCGATCACGTGCAGGGGATGGACGATTTGCGCCGCTTTTGCGATTTGCTGGGCGGCGTGGCGCTGCCCGTTTACAGCACGACGATTGGCCTGGCGCGCATCAAACAGATTTACCCATACGCCATTGGCGAGACGCCCGCCAGCAAGGGCTACGCCGCGTTCCGTCTGGACGAGATGCCTTCCGTGCTCGAAACGCCAGGTGGCACGGTCTCCAGCACACTGTTGCCGCATGGCGGTTTGCAGTCGCTGGGGCTGGTGTTCGAGGAGAAATCATCGGGCAAGAAGTTCGCCTATTACAACGACTGCCGGGAAGTCCCCCCCGCAGCGCGTGAGCTGGCCGCTGGGGCGGATTTGGTGGTGCTCGACGGCCTGCGCCCCAAGGAGCACCCTACCCACATGAGCACGCCGCAGGCGATGCAAGTCGCGGTGGAAATGGGAGCGCCGCAGTCCTACCTGACGCATTTCACATTCCACATCGACCACGAGACCTGGGCCGCTAAAATGCCCGAAAGAGTCGACCTGGCCTACGACGGGCTGCGGGTGACCTTGTAAATGGGCGTGCGCCTATCCTGCCTATTGGCAGATACTTAGCAAAGCGCCAAAAGGCGAAAAGAAGACCTGATTTCCCTTGCCGCGCGGAAAATGGGCCTATACGCTCACCGGTTATCTATACTTATTTTGCTCCCTGATTGGTCACATTGTTCGTATACCCTGCTGGATTTTGTGCCCATCGGTCCTCGCTACGCTTAGATGAATCATCGCATTTCACAGCGCGTTTATTCAGACGCAGCGCTCGACAATTGGTTGTCGCGCTTGCTGGATGCGTGGGAGCAGCAATTTGATTCAGAGGCCATTGAGGAAGGCCGCCGCCTCTATCGTCGGGGCAGTATCCGCCAGGTCGAGCTCAGCGCTGATGACGCGATTGTCCACCTGCGCCTGGAGCAGGGGGAGGATGTCTACGTCGTGCTGGATTGGGAAAACGACAAACTGCAGACTCGCTCGTCCATCGAAGATAAATTTCAACGCGCAATCCTTGCAGTGGCTGCGCTTTACGAAATCGAGGAGTTGGTCGCCGAGGAAGCTGGCGCGCTCCCCCCGGAGTTGAAACCGAGCAAAAAGGACGCCGAGCCAGACGATGCGGAAGCGCCCGCAGACCCAAAAACCGTCTCCGAAAAGCCGGAGAAAAAAGCCAAGGCTCAGCCGACTGCACCCAAGCCGACTCGTCGGCTGGTGCTCAAGTTTTCGGCTATCGACAGCGGGCTCGCCATGCTCGCCGTGTGGCGCGAAAAGAATTGCCCGGACATCCGCGCTCTGGGGCCGCAAGCGCCCAGCGCGGACATGGCGACGGCTGAAGAGCGGGAGGATTTAATCCGCCTGGCCAGCGGCGCGCGCCGTGATGGTTTCCGCTACCAGTCGGGTTCCGCGCGCTACGAGCTTCAGCAGCTCGACCGCTTGCCCGGCTTTGTGCGCAGCGATCTGCCGAAATGGAAGCAGCATTTCTCCGTGGAAATCGACCCCGATGTCGAATTCCTCGCCGAAGGCGTGCGCGAGGTCGATGTCGCCGTGGAAATCGATGAAACGCTCGCGGGCGGCGACCTCGATATCAACTGGAAGCTCACGCTCGGCTCTTCCCGGTTGACGGATAAGGAACGCCGCCGTCTGCTGCGCAAGATCGACGAGGGGCTGGTTCTCTTACCGGGCCGCGGCCTGGTCCGCCTCAACCGCGAGCAGGCCAAGGCAATTGCCGAAACCGGCGATAGCATGGCTGTTATTTCGGGCCGCGCGCCGCGTTACCTGCTGTTTTCGTTTTTCGCGCAGGAGGCTGTGAAGCTGGATCTTTCGCCTGAGCTCGAAGCCTGGCGCAACCAACTTTTCCACCCGGACCCAGGCGTCAATGGCGCGCCGGAATTTCTCCGCACCTACCAGCAACACGGCGTGCATTGGCTGCAGCACTTGTTTGGCTGCGGTTGCCACGGGCTTCTGGCCGACGAGATGGGTCTTGGCAAAACGCTCCAGGTGCTCAGCCTGCTCAGCATTCGCCCGGTCGCCGACAAACCAAGCCTCATTGTTTGCCCGGCTAGCGTGGTGCCCGTCTGGCAGCAAGAGGTGCAACGCTTTTTCCCGCACATGCGGACAGAGGCGCTTGGCAAAGGGCAAAGCTTTCAAAGCCACACTGAGACGGACATTCTCTGGCTGGCCAGCTACACGCAACTGCGTCGCCACCGTTCGCAATTGGACGAAATGGAGTTCGGCTACGTGGTGCTCGATGAGGCGCAGTTCATTAAAAACCCGGACGCCAAATCGACTCAGGCCTGCCTCGCGCTTAAGGCTGACCACCGTCTGGCGCTGACGGGCACGCCGCTGGAAAACCGCTTCCTCGACGTGTGGACCATTTTCCGCTTCCTGATGCCCGGCCTGCTGGGGATGCGCCGCCGCTTCGAAGACTCGATCAACGACGAGGGGCCCGTGGCCATGGAGCGGATTCGCACACAGCTCGCGCCGTTCATCCTCCGCCGCACGAAAAAGGAAGTCGCCAAGGAATTGCCGGACAAGGTCGAGTTCGATCTCGTTTGCCCGCTAACCGACCTTCAGCGCTCCGAATACCTGCGCATTTCCACTGAGGGCGTCAGCCGCTTTGGCGATAATTTACCCGCAGGCATGCGTGAAAACGCCATGGGCTTGCTGACCTTGCTCACGCGTTTGCGGCAGACCTGCTGCGACCCGGGTCTGTTGCCGTGGATGTCCAGCGATGCGAGCCAGAGCGGTAAGCTGAACATGCTGCGCGACCGCCTGCGCGAGATCGTCGCCAGCGGGCACAAAGCCGTGGTCTTCAGTCAGTTTGTGTCGCTGCTGGACCGTGCCCGAGACGTGCTCAAAGAAGAATTTCCAGATGTCCCGATTTACGAACTGAGCGGCAAAACGCTCGACCGCCAAAAGCCCGTTTCTGAGTTCCAGAAGCAGAAAGGGGCGGGGATCTTTTTGGTCAGCCTGCGTGCAGGGGGCTCCGGGATTACGCTGCATGCGGCGGATTACGTGTTCCTGCTCGACCCGTGGTGGAACCCCGCCGTGGAGGCCCAGGCAATCGACCGCGTCCACCGCATCGGCCAAAAGCGCGTGGTGTTCGTCTACCGCATGATCACCTCAGGCACTGTCGAGCAGCGCATCCAGCGGCTCAAGGCGGAGAAGCGTGAGTTGTTCGAGCAAGCCGTGGGCGGCGCTTCGACCGGCGACGATTTCACCAGCTACTTCCGGTCGTTGTCCGACCTCACCGAGCTGTTGGACGAGGGTTCGCCTGCCCGCCCAGAGCTGGCCCCGGCTTAGGCTGTCCGCTCGGAGCAGTTCCCGGCAAGCATCCGCTAAGAGCTGGCGTCCTGCCAAGCACGGTGAGGCAGCGCTCCGGCTAAAGCCGGGACTCCAACCCACTCCGATCGATGAAATAGACCTCGCAGAAAATGCTCTAAATCACATCAATATCTTTGCCTCCTGGATCACGATGACAGAATGGTTGTTGATCAAGGCGCTGACGGACTCGGGACTGCTCTCGAGGTTGTAGCGCATGGGCTCGTTTTCTCCGGTCAGCTCAATGACCCAAATACGCGCCGGGTTGGACAGGGCGTGCAGTCCGCCCGCCTTGGCGATGGCCTCTTCCAGCGTCGGTTGGTGGTCAAAGATCAGTAGGCTCGGACTGTGGAGGATATCAGTTTTCGCGCCGTAGACATTGATGTGAAACGTCTTGGCGGCGGATGCGGGCTTAAATGCGTAGGCAAACCCTGTTAGGAGGACCAGCAGCGCTGGTATGGCGATCAATAGCTTTTTCATCATTCTCATCCCTCATGGTGACGAAATTCACTTAAATGGATTCGCTTCCAGCACATTGTCAAATGCGCCCTCCGGTTCGGGTGAGGCGGCTGTGTTTTCCGGAGCGTCAGGCAGGTCTTTGGTCAAGCTTGAGCGCATCCCCGTAGCACAGGGGGGACGCCTGCGTTGTTTCAGTCAGATTGAGTCGGGGCACAGGCGGGACGCCTATGCTACTTTAACCGCGCACCCACTCGTAACTTTTCCCATCTTACTCACCTTAAGTACTTTACACCACTCTCCCCCGCTCGGCCTCGGCGGAGAAGGTGGCTTGGAAAACTGGAGCTACGCGCAATACCCGCTTAATCTTTTTCCGTTTGCTTGCTGAGCATCTCAGCTTCCGCCTGTTGCAGGATTTTCCTCGCCCGGTGGCCAATGTAGCCCGCAATCGCAATCGCGGCGGCGAGTCCGGCGTAGACCGCAAGGTCTTTCAGGTTGAAATGGTGCTTGGGGTGAGACGCCGTTTGCGCGAAGTGAATCGCGGCATAGCCCAGATACATCGAGGCGAATGAGACCGGGATAATGCCAGTGGTTGCGAGGACAAATTGCCGGAAGCGCATCTTACTGACGCCCATCAGGTAGCTGATTGGCGAGGCGGGGACGGGCGCCATGCGGATCAGGAACAGCAGGTGTGCGCCTTGTGATTCAATGGCGTGGTTGATGGCCTGCATTTTGGGCTTATTGTGCATCCAGCGCTCCACCTTGCGCCGCAGCAGGTGGCGGGAAAGCATGAAAATGAGGCTCTGGCTGAGCATGGTGGCGATTACCAGGTACAGCGCCCCCCACCACAGACCGAAAATCATGCCAGCGGCAATGAACAAGACGTCCATTGGAAAACAAAAAAGCGTGAGTAGGACGACCAGGAGGATGTAAAACACCGGCGCCCAGACGCCCTGGGCCTCGATCCAGCGCTCGGCCTCCGGCAGATGCGGGGCAATCTTATCCAGCAGCAGGATAATCGCGAGCAGGACCGCAATAGCCGTCAATATCCGCACCATCGAAGTGCGTGTCATCTGTTTTTCTGAGGAATTTTCCTGCATGCTTGATCCGTTATATCCCTAGAGGGCGCCAATCTGTAAAAAAAGAAGAAACTTTTGCCTCCACATAAAGTCGTAATTGAAATCACACGTTTTCATCCCTATACCTGCTTCTTTAATCATGGGACTCATCTTCGAAGTCAAGCAACGCAAGGACGGTGAATTCACCGCGACTTGTCATTTTGAAAATATCTACACCACTGGTGTGGACCTGAAAGACCTGCACACTAATATCAACTCGGCGGTTGATGAACGTTTTCTGGGTCGTGAACGGCCAGGCGCCCGCGATATTCATTTGCTGGTTTCTCAAGAGTAATCATCGCTGATCGGACTCCACGGATTTTTCGATAGGGCAGCCGGTGGTTGCCCTGTTTTGTTGTGGTGAGGCTAGTCAGACTGAAAAAAATCTTAATCTGACGCACGTTGCGCTTTCCTTGTCCGCGGGTTGTGCTATACGGTTTGGGAGCCATGAAGCACTATGATTTGATTGTGATCGGTTCGGGCCCCGCTGGGGAGAAAGCTGCGGTGAAAGCCGCCTACCACGGCAAGAGCGTTGCGGTGGTCGAAAAGGAGTCCATGCTGGGAGGGGCCGGCACGAATACCGGCACTTTGCCTTCCAAGACCCTGAAGGAGACTGCTTTATATTACTCCGGCCGCAATGAAACCGGCCTATGGGGCGTCGATAAGGAGCTCAAGCACGCCGCCAACGCGGAGGATTTCTTTTTCCGCAAAAATGAAGTGCAGGACTCGCAGGAGCTTGGCATTGAGAAAAACTTCCTCCTCCACAACATCGAGGTCTATAAGGGCAAAGGCACGGTTGTGACGCCCAATCGCGTGCAGGTCGTCGGTGTGGACGACGCGTTGATCGAAGCCGACTTTATCCTGATCGCCACGGGCTCCTATCCGTTTCACCCTCCTGGCATCCCCTTTGACGGGAAGTATGTCCACGACTCGGACACGATCCTGAACATCAAAGGCATCCCCAAGTCCATGGTCATTGTCGGCGCCGGTGTGATCGGTTGCGAATATGCGACGATTTTTGGCATCATGGGGGTTAAGGTGAAGCTGGTAAACAGCCATCCGGACATCCTGACCTTCCTGGATCCGGAGATTCGCGGCCTGCTGATCGAGAGCATGAAGTCGGACAACATCGAGTTCATTTTCAATCAACGCATCGACGAAGTGACGATTCTGCCCGAAGAGCACGAGTTTAATGTCCACGCCAAGTTGTCGGATGGCGATCCGATTCAGGCGGACATGTTCCTCTACGCCGCCGGTCGCTCCGGTCAATCTGCTGGTCTCGGCTTGGAAGACGTCGGCGTGGAGATTGGCCAGCGCGGCAACATCGTGGTCGACAAGGAATACCGCAGCGTCGTGCCCAGCATCTTTGCCGTTGGCGACGTGATTGGTTTCCCGGCGCTCGCGAGCACTGGCATGGACCAGGGGCGCATCGCGGTGTCGCACATGTTTGGTTTTGGCGACCAGGTGACGCTCACAGAGCACTTCCCCTATGGCATTTACACGATACCAGAAGTCAGCGTTTACGGCTTAACTGAGGAAGAGGCCAAGACCAAGGGCATCGACACAATTGTTGGCCATGCGCGCTATGTAGACATGCCGCGCGGCAAGATCATGGGCGTGAAGCGAGGCTTGCTGAAGCTGGTCATCGAAAAGGAAAGCCAGGTCATTCTGGGCGTGCACATTTTTGGTAAGATCGCCACGGAGCTCATTCACTACGGTATGGCGCTGGTGGATAACAAGGCGACGATCGAAGTGGTCATCAACCGTGTCTACAACATGCCAACCCTGCATGAACTCTACAAATACGCAGGTTACAATGCATTGATCGAGGGGCACTACCTGGAGGCTCCAGCCGGTCATTAGGCTGGGATTTACTTTGCCTCCAACACTTCCTGCCCCGCAAAGGGCAGGGCGGTGTTGTGCACATCCAGCAGCGGACCCAACTCGTAAATGTTTGCGTAACCATACGCCCGTAGGGAGGCCTGCGTATGCAGGTTAAGCGAGGCGCGGACGGACTTGGTCGGCAGTGAAGACGGGCTGTTCAGGAAGTTGTTGTTGCAGTAAATGAGGATCTTCGTGTCTTTGCTGGGAAGGACGGTTTGGAGCGTGTCTGCGGTAAACTCAGTGAGTGGCAAATTGACGGCCCCTTGCACGTGGCGCAGTTGATACATTGCAGCGCTCCGGGCGTCCAGCAGCACGTATTCGCCGGATTGCATCGCGGTGAGGAACTGCGCTTCGGTCAATCGCTTACCCTCGCGGTCTTCCTGGGATTCGTTGACGAGCTGCACGAATCCGGGCGAATCGATGAACTGGTTGGGGATGGGATTGGCGGGAGCGCCGCTCAGGAGTGGATTCTTGAGAAACGCAGTCTGGGCCAAGCCAGAAACGGTAAGCAGATAGATTGCTGCGGCAGCGGGTGGAATGAATTGTAGGTTCATGCCGCCAGGTTAGCAGTTTTCCCCACCGGAGTTGTCAGGGATTTGTCAGCTTTTGGTAAGGCTATCCTACACGCCGTTCCAATGTAGTCTTCGCTCTCTCAGTCTTTGCGCGAAAGCTTGCTGAAAATGACTGAAGTGAGGCCTTTTCGCTTGGGTGGTGGTGAGGAGTCAATGCCCGCTGCGGCAAGCAGCCCTGCGGTCTGGGAACGCTTGGGCGGCGGGCTGGGGGGGGGCGGTTCTGGCTCTTGGTAGACTGGTTTTGCGGGGGGGGGCGTCTCTGCTTTGGGCGCGGTTTTGGGCTCAAGCATCGGCGGAGTCGGCTTTTTCTTAGCCGATGGCGGAGAGGGCGGGCGCAAGGGGGGAGTGTCCGACTTCTTCTTAAAGGGTGGCTTGGTGGTGATCATGTAGTGCTCGCGCAACTTTTTGATGACCTGACGATACAGCAGTGGCTTGGTGAAATAGGGAATTTGGGCCAACCTCAGCGTTTCCTCATCTGCCGGCGTCAAGCAACCCGATACCACCGCCAGTTTGATGCGTGGGTAGAGCTGCTTGACTTCCATCATGAAGTCGATTCCCCGACCATCCGGCAGGCGGTGGTCGGCCATGATCAGGTGGATGGACTGCCAGTTCTCCTCTACGATTGCGCGGGCCTCGGCCAAGTCGAAGGCTGGGTACACAGCATGGCCCAGATTGCGCAATTGCTCGACGCCGATTGCGCTTAACTCGACTTCGTCTTCGAGGAAAAGAATGTTCATTTTTGTCTAGCAGCCAGTATTTCTACTGGAATTCCCAGTGCATGGTGAGTGGTTGAACGCTGGGAAATGAAGTGGTTACCTAATCGGCCCAGAGGCTACCGTAGCAGCAATCTGCAAGCCAGTTCAAAATAAGAAGCGTCACTTTTTACAAATTATTAAGGGCTTATTGTGCTGTGGCTTCGCTGGCGATGGCGGGTGTTTTGGCTGATTGTCTGGAGTCTTTGAGGACTTCGGCCATGCCCAGGGAGACGGCTTGGAGCAGCCGCTCCGCATCCTCGTCGCCGGCATTGGTGAAGACAATGAAGCCAGTCCGATAGGCTGGAAAAATGCCGATTGCTGCAGATTGGTCCCCATACTGGCTTTGGGCCATAATGATCTCAGTTTCAAGGTGGTAGCGCCGGGTCCAGCCCAAGCCACGGTGGTCAGAATTTTGCACTTGGGCCGGTTGCCAGCGCTCACGCACGCTAATCGGTGAGGCGATGCGCTCTCCGTTGGGCGCAACTCCTTGACTGAGTTCAGTTTGGAGCCAGCGAGCTGCGTCGTGCAGTGAAATCTTCAGGCCGTTGAAAGGAGCGAGTGGGTTGCGTTCCGGTTCCTCGGCATAGGCTGGGTTGTAGCTGAAATCGGCGGGTGTGTGTCCCGAGGCGTAGTTGCCGCTCTCTTTGGCTTTTTTGGGCGAAAAAGTGGCGCGCTCCAGGCCCAGTGGCAGGAACAGCTTTTCAGTCACGACGTCGATGTAGTTGCTGTAAAGTCCGCGCTTCTGGTTGCCGATTGCCATCGCCACGAGGTATCCGCCGACCGTTGCGCTGGTCTTACTGCGGCGAAAATGCTCATCTGGCTGCGACATGACCGGGGCCTGGCCGAGCAAGGCAAAAACATCCTCGGGTTGGGCCCATTGCGGGTCCAAGATTTTATCGCTGTATGACGGGGCGCCCGCAGTCATCGCGAGCAAGTCCCGGATGCGGCATTTCTGCTGCGCCTGCGGTTCAGTCATCCGAAAGAGCGGGCTGACTGTGACTGCTCGCCGGTCAAAAATGGGGTTATCCGGCCGGTCGGTGGTCGCGGCAAGCAGGCTGGTAAACGCCAGCGTCGCTTCGCCGAGATTGAACAGCGTGTCGCCGTTGATTTCGGCTTCTTCGCGCACGTTGCGCTTGCCGGCGCAGACTTCGTAAATCAAGCCATCGGATTGGACGATCCCGATGGCGGCGCCCGGCAATTGGTAGTCGCTGATGAGTTCCAGCCAGTATCTGGCAATGTTGTCCAGGGCGAGAGGCGAGATCGTGGGCTGCTCGGCATTGGCTGGCAGGATGCGGACGGGGGCCCGGTCTTCCTGGTCGATCAAGTGCTTCAACGGGTATTCATCATGAGTCCAGATTGGCTCCTTTGCCACGGCGCTGGCCAGCGCCATCATAGTGATGACGTAGCAGGCGAGTCGGTGGAAAAGAATGGTTCTCATGCGGAAGTTGAGCGATATAACCACGATCACTCAAAAAAGCAAGTGGGGTGTCGGAGCTTCGGTTGGTTGTATGAGACAGCGAAACTGCGGGTTTGGCCGAGATTTTTGAAGTATTTATGATTAATTCAGTCGATTCTGGCACAGAACAGGTTTGCATCCAACCAAATCCGGGATTGTGCTACGGTTGTTACGTCAATTTTACTCTTAAACTTTAACCTGCAATTTTCTGATAAATCGATGCTGATCCGAACCCCTTTGTTCGTATTTTTGGCGTTGTTTGCGCTGACCTCCTCCGTTCGCTTAGCTGCTCAATTGATCGCCTATGAAGGTTTTGAGTACCCGGTGATGAAACAGTCCCCCGCCTTGTGGCCGGTGACCAATAAAGCTCCCGATGGCGCGCCTCTCAAATACTTAGCGGAATTTGACACGCACGCTTCGCGATCCCCTTACGCCTACAATATCCAGATTGTCAAAGGCAGCATCCCCAGCCAGGGGTCTGCGTTTCCCTTTAAAACCAAAGGCAACGCCCTGAGCTGGGCGCGTGAATGGCTGGACGCCTATGGCACCATCGAAACGAATTTCCAGTTTGATACCGCCAATGACCGCCCGCCGATTTACGTGAGCTTTCTGGTGCGCGCCAACAAGAGCAAAACGCCGGTGCGCCAGCTTTCCTTTGCCTTTAGTAATGGCAGTAGCCACCGCCTGCAGTTTGGGGTGGACGATACGTCATCCTCGGGCAAACCACGTTTTTTCGCCTGCGCCGCGAGCCCACAACCCACTCGCGAATACAGCTCCAAGGAATTCAATGAAGACACGACCTACTTCGTCGTTGGCAAAATCACCACGAACACCAATCGTCCAGACCGCGTGCAGGTTGAAGTGTTTGCCCCCGGAGACTCGGTTCCCGATTCGGACAGGAGCATTAGCTGGGATGTCGATGTCTCTGAATGGACTGATTTTCTCGTAACCGATTGTGCATTCTCGCTCTATGGGGGCGACACCGGCAACGTGTTGTTTGACGAACTGCGCATTGGCTCAAGCTGGGAGGCGGTTGCTGTGGCGCCCGTAACTGAGGCGCCTGCGACAGCTGACGCCGACCAGGGCGGCGCCAGTGGGGTGGATGTTGCCGCCGGAGACGCCGAGGCGTCGGCTGATGAAAAAGCGGAGTCTTCGCCGATCGTATTAGTCATGATCGGTCTGGGAATTGTGGCTTTCTTCATTGGTGGAATTGGCTTCTACCTCTTTGTGCTCAAGCCCAGTAAAGAAAAGGGGCCGGCCAAACCGAAGTCGGCGCCTAAGCCCGTTGCGAAACCGTCCTCGGCCAATGCAGACGAAGCAAAACCTGCGGCGGAGAAACCGGCGGAAGCAGGCGGCAAGCGCACCAAGCCGCGGCATCCGAAAAAGCCGCCGCCCCCGCCCAAATAATTTGGCCTTTGCTTTCCGACCATTGCTTGCCAGTCTGAAAGCTTAGGCGATTCAAGCTCTCTCGCAGCGCGACATGCGGTTATCCGTTTTATCATCCGACGAAATTCCCGTCAGCTTGTTGCAGCATTTGCAGGCTCTAGGCTATCATTTGCAGTTGGAGCCGTTTGAGCGCATTCGCGCCTTGGATAATTCATCGCTTGACCTGGTGCACATCGTTTCCTGTGAGGAATTTAGCAACGACGACTGGCCGGAAAATCGCGTGAAGCTTGCCCGGGCAAGTCGCTTTTACTTAGTCTATGGGGAGGGCTTAAACACGCGGCAGATTGTTGACGCCGTGCGTGATGGCGCTCATGACGTGGTCGACCTCCTGGAATCACGCGAGCGCTGGAAGCAGGCCTTGGAGTCAGCCTCGCAGGCCCAGGAACTCTGGTGGCAGCTATATGGCGCGCAGGGAGAGGTTGTGGACCGCAAAATGTTGGGCCGTTCGCCATCCATGCAGGGCTTGCGCGACTCGATTCAACGGATTGGTCCAACCGACGCCACGGTCTTGATCATGGGGGAGTCGGGCACTGGTAAGGAGCTGGTGGCGGAGTCGATACACGAGGCTTCGGGCCGCTCGCCGTTCGTTACGGTGAACTGTGCGGCGATCCCGGCAGAGCTGATGGAGAGTGAATTGTTTGGCGCTGAAAAGGGCGCTTTCACGGGAGCTGTTCGCAATAAGCCTGGCTTGGTTGAAGAAGCGGCGGGTGGCACCTTGTTCCTCGATGAAATCGGCGAGCTTGGCCTCACGCTGCAGCCGAAGTTGCTGCGTTTTCTGGAAACCCGTCGGGCGCGTCGAGTCGGCAGTACGAAGGAATATGTTTCCGAAGTGCGCGTTGTTTCGGCGACCAACCGCGATTTACGGGCCGAGTCGCAGAAGGGCGAGTTCCGGCTCGACCTCTATTACCGCCTCTCAGAAGTCGTGCTGAATCCAGCGCCGCTGCGGAATCGCCCGGAGGACATTCCGGATTTATCACGTTTGTTTTTGGAAAATGCGGCAGTGCGCCTAGGCAAGAATTTCGAATCCCTTGAGCCGGAGTTAATCTTCCGCATGCAGGGCTACGATTGGCCGGGCAACGTCCGTGAGCTACGGCAAACCATCGAGCGCATGGCGATCTACTACGATGGCCCCGTCATGCGCAGCACTTGGTGGAACAAGCCGACGCCACCCGAGCAAAAAGCGGCTTCGCAGACGCAAACGCCCTTTGTCAACGTGAGCCGCGAGCGAAAGAATTCGGCGGACCCATTTCGCGAGTCATCGCATAATCCATTTCCGCGCCGTGCGCTCAATAAGCGGGAGAAATTCGAATACGCTAAGCGCTTGCTCGAAGAGAGTGGGGGGGACCTGTCCTGGACTGCGTCCCAGTTGGGCATTCATCCCACCACGCTCTACCGCTGGCGCAAGGAAGGCAAAGTCTAATTAAAGCGGCAAATGCTCTAGAGCGCTTTTCATCTAGATTGGCCGGTCAGGTGGGTTAGAGATTGGATGCAGCGCAAGGCGGCTTTGATTGAGCGGGCTGGAAGCCCGTGATTGAAATGCCA
>JAVDPC010000032.1 GCA_031296915.1 Cerasicoccus frondis | reverse complement strand
GTTCACGCCAAGACCCGGAGACCCAAAGCCACTCCACTACAGAAAAGGCATTCCAATCACACTGAGGAATTGCCATCCACCTGAAACCCACCTACAAAGATTACCAATCCTCCACCGTGCAACCGCAACCAGCAACCGAACAAGACGAGATAGCTGACCCTATATTCCGCGCCTTGCGGCGCTCCATGACGGTCAGCTACTCTTAGCGTTCGGTTAATATGCCCCTTCTTAGCATTTCTTCGCGCCTTTGCGTCTTCGCGTGAGATCATTACGCTGGAGTGGTTCACGCGAAGGCGCGAAGACGCAAAGCCACTCCACCGCAGAAAAGGTATTCTTATCACACTGAAGAATTGCCATCCACCTGAAACCCACCTACAAAGATTCCCACTCCTCCACCATGCAACCGCAACCAGCAACCGAACCAGGCGAGGTAGCTGACCCTTCATTCCGCGCCTTGCGGCGCTCCATGACGGTCAGCTACTCTTAGCGTTCGCAAGCAAATGAACCAAGCATCATTCCAGCGAGACATTAAGCTCTGGCAGAACGGCAGCATGACATCAGGAGAGATTTTAGCTACGTTGATAGAACGAGTTGGAGTTCAGAACATTGAGCCTTATCTCTCAAAACTTGAATCCAGTACACAAAAAGAATTGGCTGATGTTGCAGGAGCTTGGGATGGAACGATAACGACATCAGTTGATGAAATCTTATTGAACGGAACAGAAAAGGCAGCCTTTGAGAGCAGAGAAATGTTATGGTCAGATGGAATCAATACGATGCTTAGATATTTAACCTCAAAGCGAACAAATCGGGATAGCTGACGAAAATGCGTGCGCATTTCGCAGCTACCCTCCACGTTCGGTAAGAATGCCTCTCCTGAGCAATTTTCGCGCCTTTGCGTCTTCGCGTGAGATCATTACGCATGAGTGGTTCACGCCAAGACCCGGAGACCCAAAGCCACTCTACCACAGAAAAGGTATTCTCATCACACTGAGGAGTTGCCATCCTTCAGAAACCCACCTACAAAGATTCCCACTCCACGACCATGCAACCGAAACCAGCAACCGAAACCAGCAACCGAAACCAGCAACCGAACCTGTCGAGATAGCTGACCCTTCATTCCGCGCCTTTAGGCGCTCCATGACGGTCAGCTACTCTTAGCGTTAGCAAAGAAGAATCAGGAATGCCAAGCCGCGTATCAGAAATGACCTACTACTCAGCACAGCATGTGACTGGCCCCGGGTGTGTACTCGTTACTCTACGGTTTGGAAAGACTCCCGAAGACGGTCCATACGTAATAAAGAAAGCTCCTGTTGATGGAGAAGGAGACGTTCTCCATGATGTGGATCGATTCATTAAGGAAGTGAATACTGGAGTCCAGAGAGCGAACAAAGAAATGAATGAATCGGTTGAGGTTGAAGAGATCCAGATTGTTACGGATGATTTTCCTACTGACGGACAGGTCACTCAAGCCTCGTATTGGATTACCAAATACTACATAGAAACCAGTGCTAACAAATCAGTGGTCACAACTCCGGACGCTGCGCGTCCTACGTCGTGACACTTCGGCGTTATGATGGAAATGATAGGCGAAGCTTATGGGATACGAAAATGGAAAGCTAAGTGGATCTGATTATGCTAGAGGTTCTGTAGATCTCTACATATCTCTTATTAAAAAGCGTATGCAAAGCGATATGGAAGGAGCTATGAGAGAACGTTTCTCTGAACAATCAATTTTAGTTACACTGGTTTGTCTGAGGAAGATTTGTGAAGAATTTCCTGATAGTCGTATGGTTTCTTTTCCCAAAAGAGAATTTTACAAATTTAGAGAACTTTTCGAGCAATGGTATATTATGGCACATGATAATATACCAATCAATGTGAGATCAGAATTGAGATCATCAGCAGACAAAGAGTTTGGCATGTGGAAGTTGCAATTCGGATATTGAACTTGCAGATATTCTTGAAAATCATAACAAACAGAATGGATACAACTGCGAGTAGCTGCGCTACTCTCCACGTGTCACCGTTGACGTTCTGTAGAAGCTTACAAATGTGGAACAATCAACATTGGGAAAAGGCTATCGCTGCACGTCGATTCAATTGCACTATATATGCATTGACCAGCATTTTAGCTTTTCTGTTCATATATTTGCTTGCTAGCGATGGTCAACCGAGCGGTGCAAATTGGATATATCTAATACTCCTTGGTCTAAACTCAATTATAGGAATTGTTTGCGCACTTGAACCCAAAAGCAGCTTATTGAAGCGCAAAGATCAGGTATTGGAACCACTAGTTAACCCTAAAGCGAGAAAATCATCTTTTTCTTGGAAAATGTTGATTGTAATATTTTTCGGTTCAGGGATTCTTTGGTATTTTCTCATAAAAAATGAGTTCCTACAAAACTAGACGAGGTAGGTGACGATTAACATCGCACCTACTCTCATCGTTCGGTCAGAATACTTTTCCTCGTATTTCCTTTGGGTCTTCGCGTCTTTGCGTGAGATTCAAAAACGCATGAGGGTTCACGCCAAGACCCGGAGACCCAAGCCACTTCACTACAGAAAAGGCATTCCAATCACACTGAGGAATTGCCATCTACCTGAAACCCACCTACAACCAATTCCACTCCACCACCATACAACCGCAACCAGCAACCAAACCAAACGAGATAGCTGACCCTTCATTCCGCGCCTTGCGGCGCTTCGTGACAGTCAGCTACTCGTAGGTTAGGCAGAAAAACATCAAAGCACTGTCGATTCTGAACATTCCCATTCGTCTAGTTTGTATGAAAACCTCTTATCTAAAGCCCACAATAACATTGTATCTACTTTCCATTTCGTTTTCGCTACTCACCTCAGCTTGCAAACCCAAAGATCCTATGAAGCCAGACTTTGACTCAGCACTTCAGCAACATTTCGACTCAATCTCAAATCGCGATATTGAAGCATTCAAATCCAATCTTTCACGCAGTGAAACACTCTACACGATCGTACAGAACGGATATGCGTTTAAGACCCCCGAGGAGACTATTGCCATTCATGAAGAATGGTTCAAAGACCCCAACTGGACGTGGGAAGGAAAAGTCATTCACAAGGTTGTGGGAGAAGACCTAGCTATGGCGTTAGTCCGATATGAGTATAGACCCAAGCCAGAAGATACGCCCCTGGAAACTTGGCTGACTTATGTGTTTGAGCTACAAGATGGACAGTGGCGAATAGTCCACGATCAAAACACCGCACTAGACTTTCCGGCATTTGCGCGAGCAATGGGAATGGGCGCAGAATGAGGAAAAACGTTTCCACCTTAACCAGTATAGATAAAATAGCCTAAAAAGGCATCACATACAACTCCGGCCAGCGCTCCGCGCTGACCTGTGCTTATGGACTTCACGTTCGGTCAATATGCCACTCCTTAGCATTTCTTCGCGCCTTTGCGTCTTCGCGTGAGATCATTACACATGAGTGGTTCACGCCAAGCCCCGGAG
This sequence comes from Cerasicoccus frondis, assembly GCA_031296915.1. GTDB lineage: Bacteria > Verrucomicrobiota > Verrucomicrobiia > Opitutales > Cerasicoccaceae > Cerasicoccus > Cerasicoccus frondis. Next base: position 66,100 of record JAVDPC010000032.1, on the reverse strand, counting down.
AGCCAAAGCCACTCTACCACAGAAAAGGTATTTCCATCACACTGAGGAATTGCCATCCGCCAGAAACCCACCTACAAAGATTCCCACTCCACGACCATGCAACCGCAACCAGCAACCGAACCAGTCGAGATAGCTGACCCTTCATCCAGCGCCTTACGGCGTTCCATGACGGTCAGCTACTCTTAGCGTTGCCTAAATAAGAATGTCATTTCTCGAAAAGCTAAATTTTATAAGAGAAGAGATTCAGAGAGATGAATCGCTTGCTGACGTTGTTGAGCTTACTGAGGTTGGTGCGAGCGAAGAATTCATTGAAAGTCTAAAGGGATTGTACGCATTTATTCCAGAGTCCTATCTCCAATTTTTGCGTTTGACTGATGGAATTGATATTTTCGGAATTACCTTTTGCGGAAGTGGAAAGAATAGATTTGTTGAGTTATCATGGCTAAAGGAACTCGCATCGTCATTTTTAGATGTAAGAGATAATTTTCCGTTCGCGAAGGATTCAGACGGGAGTATCCTCTGGATTAACTCTAATGGTGGAGTGTTTTGGGATTCAGAACCTGAAACAGGTGAACAGCTATTTCTAGAGTCGTCCTTTGAAAAATTTATGAACGAGGTTCTATTCGGGTCACAGTATTTTACTAAATTGAATCCTGGAGGAATTGATGAAGGGGAAGAAGAATGGGGGCCTTTTTTGAAAAAATATGGATGGGCGTAAGGTAAACCAAACTTAATAAAGACAACTAGTCGTGTGCCCTAACCTGTTACAGCTTCGCTCCTACAGGTAGGACCACTCAACGTTGGTTTAAAATACTATGGGAATGTGGGGATCAGGAAACTTAGAAAACGATGGAGCACAGAATATTATCGGAGATAGTTCTGCTAAGCTGTTCGACGAGGTCATTGAGCTCCTAAAAAATCCATCAGCGGCTGAATATGATGAATACGAATATGATTTGCTATTCGTAAAAATCGAAATGATCACAGCTCTCGCTGAGTATGGTTTAATCAACTCATCACCAGAGCCTTCCGAGATACAACCTTTTTTCGATCCTTATCTAAAGAAGTGGGAAAAGTATTTTCAAGGAGCTTCAACAGATGAATTCGCGCAAGAACGAAAGGCAGTTATCGAATCCAGCTTTGAAAACTTGCTAAAGGTAGCAGAGGCAAGCCAAACAGGTAGCTTGTTTTATCGCATTGGCCTCATCTCTGAAAAATTCAATAAGAAGGACAAAAACTAACCAGTCAGGATAGGTGACGTCTAACGGCGCAGCTACCCTCAACGTTATGAATAAAGACAAAACCATAAAAGAAGTTAAAGCTGATGCAGCCCTATATTTATTAACAATACTCATCCAAAGAGTAACAAAAAAACAACCGGAGATGCTCGATGAAATGATAGAGGGAATAAAGGCTGATCAGGCTGCAGTACCTACAGATGTTCCTAACAAAGATTACATCGACGCAATTTTTGAGGAGAGCTCTAGAATACTTAAACAAATAAAATGTCTTAGCAGTGAAAATTGCAACAAATCGGCTGAGGACAACGCAGAACAGTCGCTTCGCGATTAAGGCTGCTTCCCCAATGCGATCTCTCCCAAGTCAATAACTTCTTTAGACTCTTTAGTTTCGACCGTAAATTCAACCTTCGGCGAATAAGCGGTACGCGGACCTGCACCCGATTGTGGAAACCCTGAAATCATTTCCAAGCGTAATGAAAGCACATAGTTTCCTGGCTGTAATCCCTCGACTCGGAAAGTCCCGTCCTGATTCACCGTCAATGCGTAATTTTGAATGAAAGGTTCAGGCAAGCCCGGCGTCGAAAGCTTGCTGTGGTCGAAATCGAGTGAGCGCAGGCTGCTCATGTTCACATTCCAGTCAAAATCTGCGCCCATAGCCCGCAGATCTATCTTCCCTACGACAGCGACGCCACGCGCATCGTAATCTTGAACCACTGCGCTTCCCGATGACGTAACTGCTAAAGGTATTTGTCGACCGGAAGTCGTCCACGAACTCGAACTTGTTTCGACCATGTGCGTCAGCAGATATGCCCCACGCATCACGCGCTCAAATCGATACGCGCCATCCTCATCGGTCAAAGCCGTGTAGCTGTAAGTGGCGCCCGAGGGACTCGGTCGAAACGTGTTGAGCGACATGTGGACACCGCCCAATGGGCCATCATTCGATGTAAACTGACCACTCACCACCGACCACGGCTCCAAATTAATTACAGGCGAAGCCTCCAAGGTCGCTCGATCAACAGAATAATAACCCGCGTCGTCGATCACGAGTATATGATACGCACCGTCCACGGCCGGAAAAGTAAACTCACCATTCATATCGGTTCGCTGCGTAGGCGAACCAAAATCATTTTGTAGACGACCATTCTGAACCGACGCCTGAAAAGCGGCGCGTTGAGTAATCAAGGCCACCTCGGCATTCACCGCAGGTGAACCATCTCCACGCATCACTCGTCCTTTGACCGGTTTTCCCGGCGTTAACTCAAAGTGTAAATCGACTTCCCTCGGCCCATCCAACCTAATCGTTTGCTCCTGCGCCAGGTAGTTGGGGGCTTCCACACGGATGCGATAGCCCTCGTCCGCCGCATCATTCAACGTCACCTCAAAACGACCACCGACCCCGTTCAAGTTATCCTCGGGGCGCCAATAATCGCTGCTGTATTCATTCAACCCGGTGAAAACCTGGATCGTAAATGCCGGAATCGACTTGCCCGTATTGGCGTCACTCACCGTTCCCGCAACCTGAATCGCCGAATGCATCTTGATCGTTTGCCAGTCCTCCGACGGCGAAAGGTCTAGGCGGCTAATGTGAATATAGCCCTCCTTGTAGACTCCGTAGTCCACTTCGTCCACGGGCGCCCAGAGCCACTCCCATTCACCGGCGGCGTTCGTCTGCCGGCGCTCAGTAGCCGGGCCAAAGAGCGTCTGTCGGCCACGCCAAGAATTGGGCGAAACATTGACGCCTTCGATTGGCTGTCCCGTTTGGTCCACCACTCTGAGCCGCACCGGATGGCCCGGCTCCAGTTGGATATCCAAATCATTGCGACTCTCGCTCAATTCCGGAGTGATCATGCCTGGCGCGTATCCAGGATGAATCACCGTAATCGGCAAATCCCCGCGAAATCCGGGCCTCACATCAGGGAAGAAATACCGGCCTTCGGCATTGGTCGCTCGCTCGGCCCAACTGTCATCCGACATGTATTTCGATTCGCCTTTGCCCACCCAGGCGCCCGCCACCGCTTGGCCATCCGCATCGGTCACTCGACCGCTGATCGCGAACCCTTTGCGCAAGACATCGACTCGCTCGCCCTGCCTCATTTCAACAACCGCTTCAGCGCCAAATACCGGCGGCCCATAAGTCGGGTAATCCCGGTGACTGATCGTAAGGCTCAAGCGATCAACTGCAGATGGAATCATGTCGCACATCCAATAGCCTTTCGCATCGGTCTTCACTGGGTAATTCTGCACCTTGGGGTAGGCCTTGCCAGTTTCAAACTGCCCAAACGACACTGAGACCTCGACCGTGGCGTCCGCCACCGCCATTCCCTTTTCGTCAATCACCCGACCACCGACACTGGTTACCGGCGACATCATGAAGGTGTATTCAGTGGGGATCGCATCCTGATTAAGTGGAGACCAGTAGACAAACATTGGCACATAGCCGGGAGCTTTGACGTAGATCCACAGCGCGCCGGGCAGACTCGAAGAGTCATCTGCCATCAAAACCTGAAATACGCCAGGCGACCTTTGCTCCATTGGAAAATCCGGATCAGGCCCTTTCCATGCATAGCGACTCCAGACGGTGCTGCCGGAAATCAAATTTCCCTGCGGATCAACGACGCTCACGATTGTGAAACCTTGTTCTTGCGCCGAAACCAGAGCGCTATCCACTGACACAGCGTCCGCTGCTTGCGCAATCTGCAACGTCCCAACTGCAAGCGCCAAGACACAAGCGAATGTACCGCCCAAAGCTAACCAAGCTCGCGCAATAGGCAGCTCTTTCAACGTCCTTGGCAACCGCTCGATACGGCGGAGCACGTGGCATTGTCGCGCCATGGCCAGACCCGGCAGCCGACGTTTTCCTTCCACTGCTAAAGCGATGCGAGCCAAGATGCGCACATAGACATCAGCGCCTCCTGACAGTTGAGCCGACACGGCGTCGGCCTGCCGTTCACACGCCGCCACGTGCGCCAGACGTATTCGCCAAGCCAAGGGGTTTGGCCAGAATAACGCGCCCCCCAACTGCAGGAGAAAATTCCAGAACAAGTCACGCCCACGTAGGTGCGCCAGCTCATGAGTCAGAACAGCACGTAGTTCGGTCACATCGGCGCGCTGCACGACGACCTCCGGTAGCAGCAACACTGGTCGACAGACTCCGCACAATACCGGACTCCCGATGTCCGATATTTGAGCCAAACGAAAACCTCGTCGAATACCAAGCATTGCCGCCAGCTCCCGAGCCAAGGCATCCACTTCGGACGGCGCGTTCTGTGATCCACGCACGATAACGGCTGCTGCCCTTGCGCCCAAAGCCATCCTCAATAGCAATGCCGCCACACCGACCGCCCATGCTATCAGCAAAATCCGACTGACCGGAAGGACGCGAGGTGGCCATGCATCAGGTTGCTCGGTAACGATCGGTGGCGCGACGGCCACAGACAGCTCTTCTTCGCGCAATGCGGCGTCCACCGAAACGGAATCATCGAACGCATCCGCAACGTTGCCCGCCACCACAGGCTGCAGCGTCTCCTGCTCTGGGCTGACCATCGTAGCCTCTGCAACGACCTCCCGCTGCTCCAAAACTTTAGGAGCCGTGATCGACCACGGCCCTTCAAACCAGGCAAGCAGAGGCAGCGCCAAGAGCCCCACCGCGCCCACGCGCCACAGATAGACTCGCCAAAGATTCCGCCCCCGAACCAAGCAGGCGTGCAGACACCAAACCAGCATCAGCCAGACGATCGATTTCGCGAAGCAAAGCGCGAGCGCCTGCCCCTTAGTCAAATCAGCCAATATTTCCAGATTGGCGTTCATGAACGATCTTCCTCCTTCTCGGTTTCTTCCGGCATTTTCTCGGCGATCCGCTTCAGCGTCTCCACATCGTCTTGGCTCAGTTTGTCGGCCTCACTAAGATGCAACAAAAGCGAGCGCATCGACCCATTGCAGTAGTTTTCCAGCAACTCATTCAGACGCTCCTTGAAAGCCCGTTGCCGACGCGTGCGCGCCGAGTAGAAGTAAGCTTTCCCTTCCAGGCGTCGCTCGACATGGCCTTTTTCGCACAAAATACCCAAAATCGAACGCAGCGCCGGGTTCTTGATTTCACGTGGAAAGCGCTCTTGGATTTGCCCGGGTTTCAGCTCTCCGTGCTCCCAAAGCACCGTCATCACTTCCAGTTCGGCAGGGGTAAATTGCTTGTTCGACATTGAAGTGCAGAAAAGACTGCACATTATCCTTTGTCAATATATTTAATTATGAATGAACCTGGTATTGAAGACATAAATAACACGCCTTTGCAGCCTCGAAAACCTTGCCTTTCACCACGGTTCCTGACATATTCATACAACATCAGTCGGGCGACAGACAGGCCTCCCAACCGCCTTGAGTATCGCCGACTGAGCGACCAAGCGTCGCCGACTGTAGCTCGAAGCATCGCCGACACTTCCCCGGAGCATCGCCGACGCTTCATCACGTACGTGGTAAGGGTTTGGTCACAACCATGGTAATGCTTTGGCCTAAAACATAGGCATGGTTTAGCCAAGATCCCGGACTAGGTTTCACCGAAAACACAGTTGGCCCGAACGTAAACCCTCTGCAGACTATCTCCGGTGATAATAACTAATTACACTACTCCTGGTAGGCAATTTTACCTTGGCTGTAAGCAGCATGGAATACTATTTAAGAATCAACCAATCACATGTGGGCTAAGAAACGAATAGAAGATAACCACTACTTCCGAATATTCGGCAGCCGCGTGCTATTTTTCCTGCTAGCGCCTTGGCTGATCATCTGTATCTTTTTATTTCCTTACATTGTTTCCGTTAGCACCCCCGAAGATAGAACCACGGCATACGTGATCGCAGCAGTGTTTTCAGCATGCTGCCTTGCTGGGCTTCTCGTTGGAATAGACTCTAAGCGTTTTGGAAAGGCAATCATCGTCATCACAATAAGCATTCCCGCTGCCTACCTGTGGTATTTTATAGACATATTTTTCATTGAGGGCATGGAGCTTACTCCTGGCCAAAGAAAGTCAGACTCTACTCCTTGGAACGCAATTCTGGGATTCTGTGTATTCGGCATACCATGCGTTCTTACAACCGTTAGGATATTGAAAGGAAAAAAATGGAGCGCAGCAGAAGAACAGCATAGCGAGTATCCATTCTGTACGCACTTTTTCATAGCATGCTCAACTGAAAGAGCATTCGACGAAACTGATGCAGAGCTAGTCGAGGATATTTGCAGCAAAATAGATGAATGTCTGACAAGAGAAGATTTGGGAGAAATCCAAGTGGTCGAGCATAACGAAGATCGAATAGAGATTTACATACATTCGTCAGATGAATCCCGACTCGAAGGCTATATATCTTCAATTATGGAACCTCACAGCAGATTGAAATACAAATTGCGAAAGGACCCAACCAGTCCGTAGACTCAATTCAGTTACGCACTCAGCTCTTCACTCCGTCGATATACGTTGACCTTCTCTGCTACCAGTGTCGGCACACTAAGGGAAGTAGCTGCATAGCCTCGGGAGACTGACAGCTAAAGTTCATTGTCCTCGCAGCATTTTCCACTAATGCTGCCTGCTCAATGTCCCCTCCCGAGCCAGCGCCGCGCAAGATCATCCATATCGACATGGATTGCTTCTATGCGGCAATTGAGGCGCGGGATGACCCGGCGCTGCGGGGTAAGCCGATTGCCGTCGGCGGCGATGGACTGCGTTCTGTAGTGTGTACGGCGAGCTATGAGGCGCGGCAGTTTGGCGTGCGCAGTGCGATGCCCATGATGCGCGCCAAGGCCGAGTGCCCAACGTTGATCATTGTGCCGCCGCGCTTTGAGGCCTACAAGGCGGAGTCGCTCAAGATACGCGCGATTTTCACCGACTACACCGACTTGATCGAACCCTTGTCGCTCGACGAGGCTTACCTCGATGTGAGCCATTCGCCGCGTTACGCCAGCGCGCTGGCCAAGGAGATTCGCCAACGTATTTTTAACGAAACCGCCCTCACCGCCTCCGCTGGCATTGCGCCAAACAAGATGCTCGCCAAGATCGCCAGCGATTGGAAAAAGCCGAACGGTCAGTTCACCGTGACGCCCGATCAGGTCGACACTTTCATTGCCCCGCTGCCGATTCGTAAAATACCTGGTATCGGTCCCGTGATGGCCGACCACCTGCGCAAGCTTGGCGCGGAGAGCTGTGGCGATTTGCAGGCCCTCGACATGAGTGACCTGATCCGGCATTTCGGCAAAAGCAGCTACTCGCTTTACCAACGCTGCCGTGGCATCGACGACCGTCCCGTCGAGGCCAACGCCGCACGCAAATCACTCAGTACCGAGCGCACTTTCAGTGAAGACCTCACCACCCTGGATGCCTGCCGCAAACAAATCATCGAACTACACGACGAGTTGCTCAAAGACCTCATCAAGGCCGAAGAACGCGTCATCCATAAACTGGTGGTCAAGGTCAAGTTCAGCGACTTCCAGCAAACGACCAAAGAATGCGTCCACCCAACGCCAGATCTACCGGTGTTTCAAAACCTGCTGGAAGAAGCGCATGCACGGAGCGATGAACCGGTGCGGCTACTCGGCGTCGGCGTAAAGTTCTATGATGAGGAGAAATACCAGCAGTTGCTTTTGGAGCTTTAGGCTATCGATTTGCTCCGTTTGACAGCGCCATCGAAGCAGTGCTACTTTCTGCATGCGTCAATTCATCACACTGCTCATCTTTAGCCTCACGCCATGGGCGCTGCAGGCCGCGGATCACTACCAAATCGTTCAAGCCAAGGACAACGTATATCGATTCACGGCTGGGCATTATCACGCGACGTTCATGGTGACCGACGAGGGTATTTTCGTCGCTGACCCGATCAACCAGGAAGCCGCCACCTGGCTGAGCGCCGAGCTGAAGCAACGCTTTGATGTGCCCGTCCGCTACTTGGCTTATAGTCATAGCCATGTAGACCACACCCTTGGCGGCGAGGAATTGGCCAACAACGGCGTAACGGTCATTGCCCACGAACTGGCTGCGCAAGACCTGCTCAATGTGCGGGCCCCAACGGCCGAGCCGGATATCACCTTCAACGACGAGCTTACCGTCCAACTTGGCGACAGTTGGGTGGAGATGCGCTACTACGGCGTGAACAATGGTCGGGGCTCGGTCAGCTTTCGCTACATGCCAGCCAATGTGCTTTTCGTCGTGGACTGGATAATCGTCGGGCGCATGCCCTACAAAAACCTGCTCGGCTACGACATTCAGGGGATGATCAACTCCACGCAGACCGTGCTCAATGAGCCGGCGTTCGACCTCTTTATAGGCGGTCATGCCGACATGGGTAGCCGTGAAGATGTCGTCTTCTATCTCGGCTACCTGCAGGCGCTCTACGCTGCCGTGCGTGATGGCATGCTCCAAGGCAAAGACCTCGAAACACTGCAGACCGAAATTAAACTGCCCGACTACGCCAACCTTCGCATGTATGACGAATGGCTCCCAGATAACATTGCCGGCGTCTACACCACGCTGCGTGATGTATCATATTTCAACTTCCGCCCGGATATCGACGCAGCGTTTTAAATGACGACGAAGCTCAAGCACCCGCAGTCTTTAGTCGGGCAAGCGGTGCCTATGCCGGCTTCGTAATTGGCTTGAGGCCCGGCGCAAGCACCGCACCAGGATAGCTATTGATTATATTCAACTGCCATGTACCAAAATACCTGCCCATCTTCCCGCGGTAGAATGTACGTGTAGCGCGCGTAATTTTCATCCACGGAACTCGTGCTGAGCGGAGTGATTTCAGCCTCGGTAAAGCTGTCGAGGTCATACGAGATCATGAGCCGATACTCCAGCGAAGCAGTGTCCTCCCGCTGAATCACGACGGCGGTGTATTCCTGACCCCCAATGGGCGACATAAACGTGCCACTCACCGGCAGCCCGCTAGAATCAGCGCCCGTATCAGACAATGCGGCGGCATCGTGAACGCCAGGATTCAGGTTAAAGGCGAGTTCCCCAATGTTCGGCAGCCCGTCCCCATCCGGGTCCGCCATTGGCAGCAAGTCGCTGCCGCTCAAGCCGAAGGACGCTGCGTAAGCCTCAATATCAGAAATGGACACCAGTCGGCTCCAGACCGCACTGTTGCCCTTACCACTGACTTGGAAAATATCGTCCAATCCATCGTCATCGAAATCCGCCGCCACGAGAGCGGGCACCGCGCGTGCTTCGATGGTTTGGTCGAGCGAGTATGCGCCCGAGCCATCGTTGACGTAAATCCAATCTGCCTCGGGCTCTTGCGGGCCATTGCCGATCCAGATATCCGGCGCGCCGTCACCATTTTTGTCGATAAAGCGCACGGCTCTGGTGCCGCCATTCCCGAGGCTCGCGGCACTTTGACTGAAGATGCCGCTGCCGTCATTGAGCCACAAGACATTGGACTGATTCAAGTTCCCGCAGACGACATCCAAGTCGCCATCGTCATCGACGTCGGCGGCATCGGCCGCAAAGGTGCGATTACTGCCGAGCGATTGCCCTGAGTTGGTGAAGTTGCCATCACCATCATTGAGCCATAGCTGGTTACCTGCATTGGTGATGGTCAGGAAGATGTCCGGATCGTCGTCGCCATCGAAATCCTCGACGATAATCGCGGTGGTATAAGAGCTGCCCAGCGTGTCCACTCGGGAAAAGTTGCCCGAGCCGTCATTGAAGAAAATATGGTTCTGCCCGGCATACACCCCGTATGCCTGACTGCCGCAAACGATGTCCAGATCGTCATCACCATCCAGATCGGCCACGGCGACAGACTCGGTAGGGCTATCCGCAAACAGCGTGGCCTCCAGTGTGAAGTTGCCGCTGCCATCATTGAACCAAAGGCGGGTTTGGTAGTCGGTGCTGGCAGAGTGCTCGCTGTTCGTGACAACGAGGTCCTCATCGCCATCGTTATCAAAATCGCCGAAGGCAAGCGCCCCGTTGTTGTTGCCCGATCCATTCGCAAGCCCCTCGCCGTAAAATGAAAACTGGCCGGCGCCATCATTAAGTAAGATCCATGTGATGCCACCACTGCAACCGAGTGCGATGTCGATGTCTCCATCGTCATCGATATCGGCGGCAGCGGCAGAGCTGCCAGCGGCGCCACCGATTAGCTCGCCGCTGTCGATCAAGCCAGTCGATGAGGAACCGAACCAGACTTTACTGGGCCCCAGGTTACCGACGAAGAAAACATCGGGGTTGCTATCACCATTCAGGTTTCCGGCCGCCAAACCCGAGATTCGGGTATGGCCCAAGCCAAGGCCGCTGTCCGTAAAATTACCGCTGCCATCATTGTACAACAGGCGGGAAATCTCGCCGATGTTATTGCCTTCGATCGCGTCAAGATCGCCATCGTCATCGACATCACTTAAAACGACCGACAAGGTATAGTCAGTTCCGAGGCTCTGGCCGGAGTCGGTGAATACGCCCTCCCCGTCATTGAGCCACACCGTGTTGGTGTAGGTGAAGTTTACACTGCCGTTGGCAAAGAAAATATCCAAGTCGTCATCGCCATCCAGGTCCGCCATGGCCACCCCGTGCGTCGAACTGACGCCAAAGCTCTGGCTACTAGCCGTGAATACGCCACTGCCGTCGTTGAGCATCAGCTTGCTGCTGCCGATATTTGCGAGCAGAATGTCGACGTCGCCATCGCCATCCACGTCACCCACTGCCACATCACTGGTGGACGCCGAACCCAAAGTATGTGCACTCTCCGTGAATACGCCATCGCCATCGTTTAAAAAGATACGACTGGCATCCGCCGTTAAAACCGTACTTCCAGTGACAACGGCGTCCAAATCGTCGTCGTCATCGACATCCACCATCGCGAGCGCACTCCATTGCTGATCCAAGCCAATGCTCTGTCCGCTGTCGGTAAAGACGCCGGCGCCATCATTCAGCCACACTTGACATGGCTCGTTCAAGCAGGCCAAAAAGATGTCCAGGTCGCCATCGTCATCCAAGTCTGCGAGGGCAACACTCTTGCCTTGCGGTATTGCATCCGGGTTCGCTCCCAGCGACAAGTTTCCACTGCCGTCATTGAGGAGGATGGCCGTGTCCGAGTCCAACCCGCAAAGCAGGACGTCCACGTCTCCATCTCCGTCGATATCACCCATGGCAGCGTCTTGCCGACTGGTTCCGGCAAGCGGTTGCTCCCAGATCATTTCAAAATCAGATGCTTGGAGCGCACTGATCGCTCCAAAGAGTATAAAGCAGTGTAGTTTCATTCTTTTAGTCCCTAACGATAGATTCTAAAGTAGCTAACCATCATATGCCTTTGGGCCTTTTCGACAAACCCGAAAGCCTCCAATGGCGTTAACAATTCGTTAAAAAGCACAGTGCAAAGGGATGGCCTTAGCCCAGAGAACGGCAGACCCCTTAGATATGAGACGGGCGACAATTCCAAGCTCCCCCACTCGCCTCGCTTGGGGCGAGTGAGGTGCTGAAACAGGTGTTGCACGGAACTGAAAGGTCGGCGCGAGCCGGCCAATCCTATCAGGCCATTTGTAGCTGCCTGACCAATGGTGCGAGCCCCAGTGACTCCGCCCGGCTAAGCGGAGTGGTGTTCTCTTCGCAGGGCGCATTAGGCTGAGCTCCCGCCGAGAGAAGGCGTTCCGCAATCTGGCTTTTTACGGCGGCCGACGCAAAACCGCCCACCGCGAACCACAGAGGCGTGTTGCCAAATTGATTCGGGGCATCCGCAGGGCAACCAGCGGCCAGCAGCGCGTCGACTACTTCCAGTCGACCCGCAACGCAGGCGACGGACAACGGGCAAAGATCATCCACCGGAACACGCTGCTGTAAGAGCGCTGGTTGATCGGCGATCGCATCTTTCAATGCCTCCAGTGAGCTCGATCGAATCAGGCTAAAGATGCTTTCCTCGGCGCCTGCGGAGAGCAGCCGTTCACGGACCGCGAGGACGGCGGGGTCGTTGACAGGGCACGGGTCGTAGGCGTTGAGCAGCTCCAGCGGAGTCTCGCCCAGCGGGTTGCGTTGGTTGGGGTCGGCGCCCGCTTCGAGCAGGTAGTCGACGAGCTCCGTTGCACAATGATAGACGGCCAAGTGCATGGGCTTGCGCGGTGCAGTGCATTCATCCACCGAAAGACCGGCCTCCGTCAACAGCTTCGTAGATGCGAGGCTCTGCCCCTCAATAATCGCAGCCGGCCAGAGGTCGGCGCCGAGGCTTTCTGGATGGGCCGCCAGCAGCGCCTGCGCCGCAGCAGTATCGCCCTTGCGCAGAGCTTCTTTCAAGCGGGTTTTAACATCGAGTGGTTCGAGCAGCGCCATCACTTCTTTCTCATCCTTGAAGAGCTCCATAACGCTGACTGGGCCAACGACTTTGCCCTCCCGATTCACGGTAGCCCGGATCGATGTGTCCAGCCACTCCCCCACCCGCTTAGCCAGATAAGGCAACGCTTCGGTTTTCCAGAATGGATAGTTTTGCGCCGCGTGAAAAATGGGTGTGTGCCCGCCAACGCCGTCGATGACTTCCGCGCGGATGTTGATGTCGGCCCCCCGGTCGATCAGGACATCGAGGCACTCCATTTCGGCATACTCGGCAGCCATGTGGAGCAACGTGCCGCCCGCCAGACCAATGTTACCATAGTCCATTTGCGGGAAGGTGCGCGTCAACAGGCTACGGTCTTGATCAATGAGGCGGGCAAGCGCTTGGGCATCCCCTTTGTGAATGGCCCACATGGCAGGCGTCACCTGGTCGGCGGGCGGTATCCACGCGCTATGCTCCTCCAGCAGTTGGATACAGCGGTGCTTCTGCTCGTTGCGGGCGCGCATGTAAGTTTTCAAAACGCCCAGCATTGGGCTGGCTGGCCCGTATTTCGACGGCAACGGCGCGAAAGTGAGGTCGCAACCGTGATCTACCATAAACTGGAATCCGTCCGGCTCCTGGCATTCGCCAAAGACGAGAACGATGGGCCCGTAGTCACTGCCATACTGGCCGTCGACATCCGCGCCGTGCTCGATCATCAGTTCTGCCAAGTGAGGGGCCTTGATCACCGTTTGCACCAAGGCGAGATCCAGATCGTGCTGCGTGAACCCACCCGAAGCCAGGATGTCTCGAATGCGCGCTTCATCGCGTTCCTTGGCGGCCTTGGGCAGGGCTTCCCATTCATATTTCACGTTGGACAGCTGGTCGGAGCCCCGGAGCATGGTCTCGACCATGTGCATGAGCTGCGCCCAGCTTTTGCAGCCATATTCGTGGGCGAGCGCGTGCTGGTGCTCGGAGAGCGGTTTTTCGGGGGCCAGCTTGTGGCGGCGCTTGGCCTGCTTGCGCAGGTGTTCGGCGGAGGGCTTCACGGGAAGCCGCTTGCGTGGTGTGGACATAATAAACCCTTTCTGGTAGAACCCGGCGTCCGCTAAGACGGGCAGAAACGGTTTATGTAACTGTGTTTAAAATAAGGTGGGTTGAACCCTTCCCGCGGACAGGATGCGTCCTCAAACGCGGTTGCGATTCAGCGCGATCCATCCGGGTGGGTCAAGGGCAAAGCGGGCGTTTCGGCTCAACCGATTGCCAATCTACTCGCCCTCAATTGGCGCAATGACGGTGCGGATGCCGGCGTTGCGGTAGGCTTGGAGGTCGGCGTCACTGGCGCGGCTATCCGTTACGAGGACATGGAATTGGTTAACCTGCGCAAAGATGAACGGGCTCTTGCGGCCGAGCTTCGTCGAGTCGCAGACGATACAGACGTGCTCGGCGCGCGGGAGGAGACGCTCTTTGAGGACGGCTTGGCCGGGGTTGACCTCGCTCGCGCCGATTTCCGGATGCAGGCCATCGACGCCGAGGAACAGCCACTTGATCGCAAAGCGCTTCAGGGCATCCTCCGCCATAGCCCCCACGTAGGAACGCGAACGATCCTCGTAATTGCCGCCCGTACAAATGAGGTCGCACTGGCTGCGCCCGCCGAGCGCAACGACGACGTGGTGCGCGTTGGTCAGGACCGTTAGCGGAATCTCCGGCAGATACTCGGCGATCAGCAGCACCGTCGAGCTGGCGTCGAGGAAGATGGTGTCGTTGGGCTGGACGAGGGCCGCCGCCGCGCGCGCGACGATAATCTTCTCCTCGCGGTTGACCCATTGCCGCGCCGGCAGCGGCAAGTCGTGGTGGGCATCGGTGGCGCGAGTCGCCCCGCCGTGGGTGCGGATCACGCGGTTGGTCGACGCTAGGTGCTCCAGGTCCTTGCGAATCGTTTCCGGGGTCACATCGAGCGATTTCGCGAGGTCAAGGCTGCGGACCGATCCCTCGCGTTCGATCTGGCGAAGGATGGTTTCCTGGCGCTGTTGGGGGGACATTTTACGAAAAAAGTTTCTGTCCAACATTAGAGCCCAATTGGGAAACAAAAGCAAATCGTTTGGGCTTTCTTGGGAAATTCTACGTTTTCGCGTTTGGTCGATTCGTTTTGCAACGGATTGGCAACAGCAGGCAGGCGTCTCGTTGGGATTCGCAAGATCTACAATCACATAAGCAAATGAATATAAATGACTTGCAAAACTTATGGGTGCGTGTTTTATTGTTACTTGTTACCCTGCTTTAATCTCGAAAACCCAATCCATACCCTCATGAATGAATACCTCGCCGAATACATTGGAACGGCAATTTTGATTCTTTTCGGCAACGGCGTCGTTGCCAACGTCCTGCTCGCCAAGTCCAAGGGACAGAACGGCGGCTGGATTGTAATCACTGTCGGGTGGGCCTTTGCGGTCACCTGCGCAGTGTATGCGGTGGGCCGGATTTCCGGCGCTCATATTAACCCGGCCGTATCGGTCTCACTGGCCAGCATTGGCGCGTTTGAGTGGGCCAAAGTTCCGGGCTACATCGCTGCCCAAATCGCGGGCGGCTTCACCGGATCGGTCTTGGTTTACCTGACCTATTTCGCGCACTGGCGTGAAACCGAGGACGCCGGGCTCAAGCTGGCCTGCCACAGCACCTCGCCCGCCATTCGCAAGTTTGGCCCAGCCTTCATGACGGAGGTCATCGGCACGGCCATCCTGATGTTTGGCATCCTCTCGTTTGGCAAAATCGGCCTGGGCGGCGACGCCAGTGCGGACGCATGGGAAGCCGCCGTTGGCACCTGGTTTGGCCCCTTCCTCGTCGGCCTGCTGGTGCTTGGTATCGGCCTTTCGCTGGGCGGTCCGACGGGCTACGCGATCAACCCCGCGCGTGACCTCGGCCCCCGCATCGCCCACGCCGTCCTGCCGATCCATGGCAAGGGCAGCAGCGACTGGGCCTACTCCTGGGTGCCGATTGTGGCGCCGCTGATCGGCGGCGTGATCGGCGCACAGCTCTTTGTGGCGCTCGGCTTTTAATCATTAACCTAATCTCGACAACGCAACCCTATGAAGAACGAACAATTCATCCTCGCCTTCGACCAAGGCACGACCAGCTCACGCTCCATCATCTTCGACCAGTCTGGCACGATTCGCTCGGTGGCGCAGAAGGAGTTTCGCCAGATTTATCCCCAGTCCGGCTGGGTGGAGCACGACGCCATGGAAATCTGGTCCAGCCAAAGCGCGACCGCCGTGGAGGCGCTCTCACGCATGGACCTCACCGCCGATTCCATTGCCGCCATCGGCGTGACCAACCAACGCGAAACCACCATCGTCTGGAATCGCGAGACCGGCAAACCCGTTTACAACGCCATCGTTTGGCAGGACCGCCGCACTGCCGACTATTGTCGCGAGCTGCGCAACGCTGGCCACGAAGAGCGGGTGTCGCAACTCACCGGCCTGCGCATCGACCCGTATTTTTCCGGCACCAAGATCCGCTGGATTCTCGAAAATATTGATGGCGCACGCGACCTCGCTGAGCAGGGTAAACTGCTCTTTGGCACCGTCGACAGCTGGCTGATTTGGCAACTGACCGGCCACAAGGTCCACATGACCGATGTCACCAACGCCTGCCGCACCCTCCTCTACAATCTCGAAACCGGCGACTGGGACGACGAGCTCTTGGAGCTCTTTGACATCCCGCGTAACATGCTCCCCGAGGTGCGCTCGTGCTCCGAGGTCTATGGCAAGGTCGACGCGAAGCTTCCCCTCGGCGGCATCCCCATCGCGGGCGTCGCGGGTGACCAGCAAGCCGCGCTGTTCGGCCAGGCCTGCTTCACGCCCGGCATGGCAAAGAACACCTACGGCACGGGCTGCTTCCTGCTGATGAATACCGGCATGGAAATCCCACGTTCGAAGAACAACCTCCTCACCACCGTCGCCTGGAAAATCGGCGACCGTACCGAGTATGCGCTGGAGGGTTCAGTCTTCATCGGTGGCGCCGTGGTGCAGTGGATTCGCGACGAGTTGCAGATGGTTCGCACCGCACAAGAGCTGGATGAACTGGCGGCCACCGTGCCTGACGCCGGGGGACTGTTTCTCGTGCCCGCCTTTGCCGGCCTCGGCGCGCCACACTGGGACCCCTACGCCCGCGGCGCCGCGCTCGGCATCAGCCGTGGTACGAACCGCGCGCACATTTGCCGCGCTGCGCTGGAGGCCATTGCTTTCCAAAGCGCCGACCTGATCACCTGCATGGAGAAAGACTCCGGGCTCAACCTGAAGGAGCTCCGCGTCGATGGCGGCGCCTCCCGCAGCGACCCGCTCTTGCAGTTCCAAGCCGACCTCCTCGGCAAGCAAGTCGTTCGCCCGAAGAACACCGAAACCACCGCCATGGGCGCCGCGTATCTCGCCGGGCTCGCCGTTGGTTATTGGAAGAGCCGCGACGACATTACCAACAACTGGCTCGTGGACGAAAAATACGATTCGGAGCGCGACCCCCAAGACATGGACAGCCTGCGCCTCGGCTGGAACAAGGCCCTCGAACGCGCCAAAGCCTGGGAGGAATAAACCCGGCCCGCTTGTAACCCAACCCCCAACACCCCACCCATGAAAAAACAACTCATTACCATGGCCTGCCTGGCGACATTCGCCGGCAGCGCCTCCGCCGACGACCAGGACTTTTTCACCCGCGATCACATGCTGGGCGACTGGTATGGCGTGCGCACCGACCTCGAAGACGAAGGCGTCAGCTTCGACTTCAACAACACCTTCGATTACTACGACGACATCGCCGGAGCCCTCGCCAGTGGCGGCACGTATTTCGGCCGCGCCCGCGCCACGATCAACCTCGACCTCGACAAACTCGTGGGCTTACCGAACGCCAAAGTCTCCGTGGGCGGCGTCTCGCAATATGGCAAAAATTACAACCGCAGTCGCTTTGGTGTGTTGACAAATCCCAGCTCAATTGAAGGCGTCGACACCACGCGCTTTGCGAACATCTGGTTCGAGCAATCGCTGTTCGACAACTTCGTGACCTACCGTGTCGGCAAGGTCGACGGCGTGGGCAACTTCGGCTCGCAGCCCTACGGCGGCACCTTCATGAACGATGAGCTCGTTTACATTCCCAACCTGCTCTTCGCCGCCGGTTTGCCCTTTGACCCCGCGCAGCAACTCGGCGCCGTTGTCACGCTGCGTCCCTTCGAGGACACCAATGCCGCTGGTCTGTATTTCAAAGGTGGCGTGTTCAACACCAACAACTCCAACGCGATCATCTTCGACGACATCGGCACGGACTTTACCTGGGACGGCCCGGTCGCGATCGCTGGCGAAGTTGGCTACGATTTTGGCGACGAGTATCCGGGCTACGCCAAGGCTGGTATGCACCACAACTTCGGCACGTTTGACGAGGTCAACTCCGCCAACCGCAGCCGCGGCAACACCTTGTTTTACGCCAACGTTGGGCAAACGATTTGGAACCTCGACGAGTCGGGCGAACGTCATGTCGACGCCTCATTCTCGCTGAACTATGCGCCAAAGGAAGAGGTGAATGTTTACCACTTTGAAACGACGGCGATGATCCGCGCAATTGGCCCATTCGAAGCGCGACCGATTGACGAAGCAGGCGTGGGTCTCATCGCCGCTTGGCTCAGCGACGATTACTCAAACTCGCTCGCCGCGCCGGGCTATGATTCGTCCGGCAACGAGTTCACCGTCGAAGTCACTTACAAGGCGCGCGTCACACCGTGGTTCACCGTGCAGCCTGATTTCCAGGTGGTCGTGAACCCCAACGGCAATGCCGCGCGCGACCCCGTTTACCTCGTCGGCGTGCGCAACGTCATCGATTTCTAAGACTCGCCTCATACACGATCATTCAATCAACAACGAAAGATTCTCATGAATCGCAATAGCTCAATCAACCGCATCCGCAACGCCAGTGAGCCGTTCGATGTGGTCATCATCGGCGGCGGGGCATCCGGCCTCGGCGCCGCAGTCGACGCCGCCGCCCGCGGCCACAGCGTCGCGCTTTTTGAACAGGCCGACTTCGCCAAAGGCACGTCCAGCCGCTCGACCAAGCTCGTACACGGTGGCGTGCGTTACCTGCAACAGGGCAACGTCTCACTCGTGCTCGAAGCCTTGCGCGAACGCGGCCGCCTGACCCGCAATGCACCACACCTCGTGCACTCGCAGTCGTTCGTGATCCCGAACTACTCCTGGTGGGAGGGCCCGTTCTACGGCATCGGCATGAAAGTCTATGACCAACTGGCCGGCAAGCTGGGCCTCGCGCCATCACGCCACTTAAGCCGCGAAGAAACCATCAAGCAGATCCCGACCGTGGAGCAGAAAAATCTGATCGGCGGCGTCATTTACCACGATGGTCAGTTCGACGATTCGCGCCTGGCGGTCAACCTCGCGCAGACGGCTTCCGAGCTCGGCGCGGTCATGGCCAACTACTGTAAGTGCGTTGGCCTGATGAAGGAAAACGACGTCGTGTCCGGCGTCATCGTGAACGACATCGAAACCGGCGAACAACACGAAGTACGCGCCCGCAGTGTGATCAACGCGACCGGCGTTTTCGTCGACGACGTCCGCCGCATGGATGACGCCAAGGCATCGAACATCGTGGCTGTGAGCCAGGGCATTCACATCGTCTTGCCCAAGGAATTCCTACCCGGTAACGCCGCCATCATGATCCCGAAGACCGCCGATGGCCGTGTGCTCTTTGCCGTGCCGTGGCATGATCACGTCGTCGTCGGCACCACCGATACGCCGCTGGACAGTCACTCGCTCGAACCGCGCGCCCTGCAAGAAGAACGCGACTTCGTGATGAGCCATGCGCGCAAATACCTGGCCAAGGACCCAACGGATTCCGACGTGCTCAGCATCTTCGCTGGCCTGCGCCCGCTGGTCAAAGCTGGCGACGGTTCCGACACCGCCGCTCTGTCACGCGACCACACGATCATGGTCAGCGGCAGCGGTTTGATCACCCTGACCGGCGGCAAGTGGACGACCTACCGCAAGATGGCCGAGGACGTAATCGACCATGCTGAAACCTTAGGCGGCTTTGAAAGCAAGCCTTGCCAAACCAAGGAGCTGCAAATCCACGGCTGGACCCAAGCAACGATCAAGGAAAGCAACCTGAAACCCTATGGCGCCGATGCACAACCGATCCGCGAGCTGATGAATGCTGACGTTACTTTGCAGGACAAAGTTCACCCGGCGCTCAACGTCACCAAGGCCGAAGTCGTCTGGCACGCGCGGCACGAAATGGCGCGCACGGTGGAGGACGTCCTCGCCCGGCGTACGCGTTCGCTCCTGCTCAATGCCAAGGCCTCCATCGAAGCAGCGCCCGTCGTTGCCGAGATTCTGGCCGGGGAGTTGCACCAAACGCCCGAGTGGCAGGCGGCGCAAATCTCCGAATACCAGGAGCTAGCCAAGGGTTACGTATTTGCGAACTAACTGTTAGCAAGCGCGCAGTAATCAGGCACTCCAGCATGCATCGAGATGAATAAAAAAATGGCCGCAGTCCAAAGACTGCGGCCACAGCATCATGCTAAATTAGTGTCCGGTCATATTGGCTTCGATCTGCTTTTGGACCTTTTCCAGATTGAAGGCCCCCGGCGTCTGGCTCGGTGGATAGTCCACCATGCTGGTCAGGAATTTTGCGCCCATCCCCTGCATCGGCACCAACACATAAGCATGATCGAGCAACCAGTCGTAGTAGGTGTTCGCGTTGTGCTGCGCTTTCTCGAAGGGATCGCGGCGTAGGTTGAAAATCAGCGGCACGCGCAGTTCGACCCAAGGCTCCATCCAAACACCAAACTTCTCACCACGATTTTCGAGGAACACGGCCTTCCATGCATCGTAACGCATAGCCACGACAGCGCCGTCGTCATTCACGTAAATGAAGTCCTTGCGCGGCGACTCGTCCACCTGCCCTTCCAGGTAAGGCAGCATGTTATAGCCGTCGATGTGGTTACGGTAGTGACGGCCGTTGAGGTCAACGCCATCCAACAACTCCTGCTTGATGTCGGGGTTACCCGCAACTGCGGCAAAGGTCGGCAACCAGTCTTCATGAGAGACGATGCCATTGAGCCATTCACCGGCGGGAAACTTGCCCGGCCAACGCACAAAGCAAGGCACGCGGTAGGCGCCTTCCCAGTTCGAATTCTTCTCGCCACGAAACGGCGTGGTGCCAGCGTCAGGCCAAGTATTGTAGTGCGGACCGTTATCGGTGGAATACATGACAATGGTGTCGTCAGCAATGCCCAACTCATCGAGGACGGCCAGCAGTTCGCCCACGTTCAGGTCATGCTCGACCATGCCGTCGGAATACTCGTCCTGACCGGAAATGCCGCGATGCTCCTCCTTCACGTGCGTGCGGAAGTGCATGCGCGTGCCATTCCACCAGCAGAACCACGGCTCGCCAGCGGCGGTCTTCCGCTTGATGAATTCCTTGGCCAACGCGAGGGTTTCCTCGTCAATGGTCTCCATACGCTTCTTGGTCAGCGGGCCGGTGTCCTCAATAGTCTGGCCGCCCTTACCGTCGGCCTTGGACTTAATGACGCCGCGCGGCCCAAACTTTTCGATAAAGGTCTGACCGTCAGCCAGAACCATGTCCGCCGGATAGTCTTCATTTTCGGGCTCTTCCTCGGCGTTCAGGTGGTAAAGATTGCCGCAAAACTCGTCAAAGCCGTGCATCGTCGGCAGGTGCTCATCCAGGTCGCCCTGGTGATTTTTGCCAAACTGCCCCGTTGAGTAGCCTTGGCTTTTCAGGACGGTGGCCATGGTGCAATCGGTCTTCTGCCAGCCTTCTTTGGCGCCCGGCAGACCGACCTTGGTCATCCCGGTGCGCACGGGCACCGAGCCACTGATGAACGCCGCGCGACCGGCAGTGCAGGATTGCTGGCCATAATAATCAGTGAAGGCGATACCCTCGCTGGCGATGCGATCGATGTTTGGCGTCTGATAGCCCATCAGCCCGTGGCTGTTGTAGCTGATATTCGTGATGCCAATGTCGTCGCCCCAGATAACGAGAATGTTCGGTTTTTTCGCCTCTTGGGCGGATGCGCTGAGCGCAGTCAAACTGGCGCCAAGCGCCAGCAGCAGGGATTTCAGTTGTGTCATAAATAGGAGTGATTAGACAAACAGCGCCGTTGAGCAGCATTAAGAAACAATAATCAATGGCGTTGGTTTCGTCATAACATATATAGATAATCAGCAATTTGGCTATCCTTAATTCCAGTGCACATTGGCTGATTTTTTCCGTGTATTCCGCTGAAGAGCATAAAATTCGGCCAACGCCTTCCAACCGGCCATAGCAAGGAGAGACTGCCCATTCAACAACTACCGCGACGCATTTCATGTTGCATTTACCGAGGGGATTCGGCAGGGTTAAGTATTCAGCAAATGCCAGTTTCCCGGAACTTGCTTCGCGAACTGCATTCTAAGGAGCCATGCCGTCAAAAGTGCCAAATCGTCTGCGCCACGTCGCCATCATCATGGATGGCAACGGCCGCTGGGCGCGCCAACGCGGACTGCCGCGTATTGAGGGGCACCGTCGCGGCGTGGAAAATGTCCGCCAGATTATCCGCGTCGCAAAAGACCTCGAGCTTGAGCATTTGACCCTGTTTGCCTTCTCCGTGGAGAACTGGCAGCGCCCGCCGGACGAGATTGCCTCGCTGATGGACCTGCTAGAGCTCTTCTTGAAGCGCAACCTCAAGGATTTGCTGAAGAACGAAGTCCGCCTGAACGTCATTGGCCGCCCTGAGGAACTGCCCGAGCGCGTGCAAAAGCCGCTGCAGAAGGCGCTCGACGAGACCGCCCACTTCACCGAACGCCAGCTCAACGTGGCGCTCAACTACGGCTCCCGCACCGAGGTGCTCGACGCCGTGCGCGCCTACGCCGAAGCCGTCGTGGCGGGCAAAGAAGAGCCCGGCAACCTCGACTGGCCACACTTCGAGAAATATCTTTACACCTCTGGCGTGCCCGACCCCGACCTGCTGATCCGCACCTCGGGCGAAAGCCGCATTTCCAATTTTCTGCTCATGCAATGCGCCTACTCGGAACTCTACTTTAGCCCGGTTTTCTGGCCGGAATTCGGCCGCGAACACTTTATCGAGGCCGTCGAGTCTTATCAGCAACGCGAACGCCGCTTCGGCAAGACCGGCGAACAGGTGCAACAGCCCTCGGACCACGCAGTCGCTAATTCGTGAAAGCACGTATCCTGAGCACGGTTGGGCTGTGGCTGGGCATCATCCTGGTTCTGGTCATCTTCAAGAATTTCGGCGGGCTCATCCTGCTCGCCGCGATAACGGCCCTCGCCCAATACGAGCTCTACAATCTGCTCGAAGTCGGCGGCAAGGCCCGCCCCCTCAAGATTCTGGGCCTCGTGCTCGGCGCCTGCGTGATCCTCGCCTCGTATTTCCTGCCCGTCAGCGGAGCCATGGAAGCGCCAGCCATCGCGCTGATCATCCTGTCGCTCTCGCTCCTGTCGGCGCCCAAGATTGGGCAGACCTTCATGCCCACCCTCTTCGGCTTGGCCTTCCTGCCATTCCTGATGCAGTTCTACGGCTTGATGCTCGCCGAATGGGGCTCGCTGATCCTGCCCGTCTGGGTGATCGCGGTCGCGAAGTTCTCCGACGTCGGCGGCCTGCTGGTCGGCAAGAAGTTCGGCAAAAACAAGCTCGCTCCGTCCATTAGCCCCGGAAAGACCGTCGAGGGCGCCATCGGCGGCGTGCTGGCCTCGGCGCTGGTCGGCATCATCTTATCGATTGCCTTCAAGAGCATGATCCCGTTCGAGATGCCGATCTTCAAAACGATTTTCATCGGCGCAGCCATTGGCGCAGTGGCGATCATCAGCGACCTGCTGGAATCCCAGCTCAAGCGCTGGGCCGGCGTTAAGGACTCCGGCGCCGTGATCCCCGGCATCGGCGGCGCCTTCGACCTGATCGACAGCCTCGTCCTCTGCGGCCCACTGGCGTTTTTGCTGTTTAAATACGTGTATTAGAAAATGGGCACCGACCATCGAATGTCTTTCACCTTCGACCGCCTTATCGATCAAATTATCGAGGGTCGAAAAACGGCAACGACCGAAATCATTGAAGAACAAGGCTATCTGGACGAGTGGGACACCGGTTTAGGCATTGGCTACATATACACAGTCTATGATTCCCAACGAGTGCCCCGTTGCAAAATAAAGGTACTGAAGGCCGAACTCTGCCGCTGGAACGACATCCCTGAATGGCTATGGCGTGGTGAAACGAATGATAATGCTGAGGAATTTCATGAAGATCATTGGGAGTTCTTCAATGAGCCAGATGACGACTATGAATTCATTGGCGTTGAATTTGAATTGGTTGAAATTCTCGACCAAGCATAACCAGAAAAAACCGTTGCCACGGGGCGCTGACTACTGATCCTCTGAAATCGCATGTCTGCTAAGAATATCGTATTACTCGGGGCCACGGGGTCCATCGGCGAAAGCACGCGACGCGTTGTCGCCAAGCACCCGGACAAGCTGAACATCGTCGGTATCGCCGGCCGCAGCCGCTGGAAGGAGCTCGCCGCCATTGCCCACGAGTTCGACGTCAAGCACGTCGCGATATTCGATGAAGCCAACTGTCGCGCCGCCGAGCAAAGCGGGCTCTACCCCGCGGGCACGAAATTCTACCCGGGCCTCGACGGCCTGATCGAGCTCTCCTGCCTCGCCGAGGCGGACATGCTTGTCACCGCGATCGTCGGCACGCTCTCGCTCAAGCCCACCTTAGCCGCCATCGAATGCGGCAAGGACATCGCCCTCGCCAGCAAGGAAATCCTCGTCATGGCGGGCAAGGTCGTGATGGCCGCCGCCCAGGCCAAAGGCGTCCGCATTCTGCCGATGGACAGCGAGCACAACGCCATTTTCCAATGCCTCCAGGGCGAGCGCGACATCGACGTCGCCAAGCTGATTTTGACCGCCTCGGGCGGGCCGTTCCGCAACTACACCGCCGAGCAAATGAAGTCGGTCACCAAGGCCGACGCCCTCAAGCACCCGAACTGGGACATGGGCCCGAAGATCACTATCGACTCCTCCACCATGGCCAACAAAGGCTTGGAAGTCATCGAGGCGCATTGGCTCTTCGGCAAGGGCCGCGACCAGATCCAGGTCGTCGTGCACCCGCAAAGCATTGTCCACTCGATGGTACAGTATGTCGACGGCTCGATCCTCGCGCACCTAAGCCCGCCGTCGATGACCTTTGCGATCCAGCACGTGCTGCTCTACCCAGAGCGCGCCGAAGGCGTCGAACCCGCGGTCGACTTCAGCAAGATGCTCACCCTCGATTTCCGCCCACCGAATTACGAGCTCTTCCCCTGCCTGCGCCTGGCCATGGAAGCCATGGACACCGAAGGCGTTGCCCCGGCAGTCTTCAATGCGAGCAACGAGATCGCGGTCGACGCCTTTCTAATGGACCAAATCGGCTACTGCGACATCCCGCGCATCATCGAACATACGTTGGCCGCCGTTCCTGGTTGCGACCCTCAGGGACTCGACGAAATCCTCCACGCCGACGCCGAAGCCCGTCGCATCGCCGCCAGCATCATTTCTGCCCGTTCCGCCATCGCAGCGCCGTAAGCAATCTGCGAAGCACGCTTTTACAACGCATCAGGCCGCGAGGGTGGCGCCAGCGAAGCTTGCTTCATGATTCCTCCTGCTTAAAGGGGAGCCTTATGCCTCTTTTTCCAAAAGCCTTGTGCTGTGTTAGCAAAGCATCCGCTCGGTTGTTGCTCCAACATAGCCTCGGTTGTTTTCACCAAGACGCCCAAGCCTTTTTAACGCTTGCCCCAAACAGGCTCCAGCAGACTCCGCCCACGACTCCGTGTTACCGCCGACGTGCGGCGGCTTGCTTTGCTCGGCATTCGAAGCAATGAGCGCCTAGCGCGCTAACGCTCGACCTCGAGGCGATAAAATACCGGCGCGGCTCCGGTCAACGCAGCCGTCGTGGATCGACCGGTGGCGTCATCACTGAAAGTGAGGTCTGTCACGGGCTGCCAGCTGTCGGGGTCGCTCAGGTCCGTGGTGCGCCAAAGGGTGAAATCGAGGGCCGCGCTGTGTGGCGCATAATGCAGTTGCAGAGTGTTGCCCGTTGAGTCGACGCGGAACTCCAGGTGGTCCGAATCCTTGAGGGGGTCGGTTCCCAGCGCCTGTTCAATCAGGTCCGGCCAGCCGTCTCCATCGGTGTCCTCCAACTCGAGCTCGACAGTTTTATAGTCATTCCACATGGGCGAGCTGAACCCCTCTGCGTCTTCATAATAGACGACCACCATGTCGGGATTTTGCAGGAGAAAATTGCCCTCGCCGAAAGTGGCGGGCAAGTCGCCTTCAAACACCCATTCGGTCAGCCAGGTCCCAATAAAGGCCGCATCTCTGATTATGTCCACGCTAGCTGGAACGACAAACCGGGTCATGTCATCACACAGCGCAAATGCCTGTAAGCCGATTTCGATGATCGTGTTTGGCAGGGTGATGCCGGTGATATAGCGTTGGACTTCGAAGGCGTGATCGCCGATGACAGTGACCGGAAACCCATCCAACTCAGAAGGGATTATGATCTCGCCTACCGCGTCGTCCGAGCAGTTTTTGATGATCACATGGGCCGGATCACCAGTGCGCAAATAACTAAGCGTGGCATTCGTCCCGGGGACTTCATATGCGCCCCAGTAATCCTCTTGTCGCTGCCGATAGCCCTTCCATAGTTGCGAGCCTTCATCCGTCTCAAACCCAGTGGCGCCAGTGTAATAATAAACTGCGAAAGAACTATTGCAGTCGGCAAAAACATCCACGCCAAAGCTAGCCGGAGCATTGCCCTCGAAAGTCACTGTGAGTAGCTCATCACTCCCTTGAAACGCGCTATCGCCGATCTCCACCACAGACCGGGGCAACGTAATCGTCTCCACCGCATCACAGTCGTAGAATGCGCGATAGCCGATGCTTTCCAGCCCCTCATTAAGCTCCACCTCCAGCAAGTAGTTGCAGTCGATAAATGTGTTGTCTTCGATTCGGGTCAGCCCCGACGGAAGGCGCAGCGACGTGATTGCATATCGATACCCGGCAAAGGCGTAGGACGTGATGCCAGTCACCGGGTAGCCGCCCAGGGTGTCCGGGATATGCAACGGGGTAAAATCCGTAAAGGTCGCCCCGGTGATTGTCGCCTCCTGAGCCGTGGCGTCCACCACGTAGTGCAACGTCACGTTTGAATCAGGGATCTTGTAGTTATCTGCGACCAAAGCTGCGGTAAAAACGCCGTTGATCCACAACAGCATTTGCGCAATCCGGTAACTTCTCTTCATGGCGAATTTGAGCATAGGTAAATTCAAGTTGTCTCTGTGATTTCTGGTGTCTGGCTGGCCCTCAAGAGAGCGGGATCAGTTAGTGTTCAGCGCCGGGCGCGATAAGCGCCATCGCGGCAAAGCGAAAAACTGCCTGGGTGATTCAGCGTTCCCAAAAAGCGCTAGCTGCGCTCTTTTTGCCATTGAGACACCCCTGACATCTCGTTCTCATATCATTCTGATTCGCGAACCGTGCGACCTATTCCCATAAAGGTCAATATGGCCATAAGCTTCGCATAAATAGAGTCTAACGTAGGTGAACAATCAACTTGCGCAACGATTAAATGCCCCTGCCTAAGTCAAGTCGCGAACTGTTCTCAACCTGCGCCTATCCTAAGCGCGGCTCGTCAACGACAGGGAGTTAGCGCTTGAGGCCGGTGCTTCGTCACCGCTGCCCATTGCCTCTCCAGCGTAGAAGCGGCTTCTAGCCGCTTTGACTATTCCAACTGAAACGAAAGCGGCAGGATGCCGCTTCTACGACGGGCGGCGACGACAGAGCGTCGCCCTCCTGCTTTGGACGAGGTTGTTATTTGCCCAATGGGCAAATCGATGGATGCAACGGCACGTTGCCTACTGCGCCTTGCGCAGCACCACCTCCCCCGCATCGGGGATGGCGTAGACCATCGCGTATTGCGCGCCTTCGTGCTCGATGATCCAAGCTTTCGTCGCCTGGCCGTTTTGTTGGGCGGCAGCGGCAGTCCAGCCGTCGACGCGGAACTTTACCGTTAGCGGAATATTGAAAATGCTGTCATCCATGTCGTCAGTTACGCTGAAGCGGATTTCGTTGGCGGCGGCGGAGGCAACGTCGAGCTCGGCGGTTTCGCGTTCCTGCGCGTAGCGAGCAACGACGGTGAACGGCGCGATCCAAAGCTCGTCTTCACGGTCCTTGATCATTTGCAGGCCGGCTTCGGCCGTTGCCCGCTTTTCGTCCTTGAGCAAGCCGTGGTAAAGCGCGACGCCCCAGCCGCGGTAGTAGCTGTATTTCCAGGGACGCTTGGGGTCGAACATTTGGTCGAAGCGCTTCTCGGTCGCCTCGGGCTGATGGAAACCGACGGCGCCAAAGCTGCGGGTGTTCAGGTAGTCGATCAGGTGTGGCGGCGTCGAGCCCCCCTGGGTGCCGCGCGCGGCGATCATGGTTTCACCAATGACTTCTTCGAAAATCAGCGGCTCGTCCTTCGTCCCAGTGGCGCCGCAGGGGTAGGCAAAGCTCAGGATGCGATGGCCGATGTTGTCCTCCAGATACTTTTTGGAGAGCCCAATGTGCTCACGGTAGGCGTCTTGGCTAAGGTCGTTGGTTTGCTGGCAGGAGCCGTGGAGCTCGATTTCGTGGCCCTGATCGTAGAGGACTTTCCATTGCTCGGGCGTGCCGTTGTAGCCGAGGTTGTTGCCGGGCTGCTGGTTGAAAATGTCATACATGCCGGGATAGACGATGAGGAACCAGGTAAATTTCCAGCCGAACTTTTCGCTCATTTGCTGCCAGAACTCGACGTCCGGGTAATTGTTGTCATCGATGGTGATGGACATCGCGCCAAGCTTGCCGTCGCCCCACAGGCAGACCACGCCCTCGCCGGGCTCAGCCGGCCACTGCGGCTGCGTTTCCTCGACCGAGGCGTAACGTACGCCACTTGCAGGCAGCGGCAGGTTCAATTTTTGTTCGGCGAGCAGGTGGACTGCCGTGGCAAGCAAAAGGGCAAATACAACGCTTGATAATCGCATTATGCGACTAAAATCCATACCATGTGGGAAATCAATCCAGATCGCATATACTCAGGCGATTCCTAAATGTATTTAAACTGATTCGTCTAGATGAAAAGTGCTCCAGTAAGATGCCGAAAACCTTGCCCCAACCAATCAGACCGCGCTAGCTAGTGGGCATGGTCATGAGACGCCTCCCCTCTATTTTCCTCACGCTCACCTGCCTGATGCCAGTATTGGCCAACGCAATGAAAACCCAACTCGTGCAAAATCTTAAAGCTGGAAAGCCGCAAGCCGTCGTTTGCTACGACGCCAGCCTCACCCACAAAGGGCAATGGGTGAAGGACCTCTACGCCGCACTGCAGCCTCGGTTTCCCGGGCAGGCCACCGCTCAAGGCTATACCGCCAACGTCACCCCGATCATCCTGGAAGGAATCGGCTTACCTGCCATCACCACGCCATGAAGACAATCGCGCCGGAAGTCGCAGCCGCCTTTGACGCATTCCCACAGGATGTGCGGTGTAAGCTGATGCAGCTACGCAGTTTGATACTCGAAACGGGCGAGAATCTCTCTGCAATTGGCACAGTAGACGAGTCCCTCAAATGGGGCGAGCCCAGCTACACAACGATTGCGGGAAGCACCGTAAGGCTCGGTTGGAAAAAGGCAAAGCCGGAGACGGTTTACGTTTACTTCCACTGCCAAACCAAGCTCGTTGCTACCTTCCGCGAGCTCTACCCAACGGCGCTCCAGTTTGAAGGAAACCGCGCAATCCCGTTGGGCCTCAAAGCTGAACTCCCCGAAACAGCGCTTCGACACTGCATCGAGCTCGCCCTCACCTATCATCAACGGAAACACCTGCCCATGCTAGGCGCCAGCCCAATGGTGTGAACTAGGAATCGGATTAACCGACTACCTGGTATACCTTAAAGCTTCGCCACGGCGGCGCGCATGAGCTTCTGAACTTCGGCCGGGTTGGCCTTGCCCCGGGTCGCTTTCATGACCGGGCCAATGAGCGAGTTCAGCGCCTTGTCGTTGCCGTCCTTAAACTGGCTGATCGCCTTCTCGTGCTTCGGATCGACTACGATTTCGGCAATGATCTTT
Source organism: Cerasicoccus frondis (assembly GCA_031296915.1). GTDB lineage: Bacteria > Verrucomicrobiota > Verrucomicrobiia > Opitutales > Cerasicoccaceae > Cerasicoccus > Cerasicoccus frondis. Next base: position 36,408 of record JAVDPC010000032.1, on the reverse strand, counting down.
TCCAGCTCGCCGCTATCGTTGTCGGCCTTGAGGCCTTTCTCTTCGACGATCACGGCGGGCATCTTGCCGCTGCTCATCATCTCCGGCCAAACTTCCTTGTTCGCGATCTGCTTGGTCAGCACGCCCTCTTCGGTCAGCACCACCAACTCCGCCACGTGGGCCGGGGTGATCGGCACCGCGCTGAGCGGTTGGCGGCCCTCGCCTTCGGCGGCGGAGAGGTCGCGGATCAGCTCATTGACGACGAGGTTGGCGACGGCCTTCGCTTCGCCCTTGCCCTTAGTCAGCGCGAGCGCTTCTTCAAAGAATTCCGCCAACTCGCGGTCCGGGCAGAGCACGGAGGTGATGGTGTAAGGCAGGTCCAGCTTTTCCATGTAGCGGCGCTGGCGATCGAACGGCATTTCCGGCAAGCCGGCGCGAATCTTCTCCACCTGTTCGGCGGGGATGGTCACGGGCATGAGGTCCGGGTCCGGGAAGTAGCGGTAGTCGTGGCTCTCTTCCTTCATGCGCATGGACTCGGTTTCCTGCTTGTCCGGGTCCCAGCGGCGCGTTTCCTGGACGATCTCTTCGTAGCCGGTGGTCTTGGCGCGGATTTGGCGCTTGATCTCATAAACGACCGCGTTGCGGACGCCGGAGATCGTGTTCATGTTCTTAAGCTCGACCTTAGTGCCCAGCGTGTTGCTGCCCTTGGGGCGGATGGAAATGTTGGCGTCGCAGCGCATCTGGCCCTTTTCCATGTCGCAGTCGGACAGGCCGGCGGTGACGATCATGTTGCGCAGCGCGGTCATGAACGCGAAAACTTCGTCGGCCGAATACAGGTTGGGCTCGGTGACGATTTCGCACAGCGGCGCGCCAGCGCGGTTGTAGTCCACGAGGCTATCGTTGGCGGAGTGCGTGAGCTTGCCAACGTCTTCTTCCAGGTGAATGCGGGTCAGCTCGACCATGCGGTGGTCGCCCATGACGTTGCGGGAGGCGCCGAGCATCTCGATCTCGACTTCGCCGCCGATGCAGATCGGCTGGTCAAACTGCGAGAGCTGGTAGTTCTTCGGGCTGTCCGGGTAGAAATAGTTTTTGCGGTCCCACTTGCAGGTCTCGGCAATTTTGCAGCCGAGGATCAGGCCCATCTGCACGGTCTTGTGGACAGCTTCCTTGTTCATGACTGGCAGCGTGCCCGGCAGGCCCATGATGACGGGGTTCGTCAGCGTGTTGGGCTCGTGACCATACTCGTAGCCGACGCGCGTAAACATCTTCGAGCGCGTTTTCAGCTGCACGTGCACTTCCAGACCTATGACCGGTTCGTATTCCATGGGCGTAAATTCAAAACGTTCTATTCAAAAGGCAAAGCGAAATTCAGCAGATTCCCTGGAGAGCCTCCGAAGAAACAGACTTACAGCGAACTTCCGGCGTCTCATTTTTTCATAAGCGATTGTTGTTCAATGTCATAAAACGATTCAAGCGGACACAAGCTCAAGTCCCTCGAAAAATGGATGCGGGGTATTTAACCGCACTAAGCCGCCTTGCAAGGCAGGCCGATCTATTCCATACCCGCTTGAGCAATCGCTGTCTCGCGGAGCCCTGCCAAAGGACCGTTGTTGTCCATTTTGCGGCCAGTGAGCGCGATCAGCCAGATCAGCGGCTTCACCCAGATCGGAAACGCCAGCTTCCGCATGTCTAGCTGCTGCTTGACGCGGGTCGTTTGCCCATCGCGAATTGCCTCCAGTGCGTATGACTCTACCGCGTAGCCCTTGATCTCCTCTGACTGGTGTCGGAAAACGATGCGTTGCATTGGCTCAAACTCAACTACCTCGACCTCGCTCTTGCTTTCGCGGGTGAGCTTGAACGTTGCCTCAAACCGGTCCCCCAGCTCCAGGGGTCGCCCCAGCCCTGGAGAATGCAAGCACTTCGGATTCCACAGCTCCATGTATTCCGCATAGCGCAGCATCTCCCAAATGGGTTCTGGCGGCAGCTCAATGTCGATGCGGTCTCGAAAGATCATGGCGGAAATGTGTGTTTCGGCTTGAAAGCGCGTCTGTTGAGACATTGTAGATATTTTTCCCGCTCGCAACTGCGAAGCACGTCCCTTAATCAATCCCACCATGCCGTTTTACGAGTTCTATTGCCCGGAGAACCACACCATCTACACCTTCTACGCCCGTAGCCTCAAGCACGCCGGCAAAACGCCCCGCTGCCCAGCCAACCCCGACTGGCCAATGCAGAAGCAGGTATCGCAGTTTTCCTTTGTGAAGACCTTTGGCGTAGAAGGCGATCCCGCGCTCGACGACTCCAAATACGACGACCCACGCTATGAGCAGGCGATCAATGAGCTGGAGCGTGAGTTTCAGGGCATGGACGAAAATAACGTCGACCCACAGCAGCTTGGGCACCTCATGCGGCGTGTGGGTGAAGTAACCGGCGAGGCCCTGCCCCCTGCCCTGCGCGAAATGGCGGCGCGCCTTGAACGCGGCGAAGACCCGGATAAGCTCGAAGAAATGTATGGTGACGACCTCGACGCCGACCCGATGGCTGTCGTTGAAGGCCGCAACGCTAAAAAACTGCTCAACCGTCTGAAAGGCCCCCGCAAAGACGAAACTGTCTACGAAATCGAGGATTATCTATAAATTGTGCTCTCGTGCGTGGTTCGTCGTTCTTGGTTAGTCAAACCGATGCAACACCATTCCACTCAATTAAGCCAAGAACTAGGACACAACTTTCCCAATGAATACCTACGCCAAGCTTACCGCCGCTCTCAAAAACACCGCCCTGTTGGACGCGACATCCGGCATTTTGGGCTGGGACGAGCAAGTTAACCTGCCCCCTGGCTCGGCGGACATGCGCGCCCAGCAAAACTCCGCCTTGGCGGAGGTGATTCACCGTGAGTTCACCCGCCCCGAAATCGGCCAATGGCTGACCGAACTCGAAGACGCTGAACTGGAAGCCGATGCCGCCTGCGTCATCCGCGAAACCCGCCGTGAATACGATCGCGCAGCCAAGCTCCCAACCGATTTCGTCCGCCGAAAAACCGAGGCCGCCAGCGCCGGTTACCACGCCTGGACTGAGGCACGCAAGAAAAGCGATTTCACCGCCTTTGCGCCGATGCTCCAAACCCAGCTTCAGCTCGCGCGCGAAGAGGCTCAATACCTCGGTTGCGAAGGCAACGCCTACGACTACTGGATTGACCGCTTCGATCCCGGTATGTCTTCCACCGTGTTCGCTAACCTCTTCAGTGAAATGCGCACGCCGCTTCGTGACTTGGCCGAAGCCGTGCTCGCCGCACCGCGCCAAGCCGACGTTTCAATCTTCAAGGGCTTCGATGTCGAAGCACAGGAGAAATTTCTCCGCAGCGTGCTGGAACGCATTGGTTTCGATTTCCAATATGGCCGCCTCGACACCGCAATTCACCCCTTCTGCGGTGGAACGAGTTGGGACACGCGCCTAACCACACGCTACTTCCCAGACAACCCGTTGGACTCGCTGTTCAGTTCAATCCACGAAGCCGGGCACGGCATGTATGAGCAAGGTCTCCGTTTGGGCAATCCCGACTCATTTGGTCTACCGCTGGGAGAAGCCGTCGGCATGGGCGTCCACGAATCACAAAGCCGTCTGTGGGAAAACCAGGTGGCGCGCAGTGAAGCCTTTTGGATTTTCTACGAACCCATTTATCGCGTGGCCTTTGCAGATCAGCTCAAGGATATATCCTCCGATGAGCTACGTCTGGCGATCAACGCTGTGCAACGTCAGCCCATCCGAGTCGACGCCGACGAGGTGACTTACAACCTTCATGTCATCCTGCGTTTCGAAATCGAACGCGCGCTCTTTGCAGGGGATCTTGACGTGGCTGGCGTGCCCGAAGCCTGGAATAAGCTGAGCGAAGAACTCCTGGGCCTCACCCCCAAAAGCTTCGCTGAAGGTTGCCTTCAGGACGTGCATTGGTCCGAAGGTTTCTTTGGCTATTTCCCCAGCTATGCCCTAGGCAATGTTATGGCGGCACAGCTGTGGAATGCCGTCAATGAAGAGATGCCCAGCTTGCAAACGGAGATCGCCAACGGTGATTTCAGTAAGTTGCTTGCCTGGCTACGTGAAAGAATCCACCGCCACGGCAAGCGTTTCGGCACCCGGGAACTCATTCGCCAGGCAATCGGCGAGGAAATTTCCCCCGCTCCGCTCATGACTTACCTGCGCGAAAGATATGGCGCATTGTACGGGGTTTAACCATATCCCACGTACGAGGCGAGCAAGCACCGTGCTCCAAATCTATCACCATCACCAAACGGGCAAATTACTACTAGCATAATGACATGAAATTCATCCGTATAGCAGCTGGCATATACTTGTTGGTGATGATCGTCTTTGTCTGGGGATACCTATCTGGTAGAAACTCTTTTTTTCCGGGTATTTTCATTGAAGACGCTGTCGAAGAGATCGACGCTTTTATAGACGGAGGTAAAGACAGCGATAAGAGCTTGGTTGACCTAATTACGATGCATCCGCTGGTCAGGAAATCCGACTTCCCCTACCAAGGCTTCAATCAGGTTGACCGCAGCTTTACTGACACAGGTTATTTGCTTGTTCCACGCTACGAACCCAATGCGGACCAGAGCATTGTTGAACTGATTCGCTTGGCTGACTTTAGTGTCGTGCACACTTGGGTTCCACCTGTGGAGGACATCATTGAAATGGCCGGTCGTGACATCTATAATGGCAGCCGAGAACGCTATTATGCCCAGCATCCGCTGATGCTGTCAGACGGCAGCATCGTATTCAATTCAGGTTGGGGACCATTAGTCAGAATCGATCGCGACAGCAAAATACTCTGGATGACTAATTTTGACGTTCATCATTCTATCGAATTGGACATCAATGGGAATATAGTCGTCCCACTCATGTCCTATTACTTTATTAAGTACGAGGACGGAACCCAACACAAGATCAGGAATGACAAGTTTGGCGTACTCAACCAAGAAGGAGAAGTATTAGAAAGGTATGATGTTGAAGAAATACTGCTTACAAACGGTTTCCGAGGCATCTACTTGGGCATAGGCAATCTCCAATCCGATCGTATGCACCTCAACGATGTGCAGCCGATTCTTAAAAACAATGGCAGTGCGCAAGTGGGAGACTTCGCATTAAGCCTACGCAATCTATCAACTGTCCTGCTATACCGCCCGTCAGAAAATCGCATCATTTGGCTCAAAACGGGTCCCTGGCTCTACCAACATGACGTCGATCAATTAGAGGATGGGAGCTTCTCGATTTTCGGCAACGACATCTTTAGGCGAGAGTCGAAGGTATTACCAGCCAACAACATTAGCCAAGTCTACATATACACTCCCGAAACAGATCAAGTTTCCATTCCATACGATATGACCATCAAGCAAGCCAAGATGCAAAGCAATACCGAAGGCCGGTCAACCATCTTGGAAAATGGCGACGTTTTCATCGAGGAAACCAACAAAAACAGACTTATGCGCCTCGGCAAAGATCAGGTGCGCTGGTACTACGCGAACATGATCAGTGAAGACACGAGTGGTTCCATCCACTGGAGTCGATATCTCCCCGGCGACTCCCCCTCGCTGTTATGGCTGGAGGAGTAACAGAACATGCCCGCCACCTATATAGGGCGCCTTGCCCCAACCCCAACCGGCTGCCTCCATCTTGGCCACGCGCGCACTTTTCATACTGCCTGGAAACGCGCGCGTCAGGCCAATGGCGTGCTAATCTACCGCGATGAAGATATCGATACTTTGCGTTGCAAAGCTGAGTTCTCAAAAGCCGCAATGGAAGACCTGCGTTGGCTAGGACTAGACTGGGATGCAGGCCCCGACATAGGCGGCATCGATGCGCCCTATCAACAAAGCCAGCGCACCGCACTTTATCTCGATGCGTGGCGTCGCCTGAAAGACGGTGGCTGGATCTATCCCAGCAAACATTCACGGCGAGAGTTGCGCGAAGCCAGCGAATCCGGCCTCGCCCGCCAATCCCCCGTCAATGAAGACGAGCAAGACAGCGAAGCAATTTTTCCTGAGTCCTGGCGCCCAGAGAAAGGCGCCGGTCACGACGCGGCCGAGCCCGGAGATTCCAACTGGCGTTTCCGCGTGCCCGACGGCGAAGCCATCACCTTCGAAGACGGCTACTTTGCAACGCAAAGCTTCACGACTGGTGAAGACTTTGGCGACTTTCTCGTGTGGCGCCGCGATGGCGTACCGGCCTACGAGTTGGCGGTCGTTGTGGACGACATTGCGATGGGCATCACCGAGGTCGTCCGCGGGGCGGACTTGCTCCGCTCCACCGCGCGGCAGTTACTCATCTACCGTGCACTGGGCGCGAAGCCGCCGGCGTTTTACCACTGCCCGCTGGTTCGCGATGAGAGCGGCCAGCGCCTCGCCAAGCGCAGTGATAGCCTCAGCCTCCAATCTCTACGTAAAAGCGGCAAGACGGCCTCCGAGCTGCTCGCATAAAAAAAGGCGACTCAACTTGAGCCGCCCTTAGAAAACTTTGCGATGCTGCTTAACGATTCGCTTCGGCGATTTGCTGCGCGCGCATGGAAAGCTCCGATGCAAGAAACGCGTGCTCCTGCGTCATGGCGTTCTCCGTGCGGTTCAGGCTATCGAGGATCAGTTGTCCAAAGAATGGGAAACCGACTTCGCCAGTGACGCGCAACTCCTGGTCGCCCTCTTGATCGCAGAGAATGATGATGTTGCCTTCGTTCGAGCGGCCGTTGTCGAAATACTTGCGAATTTCGATGCTGCCCTTCGTGCCGGTGATGAAGCTGCGACCATCACCCCAGCCACGCGCGCCTTTCGGCGAGAACCAGTTAACGCGCGAGAAGCAGGAAACGCCATTGTCGAGCTTGAGCACCGCTTCACCGATGTCTTCCAAACCTGGAGTATCCGCGTTGTGCAGATTGTCCACGCGAGCATGCACAACTTCGCCACTCTTCTGGCGTGTGTAGTGCAGGAATTGGTCGAACTGGTGCGAAGCGATGTCCGTGAGGATGCCACCGTATTGCTCCTTGTCGAAGAACCACTCTGGGCGGCTGGGCTTGTTGAGGCTGTGCGGGCCGAAGATTTCCATGTGAACGATGTCGCCGATAGCGCCGTCCTGGATCAATTGGTCAACATACCAGGCCGACTCCACGTGCACGCGCTCAGAGTAGTAAACCATGTATTTCTGGCCGGTGCGCGCCGCGACTTCGCGGGCCGTAGCCAACTGCTCAAGCGTGGTGAAGGGGCACTTGTCCGTGAGGTAATCCTTACCGGCTTCCATGACCTTGCAGCCCAGCGGACCACGCAAGTTCGGGATCGCAGCGGCGGCAACCATGTGGACCGAATCGTCTTCAAGAATCGTGTCGAGTGAGTCGACGACCTTGGCTTCCGGGTGGTCCTTCAGGAAAACATCGATCTTCCCTTGGTTCACTGCCGGGTTCGGCTCATAGATGTATTTCAGCACAGCGCCTGCCTCGGTGAGGCCATTGACCTGGCCCATGATGTGGCCGTGGTCCAGGTGCGTCGCAGCGATGACATACTCACCCTTTTCGACGACCGGCTTGGGCTTAGCCGCCGTCGGGGCGTAATTCATTCCGTCTTTTGACATGATGCTTTGCGTTACAAAGTTAGTTACCGTAGGTGCCAGCGAGATTAGCTGGACCGGTCTCTTTCACCTCTTTCACGTGAGTCGACTCAGCGATGAGCTTCTTCAAGTGCGCTTCGTAGGCTGCGCCATCGAGCGGCAACTTGAGCGTCGTGTCAGTGAAGCTCGAGTAGAGCATGCTGTTGGCCAACTCAACGGAGTTGATGCCTTCTGCAGCCGGAGCAATCAGCTCGGCGCCATTGAGGATCGCGTCGACGAAATTCTTCATGATGCCAACATGCTGCTCCCCAAAGCCCTGCGTCGGAATGGAGATATCCCATGTGCCAGGCTTGGAGAAACCGTCTTTGGCTTCGTTGCAATATTCAGAAGTTTGCTTCTCGTTGCGAATCCACTTAATGCCCTCGCCTTCGATGATCACCTTGCCCTGTTCGGCGGCAACTTCCAGACGGTTCGTGCCGGGAGCTTCGCCTGTGGTGGTGATGAAAACGCCCGTGGCGCCGCTTTCATACTTGAGGAAAGTCGTCACATCGTCTTCCACTTCAATGTCGTGGAAACGGCCAATCTGACAGTATGCTCGGACTTCCGTTGGCATCCCAAAGAGCCACTGCAAAAGGTCCAACTGATGCGGGCACTGGTTGAGCAGCACACCGCCGCCTTCGCCGCCCCAGGTCGCGCGCCAACCGCCGGAAGCGTAATAATGCGCAGTCCGGAACCAGTCCGTGATGATCCAGTTAATGCGGTTGATCTTGCCCAGCTGCCCAGAAGTGATCAGCTCGCGCAGCTTGATGTAGCGCGGGTCCGTGCGTTGGTTAAACATCGCCGCAAAGACGACGTCCTTGTTCGTGTGTGCGGTAATGAGGCGCTCGCAATCGGCCTTGTGCACCGAGATCGGCTTTTCAACCAAAGTGTGAATACCGGCTTCCAACGCGGCGATGCCGAGCGTGGTGTGCGGGTAGTGAGGCGTTGCGATGATCACGGCGTCAATTTCGCCGCTCTTGATCATCTCTTCACCGCAGGAAAAATGCTTTTGATCCTTGTAGGATTCGAGACGTTTTTCATCGTGATCGCAAACCGCGCTCAACTTGGCGCCGGGAACTTTGCCTTCGATGATGTTTTTGGCATGGGTCGTACCCATGTTTCCGAGGCCGATGATGCCAATTCTGACTTCTTTCATGGTTTAAGGGGAGGATTAGGATTATGCTGTTTTTTTAGGAGGGAATGTTAAAACCAAAGAAATTCGCTGCATTGTTGTAGCAGATGTCTTTCACCATCGGCGCGTAGAGGTCCCAATCGTTCGGGATCAGGCCTTGCTCGACATCATTACCGATGAGATTGCACAGGATGCGGCGGAAGTATTCGTGGCGCGGGTAACTGAGGAAGCTGCGGGAATCAGTGAGCATACCGACAAACTTGCTCAGCAGGCCGAGGTTGGACAACGTGTTCATCTGCAGCTCCATGGCTTCCTTCTGGTCGAGGAACCACCAGCCACTGCCGAACTGAATCTTACCCGCGATGGAGCCGTCCTGGAAGTTGCCAATCATCGTGCCCATCAGGTAATTGTCCGACGGGTTGAGATTGTAGATAACGATCTTCGGCAACGTATCGTCCATGTCGAGGCGATCGAGGTAACGGCTTAGCGCAACTCCCTGCGGGTAATCGCCAATGGAGTCGAAACCGGTGTCCGGCCCGATCTTGTTGAAGAGGCGCGTGTTGTTGTTGCGCATCGCGCCCACGTGCAATTGCTTGGTCCAGCCCTTCTCGGCATCGAGTTGGCCGAAGTAAACCATGAGGTTACTGGCGAACTCTTCAGCCTGCTCCGGCACAACCGCATTGCCACTACGCGCGTGGTCAAAGATTGATGCCGCGCGCTCGTCGCTGACGAACTTATCGAAGCACTTTTCCAAACCGTGGTCGGACAAACGGCCGCCCAGTGAGTGGAAAAAATCATGACGCTGTTTGAGCGCATCCTTGAGGCCCGAGAAGCTGCCGGTATCGATGCCGGAAACTTCCGCTAGCTTGTCGCACCACGCATTGAAGTTCGCAGTGTCCGCAATCTTCAGCGCCTTGTCGGGGCGGAAGGTCGGATACATGCCGGTGGTTACGTTCGGGTCCTTCGCGGCCGCTACGTGGTGCTCCAGCGTGTCGGTCGGGTCGTCCGTGGTGCAGACCACCTTCACATCGAACTTCTTCAAGATGCCGTTAGCGGAGAAGTCATCCTGGGCGAGCAAGGCGTTGGCCTTCTCCCAGATCGCAGGCGCAGTCTTTTCGCTGATGAGGTCATCGATGCCGAAGTAACGCACGAGCTCCAGGTGGCTCCAGTGGTAGAGCGGATTGCGCAGTGTGGCGGGCACCGTTTTACACCAAGCCATAAACTTGTCGTAATCATCGGCATCGCCGGTGATCAACTTTTCGTCGACGCCATTCGTGCGCAGCGCACGCCACTTATAGTGGTCACCGCCGAGCCAGATGTCCGCGATATTGCGGAAGCGGCGATCCTGTGCGACGTCTTCCGGCGGCAGGTGGCAGTGATAGTCGATGATCGGGTTGTCCTTTGCAACCTCGTGATACAAGCGCTTGGCGGTATCAGTCTGCAGGATAAAGTCGTCGTGGATAAAGCTCATAATAAAGTTCGAATAGTTCGTAGGGTTTGAAAAGTTCGAAGGTTGTTCGGTCTCAGCTCAACTTTCGAACCTACGAACCTTCCAACTTTTCGAACTTAAATACTAGATCGTCATTGCCGCGTAACCGCCGTCGACGAGCAGTTCGTGCCCGGTGATGAACGAACCGGCCTCGGAAGCGAGCAGCAGCGTGGCGCCGATCAGCTCCTTGGCTTCGCCGAAGCGCTTCATCGGCGTGTGGCCCATGATCTGCCCGACGCGCTCAGGCGTAAGCACCTTCTTGTTTTGCTCGGCGGGGAAGAAGCCCGGCACCAGCGTGTTGACGCGGATATTTTGCGGCGCCCATTCGCGAGCAAGGTTCTGCGAAAGGTTGTGCACAGCGGCCTTGGAAGCCGAGTAAGTAAACACGCGCGAAAGTGGCTTAACGCCCGACATCGAGCCAACGTTGATCATGCTGCCGCCCTGCCCGCGCTCTACGAAATAGCGACCAAACACTTGGCACGCGAAGAACACGGCTTTCGTGTTCACGTCCATGATGCGGTCGTATTCTTCCTCTTGGATTTCGAGGAACGGCGTGGGGCTGTTGACGCCAGCGCCGTTGACGACGATGTCCACCTGCCCGCTCTTCTTGAGCACACGATCCAGCAAATCTTCGAGTGCTTCCTTCGAACCAACGTCGCACTTTTCAAAGTAGCTCGTGCCGTGAAAAGCATGTATCTTTTGCAGACGAGCTTGCGCCTTTTCTTCGTTACGACCAACCAGCACAACGGTTGCGCCCGCACCGGCCAAACCTTCGGCCATTGCCCCACAGAGTTCACCCGTGCCGCCAATGACGACGGCTACTTTGCCCTGCAAAGTAAATAGTTCGTTGAGGTATTCAGACATGATAAATAAGTTCGAAAGTTTATTAGTTCAAAAGTTTGAAAGTTCAGAGGCGCGAATGCAGTTTTAATGGCTTAACTTTCGAACCTTCAAACATACGAACCTACAAACTTTCAGAGTCGTTCGCTAGCGGTCGACTCTGGCGCCGCCGCCGCCCACGATCTTAGCCACTTCCTTCTTGCTGGCCATCGTGGTGTCGCCGGGAGTCGTCATCGCCAGAGCGCCATGTGCGGCGCCGTAGTCGACGGCTTGCTGCGGGCACCCACTGTCGAGGAAGCCGTAGATCAGGCCGCTGGCAAAGCTGTCGCCGCCGCCTACGCGGTCCATGATTTCGAGCGCCGGATATGGCTTCGATTCGTAGAACTCGCCGTCGTGCCAGGCAATGGCGCCCCAGTCGTTGATGGTGGCGGTCTTCACTGCGCGCAGCGTCGTGGCTGTGGCCTTGAAGTTCGGGAACTCCTTAACCGCAGTCTTGATCATGTTCTTGAACGCATCGATTTCGATGTGGGAAATATTTTCGTCCACGCCTTCAACTTCGAAGCCAAGGCAGGCGGTGAAGTCTTCTTCGTTGCCGATCATCACGTCGACATACTTGGCGATCTCGCGGTTCACTTCCTGGCAACGTGCGTGGCCGCCGATAGCCTTCCACAGCGACGGGCGGTAGTTGAGGTCGTAAGAAACGATGGTGCCGTATTTCTTGGCGGCCTTCACGGCTTCGATCACCGTCTCCGGGCAAGTGTCGCTGAGGGCAGCGAAGATGCCGCCGGTGTGGAACCAGCGTGCGCCAAGCTTACCGAAAATGTGATCCCAGTCGACGTCGCCGGGCTTCATTTGGCTGGCGGCGGTGAGGCCACGGTCCGGGCAACCAACCGCGCCGCGAATGCCGAAACCGCGCTCGGTAAAGTTCAGACCGTTGCGCACTTCGCGACCGATGCCGTCGTAGTCCTTCCACTGGATGAAGTCGGTGTCGACGCCGCCCTGCAGGATGAAGTCTTCAATCAGGCGACCCACGGGGTTATCCGCAAACGCCGTGACGACAGCGGTCTTCAGGCCAAAGCAACGGCGCAGGCCGCGGGCCACGTTGTATTCGCCGCCGCCTTCCCAAGCGGTGAATTGACGGGCGGTGTGGATGCGACCTTCGCCCGGGTCGAGGCGGAGCATCACTTCGCCGAGTGAGATTTCATCGTAAACGCATTCAGAGGCAGGACGGAGTTCTATGGCCATGGTAGTTAGTGGGTATACTTGGAGGATTAATTTTTCATTTGAGAGATGAACGTCTCGGCTTCCTCGATCGCGGTGTTCATTTCGTCGATGAGGGCTGCGACGTCACGCTCGACCGTGGTCACCTCGTTCTTGAGCGAGGCAATGGCGCGAGCGTTTAAATTGTGTTTCAGGAAAAGCACTTGGTCACCGAAAGCGACGAGCACGGGGTCCATCTTGGCCTCGGCTCGCTTCATGGCGGCGATCAAGCGCTCGTATTCGCGCCGGGTTTGGCGGAGCTGCGTTTCACTGGCGCGGCGGAGGTCGTCGCGGGAATAGTCGCCCAGTTCGCTCTCCCATTCCCGGAACAGCGACTCGGCCACGTCTTCCACGGCGGCAATGCGATCACGGACTGCTTCGGCGCGGTCTTCGCAATCTTCGTATTGCCCCTTGAGTTTGTCGTAGCGCTTTTCCAGCTCGCCGCCGTCCACCGTTACGGTGGCGCGGAATGCTTCGAGCGCGTCTTCAAACTCTTCCTTGGCTTCCTCCTGGCTTTCCTGCGCGGCTTCCACGCGGTCAACCAGCAGCTCGCGCTTGTGGATGCCCACCTGCTCGAGCGCGCCATAATACATATTCGAGCAACCTGCGGACAGCAGGGCTGCGGCAACAAACAATATGGATGCGAAACGGTTCATGACTTAGCTTATTCAGCTACCTTGAAATCCGCAACCTTCCATTGTTCCGCGCCGCATTCGTCGGCGAGTTCGTTAAAGCCATTAATTTCCGCTTCGGAGAACAGCAGGCCACCGTTCTTGGCGGTGCGGGCTGCGGCGCCGGCTTCGATCTGGCCGGGCAGGATGCAGCTCTCGTTGCCGTGGCCGAGAATGTCGTCCAGCACGGCCTTGATGTTTTCCTTGGATGAGCGGCCCAGTGCGAAATCGCCAGCAACGGCGTCCGGGTGGATCACTTGGAAATAGAAAGCCGGCGTGTGCTTTTCTTCGGGTTGTTGATCCCAGCGCGAACGCAAAGTCGGCAAACTGCCGCCGATGAAGGCGCCCATGATTTCGTTGATCAAAGAGAGGCCATAGCCCTTGTGCGCGCCAAACGTGGTCAGCGCGGCAACGGCCTTCGCGTCGGTGGTCGGCTTGCCATTGGCGTCGACCGCAGCGCCTTCTGGCAGCGGCTGGCCTTCGCGGAGGAACTGCTGCACGCGGCCCATGGCGATAACGCTCGTTGCCCAGTCGATCACGATCGGGAAGCCCACAGCGTCGACCGTCGGGAAGCCCCACGAATGCGGGTTGGTGCCGAGGGTCGGCGTCTTGCCCTTGAAGGGAACGACTTCCGCCAGCGCGGCGGTGCAATTGGTGTAAGCGATGTAACCGCGGCGCGCGGCGTCCATCACATAACCGCCGCCCCACAGGTAGTGGAAGGCGTTGTCGACGGACACTTGGCCGATGCCATATTTGTCGGCGAGCTCAATCGCGGTTTCAATCGCTTCGTAAGCCGTGGCTTGGCCGAGCTTGCGGTTGGCGTTCCACACTTGCGACGCGGCAAAGCGGCCTTCCTTCTTTTCGATCACGGCACTCGGCTTGCAGCCACCGGCGCCCGAGCCAAACAAGTGGTCGAGGTGCAGCGCCTTCAGCGCGTTGTGCGTGCGGATGCCATGCGTGCTCGCATAGGCAGAGAACTTCGCGGCGGCATCGCCTTCGGCTTCATCGAAGCCGCGGCTCAGGTAGGCTTGCTTCACCAGCGCGTTGTGCTGGCTTTCGGGAACAACATAAAAGGTTTCGCTCATAGTCGGGGACAATTACTTGATGAGGGCTGCGGGGATCGGGGCGTCGTTGACTTGCGCAAGCGGCTTTTCGCCCTTGAGCATGTTGACGATGTTTTGTGTGGCCATGGTGGCTTGGCGGACGACGCTTTCGTAAGTGCGACTGCCGATGTGCGGCGTGATGATGCAGTTCTTGGCCTTCAAAAGAACGTGGTCCGACGAAGGCGGTTCTTCGTCAAGCACGTCGGCGCCGTAACCGGCGACCTTACCACTCTCCAGCGCTGCGGCCATGTCCTTGGAGTTAACGAGTTCGCCGCGAGCGCAGTTGATGATGACCACACCGTCCTTGAGGTTCGGCAGGGACTTTGCGCTGATCATGTCGCGGGTCTCTTCAGTGAGGTTCGAGTGCAGGCTGAGGATGTCGGCCTCACGGAAAAGCTGAGTCAAACCGTCAGCACGCTTAATGTCGTGCTCCTCGGCGAACGCTTCGGGCCAGTAAAGGTCGTAACCAACCACCTGGAGGCCAAACGCCTTGGCGCGGATCGCGACTTCGCGGCCAATGCGGCCGAGGCCCACGATGCCAATTGTCTTGCCCATGATCTCGTGGCCGGTCAGGCGCTTCCAGTTGCCGGATGACACGTAGTTCACCTCGTCCACGAGGCTGCGGAACAGCGCCAGCATCAACGCGAAAGTGTGCTCGGCGACAGTGGTGTGATTAACGCCCGGCGTGAAGCCAAGGGGGATGCCCATTTCGGTGCAGGCCTTGACGTCGATCTTGTCCACGCCGATGCCGTACTTGCCAATGATCTTCAGGCGCGGCGCAGCCTTCTCCAGAACGGCGCGCGTAATGGCGTCATCACCGCAAAGAAAGGCGTCAAAATCGCCAGCCAATTCCAACATGCGCGCTTCGCTGAGCGGGCCGCGCTCGCGGACGATTTCAGCGCCGGTGCTGGCAAGGAGATCATGGTGCGGACCAGGCGTATCCTGGTAAGAGGTCGTCGTGAGGAGGATTCGGGTCATGGTTATTCAAGGTAACTACACGCATCAACTTACACGTGTAGGGTTTTGTCAATTAAAAAGGCTTGAGGATGAAATTCGCGCATTCAAAAAGTTCAGGATTTGGCAGGTCCAGCGGTCGACTCGCGGATGATCAATTTTGGTTTTATGAGCTTGCGAGATTGCTTGGCGGCGCCATCGCCAGCCTCCAACAGATCAACCATTTTTTTAGCAGCATGCGTCATTAATTTCTCAGCGCATTGGTCAATCGTTGTCAGGGTTGGCTGGATGTGTCCACCCACTTCAATGTTGTCATAGCCAACCACGGAGACATCACGCGGCGTCTCGATGCCAGCTTCGCGCAGACGGTTCATGGCGCCGATGGCCACGCGGTCATTCAGGGCAATGATTGCCGTTGGCAAGGGCTTGGCGTCAGCGAGCATCATCTCCGCCAAATCACGTCCATAGTCATAGTCGTGACGTTCGCGACCGGGCACGAAATATTGCTTAGCGGACTTGTCGATGGCGACCTTCAGACGGCGGCAATGCTTCTCAAAAGCCGGCCAGCGAAAGGCTCCATAAGGGTTGCCCGGATCGATCCCCATCACCGCAAAACGTCGATGCCCAAGGCCATGCAAGTGGTCCAGCACCAGACGCATCGAATGCGGGCGGTCGATGGATAATTCCTCACCATTCACCTTGTTTTCCGGGTCCACCCAAATGATGGGCTTGCCCTGCTTTTGGCAGGCGGTTAGGGCGTCGTCATCGGGCGTTAACTGAGAGCCGATCAGCACTACGCCTTCAGCTTGCATCGAGAGGAAATTCCGCAGCGCCGCGCGCTCGAGATTGAAGTCCCCGTTGGTCAACTCAATCAAGGCGTGGTAGCCCAACTCGCGCAGCGCCTGTTGCAGCAGCGACACCTTGCGAGCGAGAATCGGCGACTCCAACTCCTGAAAACAAACACCGACGATTCCAGTGCGACCGCCGCGCAGTCCGCGCGCCAGCGTATTCGGCTGAAAGCCCACTTCGGCCATCGCCTTATGCACGCGCTCAACGGTCTCTGGCAGCACGCCGGGGTGCCCATTGAGCACTCGCGAAACGGTCCAACGCGACAGCCCTAAATGCCGGGCCAGCGCCGCTGTGGTGCCAACTGAACTGGAGGTATTTTTCGTCAACAAACAAGTAAGGTTATGGGGAAAACTAAGCGGAGAATCTGGCAATTATGCCAGAATCACCTTGACAATACGCGCCAATCCAACACGTGTAGGGTGAAACGTCAACTACAAAAAAAATCAACCTCTTCGCCCTAAACCATGACCAATGAAACCCCCGTCACCCTTGGACTCAAGAAATCTTTCGGCTTTGGCGACCGCCTTGGCCTAGCCGGGCCGGGCCACATTGCAGCCCTGCAAAAAAGCGACTTCGCGGGCATCCTTTCACAGCAATCCATCCGCGAGATGACGCGCACCAATCGCACGCCCGAGCAGGTCATGCGGGCGGCGCAGGAAGCCGTCGCCGCTGCCGATTACTCACTGCCCTGGGGCGCTGACGCCGACCACCTGAAAACCGAAGCCGACGTGCAATGGACCGCCGAAGCCGGCTTCTGCTTTTTCACGATCGACCCAAGCGAATTCGTTGTCAACGAAGCCGACACGATGGACGAAACAGCGCTGAAGGCAGGCGTCGCCAAGCTGGTGAATGACAGCGTTTTCGACGATGCAAACTGGGAGGAGGCTTACCTCAAAGGCGCGTGGGACATTGGTTCGCGCGCGCTGAAGTTCGACCAGGAATCCCTTTACCGAGCGGCCGTGAAGTATGCGCGCGCCGTCGAACACTGTGGCGTCATGGCGGGCTTCATCGCCAAACACAACCCGAAGAAGCTTTACGAAATCGAAGTCTCCGTCGACGAAACCGATGCGCCAACCTCGCACCTCGAGCACCTGTTCTTTGCACTGGAATTGCGTCGTCGTGGCGTGACCGTGGTCAGCCTGGCTCCCCGCTTCATTGGGCAGTTCGAAAAGGGCGTCGACTACAAGGGCGACATCGCGGCGTTCGAAGCCGCGCTGGAAGACCACGTGGCCATCGCCAAGGCAATGGGCCCTTACAAAATCTCCATTCACAGCGGCTCGGACAAGTTTTCAATCTACCCGAGCATCGGCCGTATTTGCGGCGACCTCCTACACGTGAAAACCGCAGGCACGAGCTACCTGGAAGCGCTTCGCGTCGTGTGCCGCCAGAGCCCTGCCCTCTTCCGGGAAATCATCGCCTACAGCGCTGGACGCTTTCCGGAAGACAAGGCCAGCTACCACATTTCAGTAACGGACGACTGGGTCGCCGGGCTCGGGGCCATTGAAGCCGATGAGGTTAAATACCTCGACGAAGACTTTGGCCGCCAACTGCTGCACGTCACGTTTGGCTCCGTGCTGACCAGGGGCAAAGCCGCCGATGGCCGCAGCTTCAAAGAGGGCATTCTTGAGTCACTCGAAGGCAACGCCGACCTCCACGCCGAACTGCTGGAGCAACACCTGGGCAAGCACCTGTCACTGCTCAACGCGGGGTAAGCTGCGGTTACTTTGCACCGCAAAGTAGGGTCGATCTCTGGCCCTACTTTTTCTGACTAACGACCCAGCTCTTGAGCACCAGACCAGTGACCAAGCCCACGATGAACACCACCCAGAACACCAGTGGCGATTCACCCTCGAAACCGTGGACCAGATTCATGCCAAAGATCGTCGCAATCGCGGTTAACGGGAAGAACACGGCGGCCAAAATATTCAGCCGGTGCTGCGCCTCGACGGCCATGTTGGCCTGAGCGACCTGCTCTTCGGCCTTGCGCGCAATGCGGAAGTCCATCGCCATCTTGGCGTCACCCAGCAGCAGCTCGAAATTCCGGCTGACCGTGTAGGCGCGGTCGCGCATTTCGAGGATGAAGCGATCATCCCGCACCTGTTCACGCGCGGCTTGCAGCGTGTTGTAGGTATTGGTCGTCGCACGCTGGAGGGGGAGCAGTTCCTCGATTAGCTTGAAGTAATCTTCCGCGTCCTTGGCTTCGTCGTAGATGGTTTCCAGCGCCTTCAACTTCTTGTCATATTCGTCAAAGAACGCCTTGAGCTGACGCTCGCCATTGTCGTGACCATTGCAAAGAATGCCTCCATCGGGCTTGCGCCAGAACACCTTGTGCGTGCGGTTGACGTCATCCGGACCCGGGGGCTCATGGAGGATGATGAGCAAATGCCCGTCCTCAAAGATCGTTCGTTGGCGGCCATAGGTGGCGTCACCCAAACGGGCCTCGATGGCGGGCGGCAATTGCCACTTGAACTGGGTGCGGGTAATCATGGGACGGGAGATTAAAGTGAACCAATTAAAAATTAAAGATTCGTTTCGCCTATTTCAATACGCGCCTCAGCAGGGGCCGGGGGGGGGGGGGGGGGCAAAACTTGCCTGCATCCGAATTTCAAAGAACAACAACCCCGCCCAATCGCCACACTGGACGTAGGAGGGAGGCCTTCGACAACGGTTCCAAATTCACGCAAGCAATGCGTGGCGGAGCAGCCATCGGCAACCGGCGCCCCGTTGTGTCGGGCGCCTAAACGTCTCTGCGGCAAAGCAGCGAGCTGGCATAATCACGGGCGGCTTTGGGCAGCCCAATGGCCGCATTAAAATCTCCGGGCGTCGCCGAGCCGCTGTTTTACACCCAGCAGCTTGGCGAATGAGCCCGTTCAACGATTCCAAAACCACACCGCAAACGAACGCGTTCGCAGCGCAGAGACTGGACTACCCGCGTGCTATGGCGGGGCGTCTGATGGATGGGGAGAGGGATTCATGGCGTTGGATTGGTTTAAAAAATCGACAGGGTTTTAGTGACAAATTGAATACTAACCCAAAAGCGCCAACCGCCAAACAAAAAGTGAACGCCCGAGCATTTTATTAGTGAGTAGCTCTGACTATTAACTCGCGTTGGGAATCAAGGAGTTAGGAGTCGCCATTGGAGATTTAGGCAATCGCCGAATGAGCCTGAGCGACCAAACCACGGCCTCACCAAGCTTGACACGATATCGGAGGCATCGATACAAAATCCAAGCAGCGACTCGCCCGATGAACACCTTTCCCATCACAATTACAGAGCTCAAAGTGCGCCACCTAACCCGCGCCCTGGGCTTCGTCATGGGGGCGCTGTTACTGGTCGCTGCGGTCTATATTTTAACGTATCTGCACCCGCTCATGGCCTCCGCCCCATCGAGCGCTGATGATTCCTTCGCTTTTTGGCTGAGACTATGCGTCATCTCAGCCCTCGGCGCTATGCTGCTGACGCCATATCGCCTGACCAGGCGTCACCAACTGACGAAAATTGCATTTGGGAGCTTGATTGGCTATTACTCCGTCATCTGCTTTCTTTCGCATACTGAGCCAAAAACCTTTACCCCCAACCCGATCAAAGCGGCTGCCATCGTGGCGATCCTGATTGCGCAACTCGTCCTCGTGCTGCGCCCGACGAAGCTAGCCCTGCCCCCTGCACCATGAGACCAAGCCATTTCCTGATTGCCCTGGGCATCGTCCTCTTCGTCACGCTTGCTGGCATTGGCTATTACGGCTATGTGAAGCTACAAATCGATGACGAACCGCTTGACTACAGCAGCCTCGATGTCGAGCTCGGGCCGCGCGATTCCGAGATCAACGGCTATAGCAAGTTGCGCGCAGTCACAGACGGCATGCAATGGGACTTTGGTCGACATGACGAAGAGGGCCTCGCGATGAGCCCGTTTTACCCCGAGGCCCATCCGTTGACCACCGATGAGCTGCGAGCGATCATCAACGCCCACTCCGGCAACATTGCCCAAATTGAAGACGCGCTAGCGATGGAGGTCTTCCAATTCGACCAGGACGCCACGCCGAATACGCTAGTTCCGGAGATCGGCCAATTCCAGGCGTTTGCCCGCAACCAGGTTTTCCATGCGCGGCTGCTCGCGCGAGAGGGAGAGCCGGACGCCGCACTGGCGCGGCTCATTACGCTGTCCCAGCAAATTCAGCGTTTTGCCGACTCCCAAGGCGGCTTGATCATCATCCTCACCGCACTCGCCGCCGCCGATATGTGCAACGACGAAATCGACTACCTTGTGGCGCACTACCCGCTCTCGGCTGACGCCCTGCGCCAAGCGCTCGTTGGCTATGCGCTACGCGGCGCCATGGAGCAAAACCTGGCGACCTGCATTAAGCTGGAGTTTCAATTCTGCGTTTATTGCATCGACCACCTCGGTGAACTGGCAGAGGAGGAAGGGAGCGACTCGACCTTTCCCTGGTTGAAAAAGAACAAGCCCAACCCGTTTGTTTTTAAGCCCAACCGCACCAAGAACGAGCTTTACACCAACTACGCGGACGCCATTGAGCAACTAGCCCTCCCCGCCAATCAACGCCATTTCGATTGGGCGGACAAAATCGAACGCGAGCATAATAAGGGCTTCCTGCAAATGCTCGTGAGCGGTAACGCCGTGGGCACGCTGCTGCAGGCGATCCTGGTTCCCGCTTACGCGAAGGTTTTTGAAAAAGCAGCCCTGGGCGATTTCCACAGCGAGGCAACCTACCTGATGCTCGCCCTGCGACTTTACAAATTGGAGCACGACGCCCTGCCGTCGACGCTCGAGGCCCTGGCTCCGGACTACATCGAAGCCGCGCCTCGTGACCCTTACGACTGGCAACCGCTACGCTACAATGCCGAGCGCGCCATCCTCTACTCGATCGGCATGGACAACGAAGACATGGGTGGCAGCGAGTCGATTTCGCGCCTGGATTACACGGAACCGGATTTCGAGCTGGAGTTCAACGACGACTACATTGCCGAGCAGGATAAATACGAACCCACATTTCATATTCGCTTTGATCTGGAGCCGCGCGACTTCTCCGCCGACGAAGAAGAACAACAACCATGAAATTCCGCCCCTACCTGATCGCCTTCGGGCTCTGCTTCCTGATGTTCATTGCGGGCTTCGCCATCTGGGCGACCCATGACGATGAGCCGCTGGACTACTCCAGCATGGACATCGAAATCGGCCCCAAGGATGCGTCCATCAACGGGTATACGCAGTTGCAGGAAATCGGCGACTCACTGGAGTTCGATCTGGATATTCTGGAATCCCGTTCGCTAAACGGAGAATATCCCGACCCTTCGCCATTTGCCGCTACTACGAGTTTTCTCACCCAAGCACAGATGCAAGCGCTGGTCGATGTGAACGCCGACAAGATGGCGCCTATCAGCAACGCATTCTCACGCGCCCAATTTCAAATCGACGAAATGCCGACCCCCGAATTTCAGATCTATGGCCCAGCCGAGTTTTTGCGTTACATTAAGGTCAGCTGTATCATGGCGCGACTGCTGGTGATCAGTGAAGAGCCAGACCAAGCACTGGAGATCATCCTTCAATTGGACAAAGAAATCAGTCGCCTATCTGATTCCGGCGGCGGTCTACTACATCTATACATATGCATTGCTTCTGCCAAGATCACCAATGAAGAGCTAACCTACCTCCTAGCCCACAGCGAGCCTTCCAAAGCCGCCTTGCACTATGCGCTGCAAAACTATCCTCTAAGAGGACAATTAATCAAAAACTACGAAAACAGCATCAAGTGGGAATTCCAATTAGCATGCAGCGCGCTTGAGCTCATCAAAGAAAAACCACAAGAAATTAAGCGCTGGATAGATGAATTGGAATACATACCAGGAGGCCTGTTAACCTTCGCTTATAAGCCACATACAACGCGTAATTTGCTCTTCGGTCACATCAGTAAAATACTTGAAAATGCAGCGCTCCCCTACTCGAAGCGAATCGACATATATCCCCAAAGACGCCCGATCTACCAAATGGTGTTAGCAGGCAACCCAGTCGGCGAAATGTCCGCTACCTTACTCTTCCCAGCATACGGCGGCCCCTGCGAGCGAGCGTTACGTGGCGACATCGAGTCCGACACTGTTTACCTGATGCTCGCGATGCGACTCTACCAAATGGATCACGGCGTGCTGCCACTCACACTGGAAGCACTCGCCCCGGAGTACATCGACGCTGTGCCGATCGATCCTTTCGACGAGCAACCGCTGCGCTACGACGCCCAGCGTGCAATCATTTACTCAGTCGGCGAGGATACCGTGGACAGTGGTGGCAGCGGATACCTCTCCAGACTGGATTACAATCATCCCGATTACGAAAACGCCGTCGACAATCAGCAAATAGCTGAAGCAGATGACAAAGACGAGCCCACATTTCATATTCGCTTTGATCTGGAGCCGCGCGACTTCTCCGCAGCCGACGAAGAAGAACAACAACCATGAAATTCCGCCCCTACCTGATCGCCTTCGGGCTGTGCTTCCTCATGTTCATTGCGGGCTTCGTCATCTGGGCGACCCATGACGATGAGCCGCTGGACTACTCCAGCATGGACATCGAAATCGGCCCCAAGGATGCGTCCATCAACGGGTATACGCGGCTGCAGGAAATCGGCGACTCGCTGGAGTTCGATCTGGGCGTGCTGGATGACTATTATAGTGACGAATACTATGACTACTCTCCGTTTGCTGCGCCAATGGAAACCCTGAACATTCAGGAGATACGCGAGATCGTAGCCGCCAATTTGGAGAATATCCGCGCCGTGGATGAAGCCTTTACGCTGGAGCAATTTTACGTCGATGATGAACCCAACGTAGATACGATCATTCCCAGCGTGGGCGATCTGCAAGACTACACCAAGGTGCGCACGATGGAGGCCCGGCTGCTCGCTATCGACGGAGATCCAGACGCCGCGTTGGCCCGCCTGCTGAATCTGGACGAACAATTGACCCGCTTTGCCCAAGGCGGCGGGGGCCTCGTTCATCTTCTAACCGCCACGGCGTGCATCGGCATTTCCAATCACGAGATGCTGTATTTGATCAGCCACTACGATCTATCTGAACAGGCGCTCCGGGACGCCATCAAGACGTACCCGCTCCGCAACGTGCTCAGCGATGAGCTGGCTACCGCCATCAAGTGGGAATTTCATTTTGCGCTCAACACCCTCAGCCTAATACAAGAGGAACCTGAAGGGCTCGGCATGCTCGATGACAACCTGGGTAGAATCCCGCCCCAACTGATCAAGCTCGTCTGCAAGCCAAACAAAACGCGCAACAGTTTTTATCAGCTTTATTCAGGTATGCTGGATGACCAAAACAAGCCCTTTGCAGATCGGAAAACGGTAAATCCCCAGAAGCCCTCTTTGTTCCGGTCAATTCTGCGCGGCAACGTAGTTGGCGAGATGCTCCCCCTGCTCCTCATTCCAGCGACCGACCGCGTAACTCAGAGCTTGGCGCAGCAAGACGCCTACAGCGCCTATATCTACCTGCTGTTCGCGTTGCGGCTTTATCAGTTGGAGCATGGCTCGCTGCCACCGACGCTCGATGCGCTGACGCCGGACATCATTCTTAATATCCCACTCGACCCGTATGACGGCCAGCCACTGCGCTACAACGCCGAGCGCGGCATTGTCTATGCAGTGGGCATCGATGGCGTGGACGACGGCGGCAACGCGTATCTTTCCTCATTCGATTATGCGCACCCGGACTACGAAGACGCGCATATCGATGATGAAATTGCCCACGTGGACAAGAACGAGCCGACGTTTCACATTCGCTTTGACCTGGAGCCGCGGACGTTTGAACGTGCGGAGTAATGGCAAAAAAACGTATTTCTGCTGGACTGCTCATGTATGACGACTCGGGGGACGAGCTGCGCGTGCTCGTGGCGCACCCGGGCGGACCGTATTTTGCAAAAAAGGATGCGGGGTATTGGTCGATCCCCAAGGGGGAGCCGGAAAAAGATGAAACCGACCTGCTCGAAGTCGCACGGCGGGAATTTGAGGAGGAAATCGGCCTCAAGCCGCCCGCCAAACTCGATCCGAAGGTGATTTTCTGGCCGTTGGACACGATTACGCAAAAAGGCGGCAAGGTGGTCCATGCCTGGGCGTTTCGCGGCCATTGGGAGGACGGTCGGACGCCCGTCAGCAACACTTTTGCCATCGAATGGCCGCCGAAATCCGGCAAACTGGTGCAGATTCCGGAAGTCGACCGCGCTGAAATGGTTCCCCTCCCCGAAGCGAAGCGCCTGCTGAAGGAGTCGCAATGGCCTTTTCTAGAGCGCCTGGCGGCGGTTTTGAAATAATTGTGGCAGTGTCGGTAATGTTGGTAAAGTGAGTAAAGTTAAGGCAAAGCGTTGGTGATGGTGGCGTCAGCTCAAACTTTACTAACACTACTCACTTTACCCACCCTACTCACACTACGAACATTTATAGTGCTGATCACTGCTTAAATCTAGGGTGGAGGCCTGTCTAAAATTCCCCCGGTGAGCTAGAAATCGCCAAGTGATAAGGACTTCTGGGCATTTCCTCCTTTACACCACGCCCGGAAAGGCGAAACTTCGGGGCTTGCCCAACTTTTCAACGACTTTAATCTCATTTAGCTTGTGACATCCGCTGACGATTTTGTTCTCCAACTCATGCAGGACCGCGGCCTAGTGGACGCGGACACCGTCGACCAGGCGTTGGCAGAAGCCGGCGCCCAAGAAGAGCCACCCGAAAACCTTGATGGCGAGGCCATCGAGATGATCGTGGCCAGTGGCGCCTGCTCTCATCAACAAATTGTTGAAGCCCTCGCCGAGGAATTCAACATGGAGACCATCGACCTGAACGACATCCGCGTCTCCCACGAGGCGCTGGAACTGGTGAAGCGCGACATGGCCGCGCGTTACCACGTGTTCCCCATTGAGGTCGATGGCAACACCCTGGAGCTCGCCACGTGCGATCCGCTCGACGTCGACTCGATCGACTCGCTCAGCCACGTGCTGAAGATGAGCGTGAACACGCGCCTGACGACCCCCGAGCAAATTGCCAAGGCAATCGAGAATTACTACGATTCGCCCGAAGCCTCCGGCCTGGAGGGCATGGACGGCCTCTATAAAGAGGTGCTCGGCGAAGACGACGTAAATGTCGAGCTGCCCACAGGCGACGAAGACAACACCGACGAAGAAGCCGCGCCGATCATTCGCTACGTGCACATGATCATCACCGAGGCGATTAAGCGCCGCGGGTCGGACATCCACATGGAGCCGCTGGAAAAGCGTTTCCGCGTCCGCTACCGCATTGACGGTCGCCTCGTGGAGGTGGAAAACCCGCCCAAGCGCCTGCAGCCCGCCATTATCTCCCGCATCAAGCTGATGGCCAACGTGTCCATCGCCGAAAAACGCGTCCCGCAGGACGGCCGTATTCAAATGCGCGCCTCGGGCAAGGAGATCGACCTGCGCGTATCGGTTTTGCCCACGGTCTATGGCGAATCAGTCGTCATGCGTATTCTCGACAAGGAAGGCCTGAACCTCGGCCTTCCGCAATTGGGCTTCTTCTCAGACGACCAAGCGAACTTCGAGCGCATCATCGCGATGCCGGACGGCGTGTTCCTCGTCACTGGTCCGACCGGTTCCGGTAAGTCCACCACGCTTTACTCCGCGCTGAATTACGTCAACCACCCGGACCGCAAGATCATCACCGTTGAAGACCCGGTCGAGTATCAGATGACGGGCATCAACCAGGTGCAGGTTCGCAAAGACGTCGGCATGACCTTCGCTGCGGCGCTCCGCTCGATGCTTCGCCAAGCGCCCAACATCATCATGGTGGGGGAAATTCGAGACTTGGAAACGGCGGAAATCGCGATCAACGCGTCGCTGACCGGTCACATGGTGTTCTCCACGCTGCACACCAACGACGCGCCGAGCGCGGTCACTCGTTTGCAGAACATCGGCGTGAAGCCGTTCCTGATTTCCGCCGCGCTCCGAGGCGCTCTGGCTCAACGTCTGGTGCGCCGCATTTGCCTGAATTGCAAGAAGCCGTATCTGCCGGAAGTCCACGAGGTCAACGCCATGGGCATCCCCGAACAGCAGCTCAGCGAGATTGAGTTCTTCCACGGGGAAGGTTGCAACAAGTGCAACAACACCGGCTGCAAAGGCCGTATGGGCATTTTCGAGTTCTTCGTCGTCACCGAGGAAGTGCAGCAAATGATTTACGAAGGCCGCAACCTCGTCGAGCTGCGCACCAAGGCGCGCGAGGCCGGGATGCGCTCCATGCGCGAAGACGGTTTCCGCAAGGTCGCCGCCGGCATGACCACCATCGAGGAAGTTCTCCACGTCACCGTGGGCGACATGAGCTAAAGAAATGCAAAATTCTAAATGCCAAATTCAAAAAAACAAACAGGCGCAAGATTCGCTGCATGAGACCTTTTGGCATTTTGAATTTAACATTTTGAATTTAACCAAAGGACGCCATGAGCTATGAAATGAACGAATTGCTCACTCTGATGTGCGACGAAGGCGCATCAGATCTTCATATTCAGGTGGGGCAGCCGCCCACGCTGCGCACTGGCGGCTCCATGGTTCCCGTCGATGGGCCCGATCTGGAGCCACAGGACACCGAGGAGCTCATGGAGGCGATCACCTCCGACGCCCACCAGCAGAAGCTGAAAACCGTTGGCGGCGCAGACTTCGGTTTTGCGTTCATGGACAAAGCGCGCTTCCGCGTGTCCGTCCTCAAAGCCAAGGGCAACTACGGCATGGTGCTTCGCCAAATCCCGAACAAACTGTTCGGTCTGCGCGAAATCGGCCTGCCCGATAAAGTGAAGGACTTGCTCACCCGCCCGCGCGGACTCATCTTGGTCACCGGCCCGACCGGCTCCGGTAAGTCCACCACCCTCGCCTCGATGATCAACTGGATCAACGAGAACCTCGACGGGCACATCATCACCATTGAAGACCCGATTGAGTATTACCACGACCACAAGCGCTGCATCGTCACCCAGCGTGAAGTCGGCGTGGACGTGCCCAGTTTTGCCGACGCCATCCGCGGCGCGCTTCGCCAAGACCCGGACATCATCCTCGTTGGGGAAATGCGCGACCTGGAAACCATCGAAGCCGCTGTTTCTGCGGCGGAAACCGGCCACCTCGTCTTCGGCACCCTGCACACCACCGGGGCCGCGCGCACGGTTGACCGTATTGTCGACGCCTTCCCCGCCGAAACGAAGGACCAGATTCGCACACAGCTCGCGTCGTCCATCATATCCGTTATTTCGCAGGTGCTCTGCCGCAAAGTCGGCGGCGGCCGCATCGCCAGCTACGAAATCATGGTGACCACGGACTCAATTTCCGCGCTGATTCGCGAAAACAAGACCTACCGCATCAATTCCGACATTCAAACGGGCGCCAATCTGGGAATGATCTCCCTGGACGCCCACTTGCTCAGCCTTTTCAACCGCGGGTTTATTACGGGCGAAACCTGCATCGAAAAATCTCAATTGCCCGATGAAATGCGCCAGAAAGTCGCCGCCATGGCGGCCAGCCACCGTTAATTTATAATCGCCCGCTTTGTTGCCCACCCATGTTTGAAGACCACAACGACACCATTTACGAGATCCTGCAGGAAAGCGATCTCATCGACGGCGCCCAGTTGGACGACCTGAACCAGGCCCACATCAATACTGGTAAGGCCCTGGCCGAGGAAGCCATCGACTCCGAGCTCGTCGAGCGCACTGAGCTGCTTCAGCTCGTGGCCGACTACCTGCAATACGAGTATCTCGAAACGCCGCCCGACCGCATCGAGCAAGAAATCGTCGAGTCCGTCAAGCCATCCGTCGCCCGCATGTACGCCGTGCTGCCGCTGCGTGTGGACGACCACTCGATCGACCTGCTCGCCAAGGACCCGTTTAATAACAGCATCATTGACGACCTCACGTTCTCGCTCGGTAAGGACGTGAACCTCGTCGTCACCGACCCGGACTTCCTCGACAACCTCATTGTCAACCACTACGGCAGCGAAGACTCCTCCATCGACGACCTGCTCGACGAGATTCGCTCCTCTGAAGCCGAAATCGACACCAGTGGCGACATTTCCGCCAGCGAGCTGACCAACATGGCGAACGAAACGCCGATCATTCGTTTCGTAAACCTCGTGCTCCAGCAGGCAATTCGTGACAAGGCGTCGGACATCCACTTTGAGCCCTTCGAAACGCAGTTCCGCATCCGTTACCGCATTGACGGCGCGCTGTATGAAATGGCCCCCCCGCCCTCCAACCTGGCGATCCCGGTCATTTCCCGCATCAAGGTGCTCTCCAGCCTAAACATCGCCGAGCGCCGCATCCCGCAGGACGGTCGTATTAAAATGACCATCGCCGGACGCCCGGTTGACCTGCGCGTATCGACCTTGCCCACGCAGTTCGGCGAATCCGTGGTTCTCCGCGTTCTGGACAAGTCCGTGGTCAACCTGGACTTGGAAAACCTCTCCATGCCGGACGACATCATGCAGTCGATCCGCGGCTTGGTCGCCCGCCCGAACGGCATTTTCATCGTCACCGGCCCAACCGGTTCCGGCAAGACGACCACGCTTTACTCCGCCCTGCGCGAGGTAAACAAGGTCGACACCAAGATTTTGACTGCCGAAGACCCCGTGGAATACGAGATCGACGGCATCATGCAGGTGGCCATTAACCACGCGGTGGGCCTGAACTTCGCCGCCACGCTGCGCTCCTTCCTGCGTCAAGACCCAGACAAGATCATGGTCGGGGAGATTCGTGACCTCGAAACCGCGCAAATCGCGGTG
The DNA here is from genome assembly GCA_031296915.1 of Cerasicoccus frondis. GTDB lineage: Bacteria > Verrucomicrobiota > Verrucomicrobiia > Opitutales > Cerasicoccaceae > Cerasicoccus > Cerasicoccus frondis. The sequence continues at coordinate 7,710 of JAVDPC010000032.1, read as the reverse complement.
CAAGCCTCGCTCACAGGTCACGTGGTGCTCTCCACGCTCCACACCAATGACGCCCCCGGCGCGGTGACCCGTATGATCGACATGGGCCTGGAGCCCTTCCTGATCTCCGCATCGCTCGAAGGCGTGCTTGGTCAACGTCTTGTCCGCCGCATTTGCCCGACTTGCCGCACGGCTTACGAGCCGGACGCCGAGCTGATCGACGTCCTCGGCATCGACCCGCTCGAAATCGCCGACAAGCAATTCTACTACGGTAAGGGCTGCGCCGAATGCAGCCAGACCGGCTATCGCGGGCGCCAGGGACTTTTCGAAATGATGATGATCTCCGACAGCATTCGCGACCTCATCACCCAGAAAGCTCCGACGCTCGTGCTCAAACAGAAAGCCCTGGAGCAAGGCATGCGCACTTTGCGCGATGACGGCTTGCGCGCAATTTTTGACGGCGCAACTACCATCGAGGAAGTGTTAAAGTATACCTAGGGAGCCTAAAACGCGGAAAATCATGATTTCCGCCCGTTTTCAACGCACATTTGCATTGTCTCTTACCCACCAGCACCGCAATTTAAACGACCTCTTTACCTGACACACGCTTAAGACCCCATGGCAAAATTCAGCTACACCGCAATCGATCCATCCGGCAAACAGAAGTCCGGCGCCATTGACGCAGCATCGCAAGACGACGCTCAAAACAAGCTTTCGGGCATGGGCCTGATGGTCAGCAGCATCACCCAGCAGGCTGACTCGCCCAAGAAATCGCGCCGAGGCGCCACGAGCAGCGCCAAGTCCAGCGGCAAAAAGGGCGGCGGCATGGCATTCGGCGCCGTCATCAACCAGGAAGACCTGACCATCTTTACGCGCCAGATGGCGACCCTGCTCCAAGCCGGCCTCCCCCTTCTGCGAAGCCTTGAGGTCATGATTCGCCAGGAGAAGAACCCGCGCTTCAAAGACGTGCTCGTGCAAATCGCCGACAACGTCCGCTCCGGTAACAACCTCTCGGACGGTCTCGCGCAGCATCCCAAGATTTTCAAACCTCTCTTCGTGAATATGATTAAAGCCGGTGAGGCCGGCGGCGTGCTCGACGTCGTGCTGACTCGTTTGGCGAAGTTCATGGAAAAGGACTTGAAGACCCGCAAGAAGATCAAGTCCGCCATGATTTACCCGATCGTCATTATCTCGGTCGCGTTCATCATCGTGATGGGTCTGCTCATGTTCATCGTGCCGAAGTTCCAGGAAATTTTCGAAACGATGCTCAAGGGCAAGTCCATGCCAGCGTTGACGGAATTCGTCATCAATGCGGGTAACCTGGTGAAGCCAACTGGATTCGTCGACGGTCTCATCAAATTTGCCGCCTTCGTCGTCCTCTTCTTTGTCTTCCGCTTCCTGATCAGCACTGGCCCCGGCCAAAAAGCCAAGGATTGGCTCGCGCTCAACACGCCCAAGGTGGGCGAGCTGGTGAGCAAAGCCGCGATCTCCCGCTTTACCCGCACCTTCGGGACCCTGCTCTCTTCCGGCGTGCCGATCCTGCAGTCCTTGAACATTACGCGTGACGTCATCGGCAACAGCCGCATCGCCGCCGCGCTCAACAAGGTGCATGACCGCGTGCGTGACGGTGAAAGCCTCGCCACTCCGCTGGAGCAGCAGAAGATTTTCCCCACGATGGTCACCAGTATGATCGACGTCGGTGAAGAAACCGGTGAACTCGCCGAAATGTTGAACCGCATTGCGGACAACTACGATGAAGACGTGGACAACGCCGTGAACTCGATCACCTCCATCATCGAGCCGATCATGATTATCTTCCTCGCGGTGATCGTCGGCACCATTGTTATCGCGCTCTTCCTGCCGATTATCTCCATCATCCAAAACCTCACCTAAGCAACTCCGGTTGCCCCGAGGACAGTTTACATCGCAAGCCCGGTTCGCTTCAGGACCGGGCTTCGCTTTATCCAACCGTTGCCATGCAAAGGCGGAGACAAGGGCTTGGTTATTCGCCTGACTTGAGGATGGTCAACTCGCCGTTGTAAAGGTCGCGGTTACTGGCGTTGAACTCGACTTTCATCGCGCACTCCAGACCGAAAAGATCGAGCACTTCGTAGGACTCCACCGAGTACTGCCCTTCGGCGACTTCCTTGACCTGGAAACCAAAGAGCAAATGATGCGCGTCTTCGCGGATCTTCGGGTCATCCGAAGGCGACAGGTAAAAGGTTCGCTGCGTGGAGTTGGTCGTCCCCTCACTGAAGCACTTCACTTCGACATAGAATGTTTGGCCATCCTTGCGCGCCACGAGGTCCGGGTAGCCTGCGCTTTGACGACGCCCCGACTGCGTGCGCGGCGTATCTACGTTAAAGCCCTCGGCCTCCAGCGCCGTTCGCAAGAGCTGCTCCACGCGAAGCCCCACTTCGTTAATGCGCCCCGATGTCACCGGCTGCGCCTGCGCCGCCGCTCGCACTGACTCCGCAGCGTCACGAAGCAAGTCCTGTAGTTGCCCATTCCACGGGATGACTTGATACCCCGATATTTGTTCAATCAACACCGGAAGCGGATAAGTCGTCTCATGTTGATCAAGCAGAATGGGCGGCTCAGCAGGAGTGGGTAATTCCCCGGCATCATCGACTGCAAGCACGGCGGCAGATGATAGAAACAGAGCGCCACAAAGTGAAAATTGTTGGGTGAATCGCCGTCCCATTACGCAGATGATGCTTGAAACAAGGTAAGATTAATCAATGGTGAACGCATGCCAGATGCAAACGAGGACATCGAGCCCGTAGCTCCTACCCTAGACGTTGACGACAGCATGGAGCAAACGATTACTTTGGGGAAGTTAGCGCGGGGCATCGCCCACGACATCAATAACCTCGTCACCAGCATCCAGGGCAACGCCCAGTTGGCCGAGCGTGCGCTCAAAAACGAAAACGAACTGAAGAAATCGCTGGCCAACATCCGCCTCGCCTCCCGGCTGATCACTGAGTTGACCGGCCAGATACAGGCCTTCAGCCGAACGCACCAGATGCCAACAGCCTGCTTTGATCTGACCAAAGTAGTCAACGAAATCGTCCACCTCATCGGCTCGACGATTCAGCCCAGCATCAAGCTCAAGACCAAGGTCACCAAGGAGCCAGTCTACGTCATCGGCGCCTCCAGCCAACTGGCGCAGGCCGTGATGAACCTTTGCACGAACGCTCTTTCTGCCCTTGGCCAACAGGACCGCGGCGAGTTGATGATCAAACTCTACACAGCCGACGGCCAGGCCCACATTGGTGTTTCCGACAACGGCCATGGCATCGATCAGGACAAGTTGGACCGTATTTTCGACCCCTTTTACACCACGAAACATTTCGGCATGGGCAGTGGCCTGGGCCTCGCAGTGGTCAAAAGCGTCATCGACGCGCACAAAGGGACCATCCAAGTCAGCAGCGAAGCCAATGCAGGCGCCGCGTTTGACATCCAGCTCCCGCTCGCGCCGGACAACGCAGTTGAGGAGGCCAACGCGTCGCCAGCGATTGAGCAATTGGCCAACAATTCCCAATCCCGCAGCATTTGCATCCTGCTCGTCGACGACGAACCGACCATTCGCAGCCTTGGCGTGGACATCCTGCACACCCTTGGCTACCGTGTAACCGTGGCCTCACACGGGCGCGAGGCATACGAGATTTTTCAACGCCGACCGGAGTATTTTGACATCATCCTGAGCGATTCCCGCATGCCGGAAATGACTGGCCTGGAGCTGGCCGCCGCCGTTCGCAAACTGCGTCCGGACATTCCGTTTATTTTGATCACGGCGTTCGACGACACGAAGGATCATCCACTGGTCGACCGGCTCGCCATCACGGACATTGTGCCCAAGCCGTTCCGTATCGAACAGCTTCAGCGCAGCCTGCGCCAAGCCATGCTTGGGGCAGAGAAGTAACGCGCTATTGCTCGCTCATAAAGCGCTTCATGGCAGCCAGCGTCTCATCGCTGATGTGATGCTCCAGCCCCTCGGCATCCGCATGCGCCTGCGGCTCCGAAACCCCCAGCGCGCGCAGAAAATCGACCACCAGATTGTGTCGCGCAGCCGCCTCAGTCGCCATCTTCCGCCCCTCGGCAGTGAGCTCAATGCCGTCGCCTGAGCGATCCAGCAACCCCCGCTTTTCGAAGCGCTGCAACGCCCGCACCACCGATACGTGGGACACCCCGAAGATCTCCTGCAGGTCTGTGACGCGTGGCGTTTGACCCGCCTCCGCCAACTCATGAATCGCCTCCGCATAGTCCTGGGCCAATTCATTGGAATGCTGCTTGCGCACCCGCTGGTGACGCCGCGCAGGTGATTGATGTTTCGTGGTTCCCGACATGCCTGAAAGAAATTCAAAGAAATTCGATTGACAAGTCAACCATGTAGCACAGGCTACAAGGCATCATGTAGCACAGGCTACATTAGTATAAATGAAGCGATCCAAATCTGACTTTTAAAATTAACAGCCCTTATCCCAAGGCGAACCACCTGCTGCATCAGCGTCCATAATGAGCATTCGAAACCACATCAACGGCCTTCTCTTCGCACTGCCTCTCAGTCTCATGGCTGAGGGAGAAACGAATTTGGCCATCGATCCCGCAGAAGACCTGAACGATGAAGTGCGCACCGGCAACGAATTGCTGGACAATGATTTTCTGAATCAGGATGGCCTAACGGGCGCGTGGTTCGGCGTTCGCGATGAGCTTGGTGACGCTGGTCTCACGCCTTATGCGGAGTTCACCGGCCAATTTCTAGCCAATGCCGATGGCGGTGTGGACGCAGACTCCAGTTGGCAGGGGTTGCTCGATTTCGGACTGGAAGCCGACTTGGAAACGCTGGCTGGCTGGGAAGGCGGCGCGTTTTTCATCAATGCGTTTTATTTTCACGGCAATGATTTAAGCGGGCCGTACGTGGGTGATTTCAACGCGGTGAGCAACATCTACACCGACACCGACTTCAACATCTTCAATATTTTCCTGCAGCAATCCTTCGCCGATGAGCAGGTAATCGTCAAAGCTGGCCAAATCGCGGTCGATGACGATTTCATGGTTTCCGAGACCGCCTTGTTGTTCATCAACTCAGCCTTCGGGCCGCTCCCGGTGGAGTCCGGCAACCTCGCGGCGCCGATCTACCCGCTCGCCGCGCCCGGCGCCTTGATCCGCGTGGAGGCGCTCGAGAACGCACATTTCCAAACGGCCATCTACGCAGGTGACGCCGGCCCCAACCAATCCAACAACCACGGGTTTGACTGGCGCACGGGCGGCAGCGCTGGCTGGGCTTGGTTTGGCGAAGCAGCGCTCGACTACCAACTGCTGGGCGACGGCGTCTTCAAGCTGGGCGGCTACTACGCAACAAGCGATTTCACCGACTTCAACACCGGTGTAACCGAGTCCGGCCTGGGCGCCATGTATGCGTTGATTGACCACCAAATCATGGACCCGTCGGTCAATGCATTTGGCCTGTCAATTTTCTGCCGCGGCGGCGTTACGCCCGACGAAAACCTGGCTACCGTCGGCGCATACTTCGACGCTGGCTTTGCGTTGCAAAGTATCTGCTTTGAGGACGACGCATTCGGCCTCGCCTGCTCGCACACTTGGTTTGGCGACGATTACCTGAGCGCCACCCGCGCCGGGGGAACCCCCGTCACCAGCACGGAAACCGTCATCGAGGCGACCTACGCCGTCGCTGTCGCCGGGTGGCTCTCCATCCAGCCCGACCTGCAATATGTCATCAACCCGCATTACAGCGACCGCGACGCCCTCGTGGTCGGCGCTCGCTGCTCAGTCATCTTTTAAAACTATGAAAAAATCGATTCTCTTCGCCTGCGCCGTGATCGGCGCACTCTTAACCGCCCTCCCCGCCTCGGCGGCGCCAAAACAGTATCCGTATAAAGTCGTGACCACCGTCGGCATGATCACCGATGTCGTGCGCAATGTGGCGGGCGATAAAGCCGAGGTCGAAGGCCTGATCGGCGAAGGGATCGACCCTCACCTCTACAAACCAACCCGCAATGACCTGATCGCCCTCAAGCGAGCGGACGTGGTCTTTTACAATGGCCTCATGCTGGAGGGCAAAATGTCCGACGTGTTGACCAAGCTCGCGCGCCGTGGCCAGCCAGTCTACGCCGTCACCGAGGATATTGCCGAGTCCGATGGCTACGTTCTCTCCGATGAGTCTGAACACTATGACCCACACGTGTGGATGGACGTCCAAGGCTGGATTGCCGCCACCAAAGTCATCGCCAAAGGTCTGTCGGAATACGATCCTGCAAACGCCGCCTATTACGCTAAAAACGCTACGGCTTACATCGCCAAGCTTGAGCAACTCGACGCTTACGCACGTGAAGCGTTGGCGAGCATTCCTGAGAATCAGCGCTACCTCGTCACCGCGCACGATGCGTTTAACTACCTGGGGCGCGCTTATGGCATCGAGGTGAAGGGCATTCAGGGGCTTAGCACGGAGTCCGAAGCCGGAGTGCGCGACATAGAGCTGTTGGTCGATTTCCTCGTGCAGAACCAGATTCCAGCGGTGTTTGTCGAAACTTCGGTCAGCGATAAAAACGTGCGCGCCCTCGTCGAAGGCGCCGCGGCCAAAGGCCACACGCTCAAGATCGGCGGCTCCTTGTATTCCGACGCCATGGGCCCGGCGGGGACTTACGAAGGCACCTACATTGGCATGATCGACCACAACTCCACCATCATCGCCAACGCCCTCGGCGGCGAGGCGCCGACCAAAGGCCTGAATGGCAAACTGAGCGCCCCCAATTGAATGGGAGTGAAAAATGCTGTAAACTAAGGAGTCATCACCATGCCCGACCTGATCTTTCATAAGAAGCCGAAGAATACGCCCCCGCTGCGCGAGGACGACCATTCGCCACGGGCGCCGCTCTCCATCCACGACCTCACGGTGGCCTACCACCGCAAACCCGTCCTGTGGGACGTCGATCTCGACATTCCCGAAGGCAAGTTAGTAGGCATAGTCGGCCCCAACGGCGCAGGCAAAAGCACGCTCATCAAAGCCTGCCTCGACCTCGTGCCCAAAGCCAGCGGCCTGGTTCAAATTTACGGGCAGCCCTACAAGCGCCAACGGAGCGTGGTCGGCTATGTGCCGCAGCGTGAAAGCGTGGACTGGGACTTCCCCGTCAGCGCGCTGGATGTCGTCGCGATGGGCCTTTACCGCGATATCGGCTGGTTTAAAACCGTGCGCAAAAAGCACAAAGACATCGCCCGCGCCGCCCTCGAGCGCGTAGGCGTTTCCCACTTGGCCGACCGGCAGATCAACCAACTTTCGGGCGGGCAGCAGCAGCGTGTATTCCTCGCCCGGGCCCTCGCGCAGGACGCGACCCTGTATTTCATGGACGAGCCGTTTGCCGCCGTCGACGCCGCCACCGAACGCGCCATCGTCACCCTGCTCAAGGAGCTGCAGGGCCAGGGCAAAACCACCCTCGTCGTGCACCACGACCTGGCGACCGTCACCCAATATTTTGACTACGTCATCCTGCTCAACATGCGTGTAGTCGCCGCAGGCCCCACCTCCGAAGTCTTCACTGCGGAAAACCTCCACCGCACCTACGGCGGCAAGCTGACGCTGCTGGCCGAGGCAGGCCACGCGTTGAGCCAGATCAAGCGCGGATGAGCCCCCTCCCCCTAGAGCACTTTTCATCTAGATTGGCCGATCAGGCCGCAGTGATTTTTCGTGTCCAGCAAGGCGGCTTGAGCGTC
>JAVDPC010000031.1 GCA_031296915.1 Cerasicoccus frondis | reverse complement strand
CTTGGTATTGCCTCTCCGTCAACCCGCTGGATGAAACAAGCCCGGTAGGGACACCGGGCTCCACCTTTTGAAATAGCCTTTTGCATTTTCGAACACACCCTAGCGTCCTAGAGCTTCGATTAGGAAACGTCCAATGCTGCGCCGGGTCATGGTGGGGTGGAAAGGCTTCAGCGTGACCTTGGGTAGGCTGGAGCTGAGCCATGCAGGCGCCTGGATATTGGCTTCCGGGTGAATCAGCAGAAGCTGGCAAGTGGCAGGTGGCGCGGGGTTCTGGGCCATCGGGTGAACCGTCACTCCGAGGCTTTGCATGTTTTGGATCACGGCGCTTGCCCAGGCGGAGTCATCGAGGGCGACACCGACTTGGAGGCGCTGCAGGCGTTGAAACTGGCGATGTTCAGACGGCTCAGAAACGGAGTCCGTGGCGATGGGCAGCTCCAGGGTGAACTGGGCGCCTTGTTCCGCATTGCCTGCATGGAGGGCGCCGCCCATGGCGAGCGTTAAACGGTGGGCGATGGTCAGGCCAAGGCCAGAGCCTTCTTTTTGCGCCACGGCTTTGGCGCGGGCGAATGGTTCGAAAATTTCGGCCAGAAACTCCTCTGGAATGCCGGGCCCTGTATCTTCGATGATGAGGCGGACCCACCCCGGTTTGTTTTGATGGATACGGATGGCGACGTGGCCGTGATCCGTAAATTTCACGGCATTGGCGACAAGGTTTGTCAGGATCTGGCGCAGTTTTTCGGGGTCGCCCTCTACATCGCCGGCCCAAGAGGACTCATAGGTGCAGAAAATATCAATTTGCTTCTCACGAGCGATTGGGCTGAGGAGTTCCACGAGGTTGTCCACAATGTCGTCGAGGTTGAAGTGGATTTCGTCCAGGATGATGCGGCCCGATTCAATTCGGTCGATGTGGAGCAGCTCATCGACCAATGACAACAGCGTCATGCCAGCCTGATGGATGGCGGCGAGTTGGCTGCGTCGTTCGATGTCTTCCTCGCCCTCGCGCATGAGTTCGGAAAAACCGAGTATGCAGTTGAGCGGCGTGCGCAGGTCATGGCTTACCTGGGAGACGAATTGTCGCTTGGCGTTGTTGGCTTTGTCGGCCTGTTCTTTGGCCTCCACCAGCCTGACGCCGGTTCGCTGGTGTTCGGTTATTTCATGGCGCAGGCGCAGGTTGAGCTTCGATACCGGCAAGAGGATTCCTACGGCGACCAAGGTGGAAGCTATCAGTGCGCCCAGTGTCCAGTAGACCCATTCCAGATTATAGGCGTCATCGGGCGAATAGAGAAAATCTTCGAGAGCGACTGGGTGCTTGAGCATGCCGAGCTCGATGAACGTGTCGTGGATGTGTTTCCAGCGCCCTTCATACATGTAGCCGATGGGGATGAGCTCGTCGTGCATCAGCCCGTCCATGATGTCGGCTTCAAATTGCAGGGCTTCGCGGCTGCTTTGGGTGGGCCATTCTTTCAGAATGAGGTCGATGACCTCTTCCGGATGATCCATGGCGTATTCCCACCCACGCATGCTGGCTTCGTAAAAGTCGTCCACCAGATCGGGGTGGTCTTCCAGGAAATCCTGCGTCGTGAAGAGGCAGTCGCCGTAGAAATCGATGCCGCTGGAGCGTGGGTTAAACACGCTGTAGGGGACACCGGCTGCCTTGAGCATGAATGGCTCGGTGGTGGCGTAGGCGGACATGGCCTTCACCCGCCCGTCGATCAAGTCTTGCGGGGAGGAGGTGTGAGGCAGGATACTGAGGGAGTCGACCGGCACTTGCTCCCGTTTCAGGTACGCATACAACTCACTGGCCTGGGGCTCGATCATGACGTTTTGCCCGGCGAGGTCGGTGATGCTGCCGACGCCCGATGCTTCCGTCGCCAGGAAGCAGTAGGGCGAGTGTTGAAAAATGACGCCCAGCACGACGATTGGTTCTCCCTCGGCATAAGCCAGCATCAGCTCAGGTGTGCCCACGCCAAAGTCTGCCTGGTCTTTGAGCACGATTTCTTCGGGATCAACCTCTGGACCGCCTTTGAGGATTTCCACCTCCAATCCTGCATCGCGGTAATAACCTTTTTCAAGGGCGGCGTAAAAACCGGCGAACTGAAACTGATGCTCCCACTTGAGTTGGAGGGTGACTTTGGTAAAGTCGTTCGGGTGGTCATTGCTGTCCGCCGCCACCTGAGCCGCGCAAAGCAGGGCGCAGCAGGCCAAGGCGATTCGCCATGCAGGTTTTCGGTGTCTGTCGTATCGGATAGCTGCCACTAGTTAGCACTCAAGTTGAATATCAGGAAATGATGTATTGGCCGAAGCGCAATAATCGAATGAGGTAGGGAACGTCAGATGTCTGGGCATATCTGTTTATTCCCTGATGGGTTATTTCGATATGGCCTGCTTACAGCCTTTGGCGTGCCTGCGGAGTGAGACGGTCGGAGTTTCGGAATGATTTACTGAAACGTAGCGTTTCGCAGAGTTTGAAACTGTGTTTGTAACGCGGTTGTAATATGCCGAAGGTTAGAGGCATTTTTCATCGAGCAAAAACGGACGAACACAGTTTTAGAGCGATAATTAGTCTTGATTCGGGGGGCATGTCGCCGTTTTTTGGTCAGATCAACTTTAGAACCTACTAACTTACCAACCCCCATAGCACTGTGGAAATCAACCAGGAAAAACAAGACAGCATCAACATTGTCAGCTTGAAGGGCCGACTCGACGCCGGCACTTCCGGCCAGCTTGAGGAAACGCTCAACGCCTTGGTCGAATCCAGTGAGCAAAAAGTGCTCGTGGATTGCCGTGAGTTGGACTACATCAGCAGCGCCGGTCTGCGCGTATTACTCGCTGCCGCCAAGCAATTTAAGAAGCTGAATGGCTCGATTGCGCTGTCCACGCTGAACCCTAACGTTAAGCAGGTTTTCGAAATCTCCGGCTTCACTTCGATCTTCCCGATCTACGGAACCCGCGAAGAAGCAGTCGACGCCCTCGCTTAAGTCAACTTTAGACCAATCTCTGGCCCCGCTTGATCAAGAAGCGGGGCTTTTTTATGGCGTGGTGTTGCGCTCCAGCCGTTGCCGGGCGGTTTCCAGCGCTTGGTAGAACTCCTCGTTCACCATGGGCTTGTTCATGTATTCATCGGCGCCGGCCTTCATGGCGTCCTGGCGTGTGGCGCCCACCGCGTCTGCCGTGATGATGACAATGTAGGCCGGGGCGATGCCCTTGCGCTCGGCCGCGCTTTCGCGCTTGCGGATTTTCGCCACGGCGGTGAGCCCGTCGAGATCTGGCATGTGCACATCAGCCACGACGACATCGAATTCTCCCGGCATGTAGGCGCGCAGCAGCTCTTCGCCTGATTCGACAATCTGGCAGGAATGGCCCCGACGATAGAGCAGTGCGGAGAGAAGTTTCTGGCTGACTGGGCTGTCTTCGGCGACGAGCACGCGCAGCGCGCGACCACCAGTCAGGACGGGCGTTTCGATGATCTTTTCCTTGGCGGGAGAGGCCGCCCGCACGGGGATCGTGATGAAAAACGTCGAGCCATCGCCGATTTTGCTGCGGACCCCGATCTCCCCGCCCAGCATCTCCGTCAAGCGCTTGGAAATGGCGAGCCCGAGGCCGGCGCCGCCGAAGCGCTTGGTCGCGCTGGCGTCTACTTGGGTGAAGGAATTGAAGATCCTGGCCTGGTTGCTCTCAGCGATGCCGATGCCGGTGTCGCGCACCTCGATATTCAGCGAATATTCGCAAAGCAGTTCCTTGGAGCTGACGGGGATCGCGTCCACACGTATTTCGACTGTGCCCTCGTCGGTGAATTTAATGGCGTTGCCAGCGAGGTTAAACAATATTTGGCGCAGACGGCTGGCGTCTGTGACTACGGTGTGGGGCGTCCGCTCGGATACATGGATCTTCAGTGCGAGCTCTTTGCGCGCAATTTCATGCTGGAAGATCGACTCAGTCTCGTGCAGTAGGGACTTGAGGTCGAAGGGGGAGAAGTTCAGTTCGATATGGCCCGCCTCGATTTTGGAAAAGTCGAGCAAGTCGTTGAGCAGGGTCAGCAGGTTATTGGCGCTGGAGTGAATGATGTCCGCCAGCTCGGTCTGCTCCTCGTCCAGGTTGGTTTCCTTTAAGAGGGAGGCAAAGCCCATAATGCCGTTCATCGGCGTGCGGATTTCGTGGCTCATGGACGCCAGAAACTCGGATTTTGCGCTGCTGGAGGTTTCCGCCTGCTCCTTGGCGCTGCGGAGGTTCTGGGACTCCAGCCGCTGGGCAATCACGAGGCGCTGCTGTAAACGCCTTTCGCGTATTTGCGCTTTGCGGAGCTGCTCCTGCTCTTCATTGAGCTGCTTGACCTTCGTTTCCAGTTCGCGCCTGGCTTGCTCAAGCTCGCTCTCGCGGGCTTCGATGTGGACGAGCATGTGGTTAAAGGCGTCGGTGAGCTGCCCCAGCTCATCGTCGGAGTTTTTAATGGCGCGCAGGGAGAAGTTGTTGGAGCGGGTAATACGGCCTGCGGTTTCCGCCAACTGGCGCACGGGGATCAGGATAAAGTCAAGTAAGCGGGCTGAGAGACGGTGCGCGACGAGCAGGCAGGCGAAGAGGATGGAAAAGCTGGCGAGCAGGCTCATGCCGACTGATCGCCAGACGGGGGCCAGGTTGGAGGCCAGGGCGAGCGTGCCGTAGTAGTGGTTGCGGTGGATAATGCGGTGGTAGTAGATGGCCTCGCCATCTTGAATGGTCATGCGGTCGACCTCTTGCGACTGGATGGTTTGCGGCGCGCGGCTGGCGCTGGCCTCGCCGTAGATGATTTCGCCATTGGCGCGCTGAAAGGCGATCCAGTTCAGCTGCTCTTGCTGCAGCGGCAGGCTGAGTGCGGTTTTGACTTCGTAGGGGTCAGCTCGTTCCGCCGCCAGGGCGATCTGGTGACCGATCAGCTTGGAGTTGCTGCTCAGTTCCTGCTCCAAGGCGCGGAGGCTGTCGAAGGTCTGGTAAATGACGATGCCGATGCCGGAAAGCATCAGCAGGACAAGACCCGTTAGCCCAATAATCAGGGTGATCTTATCCCGGAGCGAGCGAGATTGCAGCTGCAGTTTTAAGTCCAAAACAGTAGTAGTTATCTGGGGAATGTTCTAGGGCCCCGTCGATTGATAACGTTCGCAGTGTATTTGAGCCATTGATTAGCGTCAAAGGAATAAAGCGCGGCCCTAGGCAGTCTGGAAATTCAGGGGAGTGGTTAAATGCGCAGACGACTTCTAGAGCAGGGCGTCACGGAGTTCGGCTTCGAGCGCGGCTTCATCTGGGCTTTCCACTCCGTCGCTCAGGAATAGCTGATGGCTGAGCTGGAAGGCCTTTTCGCGGGTGGCGGAGTCGCCCAACCCCGCAGACACGCGCTCCAGAAAGCTCTTGCGGGCGGCGTCATTGCCCAAGATGTCGCGCACCCGCGTCACGGAAAGGTCGTAATAATGGTCGATGCTGTCCACGGCTTGCCAATCCATGGATTCCAGGCGGCGCTGGATGAGCTGGTCTTCGGCGAGCGAGACCGTGCGGTCCGAATACATGCAGTAAACCAACAGGTCGACGATGGCTTCGCGTTGACTTTGAATGAGGCCGTCGGAGGAGCTGCCCCCGGCTTTGAATAGATTTTTCAGGAAACCAAGCATGGCGGTGATACCCGGTGATGGAATGGCTAAGTGTTTGTTGTGGTGAGGATGTTGGGTGAGTTGGCGTTGTCAATCACAGCGGTGGCGTAGGCGAAAGTTCCGCCTGTTGGCGGCTTGCGTTTCGTGCATGAGAACGGTCCGTCTTGTATGCGATATAGGCTAACAACTCCAGTGTTAAATCTCCCAGAGTCTGGCATTTTTACTCCTGAGGCTTGCTTCCTGTGGCACGGCGTCACAGAATCCCACCGTCATGAAATCGCATCAAGTGGTGAAAGCATGCTTTGCCGACCAGAGCCCAAAACAAATCGCGGAGGAAATTGGCGTTTCCGTCTCTCTCCTCTATAAATGGTCGCAGCCGGTGGGGGAGGACCAGAGCGGCACGACGAACCCCCTTGATCGCGCGGTGCAGCTCAACTCTGTAGCGCCGGATAACGAGGTGCTGCATTGGCTGTGCCAACAGGCCGATGGCGTGTTTATTCGCGATCCGGAAAGCGCGGCGCGGGCTTATCGCTACATGCCGGCGACCAACGAAATCGTCCGCCAGTTCGCCGCCCTGTTGTCCGAGATTACCCAGGCTGCGCTGGATAACAAGATCACCGATCAGGAGGCTACCGCGATACGCCAGTTGTGGGACCGGCTGAAGGCTTACACTGAAGGGTTTGTAACGGCTTGCGAGGAAGGCAACTTTGCGCAGATCCGCGCCATTCAGCCACCGGAACCGCCGCCGAGCGGGATTTAATGATGACCGCGTTCTAGCGGTTCCAGGGCATTCTGGTTAAGGCGATGGCCAGGCCGCAACTGCCGGAAACGCCGGCGACTGTGAGCCCCACGCCGAAGACGCCCGGAATCAGGAGGAACCACGGGCTGATGAAGGCGCCCAGCAGCGAGCCAACGATGACGTTGAGTCCGGCGATGATTTTGACCTGCCGATCCAGGTTCATGCCTCCGCTGGAGGCGGCGCTGACGCCAGCCTCGCCCGGCCAACGATTCATGCCGCCTTCGAGCTCCACTACGTTGTCCAGCCCCGTTGATTTCCAGATCGCAAATGCGCGCTTGGAGCGCACGCCGGACTGGCAGATCAGGCAAACGCGACGCCCGTTGGCGGCATGGTGGAGCTGCTTCACCTCTGTTTCGGTGAACCGGTCGATGGGGTAATTGGACGCTCCGGGGATGTGCCCACTGCGGTATTCGCCCGGGCTGCGAACGTCGATTAAGAACCAGTTATCCGGGTTGTGTCGCAGTGCGTCAGACAATTCCTGGGGAGAGATCGTTGTCTTCATTAGAGTGATTGCGTATCGTCGCCAGCATGCGGAATCAAGTGCATAAACCCATGTAAAAGAGCACTTTAAATGTAGGGTTTTTGACTAAGGATAGTTAATGAAGGTCGGATTCATCATGCGCGGAAACGTGCCAATATGCCCTTAGTCGCATAGGGGTAATGGCTTATGGAATTTGTCACCGCCCGCCGACACCAATCGGGGGAGGGGGCTACTTGATTTGACCCGTGCCGAAAACCAGATATTTGTAAGTGCAAAGCTCACGCAAGCCCATGGGGCCGCGGGCGTGCAGGCGGTCCGTCGAAATGCCAATTTCCGCGCCCAGGCCAAATTCATAGCCATCGGTGAAGCGGGTGCTCGCATTCCAGTAAACCGTGGCGGAGTCGACGCCCTGCAGGAACTTTTTCGCCGTTGCTTCGTTGGTGGTGACGATGCCATCGGAGTGCGCGCTGCCGTATCGATTGATGCAGGCAACGGCCTCGGCAACGTCGTCAACGAGCTTGATCGCGATTTTGTAGTCGAGGTATTCCTCGTAAAAATCGTCCTCCGTGGCGTACTCAAACTCAATGCCGGGCGCGCCGTGGGCGATGCCGCCAGCGTTGATCTTTTCCAGCATCCGGCCGGAGTCCTGGTCGACCCGCAGCACGACGCCCTTGTTTTCCAGGGCGTGGGTGAGGCGGGGGAGGAGGTCCGGCGCGGCCTCACGGTGGATGAAGAGGTTTTCGATCGCGTTGCAGACGCTGACGCGCTGGGTCTTGGCGTTGATCACGATGGACTCAGCCAGGTCGGCGTCGGCGTCAATGTCCACGTAGATCGAGCACACGCCAGTGTAATGCTTGATGACGGGGATGCGGCTGTTTTCCGCGACGAAGCGGATGAGGCTTTCGCCGCCGCGGGGGATGATGCAGTGCACGTATTGGTCGAGCTTGAGCAGCTCGGTCAGCGCCCAGCGGTCCACGGTGGGGATCAGTTGGACGGCGTGCGGGTTGATGCCCGCCTCGGCCAGCGCTTCGGCCAATATTTTGGCCAGGGCCATGTTGGTGTGGAAGGCTTCCTTGCCGCCGCGGAGGATGGCCGCGTTGCCGCTTTTCAAGCAGAGCACCGCGCAGTCAATCGTCACGTTGGGACGTGATTCGAAAATGATGCCCACCACGCCGATGGGGACGCGCACTTTGCGGATGTCGAGGCCGTTGGGGCGCTCGATCTGCTCCAGCTCCTCGCCGACGGGGTCGGGGAGGGCGGCGACTTCCTTCACGCCATCGGCCATTTTCTGGATGCGCTCGGGGGTAAAGGTCAACCGCTCGACCATGGGCTTGGCGAGTTCCAAGGCTTCGGCGGCGGCGAGGTCCTTCTTATTCGCTGCGAGCAATTCGTCCGTCGCAGCGACAATGCGCTCAGCCAGGATGCCCAGCGCCTGGTTTTTGACGCTGGCGTCCAGTACGGCCAGCTCGAGCGAGGCCGCCCGGGCCTGCTTGGCAATGCCGGTGATGAGCTGCTTAAGGTCTTGGGTTTCTTCGGACATGGTTAGGAATGGAATAGAATTTAGCATTTTAGGGAAGCTGTTTTTTTGTGGGGGAGGGGGGGGAGTGTGAAGTGTGGATTTTCTGGGAAGGGGGGGGGAGGTGGTGGTTAATTGCGTATATATAAGAGAGAGAGAGTGTGTGTGGGGGGGGGGCAGATTTCCTCAAATGGACCAGTGTTTGTGTTTTGTTGCATTGGCGTGGGTTGGAGCCCCGCCTTCAGGCGGCCATGCCAGTACGGTGAGGCAGCATGGCCGGCTAAAGCCGGGACTCCAACCTTGAGCGAGCGCGCAACTTGATTGAATTAACTTGGCGCCAGACCTGGCTCCGAATGGGCGGCACGGCAAAGCTCGGCGGCCAATGGTGAGTTGGCGCTGTGGCTTATGGCGCGGCGGGCGCGGCGGAATGGAGGGTGGGACGCCTGGCAAGTGACATGGATGGGTCGCCACTGGCGTGCGCCCGCAGACGCAATGGTTCGCGGGGGCTGGTTTAAAGCCTGGGAGCGTCGCGGGCGATTGGGCGTGGCGCTGACGGCGTCAGGCAGCCCAAATGGCGTTGCTCGCGAATGGGCTCCGTGGGAAGCTCCAGTGGCTTGGACATCGCCAAGCAAGGCGTGGTGAGGGGCGCAGTGGGCCCCGTCGACTAAATCGGATGGCGTGGTTTCATGGGAGAAATGGCGTTGGTGGATTTTAAGGTGATGGAAGATTTGTATACTAAACAAAAAAGTGAACATGGCAAGCGTTTTTATGGTTTTTTGTGCAGTTTTTTGAGCTGGGGGACGCTGGCGTCTTTGCGGCCCGCATCGTGGTTCTGGGGCGTACACGGTGGGGACGGTTGCCCTAACTGTTCCATTGAAACACCATGTGTGGCGGAGGGTTGAGGAGAACCGTTCCTACGTGCCACTTTTAGGCCCAGACTCTGAGCGAAAACTCTATAAAGAAAAGCAATCCTATCACAGTCCAAGCGGATGCTGGCCAAGAAATCCTTTTCATGCTCCAGATTAAGAGCCCGTATGACAGAAAGCCTGCAAGGAAGAATGGAAGTGTGCGTAAATAGAGCTCTTGGTAATCCGGTGAAGAAACTTGGCTGAGGGCAGCGCCAATGAAAAGTCCGACAATCAGAACTGTGGATAGCGTTCCGACGTAGAACTGGCTCAGTAGTTCCTTTCGATTCATTGGTCGAGCTATTGAGCCAGAAAGTCCAACTTGCAAGGGCCAACGGAGACTCATTTTGCATCTTGGGCTGCCCCAACGGGGCTACGCAAGATGTCGTTTTGCGCAATCCCGTTGGGATAGGGCAATGCAACCAGCGTGGCCCCAGGGTAGGCATTCTGCCGCATCTGCGGCCTCATGCCAACCCTGGGCTATTGATGCGTAGCCCCGTTGGGGCAAAATTGACTGAAAACACTCCCTAAGGAGTGTTCGAAAATGCAAAAAAGCTATTTCAACAGGTGGAGTCCGGTGTCTCTACCGGGCTTGTTTCATCCAGCGGGTTGACGGAGAGGCAATACCAAGCCCGGTAGGGACACCGGGCTCCACCTTTTCGAACACCTAACTAGGCCTTATGGTGGTCCCAGGGGAAGGTCCAGGCGTAGTCGCGCTCGTGGCGCCACATGATGAATTCATCAAACATTTTGCCGGGGTTGAGGATGCCGTTGGGGTCGAGGGCGTCCTTGATGCGCTTCATGGCGGCGATCTCGGCCTTGGTGTGTTGCAGGTGCAGGAATGGGGATTTGGCCAGGCCTACGCCGTGCTCGCCGGTGATGGCGCCGCCGAGTTCGACGACTTTTTCCATGAGCAACTGCAGGCCGCGCTCGGCGTGGGCGCACTGGTCGGGGTCGCCATGATCATACATCAGGTGGACGTGGAAATTGCCATCGGCCACGTGACCAAAGGTCGGCGTCGCCAGGCCGGTTAACTTCTTGAGCTCCAAGGTGTAGCGAATGAGTGGTTCGTAGGATTGCAGCGGCACCACGATGTCCTCGTTGAGCTTGGTGTCGCCCATTTGGAACATTGCCTGCGAGCAGGTGCGGCGGGCTTCCCAGAGCGTTTCCGCCTGCGCGGGGTCACTGGTTTGGCGGCTGGCGAGGGCGCGCTCTTTAAAGAGCGCTTGCACGATCTGCCTGGATTCGCGCACGGCGGCGGGGTGGCCGTCGAGCTCCAGCAGGAGGAGCGAGCAGGTTTTGATTTTCGGGAAAAACGGTCCGCCGCGCCGCCGTTGCGCGCAGTCCACGCTCTGGCGGTCGAGGAATTCGAGGATGCTGGGCACGACGCGGAGCCCGAGCAGTTTTTTCACGGCCCGGAGCGCCTGGCTTTCATTTTGAAAGGCGGCCAAACAGGTCCAGCGACTTGCGGGTTTGGGGATGAGCTTGAGCGTGGCGCCGGTGATGACGCCGAGCATACCTTCGGAGCCGATCCAGAGGTCGCGCAGGTTGAAGCCAGAGGCAAATTTCTTCAGCGGGGCGCCCCAGCGAACGGGTTCTCCGGTTGGTAAAAAGCCTTCCAGCGCAAAGACATAGTCGCGCGTGACGCCGTATTTGGCGCCGCGCAGACCGCCCGCGTTGGTGGCGAGGTTGCCGCCGATGGTGCAGTATTTGAGCGAGGAGGGGTCGGGTGGGTAAAACCAGCCCTTGCGCTCGGCGGCGTCATTGATGTCTTTGGTGACGGCGCCGGCGCCGACATGGGCCATGCCAGCGGTGGCGTCGATTTGGATCTGATTCCAGCCAGTCAGGTCGAGCACCCAGCCGCCGTGGATGGGGGAGGCGGCGCCGGTGGTGGCCGAGCCCGCGCCACGCGGCGTCACGGGCACGCGCAGTTCGTTGGCCAGGAGCAGCATTTTCTGCAATTGGTCGTCGGACTGCGGGCGGACGACGGCGTCCGGGCGAAAGGGCAGGCGCGCGCTGTCGAGCGAGCAGCGGGCGAGATCGCCTTCGGCGGTGCTGACGGCGTCGCCGAGGCGTCGGCGGAGTCGGGCGAGTTGGGCTTTTTTCGTCACGGCATCAAACAAAGGGGAAAACCGCGCCTTGGCAAACCGCGACTGCGAGGGGATTTCACCGAAATGGGGTTGGGGCGGTTTTTGCATGGATCAGTGCGCTGGAGTCGATGATGGGGGTGGCAGCATGGTCGCCTGAAGGCGGGACTCCAACCCACGCAATCGGTGAAGGCCTGCATCATGTAAAAAATCTTCGCTGACGCTAGATTGGCGAATTTCCGCAGTTGACGCTGGCGCGTCCCCTATAATGATATTTCCTGATGGACGACTACACGCCCAAACCATCCCGCCGAGATCCCGAAGCCCGCGCCAAGAAAATGGCTGAGCAGGAGCGCTTTGACCGCGCCCAGCAGCGCAACGGGGCCATTGGTTCGTTATTTAAGTTTCTGGTGGTGCTTGCCCTGTTGGGGGGCGGCGGCTACTTCGCCTACCAGTATTATCAGGGGCAGGCGGCTGAGTCGGAGGAAGCTGTTGACTCGTCTACGGCAAAAATCGTTGAGAAAATCGAGTCAGTGTTGCCCTCGTCCGACAAGGACAAGCAGTTGACGGTGTCGCAAAAGATTTTGGTGCCCGGCTCGCTGGTCGACAAGGAGAAGGGCAAAACCCAGAAGAGCAAGGATTACACAGATTGGGTTGAGCCGACTTATTACCTGGTCTGCACAGGCAACACGACCAACAAGGTTTTCTATTTTCGGATCAACGAGTCGGATTATGAAAAGGCGTTTGTCGGGGCCCAGGTTCAGTCGGACTACGCATCGAGCTGGTCAACGGTCAGCAGCCGTGACTTTGCGCAGGCAACCGGCCAGTCGCCAGTTCGTTAGGCAAGCGTTGCTAATGAGCATCTGCAGCGCTGGCGCCAAATCGCCAATTTTGGCAAAATATCCGTTTTCGTGACCGTGAGTCATTGACATGCCCAGATACCGCGTAAGGGTAGTGTCGAGCAAGTATATCGATGGGTAAACTGAAATTAATTCCTAAAGAGCGTCAACCAGATGCGGGCAAAGCGGCCGCCGAGCACATCACCGGGCGGCGGATGCGGGATATCCATGCCCGCCGGAAAGCCTCTAACCGGTTTAAGCATGCCCTGATGGGCGTCTGGGGCAAGTTCATGTCACTGTTGGGCTTCCTCCTGTTTGCGGGGCTTGCTTATGGCATTTATCATGTGGCCACGAACTGGGACACTGTTTCCCTGGATAGCTTTATTCCGGTGGGCAGCTACAGCGTGCAGCGCAAGGAGATTGTGCCTGGCTATGTCGTGACGAAGGAAATGCGCATCGGTCATCCTCAACGGGAATTCAGCGATTGGGTTGACCCACGCTTCCTGTTCACCTGCAAGAGTGATGTGATCAACCAAATCGTCTTTTTCGAGGTGCCGGAGTCGGAATACCGTACTTATGGCATTGGCAACAAGGTGGACAAGGGCGATACGTCGCACTGGAAGCGCATGAGCAAGGAAGGCTACGAAGCGGCCTTCAAGAAACCCGTTGCTGAAGAAGCGGCTCCCCAGAAGCAAGGCATCACGATTGAACTGCCAGTGCTGAACCTGCCCGAGTAAGACACGCCTGATGGCGAATGCTACCCGCGGCGGACCTCGTAGACCGCGTATCCGGCGAACCAGCCGGGCAGGAAATTGCAGGGGCTGCGCCAGTCGGAGGCCAGGAATTTGCGGCGGTGGATGCTGGCCTTTTCGGCTTGGCAAAACTCCTCAAAGCTCGCCACGGAAACGGGGTTCATTTTGCGACTTTCCCACCAGGCTTCCGGGTAGACTTCGTTGCGCACGCGGGAGCCGCTGCGGAGCATGTGCCAGCGGTTGAGCCAGTAACCGTGGTTGACGAAGCCGACGGCCAGGCTTTTGCCCACGCGGAGCGCCTGCTCCAGAATTTCGCGGGAGTTGTCCAGCTCCTGGAGGGTCCGTGAGCAGACCACCCAGTCAAAAGAGTTGTCGTCGTAGCAGGGGAGGAGTTCGGAGAGATCGCCCTGGTAGGCGGGCACGCCGCGCTTCACGCAGGAGGTGATTTTGGCCAGGTCGTTGTCGATGCCCACGGCGTAGCAGTTTTTGCGGTTCATCAGCTCCTCCAGCAAAATGCCGCGCCCGCAGCCCAGGTCGAGCACGCGCGCGCCGTCGGCAATCCACTCCAGAAGGATTTGCAGATCCATTTCGCGTTTGACGGCGTGTCTTCCCATAAACGCGCCAGCTTGACGCATTGATGGGGAATTTAAAATGCAAAATTACAAAACGTGCTCCCCGGTTCATTTTGCAAAAACCACGCAGGCTGACGGCGTAAAAAACTTGCCCCCAAGCCCCGGTCCGGCTTACGTGACGGCATGGACAAGCTCGACGAAATCTTTCAGCAGCAAGAAGCGCTCAACAAGCGCATTGGGGTCGATACCAGCAGCCTGACCCAGGAGGAAAAAATTAAGTGGGTGCTCAATTACACACGCGCGATGCAGCAGGAAACCGCCGAGCTGATCGATTCTGTGCCGTGGAAATGGTGGGCGAAGTATCAGGAGTTTGATGAGCAAAACGCCCGCGTGGAAGTCGTCGACCTGTTTCACTTCCTGATCTCCACCGCTCAAGTGCTCGGCATGTCCGCTGAAGATGTTTACGAGGCCTACACCAAGAAAAACAAGGTGAACCACGCCCGTCAGGACAGTGGTTACGTGGTCAAAGACGAAGCAGACTCCAAGCACATCTAGCGCTGCCGCCTCCGCCCGCCCAACTACCCGATGTATCACTTTAAACTCGCCCGACACCAGGACCCGCGCGAAGCGGGGAAGTGCCTGTTGCGCGAGTTGCGCAGTTGGGCGGACGACTGTATTCGCCGCTACGAGAATGAGCCCCCGCTGGATACGCCGGATCAGGCCGTTTACGCCACTGGCTGGCTCCCGCTGCTTTACTTCGAGCCTGCGCACCACGGCGCCCGTTTCCTGCACAAATTGCGCGATCTGACGGCCCGGCATTTCCAGAGCTCCGAAGCCTGGCGGCACGGCTATTGGCGCATTGCCGACGTTACGCGCGGCATGCAACATTTTGAAATTTTTCTGGCCCAACTGGCCCGCTTTGACGACGACGTGGTGACCATCGGGCAGCTGCTCGACGCCGCAGAGCATCTGGGCAACTGGAGCGAGGACGTCGACCCGTGGTACGATGCCGAAAAGCGCATTTTCCCGAGCCACACGTTTGGCGCCGAGGGCTTTAATAAAGACAGCTCGCCGGAATTCAATACGCCGGAGCATTTCCACTGCATCAGCCTGGCGCTGGCTGCTTACCGGATCAACCGGTCCCAGCGCTACGCGAAGTGGGCCATTGAATATGGCGGCCGCTGGGCCGACGCGATCATCGCGGGTGAGATGTTGCCAGTTGGCCTGGATGAAAACGGCGCAGTCTACGAGCCGCACATTGCCAATGACCCGCGCGAAAACCTGCATCGTGGCGAGGCTTTGTTGAGCGCGGGCGCGGTCGAAGCGCTCCTGAAGCTCTGGAATATTTCCGCTGACCTGCGCTTCCGGCAGGCGGCCGAGGCCATCATCGACGCCTTGATGCCGGAGTTGTTAGACCCGGATGCGGGTGCATTGGCTGCGGCAATCCGCTTTTACCGCCGCATTGCCAAGAGCAACCGCTACGACGCTCGCGTAATGCAGGAATTCGCCCACCTGATTCCGGCTGGCATTGAGGTGATCGACCTCGATGTGGCGCCCATTTTCGGCAGCGATGTGCTGGGCATTGGCAAGTGTTCCGACCAGCCGCACTGGAAGGAAGACGGGCAGATACGCCAGCACAACCCGATTCTCATCGGTCTGGCGGCGGAGGTCAGCAACGACCCGGCGCTCGCCACGCTGGCGCTGGATTTTGGCACGGCTTACCTGTCTCTCGCCCAACGCGCGTTCCCCGATGGCCGGGAAGACAGCGAATCGGCGCGCACGGTGTCCGCCGTGGCTCGTGGGCATGCGCGCGACAACGGCGCAGGCGTGGTCACCGAGATCCTGGTGCCGCTCATGGCCCGTTTTAAATAGGCCGTATTCGCGTGGTGGCTGCGAGGCAAACTCTTGCCCGATGGAGACATCGGGCTCCACCTTTTAATTGTCTAATCGACTTGGCTGACGCTGCCTAATCCGCGTTGCTGAAGCGGTGGTTCATCATGCGGCAGGGCTCATCTTCGGCGGCGACGCCGACGACGCGCGCGGGCACGCCAACCGCCGTGCTGTGCGGCGGGATGTCGTTGACGACGACCGAGCCGGCGCCGATCTTCGCGCATTCGCCGATCTCGATGTTGCCCAACAGTTTGGCGCCCGCGCCAATGAGCACGCCATGGCGCACTTTGGGGTGGCGGTCGCCCTTGTCCTTGCCGGTGCCACCGAGCGTCACTTCATGCAGGATGGACACGTCGTCTTCGATGACGGCGGTTTCGCCCGCGACAAAGCTCGTGGCGTGGTCGAGCAGGATGCCCGAGCCAATGCGCGCGGCGGGGTGGATGTCCACCGCGAACACTTCACTGATCAGGCTTTGTAAATAGAACGCGAGGTCTTCCCGATTGCTCAAAAGCAAGTGATGCGCGATGCGGTAGCACGTCAGCGCCTGAAAGCCCTTGAAATACAGCACCGGGTAAAGCGCATTGGGGCAGGCCGGGTCGCGCTCACTGACGGCCTGGATGTCGTTGACCACGCGCTTGATCAGCGTCGGGTCGTGGTCGAAGGACTCCATGAAGACCTCCTTCAGGTAGCCTTCCGGCGTGGCGTGGTAGGCCAGCTTGCGCGACAGGCGCACACTCAGCGCCTCCTGCAGGCTGTGGCGCAGCAGGATGACCTCGTTCATCAGGCCCGAAAGCGCAGGCTCGCGCCTGGCGATATTTTCCGCCTCTTGCCTTAATTCCTGCCATAGTTCCTCTGCCTGCATGCGATGTACTTTGCCCGAACCGCAAATCGGCGCAAGTTATTTGACGATTTTCATTCCGCCGACACCTTAATACTTTGAACAAAACCGGCCTGGTGAGGTCGTAAAACCAGAACACACGCTTCAATCGCTATGAAAACACTCCGCAATATCCTCATTGCCGCTTCCATTATGTCCGTCGCCCTGACGGCTTCCGCCAAGGTCGATGTCGGCCAGGAAGCGCCCGATTTCACGTTGCCCGGCGCTGACGGCGTCGAGCACAGCCTGGCTGATTACAAGGGTAAATGGGTTGTCCTGGAATGGACCAACTACGGTTGCCCCTTCGTGAAGAAATTTTACGACGGCTCCACCAAGATGACCGAACTCCAGAAGGAGTGGACCGGTAAAGACGTCGTGTGGTTGTCGATCTGCTCATCCGCCCCCGGCAAGCAAGGCCACATGGACCCCGCCAAGGCCCAGGAAACCAACGTGGAAAAGGGCTGGTCTGGCACCGCTTACCTCGTGGACGACACCGGTAAAGTCGGCAAGGAATACGGCGCGACCAATACGCCGCAAATGTATGTGATCAACCCGGACGGCGAAATCGTCTACATGGGCGCGATCGACAGCAAGCGCTCCGCCAACCCTGGCGATGTGGACACCGCCGACAACTACGTGGACCTCGCGCTGAGCGCATCCATGGAGGGCAAGAACATCACCACGCCCAAGAGCAAACCTTACGGTTGCAGCGTTAAGTATTAAGTGATAGTTAACTTTCGAATTTCCAGTTAGATGGGGTGGGAGCATCCCAGATAACCAGGGGGTAGATGAGAGGTCCCCGTCCGGTTTTATGCCGGGCGGGGAAATTTTTTTGCCAAGATCATCGCTGGCTGAATAATTTCGGCTTAATGCAATACCTGCGTTTCATCCGTGTTCATCCGCTGCAAAAGTTCTTCACGCATCATGCCTAGCTGGATGATTGAGCTTTTTGCCGGGGAGACGCTCACGCGGCTCTTTTGGATCATTACGCTGGCGGGGGCGCCGTTTTGGGCGCTGATGATTTTCTTGCCGGGCAAGCCATACACGCGCCACCTGTGCACGCCTTACCTGGCGCCGCCGATTTTTGCGCTGGGGCTGATTTATCTGTATTACCAACTGTGGTCCGTGGGGTTGCCGGACGCGCCAACCGGGCTCAACTACAGTGACCAGGCCGCCGTCGCCACACACCCGCTGGTGTTGCTGATCCTCTGGCTGCACGCGCAGATACTGAACCTCTTCCTGGGCGAAACGATCTTCATCGAAGCGCGCAAGCGCAAATGGCGCATTCCGGTGGAGCTCGCGCTCTGCTGGCTTTTCGGTCCGCTGGGGCTGCTCGTGTTTGCGCTGCGTTTATTGCTGGCCAAAGCCTCTGGAAAGTAGTTAATGTTACAGCATGAGTGATCGACATATTAAAGGAGTGGGCTCCATTGCTGCGCCGACGGTGTTCTTCTCGCTGTGCCTGATCCTGCTTTTGGGGCTGCTGTACATCGCGCCGATCTTTGCGGAGATGTTCGCGGACTTTGGCGTTGAGCTGCCGAGGTTAACGCAACTGCTGATCGATGTCGGAATGTTTTTAAAGTATAATTTAGCAGTAACGGCGGGATTGTTTGTGGCTATCATCGGCGGTTTTGCCGTGGCGACTTCGTCGAAGATCGAGCAGGATTATAGCGGTGTTTTCTGGGGGCTCTCAGCTGTAATGCTGATTTTGGCCGTGCTATCGGCCTGTGTGCTTTTTCTGCCTACCTTCAAGGTCAACAGTGTCGTGGGCCCGTAGCGAAGGCCTCGCTCCTCGCTTGCGCTTTGGCGAGGAATGGTTAGCGTCTCCCCCATGCCGCCACAGGTATCGGTGCTGCTGCCGGTGAGGAATGCCGAGGAAACCCTCGAGCTCGCCGTGCGTTCGATCATGGCCCAGTCGATGTTCGCCTGGGAGATGATTATTGTGGATGACCACTCGACGGACGCCACGGGGGATATTGCGCGCAAGCTGGCCAAGGCGGACCCACGCATCCGTTGCAAGATGAATCCGGGCAGGGGCATTGTCGATGCGCTTAACTTCGCCATCAAGGAGTCCGAAGGGCATTACCTGGTGCGTATGGACGCCGACGATATCGCCACCTTTCACCGGCTCGAAACGCAGATTCGTTTCCTCGAAGAAAATCCGGACATCGGCGTGGTTGGCAGCTGTGTGACCTACCTCGGCGACCGTGATCAACACGTCGGTTACGCCAACTATGTAGACTGGATTAACACGCTGCTGACGCCCACGGATATCCGCCTCTACCGTTTTGTGGAGTCGCCCTACGCGCACCCGAGCGTGTGCTTCCGGCGTTCGGTGATTGAGCAGTTTGGGGACTACAGAAACGGCGATTTCCCGGAGGACTACGAGCTGTGGTTGCGCTGGGCTGACGCCGGCGTGCAGATGGGCAAGTGCCCGGAGTTTCTTCTGCATTGGCGTGACATGCCGACTCGTCTTTCCCGCAACGATCCACGCTATCAGGTCGACGTTTTTTACCAGCTCAAGGCTTACTACCTGCATCGCTGGGTTAAGGACCATTTTGCACGTCGGGAAGTCTTCGTCTGGGGCGCTGGTCGCACCACTCGCAAGCGCCTGCAACACTTGCGCCGCCTTGGCGTCAAAGTGGCGAGCTTTGTGGATGTGGACGCAAAAAAGATCGGGCGCGAAGTCGAAGGCATCCCCGTCCGTTCACCGGATGAACTCCCCGCGCCGGGCCCGGTGGGCGTCTTGATCTACGTTGGCGCCCGAGGCGCGCGCCAGGAAATAGAAGCCGACCTGCAAGAGCGCGGCTACCGCCTCGGCGTGGACTATATACCGGCAGCGTGAACTGGATATCGTTAACCATGTAGAAGCGACTTCCAGCCGCTTTGGTTTCAGTCGGATTGGTAAAGTGACAAGATGCTGCTTCTACGTTAAACTTTGCGATGCAAAGCTTAAAAGAGGTCGCCGAGAGAATTGCCGAAGGATTGGTTGCGCTGGCGGTCGTTGCCACGGCGGGGGCCACGGTCATTGCCGCGCTGTCCGCCGAAGCCGCCGCGATTGTGACCGCCGCGTTGATGGCCCCGGTCATTGCGATCGCGTTGATCGCCGCCGCGACCGGCGTGCTTGTGCGGTTGAGCGCCGTCGCGCATGGTCTTCATCGAAAGTGAAATACGCTTACGGGCGGCGTCGACTTCGAGCACGGTCACTTGCACGTGTTGGTGGACTTTGACCACCTCTGCCGGGTCGTTGACGAAGTCATCGCTCAGCTCGCTGATGTGGACAAGGCCGTCCTGGTGCACGCCGATGTCCACGAACGCGCCGAACGCCGCAACGTTGGTCACGATGCCGGGCAGCTTAAGTCCGGGGGATAGGTCGTCCATCGTGTTGACGCCTTCGGCGAAACTGAACGCTTCAAACTTTTCGCGCGGGTCGCGGCCGGGCTTGGCGAGCTCGGACTGGATGTCCTTGAGCGTTGGCAGGCCGACCTCGTCGCTGACGTATTTCTCCAGTTGGATGCGCGTGCGGTGCTTGTCGCTGTGGACGAGATCGGAGACCGAGCAGCCGGCGTCGGCGGCCATTTTTTCCACCAGCGTGTAGCGCTCCGGGTGGACCGCGGAGCCGTCGAGCGGGTGCTCGCCATCGCGGATGCGGAGGAAGCCTGCGCATTGCTCGTAGCTCTTCGGGCCCATGCCGGAAACCTTGAGCAGCTCCTTGCGGGAGCGGAAGGGGCCGTTGGCATTGCGCGTGGCGACGATGCTTTCGGCGAGGCGGGTGTTGAGGCCGGAAACGTATTTGAGCAGCTGCTTCGAGGCGGTGTTGACCTCCACGCCGACGGCGTTCACGCAGCTGACGACGACGTCGTCGAGGCTGTCCTTGAGCTTCATTTGGTCGACGTCGTGCTGGTATTGGCCCACGCCGATGCTCTTCGGATCGAGCTTTACGAGCTCGGCCAGGGGGTCCATCAAACGGCGGCCAATGGACACCGCACCACGCACGGTGAGGTCTTGGTCGGGAAACTCTTCGCGCGCAACTTCGGACGCCGAGTAGATCGACGCGCCGCTCTCGTTGACCATCACCACGGTGATGGACTTCGGGAGACCACACTTGTTGATGAACGCTTCGGTCTCGCGGCTCGCGGTGCCGTTGCCGATCGCGATGGCTTCGATGTTAAACTGGTGGCAGGTTGCGAGGACAACGTTCTTCGCCTCCTCGTCCTTGTAGCCGCCCATGCCTGGGTAGATCACGGTGTTGTGCAGCAGTGCGCCCTGGGCGTCGAGGCAGACGACTTTGCAGCCGGTGCGGAAACCGGGGTCGACCGCCATGACGCGCTTTTGGCCGAGTGGGGAAGCAAGCAGCAGCTCGCGCAAGTTTTCGGCAAAGACCTTCGTGGCCTGCTCCTCGGCGCGTTTCTTGGAAGACAGGCGGGAGTCGGTCTCCATCGACGGCCCGAGCAGACGCTTGAAGGAGTCTTCAATGGCGAGCTCGACTTGTTTGGCGGCCTCGCCGTTGCCCGTCAGGAAGCGGCGCTTCATGAGGCCGGTTGCCTGCTCTTCGTCCACGACGATGCGGAAAAACAGGAAGCCTTCGTTCGCGCCGCGACGGATGGCCAGCATGCGGTGCGAAGGCACGGTTTTGAGCGATTCGCTGAAGTCAAAATAGTCCTGGTATTTCGCGCCTTCCTCCTCTTTGCCAAACATTACCTTGGATTCGAGGATAGCGTCGTTCTCATAAACTTTGCGCATCTCGACGCGCATCTCGGTGTCGTCGCTGAAGCGCTCGGCGAGGATGTCGCGCGCGCCCTTGAGCGCCTCTTCGGCGTCGGGCACGGATTTGTCTTCTTCCTCACTCTCGACGACGAACTTCGCAGCTTCGGCGTGGACGGCGGCACCCTGGTTTTCGAAGAGGAAATCCGCCAGCGGGGCGAGGCCCTTTTCTTGCGCGATCATGGCGCGGGTGCGGCGCTTGGGGCGGTAGGGCTGGTAAACGTCCTCCAGGCGGGCGACGGACTCGGCGGCGTCGATCTTGGCCTTGAGGTCGTCGGTCATCAGGTTGCGCTCTTCGAGGGACTTCACGATGGATGCGCGGCGGTCGTCGAGGGCCTTCATTTCGCCCAAGCGGTCGCGGATCGCGGTGATCTGCACTTCGTCCAGTTGCCCCGTGGCTTCCTTACGGTAGCGGGCGATAAAGGGCACGGTGGCGCCTTCGTCGAGCAGTTTGGCCGTCGCCGCCACTTGCATGACGGGGACGCTAATTTCCTGGGCAATGGAGATCACATGGGTTTCGTTCATAGCGCGAGAAAAAGTGGAGAACTGAAAAGATCGCGTTCGGTTTTGGCAAAGGAAATTAGCCG
Source organism: Cerasicoccus frondis (assembly GCA_031296915.1). Taxonomy (GTDB): domain Bacteria; phylum Verrucomicrobiota; class Verrucomicrobiia; order Opitutales; family Cerasicoccaceae; genus Cerasicoccus; species Cerasicoccus frondis. The sequence goes on along the minus strand of JAVDPC010000031.1, from coordinate 56,608 downwards.
TAAAGAATGCTTTTTACAGATCGCTGGCAAAGGTGGGGCCCCGTCTCCAGATAAGGCGCCGTTGGAGTGGCATTTGCGCATTGCGCAAATCTATCGGTCCAGCGGGACGCTGGCTTTGCGCCGCCAACGTGTGCCTTGAACGACGGTCCACTGATACTTGCGAGCATGTTCCTTGATCAGCATGGGCATGTCCTGGGTGAGTTCGTGCTTGAAGTCCGCGCTAAGGGCGCTGCGCAGGCCGAGGAAGGAGTCGGATTTATCGGGGAGGCCGCCGAGCCAGTTTTCCCTGGGCGTGTAGTCTTCGAGCCAGCTGAAAGGCGTGGTGATGACCAACTGGCCACCGGGCTTGACGAGCTGCTTTGCGCGGTCGAGGAACTTCATCGGGTCGGGGAGGCGGCAGATCAAATTACACGCCATGAGGACATCGAATTGGCCTAGATCGGCAGGTAAGTTCATGGCGTCGCCCACGCGAAAGTCGATGCGGTGGCGGTCCACGCGGTCGGGGGCCACGGCGGTGGTGCGCAGGGTGATGTCGCCCTCGTGCGGGCGTTCGTAATCGAGCTGAGCTTTGTCCCGCAAAGTAAGCGCGGCGTTGACAAAGCTTTCCGAGAAATCGACGCCGATGACTTCCTCGCACACGCGGGCGAGCTCGAAGCTGGCGCGGCCAACCGAGCAGCCGACATCGAGTGCGCGGGCGCCGGGCGGCACATCAATGCGCGCCACGAGGTCTTCCACGCAGCGGCGGGGGAACTCCAATGCGCTTTGGGGGCCAAAGGCGTAGGGCAATACTTCGTTGGCGTCGCCATAGTGAAGCAGCAAATATTGGGCAAGCAGGGGCTCGGTCTCGTAGACACTCATACGCGCAACAGTAGGGAAATTTTTGCATCCGCCAAGAACGGAAGCGACAGTTTCTTTTGCCTTTTCGGACTGCCCGACTATAGTGGTAAAATCTACTGAAACCCGACTTAAACAACGACTGAATCTTTACTGTGTCTCAACCAAGTATTATTTGTTTTGGCGAAATTTTGTGGGACTGCCTGCCTCGTGGCTTGTTCCTGGGAGGCGCTCCGTTTAACGTAGCTTGCCATTTAGCGCAGCTTGGCGCGGATGCGCGCCTGGTGTCTACCGTCGGGCGCGATTTTCTGGCGGAAGAAGCCTTGCGCCGAGCCCAAGCGCGGGGTGTGAAGCTGGACTTTGTGCGACGCGATGACGAGCTGCCGACGGGCACGGTGATCGCCTCTCTGAGCGAGGCGGGCAACGCGAGCTATGAATTTCCCACGCCCGTGGCCTGGGATGCGCTTTGCGTGGGCCACGATGTCCTTTCCGCTGCGGCGCAGGCCAGCGCGGTGGTTTATGGAACGCTCGCCCTGCGGCTGAACCCCAACCGCGAACAGCTGGCGGCCTTGCTCAGTGTGGAGGGGCCGATGCGTTGTCTGGATGTTAATTTGCGCGAGCCTTACGATGACCTTGACCTGGCGCTCAAGCTCGCCGCTCAGTCTGACCTCGTGAAGCTGAACGAAATCGAGTTGGGCCGCCTGACGGATTCGCCCGCCGCTGAGACGGTGGAAGGCGTGGTCGAACAATGCGCGAAGCTCAAGGTGATCGCCGGCGCATCCAGAATTTGTGTGACCCGCGGCGCCGAAGGCGGCGTCTTCTGGGATGATGGTGAAGTTGTCACGGCCAAGTCGCCCCCGGTCGAAGTGAAGGACACCGTGGGCGCGGGCGATGCGTTTATGGCGGCGCTCGTCTACGGGCTGACCACGGGTAAATCGATCACGGATTCACTGAGCGCCGCCTGCGAACGCGGTGCGCAGATTGCCAGCCAGGACGGTGCGGTGTAGCGCTCTTTTGAATCTGATTGTTTTGTGTTGATCGAGACTCATATCTTCATGTAGTCGAGCACAAGGGTATATGAAGTTTTTATTTTGCGTGATTGTTTATCTTGCGGTATCGCTTGGGCTGAACGCTCAGGCGCCGGATGAAATTTTCACCGCTAGTGGAGAGCGCGTTGAAGGCGTCGCCACGCGGATGGAGAATGATTTGGTTTTCGTGACCAATAGCGAAGGGGTTGTCCGTAAGATCCCCTTTGCTGATTTAAGTGAGCACACGAGGATAAAGGTGTTACAGTGGGCAATGCCCCTTATTCTTGGTAATGAGTCGATGTTTGAAGTGTCGATGCGCGAGTCATCAATGACTAGCAGACTTGGCTACAGTCGCCCCGCCCTAGGTGTTACCTTGTTCAATCGCTCACCGGTTTCGCTCCCGGAGGGTCTGGAAGTTGCCTACAATTTGCATGTGATTGAATTTGACCCTGAGCGGATGAAAAACAACCCCGAGCTTTATCGTTATGTCGCCAAATTTAGGGCAACCGAGCGTTTTAAGGTGAAGTTTACTGGCATTGGCGCTGGCAACATCTTCGAATTCACCGCTGAAGGACAATCATTTACGAGAAACCCTCAACCCGACGTTCCCTGGAGCGACCTAGACGGGCGAACCTTTCGGCATGAGGGCAGCACGAATAGCTATCCTTCCTCAGTCTATCGTCAAGTGATGGAAATCCGCTTCAGTTATGCTTCCGAGCTTATCTACAGCTACATTACTCCTGCGGAGGGGGCTCCCTACGTAAAGGATGAATGGCGTGAGCCACGCCTCTTTATTCCAGAATATAAGCCGCGTGAAGAAATGATGTCGAATATGGCGGGGAGAAATTCCAATGACGGCGAATCAGCAAACGAGGAAGCAAAACCGGAAGAGCCGGAAGAAGAGCCCTTGTCGGCCGCAGCGCAGGAACTGGTGAATAACATTCCTTACCAGTCGATTGCGATTATTGACGTTGATGGAGGAACCGGCACGGGCTTTATCATGGAGGCAAAAGGCAAACGCTTCCTGGCCACGAACATACACGTGATTGCCGGCGCTAAAAACGTGCAGTGTACCAATCTGAGGGGGGAGGTCATTCGGCTTCCTTCGCAGTTTTTCATCGCCAAGGACCGTGACCTGGCGCTGCTTCAGATCGATTACGACAAAAGTGGCCTGAAGCCCTTGGACAACTTTATGGAGGCCGTGCGCATTGGGGACGGCGTGACCGTCATCGGCAATGAGTCCGGTGCTTCAGTGGCGACTGTATTGCACGGCAAGGTAAATGGAGTTGGTCCGAGCCGAGTGGAAATTGACGCGAAATTTGTGGAAGGTAATAGCGGCAGTCCCATCTTGCATCATGACACTGGAAGTGTGATTGGGCTGGCCACGTATTACATCGAGTATGAAGTTCCCGAGGCGGACAAGCCTGAAGAAAAGAAGCCTGAAAGGGATTACCGCACACCTCCTTCCTATCGTGAAAAGGAGGAGCCCGAGAAAGAGCCCGAGGTCAAGAAGCGTCGTCGTTTCGCCGAGCGGATCGATAACGTAACGGAGTGGGAGAGCGCGAGCTTTGAGTCTTTGAGGGAAGAGCAGGACAGCCTGGCCGAATACGAAATGTTTTTGCAAGGTGTGTTGGATGTCGCGATGGGAGTCATCCTTGAAAACCGCGTGATCGAGCCTCATGAAACAAACCGAGAAATACGGGACCTGCTGATCGATTTTCACGATAGCTATAATGGTCAGCGCGGCAGCGGATCGCTTACCAATGAGCGCGCAACGAAAGACTTCAAGCGTCGTGTGGTCCAGCGGCTAGACAGCGTTAGCGAGCGAGTGGAGCGTGAAATGCGCTCTGCATACTATCAGAGGGAATTTGCGCGCCTGAAAAAATTCGATGAAAAACTGCGCGAGTTCATGCGCACAATTTCCACCAACTGAGTTGCGCAATCAATAGTGCGGTGGGCGTTCGTTGGGGATGTCCTTGCTGTCGGCCATGTCTTGCATGCGCTCGCGGAGCTTCTTCGACTCCTGCACCAGTCGGTTGATGATCTCGCCTTGCCGGTAGATTTCCCGGTCCTGTTCTTCCACATGGCGTTGCAGGTGGGCGAGCTGGGATTCGAGTCGGACTATCGCGTCTTGGTCATCCATATGCGATCACACTAGGCTGGGGATGGGGCAGGAAAAAGGAAAAAGATTAAAGGAAAAAGGTGGGTGCTGTTATCAGTGTGCGGCTTTTTCATGCATCCTTTTGCTGACCCAAAAACTTTAATCTTTAATCTTTTTCCTTTAATCTCCGCCCACTATGGTGGCGGCTATGAACTCCACCACCGCCCACGCAATTCTCGGCGTCCGGTTATGCGCGCTGTTTTTGGGCGTGCTGGGTTTGTGGTTACTGGTTGCCAATCTCATCGAGGGCGCCAGTGATTTTAACCCGACTTATCTTGGCTATTTTGTGCTGACCCAGGTGGCGCGTCCGTTGAGCGCAATTGTGCTGGCGGCGTTGCTCTGGGCGCTGAGTAAACCGATTGGCCGTCTGCTGGGGCGCGGGCTTTCTTAGGGCAATGCGCGGGTTGATGCGCACAGGGTGGTTGGTTTGCGCGCTGGCGTTGTGTGGGTATGCGGCGCCGGTGGATGACCCCGCTACGCCGGAAGATGAAAGCGTCGCGCCTATTGTTGAGCAAGTGAAGGCCGCTGCGCAGAATTGGCGTCCAGCGGAGAAGGTTGATTGGGCGGACGTGAAGCTAGCGCCGGATGAACCTTTGCGCGAACCGGGCGTCCAGTTGGAGATAAGCGAGGTGCGGTTGCGTCGTTTGTTGCAGCAACTGAATCTCGACTACCCTGGTTTGGAAGCGGTCAAGGTGCTTTCTGAGCAGGGTGATTGGGATGCCGCGGGCTTGGCGCTGGTGGAGTATTACCGTCAGCGTGACTGGGCGGACATCCTGGCGGAAGATGTGTCCGGCATTGGCGCCAATTACGTGATGGCCGAGCTGGTCATGCAGGATGTTTACGAGCAGCATGGCAACTTTGGGCGACAGCCGCGTCGGGAAGACGGCCTGCTGGATTGGTATTACCGCGGCCCGCGTGACGACCCGGAGTGGGCGTGGTGGATCAACCGCATGGGCTACCTGATCCCGGTCACTGCGATGTGGGAGCAGACTGGCGACCGGCGTTATGCGGAGTTTGTCAGTAAAAACCTCGCGGACTGGGTGCGCGCCAATCCCTACCCGGGCAAGCGTTCTTTCTCCTCGGCCTGGCGTCCATTGGAGGTCGCGCGCCGCATCGACCGGTCGTGGTTGTATGCGTTTACCCGATTGCAGGACTCGCCGGATTTTTCACCCGAAGCGCGCCTGCTGCTGTTGTCGAGCGTGCCGGATCATGCGGACGCGCTGCTGAATTATCCCTCGCTGTGGGGCAATCATCTGCTGACGGAAAAGGTCATGCTCGGGCTTTTGGCGATTGCGTTTCCGGAGTTCAAAGACGCCGACGCCTGGCTGAGTGATTCGGTCGAAACGGTGTCCGGGCTGATGGAAAAGCAAGTTTACCCGGATGGCGCTTACGAGGAGCTGACGAATCATTATCAGTTCACGGCGCTGCTCAGTTTTCAGCGTTATTTGGAGATGCTGGAGGCTTCGGGCAAGCCGCACTACATCCAGCGTGTGAAGCCTGGCGTTGAGCAGATGTGGGACTACTTTGCCTACGTGATGCGTCCTAAAGGAAAAGGCCCGCTCAATAATGATTCGGACTTGATCCATAACCGTGTCGAGCTGCGCCGCGCCCTCAAATGGTTTGATCGGCCGGACTGGGAATACCTTGCTTCGTCGGGCCGCCGAGGCGTTGAGCCCGAGGGGGCGCTAACACGCTTTTTTCCTTGGGCGGGGCATGCGGTTATGCGCGATGGTTGGTTGGGCGATGCGCAATGGGCGTTCTTTGACATCGGCCCGTACGGGAGTGATCATCACCACAATGATCGCTTGCATTTGTCCGTGTCGTTTGGCGGCAAAGATTTCCTGGTCGACAGCGGGCGCTTCAACTACTCACCCGGCGCTGCGCGCGATTATTTTATCGGGCCCACTGGCCACAATACCGTGATGCTCGATGGGCAGGCGGCAATGCCAGGCCCAGCCAAAGTGGGCGCGCCCATGGAGGTGCTGGCGGAGATGGGGAGTGACCGTGATGTCTTTGGCGCCAGTGTTCAATACCCCGCCGATGCTTTGCGTGGCAAAGGTCCACGCACGCACCGCCGCGAGGTGACGTATCATCATGGCTTGGGTTGGGTCGTGCGCGATGAGGTGTTGGCTTTTGGCCCGACGAAGGTGGAATTTCGCTGGCTTTTCCACCCGGAGCGGGAGGTTAATTATGGCAAGGGCGTGCTGTTTACAGCGGACCCCGAAGGGGCGAATCTGCGAATGGAGCTGATTGCGGAAAAGGCATGCAGCGCCCTTCTGTTGCGGGGCCAAACTGAGCCCTTTGAGGCGGGCTGGTATAGCCCATCCTTCAATGTGCGTAAACCAGCGACACAGGCTATTTATGAAACGATGATTGCGGGTCCCTCGGAATTCGTCTGGCTAATCGCGCCTGCAGATGCCGATTGGGATACGCTGCGCGCCAAGGCTGAGCGCTGATCCGGGCGGAGTTTACCGCCTGGGCGCCATGGCGTTCAGGCGCTGCACGATGGTGTCGTTGATTTGATTCAGTGCCTGCATTTCGGCCAGCATGCGTTGGTTTTGCTCGCTCTGAAATTCTGTTCCCGGATAGTAGCGCATGGCGCGTATTTGCGCCTCCCGTGTTTTGCACAGGCGGGTAAAGCGCTCCAACTGGTCTTTGTAGAGGAGTAATAAATCGTTGGCGAATGCCTCGACGCCTTCCCGGGTTTGCTCGTATTGCAGGGCGCTGCGCTGGGATGTTTCGAGGCTGCGATTGTAGTAGCTGATCCAGCGCTTCAAGCCGACGTCGCTAATGTCGATGTCCATGAGCTGCGTGTAGGGATCTGCGGCGATGCGCAGCAAAATAACCAGACTTTGGTCGACGAATTGCCGGTGCTCTTGCTGTCGTCGGTTGGCGGAGTGCAGGCGCTTGAGCTCGGCAGGTATCCACTGAATGCGGTCGTCCAAGGCCTCGCTAACGCGGCGTGGCTTGGCAAACTGCGTGTCGCGCACGGTTAAGTCCGTTGGCTCGGCAATGTTTTCGATATAGCTGGCGAGTCCAATGGCGTAGCCGTCTTTTTCGGCGACCAGGGCGCTGCCGCTGTTGCCAGAGGTGAACTCCGCGTTGGTCTCGATCTCGTTGTTGCCGATGCCGGTTACCTTGCCCTTCAATTGGGTCACGCGGAAGCGCCCCTGCGAGTTGCCGTAAACGGTCAGCTTCTCGCCGATGTCGGCCTCACGAAAACCGGGCAACGCCTTGGGCTCATTGGCAATTAGCATGCGGGCCATGTCGCGATAGTTGGCGACCTCAAGCGTGAGCGGCGTGAGTTCATCGCCGTTCATTTTATAAATCTTCATGTTCTTCGCGCCATCGACGACATGAAACGCCGTGTAGCAATACACATTGTCGCCATCGCGGAGCAGGAAGCCAGTGCCGGAACCCGCATCACCGGCGATCAGGCAGACGTAATCTTCGGGCTTGGTGGCGGCGGTAATGTTTTCTTGCGCATGGAGTTTGCGCAACTCGTCCCAGCGCTCAGTCAGCGCCTCGCTGGATTCCTGGCCGGTGGGCGTGTCGTCGGCTTCATCCGTGATGGTCGCCGTGAGTTGAAAATACTTTTTCGGGAAGGAGCAACTGGCTACGGGGCTTTCCTCCGGGAGCTGCAGGGAGATTTTATCGTCGTTCTTTTCGAGCACCGGATAGGTCTGCTCCTTGCGCATGATGACATACTGCTGGCTGGCGTCGATGGTCAGCGGCTTGGCTGCGTTGAATACGTCGTCTTTCGCCTGGCCGCTGGGTTGCCCGTCGATTTCCTTGGGCGCCAGCACGTTGCGGCGTTCGCCATTGAGGATGATCGCGAGGTACCATTCACCTTCCTTTTCCCACACGATGGGGTAGTTCACGCCGGGCTGGAGGGTGACTTGAGTCGTGCCGACGGGGAAGCCGATTTTGAATGACTGCTTGGGTTGAGCTTGCCAGGAGATGTCTGCGTCGCAACAAAGCATGCTCAGCAGGAGTGCGCCAAAAATGATCCAGGCATTTAGGCTTCTCCCGGGGTAGCTTTGCGTTACATGCTGTTGTGCCTGTTTCATCCAGATTTCGTGATGCTGGTGTTTTTATTATGTTGTCCGATAACTTGCCCATACATTCCATTTCCGTCGAGTTGAAAAATGCCCTCAGCGGGCCTTTGCCGCGCGCCATTTTGCAGGCGCCAACCGGATCGGGCAAGTCGACCCAGGCGCCTCAGATTCTGCTGGATTCGGGCTTAGTGCCTGATCATCAAGAGATTGTCGTATTGCAACCTCGGCGTTTGGCCGCCCGTTTACTCGCCAAGCGCATTGCCTACGAGCGGGGTGGACGACTGGGGGACGAAGTGGGCTACCACATCCGCTTTGATCGCCAGTTTGGGCCGGATACGCGTATAAAATTGGTCACTGAAGGGATCTTGTTGCGGCAGATGTTGACGGCCCCCCAACTGCCCAAGGTGGGCGCTGTCGTTTTCGACGAATTTCACGAACGGCATCTCTACAGCGACCTCGGCATTGCGATGGTCAAGCAACTGCAGGAAACGTCGCGGCCGGACCTGAAGATCATCGTCATGTCGGCGACGCTGGACACGGAATCGCTGGCGGAATACCTGGCGCCCGCTGAAGTTCTCACCGTTGAGACGCGGACTTATCCGTTGACCATTGAATACTCTGCCGCCGCACAAAAAGTTGCGGGGGCCCCGGTGTGGGATCAGGCGGCGCATCACTTTGATCGCCTGGCGGGGGAGCACGAGGGCGATTGTCTGATTTTCATGCCCGGCGCATACGAGATTAAACGCACAGTCGAGGCGATCCAATGCACGAAAGCTGGCCGGGAGACGCTTGTGTTTCCGCTTTATGGCGAGCTGCGACCAGAAGAGCAGGACGCCGCCGTGGCGCAATACGATAAGCGCAAGGTGGTCGTCGCAACGAATGTCGCCGAGACATCGATCACCATCGATGGCGTGAGGCTGGTCATCGACAGTGGGCTCGTGCGTGTGGCGCGCTACGATCCGCATCGCGGCGTGAACACCTTGCTCATTGAGAAAACTAGCCGCGCCTCGGCGGACCAACGAGCGGGGCGCGCCGGTCGCACCGCGCCAGGCCATGCCTTGCGCCTGTGGAGCGAAAAGGAACATGAGCACCGGGACGAGCGTGAGCTGGCTGAGATCAAGCGCATTGATTTGAGTGAAACGCTGCTCTCACTGGGCAAGGCCGGCGTGACAGATTTTGCTGCATTTCCCTGGTTCGAGCGGCCCGAGGAGGCTTCGCTAAAGCGCGGCATCGAACTGCTGATGGATCTCGGAGCTTTGCGTCGCAAAGTTGATTTGCCACGCAAAGTGAAGGGCGAGCAATACGAGCTGACGGAGGTCGGACGCAAGCTCGCGGACTTCCCCTTGCACCCGCGCTGGGCCCGTTTGTTGCTGGCGGCGCATGATGAAGGATGCGTGTGGCATGCGGCGTTGCTGGCCGCATTTGCGCAAGGGCGGGACTTGCTCCTGCCGATCAATGATCGGCGTAAGCGCGAGGAGCGTGAAGCGATTCTGGGGGATTCGCCTTCGGACTTTTTTCAATGGCTTTCTGCGTGGGGCATGGCGCGCAAGCAGAACTACAACCATGGCTTTTGTCGGCAGTGGGGCATTCACGCCAATGCCAGTCGTGATGCGGATCGCGCGGCGGAGCAGTTTCGCCGCATTGCCGAATCACAGGGTCTGAATGCAGGCCCCGGACCACTGGACGAGGAGGCGCTGAGGCGCTGTCTGTTGCTCGCGTTTTCAGATCATTTGGCCAAGCGCGATGGGCGGGGGACGCTGCGCTGTTCCATCGTGCATGGGCGTCGTGGCGAGCTGAAGCGCGACAGTGCGGCGCGTGATGCAGAGCTGTTTGTCGCCGCTGAAATTGACGAGATCGAAACGCGCGGTGACGTGAATACAATTCTCTCGCTGGCCACCGAAATAGAAGAGGAGTGGTTGGAGGAATTTTTCCCGGATGACTTTGCAGTGCAAAGTGAAGTGGTTTACGATAAGGATATGCGGCGCGTGGTCCTGCGTGAAGAGCGCAAGTTCCGCGACCTGGTATTGTCTTCGACTGACCGAGGGGAGCCTACTAGCGATGCTGCGGCCGCTTTGCTGGCGGAAGAGATCATGGCTGGGAAGCTTGAGTTGAAGAAGTGGACCGGGCAGCGGGATGAGTGGATTAATCGCGTTAACTTTGCAGCGCAAAGCTTCCCGGAGTTGGAGATTGAAGTCATTGACACTGATGCGCGTAAAATGATCCTGGAGCAGTTCTGCTATGGCTGTGTGGGCTATAAGGAAATTCGCGACAAAGATCCCTGGCCTTTTCTTAAGGATTGGCTGACGGATGAGCAACTGGCCGCTCTGGACTATATGGCTCCGCTGGACTTCAATTTGCCTACCCGCCGCAAGCCTGCGCAAATTCGCTATGAGCCCGACGCCTCGGGCGGTCCGCGCGCCGTTATTTCAAGTAAATTGCAGGACTTCTACGACGTCGATCCGAAGCAGTTGATGATTGGTAATGGCCGCATTCCGCTGGTTGTCGAAATGCTAGCGCCCAATGGCCGCCCATGCCAAATAACCGAAGATCTCGCGAATTTTTGGAAGACTTCCTACGAAGGTGTGAAGAAGGAGCTCAAGGGGCGCTATCCCAAGCATGAATGGCGCTAGCGGTTTGCCAATTGTCGGGACGCTTTAGGCGCGGAGGGAGCCGTCGGCCATTTCGTCGAGGAAGCTCTGGTAGGTCAGCTTAACGCCGGTGCGAAGATCGATCTTGGGCTCCCAGCCGAGGCTGCGCATGATGGAGGAGTCCATCAGCTTGCGCGGGGTGCCGTCGGGGCGGTTCGTGTCCCAAACCATCTCGCCTTCGAAGCCCACGGTTTCGCAGACGATCTCTGAAAGTTCTTTGATGGTGACATCGCTGCCGTAGCCGACGTTGACGAGGTCGGGCGGCTCTTCGAGCTCCAGCAGGTAAACCAAGGCGGATGAAAGGTCGTCCACGTGGAGGAACTCGCGCATCGGCGAGCCGGTGCCCCAGAGGGTGATGCTCTCAGCGCCGGACTGCTTGGCTTCGTGGAAGCGGCGGAGCAGGGCGGGCAGCACGTGGGAGTTTTCGCCATGGTAATTATCACGCTGGCCGTAAAGATTAGTCGGCATGGCGGAATGATAAGTCACTCCGTATTGACGTCGGTAAAATTCGCAAAGCTTGAGGCCGGCAATCTTGGCGATGGCATAAGCTTCGTTGGTGGGCTCAAGCGGGCCGGTGAGCAGGGCGTCTTCACGCATGGGCTGCTCGGCGAGCTTCGGGTAAATGCAGGAGCTGCCCAGGAAGAGCACGCGTCCGACGCCGTGTTGATAGGCGCCATGGATCAGGTTTTGCTCAAGCGCGAGGTTATCGTAAATGAACTCAGCCGGGTAGGTGTTGTTGGCGTGGATGCCGCCCACCTTGGCTGCGGCGATCACGATCACGTCCGGTTTTTCGGTGGCGAAGAACTCATTGACGGCTGCTTGGTTCGTCAGGTCCAGCTCGCTGCGGGTGCGGGTGATGATGTTTTGGTAGCCCTTGGCCTGGAGCGCGCGAACCACGCCAGCGCCCACCATGCCGCGATGACCGGCCACGTAAATTTTCGAATCGGAGTTCATGGGATGCTAAACGTTTACGATAAAAAAGAAGCGGATTCCGGTCATTCCGCAATCCGCATTCTGAAATCCGCAATGGCTAGAAGCTCTTGGTTACGCCGGTTGCTTCCTTGTAGGCATGCTCTTGCTTGGCCAGTTCGAGGTCGGCTTCGGTCATGATTTTAACGAGCTCCTTGAACTTCACCTTGGGCTCCCAGCCGATTTGCTTCTTGAGCTTGGCGGGGTCGCCGATCAGCAGGTCGACTTCGGACGGGCGCTCATAGCGCTTGTCGTAGTCGACGTATTTTTCCCAATCGAGGTCGAGTAGGTTGAACGTTTCGATGACGAAGTCGCGGACGCTGTGGGTCTCGTTAGTTGCGCAAACGTAGTCGTCGGCCTTGTCCTGTTGGAGCATCAGCCACATGACTTCCACGTATTCCTTGGCGTAGCCCCAGTCGCGTTGGGCGTCGAGGTTGCCGAGGTAAAGTTTGTCCTGCAGGCCCATCTTGATGCGGGTTGCGGCGCGGGTGATCTTGCGGGTCACGAAGGTCTCGCCACGGCGCGGGGACTCGTGATTAAAGAGAATGCCGTTGCTGGCGTGCAAGTTGTAGGCTTCGCGGTAGTTGACCGTGAGCCAGAAGGCGAAGACCTTGGCGCAGCCGTAAGGCGAGCGTGGCCAGAAGGGCGTTTCCTCGGTCTGCGGCACGTGCTGCACCTTGCCAAACATTTCGGAAGAGCTGGCTTGGTAGTAGCGCACGTCCTGCGTCAGGCCGGCTTCGCGAATCGCTTCGAGCAGGCGGACGGTGGAGAGGCCGGTGACGTCGCCGGTGTATTCCGGGCTGTCGAAGGAGACGCGCACATGGCTCTGGGCGCCGAGGTTGTAAATTTCGTCGGGCCGCAGTTCGTAGAGCAGTTTGGTGATGCGGCTGCCGTCAGCGAGGTCGCCGTAGTGCAGGTGTAGCTTGGTGCCATTCACGTGCGGATCACGGTAAAGGTGATCGATGCGGTCGGTGTTGAAGGTGGATGCGCGGCGGATGATGCCATGCACTTCGTAACCTTTTTCCAGGAGCAATTCGGCAAGGTAGGAACCGTCCTGACCGGTGATTCCTGTGATAAGGGCTTTCTTAGGCATGTTGTTGGGTATAGTAATTAGGCGCGCTTTGGCTAGCTCAATTTATTCAATTTTCTTTGAACAATGGCTGAGGGTTTTGTTCCAGATAATGATTTTCCGAATTCGGTAGCCTAATTACTATACGGGGGTGGAATCAAAATAAAAGTGTCCCTTCGCTTTGCTGCTTTGATTTGCACTATGGACATTGCGCGTTCACGTTATGTGGATGGTCAAGAGTGATATTGTTGCTGTGCTGGAGGAAATCGCTGAACTGCTGGAGCTGAAGGGCGAAAATCCGTTCAAAGTCCGTGCTTACCAAAGCGGCGCCCGCGCGTTGGAATCCCTCGAAGAAGACCTCGGCGCGGTCATTGAAGACAAGCGCCTCGGCAAGATCAAGGGCATCGGCAAGGCGCTCGTGGAGAAAATTACTACCCTGCACGAAACGGGCGAGCTGGAGTATTACGACAAGCTGAAAGCGTCCGTTCCTGAAAGCATGATCGAGCTGCTGACCATTCCCAACCTGGGCCCGAAGAAAATCAAAAAACTTCACGACGAACTGGGCATCGACAGCATCGACTCGTTGAAGGCGGCTTGCGAGGCTGGCAAGGTGGCCGAGATTTCTGGCTTTGGCGCGAAAACCGAGGAAAAGCTCCTCTCGGGCATTGCGAATCGCGAGGCATACCAGGCGCGGCATCATTGGTGGGAGGCTGCTGCGGTCGCCGAGCCGATTGTGGAAGGGTTGCGCGAGTTGCCCGAAGTCGAGCGGGCGGAGTCTGCTGGCAGCCTGCGCCGCATGCGCGAAACCGTGGGCGATCTGGACTTCATCGTGGCTTCGACTGAGCCCAAGCCCGTGATGGATTGGTTTGTGGGGCTGGAGGAGGTTTTGGAAGTCACCGCTCATGGACACACAAAGTCCAGTGTGCGCTTTCAGGGGGGCTTACAGGCGGATTTGCGCGTGGTGCCACCGGAGCAATTTGCTTTTGCGCTGCTCCACTTTACAGGGAGCAAGGATCACAACGTGCGCATGCGTCAGCGGGCGCTGGAGCGTGGCTGGTCACTATCGGAATGGGGCTTGTTTGACAAGGATTCGAAGGCCGATGACCCGGACCGCAAGTCTGTTATTATCGCTGAAAACGAGCAGGAAATTTACGCGAAACTCGACATGAAATGGGTCCCGCCCGAACTGCGTGAAGACCGTGGGGAGATCGAGATCGGTGCGAAGGGTGATTTTCCGGAACTCGTTGAAATTGAGGATATAAGAGGCGTTTTTCATAACCACACCACTGCGAGTGATGGTCATAACACTTTGGAGGAAATGACCGCCGCCGCCGAGGCGCTTGGCTTTGAATACCTGGGCATCGCCGACCACTCCAAGGCGAGCTTTCAGGCGAGTGGATTAGACGAGGAGCGTCTTGCGGCGCAAGTGGAGAAAATCCATGCGCTCAATGCCAGCGGGAAGTTCAAGTGCCACGTGTTCGCAGGCAGTGAAGTGGACATTTTGAAAGATGGGTCACTGGACTTTGACAACGATGTCTTGGCGACGCTGGATTACGTGGTCGCTTCGGTTCATAATTCGTTGACTTTGACCGAGGACGAGATGACCAAGCGCATTATCAGAGCGATTGAGAATGAGCACGTCACTATGCTGGGACATTTGACCGGGCGCTTATTGTTGCGCCGTGAGCCTTACGCGGTGAATGTGGGCAAGGTGATCGATGCAGCTATTGCGAATAACACGATCATTGAGCTCAACGCGAACCCCTGGCGATTGGATATGGACTGGCGTCACTGGAAAAATGCGGCGGACAAAGGGCTGCTGTGCTCGATCAACCCCGATGCGCATGACACCGATGGGCTCGCTTTATTTGGGGCCGGGGTGAACGTGGCGCGCAAGGGTTGGCTGGAGCCCAAGCACATCCTGAATACTCGTCCGCTGGCCGAGGTGAAGCAGTATTTTGGTGTAGAGTAGGCGGAATTTACTCGGCAGTTTTCTGATACTGCTCGTCGAGGTGGTCTTGTAACAACTTGAGCGTCATGTTGTTATCCATGTCCTCTGTTGCCTCTTGCAGTGACTCGGCGACCTGCGGCAGGCCGCTGTTTTGCAAATCCTGGGCGATGGACTCAATGATGGGGCGCAGGGAATCGACATTTTCGAACGTTCTATCGTAGTTCAGGTCGATGGCGCGGTAGAGCGTTTCGTCGCCCACGGTGCTGGAAAGCTTAACACGACGGAGGCCGAAAACGAGCTCACCAATCACGATTTTCTCCGGAACGGATTGGCTCTTCTCAGCGGCGGTGGCGTGGATTTGCTGCACGAGGAGGTCCCAGTTTTCGTCGGCTACTTCGATAAACGCGTCGAGGTTGGACATATCGAAATTGCCTTGGCTGAAGGTGAGCTCATCGATGATCAGCTTGATCTGGCTCAGCGCCACTTGATTCTCATTCCAACTGCTGCGGTCCAGACCGACGGTTAATTCGGCAATGCGGAGAAAATCGCGGTCCGAAAAGTCCTCAGGGTTGTCGATGATGATGTCCGTGAGGGTGATGGACTGTTTGCGGAAGCTGATTGAGCCGTCCTGTATGCTGGTCGGAAAGCCCGTGGCTTCGGTGATGGCGGACTCGGCGATCTGCGGCGCCATTTCATCCGCCGCCCAAGCCAAGCCGATGACGAGGATGACGGCAAACACGACCAGCGCGCCAATGAGCGACAGAATGCAGCCAATCGGCTTGGTGACGATTTTAAACAGACCCATGCAGTGCTTGATTTGTGTGTATGGCGTGCTCGCAGGCCAGCTTATTCGTATCTAGATGAAAAGTGCTCTAGGTGTGCGCGGCCTGACTTCCGATTCAGTGTGGCTGGTGATTGCCTCGACCAACCACACTGAGTTGGAAAGATTAGCTGTCGGCAAAGGCGTCCGTGATGAGGACGATGCTGTCCTGAGCGGCGACGAACGTGAAGTCGGTATCGAAAGGCAGCAAGACATTGGCTCCGGTGGGAACCTTGGCTCCGTCTTTAAGGTCGCGAACGCTGCCCTGGACCACACTGAGCAGGCGTGGCTGTTCGTTGGCCGCGAATTCCAGGCGCTCCCCTGACTTGAGTTCATGCTTGGTCAGGTTAAAGATTTCGCTTTCCACCAGGGTTTGCGTTCCAGGCTGCGGCTTGATCGTCTCTGGTTCGAAGTCGTTGAAATTGATGCACTTCAGGGATTCGTCGATGTGTAGCTGGCGTGGTTTGCCATCCAGCCCGACCCGGCCCCAGTCGTAGACGCGGTAGGTGGTGTCGGAGTTTTGCTGAATTTCGAGGATGAGGTTGCCGCCGTCGATCGCGTGCATGCGGCCGCTGCGGACAAACATCGACTCGCCCGGGGTCACCGGCATGCGGTGGACGCATTCCTCCAGCGTGCCATTGTTCAGGCGCTCTTCGAATTCTTCGCGGGTCACGCCATTTTTCAGGCCGACGATCATGCCGGCGTCGCCATTGGTTTCGGCGACATACCAGTTTTCCGTTTTGGGTTCGCCGCCGAGGCTGGGGGCGATGTCGGCGGGGGGGTGAACCTGTAGGCTGAGGCGCTCCTGGCAATCCAGCCACTTGACGAGGATCGGAAACGGTGTGGAGGCGTCCCAACCTGGCCCCATGATCTGAGCGCCGCTCTTTTCCAGAGCCTGGCGGATGGTCAGGCCGTCAAGCTCGGCGCCGCGCAAGACGCTTTGGGCTTCGGGGCGGTCAACGACTTCCCAGGATTCGCCGTAGGGCTCGGCATCGGGTAGGGTGCGTCCGAGTTTGGCTTCGAGGCCGCGGCCGCCCCAAACGCGTTGTTGGTAAATGGGCTTAAAGGAGATGAATCGCATTGATTGGAACATTACTCGGCAGAATCCTGGGGTCAATAAGGCGTTTGGTTCGATCTTTGCTTGGAAGCGGGACTGATTTCCGCGATACGGGGTGTTTGCGATGTTTAATCAGGCGAGTCGGGTGGCTTAACTAGGCAGATTGGCTCAGGTGGTGGTGAAAAGTTGTGTTTTCTCTTTCGCAATTGCCTGACAATGAGTCCATAGTCTCATCCGCTCACTCCTTATAGCTTGTTTTCGCATCGGCTCTTCTTATTTTCATTTTCTCAACGTACTTATGGCCGCAACTGGCAAAAAAAAGAAATCCGCTCCGCAAAAGAAGTCCTTCGCGCCTCGAGAAAAGTCGCGCCCCTTGGTGGGCGTGGTCACCCTGCTGATAGGGCTCTTTCTTCTGGTGGCGATGATTGATTTCGAGCCGCTTCAGTCCGACCAGTTTGTGGTCGGCGACGTCGGCGCAGATACGAAAAACCTGGCTGGCGAAATTGGCGTCAAGACCAGCGCCATCATGCTGCGTATGTTTGGCGTGGTCTCCTGGCTGGCCCCAATTGCGTTTTTGTGGGTTTCGTTCCTGTTGATTTTCAAGCGCGCGCACCGCGTTCGCCTGCGCTTGTATTTGTCGATGACGGTCTTTTTCCTGTCATTGACCGGGATCGCCACGCTCTTCGACCAGTGGGGCGAACAGCCGCAGCTCACCGAAGGCGTGCAGATCGAAAAGGTTGTCGAGGCGCCAGAATCCAGCTCTTTCCCGCAGACATTGGGTGGCCTGATTGGGCAGGTGCTCTGCAATGACTACACGGTGCATTATCTGGGAGGCTTCGGCAATGCGCTGCTGCTCGCGGCGACCACTTTTTTTAGCGCCCTTTTCCTCTTTACGGATAATATCTCCGCCTACCTGCGTAATCGTCAGGAAAATGCGGCAGTGCGCGCGGAAGCGAAGGCCAAGCAGCAAGTTGCCATGGAAAAGCAAAAGGCCCGCGACGAATTAGAAGCCAAGCGAGTGGCCGAGCAGGAGGAAAAGCGCAGGGACCTGAAAAAACCGCCCTCAACGAAAAAGGCGATCCTGGCGGACGATGGGCCGAAAAATCCCCGCAAGCTTTTGCCGTCGGGGGAGTCGATTTTGGGTGATCCCGAGCCGGCGGTGGACGACTTCATCCCCGAGGCGGAGGAATTCAGCATCGAGACCGAGCAATATGAGGAGGAGATCGAGGAGGAAGCGCCAATGCCTCCCCCCCCTAAGCCGCCCAAGGCGCCCGACAAATCCAAGGAAACGCGCACGCCCTTTACGTTGCCGCCGCGAGGCAGCGCCACCACGCCGCCCTTTAAGCAAAAGGATGGCAGCACGACCGGCGCCCCCTTTGGCAAAAAGACCACGCCGCCATTCCGCAAAGTCTCGGATGCGGATGACGAGGGCAAGGTCGTCCGTCGAGTCGCAGGGATCACCATTGTTGAAAGCGAGAAGACGGAAAAAGCTGACAGCAATCGCCCCGACCGGCGCGGTGATTATATTTTCCCGCCGCTGAATCTGCTGGCCGATCCGCCATCCGATGCGCACGAAGATCCGCAGAATTACGAAGAAATGGCCAACCAGCTCGTCCAGACGCTGGAGGAGTTCAACGTGAAGGTGGCTCCAGCTGAGGTGCTGACCGGCCCGGTGATCACCCGTTACGAAGTGACGCCTGCGCCTGGCGTTCGTGTGGAAAAAATTCTCAACCTCGACAAAAACATTGCGCTCGGCCTCAAGGCTGACGCCGTCCGCATCATTGCGCCGGTGCCCGGCAAGGGCACGGTGGGGGTGGAGGTGCCAAACCGCTTCCCGAAGCCGGTTTGCATGAAGGAAATCGTCGAGTCCAAGTCCTGGGCCGATTCCAAGGCGGAGATCCCCGTCGTCCTCGGTAAGGACGTAACGGGTAAGGCGATCGTTGAAGACCTCACCAAGATGCCGCACATGCTCATCGCGGGTTCCACGGGCTCGGGTAAGACGGTTTGTATCAATGCGGTCATCGCCTCGCTCCTGTATCATGCGGGCCCCGAGGACCTGCGTTTCATCATGGTCGACCCGAAGGTGGTCGAAATGCAGGTTTACAACGATCTGCCGCACATGTTGATTCCGGTCGTGACGGACCCAAAGAAGGTCCCCGGCGCGCTGAAATACCTGATCAACGAGATGGAGCGCCGCTACCAGATTTTTGCCAAGGTGGGCGTCCGCAACATTGCTGGCTTTAATAAGAAGCTCGCCAAGGACAAGGAAGAACAGGCCAAGCTGGAGCAGCTCGAGCGCGAACAGGGCGGCGACATGACCCCCGAGGAACGCGCCGCGCAGGCCACGCTGGAAGTGCCGCGCGACGACGGCGTCTTCGAGATACCGGAAAAGAAACTCCCTTACATTGTCTGCATTATCGACGAGTTGGCCGACCTGATGATGGTTGCTCCGCAGGACATCGAAACCGGCGTCGCCCGCCTGGCGCAGCTTGCGCGCGCGGCTGGCATCCACTTGA
This sequence comes from Cerasicoccus frondis, assembly GCA_031296915.1. Classification (GTDB taxonomy): domain Bacteria; phylum Verrucomicrobiota; class Verrucomicrobiia; order Opitutales; family Cerasicoccaceae; genus Cerasicoccus; species Cerasicoccus frondis. The sequence goes on along the minus strand of JAVDPC010000031.1, from coordinate 37,497 downwards.
TCCTGGCGACGCAGCGTCCGTCGGTGAACGTCATTACCGGCGTGATCAAGGCGAACTTGCCCACGCGTATTTCGTTCAAAGTGGCGTCTAAAGTCGACAGCCGGACGATTCTCGACCAGCAGGGAGCGGATTCGCTGATCGGCAAGGGCGACATGCTCTTCATCCCTCCGGGCACCAGCAACCTCGTTCGCGCGCAGGGCGCCTTTGTATCCGACGACGAGATCAACAACATCGTGGACTACCTGAAGGAGCAAAACGGCGAGCCGGAGTATGCCGAGGAGGTCCAGCAGCAGATCGAGTCAGGCGACGGCGATGGCGGAGGCGGCCCCGATGGTGATTACGACGACGAACTCGTCCCTGAGGCCATCAATATTATCAAGACGCACCAGCGCGCTTCGACCAGTTTTCTGCAGCGCAAGCTCAAGATCGGCTATAACCGCGCCGCTCGCATCATGGAAATTCTCGAAGACGAAGGCATCGTGGGACCGGATAATGGCTCCAGTCCCCGCGAAATCCTGCAAGACGTTGATTAGGGATTTGGAGACTGATAAATCCTTTTTAATTACGTGCTTTTTGTCCCAAAGGGACTACGTAAACTAGCCCTGGGTTGAGCCGATCTCGTAACGCGAGAGAGGGGCTACCCGGGGTGTTTGATATAATTTACTTGGCTAACCCAACGGGTTTGCGCAAAACGTGGTCATGCCGCAATCGTTTGCCGCCAACTACGTCCATGTGGTCTTTTCGACGAAGCATCGTTATGCCTATATGGCTGATGAAACGTTACGAAAATGCATGTGGGCTGGGTTGGCGGAAATCTCAGGCAGGCTCGAATGCCCTGCGGAAATCGTCGGAGGTCATGCTGATCATGTGCATATTCTTGCGCGAGTGCATCGCACTGTAGCGCTTTCAGACTGGATTAAAGAATTGAAGAGAGTCTCCAGTGTATGGGCGAAGCAGTTGCAGGCTATGGAACGTTCGTTTGCCTGGCAAAATGGTTATGCTGCGTTCTCGGTTAGCGTGTCTAATTTAGTGGCAGTGCGCCAATACATTTTAAACCAAGAAGAGCATCATCAAAAAATATCCTTTCAGGATGAGTATAGGGCGATTTTGCAAAAGCATGGTGTTGATTGGGACGAGCGATATGTGTGGGATTGATCACCTTTTACGCAAACCCTTTGGGTTTGTCGCCCTAGTGTCGGGTTCCCCGGGTAGGACCTCTCTCGCGTTGCGAGTTCGGCTCAACCCGGGGCTAGATTACGTAGTCCCTTTGGGACAATATGAGGACGGCTCATGCGTCATTCGTGGCAACGCAAAGCATCAGTAGTTGCTTCGGATGCTGCCCAATTTTGTGTTTCGGTATCCTGTAAAACCGCCTATTTCCGTAATCTTAGAGACACAGTCAGGGCTTGAGAAATTGAGTATATTTTGACAATAAACGCCTTATGGAGCTACGATATTCATGAGTCTGATTAATTCCGTCTTGCGCCCTCGCAATATTTCCCAACAACTCTAGGGGTTAATGCCGAACATCGGGGACAGATTGGAGGAAGCGCGCAAGCGACAGGGGATATCGATCCGGGAGGCCTCAGAGGCCACCAAGATTCGTGGGGATCTCCTGTTGAGCTTGGAGAACAACAATTTCGACTTCGATTTGCCCGAGGTCTATAAGCGTGGCTTCCTCAAGCTTTACGCTCGCTTCCTCAAGCTCGACATCGAGAAGGTGATGACCGATTACGAGGCGCTCATGCTGGGCCGGAGCAAGGTCAAGCGTAGTGACTCCCGTGAATTTTTTGGCCGTATGGACTTGCCGGAGCGCACGACGCCGCTGGGCAGCAGCGAGTCCACGCCCCCCTTTGGCGAGCACGAGGAAAACCGCCCGGCCCGAGGCGAGGGCAAACCCGCCGAGCCGATGGAGCAGCAGTCGGACACGTCTTTATACTGGAAGGTCGGTGCGATCTTCGTGGCGGTGTTCATTATTTTTAGCCTGCTGACCTTGCTGGTGCAGTCGATTTTCTCCAGTGATCCGGATACGTTGGATGACGGTTCTGGCAACACGCCCAGCCAAATCGCAGATGGCGGCAGTGACGCGGGCGCCGACTCCACGACTAACGTCGCTCCCGCAACGCGCCTCAACGTAGTGCTCATTGGCCTGGGCGACACCAGCGTGGTGGTCAACACCGTGGCCAACAACGAGCGTATTCGTGAAGCGTCGGGCTCCCTGGAGTCTGGTGAGCAAGTGTCCTTTCAGGCGTCGGGTCCGATTATGATCGTGGCCTCGAACATCCAGAACATTGCAGTGCGCATCAATGGCCAGGAATACCGGGCCAACGGCATGAGTGGGCTGGGCCGCTGGTATTTCAACGAAGACGGCCCGTATAATCCGTAGTCAGTCTCTTTACGAGGCTGCTCTATTCGCCGATTTTAACGGGAGCGGATCCGCTGCCGCTGCTGGATTCCGGCTGGGGGGCAGGGGCGCTCTTTTTCCGATTGAGCTGAATCCCGGCTTCGACTTTTTCGATCTTCTCAGTGAGTGATTGCAGCTTCACGTCGCCGTTCTCCAGGGAAATGCTCAGTATCAACGCCTTGCTGGCCTTGATGGGCAGCCCCTGAACGCGGGCGTCTTCCTCGACATCCACAAATACTTTAGCGGACTGGGCGTCGTCGGCGATTTGCGCTTTCACGCCCTTGAACGTGTAAGCGTAGTATTCGGTGTTGGCGAAAGATTCCTTCAGGAACGGCACGTACTGGGGGAGGCGCATGGAGCGCGTGCCGCCGGGGCCTTCGACCACGGAGGAGATCAGCGTCACCGAGATGTCAGGCGCGGCTTGCTGGATGAGCACTGCCGGATCGCCAGACAGGTATGCGCTGCGGCGTGCATTCAGGAAGTCCACCACGACTTGCTTATCGATGGCGTCCACCGCCTGCGCTGTCAGGGCGGCGAGCATGACTGCGCCAAGGGCCAGAACTCGAAAAAGGGATTTCATGGCGTGAGCATCGAGGATGCGGCGCGAAATGACAAGGTTTTGCCGTCCGGATAGGGGGGGATGACGGAATACAGGCAACTTGGAGGTAACTTGAAAGTTGCCATGCAAAAGTTTGTCGCCTGCATTGCCAATGTTCAGGTATTGCTTGCTCGGCAAATGGCGGCTGTTAATTTATCCTGCATGGATTCCCAGTCTGTTTCGCTACACCGTGTTTACCGCGCGTCGCCGGAAAAGGTTTACCGCGCTTTCATTGATCCGGATGCCTTGACGCGCTGGATGGCGCCCTACGGCTTCCTCGCCAAGGTGCATCACCTGGACGCCACAGTCGGCGGCACGTTCCACATGTCATTTACGAATTTCTCCACTGGTGGCAGTCACAGCTTTGGCGGCGAATACCTGGAGCTCATACCCGGCGAAAAACTGCGCTACACCGACAAGTTCGATGACCCGAATCTACCGGACGAAATGATGGTCACCGTTCAATTTTCGCCGGTAATCTGCGGAACGGACGTGAAGATCGAACAAACCGGAATACCGGCAGTCATCCCGGCGGCAATGTGTTACCTGGGCTGGGAGGAATCGCTCGCACAACTCAAGCTCCTGGTGGAGACGGACATTCCGGATGAAGGTTGAGCTAGTGGGAATTAATTGTTGATGGTGGCGAATGCTTGGCCAGCATTCGTTGCCATGCGCCCACGCCAAAGAAGGAACAAGAGTAAGGAAAAGCTAATCGTTGGGCTGGCCTGTGGTCTACCAATCTTGATCTTATTTCCGTTCGTGGTGCTGATGGTTGGTCTTGGCTTTATACCTTCGATGTTCATCAGCATGGCGCCAGTGGTGGTGATTGCAGAACGCCTTCAGAAAAAGTACAAGCTAACCGCGCAAGAGCTCGCAGGCGCCGTGTCCTTAACGGTCGTGCTGGTCATCTTTGCAGCAATCCTATTTTTTATGCTGCTGCGTTAGCCAAGGAAAACTCGCTGCTCAAGGCGCCTGCTGGTATGTAGCTGCGCCATTAATCTAAAGGGCAGGTTGGAGTTAAATGAGTGAACTCGGTGAACACTCATAATCTAATGCTCATGTAGTATAACGAAATTTAGTGTGTGTGCGCTGGAATTGACAATTGGCATCATCTAAGACATGGTCCCAAGTTCGGCTAGCTAGTTTGGAATGACTCGTTCAGCTGTGGCTAATCAGACACCTTATTTCCTATGATTCTCAATGCCATGCTCCAACGGCTCTATGCGAGTCTGCAACGCGGGCCCTGTTTGAATGCCCGGCCTCATAACTCCCGCCAGCGCGTTGACGTTACGCAACTGAAGCAGCTCCAAGGCATTAGTGTGGATACGATTTTGCCGACGTTGCTGGGAGGGGCAAGGAAGGTGTCGATGCCAGCGCAGGTTTCGGCGTTCCGTAAGCCAGAATACCCGGAGAGCGAGTGGTCGGATGAGCAAAAACGGCACGCCAAGGATTACGAGCAGCAAACGCGCTTGCTCAAGAAACTGCACGATATAGCCAATGACGCGCAGGAGTATTTCAACGATCATGGGGAAAGCGCGCTCTTTGTCGGCTTCCCTATCGTTTCGCTGCCGCCTAAGTCGGGCGACGACACGTTTCGAAGTTCGCGGGTGCTGGCGCCGCTGGCGTTTGTGCCGGTCAATTTAGCGGTGCGCAAAGGCGCGAACGCCGGTGCAACACTGACTGTGGTGGGAGAGGGCGCTGACTTATTGATTCCGAATCCCGCGCTCTTGGCGTGGATTGAAAAAGAGACCGGACATGAGGTTCCGGATTTGTTCGATGACGAGACCGGTGATGTGCCGGAAAAAGAGTTTGCCGAGATCCTGGAGTTTGCGCGAAGGGCATTAGCGTTGGATGGCGCTGATTTTGAGTTCGCGACAGCGTTGCAATCGATTCCCAAGGTGGATGGTTTGCCGGAGAAGTCGGCTTTGGTCCCGGCGGCAATCCTTGGTTTGTTCCCTTTGGCCAATCCCGGTCTGATGCGCGATACAAAGTGGATGATGGCCAACGAGGCGATGCTTAGCGGTCCAATCACGCGCTACCTGCGACAAGACATTCTGGTGCAGACTCCCGAGGTGAATGATGCGGCAACGCCACCACCGTTGCCGGAGCAACATGCTGGAGAGCAAGGCAAGGCGTTCGACCAGGAATTCTTCATTGCGCCGATCGATCCGAGTCAGGCCGCCACGGCGGATGCTGCGCGCACCGCGAAGGCGCTGGTGATTCATGGTCCTCCCGGGACAGGTAAGAGCCAGACGATTACCAATATCATCGGCGACCATTTAGCGCGAGGCCAGCGCGTGCTCTTTGTCTGCGATAAGCGAACGGCGCTGGATGTGGTGATGCATCGCCTGAACCATTATGGGCTGGGTCATCTTTGTGGGATAATTCATGACCCATCACGCGACCGGCGTAATCTATACATGGGCTTGCGGGAGCGAATGGAAGCGCTCGTTGACAATGCGCCGCTGACCAATCCCGAGCGCCAATTACGCAAGACCAACCAGCGGCTGACCGAACTCAATGCCGAGCTGGCTCGGTACTTCGAGCTGTTGCATCATTACGATGAGGAACAGGAGCACAGCTTTCATGGTTTGGTCGGCGAATGGTTTGCTTACTCGCGTCGCGCGGCTGGCGATATCCCGGCCGAAATGGGAGGAGATGTTTCGCTGGAAGCCGTAGAAACGCATGTGACGGACGTGGGCGAGGTGATGCTGCGCGCCGTGGAGGCACACCTGTCTTCAAATCCATTTTTTGAGCATACGGTCTTAACGCTTGAGGGCTATTTCCAACTTGGGCATGGCGCGATTCTGGAAAAGATTACACCGCTCAAGCAGCTCGCAGATCGTGTCGATCATCAACATCAGGATGAACTGCCGACGTTGGATGAGCAATCTGCATTGCTTGATCAGGCGTCCCTTCGTGAGTCGATTCACGCTGCGCTCAATGCCATTGTGGTGGACGGGGACGTGGCTTTGGCCGCTACGTTGGGTGGGCTTTCCGCTGGGGTGATTCAAGCCACCGCTGATGAGTGGCAAACGCTGCAAGCGCTGGTCGAATGCGTGCACGATGACCTCAATCGAGAGTGGGTGTTGCTGCTATCTAATTCGATTCCGTCATTGGGCGATGCGATGCAGCGTCTTGCCGTGTTGGAGGAATATGCGGAGACGAAGGGCAGCTTTTTCCGCTTCCTCCAGTTCAAGAAAAAATCGGCTGCGGACGAAGTCCTCAAGCAATTGGGGGCGTCGATGAGTGACGACCATGTAGATGAAGCCATTGCCTTTTATCAAGGCGTGCGTGCGCGTTGGCGCCTAGTCGATCTGTATGGGCGCATCACCGAGAGCACGCTCTCCGCAAACGATGACAAGAGTCTGCGCCGAGCGCTCACGACTTTGGAGCAAACCTTCGCCATCTTTAAAGCCTGCGGCGGTTATGAAAACAGCGGCTTGTGGGCGCGCATCAGCGAGGGATTGCATGATGCCGAGGCAACTTCGAAGATGGCGGAGCTCTTTATCGTTTCCGCGAGACGCGCACGCGAGTTGGATGTATTCATCGAATCGATGAACGGTGTGGCGCTGTTTAAGGACGCCTACATTCAAGCGACCGACTGCGCAATGCGGCGCAATGAATCCGCTGGTCCAATCGTTGAGAATTGGGCTGAGCATGTTGATTTACTGGAAGAAGTTGTTCGCTTGGAGGACGCTCTTGGTCGGATGCCTAACTCGCTCAAGCCAGTGCTCCGTGAGCTCGCGCTACGGGAACTCGATACCGAGCAGGCGACGATCGAATTAAAGCAGTTGGCCTTCCAAAACGAGGTGAGGCGCTATGTGGAGCGCGATCCTGAGCTGCTGCGCATCGACTCAGCGCGCATCAATGCGGCCTTCGACGAGTATGGTCGCCGCATGGCCGAGAAGCAGGATTTGGTTCGCCAATTCATTGTGTATAGTTGGGACAAGCGTCAGCGTCAGCAACTGCTGGCTTCGACTGGTTCGCGCCTTAACTCCAATGGCGCCGCGTTGCGTAACCGCCTTTACGTGCGTGGCAAAAAGGCGTTGAAGCTGCGGCAGATGATTGCGACCGGTGAAGGGATCGAGGATGGTGATCCACTCTTTGACCTTTGCCCGGTGTGGATGGCTGGGCCGTCGACGGTTGCGCAGATTTTCCCGCGCCGTGAGCTGTTCGATGTGGTGGTGTTCGATGAAGCCAGCCAATGCCGACTGGAAGAAGCGATGCCGGTGTTGTTGCGAGGGGCGCGTGTGGTGGTCGCGGGTGACCCGAAGCAATTGCCGCCGACTCGCTTCTTTGAAAGCAATGTCGCGGAGTCGGATGACACTGATGCGGAGACGATTGAAGAGTTAGCCGAACAGCAAATGAGCGAGACTGAGGATTTGTTGTCGGCCTCGTTGAATCTCGACGTGGAAGAAGCGTTTCTCGACGTGCATTACCGTTCGCGGAACGAGGCGTTGATCGGTTTTTCCAATGAGGCGTTCTACGGTCGCCGGTTGCAGCCGATACCCGGGCACCCGCGTAATAAGGCGCTACAGGCGCCGCTGAAGTTGACTTCCGTCGATGGCGTTTACCAGGAGCGGACGAATCCTGCGGAAGCTATTGCCGCCGTTGATTTACTTGCCAAACTTTTAGACGACGATGCGCCGCCCAGCATTGGCATTGTCAGCTTCAACATCAACCAGCGCGACTTGATCATTGAAGTATTGGAAGAACGCGCTGAACAGGATAAACTTTTTGCCGAGCGGTTGGCTGCCGCTCAGGTGCGTCGGGGGCGGGATTCCTTTGAAGGCTTGTTTGTGCGGAACCTCGAAAGCGTCCAGGGTGATGAGCGCGACCACATCATTATCTCCACGACGTTTGGTCCCGATTCCGAAGGGAAGTTTCGCCGAAACTTTGGAGCCTTGTCGCGAGTCGGAGGTGATCGGCGTCTCAACGTGCTGGTCACACGCGCGCGATCAGCGATCCATGTGTTGACTTCGATTCCCCGCAGTGAATACCGCTCTGCGATTATGCCGGAACCGGGCCAGATTACTGGGCGCCATCAGCTTTATGCCTACTTGCGTTATGCGGAGTATGTTGAGGAACAGTTTGAAAACTACCAGGATTACCTCGAAACCATGAAGCACGATGCTCAGTCGGTGTGTAACGTCATTGAATCCGACTCACCTAGCAAACTGGCCATTGAAACGGGCTTGGCCTTGCGCGATGATTGCCGAATTGGCAGCACGGTGCACTGGGGCAATGACGGGTTTTGCGTCGATGTCGCCTTAACACACCCGGATCTGCCGGAGGATGTCACCTTAGGCTTGCTGATCGATTTCAACCGCTTCCGCAAGACGCCGGACCCCATTGCCTGGGAGTACTTCCGGACGGAAATTTTACGCGGCCAAGGCTGGAATCTTAAGCGCATCTGGAGTCCAATCCTCGCCCGCGAACCTGCGCATGCCTTGCAGCAGATCGCTGATGCGCACACTGACGCGACCACGAAAGACATGCTGGAAAAGGTGAGTGAGGAGCTTGAGCTCGAAGACGAAACGGAGTGACGTAACTTACTCTTGCTTGGCAAAATCACTGTGGCCTGATCGGTCAAGTTAGATGAAAAGTGGTCTAAATTTAAGTCATATCCATCAGTTGGAAAATGCTAATGCGCATTTGGAGGATTGTCTTTCAGCTTCCATGCCGCAAACTGCTCTAAGTTGCCTTCCGAGGTGAAGACCTCCAAATAGCTTTCAATTACGCCGCGGTCACTTTTCCTCGAGCTGGTCATTTCGCCGTACAGAACAACGCCTAAGTCAACAGACAGATACTTGGTGGAAGCATTCGTTTTAATAACATCACACCTCAGTCCGTTATAGAAATACTGTATGTCCTCAGCATGACTATCTATATGAGGCGTGATCAGCGAAAGAAAGGCTTCCTCAATGTTTTTAAAGTTCAGAGAAGACTTGAGCCTTTCAATCTGAGAAACTTCGCCATCGGAACCAAGCGACACTTTCAAGACGCTTACTCGATCACCCTCTGGTTGTTGGACATTATCCATATAGCTCTGCGCAAAACGAAAAGAGAGCAACATCTCGGAATCCTGTGCATGACTGACTTCCACTGAAAAATACTCATCACGTTTTTCGATGTTCCTTGCGATGAGCTTTGCTTCAGATGTTTTTACGTCATACTCATGGGTGGTTGAGTATGCACAGTTGTAAACGACAGACTGCCCCAGGGCGCTCTCGGAAAGCAAAGCAATCAATACTGATGACAGTATAAAATAGGTTATGTTTTTCATGCTGGTTAGCCTTGATTGAATCATTCAGTTGAGTCCAGCGCTGAACTGATGGCGTATTACGGACTGGATACTCGTTCGGACTGCTTTTTTTGCGACTTGCGGTATACTGCACTGATCCCCAGCAGCAAGACGATGCCGGCGGCCAACAGCAGATCTCGCCCATGCTCCTGAATGCTGCTACTCAAGTCACCTTCCTGCTCAATATCTTGCGTTGGCGCATCAATAATTCCTCGGGTTATCAGCACCCTATTTGCTGCAGCGGAGATCTCTTCGTCATCAGAGGATTCAAGTCTCTGCGCCAATTGAACGACTTGCGGATTATCAATATGGGCTACTGTGTGTGCGAGAAAAGATGACTTCATCAGCCTTGGATCTTTTTCGATCCGGGAAGTAATGACTGCAACCATCGCATCAACCTCGTCCTCGCTTAATTCCCCTCGGAACTGCTCAAGCTTTCTTGAGAGAATGTAGATAGCCTGCTTTGAGCGATAAAAATCATCCTGTCTTATTTGATCCAGGATATATGGGAGAGATTCGATACTTAAGGAATCGATCTCCGCATCAAAGTTTGGAGCTCCGGACTGCCCCGCGAGTCTATATACGACCATTTTCTCATCCTCAGCCCCAAACAAAGCTACACTAAGAGAAAAAAGCAAAATTACATTACAGAGGTTTTTTAAGCAGATCTGACTCATGGTATCGTTTCTCCTGTTCCAGGTTCAATCTCTTTGTAGAGCTTACGGTATTACTAGTGCTCGTGCCGTAGCCATACATCAAGTTGTGCAAATCAACGTAATCGTGATCAACTTCGCTAGACGACGCGCGCGACCCGTCCGATATCCGACAATGCCTGCGCAACAACGCTTCACGCCGCAAAGACCTGCTCCCGGTGATAGGCTAGAAACTGCGGATCAGGCGCGAAGCGCTGAGGGAGTCGGATGGTCTGCCCTTCGTAACGCTTAAAGTTATCCAGTATCGTTTGGACGGAAAAGTGGTCGGACAGGGTTTGGCTCAACACGATACGGTAATCTTCATCGAGGGTGATCAGGCCTTGGTCGAAGGCGGCGTCCTGCGTCTTGGCGAGGCACAAGCCGTTGCGCGGGTTCAGGCGATGCTCTTCAGCCGCCGCCCAAGGCCGAATGTGTGAGGCATTGAGCAAAGAACGAATCGGGTTACCTGTGATGCAGCATTGCGTGTCGTAAGCTGTCAACACGGCCCGCCGGAAGAACTGCTGACCGATGCGACGCTGAATCTCGCTCGTGACGGTTGTGCCGGTGAAATCCCTGTCCTCCTCACTCACCGCGTCGTCTGGACTATCGGCGTTCAACGCCGCAAAGGCTTCCTCAGACAGCAGGGCCATGGTCGTCCAATCCTGTTCAAACCGGGCCCACATCTCCCGGTCGCCCCGGCTGACATTGCCCAACCCACTGACGCCCCGCGCCTGATGCGCCGGATCGAGCGAGGCCAAATTGCACAGCTTCATAGCCAGCGCCCCCGGACTCCTCCCAATCAACGCTGCTACACGGATGATCTCCGGCTGTCTGTCGTGAAACAGCCCAAAGGGCAGTCGCGTATAGAGATTCATCGCGACTAGGAGTTGGGGCTCTGTCCAGATGTTGGTTGGCATGGGAAAATTTGTTGGCTATCGTTCTATTTCAGCCAAGTGCCCTTTCACACTGGAAAGCCCCTCTAGGCACATAGCGTCGATAATATCAAGAGCTCTCGTACGTTCAGGTTGACCATTTAACTGTGAGTATGCTTTAAATAGTATTTTACCGACTCTAGATTCATCCACTGCAATGGAAGTGCTTATGTCCCTTGCTTGCTCAGCGCATTGCAATACAAAGGCCTCGCATACGTCTAAAGAACAGATGGGCATTGTTTGTTGCGTTTCTTCTAGTGCATGAAGCAGAAATGAGGGATCAGTTGCTAATGCAGGACTTTGAATGAATCGCTGAATTAGTTGCTCAAATTTTCGAAGATCCAATTCCGGGTTTTTCCAGAGCTCACGAAAGCAGGCAGCTGCTTGTTGCCTGACTGTAGCAGCTTTATCGTGAAAAAGAGTAGATAATGTTGTTTCACACCAATTACGGCAATCCTGAGAGGTTACGTTGCTTGCTGCCACTTGAGCAGCGCCAAATCTGCAATGCTCATTACCGTTTATTGCTACTTGGGCTAGAGTGTCCATATCATCATGATGCAAGCGCGCCAGGCAGGCGAGTCTACCAGCAGCTTGGTTTACATCATCATTTGTTGTGGCAAGCATGCGCCTTATTATTGGTGAGAACGCTGATATGTGTTCGTCTAGTCCATATCTGATGAAGGTTTCAATCCGATGCCCCTTAAAGATTCTCTCATCCGTATTCAATAAATGTATGAATGAGTTAACGGCCCAGCTTTGGTCAGTTAGGGCTATTGCAAATAAGGTATCTAACGCCGCAATCCTCACGGCTAAATGTGAGTCATTTACACTGCTCGTAATCGTGGTTTCGAAATTTTGAAAGTGTGAATGATTGTTCCTGATTAAATATCCGATTGCTGAAAGTGCATGGCCACGGACGGAGTTGAGTGCCACGCTAGTTAAATTCTCCATACGGCTTTCGTCTGGATCGGAATGCTCTAGAGCCATGCCTGAAATAAATTCCTCTACATCATCTGGGAGGGGATATGTATTTAGTGTTCCTAAAAGGTCAAGTGCCGCCATGATACACGATGTTGATGAAAGCCCGAACACCAATCTGGCTACATCCATTTTCAATCCGTCCTCCACTTCAACCTCACGTAATGCATAAAGAATATCGCGATAATAGCACTGAGGCGTATTTTCCGAAAACCTCAAAGCAATTTGAGCAAAGCGTTGCGGCTCTTTCTTCGCGAATTCACGCATCTGGCCGGAAAAATCATATGCATCTACTTCATTTGAGTCATTCGTGAAGTATGGAACAGTCTCTTTGTTGTTTTTTGTTATGGATGCTAGCCATTCTTCGTCTGAGTATTGGCTTAGCAATTCATTCGTATAGGGAGATTTACGACTATGGACAGTTATAATTTCTGGTGGCTTTACTATGTGGCCGAACTTTTCCTTTAAGCCCTCAATTGCATTTCTGCCTCCTTCAGAGCAACGAGTTAAGTCTAAGGCTGTGCTGAGAGTGTGGGAAGCTCGACCTTTATAGCTTTCGGCATTGGCTTCACGCTCGTAATCTGGGAGATACTCCAAGAGTAGGGTTTCTAGCATTCGAAACTTATCTTCATCACAGTATGGAGAGCACCTTTCGATAACTGTTCGAGCGATCCAGTAAGGTGAGTTTCTATATCCACAGAAGAGTCTACGCGAATCATCAATGAGTGCTTGAACCGCCTCATCAGCAAAGTATTTAGGCAAGGCAGCATATGCAGTTAGAAGGAATCTATTAGCGACCTGGATTGGATGCTGTGCTAAATATTTGACTGCTTCCTTTAGCCTGCAGGGATTCTTTTCAGCGAGTGCCTGGATCGCATTTTCGCAACCAATGACCAAAGCGTCTCCAATCCTAGGGTGATCGAGCGGCCAGCGAACTGACCAAACCGTATCGCCATCCAAGCCATTGTCTGATGTTCGCCGTAAGGCTAATGACACTCTGATAATAGCGGGCACCAAGTGGTCGATTGCTGCTTCTGGGCAAAGACGGGCGGAATCTATTACGTCTTTTGCTCCATTCGCCCTATTCACATTAAAGCGTGTTGGATGACTGTTTGCTGTTTCTAGCGCAATGACTAATTGCCTGTCTAGCCATCGTGCTGCGGCTTCTAAATACCATTCAGGATTTACCTTCATTAGCCGATACAAGTTGTTCCAGAAGTTACTATTCGCACCATTATGCTTGCTGGATGAAATTAGCCTCAAGTAACACTCAAAAAGTGGGCGGCTAGAGCTGTCTGAAACCCAATACATTATATTGAGCAATCTATGGTCCCAGTTGCCGCTACGTTCAATATATGGACTTATCAAGCCTGCGATACGATCGCCATGCGATTTTGTTTGCCAGCTTAAATACCCTGCGACCGCGTCTAACACTTCATCACTGGTATCTGCGAGCCACCGCTCAAGCTTGCCCTCGTCATGTGCTACGGTGAATAGAGCTTTAGAGCCAGTAAACACGCCCCACGCGCGTGATTGAAGCTTATTGGGATTCACCTGTCTAAGCCGCTTCGACTCTAGCTCACCATTGATGTACGGGAGGAAAATGTTTAGCTCATCGCTAGTTGTATCTGCGAAGTTGCCAACTAGCTCGAGCGTTAGAATTTTTAGGTGTGGCCTAATTGCTTGATCGGCTAATAACTCCCTGACCTGTTTAAGATATCTGTCTGTGTCTTCCTCTCGAAGGTATGTTAAAATTTGGCGTAGCTGCGCTCTTCTAAAGAGCTCTTGTGTGCTAGACTTTAGTGTATCAATAAACTCTACGGAGTCGTTGACAGTGCTTCTCGCAAAGCAGTAATCAAAAAGGCTTTCATGTCGAAAGCTGTAACGGTTCTTTTCTTGCCGAATGACACCTTCGCTCTCTAGCGCGCCTACATAGCTAGGTGAAAACTCATCCAGTGCTGAACGTGGAACCGATAATTCCTCCCGTTGGCTCATGACGTTTGCAAGTCGGCTGATCACTTGCGTCCACTGGTCAAGGCTATTGTTTAGACGTGCCATGACGGCTACACGCTTTAGAGTCCAGTATTTATGATATAGCTGGGTTTGGGTATTAAATGTAGCTTCGTCGGTGCTGGTGCTGAGTCCAGCATCTATGTATGTCGCTAAGTTTTCAGCTGTCTGTAGTAGTGTTGCTTGTTTTGGAGATAGGCGTTTTGGGTCGCCTCCACTAGCGGCTATGGCCTGATTTACATCATCAGAAGAAAGTAATGGAATTTCGATTGGCGTTTGCCCGCTAGGTAGAAGTGATTTTATTCGGCTATCGTATGTGTAATCAAATTTCCGGCAGGCTAGGATTAGATGTATGCAGCGCCTGTGTTGCAACGCCTTTACTTCATTAGCTAGTGCTGCAAGCACCTCAAAAAATTGAGGGTGTCTTCCTGACACTGAGCTGACACAGTCGATTTGGTCTATTACGAGCGTAATATCTTGCTGTGGATAGCATTTATCTAAAACGAAAGCCGGGGATTCCGCTAATCCTAAAGATTGTCCTAAGGTAGTCGTTGAAGAACTTGGTTCGAGGTTGTCTAGCCTAAATGAAAGAACCGGCATCCCTCTGCTACGTAATTGTTCAACGATATCAAGCATCACAGCGCTCTTACCCTCACCGGCACTAGCGGCAATCATGACAGATTGAGCTACGCTGGCATTGGCAATCTGCTCGACTATATCACCGGCGAAGGATCGAGCTATTAAACTACCACCTATTAGTTTTGAACGCTGTCCGCTCACATAACTGTTGGTAAGGGCGTCGATCTGATCAATAACACTGGCTGAGATTTCGAGAGTGCGCAGTGAAATTCCATTCTCGGTCAAGTATGCAAGTATGGAGTTTAGATCGAGCACCTTGTGAGTGCTTTCTGAGTAAAGTTGATTTAGCAGCCTTAAGACTGTCTTTGGGTTGCCACTGAATTTTATACTCAACTGCCTGAGTAAATTATCTTCGATAAGTATTTCATCGCTAATTCGGACATACACGTTTTGAAGAAAGCCAAACGTAGCTTCTTCACGTTCATATGCGACTAGCTGGTGTAACATACGGAACTTTTGCTGGCGGGTAGACCCTTTCAGGAAATGTTCTTTAAATTCTAACCAACTAGCTGCAGCTCTGGCATCTTCGCTCCAACGCTTCAATTCTTGCGCAGAAGTAGAAGAGGCAAAAACGCATCTATTTCCTTTGGAGGCTTCAGCTTTAAAAAAATCTAGGATACCGCTGGATTTTAAAGCGCTGAGGGACCAATCGGTTGCGTTTAACTTCTGCCGCTTTGCTTGCCAGAATTCTTTGTATCCGGCGTATTGGACGTAAAACTCAGCCTTATCTATACCTGGTGGTTCAACTCTCATAGACTGAGCATTACCCCATAGAATCTCAACGATTGCGTGCACTCCCCATAGGTCTTCATAGCTGTTCCCTGCCTTGTCAGCAGGTCCTCCAGGTAAGTTGCTCATTTGGATTTGAGTAATGGTATAGCTCAAGATTTTCAAGCATTTATAAATACCATCGAAGTGTAGTTATGTTTTGCATAGTCGTGTGGTTCCTCCTGCTCAACGCAATAGTAATTTCGTTATATGAATTGGGCTATGAGGCAGGATGTAGAACGGCGTCTTGCCGCTTGCACGGCTGTTGAATGGACTGGAGGGCGATGGTCCATCATCGCCGCGATTGCCTCTCCGCATTCACCATCTAGACGTGCGGCGATGACGGAGCATTGCCCTCCACCAGCGAGACGTTTTAATTTGAGGCGTAAGTTTAGTGTAGGTTTGTCCCAGCCTATGGGCCCAGTGAAAAGTGACGATGTGCATGGCTGGAGGATGACTCGGCTTCGTGTCCTTCGTGGTTCATAAATACGTTGCCGCATGGAAGCACGGGGACTCCGGGCGCGACCGACCAGTGTTTTCCGCCGCAACCCACTGGTTGGTTGTGGCGGAACCCTTAGGTGTTTTTTGTTGGAAAACACTGGTTGGTTGTGTCGCAAAACACCAGGGCATTGCGGCAGAAAACACCAGTGGGTTTTGTCAGTTTGCCCCAGTGGATTTTGTTAAAAAACACCAGTGGGTTCTGTTGAAAAGCACCAGTGGGCTTGGGCGGAAAACACTGATGGGTTTCGATGCTTGGAATTGGCGCCAAAAAAACGCCCCCGCCGGTGAGGGCGGGGGCGTTGGGGGGAGCCTGACGGCTGTAGCGATTTGGCTTAGGCCGTGGCGAGCGTGGCTTCGAGGCGGCTGGCGCGGAGCGCGCCGTTTTCCGTGAAGCGCTTGCGCAGCTCGAGCGCAAAACTCGACGCGGCGGGCAGGTCGGCCGGGACGAGGAACAGGAGTTCCTTGGGCAGGTTGTGCGGGACTTGCTCGACGCGCGTCTCGCTTTGGTCCGCCAAGTTGATTAGGAACAGGCCTTCATCGTTGTTGCTGGGATTGTAGTTCAGCAGGCCGCCCTTGAGCGTAGCGGTATTGGCGGGCGACAGTTGGCTGTCGTAGAAGCCGGAGCCGTGGTCATAGAGCCGTTGGAGAATCGGCAGGATGTTGGGCTCGGTCAGCTTCTCGAGGTCGGTGACGCCGCTCAGTTCTTTCTTCAGGCTGCGGTCCGGCACGGCGTGGAGCACGAGCTCGTGGCGTGACGGATCGTAGGCGTCATCGGGCCCGGTGAACACGCCGCGAATGGACGGGAACAGCCGGACGAGGCCGCCGATGTTAACACGCTTGCCGGCGAGGACCTGGCGCTTGATCACGCGCAGGAACTCGATCAGCACGGCGCGGGTTTCGGACTCGGCGACGGTGGTGCCGCGTTCGTCCATGTCGGCAATGATGGACTCGAGGTCGAGCGCGTCGCCCAGGCTCATCGAAGCCGCGTAGTCATAGCCGCCGGTGAGGGCGTTAGGGAGGAGTTTGTATTGATGTTCATTATCGTAGTGATGGTGGTGGTTCGAAGGTTCGGATGTTGGAACGTTCGAAGGTTGTTCTTGGTTGTTGGTTTGAGTTGATGTCCTTGGGCGGGCGCCTTCGCCCGAGGAACACGCTTATATTATCAAGCAACTGGTGAGCTGACAATGGCTCAGTTGGCTCAGTTGCTTCAGTTGGCTCCATTGGCTCAGTTGGCTACTTTTTGAGGGTGGGAGAGGGGGCAAAGCGCCGTTTCGCTATTAGTGAAAGCCAGTGAGAGCTACTCACTAATACTGACTCGTGGTAGTGGGTGGTGAAATGGGCCTCGAAAGGGGGATTTTGGAGGGGCTGGGAAAACTTTTTTGAAAAAAGTTTGAGACGTGGGGGGAGGGTGAAGCCAGGGGGTGACGCAGGTGTGTGTGGGAGGGGCAGGTGGTGAATTTTAACCGCAGAGGACGCGGAGGACGCGGAGTTTATGAAAGGAGGAGGGGGAGTAGGGGCGGTGTGGAGGAGGGGTGGTGGTGGATGGGTTGGGTAGGGGAGTGAAGCTGCTCGGGATTTTGGTGGGCGTTTGAAGTAGCACGGGCGTCTCGCCTGTGTGCCGATATCCAACAAACTGTAACGCACAGGCGGGACGCCTATGCTACTGGTGGCTTTGGTGTGTCAGCTTGTGTGGAAATAAAAAAAGCGCCGTCCTGGTGGACGGCGCTTTGTGGTGCAAAGTTACTTTCTAATGCAGAGCGTCGTGTGCTGATGATTACTCAGCAGACTTCGGCGCTTGGTAGGAATACTCGCGCAGGAGGAGGGTCAACGGCTCGGCGGCGGCGGGCATGGGCACGCGGCTACCAAGGATCCAGGCCGTGTCGATGTCATCCTTGTCGTAAAGTTCGGCGTTGAACTTTTGATTTGGCTTCACGATGCCGCCGCTGAAAGCGACGCCGATGTCGAGTCCCTTGGTGGTTTCGTAGAGGAGGATGTCCGCCTTGGGCATGGTGGTGGCGCCGAGTGAGCCGCCGGTCGGGCCCGCAATGACTTCCAAGCCGACGCCCCAGTTGATTTTGGGATCGTCGAGGATGCCTTCGGCTTCGTGGTTCATGAGCACGGCGATCAGGTCCATCTGGCTGGCGCCGATTTGCAGGCCGAGGCTGCCGGAGGCCACGGTGTAAAATGCGGGTGGGCTCCAGTTTTCGATGTTGTTCTTGAAGGCGACGCCGGCGCCTTCGCTGGCGCCCAGGATGATGCCGCCGCGGGTGAGGCGGAAGATCATGATGGCGTCGGCTTCGGCCAGCACTTCATCGGGGATGCGCTTCTTGGGATTGGCCTGATTCTTTTCAAAAATCTTGGTGGCCTCGGTGATGAAGGTTTCCAGTTGTTCGTCAGTGGCGCTGGCAGTGTCGTCTGCTTGAGCGGCGTTTATTAGCAAGCTCGCGGCAAGCGCGGCGATGGTTAGCTTTATTTTCATAGCGTGTGTCTGTGTCGATTTAGTGAAATGTGCTCAATGTGAAATTTGCAGGCAAATAGTCGATGAGCAGCCTTTAATTTCACTCAAATTGTGCTGGTCGTCAATCAGCAGTTGCGAGGTAGATCTTTTTGCCCAAATACTTGGGTTCGGTGTTGAGCACGTGCAAGTCGAGCACGGCTTTGACGCGGGCGAGCTCCTCGCGCAGGTGTGTTTTTAAGCCGGTGGTGAAGCTCACGTCCCGGGCAGCGTAGCCCGTGGCGCTGAAGCCGTTTTCCTGCGCAATGTAGAGTGCGCGCTCAATGTGAAACTGCTGGGAGACGATCACCACGCTCTTGCAACTGAAGATAGCCTGGGCGCGGACTACGGAGTCAAGTGTGCGGAAGCCGGCGTAATCGCGGACAATGCGCTCGCCTGGCACGCCGCGCTTAATGAGCGCCAGCTTCATGGCGGTGCTCTCATCGTAAGTGGGCGTCGGGTTGGCGCCGCTGACGAGCAGATACTCGACTTTGCCGGCGTGGTAGAGCTCGGCTGCGGCATCCATACGGTGCTCGAAAAACAGGTTGGGGCGACCGTTGGATAGCTCGGGGCTCGTCCCCAGGACCAAGCCGACCTGGCTGGTGGGGACGGCGTCGAGATCGCTCGCAACACGCCCTTCTGCTGCTTGCTTGATGGCGCTGCGGGAGTAAGCAATGAGGCCAAGGGCGACAGCTACGCCGAAGGCGCCGATAATCAGCCCCCGACGGGCCCAGCGAATGAGTTTAGCGCGCTCGATCATTCTTCGCCTGCGGTGATGATGGCGTTGATCTGATTGTAGAGGCCTTCGGTGATGGGGGGCGCCGGGACTTCACCAGCGATGATTTGATTCACGGTGACGATGTTGCTGTAAACTTCGTTGTTCAAGTCGATGTCGAGCTTCACGTAGACGCCGCCTACGGTGGCGCCGGCAAAGGCGCCGTCACTGAGGGAATAGACGTAGATGTCTGACTTGGGCAGCTTATCATTGGCCGCAGCTGCGTGGTCTGGTCCGGCAGTGGCGCTGGCCTTGGCGTCGAGCTCCACCTTGTCGCCGGTAAAGGAGAGGATGGCCTCGTCGGTGTTCAGCACGAATACATAGCTTAGCGTTTCCACGCCGAGCTGTAGGCCAATGGAACCGCCGCCGGTGTCAAACGCTGAAGGCGCCGACCAACCATCGTCGGTTTTCACGATCACGATGCCTTCGCCCTTTTGTCCGCCAATGCCGATGCCGCCGCGCGTCACCGAGGCAATCGCCAACCCCTTGCAATCCTGAAGCACGATGGGGGGAATGGCGGTTTTCGATTGTTGCATCAGGCTAACCGCAGATTCGGCCTTCACGATCAGTTCATTCATGGCGTTGGGTTGGGGACCCTCCGGGCCTTCGGCAAATGCGGAGGAAAGCAGCGAGATGGCGAGAATGGTGGCAGTAATTGGTTTGGCTATCATGGGCTCAGTTTAGGGCGTCGTTGGTTGCAAGGTAAGCAAAAAACGGGGTATGCCTGAAAATTAATCCGGCCATGCGCGCGCTCGTTTTCAGTTGGGAGTTTCGACCTCCTCGGGTGCGGGCATGGACACGCCGGCTTTGGCCTGCTTCCACAGATAGCGGCCAAAGGCCTGCATGACGAAGTAGTGCACGACCGCCTGCGAACATTCATAAAACCACCAGGGCAGGCGCGGGGCAAAGCCGTGGATTGCCGCAATCAGACAGAAGTTCTCCGGGAAAATGCGAAACTCGAAGCGGCCTGGCGGGTCGACTTGTCGCGCGAGGAATCCACCCGAGATGTAGAACGCGCGCCGCCGTCCGCCGCCGCGGGTATAGGGCGTGGGCGTCAGCTCCAGCAGCTTCAATTTAACGCCCGGGAATTGCAGCATGAAGCGGATAGTGTTCGACTGATCGCGTTGCACATTGATCAGGTGAAATGAATTATCGGTCAGCCATTGGCCATAGACTTGAGCGATGTAAGGCGCGTCCCAGCCAGAGGGCAGGGGCATGCGTTGCACGGATCGCACGCGCCGCGCTTTTTTTATGAGTTTATCGTCGGTGGCCTGGGTGAGGCTGCGCGGGTTGGGCAGGGGGGCGCCATCCTTGTCTACGGCGCTGCGTAAGGAATCTTCGAAGGGAACGGTCGGCTGTATTGCCTCCAGCAGTGGGTTCTCCTGTGCGCGCAGGCTATGGCTCAGGCTTTCGAGGAGCGGATTAACGAGCTGCGAGGATACGCCACTGAGCGCGGACACCCATTGCCGCGAAATCGCAAACCAGTTGACCGGCACATCGACCGCCAGCGGTTTGCGCCCGAGGATCGTCGCCGTGCGCAGAATCATGTCCCGGTAAGTCATGGGCTGATGGCCACCGAGGTCGAAAGTGCCGTTCCAGAAGCCCCGTTTGTCCATGGCGATGTCGAATGCGCGAATGACGTCCCGGATATCCACCGACTGCGTCTCCGAATAGGTCCACTTAGGCATCAGCATGATAGGCAACCGACGCACGAGGTTGATCAAAATGCGCAGCGACGAGCCGCCTGGCCCGATGATCAAACCCGCCCGCAGCACGGTGACGGGCACGCCGCGACTGCGCAGCACATGCTCGACCTCCTGACGGCTCCGCAGATGCGGAGACAGATAATCGTCATCGGGAATTAGCCCGCCCAGATACAAAATATGCTTCACGCCGGCTGCTTCGGCGGCGCGGGCGAAGTTATCCGCCAGCAGCAAATCGAGGTCCTCAAACTTGGCTTGCACCAGCCGACTGGAAGGCAGCATGGAGTGGACGAGGTAGATGGCGTAGTCCGCGCCTTCCATGGCCTCCTCCACGCGGGGCAGTGAATAGAGGTCACACAGGCGCCACTCGGTGTTGTCGCGCGTTTCCTTGCGGTTCACGATGGCCTCGGAACGTGTCAAAGCCCGCCAGCGGTAGCGCTCGGACAAGGCGATGCGCAGGCTGGCGCCGACAAAGCCGCTGGCTCCGGCGAGCACCACCAGGGGTTGCTCATCCCGCTGGCGCGCAGGCGGCGTCTTCGCATCTGGGGCAAAGTCCTGCACGACGCTGCGCGCGTGCTCATTGGCAGTCGTGTCGCCCATTTGCCACCAAACTATTGCGCCGCAAGCGTTGGGTCAATGCAGCATCAGCATTTTTGTGTAGCCTGTCGTGGTGTGCTTTCGCTGGGATTTCTCCAACTGAGTCGTTCATGATTGTGTCGGTTTTGTTACTCAGATTAGCGGTACTGCTAAGTGTTTTAACTGATGTTGATGGGGTGTTTGTTGATTCTCTATTTGGGGTGTGTTGTTAGGGATTCTTGTTTTTAGTGTGTGGGATAACATTTGTGGTAAATGTGGGATTTAATTAGGTTTAACCATTGTTGGTAAGTGGTTGGGCTCAGGCTGGTTGTCGCGAGGTCTGTTTCAAGGAGACGTTGGAATTTCTTTGGGAGGTGATCGAAATGCCTGATGAATAGTAGATGTGTGCGGATTCCGCCAATTGATCGCTGGCGATGCTTGAAGCCTGATTTGCCGTGACGAACTCCAGGCGCACTCTCTGTTTTGTGCTATTTTAAACGGATGCGCTATTAGTATTATATAGATATAGCATTCAGTGAACTAATTGTTTCGGTCGTGTGTAGATTTAAGCATAACGCTGTGACGTTTGTGTCTGTTTGGTTGCTTGTGTCACGGCGGAGCAAAGAAATGAGGTTGGAAAAAGTTGTTAGTTGACCAAAGGGACTTCGGGGCGATTAAGGTCTGATTAATTTTTCACACATCCTCGATTCAACATAGCTATCAGTCCTGAAATGAAATTCCACGTTCAACTCCTTGCCACTGCGCTTGCAGCGACGATTACCAGCGTATCTCACGCGACTTCACTTGGCTTCGGCCAGATCGGAGGCAGTAATACTGGCATTCCGACCAACTTTGGTTCTAACGCGAGCGCCGACGGCAGCGGATTCGTTGTCTCGGGCGATGCCACGCCGAATGTTTCTCTGACTTGGGACTCCGAATGGGATGTCCACACCAGTTCATGGTTCAATGATTTGGAAAACAAGACTGTGGGCGGTGGCGACTGGGATAACGAAGGCGGCGCCAATCGCATTGCGCAGCTTGATTCGAGTTCTCACTCCATCACGTTTGATGTGGATAGCGGTTTTGCGCTGGTCCTGAACTCATTTGATTTTGGCCATACCGCTGAGAGTACGGGCGTGACGACTTGGGATGTGGCGCTCACTGATTCTGCGGATAATACCGTCTGGAGCCAATTCCTGACTCTGGATAATTCGAGCGTTGAGACCTCCATCCTGACGATCACTCCAGATTTCGTTGGTCTGCTTGGTGAGAGCTACACGCTGTCGTTCAATCTGCAATCGGAAAGCTACGGTTCCAATGGCCGCCATGGCATTGACAACTTGAACTTCAGTCAGACGAGTGTCATTCCCGAGCCCTCGACGGTAGCCGCGATCATGGGCTTGTGCGTTTTAGTCCCGCTTCTGCGCCGTCGTCAACAGCAGGCAAACTAACCTTTTTAGCAGCTTAGTATCGCTTAGTTAGTGAGCGCGCGGTGGCGGTTGGAGTCCGTCACCGCGAACTCTCTTCTGAGGTCATGGACCAGTCATAGTGATTGGCAGGGTGCGCCTTGTCTCACTCGAGTGAATTACGCTGATCTACAGAGCGTTTATTTAGGTTCCATGATGGCGGATCAGGCTGGCAATGGCTGTCAGGGCAGGTTGCTGGATTTTATCCTTTAGCGAATAATTTTGATATGAAACATTCTTCTCTACTTCTCGCCTTTGGCGTGCTCGCTGGCGCTGCTTCGATTGGCCATGCGACGATCATTGGCTTTGGTCAATTGGGGGGCAGCAACACCTCGATCCCGTCAAACCTCGCTTCCAACGCCACGGCGGATGGCAGCGGCTATGTCGTGACCAATGGCGTAACGCCCAACATCACCTTGCTCTGGGATGGGCAGTGGGACATTCACACGAGCTCCTGGTTCAACAACTTGGAAAACAAGACCGTGGGCGGCGGCGATTGGGATAATGAAGGCGGTAGCCCGAGGGTAGGGCAGCTTGATATCGATTTCCATACGATCACCTTTGAGGCCGACGCGGGTTACGCCGTCGTGCTGAATTCCTTTGATTTCGTTCACACGCAGGAATCGAGTGGCACGACGGTATGGAACCTGATGCTGACGAATTCCAAGGGCAGCGTGGTGTGGAGCGAAACGCTTAATATGAACAACGCCAGCACGAGCACTTCGGTGGTTACGGTTGAGCCGGAGTTCACCGGCGAGTTGGGCGAGAGCTACACATTAACCTTCGATCTGACTTCGCAAACTTATGGCTCCAACGGGCGCCATGCGATCGATAACCTCAGCTTTAACCAATATCCCGACCCTGCGGCTGAGGCGAGTTTGGCGCATTACTACCTCTTTGATGGCGACGCGACGGACGCTCTTGGTGTTGCGGATTTGACGGCCAACGGAGACGCCGTTGAGTTCATTGGCTCTGATGGCGCTGTGGGTGGCTACGTCAGCCTGGGTGGCTCGGATGACTTTTTATTGGCGGATTTAAGCCAAGGCAGCGAGCTGTCCATCCTGGGAGATTACAGTGTATTCCGTCCATTTAGTTTGGCGTTTTGGATTCGCCAAAATCCAGCCCAAGCGGCGGATGGAATCGATTCCGTTTGGGGAATGAGCACGGATTCGACAAGCCCAGATACCTTTGAGACCGGCTTTGAAGTTGCCTCTCGCCATGAGAGTGAGCGCGCCTTGTTTGCCTGGCAGCGCAATGGTGAAACGGTGGGCGAAATCGCGACTGGCCAAGATGTCGTCACGGGCGAATGGCGTCATGTGGTGGTGGTGTTTTTGGAAAATACCCGCTTTGTTTATCTTGATGGCGAGCTGGTCGGCAGTGATGATGCCGGGGTTGCAATTACCACTAATCCGCTGCGGTATTTTACGATTGGCGCGTTGCTGCAAAACGGCGCGATCCTGCATGACTTCCACGGAGATGTGGACGATTTCCAAGTCTACACGGGACGTATTGATGATACGCAGGCCCTGCAATTGTATCAAAACCCAGGGCGCACCCTGGATGAGGATTTGCCTGATCCGGTAGTGGACCCGAATACGGAATTAGCGGACTTGGTCGACGTCTGGATTGGGGCGATTGGGGCGGGCTCCTGCCCTCCGGGGGCGTGTTTGCCGCAGTCGTCTATTTACCCCAGCCCCAATACGGATGCGGCTGCTTCGTCGGGCTATGCAGCGGGCAGCTCGGTGGTCGGCTTTGCTCAGATACACGCGACCGGCGCAGGCTCCTCAACTCTCTCTTACGGGAACTTCCTTGTTTCGCCGCGCATTGGCCTGGACATCGATGAGGATGATCACGCTTCGGTGTTAGTCGATGCGGAGGCGCATCCCTATTCCTTTAAAGGAACGCTCAGTCGCTGGGGCATTGATTTTGCTCTCGCGCCGACAGCGAACACTGCCATTTACGAATTTGAATTCCCGGCCTCGACGGATGCGCGGATTAACTTCGACGTCGCCCGCAAATTGGGCAGCAGCAGCGGTATGCGCAGTGGCTCGCTGGAGATCGATTTGGAGAATGGAACCATCAGCGGCGGCGGAGAGTTTGATGGCAATTGGAACCCGGCCGCTTACAATCTATACTTTTACGCGAAGGTGGACCGTACGCCGACTTCCGGCGGGTCATGGATCGGGTCGAGCGCGAGTGAAGGCGTTTTAACGGCGTCCACCGCAACACGCCAACGTTTGGGTGGCTGGCTGACGTTTGATACGACCGAAGACGAGGTCGTGCGCTTGAAGATCGCCGTGTCGTTCGACTCGGTGGCCAAGGCCCAGCAATACCTTGAAAACGAAAATGCCGGTTGGGATTTCGATGCGGTTGAGGCTGCAGCAAAAGCAGCTTGGAATGACGCGTTGGGCACGGTTGCAACGCCGAACATTAGCCAGATTGAAGCGCGCCTGTTTTACACTGCGCTTTATCACAGCCTGATCCAGCCGCGTGACCGGACTGGCGATCCGGCAGGTTGGCCGGCGGATGCGCCATTTTGGGATGACCAATACACGCTCTGGGACACTTGGATCACGCTCTATCCGTTGCTCGCCATCGTGCGGCCAGAGTCAGTCGCCGCGAACGTAAATTCATTCGCCGAGCGTTTCGAGCGCAATGGCGTTGCCGAAACCGCGTTCATTCAAGGCAAGGATTATCAAGTTGGCCAAGGTGGCGACGAAGTGGATCGCGTGATCGCGGACGCATTCGTCAAGCAGATCGAAGGCATCGATTGGGAGAAGGTCTGGGACTTGCTCGAGTTTAACGCCTCGCGCCGCACGCCTGAATACCGCAACCTCGGCTATGTCGCAACCGATGGCAATGCCAATGGCTACGATTTCCGCCTCGCTTCCGCTTCGTCCACTCTTGGCTTTGCGCATGGAGATTGGTGCGCCTCGCTGATCGCTGAAAGCCTTGGCTATTCGACCGAAGCTGAGCTCTTGCGCGACCGTTCTGAAAACTGGCGTAACGTGTGGGATGAATCCGCCGCCAGCGATGGCTTCACGGGCTTCATCAAGGCCCGCAGCAGTAATGGAACGTTCGACTCTTCTGCGGCAACTTCATCGAGTGGCTTTTATCAGGGCACTAGCTGGAACTATTCGTTCAACGTGCCGCACCAGCGTGATGAGCTAGTCGAGTTGATGGGCGGGCGCGCGCGCTTCATTCAGCGTCTGGAGTTCGCTTTGGCGCAGGGCAATGGCAGCTACATCGACTACACGAATGAGCCTGGCTTCCAGACGACGTTCCTGTTCGGTTACGCGCACCGACCATACCTGACGTCGTATTGGGCGTCGCAGCTACGTCTGCGCTACGGCGACTATGGTTATCCGGGAGATGAAGATTCCGGCGCCATGTCGTCCTTGTATTTCTTCACCACGGCAGGCTTCTTCCCCATGGCGACGCAGGATGTCTACTATCTACATGGACCGCGCATCCCAGAAGTGTCATTCCATGCGTCTAATGGCAACGTCTTTACGATTCTGGCCGAGAATGCAGGGGGTGAAAACTACTACATTCAATCGGCTAAGCTCAATGATGAGACGCTGGATGAAGCAGTTGTCCACCATGCAGATTTCACTGATGGCTCAACGCTGGAGTTGGTCATGGGCGCTTACCCCAATGCTTGGGGAACGGGAGCAGACTTCCAGGCGCCGACCAACTACGATGACTCTTTTGCCGTGGAGGGTGAGTGGGCCAGCGCACTGGGATCAGCTCCGTTGACGGGCGCCGAAACGGACTCCCCATCCTGGGGCGGTTCAACGGACTCTGCTCGGAGTTCCGCTGTCTTTGCGCCGTTTGAAGAGGTGGTCTTAAACCAGGCGGGCGCAACGCTGACGCTGACTGCGCAGGTGAGCTTCAGCGGCTTGACTGGTGACAATGGTGGCTCTGCGGAAAATTTTGCCTGGGGGCTCTTTTCCGGTGCGGAAGGCTCGCACGTCTGGTCGGGATATCTCGCCGTAACGGATGGCGTTGATGATGCTGGGACATCCGCGCTCTTTAGCAAATCCTCGGCGAGTGGCCAGGCTTTCTATAATCGCACGGGCGCTTCGCAGCTCGCGACTTTCAGCTTGCCCAAGGCGCCGATTGAGGACGGCGACTACCGGCTGATCATGACGCTGTCCTGGTCGGAAAACTCCACGATGGATTACTATGCTGCCTTGATTCGCGAGAGTGATGGTGTGTTGCTGAGCGCCTTCACGGGATCGGATTCCAGCCCGAACGCATCGACCTTCAATCGCGTCGGTTTCCGCGTTGGAAACAATCTGGATGCGGATACGGTAACGATCAGCGATTGCACTATTTACACCAGTAACCTGGCAGAGCTGGCGCCAGTGCCGCAAAGCAACACGGTGACGGCCGAGGTCAACGCGAGTGCGCTGAGCGGCTATGCCGGCGATCTCAATGATTACGTGACTGACCCCGATGGCGATACGCTGTATTACACTAAAGTAAGCGGCCCGGATTGGCTGGTGGTCAATCCTGATGGTTCTCTGTCCGGTAAGCCTGACTTTGCGGATGTTGGCACGAGTGTGTTCGTGATCTCAGTCACCGATAATGAAGATGGCTCCGCTAGCTTTACGTTGAACATCGTTGTAGATGAGGCGATTGAGGTGCTGCGTGCGCCACTGCCTTCACTGGGCGATGCGCTGCGGTTTGGGGTGATTCCTGATACGCAAGGCACGACGAATGGCGTGCCGGTTGACGAAGCGAATGCCGTTGCGCTCAAGCTCATCGAGCTGGCCCCATCGTTCGTGATCGAAGTTGGTGATGTAACCGACGGCAACTCAAGTGGCGACTCCAAGCTTTCGCAGCTTGAGTTGCTTAAGACGCAAATGGTCACGCCACTGCGCAACAGCGGCATCGAGTATTATCCGGTGCGCGGTAACCACGATTCATTGGCCAGCTCTTTGACGAGTAGTTTGAGCTGGGTTTGGCAGGCGGCGTTCCCTTGGCTCTTCGAGGGCGCAGGCGCGGTGATCGATCCTACGGATGTGCCCGGCGGCAGTGTGGATACGCCGAACTACAAGAACTACTCCTACGTCTTTGATACAGGCGCCAACACCTTCATGATCGCGCTCGACGAATGGGATGGCGGCACGGACACGAACTACAGTGAATGGATCACCGCAAAACTGGCGGAGATTCGCAGCGAACATCCGGATGCGCATATCTTCCCATTCTCGCACACTGGCCTGTTCGCGATGGCTCTACACCCTGCCATGACGGAATACATTTCCACTGGTCCAGAGCCATTTATCGAAGCATGTGCAGAGTATCAAATCGATGGTTGGCTCGCGGGGCATAACCATATCTACGACCGCTCCATGGCGGTGGATTTGGACAACGACGCACGTTCGGAGTTCTTCTACATCACCTGCGGATCGGCATCGGAAAAGTTCTACAGCCTGTCCCGACTCCCGGCAGATGATCAACGCCTCAACCATCTGGTCGACAGCACGCACACTGAGGGCGAGCCGATTGCGTTTCAGATTATCGAGATCAATGGCGACTTTGTCACCATGCACAACTGGATGACGCCCGAGCATGACGACGGTTCTTTCACCGAATGGTCGATCTGGGATACTTATACGTATTCCCGTAATGGTGGGCAGTACAACGTTGCGGCGCAAGGCGCTTACAATGACGCGAACATCATCGACACCGCGCCGGACAAAGATGGCTTTGTCGGAACCAGTCTGCGAGTTGCTGATGGAACTAACAGTGATGCGACTTATTACACCGTGGACAGCGAAACGTTCGGTCTCTACCGCAACATTACCATTGGATGGGTAAAGCAATCACAGTGGTATGATGCGGAAGGGGTCGAGTTGGCGTCTGACATCGCCAGCATTCATGGCATGCGGAACGACCCGGTTCGCAACCGCTGTGACGCTTACACGCTGAGTCTCTCTTACGACGACAGTGAGCTGTCCGCCTCGCAAGAAGCTCAATTGAATCTAGTCGCATTCATCGATGCTGACGACGCGGACTCAGACCCGGGTGACTGGGTAAATGCAGCGAGCGTGACGTTGGGGCAACTCATTGCCGAGCCGGTATTCCGCAGCCCTAGCACCGATGACGCAGTGGGTGTTTGGGGTGTCGACGCCGCCAACAATGTTGTCTGGGCGCGCCTTGATTATCAGGGGGACTTCGCCATTGCCTCGAATGCAGTCGATTCGGATAGCGACGGCTTGGAAGATGCTTGGGAAATAGCTAACTTTGGTTCCCTCGTGTATGACGCCGATGACGATGTGGACGGCGATGGCCTGAACAACCTGGACGAACAGAAACTCCATACCAGCCCGACCTTGGCGGATAGCGATGGCGACTTATTTAATGATGGTGTGGAGTATCAGCTTGGGCTCGACCCAACCGTCAAGGATACGGACTTGCGGGATAGCTTGCTGGACGCCTTGCGCGACAACGTGGACTTGCAAACTGAGTTTGGACTCTTCAGCTCGTCCACCATTGTTGGCTTGGCGGGTGATCGTCCGGTGATTCAACTTGGCGACGAAGGCCAGATCCAACTCAAACTGCAGCTGCTCTATAGCCCTGATTTACACTCATGGGAAGCCATCGATATCATCGAAGTCGAGCCAGACGTCGATACCGACGGGGCAGGTTTCTTTATGTGGTCGCCGGACACTTCTGATGCGGTGCTCATGCAAAGCGCTGAATGATGCGTTCATTCGATCGTTAAACCTTCATGCCGCTCTTTCCTTCGGGAAGGAGCGGTTTGGTTTAGAGGGGGCGTTTTGTCCACAGACGAAACTTTTGGGCAATTGATATATCGATGCTTGACGATGCCTTCATGAGCAACAGCGTCGTCTGAGTGCGACTAATTGAACAAGCGACTCTCTATACCCAAATGGGGGGCGCTGTTCAGTTGTATCAGGTAGACCTGTGCGATAATGGTGACGGCGAGTACGTCGTTAACTATCGATGGGGTAAGCTGGGCTCGGTTTACAAGGAGAGCTCGCGCACGGTATTTCCGGTCGCGTTGCCCGAGGCGCAGCGGATCTTTCAAGCCCTGGTCGAGGAGAAGTTGGCGGCGGGCTATGCCACGAGTCAGGAAGCATTGCAGACGCCTGCGGACGGTGAGGAAAGCACTGCGGCAGACGAGCCTGTGGCAACGCCTATCGCTGAGCCGACGCCAAATATAAATGCAAATCCACGCGCGGACACGGTGCTGGCTCATTTGGCAGCTGCGGCAGACGGGCGCTCGCCGCGCACGTCGTGGAAGCTGTCGCGCATTATTTGGCGCGCAGGGGAATTAGACTTGGTTGAAGCGGTTCCTCACCTGTTGCGCATCGGGCTTAAGGGCGAACACTTCCACGATTATTCGCTGCTTTGGTCGCTTGCGCGTTTGGGTTCGGCGGACGCCATTCCCCTGCTTCGCGAGACGTTTGACGAAGCAAAGTTCCCCACCGACGATTTGCAACGCGTCGCCGCCGAGGGCCTGATGCGCTGTCTGCT
This sequence comes from Cerasicoccus frondis, assembly GCA_031296915.1. GTDB lineage: Bacteria > Verrucomicrobiota > Verrucomicrobiia > Opitutales > Cerasicoccaceae > Cerasicoccus > Cerasicoccus frondis. The sequence continues at coordinate 7,139 of JAVDPC010000031.1, read as the reverse complement.
GGCTGCCGAACAACGGGCCTTTGCGCAGCAGTTGGTCAAACGGCTGCCCGCGAAGCTCAAAGACGAAGCGCTAACCGCCACGGCTGAGCAATTGGCCATGCGATTGGCTGAGGTTTGCCAGCGCAGCCAGGAGGCCTGTGATTTCCTTTACATCGTTTCGCTGTTGGGAGAGGTCCACCCGCCGGTGCGCGCGGGCATGGCGCTCTTTTGTCAGCAGGCGCCTTTACGGAGTAATCTGTTCCGTGCGATTCGCTGGCTGTTCAAGGCGGCGGAATTGCGCCGCGACGCCCAGCTATTTGCGGTGCTCAGCTACCGCTTTGAGACGAGTTACCAGAACTACAATTCCCCGCTCTGGGGAGACACCGTTTACCAGGACGGGCAGGTGATTCGCAAGGTCAGCAAGGAGCTTAAAAAGCCGAACAGCCGTCTGGCTTATTCGGACAAAACACGGACGGCCTTTCGACGCCGCGCGGCGCGAAGCATCCACCGCCTGGGAGACGCCGGCAGCGCAGACTATGTTGCCATGGCCACGGCGCTGCTGCTCCAGTTCGATGACGACGTCGACGCCAAGCAGCCCTACAACACGACGAACTATGACTACAGTGGCGGCTGGCGCAATGTGGTGACGATACATACGCACTACGATGCCTATTCTGAGTTCCTGGCATTCAACCAGATCTTGCACGCCAACAGCCCGCGTTTCGAGCTGGCCAAGAATCGCCTCAAGTGGAAATGCCGCAGTGGCTATCGCCCCGGGCAGCCCCCGCCTGACCAGCGTGAGGAAGCCTTCCCAGAGCTGTGGGACGACGCGCCGGACGCGGTGATCCGCCTGCTCGCGCAGTCCCGCTGTGAGCGTGTTCATGAGTTTGCCGTGCGTGTTTTTCGCGCCAATTTGGAAGCCTTTGCGCCACGTGTGAAAGTGGCCGATCTGATTAGCTGGCTGGCGCGCTCCAGCGAGCAAACGCAGACGCTCGCGCTGGACATCGCCACGGTCCAATTCAACCCCGAGAAGCCGTCCTACGAGCTCGTCTTGGCCTTGCTGGATTGCGCACTTGGCCGCGCCCGCGAAACGGCATTGGGTTGGGTGCGCGCGCAGCCGCAAAAGTTTTTGCCCGAGAGTTTGTTTGCCGCCGCCTTGCTGACCTCTCCCTACGCGGATGTGCGTGCGACGGCATGCGAGCTCTTACAACCGGACTCGCTCAGCGAATCAGCATGGGACATCGCCCTGGCGCGGGTAGTCTCGATCCTGATTGATGCCGCGGCCGACGATGGCTTCGCCGAGCGCATCGACGCCGTGCGCGAAGCACTGGACGCCGTCGCGGGCCCGGCCATCGGGCGTCTGCCCTTCAGCGTGATCGAAGATCTGCTGCGCCAGCCGGACGCGGCCTACCATGGCCTGGCGGCATCGTTTTTAAAGGCGCGCCCGGGCGGCCCCTCGGAATATCCGTCGGGCACATTGACGCTGCTCATCGAGAGCGCATCGCCCGTTGCGCGGCGCATTGGCACGGAGCTGTTTGCGCGGTTCAGCGATGAAGAACTGGCCCAGCGCCAGGACGTCGTGGCCAGCCTTTGCCTTTCGTCGCATGCGGAAATTCGCGAGGCGGTGCAGGCAGTCGTGGCGCGCTTGGCGGCGCGCTTCCCGGACTTCGGGGGCGACTTGCTGGAGCGGTATTACCCACTGCTGTTGCGCCGCGAATCCACCCCCGGCCTGCACGACGATTTGCTGCGCCTGATTCAAGCGCACCTGACGCCATTCCTCGATCGCGTGCCGGGCGAGTATGCCTTGCGCATGCTCCGCTGTCCCTACCCGGCGGGCAAAGAGCTTGGCTGGGAAATCTTGCAGCGCCACGGCGGGCTCGACTCACTGACGATGCGCGAGCGCGTCGAGCTCGGTGGCAACGACATCCAGCGCGTCCGCGCGGCGGTCTGCGATTGGTATCGCGCCAATGCGGCGACGGTGTTCAACGAACTCGCCGAGGCCGTGCGCCTGGTCGATGTTCCCTGGGACGACACGCAGGCGTTCGCCATGGACTGGCTGCGCCAAAACGTGGCCGAGGCGCAGTGGACGCCGGAAATTCTGGTCAGTCTCTGCGACAGCAATACGCCCAAGGTGCAGGCTTACGGCAAAGAGCTGATCACGCGCACCTTTAAGAGTGAAGACGGCCCGCGCTACCTGCTGCGGCTCAGCCAGCACCCGGCGGCGAGCATGCAGATATTTGCGGTCAATTATCTGGAGAAATACGCGGCGGGCAATGCGCAGCGCCTGGCCGAGCTGGAAGACTTTTTTGTGACCGTGCTCGCGCTCATCGATCAGGGGCGCATCGCCAAGACGCGGGTATTCGCGTTCCTGCAAAAAGAGGGCGCGCAGTCGCGCGAGGCCGCAGCGATCGTGATGCGCATTCTGGGCCGCCACTCGGCGACGGTTTCCGTGCTCGATAAGGCGGCCTGCATCGAGGCGATGGCAACGCTGCAAGCCGCGCACGCCGGGTTGGAGTCGCCATTAACGCTCATTGAAACGGAGGCCGCCCGATGAATTTCGACTACCAATACCACGGCTCGTCGTCGGTCTCCAACAGCGCCTCAGGCACGGGCATGAACTTCGTGCCGGACGCCACGCGCGAGCCCACTTTTTTCCGGGGCGAGCTCTCGCACAAGCTGCCGTTTCGCGAAGCGATTTCCGCGCTGCACGATGTGGTCGTGTCCGACCTGCGCTGGAAGCCCAAAGACCGCGAGGACTACAAGGCGTGGGCCCTGGAGCAGGATGATATCTGGATCGCCGAAGCGGTTGCCGAGGGCCAGCAGGCGCAAGCGCGCATGGCCGAGGTGAACGACCGCTTGATCGAAATGCGCTCCCAGCGTGCGGTGGTGATGCAGCCGTTTTACGAAGCGCGGCAGAAGTATTTTAATCACCTCTACCAGGTGAATAAAGATTATTGGTTCGTGCTCGATCCGGTGATCACCGTGCACCCCGATTGCGTGTTCTTCGAGTGCTTCAGCCAGGACGAATCCACCTATGGCCGCCTGGCCTGCAAATACGACGTGTTCCAAAACGTGGGTGAGTTTGCCTGCGGCACGACGAACATCGACTACTCCGATTCGCTCTATCAGGAGTTCCAGAAAATTCGCGGCTATAAGACGACGCAGTTCGTGATCGATCCCAGCGGATTCGAGGCGAAGACCGAGGGTGAAGACGCCTACAAGGAAGTCAAAATCGACCTGCCCGACAGCTGGGTTCGTGGCTTCCTGCAGGTGAGCTCCGCCATGACGCTGCCTGCGGCCACGGTGGAGCTCCACCCGATGGACGTCCACAATATTTGCTTCATGCTGCGGCGGCATAAGGAAAAACTTGGGCCGCGATCGCTGCGTTTTATCCTGAAGCCGGGCCAGCCCGTCACCCTGCGCTTTGACCCGTGGAACTACGAGGTGCGCTGCCCGCGCTCGATCTATCATGGCAGCGAGGAGACCGAAGTGCGCATTTGGGGCAGGCGCCGTTTGTTGACCTTGCAGCGGCTTGTGCCGGTGGCCAAACGCTTCACCGTGCGTCTGCTCGGCTATGGCATGCCGTCGTTTTTCGAGGCCGACCTGGGCAACATGATTTACACGCTTGGCATCTCCGGGTGGACCGCCAACGACTGGTCGCGCATGGGTAACTTCGACCTCATGGCGCCGCGCCAGCAAGTCGATCAGCACACGGTCGATCAGGTTTACGCCGGGCTCAAAGCTACATGGTTTGCCGAGCCGGATCAGCTGGCGTCGCGCCTCGGACTGGACCGCAGCATTGTGCTCGGCGCCTTATCACTGCTCACGCAAGCCGGGCGGGTTATCTTCGATGCGCATGACGGCGTTTACCGGGTGCGCGAGCTTAGCCGCGAACCGCTCGCGCTGGATCAATATCGCTTTGCCAATGAACGCGAGGCGCTGGCCAACGAGTTGGTGGCTGCTGGCGCTGCTCAAGTTTGGGTGGAGGACCAGCAAGGCCGCAAGCAGATGAAGGGGCGCACGAACTTTAATGGCCGCGTCCACGAAACGAAGCTCACCATCGACGCCGATGAGCGGATCGTGGTGGGGCAATGTAACTGTAACTTTTTTCAACGAAACGCATTGCGCCAGGGGCCTTGCGAGCACATGCTCGCGCTCCGGATTGCGCATCAGCGAAAGTCCTGATTCTTTGAAAACACTTTTAACAGAGGGAAGGTCCGCGAGACTTTGCAATCCGAGCGGTGGATCGCCGTTCATGCATCCAGCCTTGCGACGCATCACTGGTCCAATCGCGACTGTGCCGCCCTGTCACCTATATCGCGTTTACTGTTCAAGCGCCATGCGCTTAAACAGCGATATAGGTGACGGGCGGCTTGAGTTGATCGGCCCAGTCCTGAGACTACGCGAAAGTCGCGGACCTTCCCCTGTTGCCTTTGCCGCATGATCTTTAACCGTCAGCCATCCAGCCGAGAGGAGCTCTACCAGCGTATCCGCGAGAGCTCGAAAGACGCGGTTATCCGCGAGGAAATGATCCGCCTCGGCTATTGGAAGCCCGATACTCCGGCGCCGCAGCTCGCCAATGACTGGATGGAGGAGCATGCCGCGCTAACCAAGGAACTGCAGGAGCTCTACCGCCGCACGGCGCGCATGCAAAACCGCGAGCAGCTGCTGGCCGATATCCGCAAAAAGCGGATGGCGGAATCCCGCGAAAAGCAAAAGCAGAACAAGCTGCGCCGCGAGGCCGAGCGCAAGGCCCGCGCCGAGCGTTGGGCGCAAACCCAAGCCAAGGATATAATCTATTTGGGCGAGGGCGTCTCGGGCGGCCTCAACGAACGCCAGACGCGGCCCGACTTACTCGCGCAAAACCAGCTGCCGGTTTACATGGATGCCGAGTCGCTGGCGGTCGCCATGGGCATCAGCGTCGGCCAGCTGCGGTTCTTGTCCTTTCACCGCAAGGTCGCGAAGACGAGTCACTACCGCCGCTTTCTGTTGCCGAAAAAGTCCGGTGGCATGCGTAAGATTTCCGCGCCAATGCCGCGCCTCAAGCGCCTGCAATATTGGATTCTGCACACGCTGCTTTACCAGCTCGACATCAGCGAGTACGCGCATGGTTTCGTGCCGGAGCGCTCGATCAAAAGCAACGCCCAGGCCCACGTTGGGCAGGACGTCGTCATCAACCTCGACTTCAAAGACTTCTTCCCGACGATCACCTATCCGCGCGTCAAAGGCCTGTTTGGCAAGCTCGGTTACTCTGAGCAGATCGCGACGATTCTCGCGCTGCTCTGCACGGAGCCGGAGATTCAGGAAGCGCAGATGGACGGCGAGTCGTGGTTTATACAACAGGGCGAGCGCAAGCTGCCGCAAGGCGCGCCCACGAGCCCGGCGATTACGAACATCATCTGCCGCCGCTTCGACCGACGCCTGCAGGGCGCCGCGCAAAAGCTCGGTTTTCAATTTACCCGCTACGCTGACGACTTGACGCTGTCCGCCTCGGGTGAGGCCGTGAAGGACCTCGGCCGCATGCTCTGGCAGACGCGCAAAATCATTGAGGAGGAGGGCTTCGTGCTCCACCCCGACAAGCTCCGCGTCATGCGCAAAGGCATGCGCCAGGAGGTGACGGGTATCGTGGTCAATGAAGGCCTCGGCGTCGAGCGGCGCAAGCTGCGCGCGTTCAAGGCGCTGCTGTTTCAGATCGAAAAAGACGGCCCCGCAGGCAAGTCCTGGCAGGGCCACACTGACAACCTGCTCGAGCGCATCACCGGCTATGCGGACTTTATTGCCATGGTCGATCCGGCCAAGGGCAAGGCGTTCCAGGCCCGCGTCGCCGCCATTTGCCAGAAGGAGCAATACCGTCGCCGCCCCAAGCCGGAGCCCAAGCCTAAGATTCCCCCGGCCCCGCAGCTTTCCAATCAGCCTCCACCATTACCAACGAAGTCAGGCAAGTCGTCACCGCCACCTTTGCCATCCAAGACCTCCGGCCCGCCAACCCCCAAGAAATCCTTCTGGGAAAAGCTGATGTTCTGGAAAAGCTGACCGCTCCCGTAGCGCGACGTTCCCTTGGCAAAGTCTTGGCGCCAGATTTGCGTGGCCATTTTACGCTTCACCTTGGCGATTACCAAATGGGGTAGGGACGGTTGCTCCGTGTCGTCTCAAGCGCGTAAAAGCACGCCAACCGAAGCAACTGACTCAAAAGAACGTTTCCTATACTGGTGTTTCCCAAAAGCCTACTGCTTCTTTTTCAAAAAGCCTTATGCTGTGTTTTGAAAAAGCCTTATGCTATGTTAGTGCAACAACCGGTGCTATGTTTACCCAACAACCCATGCTATGTTAGCGCAACAACCGAGGCGTTGTTCCGCCAACACCCGAGCGGTTGTTTTTGAAAAGGCTTATGAGGGGAATTTTGTGAGCATATTGCGTCTAGTTGGCGGCTGCCCAGTCGCTTTGTGTCAAAATGACGCCCAGCTCGTACTCCAATTGCGAGCCGCCTTGATCACGACCTGCTGATCCCCCCTTTCACCGAGTCAAAGATGTACGCGAACGTCAGGTGAAGTGATTTCATGTTTCGCACGATAATTCGCGTACTTAAAAATCACGAGTTCGGATAATCAAATATCCTAAGTCCTTGACTCATAGGCCTATTGAGCCAACATTATATCAAAACACAGATGAGTTTGTACATGATGGATTTCATGTATAACTTAAGTTCGCTGAATAGAATGAAATCACAATATGCAAAGATTCTAAGTCCATTTCCTGAAGAAGAAAAAAAGGAAATCCTGAAAGAATTCTACAGAGCACACCGAGACTTCAGGGATTCGGTTCAGGTCCCGTCAGTTGTTGCCACTCTGAGCGCGATTCTACTCCAAGCTGCAGCATTCACCTTCTGGACAGGATTAGTGGCTAGTTTAATTATTACCCCTCTTGTTTTTGCATATTATTTTGTAGTCGAAGCGGGACTCTCTCGCAGATTAAATGAAAAGAATGTGATTAAGATGAGACATTTTCTGGAAAATTGGAGCGAACCAGTCGCTACTGGACAACGTCGCTAACGCGCCGTGCCAGAGCTCGACATTCTGCGAAATAAATGACTGAAGCTCAGATATACTCTTGGATATTCTATGCTGCCTCTGCTGTCGGGGCTGAAAAAGGAGTGAAGCATC
>JAVDPC010000030.1 GCA_031296915.1 Cerasicoccus frondis | reverse complement strand
CGACGCTCAAGCCGCCTTGCTGGACACGAAAAATCACTGCGGCCTGATCGGCCAATCTAGATGAAAAGTGCTCTAGGACCTCACTATCTTCCAGTGGACCTATAATAGCCACTTCGCTCGGAAAAAAATAAGGATCGCGGAGATTCCCGGTGTTTACCGGAGAACGAACGGCGCCCTCATTCCTCAAGTGATCTTTTAACTTACTTGTGCAGCGGGGGCTGCTTCGCGGTGATTGGGAAACGCTTGCCGCGGATATCCACTTCCAGCTCACTCACGTCGGCCAGGGCGTCGACCAACGCACTGCCGATCGGGCAGCCGAGGACCGGTGATTGCGTGCCTGACACCACGACGCCGACCTGTTTGTCGCCGACGAAAACCGGCGTTTCCGCGCGCGCAATGCGGCGGTCGCTCATCGTATAAAAGACGACCTTGCGCTTGGGTCCATCCGCGCGCTCAGCCAGCAACGCCTCTTTGCCAATGAAATCGCCCGGCTTGTCGAGCTTCACCGTCCAGCCAACACCGCCTTCAGTCGGAGTGATTTCGTCACCCAGCTCATGGCCATAGAGCGGATAGCCCGCCTCCAGGCGTAGGCTGTCGCGCGCACCCAGTCCACAGAGCGCAAGCCCCATTGGTTGACCGACTTCAACGAGCGTGTCCGCCAATTGGCGTGCATGCCCATGGTGGCAGTAAATTTCAACGCCGCCTTCACCCGTGTAACCAGTGCCGCAAATCAGGCATGGAATGCTCGCCAACTCGGTCTCCACGACACGAAAACGCTTCACCTTCAGTTCTTTGCCGGCAGGAACGCCCGCTACGGCATTCAGGATTTCCATTGCCTTCGGCCCCTGCAATGCGAGCTGAGCATAGGTCGAGGAAACGTCTTCAAGCGTGCAATCAAAGTCGCCAATCTGCTGGGCGATCCAGTCCAAATCCTTCTGCGTGTTAGAGGCGTTGAGACAGAGCAGGAATTCATTTTCGCGCAGACGGTAGGCAATGAGGTCATCCACGACACCACCGCTCGGATGGCACATCGGCGAGTAGACGCCCATACCCACCGGCGTGCCAGCAATTTTGTTGGGCAGCAGGTAGTCAAGAAAAGCCTCGGCGCCCGCCCCAGTGACCAGAGCTTCCCCCATGTGGCTCACGTCGAAGAGGCCTGCGCGCTCACGAACCGCTAAGTGCTCATCGAGAATGCCTGTGTATTGGACGGGCATTTCCCAACCAGCGAACGGGACCATGCGCGCGCCGTGGTCGAGGTGGAAACCATAAAGCGGGGTGTGCTGTAAATCACTCATTGCGGCGGATTGTCTAACAATCTGGACTCAGGCCAAGAAAAAACCCGGCATGAAACCGGGTTTTCAAAAGTAATCTTGCGACGCCTTAGTTCGCGTAGAAATTCACAATCTGGTCGACGATGTATTTATGCTCGACTGGTCCGATCTGGCCGGACTCGCGACGCTGGTCAACTTCAGTAATGATGGTCGCCATTTCGCTGTAAGCATCGACTCCCTTGCTGTTGGGCAGCACATCGGGCACCATTTGCGCCTGAACGGGCTGAGGGCTCAGGTCGAAATAAAGTCCTGTGTCTTCCATGAGGCCAAAGCGAACCATGCCTTTGCCTTCTTCATTGCGAGTCGGCATGACCGTTTCCTTCTGAGGCTTGTAGCCGGACTTTTCGAGGACGAACTGGTGCGCTTTGAGACGACCAAGCTCGACGGTGCAAGGCGTTTTGCCTATGCTCTCCCCGTCTACAGTGACTTCAGCGCCAGTGGGAAATGAATATACAGTTACGGGCTGCTCAAAACCTTCTTCAAAAAGTTCGCATCCGGTGAAGGTAAGAGATGCGACTAAGGCCGAGGCAGCAACGAGAATTCTGGGTGTTTGCATATCGTAAAGAGTTGTCTGGTAGTCAGATCAAATGGTCAAAAAGTTGGTCGGTCAAGGGTGAAAGCTCAAATATGAGTCAAGAAAAGTCTTCACTCAAATATCACGTTGTCAGCAAGTTTTCCTATACATTAAGCAACAGAATCAGGCGCGGGTTATGCTTGCCTTTCCTCCTGATAGACTATGACATGCGGGATTACTTACATGGAAACAGAAGACATAGAGCCTTTACCTAGAACCGCGGGCTGCGAGCCCGCCCACCTGCGATGATCGCATTTTTCATTGCAGTAGTGTTCACGCTGGTCGTATCCGCGTTCTGTTCATTGCTGGAGGCCATGATCCTCAGCACCACCACGGCGGAAATCGAAGGGCTCAAGCAAAAGTCGCCCAAGCGAGGCGAATTACTTGAAAAGTTCAAGATGGACATCGAGGAGACCTCGTCCGCCATTTTAAGCCTGAACACCGTCGCCAACACACTCGGGGCTACCATCACCGGTGTGCTCGCCGTGCGCGTCTTTAAAGAAGAACCGCATTTGGCCAAATACGTGGTGCCCGCCGCCATGACGATCGGCATCCTGATCATTTCCGAGGTTATACCGAAAAATCTGGGCATCCTTTATCGCCCTAACCTCCTCCCCTACATGATCTACCCGCTCAAGTATGTGCGGATGACCATGATGCCCATTTCGTACGTTTGTAAACGACTGGTGCAATTCATTGCCGGCAAGCGCAACGTTGAGGAATCCGGCGAAGAGGAAATCATCCTACTCGCCGAAAAAAGCGCCAAGGAAGGCACGCTGACCGCCGACGAAAGCCTCATCATTTCCAATGCGCTGAGCTTGGACGATGTTAAAATCAGCGAAATCATGACGCCGCGCACCGTGGTCTCCGCGCTGGAGGCGTCTGAAGCCATTGGCGAAGTCTTTGCCCGATTGCCTAATATTCCCTTTGCTCGACTGCCGGTTTACGAGGAAAACATCGACAACATCATCGGCGTGGTCCGCCGTCGCGACCTCCTCAAGGCCAAAGCGGACGACCGTGACGCTGTCACGGTGAAGCGCCTCACGCAGCCAGTCATTTATGTGCCCGACACCGCCAACGCCGCGCACGCGCTCCAGCAATTCCTCAAAAACCACCAGCAACTGGCGGTGACCGTCGATGAGTTTGGCTCCGTCTCTGGCGTGGTGACGATGGAGGACGTGATGGAGCACATTCTCGGGCAGGAAATCTTTGAGAAGGACGACATCGCAGTCGACATGCGCGAATTGGCCCGACGCAAGCAAATCTCCGAGGCGCGACGCGAAGCGCGCAATGAAACCGTCGGCGACAGCGCTGCGACCACTCGCGAAGCCAGCTAGGCCCTTTGGGCGCCCTGCCCCCCCCCTCTGGGCCAATTAGCAACCACGCTAACCAGCGTCATTCGCCTTACTTCTATGCGTAAAAGCTGGTGGCATTCAGGTTGCTCGTTACGGGAATATTCCCATTATTGAGTTTATTCAAACTCATGGGACGCCCAACCAAACAACGTCAGCTCCAAGGCATGCCCTCTCCGAAGGTTTACCTGCCGGTCAATCCAACCGGACGCCAATTAAAGACCTTTGCTGAAGTATCCCTCCTCGACTTCGAAGTGATGCGCCTGGTCGACGGCCATGCCTTGAGTCTACGAGAAGCCGCCAGCAAGCTGGGGGTTTCCCACAGCACTGCGGGCCGCATGCTTGAGCGCGCACGGCGCTCCATCGCCCTTGGCATTGAGCGCAACCGCCCGCTATGCATTGACGCCGAAGAAACGGACGACTTCCAAATCAACCTCGAAGAAGACGCGGCTCCCAGCCAAGTCCCCGCTGAGCGCATCATTGCAATCGCCAGTGAGGACGGTGACGCCGAGGGCTCGGTCAGTTCAATATTCGGCCGCGCCCGATTTTTCGTTATTCAACATTCAACGACTGCCCAGACCTCGGTCCTGGAAAACGCAGGGGCCAACCTCCGGCGACAAGCAGCACAAGCCGCAATCCAATGCCTCAGGCAAGCAATGGTTACCGATATTGTTGCCGGACGCTTCGGCCCAGATGCAATCGAATTGCTAGCCAAAGCTGGCATCACTCCTCACATCGCCAAGGGAGTCGCCAACCAGGAAATCATTCAATTCATCAACATAAAATCCGCATGACGATCACTCAAAACATTCATCGCCTAGCCGTCCCCGTTGAAACCAACGATGGGCTTGATTCTAAAATTTGCCCCCACTTCGGCAAGGCTCCGTTCTTTGCCCTCGTGGACACCGACGGCAGCAACTTTGAGTGCCTAACGGCGGAATCCGCGCGTTTGACAGGCGAATGCGCTCCGATCCAGGGCCTGACTCAGCGCGGATGTCGCATACTCTTTGGCCAGAATATGGGCCGGGGAGCCCTCCTCCGCGCCCACGAAGCTGGTTTGCTGATTTTTCACGCCGCCGGTTGCCGCACTGTGGCGGAAATACTGAAAGTTCATCAAGACGGACTCAGCATTGATCTACCCGACAGCGCGCTCTGCGATCATCATGAGCACGGTCACCACCACGGGCATGACCACTGTGAGTGCGAGCACTGAGCACTGGGATCAACCAGTTCGATAACGCAGCCTGAGTGACATTCGCGCGAAATCGTTCACGTGGAATGAATTGGCATTTGACTAAATCTCTACTTGCGCATTGACGGCGGGCAAAACTTGAATTGAAATATAGGATTCTGCGTACGGAAACTGCTGTACCTGGTCAAAGACAATGCTAGTCGATATTCTCAAGTGTAAGATTCTGCGTGCCGAAGTCACCGAAGCCGAGGTAGACTACGAGGGCTCGCTGGCCATTGACGCCGAGCTGATGGAACGCATCGGCCTGCTCCCCTATGAGAAAATTCTCGTGGGCAACATCACCAATGGCGAGCGATTGGAAACGTATGCCATTGAGGCCCCCGCCGGGTCTCGCACATTTGCGCTCAATGGCGCGGCTGCCCACCGTGGCAAGCCGGGTGATCTGCTCGTTATCATGTGTTTCGCGCAGATGTCGCCTGAGGAAGCCAAAGGCTGGAAACCACGCGTGGTCGTCCTCGCCGATGGCAACCAGACCATCGTCAAAGAACGGGCTCCGGGCATTGAGGACGAGAACTTCGTAGTCTCGTCCCCAGCCTAAATCTGCAGTCTCGACGAGATCGGAACGTCGATATCGGTCTCATGTTTGGCGCAGGCTTCGATGGCGGCCTTGAGGCCAGTCACTTGGGTTTCCAACGCCATGCTGGGCAGGCCAACATTTTTATCGAGCGCCGCTGTTTCCGGCAATGATGGCAGGTGAACCCATCCTGCGCGAATCGGTAATTTATTTACTGCGATATGATGTAACACGCCGAACATCAGCAAGTTGCAACCAAAGGTGGCGGCGGTGTCTGAAATATCTGCGGGGACGCCTGCGTCGCGCATGGCGCGGGCCATCGCGCGGAGCGGAACCGTCGCCGGGTAGGCATATGGCGCACCTGGCACAACGGGTTCGTCCTGTGGCATATCGCCTTCTTCGTCGGTCAGGTTGTAGCGGGTGGCCTCAATGATGTTCTGGGCAATGCGCTCCACTGTGATCATCGTGCGCCCGTTGTATTCGCCCATGGAGAGGACAATGTCGGGCTTTTGCGCGTCGATGGCGTCCGTGACGCAGGGGATCATTTTCTTGAAGACGGAAGGCGCAATGACGCTGGAAACGATCGCACCGTCAAGTTGGGCGCCGTCGAGGGCTTTGGCGACTTCGCCTGCCGGGTTGGCGCAGCTGCCGGCCCAATCGCCGAAGCCGGTTAGGAGAACTTTTTTCATGACATAAAACGGTATAAATCAGGCGGTTACATGGATATTATTCATAGCGAGGCTTAAAAATGTCAATAGAGCATCCGTTTGCATTTTCCCCGTTGAAATCTGTCAACGGGTGTGCGTCTGTTAAGGAAACTTGAAGAACACCTTACAAGATCCTCTTCTCCGTAGAATCCGCCTGCACGCCAGCAAGCGGCTAACGTTTGACTTGGACACTGCCCCCGGCGAACGCCTAAAGCAGTTGAAGGAGTACATGCGCCTGGAGCAAGAGATGCTGCATCGCTACCACGAGAAGGGCGATGGCGGCCTTCGCGTGGCAATGGCGCGCACATTGATGATCGATGTGCTCATCGAGTATCTTTATAAGAACGCCTTGGCCATTTTTGAGTATAAGAAAGGCCCTGTGCCCTACCCCGTGGCCATGCTTGCGCTGGGTGGTTATGGCCGCGCCGAACTCTGCCCGCTGAGCGACATTGACATCATGTTCCTCTACCCCAAGCGCGCCCGGCCAGAGACGCTTAAGCCGCTGCAGGAGGTCATGACCGACGAAATCCTTTACCCACTGTGGGACCTCAATTTGAAAGTCGGTCACTCCAGCCGCACGGTCAAGGAAACCATCACCGAAGCCAAAGCCGACGTCCAGACACTCAACGCCCTGCTTGAAGCCCGGCTCATCTGCGGCGACGCCGAGCTCTACCGGGAGTTCGAGAAAACCTACCGCAAATATTACCAAAGGACCGACCACCGCGCCTACGCCAAAGACCGCCTCGCCGACCAAGCAGAGCGCCGGGAAAAATACGGCGGCAGCGTCTTCCTGCAAGAACCCGACATCAAGAACGGCGTCGGTGGTTTGCGCGATTACCAGAATATTTTATGGATGGCTGAGGTCCGCTTGGGCAATGGTTCACTCGATGCGCTGATGGAGAAAAAATTCCTCAGCCAAGCTGAGCGCGACCACCTGCACGAGGCGTATGACTTCCTCCTGCGCGTGCGCAATGAAGTCCACTTCAACAGCAAGCGCCCGAACGACACCCTGAGCCTTGAGGCGCAACCCGGCATTGCGTGGGCCTTGGGCTATAAACAGCACGACATCTTCCGCCGGGTGGAGGCGTTCATGCAGGACTACTATCGGCACGCCAATTACATTTACCAGACTTCGAAGCTGCTGGAGCAACGCCTAGCCTTCAGCAGTCTCGACTCCAACCGCGGCTACACGTTTCAGGCGGTCATCGACTCCCGACGCATGGACCGGCAAAAGGAGTTGGACGGCTTCCTCATCACGCCAGGAACGCTTTCCGCCGAGGATCAAAACGTCTTCAAGCGCGATAAAACACGGATCATCCGCGTCTTCCGTTACCTGCAACAATACGACCTCCAGCCCGACCTGGACCTGCGGGTGCTGATCAGCCAATCCCTGCACCTGATCGACGCCAAGCTTATGCACAATGAGTCCGCCAACCGCACTTTCCGCTCAATTTTGCAAACCCGCGGCAACGTCTACCCCATTCTCCTGCTCATGCATGAGACGGGGGTGCTCGGGCGCTTCTTGCCGGAATTTGGCGAAATCACCTGCCTGGTGCAGCATGAGTTTTACCACCGCTACACGGCCGACATCCACACCCTGAGCACAATTCGCAAGCTGGACGAAGTTTTCCGGGAAGAAGGAAATTATGGCCAAAAATATCATAAAGCTTTAGTCAAAACGGAAACACCCGCCCTGCTGTATCTCATCCTACTGGTGCACGATCTGGGCAAGTCAGATGGCGTCCAAGGCCACTGTATCAGCGGGGTCCGGGTCGCTGAGCCCATCCTGAAAAGATTGGGGTTAGACGAAAAAAGACGGAAAATAATTTTAACAATCGTCGAGAATCACCTCGAAATGGCACGATTCTGGCAAAGGCTCGATATAGATGACCCTCGGACTATCGCCTCATTTGCCAAGCTTGTTGGAGAAGAAGACATTCTCCGCTATCTTTTTGTGCATACCTATTGCGACGCTTCAGGCACGGCGAGCAGTCTATGGAATAGCTACAAAGACTCGCTGCATGAAAACCTTTTCCGCGCCACACTTGAATACATTCACCATGAGCCTGACGCCATGGCGAAACGCCGAAAGGAGCGTAAATCGATGATCTACCGCGAAATCATCGAACGCCGCCTGCCGGACATTGAAAAAGACCAGATTGACGCTCATTTCAATCTGCTGCCCGAACGTTATTTCATCCACAACGACGCCGATGACATCATTCTGCATGTGCGGATGGTCAATGAGTTGCTCGAAACCATTTCCGAGGCCGACAGCATCGGCTCCCTCGTGCCTGTGGTCGATTGGCGCAATGACGAAGACCAGGGCCTGACCGTGGTCAACATCGTCACCTGGGACCGCGCTGGGTTGTTCTATAAGCTGGCTGGCGCCCTAACCGTAGCCGGAGTCAACATTCTCAGCACCAAGGCGATTTCGCGGAACGACCACATTACAATCGATACATTTTACGTCGTGGCGCCAGACGGCGGCATGGTCCAGGACCCGAAGGCAGAGGAGAAATTCCGCAGCCACCTCGAAAGAGCGCTCCTGCACAATGTGGACTTGATGCCCGCCATCAAGGATCAGGCGGCCAAACTTTCCAGCAGTTTCGGATCGGAAAAGAACAACCGCCTGCGCGCGCCTATTCCCTCCAAAGTCGACGTTTATCACGAACTTTCGCTGAAGCGCACCATTGTGGAGGTACAGGCTAACGACCACCTTGGCCTGCTCTACCAACTCGCATACGCGATTTTCAAGCACGGCTACGACATCAGCTTTGCCCGCATTTCCACGGAACGCGGCGCTGCGCTGGACACCTTTTACATCGAGCCCACCCGCCCGTTGACGATCAGTAATGCGGACACCCTCGTCCCCCTCCGGGACGACATCGAGCGCATCATTTCACGGGACGAGTTTGAAGCGGCAGGTTAAATGCGTTCGAAAGTTTGAACGTGCGTCGTTCGTCAGTTTATTCAGTGAGCATTTGGTAGTTCACTTGGCTGGTCATTGCCGTTAAAAAATAAACTTTCGAACATACAAACCTCCAAACTTTCCAGCCTTAACTCATGCCCACCGCCGCGCCAGAACGCTCCGTCATCGATTCACTGTATCGCATCAGCCGACTGGTCAGTGAGACAGACGACGCCCGCGAAGCGCTGGAAGCCATCCTCCAAGAGCTCGTGGATGTCCTGGGCGCCAGCAGCGCATCCGTTGCGCTGACGAATCCCGACACCAACCTGCTGGAAATCGAAGTGACGCGCGGGCTCATGCTCAACAATCACTTTGCCCTCCCCCTCGGCATTGGCATCACCGGCTGGGTGGCGCTCCATGGCAAACCACTCCTGGTGCCAGATGTTCACGCCGATTCCCGCTACGTGCCCGTTAAGGAGTCTGTACAATCCGAGATGGCGGCGCCAATGCTCATCGACGGCATGCCCGTTGGCGTGGTGAATGTCGACAGCGACCGCCCCGACGCCTTTAGCGAAAACGACCTGAAGCTCCTCTCGCTGCTTACCATTGAAGCCACCTCCGTGGTCAGCCGACTCTGGCTCATTCGCCAGCTCAAGGAAAAGAATCATCAGCTCCAAACATTGCTGCGTATTGGCCAGCTTCTCGGTGGCAAACGCGAGTTGCGAGACGTGCTAAAATCCCTCACCCGTGAGGCGCGCAAGCTCATGCCCTGCAGCATTTGCGCGATCTACCTGCTGAGTGAGGATCGTCGCCGCCTGAAGCTCGAAGTCGTCTCCGGCGCAGAAGGGCCGATTGATTACGAGGAGGAGCTGCCGCTAACGGAAACCGCCGTTGGCGTGGCGATCGACCGCCGCAAGCAAGTCGCGATTCAGAACCTGCCACAGACCGAAGAACACCATTTTCTGGACCTGACTCAAAGCGTCGGGCTTTCCTCGCTCCTGGCCACGCCGATCATTTGCGAAGGCCAGGCCATTGGCGTGCTCAACGCCTACACGGACACGCCGCACCGCTTTAACAACGACGAGCGCCAGCTCTTTACGTCGATGGCCTCAATGGGCGCCGTGGCGATTCAGAACAGCCAGCTTTACTCCCGCGTTTTCCAGAGTGAAGAAAGCCTGCGCAAGAACGAGCGGCTGACCACGCTGGGGCTGCTTTCTGCCGAAATTGCCCATGAGATCCGCAATCCGCTGACCGTCATCAAGCTGTTATTCGAATCCCTCACGCTCGACTTTGGCGTGGAGGACCCGCGCAACAAGGACACCGAGGTCATCAGCGAAAAAATCCAACAGCTCGAAGAAATCGTCGGCCGCGTGCTTTCCTTTGGTAAAAGCCGAACGGGCATGCACGCGCTCTACGACCTGAACAAACTGGTCGACGAAACCATCCTGCTCGTCCGCCTGAAGGCCGAGCAAAGCGGCGTCGAGCTCATCTTTCACAAGCACAAAGAGTCGCTCAGCGTGGAGGCTCACAAGGGTCAGATCCAACAGGTCATTCTCAACCTTGTGCTCAACGCCTTTCAGGCCATGCCGCAGGGCGGCAAGGTCACCGTATCCGTCAAGCGCGACCAGAATCCCATCATGCCGATGGGCTATGTCGAGGTCAGCGACAATGGGCCGGGCATTCCTGTGGAGCTGCGATCCCGTATTTTCCAGTCATTCCTCTCTGGGCGTCCTGAAGGTTCAGGCCTGGGCTTGGCGATTTCCAAGCAAATCATCAAAAGCCACCGCGGCGAGATCAGCCTTGTCGAAACAGGAAAAGCCGGCGCCACCTTTCAGTTTACCATTCCGCTGGTGCGCTAATAAATGCTGCCCCCTCCATGCCCCAAATCTATCTGCACACGCTTGAGGGCCAGGACGTTATTGCCTGGTCAGGCGAGCCATTCCGGGACAGCTTATCGCGTCTAATCAATGACAGTGCAAGCTTCGCCATTTGCGATACCGCCAATGAAGCCGACTTGATCATCCTGCTCGAAATCTGCCGTCAAAAGGGTCGCGAGCACGCCGCAAAATTACTGGCTGATCCCATCGTCGCCGAGCATACCCCGAAAGTCTGCACGCTGAACATTGACGACCATCCAGTTCCCTTCTTGCCAGGCGGCTATGTCAATCTGCCACAATCGCAACACCGCCCGGACACAGTGGCCACAGGCTACCTGATGGTCCCCAATGAACGTGTCCATTACTGGGCTAAACAGCGTGAACAGCCACGCCATTTCCTGGCGACCTTTCGTGGCACCACCAACTGCCCTGCCCGCGAGCAACTGCGTGCGCAGCGTGCCGACTTTGGCGCCGATTTCCTAATTGAAGAACCGGAAACCGGCGCCTGGTATCGTCACAGTGATGAGGCCAAAAACCGCTACTGCGAGGAAATTCTCAACGGCCACTTTGCCCTCTGCCCCGGAGGCCTTGGCCCTTCAACCTATCGACTCTTTGAAGCGATGCAGCTCGAGCGGGCGCCCGTCATTCTATCCGATCGTTGGGCGCCTCCGGAGGGTCCCGCTTGGGCAAGCTGCGCAATTATTCTGCCCGAAAAAGATATCCCTCATCTGCCACACATATTGAAAGACCGACTTGCCGAAGCGCCAAAGCTTGCGGCCAACGCCCGCCATGCCTGGGAACAGTATTTTACGCCAGAAAAACAGATCGTCTGGATTCTCGAAAAGCTCTTGAGGCTGGTGAAATCCGGCGCAGGCAAAACCGCAACCACTTACCGACATCATTGGAATCGCGAAAGCTTCTGGGCTCAACATGGCTTAGCCCGTCATCAGCAGCTCCTCCGTCGTCTTAGCAAACTCACAAAGCGTTAGGACATCTCCCGGAACCAGCGCTCCTGACAAATGTCCCATGGAGCATGCGCCCCCAACTCTACCCACTCATCGCCTTTCTGGCAGCCTGCCTTAGCCTGAAAGCCAATCAGGCAACGGACTACCCACTCACGCTGAGTATCACCTGCGAACAGGACGCGTTTTCCCTCGGCGATGAAATTCCCGTCGTCTTCACGATTACCAACGCGGGCAACGAAGTTTACGAATACGGCGACCGCAATTACGACCGCAGCGGCCGTATGCCGGAATATCGCCTTGTGGCCACCAACGCCAACGGCGAAGCAGCGCCCGACCCACGCGCCAAGATAGGCATATACTCAATGGGCGGCCTCACCCAACCACGCGAACTGAAGCCCGGTGAATCATTTTCCAAAACCATCGCGCTCAACCGCTGGGCGCTGCTTGAGCCCGGCATTTACGAGGTGACCGGCTTCTATGGACATGATCCGTTTGGCGCCCAAGACGCGGCGGGCCAAGTTGCGTCCGTTCCGATCGCGATCACCATCCTCCCCCGCAATGACGAGGCGATGGCTACCTACATTGATGAACTCACTGCGCAACTTCAGGCCACGACTGATGATCAAGAACGCGCGGCGCTCACGAAAAAGCTGATGTATACCCAGCACCCGCTGAGCGCCCAGCCGTTGCTTTGGGCCGCGTATCAGGACGGTTCCGGTTATTGGGCGGATGAGGGCCTGCGACATTACCTGCCGCACAGCAAAGAAGTGATGCAACAGATCATCCACTCCGCCTACGAGCATGGTTTGTCCAGCAGCATGCTGACCATTCTCGAAGAAGAAGAAATCGATCGCGAGATCCTGCTAACGCTGATCGAAATTTCCCTCGCGGAATCGCACCCCAACACTTGGCCAACCGGCGGGCTCGGCGCACAAAAGTATGGCGATGACCGCTTTTCCGAACGGCTAATCGCCATCGCCAACCAGTCCGAGCATCAGGGACGCGCCCAAGCCATTCATGCGCTGGCTAATCACCGCAATGCGCAGAACATTTTGGCGCTGCGCTCACTCTTGGAGGACTCGGACCCCAGAGTTCGCAAAGACACACACAGCGCCATTTACTACGCAATTAATTCGCGCGGCAACGCCACCGGCGAACCCATGCTCAAGATCGACTTTCCGGCAGAATACTGGCGAGAACGCCCTAATTAAGCCTACTCCGGAAACTGACGTTCGCGCACTTCGCTGACGTATTTGCCCAGCGCCTCAACCGCAATCGAGCGCAGGTCCACATACTTCTTCGCAAAGCCCGGATACTTGCCTGCATTGAGGCCGAGGGCGTCCGAAATGACAAGCACTTGCCCGTCAACTTTCGGGCCTGCGCCAATGCCAATCGTGGGAATCTTCACCGCTTCGGTAACCATCGCCGCCGCCTCGGCGTCGACCATTTCCAGCAGCAACGCAAAAGCGCCAGCGTCCTCCCATGCTTTTGCTTCGGCCAGCAAGCGATCGCGTCCCTGATCGGTTTTGCCATACTTGCGATAGCCTCCCAGTTGGAGAACGTCCTGTGGCTTAAGGCCGATGTGGCCCATCACCGGAATGCCCGCACGGGCGATGGCGGCGCATTTCTCGGCGCGGCGGATGCCCCCCTCGATCTTCACACACTCCGCCCCGCCCTGCTGCAACATCCGCGCACAGACATCGAGCAGGTTATCGGTGGAATGACCCGCCACGGCAAACGGCACATCGCACATCAGCAGAGCCGACGGCTTGGCGCGGGCCACCGCAGCGCAGTGGTGGAGCATCATGTCGACCGTCACCGGGATCGTCGACTCAAAGCCCAACGCGGTGTTGCCCAACGAATCGCCAACGAGAATCATGTCCGCCCCGGCTTCAGTCGCGAGTTGCGCGGTGATAAAGTCGTACGCGGTGAGCATGGCGATTGGTCGCTCGCCCTTCAGTCTGCGGATGGTTAGCGTGGTGGTTTTCACGCCGGATAGTTAAGACAGTTTCGCGAGCTTCGTAAACAAGTCTTTGTAGACAACGTCGCGGTTGATGTGGACGACTTCGCGCAGGTAATGGCGACCGTAGTCGACGCTGAAGGTCAAGTCGGCGACATTGAGAATCGGACTCGGCATCAGGCAACTACTGATTCCGTTTTCTTGAACCAGCCATGCGATGGGGGCGATGTCCCACACCACCTTCGAGACGCCCGGCTCATCCATGTCCGGTTTGTAGGTTGAAAAGATCTCGTATAAATAATCGCCGATCTGGCCGCGCCCCTTGGCAAAGCGCTCCATCTCGGCGTTCGTCGAGGCCAGCGACTGCGCCACCAGCGCACAGGGAAAACGCACCAGCGGCACGCCACAGTCGAAGATAAACCGCGAGGCTATGCGGTCGCCCTGCAAATTGAATTCATTCGTCGACCCGCAGTGCACCGGATGGCCGCCCAACCAAAGAACGACGATTTTGCGCGCAATGTCGGGCGCAGCGATCAGGGCTGAGGCAACATTGGTAATCGCACCGATGGCCACCACATAGAGCGGGCGGTCTTCCGTATAACTTCGCGCCAGCTCGATCAGGTGCTCAACCGCTTCGCTTCTGACAGGCGTGTCGTGATTGGCCAACCATTCCGTTGATCCGCGGAAAGCAAACCCGTCCGCCGAACGATCCATAAAATCGAGCAGGCGCAGAATCTCTTCGTAGCTTTTTTCCATGCCATCCGCCGGGCCCGATGAGCGGCTGTTGTGAAAGGGCGCGGCGTAGACTGCCTTCATCGTCATGCGCTCGGGCGAGAGCAGCGCGTAAACGAGGGCGAACTGGTCGTCGATCTCGTTGTAGGTATCGGTGTCGAGCACCATATCCACTGGCTCTGTCGGCCAGGCGAGTTGACGAATCAATGCGTCGGGGGCAAACGGGAGATTCATAGAGCGTTTTTATTTGCGCAAAAACAACCCCTGTCAAATGCTTGTCCTCCGCAATATCTTGCACCGAAGCCGAAACCCAACTCCATGATCAACCAATTCTTTCGCTGGCTTTACCACCACCGCCAACGCCGGGCGGCGCGGGATCGCCTGCAAGGCAAGCGAAAGCTGATTCCCAAGTTTCGGCGGTTCACCAACAGCGCCTTTGAGCGCGCGACATTTGGCAAGTATGACCCGGGCGGCATCAGCCGCATAAAGGCGGTATTCATCTACCTGCCCATTGGCGGGGTCATGATATGGTTTGCCGTGGAAAGCTTTCGTGCGCTGAATATGTTTCAGCCCTAGAAAGGCAAAGTGATGAATTCAAAATGCCGCGAGGCGCAGATGAAGCCCGAAGTTAGGCCATAAAAAAGACCAACGTAACGCTGGCCTTTTTGCATTTTGAACTCTGAATTTTGCGTTTAATTAAACGACCGTCCGCAACCGCAAGTCGAAGCGGCGTTGGGGTTGTTAATTTCAAAGCCCTTGCCGTGAAGGCCGTCATCGAAGTGGATGCGGCAACCGTCCAAGTAGGAAAAGCTGGCCGGATCGACCAGGAAATCGATGCCCTGATCGCTCAGGCGTTCGTCGTCGGCTTTAGGCTCGTCGAAAGTCATGCCGTATTCAAAGCCCGAGCAACCACCCGGCTCGATGAAGACGCGGAGGAGTTTGTCAGCCGCGTCAGCTTCAGCTTGGAGCTTACGAATTTGGGCGGCGGCGGATTCGGTTAAATTGATCATCCCTCAAATTTGCGTGAAGACCGTCGCAATGTCAAATATGGAGCGGTTTCCGGCTCGCGAGCAAGAAACGTGCACATTTCGATCTTTCCGCTTGATTGAAACGCTTCCTCGTTTATCGTGCGGAACAGTGGAACGGTTAAAACACCTCTTCAACGAAATACACTACGAGCTAGTCCGGAAGATCGCCGAAGGCGGTATGGGCGTCGTTTACGAAGGCCGACAGCATGGCAGTGACGAGTTCTGCAAGGTCGTCGCCATCAAGCTGATCCGTGAAGAATTTTCCGTGTTTGATGAGTTTCGCAGCAACTTCATTGGCGAAGCCCGCCTGGTCGCTGACCTCATCCACACCAACATCGTCCAGACCTACCACCTGGGCGCCTTGGGCGATCAGTATTTCATGGTGATGGAGTATGTAAACGGCCTCAATACCGAGGAGTTTATTAATCATCACATCGAGACCAATCAGCTGATCCCGGTCGATTTGGCCGTGTTCATTGTCTCCCGCGTCGCCCGTGGCCTCGCCTACGCGCACAACAAGCGCGACGTCCATGGCCGCCCGGTCGGCATCGTCCACCGCGACGTGGGCCCGAAAAACATCATGCTCGCCTACGAGGGCGACGTGAAGCTGACGGACTTCGGCATCGCGAAGGCGCTCGACCTCATGTATAACGAGGAGGGCGAAGTCATTGCCGGTAAGGATGAATACCTCTCCCCCGAGCAAGCGCGCAAGGAAGTCACCGACGCACGCGCGGACATCTTTCCCTGCGGCATTGTCCTCTCTGAGCTGCTGCTGGGCTACAACATTTTCGAAGGTGAAGACTCCGAAACCACCCGTGAGCGCATTCTCACGCTGGACCTGCCGGACTTCCGCCGCATGCGCGATGGCGTCGACGACAAGCTCAACGACATTCTCTACCGCACGCTGGCCCGCAACCGCGAAGACCGCTACCAGTCGGCCACCGAGTTGCTCACGGCGCTTGAGGTCTACCTTTACAGTGACGGCTACGGCCCAACCAACGAAAAGCTTGCCCTCTACCTGCAGGATCTTTTCGGGCCCGACGGCGACAACGCCGCCCAACGTCACGGACAACGCTAACCAAACCTAACTTTCACGCCCACACCAATACCCCATCGTGAGCGACTTCTTTCCAGTAATCTATGGCACACCAGGGACTTCAACAGGTTCAGAAGCAGGCGCAGACCCTTGTCCTCGCGCCGCAGTTACGTCAGTCCCTTAAAATTCTACAAGCGCCTACGCTGGAGCTGCGTAATTCCATTCTGGAAGAGCTGCAGCAAAACCCAACTCTTGAAGAGCTGCCCATCGAAGGGATTAGCCTTGAGCAACAAGCCAGCGAAGGCACTGAGTCCCAAGATAACGAGCCCAACAACAGCGACGAGCTTCAGTTGAGCGAGGAAGATTACTCCAAGCTCAGCCAGCTGGATGAAGATTACCGCGAGTATTATACTCAGGAAGCATCCAACTCGCAATTCACCAGCGAAGACGCCCAACGCCGCCAGCACTTTTTTGATTCGCTCGTCAGCGAAACATCCTTGCAGGAACACCTCCTGCGCCAAGCCGATCTCTGCGACCTGACGCCCTCGCAAAAGGAAGGCATCGATTACCTGATCGGCAGCCTCGACGACCGCGGTTTCCTCACGATTAGCCTATCCGACGCCGCCCTCATGACGCAGCTGCCACTGAGCGACATGCAGTTCGTGGCCGATGTGCTGAAGTCCCTCGACCCGCCCGGCATTGGCGCCAAGGATTTGCAGGATTGTCTCCTTACTCAGCTCAAGCTGACAGAACGCGACGATACGCTGGCTGCCGAGATCATTCGCGACCACTACGAGCTCCTGCTGCGCCACCGCATTCCGGACATCGCACGCAAGACCGGCTCAAAGATCGAAGAAGTCCAGTTTGCCATCGAGGAAATCGCCGCGCTGGACCCGGCGCCGGGCAGCAAGTTCAGCGACGACAACAACCGCGTTGTCGTGCCCGACGTCACCGTCGAAAAGAACGACGACGAATGGCAGATCATCCTCAACAACGACTACATCCCCCGCCTCCGCATCAGCCCGGCTTACAAGGAGATGATCGCCACCGGCAAAATCATCGGCAAGGACAAGGAATACATCCGCGAAAAGATTCGCGCCGGCCGCTTCCTGATGAATTCCATCGAGCAGCGCCAGCAGACCATTGAGCGCATCACGGAGGAGATCCTCAAATACCAGCTCGAGTTCTTTGAGCACGGCGTCTCCAAGCTGCGCCCGCTCACCATGAACCAGATCGCGCAAACCGTCGGCGTGCACGAAACGACCGTCAGCCGCGCCATTGCCAACAAGTTCATCGAGACGCCCCACGGCGTATTTGAGTTCAAGTATTTCTTCACCCCCGGCTACCAGGGCAAGGACGGCCAGGCCGTCTCCAACAAGTCCATCAAGGACCGCATTGCGAACATCATCAGCAATGAGAACCCGGCGAAGCCTCTCAGCGACCAGGAAGTAGTGAAAATCCTCGCCGAAGAAGACGTCAAAATCGCCCGCCGCACCGTCGCCAAATACCGCGAAGAACTCGGTATCCTGCCAACGAATTTAAGACGGCGGTTTCATTAGGGGCGAATCGCGGCATAAAGCCGCTCCCACCGGATAATGCGGCTCTTGGTAGGAGCGGCTTTATGCCGCGATGAATAGCCTATGCGGGATCAATCAGATATTCTGAATTCCCAGGCGCTACCTAAAATTCTTTAGCGGGAAGACCTCGGCGATGAAGGAGTAATCCCGACCCTTCTCCAGAACCGCGAGATCGTATTCGAGCGCCAACGCTGCGATCAGACAGTCTATGATGCTTCGAATCGTAAGCCCTTTCTTCCTGCAGGCGTCAAAGATTTCTGCCGCTTGAATGTGCGTTTCGAGGGTCGGGTTAATCAGGATGAAGTGACTCAGCTCCTTGATCACTTTCGCCCGGTCCTTCTTCGCTTTAATGCCCGTCAGGATTTCTTGGATGATGAGCCCCGTGATGAAGACGTCCACTTCATCGGCCAACAGCGCTTCGAGCTTTGCGACCTCTCCGGTTTCCCGGCCTTGTAGAAAATGAATCCAGACAGTGGTGTCGACAATGACCATGCCTAGGTTCGATTCGCGCGCATGGCGTCAAGATCGCCTTCCCAGCGAATCTTGCCCTTGAGCTTGAGGATGCTCTTTTGCTCCTTCCGGCGAACGAGTTCCCGCAGGGCGTAGTCAATCAAGCCCTTTTGAGTTTCGATTCCGGTGAGCCGCATCCCTTTCCCAACTAGCTTTTCGTCGAGCACAATGTTCGTCCGCTTCATACACACAGAGTAAGCCAAGCGTGTGTATCGGTCAATGCATACTTTTGAGTTAAGCAGTACTTAGGATAGCCCGCCCCCTGCCTTGTTGACATCTTTAGTTTTGATGCGACTCTCTATTGTAGTGATCGTCTTGCCAAAGCCTTCATGAGTGTTTTTCTTCTTCAGCGACTGGATCACTCTTTCAGCCTTTTTCTCTTTTCCGAGATGATGAAGAAGTATCGATGCTGCCAATGGCTGATTCATAACACAGCCGTGAAAATACTCTTCATCAAGAAGTTGCTGAATAACCCATTCGAGATTGGTAGCTTTCTCAAGGTATGGTAGACCGATACTTGCAATTAATTCTGTCACTTCATTTCCAACCTGCTCTGCGTCCGTCTCTAGATCAACTTCCCACCAATAATCTTTTCTTTCCGGCATAAGTAAGCCAATCCGGAAACGACATACCGGAGCTGCGCTTCCGGGATTCTTGGGAAATGGCTTGGACGTCCAGATCTCGTGAAAATATGGTAGAACCAGCATTAAGTTCACGGTAAAACGCGCTGACTCTGGAGAATTCCACATACTCGACTGAAAATTCACTACCCAATAAAGATCACCTACTTCCTTGATGAAGGAACGCGCCATCTTGCGAAAACCCGTCTCCTTGAAAAATTGCTTCGGTCCACTTGCAAGAACTTGGTCGATAACTTTCGAAGAAGGTGATTTCATGTCGTTTCTGCTAAATAATATTTTTAAGCGACGAAAACGTCATATAGCTACACGCAGGCCATCGGACAGTAAAGTACTTTACATCGACATCTGGCAAAGCTCGCAGGCAATTCGACTCGTAGGTCATTGTTCTTTACAAGAGGACTCGTTTGGTGCGCGAAGTAAGAGCCAGTGGCAAAAAGCCCCTGCTTGTTGTGGTGCAAACCTACCCGTGGTTGCGCCTCAACCATTATCGTGGTTGTGACCAAAGCCTTACGTGGTACGCGAAGAAGCGTCGGCGACGCTTGCCAGGAGTGTCGGCGACACTTCGAGCTACAGTCGGCGACGCTTGGTCCAGCAGTCGGCGATACTTAAGACGCATTGGATGCCTTTATCGGGCCGACTTTTCATGCTGAAAGTATGCCCGAAACGTCCGTAGAGGGCAATAGCGGAAACGGGTTTTCTATAATAATTCTCGGCGCAAATTGCCTAAAGGTGGAGCCCGGCGTCCCGACCGGGGCTGCTCTTGCCCCTCGGCCAGTAGGATGGAACAAGCCTGCCAGGGGTAGCAGGCTCCACCTTTTGGTCGAAAGAAGCTCAACTCCCCCCGCCCCCAAGGTTACCCATTCCAAATCACGCCTCATCGCAAAACGCGCTGGCAAAGCGGCCATAAAGCGATCATACCTTGGAGCATGCAGGTTATTTCCAAGCGAAAGAAACACTACGACGTCAATGCGGACCTGCATGACTACCTCCGCCAGTATGGGCGCGAGATGGATTTGCCCATTCTCTACAAGGGACTCACGCAGCCCTACGAATCCTTTCCGCTGCTCGACAAGGAGGGCGAGGACACGCTGTGGCAGACCTTCATTTACGAGCCGACCATTTTCCAGGAAATCAACGAGGCGCTGACCCGCATCTACGCCCTGCTCCAGATCGCTGGCAACGAAAGCGTCGAGCACCTGCGCGTGGACCGCGTGGACTTCTGCTCGTTCGGCAATTCCCAGCCGTTCCGCATCCGGATCATCAACCAATACAACGACAACTACGACTACTTCTACGTGAAGCGGGCGGACGCGTCGCGCATCTACGGCCTCGAGCTTGAGGAAATGCTCTCGCCGTCGAGCATCAACTACCTCGTCCACCAGGACACGCTGATCGAGGAGCACATCGTCGGCGTCCCGGGCGACCAGTTTATCCGCGAATACTTTGGCCGCGAAAGCCTGAACCGCGTCCGCGTGGCCAAGGAGTTCATCAAGTTCAACGAGCGGTGCTTTGCGCGCCTGCTCGGCGACATGCGCTCGTATAACTACGTGGTCGGCATCACGCCCGACTTCGACAACGAGCAATATCGTGTGCGCCCGATCGACTTCGACCAGCAGAGCTACGAAGGCCGCCACAAGATTTACCTGCCGCAGTTCTTCAAGGACAACCTGCCCGTCGTCCAGCTCTGCACTGGCCTGCTCAACTTCGAGACCATCCAGCAGTATCAGATCGAGGAACGCGCGCTCATGGCCCGCCGCGCGAACACCATCCCCTACCGCCTCAGCAACCTGCGCACCTGCATGGGCGAGGACACCATTTCGCCGCCCGAAAAGACTGAACAGCTCAAGCGCGAATTGGCGGAATACCACGGCTTCACCGGCTTCCTCGATTGCAAAACCATGGGCGAACTCGTCTTCCGCCACATCGACTACCTGCTGTTTGAGCAGGACCTGGGGTAACGGGGTGAGGCGCGACCAGCGAAGCGTGTTTTTCTCACGCAAAGACGCAAAGTCGCTAAGGCCACTTCAACTGAATTTTAAACTTTGCGCCTTTGCGTCTTTGCGTGAGTCTCTAATTGCTGCCTCTCAGCCTTCGTGCCCTCTGTGCCCTTCGTGGTTAAGAATGCGTCGCACGAAGGCGCGCTTTCATAAACCACAGCAGCCCAGTGCGATACCATGCATTAGGGATTTTCATCGGTGCGGCAAAAAGTTTAATGGCGGAAATGGCTTGCCGCGCAGGCCTCGCGTTAATAAGACCCATTTGCAATATGGAACTGTTGGTCGAAACAAGCAACGCGGCAGCCCCCTACCTCGAGTGGCGGGACGACCTCTCGTCGCAGGACGAGCGGACGCGGCGCTTTGACCAATGGCTCTTCCTGAATGCCGCCAGCGTCTTGCTTAGCGAGAAAACCGGCGAGCTCCTGGCGATGTCCTGGGATGAGCTCAATCTCGACATCGGTGAGGTTGAGACTAACTTGCAGCGTCTGGCAGGAGAATGGGGCTTTGCCTACCGCCTGCTGCACGTGAGCGACACCACCCTGAAGTTCGTGGTCTATCAGCCGGACCGCCTTCAGGAGGTGCTCGACATCGCGCCAGCTTGCGTGATGAGCGGCAAGCTCAATTACCACATGCCACTCACGGCGGAAAGCTTCATCGACGAGGTGCGCGACCGCTGGGAGCAACATGGCAACCTGCCGCACGAGATCGGCCTCGCCCTGGGCTACCCGATTGAGGACGTCTTCGGCTACATGGGCCTCATGCCCCTGCCCTGCCTCGGCGCCTGCGGTTGGCGGGTGTATGGCTGCATGCAGGAATCCCAGCGTCGCAGCTGCGCTTATCAGCAAGCCCGCTGCACGGCGCTCAAATTTTTGGCTGGCGCTCCAGGCGTCGAGCTCTGCGCATAAAAAACGCCGCGATCCCCGAGAGGATGCGGCGCTGTGGCCAACGCCACGAAAGGCGTTGCGGGTTACTTAGCGACGATTGCGTCGGTCGGGCACTGCGGCACGCAACGAACGGCGCCCATGTTGGCGCAGTCATTGCAGAGATCAGCGTCGACAACGTAGGTCTTTTCGGTTGCGTGGGCGCTCACGGCGTTGCGTGGGCAGACCGGACGGCAAGCGTCACACATGACGCAGAGGTCGGGCTTGATGATATACATGGCTTTTTTCTTTCGGTTGAAGTTAAGGTTGAGCGGCTAACTCTTGTCTCAATAAAAAAGCCAATATCTTTGCATTCGCAAGTCAAAATCGCACAAAAATGATCCATAAAGCCTTATTTTACAGCCACTTACAGACTTATTCGCGCAAATGAGACGCAGTAACGCCAAACGGCCTGTAATTGAGACACAAGTACAGGACTTATGCGCGTGAAGCCCCTATGCCCAAATACTCAACGAGGCACTAAGCCCCACTCCTAACGTGAACATGCCTAAGCCGCTCAATACGGCCGCCCCCCCCAAGCGGTGAACCTTGCCTAAGTAACCTTAGCTCTGCTTTGCGCCTAGGTGGACATCTCCCTCGTGCACGCCGTCAGGGCCCTGCCCCGGGCGATACTTCAACGACAGGCACTCGTGGTACTGGATAACGGGCGTCCCACGTCGCGGGCAGCGCACCATCACCCAACGATGCTCGAGATCCGAGCAAAGCGACTGACTGCGTGGCGCATCCCCTTCCCGTGTTCGGCACTCCCAGACCATCTGAGAGCGGGCTTGGGTTTCCGTTTCGCCGACTACGATTTCCCAAGCGTCTTCGACGTAAACATGCGCCTCGTCGAAAAACTTGGCCTTCAGCTTTTGATGCTGCTCAAAGCCCTCGTAGCCGCGCCATTCGGCGTCGCCAAACTTCATTACGAAGCCATCTTCGGCCAGAATGTCGATGAAGCCAGCCAGCCCCAGATGCTCATCCTGGCGGCGACCCCATTCGCGGATAAGGTGCTTCGTTTCGTCAGCGCTAACCATGCGCTCTAAGACAATAAAAAGGCCCGAAGTTCCCAAGACTAATCTCAGAAACTTCGGGCGTTTGAAAAAGAATCAGAATCTTCGTCTACCTCACAGCCCCGGCCTACGGCCGGCTCTCCGATCCAACCGGAGGTTGGCTAGTGGGCGACTTCGACCTTCTTGCCCTTGGGCTGACCAATGGCGGCGAGCAACTCGTCGAACCAAGGCTCGTCGATGCTGAACGGCTTGCCCCCCTTAATGCGCTCGAACTCGATGGCGCGCAGGATGTTGCTTTGGTCTTCGTCGTGACCGATAACGCCAGTCTTGCCTTCGTGCGCACACTGAACCGCGAGGTCCGTGCAGCTCTTGATCAGGCGAAGGTCGTCAGTGTTGGCCGGAGCGGCGCGGCTGAAGTAGCCACTCTTCTGCACCATGTTCTTCTCGGCGCCGAGGGCTTCCGCGAACTTGCTGCCAAAGTATTTGCCTGGGTTGACGGCGTCCAGCTTCACGTGGCCAAAGGCGTCACGCGGCACTTCCTGGCCGGCGGCTTCCATTTGCTTGACGATGGATTCCACGCCTGCGCCTTCGGAAACGAAGATGTTCACGCAGTCGACTTCGTCCATGATCTGCTTCAGCCGAGCGGCTTCGGCTTCGAGGTCGATTTCCATCTCGGGAATGTAGATCGCGTGCACGTCAACGCGCTTTTCGCTGAGGCCCAGACCGGGCACGAAACCACGGTCGCCGAGGATCTCGTCGCGGTAGTATTTGGCGGTCGCGGCCGTCAACCAACCGCAGGAGCGGCCCATGACTTCGTGGACGATCAACATGCGCGGGTTGGCGTTGTGCTCAGCCACGATGTTGCGGAAATACTTCGCGCCTTCTTCGGCCGCGGTCCAGGCGCCGAGGCTCTGGGCAATCGGGAACACGTCGTTGTCGATGGTCTTCGGCAAGCCGATAACCTGCAGATCGTAATCGTTGCGCTTCAGGAACGCGGCGAGGTCGGCAGCGGCGGTGTTGGTGTCGTCGCCACCGATGGTGTGGAGCACGTCCACGCCGTCCTTGACGAGCTGGTCCGCGGCGACCTTCTGCGGGTCTTCACCTTCCTGCACGAGGCCGCGCTTCACGCAGTCCTTCACGTTGGTCAGCTTCACGCGGCTGTTGCCGATCGGGCTGCCGCCGTGGCGGTGGAGGATGTGCGCGTCCTTGCGCATCTCGGGCGTCACGACGATGCTCTCGCCGAGCAGGAGGCCCTTATAGCCACCCACATAGCAGATGATCTCGATGTCCGGCGCGATCTCCGTGTAGCGTTCAATCAGGCCGCCAATGGCGGAGGATAAGCAGGGGGCGAGGCCGCCTGCAGTAAGGATTCCGACTTTTTTAGGTGCTCCCATAGCGCGTCCATCCAATCAATCTGCGCCTTGGAGGGAAGCAAAAACCGGCGCTGAGCCGCTTTTATCGGAATTGCTTGATTCGGCTAGTAGC
This sequence comes from Cerasicoccus frondis, assembly GCA_031296915.1. Lineage (GTDB taxonomy): Bacteria > Verrucomicrobiota > Verrucomicrobiia > Opitutales > Cerasicoccaceae > Cerasicoccus > Cerasicoccus frondis. The sequence continues at coordinate 56,164 of JAVDPC010000030.1, read as the reverse complement.
GCGCAAACTCAGTCGTTTTGCGTTACGCTGGCCCAGTTCGCCTGGGCGGACTTGGCCAAAGCGTCTTGATTGCCCGCATTCCATTTTTTCAAGGTGTCGCCCCAAAAACCGTTGTAGAATAAATACAACCGCCCCTCGACTATTTTGAAAGTCTTTGGATCGACATCGACTTTGCTGCCATCGTCTGCCATCGCCCAAGCACACCAACCGCCAAATGCGGGCTCGTATTTGCCTGGATCAGCGTCGAAGATTTGCTTGTTTGCCGTGTTCACAAAGTAGTAAGTGACGCCACGGTAAACACTGGCAATCCGGGCGTTGCCCTTCTGCGGATGATTGGAAAAATAGGACACCGGGTCATAGCCCTGCGCTCCGAGGTCGCCCGAATCGAGATTGAAATCCGCCTGACGCTTGACTGGCGCCCAATTACTTTGCGCGGCAGAGTTACTTTGCAATGCAGAGTCTGGAGCCGCACACGCTAGCCCGGCAACAAACGCCAATGAAAAGACGAACACGAGAAACTGAAATTTTATCATGCGCTCTTTGACGCCTGACTGGCCAATACCTGACAGAAAAACTTTTTCGCTCGGACTTCATTTTCTCTGCAAGTAATCCAGTGCGAACACGACACAGTTCACCATGAACGCACCTCTCGCCAAACTCTCTAAACGCACAGCCGTCATCAGCTGGATCTGTCAACTGTTCCCCGCCGTCATCCTGCTGCAAACGCTCTACTTCAAGTTCACTGCGGCGCCGGAAACGGTGTATATCTTCGACACCATCGGGCTCGGCGCCGCAGGGCGAATTGGCTCGGGCGTCGTTGAATTAATTGCGGGCGTTTGCCTGCTCATCCCCCGCCTCGCGTGGCTGGGCGCAGTGCTCGCCATCGGCACGCTAACCGGCGCCATCGCCACACACCTTGGCCCATTGGGGATTACCTTTGACTACCCGGGCGGTCATGAAGACGGGTCCTTATTTGCCTTGGCGTGCCTCTCGTGGGTGAGCAGCGCAGTCGTGCTGTACATCCGCCGTCAATCGATTCCCATCATCGGTTCGAAACTCGTAAAATGAACACTTGTCGCCGGATGCAGTCTTAATGAAGACTGACCTATGGCGAGTAAAGCCCGTGCACTATTCATTTCCCGTCTGGCGATCATCGCCACAATCACGCTGCTTCTGGCGATGGTCCTGCAAGGGCCGCTCGACAGCTGGATCAATCAGCGCGCATTAGGCCACCTCGACTACGCCAACCAGCAATACCTGGACGAATCCTTTGACGACGCCTCCCGCCTGTTTCTCATCCTGACTGCGGTGAAAAGCGTGCTGGCCGTCGTCGAAGGCAGCGAGCTCGGCGTGGGCTTTGGGCTGGAGGTCGGCGACATCGTGCAGGGCGTGTATGACTACGTGGACTTCGCCTGGCAAATCGTTCTGTGGGCCACGATGATCATCGTCATGACACGCATGCTGCTGGAGGTCTCGCAGTATCTTGACCAATGGCTTCTCGCGCTCGCGCTGGCCTCGATGCTGTGTTACCTGACGGCAGCCTGGTTCGCGCCCAAGCGACGGGCGGTGGGCCGCGTCTTGCGCGACGTCACGTTTTTCAGCACGATTCTGGCGCTTGCGGCCTACGCCATCGTGCCACTTGCAGTCTGGGGCGGCAGCGCGCTATCGGAGCAAATTACCGAGAGCCAACTCATCGAGGCGGAAAGCAACCTCACACTCCTCAGCCTCGAACTCAACGAGCGCTATGACGCCATCGAGCAGGCCGACGGCATCCTGACCAAAGCCGCCAAAGTCAAGGAGGCCACCGGCGCCCTAACCAAGTACCTGACCACACGCGCCACGCAATTATTCTGGGACGTCATCACAGTCAGCGCCGCCTACTTGTTCGACACGATCATCTTTCCGCTGGGATTGTTTTTTGGCATGTTCTGGCTCACCAGGCTCATTGGCCGGTACCTGTTTGGCCTGCGACGCGGCCAAGTCATGCGTGAAGATATGGACGCCCTGATGGCGCGTTATTGGGCGGAGCGTCAGCCCGTGAAACAATCGCCAGCCGTGCTGGACAGCAAAAAGCCAGACTCGCCGGAATAACCAACGCGCATTTGAAATTTACGGCAAACGCGCCATGCTGTCCGCATGAAGCCACTGATTACACTCTGCCTATTCACTCTTGTTTTCGCGAATTCCCTCTTCGCCAAAGTCATCGAAAAACGCGTCCCCTACTCACTGGACGGGACATCGTTCGAAGGCGTGCTGGTCTACGATGACGACCTCGACGAGCCCAAACCGGCAATCCTCATGGTTCCCAACTGGCTCGGGATGACGCCAGAATCGATTGAAAAAGCAAAGAAGGTGGCCAGCGACGACTATGTTGTGTTTGTCGCGGACATGTACGGTGTGGATATTCGCCCGAAAAACAGCGCCGAGGCCGGCCAGGCGGCAGGCTTTGTTCGCAGCGACCGCGACCTCATGCGCAAGCGCGCGCAGAAATCACTTGAAGTGCTGCTTTCACAGCATGCCCCCACCAAGAAAACACAGACCGCCGCAATCGGATTCTGCTTTGGTGGCGGCGTCGTGCTGGAGCTTGGCCGCACTGGCGCCGACCTGGACGCCATTGTCTCGTTTCACGGCGACCTGCTTTCCCCGACACTCACCGCCGACGCTGGCAAAACCCAGGCCAGCGTCCTCGTGCTCCACGGCGCAGATGACCCCTTTGTCCCGCAAAGTGACGTGCAGCAATTTGTCGCCACCATGATGCAGACCAAGGTCGACTGGCAGCTCGTCCAATTCAGCAACACCGTCCACTCCTTCACCGACCCGCACGCCAACATGCCCGGCAAAGCCGAATACAACGCCCTCTCCGCCAAGCGCGCCTTCGACTACATGGACGAATTGTTCGACGAAAAGTTCGGCGACTAGCATTTCGTTAACATGTGTTGGGGTTCCGCCTGAAGGCGGAACCCCAACACCAAGAGAACAGCCCCTCTCCGCCCCTCAGCCTTTCTCGGTTAAAGAGTTGCCCTAAAGGTGGCCCGTGGCATGCTACTGCGTTTTCCTAAAATTACATTATGGCAAACGCAGCGATATTTCTATGTGCGGGCAGCGGAACGCGCATGCGTGGCAAGGTGGCGGACAAAGTCCTAACGCCGCTCGGCGGTAAACCCGTGTTTTGGCACTCGGTGAAAGCCTTCGTCGACAGCGGCTTGACTGAGCACGCCGTCATCGTCTATCGCGACAAAGAGCAACGTATTGAGCTGGCCAAAGTCCTGGGCGACCTCAACGTCGAGCACTGGAACATCGCCTGGGTGGCTGGCGGCAAGGAACGGCAAGACTCCGTTTTCAATGGCCTCAGCGAAGTGTCGCTCCTCGTGGACTACGTATTCATCCACGATTGCGCGCGCCCGATGATCCGCCCGGAGAACATCCAGGCGCTCTACGACGCTGCCCTTCAAGACAACGCCGCCGTCTTGGCCCACCGCGTCGCCGACACCATCAAGCGCGCGGCAGGCTCCCAGCGCAAAACCACGGCGCGTCGGCTTAAAGATGTGCCCCGCTCCAATCTCTGGGCCATGGAGACGCCGCAAGTCTTTCACCGTGAAACCATTTTGGAATCCTACCGCAGGCTGCGGCTGGCCAATGAATCCGTCACCGATGACACCGCCGCTTACAGCCGCGAAGGCCACAAAGTCACCCTCGTCGAGAACCCATATCCGAACCCGAAGTTGACGACGCCCGCTGACCTGCCTTATCTAGAATTCCTCCTTCAACAAAAATCTTCATGAGCCTCCCCTTTCGCATCGGTCTCGGTTACGACATTCACCGCTTCGCCCTCGCCCGCCGACTTGTCCTCGGCGGCGTGGAAATCCCTCACGACAAAGGCCTCGACGGACATTCCGACGCGGATTGTTTAACCCACGCCCTGGCCGACGCAGTCCTCGGCGCACTCGGCCTGCCCGACATCGGCCACTTTTTCCCCAACGACGATCCAAGCTGCAAAGACATGGACTCGCAGGACATCCTACGCCGCGCGGTGAATGAAGCCCACAGCCGCGGTTATGCCGTAGGCAATGTCGACATCGCTCTCATCGCGGAAGAACCCAAGATCGCGCCTCACCTCGATAAGATGAAGGCCGTGCTCGCCGAGAGCCTGCAAATCGCGCCCACCGAAGTCGGCCTCAAGGCCACGACCAACGAAAAGATCGGCGACCTTGGACGCTGCGCCGGCATCGCCGCGCACGCCGTGTGCATGCTGATGAAAAAGGACTAACCCCGCGATGGGCGACGCCGCGAAAATCGTCCTCAGCCTGATCGGCGCCGTGCTGCTCGTGCTGCTCTGCGTGGAGGTCATGGGCCCCGGCCACACCTCAGCCAATACGATTTTCGCCGTCACCTTTCTCGTGCTCCTCACCTACGCCGTCATGCGGTTCTTTAAGAAGAAGCCGAAGGCGTAAAAAGGTGGCGCGGATCGTCTCGATCCGCAGTTTCACCCAGCTTGGCCAGCGTTACACAGTGCAGATCGAGACGATCCCGCGCCACCTGCTAATTGGCTTGAATATTTCCCCTGCCCTCACGCATGCTTTTCAAGTGGCCGCCTAACAGGCCACCACCACCCATGATCGACGTCACCACACCAGCCATTCTTTTCCCGGCGGTATCGCTGCTGATGCTGGCGTACACCAACCGTTTCCTGGCGCTGGCGAAGATCGTGCGTGACCTCGCCGGGCAGCTTATCGAGCACGACGACGAATCCCTCCGCCGCCAAATCGACAACCTCGAGCTGCGCCTAACCTTGATCAAATGGATGCAGGCGCTGGGCATCCTCTCGCTGCTGAGTTGCCTGGTATCGATCCTCGCGATCCACACGGATTTCCAAATGCTCGGCGAGGTCCTCTTCGGCCTGAGCATCCTGCTGCTCTTCGCCTCGCTCAGCGTCTGCCTGCGCGAGGTCCTCCTGGCCGGCAACGCCCTAAAAGTCGTCCTCGAAAAATGCCGCCCCGACGGCAAATCACGCAAGCGCTAGCACACCCCAGTTTAGCGGCCATCCCCCTCCAGCGGAGGGCAACAGTCCGTTGGCGCCACCCCATGCAACCGCCAGCCAATCCCCACCGGACCCGTCACTGCGTTTTTCTGCACATCCACGCCCTCTTCGCTTGCCCCGCCGACCGCTTTCTGACACGATAATCCCAGCAACCGCGCGCTCAAACGAGCCGCCCAGGGCCTTTCAAGTATCGCCCACTGTGCGACCAAGCGTCGCCGACTGTCACTCGAAGTGTCGCCGACACTCCCGGGAAGCGTAGCCGACGCTTCTTCCAAAGCCTGTAGGGGCTATGCTCTCAATGCCCAGCTGTGTTGCGTCACGAAACACCGGTGTTTTGCCCCAACTTCCAAGTAAGGTTCGCGAGTCCCTGCCCAGCAAGGTCATCCTTCCGCCGCGTTCCATCACCCAATGAAAAGACAAGAATTGGATCATTGGAATTTGTGAATTGAGATTTTCTTGTATCAACCTACAACCTTGACGAAGAAATGACCTTCGACCAATTTGAATAGAAGATCAGCACCGAAGATCTGCTCAGTTCGTAAGTTAAACGGTGCGATCAATAACACTGTTGAATAGAATAACATGGACCACCAAACAGCATTAAGACGTCTGAGGAGTAGGGAAATTTTGTCTGCAGCTTTTGACTACGCAATTTTCGATAGGCAAAATGGAGACCATTTCTTTGATCCTATAGAAATTGAATACTCGATATCAAATAGAGAGAGCATAATAGCAGAAATAATAAGCGAACTTGATAATGTTGAAGCTTATCAACCTAGAACCGCATTTGCCTACTTTCCTCCTAAGAATCACTTATGTGACCGAAGGATGGTATACATACCGTTGAAGGATTTGGTGGTCAGGTATGCCATCACTATACTATTTTCCGAGGAAGTAGAATATGAGATTCTTGATGAGTGCTTTGCCAACCGCAGGGCAACCGGAGACGCCCAGAACATTCGCTTTACCGAAGAATTTGCGACAGGTGGCTGGCCACGTTTTTGCGAATGGCAGCAAGAGAAATGCGACGAACACAATGTCTTAGTGAAAGCCGACATTTCAGCATTTTATGACTCTGTTTCTCACGAATATTTGGTTGATGCGATAGAAAGGCATCTGTCGATACCCAGAGATACTGAAATAATTCGACTATTTATGCGATTACTGAAGACGCGTGTGATTTATTATTCGCAGGCAACAGGTCAAATTGCTCAGCCATCCCAATTGCACCAAGGATTACCTATAGGCGATGGCGTTGAGGGGTATTTAGCAAATATCTACCTGAAGGATGTCGATGATGCTATGACGAGTCTTGGCGCCACCTATGGTCGTTACGTAGACGACATCAGAATATTTGGTAGTTCACGGGTTGAAGTTTTAGGACATTTAAGGTCTCTACAAGAATGCTTGCTGAATCTTGGCCTAAATCTCAATTCGTCAAAAACCACTATCGCAGAGAATGAAGCAGAGATGGATGATTTAAGATCCTCAAACTATCTCGTTGATGCTTCAATAGAGATCGAAGTTGAGAACGCAGGATTACAGATCTTAGACCAAGAGATTGATGCACCATTCGAGGAATTCGATAGAGTCTTTAACGAAGGTGATGATATCGACCGAAAGAAAGATGGTAAGGATTTCTGTAAATATATGAGTTCACATACTGCTGATGGTCATCCGGTCCTTTCGCTCGAAGATAGAGCTATTTGGCATGTTAATATGCTAGCTGATTTTGTTGAAATTGGTAGAGGTGCATCTAAGCATGCAACATGGTTACTCGTTCAAACTGCTCTATATCGAGGAGTTTCTCCCGACACCCAGGAACATTGTAGATCAAAGATCCTAGAATTATTATCCAGCGAGAGCGTCTGTGACTACGCTAAGTATAGATGCCTCCACCATCTTTTAAAGAAGAGAGGCCAACGTCAGTTTCGTTTCTTTGATCAACTTGAAGATGAAGAGCGGCAATCAATTCTTTATCTGCTACCAGCCTTTCTCTCAGCACGAGCATTTGAGTTAAATTTAATAGGGATTTACATGGCGTCAGTGTCAGACATGGAGATTCAGGAAATAAGAAGAAGGGCTCATGAACATTCCGCTAGATCATGCGAGCCGGTCCGCAGTGCACTTAGTCGATTGAATGACCAGACATTAGCCACACATCCTGTGACCACTGTCGTGGCTGAGCCTGATGAAAGGCCAGACCCGTATTGAAAATTACAACAAGTCGGTGGGCACACCTGAGTATTCCCCGTTCCATAGGGTGGCAACAACGGAGTGTTGCCCTCCGGGAAATGGGGTCGTGCGGATGAGCCTTCGTAGCGAGGTGTGGCCAAAGCCCGCCCGGCGGAGCATTAATGCTCCGGGGCGTCTTCGATGTTGATTGAGCCTTCGGCGTCTTCGGGTTCGCGGACGGAGTCGATCAGGGCCTGGATTTCCGGGCCGGGCTTTTCGCAGACGAACGACAGCGCGATCGCGACGACGAAGTTGATCACCATGCCGATGGCGCCGATGGCCGCCGGTTGGATGCCGGGCTCGCTCAGGCCCCAGAAGGTCCACTGCGCCATGCCGAAGTATTTCACCGCGATGATGTAGAACATCGTGAAGCCCATGCCCGCGATCATACCGAACACCGCAGGCGTCGTGCTGACGCGGCGGTTAAAGATGCCCAGCAGGATGACCGGGAAGAAGCTCGCCGAGGCCAGACCAAACGCAAAGGCCACCACCTCGCCCACAAAGCCGGGCGGGTAGATGCCGAAGATGCCCGCGATCACCACGGCCAGGCCGATGAAGCCACGGCCCACGAGGAGGCGTTGCTTCTCCGACGCCACGGGGTTGATGATGCGATAATACAAGTCGTGCGCGACGGAAGAGGAAATCACCAGCAGCAGGCCACTCGCCGTGGACAGCGCCGCCGCCAAACCACCGGCCGCAATGAACGCAATGATCCAGTTGGACAACTCGGCCATCTCGGGCGTGGCGAGCACGATGATGTCCTTGTCCGGACCGCTCAAGCCCATGTCGCGCAGGATGGCGCGGCCGTCCTCGCCACGGGGATCGGCGGAGTCCTTGGTGTCGATGTAGAGCTGGTGATCCTTGATGATGTGGAGCAGCTCGCTGTCGCTGAGCGTCGGCCCTTGGCGGAAGATTTCGTTGTCGTCCTTGTTGGAAAAGTGGAGTTTGCCGTCGCCGTCGTCCACCCAGAGAATCAAGCCGGTTTCCTCCCAGTTAGTAAACCACTTGGGGATGTCCTGCTCGGTCGCGCCGTTGAGCGTATTGATCATGTAAAAGCGCGCAAAGCCAGCCAGCGCTGGTGCGCTCAGGTAGAGGCCCGAGATAAAAAGCAGCGCCCAGAAGCCGCTCCATCGAGCCGCCGCCGGCGACTTCACCGTGTAGAAGCGCACGATCACGTGCGGCAGACCAGCGGTGCCGGCCATCAGAACGAGGGCGACCATGAAGACGTTCGCCTTGTCCCACTTCCCCTGGAAAGGCTCAGTGTAGCTGCTAAAGCCGAGCTCCTTGTGCAGGCCGTCGAGGCGATCGAGCAGCATCATACCGCCGTCAATGAGCTCGGAGCCGAGGCCGATCTGCGGCACCATTTCACCGGTCAGCTTGAGCGAGATCGCAATCGTCGGCACGAGGAAGGCCGTTATCAGCACCCAGAACTGCGCCACCTGCGTCCACGTGATGCCCTTCATACCGCCGAGGGTCGAATAGACGAAGACGATGATCATGCCGATCACCACGCCGATGTTGATATCCACTTCGAGGAAGCGGCTAAACACAAGGCCCACGCCGCGCATTTGCCCGGCCACATAAGTAAAGCTCACGAACAGCGCGCAGACCACCGCCACGACGCGCGCGGGGTTGGAAAGGATGCGCGCCATCATCGTGTCGGGCTTGCCTTTGGCAAAGCTCGTGCCGAAGCGGTCACCCACGAAATCCGGCACCGTAAAGTGCCCAAACTTGCGCAGATACGGCGCGATGAGCAGCGCCAAAAGCACGTAACCGCCGGTCCACCCCATCAAGTAAACGCCGCCGGAATACCCCATGGTCGAGACCAGACCCGCCATCGAAATAAAGGACGCGGCAGACATCCAGTCGGCCGCCGTCGCCATGCCATTAGCGGACGCCGGCACGCCGCCTCCGGCAATGTAAAAGCCCTTGGTGTCGGCCACGCGCGCCCACCAGGCAATGCCCAGATAGAGCGAGAAACTCAGGCCAACGAAAATGTAGGTCCAAACTTGAACGCTCACGCCTGGCCTCCCTTCGCCTTAAACTCGTCCATCTCGCGCTTGTGCTTGCGGTCGAGCGCGTTCATCGCGATGGCGTAGATGAGGATCAGGAAAACAAAGACGATGATCGACCCCTGCTGCGCAAACCAGAACCCGAGCGGATAGCCCGTGCCGAACAGGTGAATGTCGTCCAGCACGTCGGCAAACAAAATGCCGCAGCCAAAGCTGACAAAGGCCCAGATAAACAGCAGGCCGAGCGTGATGGTTAGGTTCGCGCGCCAATAGCGATTGACGAGCGCTTCTTTCGTAGGGGCGTCTTGAGGCACGCGCGCTTTTATCGGCGCTTAATACGTTCAGCGCAAGCAATATTTATTAGGCAAGTGAGTGATGCCTATTAGCTTTGCCATTTATACCGCAGTGACACGGAAGCTACTCCCCGACGTATGCTTCCAATTCTTTCACCGCGCGCACTGGCCCATTTTCCTGCTTTAAACTAGCTGCTGTTTCTTGAGCTTTCGCAGCAAAAGCCGGGTTGCCTTCCACCGTATTCACCCACTGCGCCAACTCGCTGGGCCACTGCTTTTTCCGGCCGATCATCGCCACGCCAAGGCGTTGACATTCGCTGGCCCAGAAAAATTGATCCGCAATATGCGGGATGATGATCTGCGGCGCGCCCGCATGCAGCGCAGAAGCCGTCGTCCCGGCGCCGCCATGGTGGATCACCGCTGAAGCCCGCGCAAACAAGCGGTCGTGATTGGCGTGGCCGATCAGTTTGATGTCGCTTCGCTCGGCGCCGGGCAGTTGGGCAAAGCCCGCCCAACCGCTTTGCACAATCAGCTTTTTGCCCTTCGGCCAACGCTGTAAGAGCTCAGCAAACTGATCCGTCGCGCCGTCCCAGGTAACGCTGCCAAAATTCAACACCGGTACGGGTTCATTGCCGCAAAACGCGTCCAGTTCGGCTTCCAGCGCTTCGTCGGGCGGCGTCTGATAACGGCAGTAGCCCACGTAGAGAAAACGCGGGTCCACATCGCCCGTTTGGGGCGCAAACAATTTCTCTGAAACCGTAACCAACGCCAGCGGCGCCGGGCGGCGAAAAAAGCTCCAGTTCGTCGAGAGCTGGTGCGCCTTGAGCACATCGCCAATTACGCGATTGAGGCTGATGCGCACGGCGTTGTCGGCAATCGCCCACCAAAGCCCACGCCAGGCGCGCCCGAGGGCGCCCGGCAGCCAGGGGAAATCCAAATACGGCAGCGGCGCCTGCGTTGCCGTGGGCACGGCGTTGTGCGCAAAGGTCGCCACGGCAAACTGCGCGCCTTGCTTCTCCGCCAGCGCCTCCAGGCAGGGATACAAATACGACGACAGCAGCAGGTCCGCGTCCGCCGTCAGCGTTTCCAGGATCGAAAAATATTCCTCATAGTCGCCCAGACCAAACTCGTAAATGCGCTTGAGCTGATTCATCGGCGACTTGATGCGCGACAGCTGTTTCATCGCGTCCCGGCCATCCTCGGTCGACCAGTCTGGCGGCGTTTCGTGAAACGGCACGCCCGCTCCCTCGATCAATGGCTGAAACAAAACCGGCGCCACAAACACCACCCGGTGCCCGGCGTCAATCAACGCACGGCCCAGCGCCACCATGGGCACCATGTCCCCTGTCGAACCGTGACTGGTGATGACCACGCGCATAGTGGATAGATCAGGGAACTGCTAGTCGAGGTCGGCCAGAATCTCGCGCAATTCAGCCGCAGGATCGTCGTGATCTTGGTCTACGGCAAGTTGAAGCGCATCGGCCAGGATCGGCTTGGCGGCCTCGACATCGCCGGTTTCCAGTAAGCTCTTCCCCAGCAAAATGCGCGGCATCATCCAGTCTTCGCGACTGCTGACGCAGAACTGCAGATGCTCCTGCGCATCGGCATATTGCTTTTCGTCGAAGAGCGCCTGCGCCAAGCTGTAGCGAAACAAGCTGTTGTTCGGATCCTTGGCGACTTTCTCTTTAAAAATGTCGGAGCGATTGTTCATGAACCTACCGAAGGGCGCCCACTCACAATTCGCAACTCCCAACTAATCCCCAAAAAAGACTTTCCACTGGATTGATTTCGCTTTTGGTTAAAGGCTTGAACGTTGAACGCCTGAAATCGACACTGCGCTGGCTGAAGCAAGCCAACCAATTGGATTTTTTCCCGCTGCGCCACCATGTCCGTCATTATAATGCGGCCATTGCCGGGGCGGATTTCCGGGCTGGGCTCAACGTTGCGCTCCTCGCCTTTCCACAGGGCATGGCCTATGCGCTCATTGCCGGACTGCCGATTCAGTATGGCATTTACGGCTCGGCGGTGGCGGCGATTGTGGCCTCGTTTTTCGCCGGCTCACGCTTCATTACGCTGGGCCCGACGAACGCCACCTCGGTCACTTTTGCCTCGGCGATGGCGGCGCTGTCGATCATCAACGAGGAAGCCCGCGCCGCGATGTTGCCCCTGCTCCTGCTGATGATTGGCGGCTTCATGGTCGTCGGCGCCTATTTGCGCGTGGCCAACGTCATCCAGTATATTTCAAGAACGGTCGTCACGGGCTACATCACGGCGGCGTCGCTGCTCATCATTGTCGGGCAGGCCAAGAACGCGCTCGGCATCACCTTTACGCCCGACGAAAAAGAGCGCGCCACCACCTTTTTCGAAAAGCTGATCGTCACCATCAAGCACCTGCCCGAGCTGCATGTGGAGTCCGCTATTCTCAGCGTGATCACCGCCGTCTTGTTCCTGCTGCTGCAAAAGAAATTCAAGGCGCTGCCCAATGTCGCCATCACGATGATCGTCGTATCCGGCATCGCGGTGCTGGCCACCAAAACCTTGAATCCCGACTTCGATTTCGAGCGCCATGCGCAAATGCTGACCCAGCAAAGTCAGGTCGTCGAAGCAGAGCTTTCGGAAGACATTTTACCGCCGGAATCCATCCCCCCCCGCTCGGATGAGTTTCCCGTCGAGAAGCGGGAGGATGAATTGCACCCGGAAGAAACGCGCATCTGGGCCGGCTCGGACATTCGCTGGCTGCAGCCCATCGACGCCAGCAACTGGCCGATCACGATTCCGAAAATCGATTTTGATTCCATCGCGCAGCTCGCCAATGTCGCGCTTGCGCTTGCGCTGCTGTGTGTGCTCGAAGGCTCCAGCATTGGCAAAAGTCTCGCGGCGCGCTCCGGCGAAAAGCTCGATGGCAACCAGGAAATGCTCTCCATTGGCGCCGCCAACATTGCCAGTGGTTTCTTTGGCGGCATGCCAGCCTCTGGTTCCTTGACGCGCTCGCAGCTCTCGTGGAGCAGCGGCGGGCGCACACCCGTGGCCTCCCTCATGAACGGCCTCATGGTCGCCGCCGGCGCCTTTGTCCTCGGGCCGCTCATCATGTATATCCCGCAATCCGTGCTGGCTGTGCTGGTAATTTTCATCGGCGTCGGGCTCTTCAACCGGCACGCCATCAAGATCGTCACCAAGGCCACGCGTAGCGACGCCGCAGTGTTTTACACGACCTGCGGCGCAGGCCTGCTGATCCCACTCGACACCGCAATCTACCTGGGCGCGGGCCTGAGCATTATTCTCTTTTTGCGCAAAGCGGCGACGCCGGAGCTGTCGGAGTTCGGCTTCGACGACGAAGGGGGCCTCTCCCAAATGGATGACGACGACAAGCCGAAGAACGCCGAGGTGTCGATTGTCCACGTGGAAGGCGATTTGTTCTTTGGCGCCGCCGAAATTTTCGACGAGCAAATGCGCCGCGTCGCCGAGCGTGAAAACCTGAAAATCGTTATTTTAAAAATGCGCAACGCGCGTCACCTCGACGCCACATCCGCCATGGCCATCGAAGAGTTGGTGGGCTACATGAACGAGCGCGACCGCATTTTAATTCTGAGCGAATGCCGCGAGGAATGCATGAAGACGCTAACCGACTCCGGCATCCTGCAAACGCTCAACCCGAAAAACGTGTTCCCGGATCACCACGCCAACCCCACGCTCTCCACTGCCATGGCTCTTGGCCGCGCGCAGGAAATCCTCGGCGACCAGGAAGTGGACATCAAAATCTACGTCAACCCCAACAAACGCAAGAAGGTCGGAGAAGAGTAATAAACTTTGCAGTGCAAAGTTTTGAAATTATGAATTATGAATGCTGAATGATGAAAGGAGACTGATGAAGTGAAAGGCAGACTGACCTAAGTCTCATCCGATTTCGTTTATCTGGTTTTCATAATTCAGCATTCATAATTCATAATTCATAAATAACCACCATGCCTGAGTTAGCCGAAGTCGAATATTTCCGCCAGCAGTGGGACCCCGGAATCGGCGGCAAAGTCAAGCTTGTCGAGTGCAATCCTAAGGCGCGCATTTACCGCGATTCATCGACTGCAGAAATCACCGAAGCGCTGACCGGCGTCACGCTGCGTGCGTCCTTTGCGCAAGCCAAGCAAATGCTGTTTCAGTTTTCCGGCGGACGCTGGCTGGGCTTACATCTTGGCATGACCGGCAAGTTACTTTGCAATGCAAAGCAAGCTGAGCGCGGCAAGTGGGATCACTTCGTCTTGCGGCAAGCATCGCGCACCTTAGTCTTCCGCGACCCGCGTCAATTCGGTCTGCTAAGGCTCCATATTGGCCAAGCGCCGCCGGACTGGTGGACCGAAATTCCGCCGCCCGTTTTATCCGACGCTTTCACGCCGGACGTCATGGATGCATTCCTTGCGCGACGCGCAAAGTCGCCGATCAAAGCTGTCCTGTTGATGCAGGAGCGTTTCCCTGGCATTGGCAATTGGATGGCGGACGAAATACTCTGGCGCGCGCAGATTTTCCCCGAAACCAAATGCGCCCAACTCACCGCTGTTCAGCGCAATACTCTGTATCGCAAAGTTCGTGAAGTTGCGGCCGACGCCTTGCGCGCCATCGCTGGCGCCGGTGGCGAACTCCCACCCGATCTAAACGTTAACATCCCCGAGAGCTGGCTCTTCTGGCATCGCTGGCGCGACGGCGGCCATTGCCCCAAAGACGGCGAAGCTTTGCAACGCAAAGCTGTCGGCGGCCGCACCAGTTGCTTCTGCCCTCAGTGCCAGCCCAGCGTCCCGCTGGACCGGTAGATTTGCCCGATGGGCAAATGGCTTAGCGATGTGTATGAGGCAACGTGGCGGCGGCGCATATTGACGTAGAACAAGCGTATTGGCGTAGCACAGGCGTCTCGCCTGTGTACCGATCCCATCTAACTGAAACAACACAGGCGAGACGCCTGTGCTACCTCAGAGTCCTTGATTAGCCATTGGCGCCATGCGCCAATCCGGATGCAACGGCACGCTGCCTAGTCGGATGGGAGGGGAAAGTCGTCGCCGGTCTTGGTGATCCAGTCCTGAAGGAGCGCCTTGAGCTCACAGCGCTTCTTGTAGTACCACGTATTGAATGCCAGGTTCGTTTGCTCGTAAGGATCGTCGTTGAGGTTATACATGAGCCAATGGCCGCCTCCGCGCACGGCGGCGTATTTCCAACCATCCCTGGTGACCACGCAACGCCAGGCATAGCCGGATTCACGGTCGCCAATGAGTTGTAAAAAGGCGCTGTCAGGTTCTTCGTGTATACGGTCCGCGTAATTTACGCCGGTGCGACGGTGAGAGTAGTCAAAGCCCTCCATCCAATCCGGAGTCGCAATGCCGCAAAGGCCCAGCGTCGTCGGAGCAATATCCACGTGGTTCAGCAGGCAGTTATTCTTGCCGGCGATCTTGTAATAATTCATCGGCTCGCCGCCGCCCATGAGAAACGGCACACGCGCCGACTCCTCGTAAGGCACGCATTTGCCATAGGCGCCCTGGCTGCCCATTTGATCGCCATGATCGGAGAAAAAGATGAGATGCGTGTCGTTGATCATCTCCTCTGCGCGCAGCAAATCCATGATGCGGCCCACGTTGTGATCGATGTTCTCGATCTGCGCATAATAGCCGGATAAATCAATGCGTGTCCGCGCGATCTCCTTAACCGGCACATTGGGCCGTAGCTCCAGTTGCTGCGCCTGATAATGTCGGTGCTCCGGCGGCGCCAGGCATGGCACGTGCGGCGGCTGAACGGAAACCACCATGAAGAACGGCTTATCGGAATCCTTGCGCGCCTGGATGCGTTGCAGCGCCATGTCCGTCAGCGCGTCGGTTTCGTAATCGATCACCTTGAAATGCGGCACTTCCTGATCTCCCTCGTGCCCGTGGAGATAGCAGTCCCATTGGCTGTTGTTGTTTTCGTAGCCAATCCAGGTGTCGAATCGCATGCGATCCTCCCTTGCCACCGTCCGCGTCACGGTGCGCCCTTCGCTCTCCTTCATCCCCGCGAGGTGCCATTTGCCGAGGTAAATCGTCTCGTAGTCATGCTCGTTGAAGACATCGGCGATGATCTGGTAGGAGTTTTCCAGCTTGTCCTCGTGAATTTTCACCGAGTGGTTGTGCGCGTAACGCCCCGTCAACATGCTCGCGCGAAACGGACAACACAGCGGGTAGCCGGACACCGCCTGGGTGAATGCGGCGCCGCAAATGGACATGTTGTCGAGGTTCGGGGTAAAGACGTTGGGGTCGCCATTGTATCCCGTGGCCTGGCCACGCATTTGATCACAGACGAACCAGATGACGTTGGGTTTCTTCATCGCAATCCAGTTAGAAACAGCCGCTCAACGATGTCGAGTAACATAGACGGAGAAATTTCATAGGCCGTTCCCCGGCTTCTGGCGCGAGCAACCCGGGACAGAAGTTTGATCTTTTTTCCTTTCATCCCGCGCGTGAGGTGTGTTTGTTCTGGCCCATGAAAGTTTTGGTCATTGGTTCTGGCGGTCGTGAGCACTCGTTGGTCATCGCCTGCAAGAAAAGCCCCCTGGTGGACGAAATCATTGCCGCTCCCGGCAATGGCGGCATGGCGCTGGACGCAGATTGCCGCGCGCTGGATGTCAATAACGTCGACGCCATTGTGGCTCTCGCCAAAGAAGTCGCGGCCGACCTCGTCATCGTCGGCCCCGAAGCGCCTCTGGCCATTGGCGCCGCAGACGCCCTCCGCGCAGCCGGTTTCGATGTTTATGGCCCCAACCTCGATGGCGCGCGCCTGGAGGCCAGCAAGACCTTCACCAAGGAATTCCTGATCAACAACAAGATCCCCACGGCCTGGGGCGAGAAGTTCACGGATTTCACCAAATCACTGCAATACCTGCAAAACGCCGAATACCCGCTCGTCATCAAGGCTGACGGCCTGGCTGCGGGCAAAGGCGTGCTCATCTGCCAGAGCTTCACCGAAGCCGAACAGGTCGCGCGCGACATGCTCGTGAAAAACTCCTTTGGCGTAGCGGGCCACGAGATTCTGGTGGAAGAATTTATGGACGGCGAGGAAGCCTCCATCATGCTCATGGTCTCCGGCGAAGACTACATTATGCTGCCCGCCAGCCAGGACCACAAGCGCGTGGGTGAAGGCGACACCGGTCTCAACACCGGCGGCATGGGCGCCTATGCGCCAGCAGCAGTGGTCAATGACGCCGTGGAAAAGAAAGTCCGCGAGGAAATCATCATTCCCACGCTCAAGGCGCTGAAGGACGACGGCATCGACTACCGCGGCACACTCTACGTGGGCATTATGGTGATGCCGGACGGCCAGCCCAAGGTGGTTGAGTTCAACGTCCGCTTTGGCGACCCCGAGTGCCAGATTTTGCTGCCGCTCCTGGAGCAAGACCCGGTGCAGCTCATCCTGGACTGCGCCCGCGGCGAGCTCAAGCCCGAGACCGTGCGCGTAAAGGACGAATATTCGATGATCGTCGTCATGGCCGCCGGAGGTTACCCGGACGCCTACCGCAAGGGCGACGTGATCAGCTTCCCGGCGGAATTGCCGGACAATGTGTCCATCGTTCACGCCGGCACGGTAAAGAATGACGCAGGCGAAATCGTCACCGCTGGCGGCCGCGTGCTGGGCGTGGTGGCCAACGCCCCCACCCTCCAGCAAGCCAAGGCAGACGCCTACCAAGTCGTCGAGCAGGTGAAGTGGAAGAACGCCTTCTACCGCCGCGACATTGCCTGGCGCCAACTGGAGCGCGAGAGCTGAAGATAACTTCGTCTTCGTTTTTTCGTGCATGGGCCGGGCTTAGCGCTATAAGTTTTCCTCAACATGCCCGAGCGCGATCACATCATAATCGTCTGCACCGCAAACATCTGCCGCAGCCCCATGGGCGAGCGATTGCTGGCGCACGGCCTGGCGGCGGAGGACTCTCCGCTCAACAAGCTCAAAGTCGTCTCTGCGGGCATTTCGGCCTACAACGGCGATCCGGCCTCGCTAAATTCAGTTAAGGCGCTGAGCACCGTCGGGCTGGACTTGCGCAACCACCGCAGCCAGCAAATCAGCCAAGATTTGCTGGATCGCGCTTTTGCCGTCTTCTGCATGACGCAGACTCATCGCACGCTGATCGAGGTTCATTTCGAGCACATTCCCAAGCACATGTATTTGTTCCGCGAGCTGATCGGCGGCGACGCCTCCGTGGAAATCCCCGACCCCTTTGGCCGTGATCTGCCGGAGTATGAGCTTTGCCGCGATTCCATGGTCGAGGCCATCCCCAGCTTGCTCAAATTCCTGCGTGAGCAATATCCACTTTACTACAATTCCTAAAATGAAAATTTCCATCGGTTCCGATCACGGAGGTTATGACCTGAAAACGACGCTCATCGAGACGCTGAAAGCCGAAGGCCATGAGGTCATCGACCGCGGCGCCAAAGGGCTTGAAAGCGTCGACTACCCGGACTTCGGCGAGGCCGTGGCCAGGGATGTGGTGAGCGGCGAGGCAAACTTCGGCGTCGCCATTTGCACCTCCGGCATCGGCATCAGCATCGCGGTGAACAAGGTGCATGGCGCACGCGGCGCCGTCTGCCACAACGAGGACGCTGCGGAGTTTTCCCGCCTGCACAACAACGCCAACGTCATCTGCTTCGGCCAGAAATACGACACGCCTTACATGGCGGCGAAGATGACCCGCATTTTCATCAATACCCCCTGGCAAGGCGACGGCCCAGGCGGTGAGCGCCATGCCCGGCGCGTCGAAAAAATGTCTGCCCTCGAAGCGGAAGATTAATTTCCTGCCAACCTCACCGATAGAGACGGCCAATCATGTTCTTCAGCCGGAAAACAAAAGCGCCGATCATCATCCCGTTCAACCAAAGAGTAGCCGCTTTTTGGACTTGGTTTGCGGAGCAATCAGCCCGCTTTTACGAAACCCTTGAGTCTGGCAAATGCCCGGATCTGACGGATGAAGTCAGCGCCAAGTGCGAAGACATCATTCCTGGCCTCGCGTGGGTCTTTGGCGCTGACTCCGAGGCTAAGGGAGGCCACTCCTTCACCCTTTCCCCGGAGGGCAACAGCCACAAACGCCTGCTCACCGAATTCTGGCTCTCACAGGCCCCGGAGCTGCCTGGCTGGACCTTTTATGCGAGCCGCCAGCCATCACACGATTTCAACGAAGGCATCAAACTGGAAATCAACGGCCAGAGCATCAAAGCCGGCGAAATCTGGGTCACCCTGCATGCACAGCGCGACAGCCAGGTCATCAACCTGAGCGCCTGGCACCCCGCCTTCAGCGAGCTGCCCGAAAACGCCGCCTACCAGATCATCTTCATCATGCTCGATGAAGCCCTGGGCGAGGACGCCGTGGAAAACCACATTGGCGACATCCACATCCGCAATGACAAGCTGGCCAAATCCGTCCCCATTCATGAGCTGCGGCAGGAGGTGGAATCGATTCGCGCCAGTTGGCAGGCGCCCGAGCAGTTTGGCGCTTACTCCATTTACCGACTGCCCGAGCCCGACGACAGCTTTATCCGCTCGGACACCCTGGTCGGCAACACCCGCCACCGCCGCTTGATCAATGACTTCCTCGGCGAGCGCGGCCAGATCCCGGAGAATCCGTTTGAGGGCATGGGGGCCGAGTTTGTCTTCGTGTCCTTCCCCTCCAGCCATCTGCCCAGAGGTGAGGAGTCCTCACGTCGCGGCGAGATCGAAGAAGCCATCGAAAAGGCGCTCAAGCCCGAGCTCCGCGGCGAGTGCATCGGCGGCGCCACCGGCGCGCGCTTATCTTATATCGATCTCCTGCTTTACGATCCCGGCGAAGAGACCAAAGACAAGCTCCGCGAGGCGCTGGCGGCCTTCGGGCTCACCGGCGAGGCCAAGCTGCATCCTTTCATCGGCAACGCCAACCAACCACTCTGCGAATTGTGAGGCCGAAGCGGCGACGTTACAAACAAGCCGTCCCATTGCAATAGTTGTCGCCCGCCCACAATGTCATAATGGCAGCATGCACGAAACGCCTCCACCCTTACCTCCCTCCCAAGACGAGTCACATTTGAATTCACTCGCGATTGCGCACTACGCCATTGGCGGCGTGGGAGTGCTCTTCGCCTGCATGCCCATCATTCATATGTTGGTCGGTCTAAGCTTCCTGCTCGGTACGAACCCCATGCTCGAAGAAATGCACAACGCGCCGCAGACCTTCCCCTTCCCGATGAGTATGTTTGGCTGGATCGTCTTTGGAGCCGGTTTGTTTTGCTTTCTGGCCGGACAGGCGTTGGCGATTGCGACCATCATTTCGGGGCGAAAAATCAAGCAGCGCCGAGATTACTACTTCTCTTTTGTCGTGGCTTGCATCAACTGCATCTTATTCCCCATGGGCACCGCACTTGGCGTGCTGACGCTGATCGTGCTCGTGCGCCCGTCGGTCAAAGCCATCTACGACCAGGCCAGGGCATAAGAACCAGCCTGCTGTGTAGAAGTATGAACCCACTGATCCGAGAAGCCCGGGAATGCTGGCCAAAGGCCCAGCCATCGAAGCGGAATGATGGAAATTGGTGTTCGAAGAAAACCTTTTGCTATCGGCATATTCTATGCATACTCTGTATCAAAGAATGTCTGGTAAGTTGGCGGATTTGCCTGATAGTCTTCATGACCGAAAAGGTAATGTAACAAAGCATATCGGTTCATTTCGTCAAAAACAGGACTACCCTAGCTTCGTTAGAGACATGCGGAAGGCAGGCATAGCATTCAAAGCACAACAAGACGCGCTGGGTGAGCATTCACATCACACCGACTCTTAGCATTCTACAAAATGGAATAATATGTGCAAAGCAACCATCATCGGAAATGCAGCAGGTGGAAAGTCAACCATCTGCAAAGCCATCGTGAAAAAACACAAACTACCACTTCACCCGGTGGATAAAATTCAGTGGAAACCAGGTTGGGTCGCTGCACCAGAAAAAGAAGTGGCTTCCGAAATTCGAAAGGTCATAGAGCAAGATAAATGGCTCTTAGACGGATGGGGGCCTTGGGAAACAATAGAAGGACGATTTGAAAAGGCCGATACGATCATCTTTGTGGACCACAGCGTCTGGATTCACCTCTATTGGGCGTTAAAGAGGCAACTTAAGGCTCTAATCAATTCGAAGTCCGTAGAGAAACCAGAAGGGTGTAATTTAGTCCCGATGACATGGAAGATGTTGAAAATGATCTGGATGATCGATCGAGACATACGACCGAAGCTGCTAAAGTTGGTTGAGAGCTACCAAGGAAAGAAAGATGTTTTTCACATTCAATCACCGAAAGAACTAAAGCAATTTGCCTTAGAACAATGCTAAAAAAACAATTCGAACAAGCCGATGGAGCTAACGAATAAGGCTGCGCCTTTTTTCGTATCCCATGTTTACGTTCTGCAAATTACATGAAACATCGAATCTCAGCTGGTGCTATTGTCTTTGATGGCGATCGAATACTCCTCGTTCGCCACAAGAAAGAGGGAAGCTACGATTTCTGGGTCGCTCCGGGCGGCGGAGTAATCGACACGGAGGGCATATGCCAAGCAGCAAAGCGCGAAGTCAGGGAGGAGACCGGATTAAATGCCGAGCCAATTCGGCCAGTTTACTTGGAGGAATTCCATGAGCCCACTACTCGGCATATCAAGACGTGGGTTCTGTGCGAGCTCTTGGGCGGTGCGATCTCGGTTGAAGCTGAGGAGGCAACTCGTGAGCACATTGTTGAAGCCCGCTTCTTCACCGAGGACGAAGTGATGAACGAGCCGAAGGACGTTTTTCCGTTAATTCTTCGTGATCGAGTTTGGGAGGATAAGAAAGCTGGCTTCGGGAAATTCGAATACCTTGGCCTGCGAGCAATGGAATATTTCTGAGATTGGATATGAAGAAAAGCGGACAAAAAATGCCCGAATGTTCACTTTTTTTGTTGGCAAACAACCTGGAGCCAAGTAGTGTTATTTTGAACATTTCACTTAACCCCAATCCATCCCTCTGAGCTAGCGCGGATCGCCTCGATCTACAGTTTCAGCTCGGTGGCTGGCATTCTTTCAGCATGGGGTGCGGATCGAGATCCCGCTCAACGGGACAGGCTGATCACGCACCCTGTTCTGAACTCACCACGCCCAACTTTCGAACTCTACGAACCTTCGAACTTCCAAACTCCACAACTCACCGCCATGAACCACACTCCCACCATTCCGCCGAGCCCGACATAGCCTGCGGCTAGTCCAGTCGATGCCGTGCGACTGCATTCGTTTTCGCGCGCGCCTTGAACCGTTACGATGGGGCCCATTCAACGCCTGCCTGGTGACAGCAGCTAGCCCGTTGACGCCCCCAGGTTTTAATCCAGTAGATGCGAGGCATCTTCTGGCAAGGTCCGCGTGAAATTATGCCAGTTTACAGATCGCCCGCATCGACGTTTGTGCGACCGACACAACGGGTCGCCCGCCTTCCGCAATCTCCCCCTTGGACTGCGGGATGCCTTGCTGCGCCACAATATTCCCCCCAAGCCCGATTTGCCCCCCCCCCCGGGGGCTCAAACATCGAATCCACTACAACCTCACCCACCTTACCCACATTCCTCACCTTACCCACACTACCAACCTTACCCACCGTACCCACATTCCGAACTTTCAAACCTTCGAACCGTATTTTTCTTTGCGATCCGCGCAAAATCCCTCAACGTATTCACCTTTTACTATGATGACCGAAGCAACTTCCGCCTTAGACGCCACCCCGCTCGCGCAGCTTGATCCCGATATCTTCGCTGCCATGGAGCAAGAACGCGCCCGTCAGCAAAGCCACATCGAGCTGATCGCCTCGGAAAACTTCACCCTGCCCGCCGTCATTGAGGCCGCTGGCAGTGTGCTGACCAACAAGTATGCCGAGGGCTACCCGGGCAAACGCTACTACGGCGGTTGCGAATACGTCGACATCGTCGAACAAATCGCCATCGACCGCGCCAAGGCCCTCTTTGGCGCCGACCACGCCAACGTGCAGCCGCACTCCGGCAGCCAGGCCAATTTCGCCGTCTACGCCGCCACGCTCCAGCCCGGCGACAAGATTTTGACGATGAACCTGTCCGACGGCGGCCACTTGACCCACGGCAATCCGGCCAATTTCTCGGGTAAACTTTACGAAGTCGTCCACTATTACGTGAGCCCGGAAGACGGCCGCATCGACTACGATGGCCTCGCCGCCCAGGCCGAGAAGGAAAAGCCCAAGATGATCACCGTAGGCGCCTCCGCCTACCCGCGCGTCATCGACTTTGCCCGCATGGGTGAGATCGCCAAGAGCGTTGGCGCCCTTCTGCTGGCCGACATCGCCCACATCGCCGGCCTCGTCGCCGCAGGTGAGCACCCCTCCCCCGTCGGCATCGCAGACTTCGTCACCACCACCACGCACAAGACGCTGCGCGGCCCTCGCGGCGGCCTGATCATGTGCAACGAAGAGTTTGCCAAGAAGATCGACAGCGCCGTGTTCCCCGGCGGTCAAGGCGGCCCGCTGATGCACATCATCGCGGCCAAGGCCGTTTGCTTCCAGGAAGCCGCCAAGTCGGCCTTCAAAGAATACGCCAAGCAGGTCAAAGCCAACACCGCCGCCATGGCTAAAGCTTTGATGGATAAAGGCTATAAACTTTCCAGTGATGGAACCGATAATCACTTAGTGCTCGTTGATCTTCGCCCCAGCCATCCGGATCTGACCGGTAAGGTCGCCCAGATTGCTTTGGATAAGGCCAACATCACCACCAACCGCAACACCGTCCCCGGCGAAACGCGTAGCCCGTTCCAAACCAGTGGTTTACGTCTCGGCGCCCCCGCAGTTACCTCCCGTGGCATGAAGGAAGCCGAGATGGTGAAGATCGTTGAAGCCATTGACTTGGTACTGAGTGATCCGGAAAGTGAAGAAAAGATTGCACAGGCTAAAGCAATCGCCCTAGAATTGTCACAACAGTTTCCTCTGCCTTACTAAGCAGGAAAAATCTCTTGAACCCTTGAAATAATCGTCTTGTCGCGCGAAAATATGCTTTTCAGCCGCAAGGAAGTGATATTCATAAAATAACCTGAAGATAATAATCATCAATCGTTGGCCTCAAGCCAGCGTGCTAATCCCATAACCCGATTCCCGGAAAATGACACTATCTCGTAAAGCAATCAGCCGAAAAGGCTTCACCCTCGTCGAACTGTTGACGGTCATCGCGATCATCGGCATTTTGGCCGCGATTCTGATCCCTGCCGTCGGTAAGGTTCAAGAATCCGCCAAAAAGTCCGCTGCGTCCAGTAATGGTCGCCAGATCGGCTTGGCCTACAACACCTATGCTAACAGCGGCGGCAAGACCCGTAACATCAAGGCTGACGACACCAAGGAAAATCTCGGCGCCTCCACCGTTAGCGATTATGCATGGATCCTCGCGAAATACGGCGGCTTGAATGATGGCTCCATCTGGTACATCGAAAGTGACGACGCTCTTGCCAACGCAGACATTCCCCAGACCGTTCTCGATGACACCGAAAATGACACCGTGCTCAAGAAGGCAGATGTCGGCGGCCCAATCAGCTGGGGTGTCATCACCGGCCTTTCCAAGAATGCGCCTACCAGCACCACGCCACTAGCCGCCACTCGCGGCCTCGGCACCACCGGCACATCTACCGAGTGGAACGACGAAGACTCTCCTTGGGCTGGTGACGGCGGCCACGTCGTCTTCCTCGACGGCCACGTAGCTTGGTACCAGGACTTCACTCTTGATCCACTTCTGGAATACGGAAAGAGCTCCTCTGCTGACAACATCGCTGCTGCCGTCAATGAAGGCGCAACTTACGTCGAAGATAGCAGCGACTAATCGCGCTCCATATCATTTCGAAAGGCCGGATTTCGATCCGGCCTTTTTTGTTGCTTATAGCCTGACGCGTTTGAAAGATACCGGAAGATTTCTTCCACTTACTCCCAAATCGGGCTTTAGTTCTCGCATTTCGCAATTGGGATAGTATCTTGCTAGGGTACTTAGATTTGTTCACCACCCATGACACCCACGTATATTATTGGTCATAAAAATCCGGACGCTGACGCCATCTGTTCCGCGATTGCTTACGCTGCCTACAAACAGGCCATCGGCGAAAAGGGCTACACCGCTGCGCGCTGTGGCAACTCCAATGCCCGCATTGACGCAATTCTCAAGCGCTTTGACCAACCCCTCCCCCTCTTTCTCGGCGATGTAACCCCACGCGTGCACGACATCATGCGGCGCGACATGCATCGCATTGGCGACAAAGCCACCTGCGCCGAAGCACTGGAAATCATTGATGAACATGACATTCGCTCACTGCCGGTCGTGAATGAAAAGGGCGTGCTCGCTGGCCAGGTATCCATTTTTTCTTTGGGCGAATTCTTCATTCCCAAGCCCAAAGAGCCGCGCAAGATGCGCCACGTGCATACCTCCATCGGGCACATCATTCGCTCGCTGAAGGCAGAAGTGCTCAACGTGGTCGACCCGGAGTTGACGCAGGACCTCTACGTCCGCATCGGCGCAATGGACATCCGCTCTTTTGGGGCATTTACCGAAAGCGAGGGCGTCACCTTCAAGGAAAGCGTGGTGGTCGTGGGCGACCGCTACGACATTCAACAGAAAGCAATCCAGGGCGGCGCCCGCCTGGTGGTGATCACCGGAGGCTTGGACGTCGATAAGGAGGTGGTCGAATTCGCCCGTGACCGCGGCGTATCCCTCATTGTCAGCGAGGCTGATTCCGCCACCACATCCTGGATTATCCGCACTGCGACGCTTCTGGCTCCGATGATCGACACCGAAGTGCCCACCTTTGGCGCAGATGAAAAAGTCAGCTCCGTTAAGCGGAAAATCGCCAATTTGAGCGCCCCAATTTTCTGCGTGGTTGACGAGAAAAAGCATCTCATTGGCCTATTCTCCAAAACCGACTTGCTGAAGCCAGTCCCCACTCGCCTGGTGCTGGTCGATCACAATGAGCTGGGCCAGGCAGTCAATGGCGCGGGCGAAGTCAACATCGTTGAAATCATCGACCACCACCGGCTGGCGAATCCCGCAACTGCGCAGCCAATTTACTTCCGTAACGAAATCATCGGGTCAACCAGCAGCATCATCGCAAGCCTCTTCCAGGCGGCCAACATCACGCCCTCCCCGGCCATTGCGGGCATAATGCTGGCGGGCCTCGTGTCCGATACTCTGAATTTGCAAAGCCCGACCTCCACGCCCAAGGACGCCGAGTTGCTCCCCTGGCTATCCGAGATTTCCGGGGTCACCGTGGAGGAAATGTGCGATCTGGTCTTCAATTCCGGTTCCATCATTCTCACTTCGACGCCTGATCGCGTCATCGAAACTGACTGCAAGCAATACGACCAGGGCGGCATCAAGTATTCCGTTTCCCAAATCGAAGAGCTTGGCTATGAAAACTTCTGGAAGCACCACGATGCCATCCAACAGGCGCTGGACGCCTACCTGACCAATAACGGGCTGGACTTCTCCTGCTTGCTGGTGACGGACATTAACCAGCAAAACTCACTGCTCGTTACGGCCGGAGAAAGCGAAATTATCAGCAACATTTCATTTTCCCACGTGGACACGCATCGCAATATTTTCGATATGCCTAGCATCGTATCCCGCAAAAAGCAGCTCATCCCCTACCTGAGCAATCTGCTCGACAGCATGGGAGTCGAGGCAGTTTAGGTTGCACTGCCCAGTTTTAACCCCATTGTGAGCCTATGAACCTCTCAGAAGCTGAGGAGCAATCCATGCGCACGTTAGTCCACGACATGAACGGACAGATTTTCCTGATCCGGGGACACTGCGAAATCATCAAGCGTGCTCCTGAAGGTGATCAAATGGAAAAAAGCCTGCACCAAATACAGGCTGGAACAAATGAACTGGAGCGGATTGTTCGCGAACTGCGCAAGCAACTCGGCTTTCCCAAAGTCCACTAGCAATTTTTGCTTAAAATTTGATCGTTCAATCCGATGATTACCATTGTCATACATGGAAACATCTATACAGCGATCGACCAAGGTCCATAATCCGCACAGCGCTGCGCCTGAACTCAGCTCAATCCGAGACTCTGCAGTTCTCGCCTTACGGGGCGCCGCTGAAAACTTGTTGGACACCGCATTGGCCGACATCTGGCGCCCCCTGTCAACGAGCACCGAAAAACGCGCTGCCAACCCGCAGCATCGTGCTTCCTGAAGCAACGGCCGCCTCCAAATCTCCGCTCATGCCCATGGATAACTCCGGCAGCGAGCAGTCAAACTGCGCTGCCAGTTGATCACGCAAATCACGTAGACGGCGGAAACAGTTGAATGCCACGGCAGGGTCCTCAGCCAACGGAGCGATCGTCATCAGGCCATCAACGCGTATGTGGCTCATGTCCAAAGCGAGCTCAAGCACACCAGCCGTATCCGCCACATCCAATCCAAATTTCGCAGGGTCATCCCCCGCGTTAACTTGGAGCAGAATCGGTAAACGTCGGCCTAATTCACCGGCAGCCGCATTCAGCTTGCGCAGCAGTTTCGCGCTGTCCACAGATTGAATGCGGTCAAATTTCTCCGCCGCCAACCGGGCTTTGTTTGATTGTAGGTGGCCGATGAGCTCCCAGCGGATTCTAGTTTGCCCCGCGTCAATCTTTTCCAGCGCTTCCTGCACCCGATTTTCGCCCACTACATCATAGCCTGCCCGCTCGGCAAACACGGCTGCGTCGACTGGATGCGTCTTCGTGACAGGCATGATACGGACCTCAGACGGGGCACGCCCCACCGCCTCGCATGCCTGCTGCAGACGCGCTTGAATGCGTTGGTGGTTCGCCAGAAACTGCTCGTAAGTAATCACTTCGAAATTCAATAAGTTTTGCTATTTTTACTATTGCAAACGAATAAGATATCGTGATATTAGGTTTAATTATGCATATCGAAAACTTGAAAATCTTTTCTGATCTCGTTGAAAGCCAGAGTTTTTCCAAAGCGGCAAAGTTAAATGGCATCACTCAATCTGCTGTCAGCCAGCAGCTACGCGCCATGGAAAAGCACTTTAATGCGCTAATCGTTGACCGCAGTCAAAAGCAATTCCATCTCACCCGCGAAGGCGCCAAGCTCTATGAATCCTCCAAAGAGCTGCTCCACCTTTACGAAAAGCTGATGAGTGAGCTGCAAGAGATGAAAAAAGTCATCAGCGGCACCATTCACATTTCCACTATTTATTCAATCGGTCTGCACGAGCTCCCCCCCTACGTGAAGGAATTCCTGCAGGAGTTTCCCGACGTCAATGTGCGCGTGGAATACCGTCGCGCCAACCTGGTTTACGAAGACATTCTGCACAATGCCGTGGATTTCGGTTTAGTAGCCTATCCCCAAAAGCTGCGACAGCTCGAAACGATTCCCTTTCAAGAAGACCAAATGGTCGCGATCTGCTCACCGAGCTGTCCGCTTGCAAAGCAAAAATCAGTCGATCTGAAGGAGCTGGAAAACTACAAGTTTATTGGCTTTGACCCCGACATCCCCACTCGCAAAGCCACTGATCAGCTTTTCCGCGACAACAAGCTTGATATCGACCCGGTCATGGAGTTCGACAACATCGAGACCGTTAAGCGCGCGGTTGAGATCGACGCTGGTGTTTCGCTTGTCCCCTCCACAACCGTCATTCAGGAAGTTAAGCAAGGGCTACTCGCCTCTGTGCAACTACGCGGTAAGAAAGTGACGCGACCACTGGCGATCGTTCACCGCAAGGGTCGAGTTCTCACCCCAGCGATGAAGAAATTCGTCAAGCTGCTCACCTCCAAAGATCTGATTCATAAGGACAGCGATTAACGCGCCCTAAACATCGATCACATCATCCGGCTTGTCGGGTTTATCGGAACCCGCCTTGCCGCGATTGACTTGCACCCGTACGGTCCTGCGCCCCCCGAGTAGGGAGTTGGCGAAAAAGTGCGTGATGCTCACAACGATTGCCCCCCACAACGCGGAGCCAAAGCTCGTGACTTCGAAGCCTGGGACAATGCTGCTTGCGATCCAGAACAACAGACCATTGATGATCACAACGCCCAGCCCCAGCGTGAGGACTACGAATGGCAATGTCAGCAGGAGCAATATCGGCCGCAGAAAAACATTGAGCAGGCTAATCAGCAAGACGCCGAAAATAAGCGCAGCATTGCTGTCAAAGCGAATCCCATCACTGGTCCAGGCAGCGATTAATACTCCCAGAGCAATGATTACCCAAGACCGCAGCCAAGCGAGCCAGTTTTGTGCTTGGGGTTCAGCCATTATTCAGCTTGCTCGGCCTCAGCCTTTTCTTCCGGCTGCGCCTCAACCTCTACACTCGTCGGCTCCATCGAAGTTTTTTCCAGCATATCGCCGCCAAGCTGATCCAGGATGTGCATGCCAATGAACTCCTTCTCTTCATATGGCTCTTCGTAATACGCATTTGGCTCGACGGTTTTCTTCAAAAACAAACGCACTTGATAGCGGTAAGGCGGGGAAACGACTCGCTTGGATGTCATCATCATGCCATCGGGCTCCAGGGTAATCGTCATATTGGCGTTCGATTTCTTAACGAAATTCGAATAATGGACAATGAGCTTATCGACCTGTGGCTTCACCAACAGATCTTCCGCATTGAGAAAATAGGCCTGAAAATTGTTATTCACGATGCGCAGATTCAGCTTCGCAGCGCCCCATTCCTCTTCATTGATTTCGACGTAGAGCCCCAGCTCGGGTTCCAGCTTCTGCCCTTCAACAACTTGGCCAAAGAGCGAAGCGCCAGCCCCCCAAAGCAAGAGGGCGAACACAAATCGAATGCTGGTTGCAAAATTCATAAGCGTATCTGTATCAACACTCCGACCAATCCTCAAGCGGCAAGTTCCCACAAGGGTCAATAGCCCAGAACCAGTAACTCTACGCCCGAGCGCCAGAATCGCGCTGAATTTGGGTCTTCAGGGAGCGCCATTTCGCCAGTCGTTCTCCAATCGCCGCCTCGGCTCCAGCCTGCTTGGGCGTGTAGAATGTCTGTGGCTCGATCATGTATTCCTGCCCGGACACCGCCTCTGGGAAGTCGTGACTGTAGAGGTAGCCCTCCCCCTGCCCGAGCTTTTTATTTAGCTTGGTATGCGCATCACGCAGCCACATGGGCACCGACTGCAACGGCCCTTGCTGGATGGATTGCTTAGCCGCGCTAATGGCCATGGTCGTCGAGTTGCTCTTCGGCGCACAGGCCATAAAAACGGTCGCATGGGCCAGATTCAGCTCACACTCCGGCATGCCGATAAACTCGCACGCCTGGAATGTCGCTACGGCCAAGGGCAACGCCCGGGAATCCGCCATGCCGATGTCTTCACTGGCCAAAATCACCAAACGTCGCGCAATGAATCGCGGGTCTTCGCCGCCGGCCAGCATCTTGGCCAGCCAATAAAGCGCCGCATCGGGGTCCCCCCCACGCATGCTCTTGATGTAGGCGGAAATGGTGTCGTAATGCTCGTCCTCGTTGTTGTCGTAGCGAATCTGGCGCTCACGGGCGAAGACGGACAAGTCGTCCGTTGTGATCTCGCTGCCCATCGGCCGACTCAGCACCAGCGTTTCCAGCGCGTTGAGCGCCCGGCGGGTATCCCCATCGCACAAACGCGCCAAACCGCGCAAAACAGATTCATCTGCGGCGCAATGCGTCTTGCCCAAGCCACGCTCGGCATCGCCCAATGCCCGCAACAGCACCGCCACCACGGCGTCTTCCGGCAAAGGCTCCAAGCGAAACAAATGGCTCCGCGACAAAAGCGGCGGGATGATGTAAAAGCCCGGATTGTGCGTTGTTGCGCCGATCAGTCGCACATTGCCCGCCTCTACATCCGGCAACAGCAGATCCTGCTGCGCCTTGTTGAAACGGTGAATTTCGTCGATGAATAAGATGGTCCGTTGATCTGGATGGTAGCGCGCCATGCGCAACACATCCCGCAGCTCCGCCACATTAGAGAGCACGGCATTTAAGCGAACACAGCGACTGCCCGTCTCCTCTGCGATGACTTCCGCCATGGTCGTCTTACCGCAACCGGGAGGGCCATAAAACAAAAGACTGCCAAATGAATCCGCCTTGATCAGACGAGGCAGCAAACAGCCCTCGCCCAACAAATGCTCTTGGCCAATCACCTCGCTTAAATTGCGCGGTCGCATGCGCACGGCTAACGGCTGGTGCGCCTTACCCTGTGTTGGCGCAGCCGACTCGCTCGAATCCGTTTGCGGAGACGAGGATTGGAAAAGCGACGGTTGTTCGGAACGCGGCATGGCAATCTTCAAGATGGAAGACGCCACCCACGCTGGCAATCATTCGCTGCAATTTACCTCACCAAAATGCTGCGCCCAGAGGCTGGTCGATTTATTGAAGCTAATCGTGTGCATGGCATGCGCAAACTAAACGCCACGACTCCCCCGCCATTCCGGGAAAGTTTCAATTCTGCCTGATGCACTTGGGCAATTTCACGAGCCAGGCTAAGGCCCAGACCAGTGCCGCCAGTGGCGCTGGTTCGCGATGCATCCACGCGGAAAAACCGGTCGAAAATACGCCCTGCCTGCGCCTCCTCAATGGGGCGTGAAGCATTTGCGACCGTTAACTGCACGTCCTCGCCACTCTGTCGCAAAGTAGTGCGCACCCAGCCCATTGGCTGATTGTAGCGCACTGCGTTGACCAGGAGATTCTGCACCAGCAACCGCAAGAGATCAGCGTCCGCATTCACCATCAGACCGGGGCAAATTTCGGCTTCATAAGCCAGCTCTGGATTGATCAGCGGAATGTCTTCCCATAAGTCAACGACGAGCTCCGATAAGCTAATCTCCTTGGGAGCAATCTTCATTTGCCCATTATCACAGCGAGCCAACAGCAAGAGCTTCTGCCCCATCGCCTTCAAGCGCATGATTTCAGTCAACAGGCTTTCACAGAAACGCAGATCCGCAGGTGAATCTTCCACACAGCGAAGACGCGCCTCCACTTCGCTTTGCATCACCGTCAAAGGCGTGTTCAACTCGTGCGCTGCATCTGCACTGAAGCGTGAAGCTTGGTGAAACTGACTCTCCAAACGGTCCAGCATCCGGTTATGATTCCGGATGAGCTCACGGATTTCCGACGTAGCGCCTGCTTCGTTAATGCGCCGATCAAGCCCGGCGGCGTCGATCTCCCGCATCCGCTCCGCAAGCGTGAGAACCGGGCGCAGCGTCCGGCGGCCAATTTCCCAGCCCCCTACTACTGCAGTTATGAGCGCAATCGGTATTAGTCCTAAAAATGCGCGTTCCAGCTTCGACAAGGCCACCGCCACTGCGCCTTGTTCCTCAGCCCAAACAAAAAAAAGCCCGTCGCGCTTCACCACAGCAAGCCGCCACTCTTGGGACTCACTGTCTGGGTAATCCACAAAACTGAATGTATTAGCCTCCGGAAACTCCAGCCGCGCAATCAATTCCCATACGATGCGAATGTTCAACTCTTCGGGAACACTGCGCTGTAGTAAGATTAGCCCCTCATCAAACACTAAAAACGCCGCAGATGCATCCGCAGGTGGCATTGGAGGAAGCGGGCGCTCCCATAGATCGTAGGGGTCTTCGCTTAAGTAATCGCATGCTGGCTGAAAATACTCCGCCTGCGTTTTGAGCTTTTCATCGAGGCTATCCACCAGCAGCCCCTCCATTGTAAAGCGCAAGGTCGCGGCTAAGCCACCGACGATCACCAAGATCAACAGCGCGCTAAACAGCGCAACCCGCCAGCGAAATGAGCATAGCCAAGCCATTGCTAGGCAGCCAGCCGGTACCCGACGCCACGCACGGTTTCAATGCAGGGTGGCGCGCCTTCTTCGGTTAGCTTTTGCCGCAGTCGCTTAATGTAGACGTCGACCAAGTTCGTGCCAGGATCAAAGTGATACTGCCAAACATGCTCCAAGATCTGCGGCCGGGTATAAACTCGCCCTGGCGTTCGCATGAAATACTCCAGCATGTTGAATTCGCGCGCAGTAAGCTCGACCACCTGATCAGCCCAGCGCACTTCCCTGGTCGCCAGATTAAGTTTCAAGTCTCCATACTGCCGGAGGTTCAAGTGCTCGCCCGAAGTCCGACGACTCACCGCCATCAGCCGGGCGGCCAACTCTTCAACATAGAAGGGCTTCACCAGGTAATCATCAGCGCCGAGCTTGAGCCCTTCCACACGATCCTCTACATTGCTGCGCGCAGTGACCAAGATAACCGGCATATTCAACCCTTCGCAACGCATGGCGCGCAATACGTCGAGGCCATCTTTCTCTGGCAACATAATGTCGAGCACGACTGCGTCATAGCTCTGCTCACGCGCTTGAGCGAGCCCCTGCCTACCGGTGTGGACCAAGTCAATGGAGTGGCCTTCTGCCTCCAAGCCCAAGCGGATGAAGTCCGCGATCTTACTTTCATCTTCGACAGCAAGTATTTTCATAACGGTTTTTTGCTGCGTAACCCCCAATTAGTTGCAACCGCGCATCATCCGGGCCTCACGCTAGGTTATTTTCGCCCAATTATACACCCTGGAAGATTAACCATAAATTAACGCCCGCAAACAGCTGGTCAGAGAGCTGAACTCGCGGGGTCTTTCCTCAAATAAAAAACTCTTAAAGGAGGAAACTACTCTCCAGTCGTAGGAAATACGAATCGCAGAAAAACCGGTTCACTGCCATCAACCTCTTGCTCGTGTAGAACCGAATCATCATCCGAGATCAGCGACTGAGGTCCATCTTCCCAGAGCTCCCAGTTAGACAGATCCGTCGATTTCTCGATCAACAAGGGAGTATGGGGAACAGTCTGATAGACCAGTGATACTTGTCCATCAGACCAGAGCAACTCCGGGCGCCAGGCATCCAGATACTGATTTGGATTGGATCCCAGCAGGAATTCAAACTCATTGCTAAAGCCATCCTGGTCGACGTCAGCATCTGGATCAGCAGACTCAGCATTGTCAGGAAAATGCAGTGCAGCCCAATCCTCATAGGTTTGAGCACTCAGGTTTTCGATCCACTCTCGAACCAGCGCGACTCCGGCCTCATCGATTTCATTGGAGGCAAGAGGCGGCATCCGCGTAAATCCGCTACAAGCGCACATCCGCTGCAGTAAAACTGAAAGATCGGGATCACCCGGCACAACGATCCGGTTATGCGGATTGCTGTTGCCCCCTGCATCGTTGCCAGGCACAGCGTTCAAGACGCCGGTTTCACGCAGAGTCAACTGAGGCCGTAAATCAATTTCTGAAATTGCAGGCCCGCCTGGCTGATGGCATTGTGCGCAGTTAACCGCTAGATAACTACGCGCACGGAATTCCAGGCTTTGGGATTCGTCATCAATTGCCGCATAAGCCGGTATGTACTTAACTGCATTCTCCTCCGGACCGCCTTCCAAGTATCCCATCTCACCCAAAGCAGCTAAAACATTTTGATACTGTCCGTTAAAGTCCGCCTCGCGATTCAGCTGTCGCGCATTAAAGCTCAATGCATAACCCGACACCGCACTATGGCACTGCATGCATTCCGAGCGACTGGGTATGTGCCAGAGCTGCGTTTGATCCAATCCGTCCTCATTCACAATATCCAGCGCGATATCAACGCCCTCGGCGTCAACCAGAGTGGCCTCGGTCCCCGCCTCATTCCATCGATAAGCCACGCCATAAGCGCCGTCATCGGTTTTAACCAGGAAGCGCGTTTCAATTCTTTGACGCGAATCGGGATTCCCCCGCTCCAATTCCAATTCAAAGTGCTTAATCCACACCGCGCCAGCCGGAGCAGACCAGCCTTCGTTCAACGAGTATTCAATGGGCTCGTCTCCCGCCAAAGCAAACCAACGCTGCTTAATCGCATGGTCGGACCAAAAGCTGACATTCGGCTCGTAGGCAATAACGCCAGCAGTAGGCGTTAAATCCTCCAGCGAACTAAATGCCCCCGTATCGGATAAGAGCGCTGGCAACTCTTCAGTGGTGTCATTTCGCACCAGCTTCATGACTTGGCCACTATCACGTATGCTGATTAGAATCTCGCCAGTCTGTGGATGCAGATCGAACTCGGTAAGGGATGTCTGCTGTGTCAGTAGCTCACGGGTAACGGTGTTACCGTTGTAGCGAAGCCCCCAAATTCGACCAGACACGTAATCTCCAAAAATATAGGCGCCCGTAAGCTCAGGGTAAAAATCCTCGCGATACAACAGGCCACCAATGACTGCTCGCCCCTCATTACGCGGATAAATGTGGATGGGGGGAGTCTCAACAAAGCCCTCGGGTTGTTCGTCTATTTTAGGACCATCTAAAAAACCCTCGCGAAAGGCCCAACCAAAGTTTTCGCCTCCTTGCGCGATGTTTATCTCTTCCTGAGCATATTGCCCAACGTCCCCTATCCAAATATAGCCAGTTGCATCATCGATCCAAAAGCGAAAGGGATTCCTCAGCCCAATGGCAAAATACTCCATGACAACATTTTCCGGGTCAACCGGCTCACCATTGAATTCTGTCGCCCCCACCCAGGGATTGTCCGCTGGTATCGCATACCTCGCCTTTCCAGTATCGGGGTCAAGCACAACGCTCGGGTGAGGATTCGGTTCAAGATTGCCAGGCAAGCGGTCTACATCAATCCGGAATATCCCGGCGAAGTAATCCAGATCCAATCGCTGAGCGACATCCAAACTATCATCCGCACCTCCTCCATCGCCGTTAGTAAAGTAGAGATATCCGTCACTGCCAAAATGCAAGTCGCCTGCATTATGAAAGATACTCTGATCCAATTGGTTTATCAGCATTTGCTCACTATCAGGATCAGCTATATTAGGGTTTTCAGCGGATACTTGGAATCGCGAAAGCCGATTGTAACGAATCCGTCCCTCTTCTGTGTCATACTTAGGCGTGTAATATACGTAAAAGTAGCCGTTGTTCGCAAAATCAGGATGAAAAGCGACTCCAAGCAATCCAGACTCCCAAGCATTTTGAATATTTTTGACGGATAGAAATAACTCCTGAGTGACTTCGCCCGTGTTCAGATCATTAACAACCCATAATTTTCCGCCTTTTTCGCCGACAAAGATACGATCAGTCTCCCCTGGCGCAGTCGTGATGGATATGGGATCAACAAAGCTCAGTCCCGGAAAAGCATTCTCCAATGTGTAGGGCGACGTATTGCTTGAGGGCAAATTCAGATCTGCTTCAACAATTTCGGCGCCAAGGGGGAACGCAGCGAAGCTCAGATTGAGCAAACCAATGATAGTTCTCAACATTCAATACCAGTGTCTCAAAGCCACCATTGTATTCCAAGAAAAAATATTAGAGCACTTTTCATCTAGATTGGCCGAGTCAGGTGGGGTAGAGATTGGATGCAGCGCAAGGCGGCTTTGATTGAGCGGGCTGGAAGCCCGTGATTGAAATGCCAACGCCGCGAACTTCCAATCTGGCCCCAAGTCCTAAACCGAGTGCTTTTCCGCGCCAGCGTTGTTGGCTTTTCGCTCACAGGCTTCCAGCCTGCGACGCTCAAGCCGCCTTGCTGGACACGAAAAATCACTGCGGCCTGACTCGGCCAATCTAGATGAAAAGTGCTCTAGCGGGACATATTCCCTTCTATATTGAACATTTTTGACAAGAATTACCCTCCGGCTATTCCGTACACAGATAGTCCCCGCCCATTTCTGGGACGGGGACTGGCTGCTACTACTACTACTACTGCTACTACTGACTGAAAGGTTGGTTTTACCCAACACTTATATCGTCAATAATATATACGACATGTTCCGGAAAAGATAATGCTTTTGCAGCATTTTTTTTTCGAAAATGACGTTTTTTAACATAAGTCGTCAAAAAAATGTAGTCAGTGCCTGAGAACTAATTGATTCACCCAGGCAGCTCTAGGTATTTATGCCTAATTTCTTTTAAAATGGCTGAATCCTAAGGATTTAATTCACGCCCATCTTCCATCCCATCACCGCTTAAATACTCCATTTCGTTGGCCTGCTGTTGATCCTCGTACTGCAAAACTGCCTCATCTTTTTGATAGGCGGCTTTTTCCTCAGGCGTGATTGGAGTCGACTGGCAACCCACCAAAGAAATGCCGCTCAGAGCCGCCGCGATCGCCAATTTGATACGTATAGTTTTCATCGTTGGTGTTACCTATTAATTACCGGGAGCTTCGGGTTGATATTCCTGCCGCTGCTGCTCCATTTTCAGCACATGTTCCCGCTGCTCAGCGTCCGAAGGCGACGAAGCAGTTTCACAGGCAGTAAAAATCAATGTGGTCAAGAGGGCGGCAATCAGTCCGATTCTTTTTTCCATAATTTTGAACTTAACCACAGATTAAGGGGAATCAGCCCAAGCGCAATGATTAGAACCTGGCTGCCCCAGAAATATTTCAAGGCAGTGAAGGCTGCGCTGAGGAAGCCGTAAGAGTGCAAACCGATGCCCAGCAAATTCGTGCCGAACCAACTCCAGGCAGTCACGATATTTCCCCCCACGGCAAGCACCATAAAGCCTCGCTCGCGGACCAAGCCGCCCCAACGAGCATGCAGCATCAGCGCCCCCCATAAAACAATGATCAAGGCGCCGTTCTCCTTCGGGTCCCAGCCCCAAAAACGCCCCCAACTCTGGTCAGCCCAGATACCGCCCAGCATCGTTCCGACAAAGCTGAACAACAGCCCGAAACAGGTGATTCCGTATGCCATTCCGTAGAGCGTCTTGCCCAAAGGCTTGTCCAGCAAACGCGTCACCAGCCCAAGGATAATGTAGACCAAGCCCAGCGCGCCGGCGAGGAAGACGGCGCCGTAGCCTGCGGTGATGATCACCACGTGGGTCGCCAACCAGAAGTTGTCATCGAGCACGGCGCGCATCATCTCCAGCGTATCCCCGGTCAATGCAAGATTATGGGCAATAATCAGCGTCGAAAAACCAATCAGCGACGCCACAAAACTGCCTACCCCGTTACGGTGAATCCGCTCCAGGACAACGCCCAGAATGATCGCCACCCAGCCCACAAAAATAGCAGACGAGTAAAGGTTCGTGACCGGCGGCCTTCCCTGAATGTACATTCGCGCAAAGAGGCCAAACGTGTGCACGACGAGCGCCAGAATCAGCAGCCAAAACGCCGCTCGCTGCAAAGGCGCGGCCCATTTCAACCAGCTCGCGCAGACCAGGGCGAAAATCAGCACGTAAATCACAATCGTGTAGTAGAACGGCTGCATCACGTTAAAGAATTCCTCGAAACGCACGCGCCCCAAATCCACCTCCTGCGCCAAATGTTCATGTATGCCCGCCACCGCGCTGGCAAATGCCTCGGGGTTGTCAGTTCGGTATGCGTCGCCCACCGCGCCGTAACCGGCCACCACGGGGTTAAGCGTGCCGCTCTGGATCGTCATAAACATGCCTTCGCCAATGTTCAGCCAGGCGTTGCTCGCACTGGTCGCCGGTGGCTTCGTCAGCCCCAGGTCAGCCGTATTCGCCAAGCGCATGTAGTAATCCGCCATCGCAATAAAGGGCCCCAGCGCAGCTTCGCTGAAGGGTTTGCCTTGCTCACGGTTCTGGAGCGCCTCTCCCCCGGGACCGGCGATTTCCGGCCAGAATTTATAATCTTCACCGGGATTCAGCGAGTGCCCGAGCGAATTGTAAAGCGTGAGCGCATTCGTTAGCTTGAGCAAAGCCTTGTGAAATGGCGTGCGTTGCGGCTCGGCCTCCGGAACCTGGCGCGCAAGTTCGGCCAACATCGAAAATTGCGGGCTCAACTCATTCCAGGAGAAATACTTACGCTCCTCCTGCTGCCAGCCGAACAAACCCAACACTTCGGGGTTCACGATGCGGAACACCGGATAATCATCCGCCTCCTGCGGCTTGTAGGATAAATCGAGCAGCCACTCGCTGGCGTTGAGCTTCTGGCCGTCTTCAAGGCGCACATTCTGACGCCCGCGGATAATCCGCAGCGAATTGCGCGCAACCGAATCCAGCGGCATGAGACGCCCACCCGTCTGGACGGGTAACTCGGCGAATGCCTGCACGTCGAATTCCGACTTCGAACGCTGGAAAAAGCCGGACAGCGTGATCAGCAATCCAAGCAGCAAAAACGCGCCGGGAATCAAGACTCCGCCCAAAGTTTCTGGCTCATCTTCCTCATCTTTCACCTTGCTCTTGCGAACAGACTTGCGGTCGGCAAACCGCATCAGGCTCAAGCCAAACTGCATCGTCATGCCAAAGCCGACGAGGGTGATCGCCAGGTATGGCAGCCACCACGTCGCATTACTCACGACCTGCAAAATCGAGGTCGTGTCTTCGTTGGCGAAGCTGGCTTGAAAAAACGTGTATCCCTCGTAGCGCAGCGGGTTGTTCATGTAGATCAGCGTGGGGCGGTTTTCGCCCGTTTGCGGATTGTCGATGATGACGTCGCTGGAGAAATTCTTGGGGATCTGCGTTCCCGGATAAACGTCATGCTTGAAGTCCTTTAGCTGCAGCGTGAATGGAAAATACGTGCGCTCAAAGCGCAGGGATAGATCGTAACGCCTGCCGTCGTATTCGAAGCCCTGGGCCGGAAACTCCGGCCCCAAACCGGCGCTCAGCAACCACGTGCCCAGCGTTTCACCGTTGGGGGCAACGACCTGCACTGCGGCGGCCGCCATGTTCGCCTCGTCCTCTTTGTAGGTTGGCGGGTGCTCGATGACCACGCCGTCCATCCGGGGCGCGAACCCCTGCAAATTGAGATGCTCTGCATTGACCATCGGCGTGCCATCCATCGCCAGCATGACGACATTGGGATCACGCAAGCTGGTAACCGAATTGCTGACTTGGCGGAATTGCGCTTCGTCCATTTTCGGGGCGCCGGGTTGCCCTGCCATGGAGGCAAAATTTTCGTATTCGCCCAGCAAGTTCATCCGCATGCCCATGCCGCCATTTTTGACGGCGGCGATGATGTTCAGCGT
This sequence comes from Cerasicoccus frondis, assembly GCA_031296915.1. Lineage (GTDB taxonomy): Bacteria > Verrucomicrobiota > Verrucomicrobiia > Opitutales > Cerasicoccaceae > Cerasicoccus > Cerasicoccus frondis. The sequence continues at coordinate 16,671 of JAVDPC010000030.1, read as the reverse complement.
GAAGCCATTGGGCAGTTGGAGCGTTTCCTGGTCGAGCGCCAGCGCAAAGGGCACTGCGGTCACCGTGTCTTCGCTTTCGGCCGATTTGTCGATGAGCACAATCTCCTGGTTACGGAAGTCGGTGGAGAAATTGACCGGCGCACCGCCTTCATCGAGACTCATCTGGCTTTCCTGCTGAAGCATGCTGGTCGTGAAGCCGCTAACGATCAGCAGCAGCACGCCAAAGTGCAGGACAGCGATGCCGCTCTTTTTCCAGCTCGCTTTAAAATAGCGGAAATGCGCGCACATCAAGTTGATCAACAGCAAGGCGCCCAGCGTAAAGCCGCCCGGCAACGGGAATCGGATATGCGCCAGTTCCGGGTCGAACTGCTGCGCCGTAAACACTTTAATTAGCGAGACCACGGGCGAGAGCACATACCAGCTTTCAAAGTAAAGCTTCTGCGTGTGATTGATGCCCCATTGCACCTGATCCAGCGTGCCAAAGAACACCAGAACGATCGACAGCGCCAGCAGGACAACCGTCAGTAAGAGCGAACTAAAAAAGCGAAAAATCGGATTCATCAGTGTGATTCAGTGGTCGCAAAATCGACCGATTCCAAAAAGGCGACATAAGCGGGCTGTTGGCTTTCAACCAAGGCGGCGTCGCCCTGCATTTTAAAGAACCAGGTCGCGCCGTCGCGCGGCAAGATCGCCCCTAGAATCGCCTGTCCATCCGGGCTGCTCAGCATGACAACGTGGCCATGCCCACCGCCAAAGTCCAAATGCATCATGCTTGACTGCAAGGTCGCCGCATCGATCGGCGCAAGGCCCAGTTGACGGCGCCAACGGTTCACATTGGCCAGGTCTCCCCCGACATCGCCAGGGAACACCGTCACCGAAACATCAGCCTTGCCGCCATCGCCAACCACATCCCACGAACCTTTGCGCACCGTGCCCGGGTCCTTTGCCTGCCAGTCTGCCGGAGCCGTCCAGGAGGGCGCAACAAAACCGCTCACCTGCGCGGCCATGCCCGGCGTGGCGGTCATCGCGCCACTGGCGGCATTCTGCATTGGGCCACTCATCATGGGGGCCCCTTCACTGCCCGACACCGGCGTGGTGGGCGAGTCAGCCGCACTCCCAGCGGCCATCATGGGACGGGAGGCAGTTTCCTCCTTCGGTATCGTGTAGGTTTTGATCTCAGGCTCAGGCTTGCATGCCGACAGCAGCAGTAGCCCAAACCCGATTACGCATATAGATGTTGATCGGCGATCCATTGAATCCGCCAAAGGTTTGCCGTGCCCGCACAAAGGTCAAGGCGAACCGGTCGATTCCCGGGATGGGGAATTTTCATTAACCGGATTCGCAATGCTCATGGCGTCTCCCCGCCATCAACATCTCGCGATAAAAAACCGACTCAGATCAATTAGCTGCCGCAGCGCGAGAGAGCCCCAGGAACTCCTCGGCAAAATGCAACAGATCGCGGTAAACGCCGTCCGCAGGCGGATCATTTTCCGCAAGTTCCTCGACTGAATGACTACCCGTGGCGACGACGTAAGTGCGCATACCACCGACTTTTCCGGCGAGAACATCGAAGGGCGAATCGCCAATCATAATCGCCGTGGCCGGGTCCGCCTTGAGCTGTTCCAAGGCATATTGGGTAAACTCCGGCTCCGGCTTGCGCCACGGCGTGTCGTAGGTGCCGATCATGGCGTCGAGCAATTGGTCGTAGCCAAGGTGGGTCAAAATCTTCCGGGCGCCCACGCCATGCTTGTTCGTGAAAACCGCCGTTTGCACGCCCTTTTCCTTGAGCTGCTGGAGCAGCCACTCTGCGCCGGGCAGTGGATACAAGTCCTCGAGCATGATCTCCTCAAAATGCTCGCGAAACAGGCGCTCGCCCTCTTCCGCGCGCTCAGTCCCAATCAATCGGCCCATGGTGATCTTCACCGAGCCGCCAACCGTCGCGCGCACTTTTTCATAACTAACCGGCGGCAACTCCATCTTCTCGACCGCATACTTATAGCAGCGGTAAATGCACATGAAGTGGTCGATCAGCGTGCCATCCAGATCGAAGAATACCGTTTTAATGTCGGTTCGCATAATAAACCTTAAGCAGGCGCCGCGCCGAGAAGCAAGCGCCGGGAAAATTCGTTGCCGCAGCTTAACACTCTTCGGCCACCACGGGATTCGTTAGCTGGCCGATCTGCTCGATCTCAATCGTGCACTCATCGCCGGGCTGTAGCCAAACATACGGGTCCCGCCCCATGCCCACGCCGGAAGGCGTGCCCGTGAGGATCACGGTGCCGGGCAGCAGCGTGGTGCTGCCACTGAGAAATTCAATCAACGACGCCACGTTGAAAATCATGTCCGCCGTGTTCGAACTCTGCATCTGCTTACCATTGAGCGTGGTGGAGATCGCCAACGCATTCGGGTTGGTAATTTCATCTGTGGTCACGAGAACGGGGCCCAGAGGGCAAAAGCTGTCAAAGGTCTTGCCGCGGCACCATTGCCCTCCCCCACCGTGTTTTTGCCAGTCGCGGGCGGAAACATCGTTGGCGCAGGTGTAGCCGAGCACGTAGCTCAAGGCGTCCGCTTTACTGACGTTTTTCGCGGCCTTGCCAATGACCACGGCGAGCTCGCATTCGTAGTCCACCTTGGTGCTGTTCAGGTGGCGCGGCAGGACGATCGGCGCACCCGGATCGTTCACGGCATTGAGGCCCTTCATGAACAGGATCGGGTGCTTGGGCAGCTCGGCGTTGGTTTCCTCAGCGTGCGCCCGGTAGTTCAAGCCAATGCAGAAAATGCCCGTCGGCTCAACGGGCGCGAGCAGCTCGCCACTCACGGCTTCACCGGAGACTTTGAAATCTCCCCAAATGTCGCCCTCAAGCTTGAGGATCGAGCCGCCATCTTGCAGCGCGCCGTAAACGACGCGGTTTCCTTCCGTACGCACGCGAACGATTTTCATGCCAATAGCCGTAGCGCACGGGTTACCCCCGACGCAACGCTATTTGCCAGAGCAGCCCAGTTACGCGCCGGCGTATTTGAACACGAGCACGGAGTGCCCGGGTAGGACGACTTCGATGCTGTGATCGCGTCCATCCCATTCGCCCGGGATGGAGTTCACGCCGCCGCCGTTGCCCGAGCCCTGACCGCCGTAAACGTCGGCGTTGGAATTGATGACTTCCTTCCAATGCCCTGCGTGGGGAACGCCAAAGCGGAATACATCGCGGTGCACGGGCGTGAAGTTGGCAATGACGACAAAAGTATCCTCTGGCTTGGCGCTGCGGCGCAGGAAAATGGAAACCGATTGCTCCCAGTAGCCATCGGCGTTGACCCACTCAAAGCCGGCGGGATCGAGGTCGTGCGCGCTGAGGCTGGGATGCGCGTGATAGAGCGCGTTGAGGTCTTTGATCAGCAGTTGAATGCCCGCGTGGTCAATGTATTGCAACAGCTCCCACTGCAGTTGGCTGTCGTATTTCCACTCAACAGATTGGCCAAACTCGCAGCCCATGAAGAGGCATTTCTTGCCGGGCCAGAGCCACATCCAAGTATAGAGGCAACGCAGATCGGCGGCCTTTTTGCCCATTTCAAACCCGCCCCCCATCTTGAGGATCATGTTGCCCTTCCCGTGGACCACCTCGTCGTGGCTGAACACCGTGATGAACTGCTCGGAATACTGGTAGAGCATGCCGAAGGTCAGCTCGTTGTGGTGGTACTTGCGGTGGATGGGCTCATGGGCAAGGTATTCGAGTGTGTCGTGCATCCAGCCCATGTTCCACTTCAAGTCGAACCCGAGACCGCCTTCCTTGGTAGGCTTCGTTACACCGCCGAAGGAAGTCGACTCCTCCGCAATCATGAGCACGCCCGGATGATACTGGTGAACCAAGTCATTGACCTGCCGTAAAAACTCGATGGCGCCGATGTTTTCATTGCCGCCGTATTCGTTGGGAATCCACTCACCCTCTTCACGGGAATAGTCGAGGTAAAGCATTGAGGCGACGGCGTCGACGCGCAACCCGTCGATGTGGAAACGTTCGCACCAGGCCAGAGCGCTACCGATCAGGAAATTACGAACTTCGTGGCGGCTGTAATTAAAGATAAGTGTGCCCCAGTCCATGTGTTCGCCGAGGCGCGGATCTTCGTGCTCGTAGAGGCAGCTGCCGTCGAATTGCGCAAGGGCAAAGGCGTCCTTGGGAAAGTGCGCGGGCACCCAGTCGATGATCACGCCGATGCCGTGCCGGTGCAGGTAATCGACGAGGTACATAAAGTCCTGCGGCGCGCCAAAACGATGTGTCGGCGCGAAAAAGCCCGTCACCTGATAGCCCCAGGAGCCGTCGAACGGGTGCTCAGCCAACGGCATGAATTCCACGTGGGTAAAGCCCATCTCCTGCACATAGCGGGTCAGCTCGGCCGCCATTTCCCGGTAGTTCAGCGGGCGGTTGCCATCCTCGGGAACGCGCCGCCAAGAGCCCAGGTGAACTTCGTATACCGACATTGGCTGAGTCTTGAAGTCCTTGCAGGCGCGCTGGTTCATCCACTCGTTGTCCGCCCAATCAAAGTCGTCCGTTTCCCAGACGATGGATGCGTTGTGGGGGGGGGATTCAAAATACTCGCCGTAGGGGTCGCTTTTGAGGCGGAGTGAGCCGTCGGCCCCGATGAGCTCGTATTTGTATTTCGTGCCCACGCCGATGCCGGGCAGAAAAAGCTCCCAAACGCCGGAACTGCCAAGGCGTCGCATCGGGTGGCGGCGGCCGTCCCAGTGGTTGAACTCACCGACGACGGAAACGCGCTTGGCGCTGGGCGCCCATACCGCAAATGCCGTGCCCTGCACGCCATCGTAGTGTTTCGTATGGGCGCCCAGCTTTTGATAAATGTGGTGGTGGTTGCCCTGACCGAAGAGGTAGGCGTCGTCCTCGCTCAAGGTTGGCAGGAAGCAATACGGGTCCCAAATTTGGAACACCTCGCCGTTGGCGTTTTCCATGCGAATACGGTAGTCAAACGGCTTGGAACGCCCCTCAAGCACGCCTTCGAAAAAGCCTTCGCGGCAAAGCTTCTTGAGGCGGAAACGCTCATCGGTTTGCACATCGACAATGTCGCACGTGACGGCCTCCGGCTGAAAGGTGCGCGCAATCAGGCATTTTTCGCCGTCTCGCTTCACGGTGTGCAGTCCCAGAATATCGTGAGGGGCGGCGTGCCGGGCGGTGATAACGGACTCAAGTTCGGCCTGGGTAATAATCACGGGGGAAATGCTTAGCGGGGTTTGCATCAAAGTAAAGTTTCATCCGTGCTGATTGCCATGTCAAACCAGGGTTTACGATTGATTGCACGCTAATATCCCGCTATGAATTTGCTTATGAAGTCATTTGTTGTCCTTGCACCCTGCGTGTTCTGCGCCGCCGCGGCTTTTGCCGACGACATGAATTGGCAAACTGTATCCGTTAACAACAACAAGGTCACCCTGGAGATGCCGGGCAAACCGACCGAAACCACCGAGAGCTCCAGCTCAATTGTCGGCAGCGTCGACACCCAGATCTACAAAGTCATCGTGGCCGACGATGGCAACGTGACCATCGCCTGTTCCGATCTTCCGGGCGCCGCGTTATTCTTTGCGGGCAAGGACACCATCTTCGGCAACGCCAAAGGGAAATTCCTCTCGGGCGCCTACGGCAAAGAACTGTCCTGGGACCCCATTACCTACGAGGGAATTGACGGCATGAAGCTCATGTTCCAAACCCCGCCAATGAATGGCAAACCAGGCTACGACGGCGAGGCGCAGTTTTTCCTCGTGGGCGATTATTTATACGTCATCTCCGTCACTGACCTTGTCGGCCACGATCTGGAAATGCAGAAAAAAGTCTTCCCGTCTGTGAAGTTTGCGGGCGCGGATAGCTAACTGCGCCCCAAGGGCATGAGGCGGGCGCCAGCGGGGTTGAGCTGCTCATTGTGCGCATCGGTGTTCGCATCGAATTTGCGGAGTAAATCCCAGAACGAAGCCGAATGATTCATCTCCTTCACGTGCGCCAGCTCGTGGTAAATCACGTGCTCTTGCAGATTGGTGCGCAGGAGCACGAGCCGCCAGTTCAGCGAAATGGTTCCACTGCTGGAGCAACTCCCCCAGCGCGTCGCCTGATCACGCACGCTGACGCGTTTGATCTTCACGCCGACTTCGTCGGCCAACTCGAAGGTCCGTTTTTCAATGACCTCTTGCGCAAACGCGCGGACCAACGCCACCAGATTTTGCTCTAAATCTCCCTCGGAGGAAACGCGCAGCTCCACCTCGTCATTTTCCGTCGAGTAAACGTAAAACGGTTTCGCGCGGGTGAAGCCCTGCGACAGGCGAAAGCCTTTGCCCAGCCCGTAAAGCCGGGGATGGCGCTCCAGGTAATCCCGCAACGAAGTCCGCGTCGGGTGTTCGCTGAGATTGCGCGCCAGCCAATCACCCTGACTGCGCAAAAACTCCAATGCCTCCACGAAGGCGCACCGCCACGGCACCGACAACAACGCATGATTGTGCCGACCCACCGTTAGCCGGATGTAGCGCGCTCGGCGCGAGCGACGGATCTCATAAGGAACCATCAGCGCGCCTTGGCTGGTCGAGACTTCAACCAGCCGGAGACTGTTCTGTTTCTGTGACACGTTCGGCAATGGCGCGCTGCGTCTCACTGGCGTGGCGACGAAGCGCGGTTTCTGGATCAATGCCCGCCTCACGGCAGGCAGCGGCCAATTCAAATAGCGCGCGGCCGGCGCTTTCCTCGGTCAACCCGTCGGCGAGTTCGCGAACGACTGCCGGGGCATATTCGTTGTCGACCGGGAGTTCCTTTTTCTCGATCTGCTTGTAAATATTGAACGCATAGCGCAGCGCAGGCAGTTGCGGCGGCAGGTGCTTGAACGGGCCATCCTCCAAAGGGCGCAGACCATTCTTTTTTTCCTCGGCCTTGATCTCCTCCCACTTCTTCAAGACGGCGTCGGAGTCCTTCAAGTCGAGATCGCCAAAGACATGCGGATGTCGGCGCACCAGTTTTTCGTTAATGTCGCGCGCAACGTCGTCGAAGCTAAACCGCCCTTCCTCCTCGGCCATCTGCGTGTGCATGATCACCTGCAACAACACGTCGCCGAGCTCTTCCTGCATGTGCTCAAAGTCCAGACGATCAATGGTATCCAGCAATTCCGCGCATTCTTCCACCAGGCAGTCGCACAGCGTTTGGTGCGTCTGCTCAATGTCCCAGGGACACCCACCCGGCCCGCGCAAGCGCGACACCGTATACCGTAAATCATCAATTGAAGCCATTTGTTTAGCCTAGGAAATATAGAAACTCGCCCAGCCCCACAACACCGTTTTTCCGACGAATATGAGGCAATTGAACAAAGCCACTGGACCATACTGACACGACTCTCATGGGCAATGAGACACAAGACCCATGGGTTTCGACATAAACGCCCCCAGGGTATTGGGAAGAAGCGTCGGCGACGCTTCAACCGACAGTCGTCGATACTTCGCCTTACAGTCGGCGATGCTTGGTCACACGGTCGGCGATGCTTACGCAGCCTTCAGCGTCCGCCTGAATGGACAAAATCTGCCTCTGCATTTTCACGGACGTTGAGCATACGCAAACAGCGCGCCAGGGCAACGCTTTCCAGTCGCAAAAAATAAAAATATTGGCCGTTCGATACCTTCCTTCCCACCAGCGCTCCCATGCTGTGAGACGCAATCGGCAAAGGGAATTTGGCCGCGCCATTAAAGCCGCAAAATGCTCGGCCACGTCCAACCCGCAGGATGAAACAAGCCCGGTAGGGACACGGGCTCCACCTTTTCGAACAGACGCCAGCGCGTTGCTCAGCTCAACAGGCCCCAAAAGTTGCCCAATGCAATCAATCCTTCAGCGGAATCCCATAGGGCCCGTCTTTCAGATAAGCGACACGCAGAGGTTCGTCGCCACGGTGAGTGGCGTAGAGCTTGTTCAGCGCCTGCTTGAACAAGTCAGGAATGAGCGCTTCCGGATCTTGCTCCAAGGCGTCAACGCCAGCCAACGCCGCCAGTCGACCGCCCGCGCACACGCGGTAATCCGCTTCTGTGAACTGCGGACTGTAGTAGTGAAAATGGTCGAGTGGAATCTTCTTAAAGAGTCGCGCCCACATCTGCACCTGCCACTGCTCGGGGATGAATTTCCAATCCGGCGAAAGGAGAATTTTCTCCAGAGCCTCGGGTCCGCTCAGCTTCAAAATCTGCAACACCGTGCGATAAGCCAGGCTGCCCACTACGTCGGTGTCCGTGGTGTTCGCGACCATCAGCACATGGCCGCCAGGCTTCACAACGCGCGCCGCCACCGTTCCCGCTTTTGCGGCTTGGTAGTGATTGATTCCCACAAAGCCAGCATGCGTCAGCACGACGTCATACTCCCCGCTCCAGGGCACCGCAGTGTAGGTTTTCAAGTGCTCGACAGCCGCCTCGTGCGCGCTCTTCAAATGCCCGGCAAACACGCCAGTGAGATTAAACTCATGGTCGAGCGTCACGTTGACAATGTAGTCGGCGCCCGCCTTGCTTGCGACTTCAAACGCCTCTTCGTGACAGGGGTTGCCCTTCAGCTTGAGGTCGGTCGTGTTGGGGTCGGCCATCATCGGCGCACCATGAAAAACAAAGGTGCTCGCCTCGCCAATCAGCCCGGGGCAAATCGACTTCCGTCCGCCCGAGGCTCCCGCCATGAAATGGCTTTCGACCAAGCCCGTGAGGATCTTAATATCGGCCTCCAGGTAGCGCTTGTTAATGTAGGTCTGGCTACCGCGCTTCGTCTTGCCCAGGTAGGTCAGGCATTCCGTTTCCTGGCAATCGTGGTTAACCACGCGCACACCGGCTTCCAACACCCGGCGGTCGATCATCGTGCCGATCTCATCCTTCGTTAGCCCACGGTGCATGCCCGTGGCGACGAGCACCACGATCTGATGCGCGCTCACCCCATGCTTCAGCAGCCGCTCCACAATCGGCCACAGGATCCCGGACTCGCCGCGATACGGCACGGGCCGGGTGTTGTCGGAAATCACGATGACCGCCGATGGATTTTTGCCCAGCGACACCTTGTGCTGAACAACCTTATCGAACCCGGGGCAACCAATGGAGTTGTCCAATGCATCCTGCACCGCTTGCGCCGGATTTTCCAACGCAATGGGCGACCCCATTGAAAGCACGTCCACAAACTCGGGCAGGTTCAGCGCGATGTTCGCTTTTCCAAACGGCAGGAGAACAGACGGAAGGGTTTCCATAGGCACTAAACTTCACGCAGGAATCACGTTGAGGTCAATGCCCATCGCGCATCGCAAATTTCTTGAGCTCAACTATTTGAGGTCATAAGTAATTTTACAGCCGCCATCTACATGAAAGCGATTACCAATCCAATTTCCGCCTACCGCTCCGCCCATAAACTGCTGTGGAAAAAGCAATTTTGGAAATACCTGACGTGGCCCATTTGCATCTCCATCCTCGTCTCAATTCTGTTTTTTGCGGCCTACCTGGCAGTGGGCGACTGGATGATCAGCGCAGTGGAACGTCTGTTTTTCGACGAAGAAAAAATCCCCGCTTGGCTGAAAGCCCTGTTCTGGATCGTGGTGTTGTTTCAATTTTCGGGGCCGCTCTACGTGGCGTTTCGCAGCTTGGTCATGATCTGCTTTGGCCCGTTTCTCGACGAACTATCCGTCGAAATTGAGCGCGAAATAAAAAGCGCCGAATATCACGCCGAGCGCACATTCTGGGAATCCATCAAACGCCCGGCCCTGATGTTTCTGATCACCTTTGCGCTATCGATCAGCGTCATGATCGCGGGCATCGCCCTGGGCTTTGTGCCGCTCGTCGGCTTCATTCTGGCGCTCCTCCTCCAATTCCCCGCACAAATGTTCCTCAGCGGCGTTTCCTACATCGACCCATATCTCGACCGCGCGGGCTACGCTCCAAAGGCTTCCCTGCGCGCGATCCGCCAACACTTCTGGGGCACGTCCGCCTTTGGCGTCGTCGGCTTGGCCGCCCAGGCAATTCCAATCGTCGGCTGGATCATCGGCCCGACGTATTCCGTCGTCGCCGGCGTCATCTACGGCATCCAGATCGAAGCAGACTCGCCGTTGGCGAAAACGATGCCAATCCCCGAGGAAGCAGCAGGCTAGAGCACTTTTCATCTAGATTGGCCGAGTCAGGTGGGGTAGAGATTGGATGCAGCGCAAGGCGGCTTTGATTAAGCGGGCTGGAAGCCCGTGATTGAAATGCCAACGCCGCGAACTTCCAATCTGGCCCCAAGCCCTAAACCGAGTGCTTTTCCGCGCCAGCGTTGTTGGCTTTTCGCTCACAGGCTTCCAGCCTGCGACGCTTAAGCCGCCTTGCTGGACACGAAAAATCACTGCGGCCTGATCGGCCAATCTAGATGAAAAGTGCTCTAGTCATCCATTTCCGGTCGCGGCAGTTCGGCTTTCAACTGCGCAAAGACCTTCTGCAGTAGTTCCATTGTCGCCCCCTTATCTCCTTGCCAAGAGACAGCGTCACCGACGTTGATATCGCAAATATAGGGCACGAGCAGCGCCTCGCCTCGCGGCAAGGCTTTACCCAAGCCATGTAGGAATACTGGCGTCACGGGAACATTTGGCCGATCACGCATCAGGTGCGCTACCCCAGATTTAAAAGCCGACAGCTTCTCGGGCTCACCACGCGTTCCCTCCGGAAAAAGAATCAATGTCTCACCTCGATCAAGCGCCGCCAGCAGTGGCGTCATTGGGTTTTCATTGGCGGTTGGCTTCGTCCGCTGAATTGGGATGATGCCCACGATGCTTTGCGAGAACCAGGCAAGAAATTTATTGCGCAAAAAGTAATCCCCTGCCGCCACGGGACGCAGTTCCGGCAAGCGCTTCAACCGAAAAAGCGACATCAGCACAAAGGTGTCGAGGTGACTATTGTGATTCGCAAGAATGATGGCCGGCCCACGGCGCGGCACACGGTCAGTATGGCGGATATTCACCCCTAAAACCAGGATCACCAGTGGTCGCACCACCAGCAGAAAGAAAAGTTTCTTGAGCCAGACGCTACTCATCTAGAAGTAAAAATACCGCATGCAGTGCAGGAAAAGCGGCGCGGTGAACATCAGGCTGTCGATGCGGTCCAGCACCCCGCCATGTCCGGGCAAAATAGATCCGCTGTCCTTGATGCCGAGATCGCGCTTGAGCGCTGATACCGTGACGTCCCCCAGAAAGCCGAACACTCCAATGCCACCGCCAATGAAGAACGCAGCCAAGCAGGATAACGGTGTCAACTGTGGCCCTAAAATTGCGCCCAGCACCGCGCTCGTTCCGACTCCACCAAGAAAGCCAGCCCAGGTTTTATTGGGGCTGACTCCAGGGATGATTTTCCGCTTCCCTAAAGACTTGCCCCACAGAAATTGCGCAATGTCGTTGAGCTCCGTAATGCCCACCAAAAACAGCACCATCCCAGCGCCGCTAGCCAGCGACATCGCATCCACTTCCTGCGGCAGCACAAACAACCAAGCGGCGTGGCTCAGGCAAAACACCGTCACCATGAGCCCCCAGTGGATGGCGCCCACCGACCGTAGAAAGCCACTGGTTTCCTGGAGCGACACCAAGCGAATCGGCACAATGAGAAACATGTAAACCGGGATGAAAATAATAAACATCCCATACCAGCCAATATAGATCCAAAAATACTGAATCGGGATTGCCAGATAGGCCCAAAACAGGACTCGCCGGTCCACTCTTCGCGTGGGGATGAGCGAGAAATATTCCTTGAGCGCCAGATACGATATAAAGGCAAAGAGCAACAGACCCGCCACGCCGCTGAGCAAAATAGCGCCCATAAAGAGCACGCAGATCACCCACCAACTTTGCGTACGCTGCGTTAGCTCAAGATAGTCCTTCTGCGGATTGCGAAGCTTTAAAATGCGGATTGATATGCTGGCAAAAATCAACAGCGCAAACACTACGCCTGCGGTGATCAGTAGATTGGTCGTAGGCGGGGTCCAGAAGTTCATTTCACCTCGCATAAGCCGCGCCAAGCACGGTTCAAGACAGTCACGACGAGCAGGACATTAACTACCGCCATCCACCAAAACAGCCAGGCGCCTGGCGTTGCGCCAACCGCAATCAAAAAAGCCAGCAAACCGATAACAAAGGCGCGGTCGCTTTTGCCCATTGGTCCATCATAGCGGCGACTGGCGCCGATCTGCACGCAGACCACGCCCGTCATTTCACTTAAGATCGCCAACACCACAAAGATCGCGAACAGGCCAGAGGGCGCGCCAGGAATCACCGCGAATGGTAAGTAAAGCGCAGTGTCCGAAACGACGTCGCCCAACTCGTTGAGCACCGCGCCGAGGCTCGACTTCATGTCGTGCTCGCGGGCCAGCATGCCATCGATCGCATTGAGCGCCATCCGGATAAACAGCCAGATCGGCACGAGCATGAGCACCCAGCGCGAGCCACCGCTCCACCACAGAAGCAGCCCCAGCAAAATCGATAGCAGCATCGCCGCCAGCGTCACCTGATTGGCCGTTACGCCACGCCGCGCCAAATCCTGACAAATGGGCCGCAACAGATTCTGAAACCGTGTTTTGAGTTCGTAAATACTCATGTATTAAAGCACCCAGTCATACGGTATTCTGTCAGTTCGTCCAGTCAAACCAATGTCTTGAAACTAGCCAGACACGCGCCGCATGGGGCTGCCTTTGTAGACGCGAACCGGATTGCCTCGCTCCAGACAGTTGTGCTGATGCCAAACCTTCTGTTGCAGCGAATCCTGCTTCGCCTGCGCCTCGTTGGCCAACAGTTGCAACAGGCGCGCGGTGGCCAGTTTCTTGTTCATCAGTTGCGAACGCTCTTCCTGAGCGGTGGCGGTAAGTCCCGTTGGCGCATGCGTGGCGCGAATGGCGCTTGAGGTCTTGTTGACGTGTTGTCCTCCGGGGCCCGAAGCTCGGATTGCCTCATAGCGGATATCTTGAGTTGATACTTTCTCCCCCTCCTCCGGCGGGTGGAAAACATTCACGCCGACGAACCAATTTTTGCGCCCGTGATTGGGCCGATAGGAACTCGGTTGAATCCACTGCACCGTGCCTTCCCACGACTTCAAATAGTCGCGCACGCCCTTACCTTCCACTGTGAGCAGCACCGATAAATAAGTCCCCCGATGCCGCGCTGCAATCGCTTCTAGCAGATCGATCGCGAAGCCTGCTTTACGCACTTCCTTTTCGAACACGCGCATTAGCTCCGCCACCGCAAGGCAGCACTCTTCCGGCCCGCGGCCCGAAGTGATTTGCACCCATGCTTTCATTGCTTGCTCCTTTTCTTGTAGGTAATGAGCGGCCGCAGCGTCGCCACCACTTCGATCAGGCCGTCGGCAACAAGTTGCTCGATCACCTTTTCAATATTCTTATAAGCAAGCGGCGCCTCCTGATAGAGCAACGACTTGTCTTCGCAGATCACGCGTCCGCCGAGCTCGGTTTGCACGAGGCTTTGCTTGCGGTAGTAGTCACGCATGCGGGCCTCCGTCGAACCACGATCCCACTTACGGCCAGCGCCATGCGCAATGGACCACAAATGCTCGACCGAGTTCTTCAGCGGCCAAACCAGATACGTAAACGCGCCACGCGAACCAGGAATCACAGCCAGCCCGCGCCCCGTCGCCGTAGCGCCCTTACGATGCAGCCAATACTGACGCCCTTCCTCGATCACAAACTGCATGCAGTTGTGCGGCAGGTCGAGCACTGGCGTTAGCCGCGCATTGATTTGCGATGCAAAGCGTTCGGCAATCAAGCCACGATTGGCGCGCGCCCAACAGACCGCATGGTCATGCTGCGACTCGTAAGCCTCGGCGTCTTTGGTTCCCACACGCAGGCCGTCGGCGCGATGCGCATCCACGTGCGAGCGCAGGATGCGTTGCCCCAAACCACGCGAGCCGCTGTGCACGAGCACGAAGAGTTTGTCCGAATCCAGACCGGCCTTCGCGAACGCCGCCTTCGACTCCACACGATGCACTTCCTGCAGTTCGGCAAAGTGATTGCCACCGCCGATCGTGCCCATGCTCGCATCGAACTCAGTCGACGCCAAACCACGCTGCGTTAGCCAAGTTTGGACATCGCCGTTCCAGGGTTGATCGAGATCAGCGAGGCGCTTCGTCCAGCGATCCAGCTTCTGCTTGCGTTTCCGAATATCCGTCTGCGCCAGGTGATAGCCACAGCCAATATCGTTACCAATCAAGTGCGGGTAGAAAACGCCTTCGCTCAGGAACGCCGCGCCATTAGGCGTATCCATGCCCGAGTGCATATCGGGAAAGCCGACCGCTCTCCGCATGCCCGGCAGTTGTGAAACACGCATTAGCTCGTCCACGGCTTTACCGTCAAACCAGTCTTTACTTTGCGATACAAAGCTTACCGTGCTCTTATTGTTTTCAATCGTCTCCATAATGTAATTCCTCCAATTCAATGCGCTGCTCGATCAGCGGAGCGCTGCGTTGAATGTCGTAGTGTTTATGTAGCTCTCGCTGTAGGGAGAGCAGGTGTTTATCACGGGCCAATATGCGGCGGCCCCGTAGATTCGGATTCATACGAATTATCCACAGTTAAGTCAGGCGACGCCAATGCACGGCGCCGTTACGTCAGATTTCCAGGCACAACCGGGCACACGCACAGCCCTGCGGCGGCGTTGTTACTCAGCTTGGTTGAAGCCTGCTGCTTCAATGGGTGACGCGCGTAAAACTCTCCGGCCAAACAATCAGGCCGGGTTACGTTAAAGCGTCACGAATGTGGATTGGTATAACGACATTGAAAACCTCCTTGTTGAATCCAAGGATGCTGAAAACATAGTGTATCCATTTATCAGGTCAATGCGAAAACGATCATTCAAATAAATTATTCCTTTAGTTCACACAGTGAAAGTCTGTCATCCAGGAAGAATCCATGATTTTTTCAAACGACGTCGCAATTACCATAGCAGAGAATCAAGTAAGCACGCGTAGCCTTAAATCTGAGGCGTTCTCCTTTGAGCTCCCTCCTGAATCAGACTTGTATGATCCCGCATTCCAAATCGAAACACTCGAAGTGAGTTTTCGTCAGGCCATTCAAATGACAGCTAAACACCGCTCATTCGTGCCGCCAAAAGTTCTAATCTGCGCGTACTTCAGAAACGAAATTCAGCGCCGCGCTATTAAGGACGCAGCCATTCATGCAGGCGCACGCGAAGTTTGGCTATTAGAACGTCCCATGGCCATCGGAATTGGCCACGAAACCGAGCAATTCGAAGCCCAAGGCAGGCGTATCTATCTACTGTGGGAGCCCAGTCGCATTGAGGTATCTTTACTTGATACGATGCGCATCGATCGATCCTTGGTTATTTTCGCCGAGCGCCATGAGCACTCGAATCGAACTAGCGCTGAATCCACTTTGCAGCCCTATTCCTTGAGCGCGTTGCAAGCCGTTCAATCATATATTGTCCAAGCCCAGCGTGAAGGCTACTCGACCATCAATCTTTGGTCCCCTCAGGAATTACCCGGCGAGCATTGGGATTTCCTAGCCGAAGCCGCCCCAAACTTGGAAGTCACGAACCCAAGCGCGCTCCTTAATGGCGCTTTCCACGTATTGAAGGACCTGAAGTACTTCTTCAAGTAACCGCCCTGTATCTCCCGCCTTGCCAGGCGCGTAGGAATCGCTTTCATTCGCAGGTTTCAGCCATGGACAAACTTGCCGAAATCATGGCGCACAAGCGCCTCGAAATTGAACACCGCATTCGCCCGGTGCGCGATAGCGAACTCAACCGCCTCGCCCGCAACCTGACCGGCAAGACCTTTGCAGACGCCCTGCTCGCGCCTCCAGGCTTGGCCGTCATCGCTGAGATCAAGCGACGCTCGCCATCCGCCGGGCAAATTGCTGAGCTGCCCGACGCCACCGAGCAAGCCCGTAAATACCACAATGCGGAAGTCGACTGTTTGTCCATCCTCACTGACGAAAAGTATTTTGGCGGCAGTTTGAATGACCTCTGCAACGTCACAGATTTCCTCAGTGACCACCGCCGCGACATCCCCTGTCTGCGCAAGGATTTCTTCATCCACCCGATCCAAATTGTTGAAGCGGCTGAGGCCGGCGCCAAGGCGATGCTCATCATTGTGCGCGCGCTCGAAGACGACGAAATCGACCGCCTCTACGACGCCGCGCAAGCCGCCGGACTCGATGCGCTATTTGAGGTCCATACCGAACGCGAACTCGACCGCGCCCTGGAGTTTGGCCCGAAAATCGTCGGCGTAAACAACCGCGACCTCAGCCGTTTCGTGACCGATATTGGCATTTCCGAAAAAATCATTCCGCAAATGCCAGACGAGGTGATCCCGGTCAGCGAGAGCGGCATCTTCACCGGCGAAGACGCCACCCGCGCCCGCGCTTGCGGAGCCAAGGCTATCCTTTGCGGCGAGGCGCTCATGAAGCAGGAAGACCCCAGCGAGCTGGTCGAAGAGTTCCACCGCGTCTGAGGTAGACGCAAGAGCGCTGCCTGTCCCGCACAGCGGTGATCTCTTGACTAGCCGCCTTACTGGTGTGGTATTTAAATGAATCACTCCAAGGTGGCGCGGATCGTCTCTGTATAGACCGGTAACATGGGTAACACTTGTGCGGGGACATGGGTTACACATTTGTTTGGATTGGTTTGAGTGTTCGATAGATATGTTTGGGTTTG
>JAVDPC010000029.1 GCA_031296915.1 Cerasicoccus frondis | reverse complement strand
AGTGGACAGCGGACGCAGATCTGATCCTCGGTAAGGTTCAGTATTTATGCAGCGAACTTCGCTGACACCACACTAGGCCTCGCTCGACTTGCGAACCACGAGCTCAGGCTCGAGTTGGAAGGATTCAACGGGCTGACCTTCAATTAGCTTTTCCAGCATTTCAACCGCGAGGCGACCACGCTGGGCAAATTTTTGGTCTATACTGGTGAGTGCAACGCTGCAGGATTCACAGAATGGGGAATTATCGATGCCGGTCACCTTTACGTCGTCTGGGACTTTGACGCCACGGCTGAGTAGTTCGTTGATGACGCCCACCGCCTGACTGTCGGACTGCGCGCACACGCCATCGATTTCCAATCCGGACTCCAGGGCTCCGATCAGGGCGCCGCGGGCCGTCGCGCTGTGGTAGCCGGCCTGCATCTGGGGCATCGGCAGGATTAGCCGCTCATTGACTTCGATGCCGGCTTCCTGCAGGGCGCGGCGATAGCCCTGGGTGCGTATGGGCATGGTGTCGAACGTGATGATGTTCTGGCAACCTTGCTCGATCAAATGCTTGGCGCTGATGTAAGACGTGTTTTCCTCAACGAGGCCTGCATTGGGGATGCTTTCGTGGATCGGTTTGCTGAAGGTGCTCACGAGGTGCAGGCCTTCTTTTCTAAGTTTGAGTAGTTGCGGGACGGCTTCGATGTGGAAAACGCCACTGAGCAGCACGCCATCGACCATGCCGGTGTGCAGGCCTTCCAGGCGGCTGATGTAGTCGTCGTATTCGGTGACGAAATTCAGCATCATGCGCAGATTGTTTTGATGCGCAGCCTCGGCCATGCCTTCCAAGCTGTCTTCGGTCAGCATCGCGCCCTTGGCTCCAATGCGGTGCATGAATACAGCGAAAGCGCCCTGTCGTTTAGCGAGTAGGGCGATGGAGTTAAAGTTCCTCTTGTAGCCTAGCTCATCGGCTTTGGCTTTAATCGCCTCAATCAATTCTTTCCGGGCGCCGGTGGTGCCCAGTTTATCATTGATCACTTTGGAAACGAGGGAGACTGAGACGCCTACTTCATCGGCTATATCTTTCAAGCTGGCCATAGGGAGTGAATCTCAATGGTAGTTCCTGTGACAGGAAAGCAAATTTTTCAATTAAGAAATATTAGACGCCCATCCTTCGCGTGATTGGAACATTTTCACTATAAATAGACAGAATAGGCCTTAGGGATAACAGGGGGGCGTGTTGATTGAAGTTTAGGCGTTTAGCTTGATCCATCGGGCGGCGCGCGTGCTGTAGAGGTAGCCTTCGACGGGGCGGGAGAACATTTTCCCGAGCGCCTCGACGTAGGCAGCGAGTTGGGGGCCGTAGCAGGCGCGCAGCTCGCGAGCGGCATTTTTGAAAATGCGATCTGTCTTCCAGTCAACTATGCGCCAGGCGTCGCGTTCGGCGTCGTAAGCGAGGAGGTCAATGAAGCCGTCGTAAGCGAATTGGGCGGGCGCGGTGGTGATGCCGAGGCCGAGTTCAAGCTCATCGGGGGCGCGCGAGGAGTCCGGCCAGAACAGTGAGGCCTCCGCGCGGACCTGGCGATCAGGGCTGTTGAGCCACTGGAATTCCGGCGTGGCAAAAAGGGCGGCGAGCTCATCGGCGCCGCGTTGTGGGTTGGGAGCGTGGGGCAGGGCGGCGGCCTGGTGGGCGGCCCAGGCTTCCATGGGGTGGCCCCACGGGCCGTGTTCCAGCGTGCCGTGCCACCAGTTGCCGTAGTCGGCGCCACCAAGTGCGCTGCTGCCGTCTTGGGTTTCGGGGTAGCCGGGCTCGGCGCGCCAGTCGCTTTCGTCGCGGGCGTGCCCGGTCGGTTCATCGCTGGAGGCGGCGTTGTGGTTGGCTAGGCTGCTGGGTAAGATGCGCTGTGGAAAATTCTGACTGGAGGCGATTTGGAGCGCCGTCGCTCGAGCTGGGATATGGAAAAACGAGGGGCTGGCTGAGGGGGGGGCGTCACTGGCGCTTGCTGGTCCATTGTTAACGAGGACATCGTCGCAGGATTCGAACTCGGGCAAGTTGACCCAAGCCTGGGCATTGGTAGATTGGCCGCTGGTGTGGCAAAGCTCGGCCCAGCTCATTGATGGCGCTGGCTTTTGGTAAAAGGCTTTGGCGTCGACGATGATTACGCGGCGTCGGGCGCGGGTCCAGGTGACGTAGGCGAGACGTTCGGTTTCCTCGCGAAAGTCTTGGTCGGCCAGCTCGGCGCGCACCAGGTCGCAGCTTTTATCGTAGGCGACGCATTCGTCATGAGCGCGAGTGGCCGGATAGTAGCGTGGGAAATTCTGAGGTCGGCGCGAAATGCGATAGTGCAGAAACGGCGTGATGACGACGCTCCATTGCAACCCTTTGGACTTATGGCAGGACAACAGCTGAATGTGGCCTGGAGCGGGGTCGTCGCTTTCCAAGTCGTCCAAGAGGGATTGGATGAGGCTGCGGGACCAGTCGGCCAGGCCGTCGCCGTGCTCTTCGGCTTGCAAGGCGTTGGCCTGAATGCGCTTGAGGGTGGCGTCGATGCGGCTGTGCTCCAGTTCGGGCAGAGCCGTGAGCCGTTCGCGGAGTTGCAAGCGCTGGCAGACCACGCGAAACGCATCGCCGAGGGCCAAGTCCTGAATGTCGCTCCTGACTGCGCTCAAGGTCAGGAGTGTCTCGATCACCGGTCGCGTCGCTGGGTTCTCCGCAAACGCTGATTGATGCGTCTCAATGGCGTCAGCAAATTTACCCGCTGTCTGCTTCACGGTGGCGATTGCGCTGTCGGACAAGGCGAAGATTTCCCGCAGCACGCCTACGAGCTCGAACTCGTCCTCGGGCTGGGCGAGTGCGCGGATGAGCGCCGTCGACCAAGCCCAGACGGGATCGCCAGCGCGCTTGATGCGGCGAGAATGAGACTGCACGGGCAGGCCCGCGAGCTCGATGGCGTGGTTCAGGGATTCAGCCCAGTCATTGCGTGGCGCGAGGATGGCCACTTCGCTCCAGTCGCGAACGCCCAAGCCGCTACGCCCGATCTTACGCAGCCACTGGGCCAAGGCGTTTGATTCGGCGTGAAGGGAATCTTTATTGGCGGAGGTGGGCGCGTCATCTTCCTCACCAGGCTTCAACGTGAGGCGCTCAAAGCGACCGGGCCCGGCGTCGGGGCGGGCGTGCAATGGCACAAACGCTGCCTGCTGACCAGGCTGATCCTCGCGGCGTAAAATGTTGGGGAAGAACTGGTTGACGGCGTCTACAATCTGCTCGTCGCAGCGCATGGTGACCGTGAAACTCAATGCTTCGGCAGTGTCGAGCAGCACGATGCCCTCATGTATCGAGCGGTAGGTGGGGAGGTCGGCGCGCTCGCTGTAGATGGACTGCTGCGGATCGCCGACCATGCAGAAGCGGCCGGGGGGCGGGCCAATGGATTCCATCATGGGCTGCCCGGGCGTCCATTGGCTGCCAGCCACATTGAGCAGCACCGCGAATTGCAGGGGATCGGTGTCCTGAGCTTCATCCAGGATGATCAGGCGTTCCTGTTCGCGAATGGCGGGACCGGCGGCGGGGTGGTTGAGCAGTTCGGCGGCGAGGGCAATCTGGTCGTCGAAATTGATTTCCGCTCTGGCGACCCGGAAGGCGCGGAATTCCCGGGCCAGGTGGGCGGCGACGTAAAGGTAGGCTTCGCCGAGCCAGCGCTTGAGCGGCGCCCAGGCGCGATTCCATTCTTCTTTAAATTCCTGGCTGCCTTTATCGAAGTCGAGGGGCGGGCAAGGGTCGCCGCTTTGGTAGGCTTCTTGCCAATTGGCAGCCAGACGTTGGCCTTCCTCGATGCCTTTGAGGCCTCTTTTATTGGGCGGTTGAAAGGTGAGAATGGGAGTCAGGTCGACCATGGGCGCCGGGCCAGGGGGGGGCGGTGTCGGAATCTGAGGACCAAACTTGGATACGAGCGTCAGCAAGCTGCTGAGTGAGCCATGGCGTTCCAGGCTTTCGCGGGGGCCATCGTCCAGGCATTCAAGGAGGCTGTCTTTGCTGCGCCGGAAGTCGCGCCAGAGGGCGTCGAGATTGCCCGCCTGCTCGAATTGCGGCGCCAGGCCAGCCAGTGGCCCGAAGGTGCGCAGGAGCTCCAGGCAGAAGCTGTGAATCGTCCCAAAGAAGGCTTGGTTAAAGCGGGAGAGCACTTCGGGGCCCAAGTGCTCTTCGTGCAGCTTGTCCGCCGTGCGACGGCGCATTTCATCAGCTGCCTTGCGGGTATAGGTGACGACTGCCAGGCGGGGAAGGGCGGGGTGTTCACGACCGGCGTCGGCCTTGGCCAGATTGACGACGCGACTGACGATGGCGGTGGTTTTGCCAACGCCTGCAGGGGCGGTTACCGTGAAATTTCGGTCCAGCTCGTCGGTGAAGCGGTCGCGATCCGCCTGGTCGGCCAGGGGTGGTCGCGCATCAGGCATTGTCGTCGTCTTGGGCGCCGAGGGTCTTGCGTGTCCTTAAGTGGCGAATCAGGCCGAAGAATAGGTAGGCCATGAACAGCAGGGCAAAGGAGAAGCGCCAGAAAAAGATCAGCAGCATCACGAAGATGATCAGCCCAACGAAGTGCTGAATGCGCAGATGCGTCTGCCAGCCCAGGTGCTTAAAACTCGGGTAGCGAACATTGCTGACCATCATCCAGGCAATGAGCAGCATCAAAGGCGGCAGGAATAAATAGAAACCGCGGGGGAACTCGAAGTTGAGCATCACGAGGACAATTGTGGACACCATGCCAGCGGCGGCGGGGGCAGGGAGGCCCTGGAAATCGCCCAATCCAGCATGCTTCTCAATGCCGGGGATAAAGGGGTTCGTCGTTATGTTGTAGCGGGCCAGACGGATGCCGGCGCACAGCAGGTAGATAAATCCGATAAGCCAGCCGATTTGGCGGAAGAATTCCCAGTCTTCTGTGGGGCTGAGGATGAGGAAAAACATCATCAGGCAAGGCGCCATGCCGAAGCTGACCATGTCGGCGATGGAGTCAAATTCCTTGCCGAACAGCGACTCGCGCCCGCCCAGGCGGGCTACGCGGCCATCCAGCATGTCGCACACGCCAGCGCCGAGGATGAAGAAAACGGCCTCGGTGAAGTAATCGGCGATTTGGCTGTCATCCGTGGCGACGTAGCGCCCGCGAATGCACCAGATGATGGCGAGGAAACCAAAGAGCAGGTTGCCAGCGGTGAAGAGGTTGGGCAGCAGATAAATGCGCGCAGCCTCATTGACATCGCGGTAGGGCAGCTCGTTCTGGCTGGAGGATTCTTTCGGGGGCGTCTTAGGCATTGCCTGAGGGCGGGGTGTGTTCTTCCGGGATTTTATCCTGTTGGTGGCGGGTGAGGCTCTCCACGTATTGCCAGAACGATTGGTTTTGCTCGACGAGCGTTTCCTCGTGGTAAGGCAGTTTGAAGCGGAAAATGAAATCGGCCAGGGTGTGTTTGTGAATGATGTAGTGGCTGAGCAGGCGGCTGTCGTTTACGATTTCAAAGTAAATCCGGTATTCGCCCGCCCGCAGGCGGTAGTAGCTTTTGCCGCCGCGCTCGAACTTGCCCACGTCGTCACCGCCAGCAGTCAGGTCTTTGCTGGTGAGGCTGCTGAAACGCTCAATGATCGGCATTTGGATGGTGATATCCAGCCGGTTGAGCATCGCCATACTTTGGTCGCTGAAGGTGACTTCAAACATCTGATCAACAATTCAATACAGGCTTATGCCGTTCTTCAATCACTCTCTCAGCAAATTTTTTCGCAACTTTTGGCTTCGTGCTCGGTTGAACTCATTAAATCAACCACCTCGAAATTTAACCAAAGTAAAGCGAAATGAAATCTATTAAATACCTCTTTCTGAGCGCCGTGTTGAGCACGGGACTGGCTCATGCCGAATCGGCCGCCTTGGGCGATGGCGATCTGCCGCCCCCGCCGATGGATGAAGCGGGCGAAAATGCTCGACCACATGGCCCACAAAAAGGCGAACGTCCTGAACGCCCCTCCCGCGAAGACATTCTGGCCAAGTTTGACGCCGATGGCGACGGCAAGCTGAGCGAATCCGAGCGTGAAGCCGCCAGGGAATACCATCGCGAGCAAATGTCCCTCCGCCGTTTTGACGCCGATGGCGATGGCGCTCTGTCGGCCGAAGAACGCGCCCAGTACGACGCTTTTGTCGCCGAGCGCGAAGCCAAGCTGCTTGAGCGCTTCGACAAGGACGGCGACGGCATCCTTAGCGACGAGGAAAAACAGCAGGCGCGCCGGATGATGCAGCGCAACCAGCAGCGCCAGGGGGGACGCCAAGGCGCTCCCAAGGGTGGTCAGCATGGCCCGGCTGATCACAGTCAAGGCCCGCC
This sequence comes from Cerasicoccus frondis, assembly GCA_031296915.1. GTDB lineage: Bacteria > Verrucomicrobiota > Verrucomicrobiia > Opitutales > Cerasicoccaceae > Cerasicoccus > Cerasicoccus frondis. The sequence goes on along the minus strand of JAVDPC010000029.1, from coordinate 80,075 downwards.
TCGCAGCGCAGATTTGGAGGACATGCCTCCGCCGCCTCCAGGTGAATGATTTTTATCAAGGAGTCATTAAAGTTAGCAGCTAAGTAGTAGAAACATACACAAGAAACCCCGGACAGGAGCTCCGGGGTTTCTGCATGTACGGGTTTAAAGTTTCGAGGCCCAAAGTCCTTAAGGAGGGCGCCCTTTCCGCGCCAAATCTGCACTGTATTTGCATATGTTACGGTAATATGGCGATACCGTAACCTGAATGTAAAGTGTGACATAAGTTTAACAACCAACCTCTAGTCAAGGGCGGTTAAATCTGTTCTACGTTGGGCTTCAATCTACGAACAATTTATTAGACATGAACATTCGGTTAACCGCCATCGCTCTTTTTTCCTGCTGTGCGGGAGTGGCAACCCTCTCTGGGCAGCAGAATCCCGTGGCTGACGCCAAGGCAACTATGGCCAAATGGGTGGAAACGCGCCAAATCATTTCCGAGGAAAAGTCGGACTGGGAAGTCGAGCAGGAGTTCCTGAAGTCGACCAGCGAACTGCTCTCGGCACAGGCTGCTAGCTTGGAGGAGCAGGTTCAAGAATTGGAGGACTCAACGACGGAGTCTGACAAAATGCGCAACGAATTGCTGATCGAACGCGCTAATTTGCAACGCGCCGATACTGCGATGGTTCAGAAAATCGCAGAAATGGAGGCTGATCTCCTTTCGTTGGTGCAACAATTCCCCGAGCCATTGAAAAAGAAGCTGGAGCCTTTGATTGTTCGTATTCCAGAGAACCCAGAGGAAGCGACTCTATCGCTTGGCCAGCGTTTGGTGAACATCCTCGGAATTCTTGGCCAAGCCGAAAAATTTAACAGCACGGCTAACTTCTACGGTGAAACGCGGAAAGTTGGCGACCAGCAGATCCAAGTGCTGACCCTCTATTGGGGACTCGGTTTTGCCATCTATGTAGATTCCCAAGGCAAAGTAGCTGGTTTCGGCACGCCTGGGCAGGATGGCTGGCAGTGGACTGAAGACAATTCTATCGCGGGCGACGCCAAGCGATTCATGGACATGTATGAAGGCAATACTGACGTCATTGAATTCGTCCAACTGCCTATTCAAATCAAGTAATTTAACCGCCTACACCGATACTTCATACCATGAACTTGAAGCATGCAATTACGCTACCGCTGGCCTTTGCCAGCCTGTTGATTTCGCCATTGGCGGCCCAAGATTTTCAGCAAGTTTCCGCTGACGCCTCACAAAAGCTGGATGCCTCTCTGAAGGAGTTGGCTGAAGTTCGCAGCGAGATCGCGAAGGATAAGATTCCCCTGTCGAAGGAGGTCAACGAACTGGAAAGCAAAGTTCTAGAGCTTCGCCGTGAACGTGATCGTTTGTTAAAAATCAAGGATAGTCGTTCGATTGACTTGTCCAGCCTTGAGCGTCAAGTCGGCCAAATGAAAGACCAAGCGGACTTTATTAACAACCGCTTGAACGAGTTCATTAATGAATTCGAGGGTCGGATTAACATCAGTGAGTTGGCCATTTACGAAGAAGGCATTAACTCAGCTAAGCTTGCCCCGAAGAACGTAAATTTGAGCTCTGAAGAGAAGCGTGCAATACAGACCGACGTCATTGACAGCGCGATGAGCCGTATCGGCAACCTTATTGGTGGTCACGGTTATGAGGGCGCGGCGCTGAGTCCGGACGGCATCCTGGTGGATGGCAAATTCATCACGATGGGACCAACGGTGTACTTCTCTAGTAAAGATGGAGCCGTGTATGGCCTAGTTGAAACCCAACTCAACGCTGCAGATCCTGTAGTCGTGGACTTACCTGATAACATTGATGGCGCCATCTCGAGTACTGTGAATAGCGGCTCCGGGGCGCTGCCATTTGACTCCACTCTCGGCAAGGCGCTGAAAGTCGCCAAAGCGCGAAAGACGCTTAAGGGATACATTGATGACGGCGGTGAAGTTGGCATTGTTATCATTGCATTAGGCATCATTGGCCTTCTCCTGGCGCTGTTTAAATGCTTCCAGATTTTTAGCTTCAAAGTGGCTAAGCCTAATGAAATTGATGCTATCATCTCTGACCTTGATAAAGGTGACTCCAAGTCTGCTCAAGACAAGGCGAGCAGCGTGGGCGGCGTAGCTGGTGAGATGTTGACCGCCGGTGTAATCAACGCTGAAGAAAAGCGCGGCATCCTCGAAGAGATGATGTTCGAGCGGATTCTCAAGGCGCGTCCGACCTTGGAAAGCTTTCTGCCATTCCTGGCAATCACCGCTGCGGCTGCACCACTTTTGGGACTTTTGGGCACCGTTATCGGTATGATCAAAACCTTCCAGTTGATCACGATTTTTGGCACCGGTGACGCAAAGAGCCTTTCCTCTGGTATTTCCGAGGCGCTTGTCACCACCGCGTTGGGTTTGATTGTCGCGATCCCGACTTTGATTCTGCACGGCATGTTGTCACGCATGGCGAAACGCAAGCTTGGTTTACTTGAGCAAGGTGCGGTCGCTTTTGTCAACGGCGTCATGGCTCGCCGTCATGACAAGAAGGACAGTTAATCCGAGAAGCCCGAAATTATGGAAGGCGGCATCACCATCGAGAAGATCATTGGCGTATGGGCTAGCGGGGGCATTGTGATGATCCCACTGTTCCTGCTTGCATGTCTTCTCTACACACAAGCGTTTCAGCTCATCTTGTACGTGCGACGCTCCAGCTTAAGCAAACGCAACGAGTATCAGTGGGGCGAGTGGGTTCTGTTTCCTGAAAAGGCGGAAGGTCGCGTTGGTGAGATAATCCGCTACACGCAGACGGATACGACTTCGGCTAAGCAGGTGCGCAATCGTTTTGATGAGGTTCGCATGGCTCTTCTGAATTTGGTTGATCGCCGTGTGCGTTTTGTAAACACGCTCGTCGCCACAGCGCCTCTGTTGGGACTTTTGGGAACCGTTATGGGAATGTTGCAAACTTTCCTCGGTTTGGCCACCAGCGCAGGTGGTGAGACGGCTGGCGTTGTCGCTTCAGGTATTTCAGAGGCCCTGTTAACTACGCTGACAGGACTGATTATCGCGCTCCCAGGTCTCTTTATCGTGATGATCATTCAGCGACAGAAGCATAACCTAGAAGCCAATATTACCCGATTGGAGTGTCTGACGCTTTCCGAACTTAAAATCGATTAAATCATGGCACGCCGTAGCTTACTTAATGACGCCGACGAGGAGACGGAGATCAATCTGTCTTCGATGATCGATTGTATCTTTATTCTGCTGATTTTCTTCATCGTCACCACGGTCTTTGTCGAGGAAACGGGGGTGCAGGTCAATAAGCCCGATGCATCTGCGAATCCGGAAAATAACAACGAAGAAAATGACAACGTGATGATTGAGATCACCGCCAACAACAAGATTGTGTTTGAAGGCCAGGAAATCCCGATCAGCCAAGTGAAGAACGTTGTGAAGAAGGGAATGAAGGACTCGGTAACTCCGGTCATGATCCGCTCCCACGAAAATGCCGCGCATGGCATTTTCATTTCAGTTTGGGACCAAGCAGCTTCTGCGGGAGCACAGCAACTCAGCTTTACCACTACGAATTAATTTTATGGCCGGACGCAGCATCAACGACGATCCAGAACAGGATACAGAGATCAATCTGTCACCGATGATCGACTGTATCTTCATCTTGCTGATCTTCTTCATCGTCACCACGGTATTCGTGGAGGAGCCAGGTGTCGAAATTAACAAGCCGCCCGCACTTACTGATGAAGATCTCGAAAAGAACAGTATCATCATCGCAATCACTTCGGATAACCGTGTGGTTTATGGAGGGAAGGAAATCGGCATCTCCGGCGTTTCTGGTCAAGTAAAGCAACAGATCAAACAAAACGACATTCCGGTAATCATCCAGGCCGACAGCTTGGCGGACCATGGCACCTTTTCCAAAGTGTGGTCTGAAGTTAAAAACGCGGGCGCTAAAAAAATCAGCGTATCAACGTTTAAGGATTAACTATGTCGGATAAGCCCTACGTAAGTTTCCGTATCCCAACAGCCCGTGGCGATTTGCCACTTGGCGTGGTCTGTGGCTCGATTTTCTCTTTTGGCCTGTTTGTGCTCATGGCGATAGCGCCTTTGGTGGGCATCACCAAGCCGGCGAAAAATGAAATTTCTGAGCCCGTCATGGCGTTCCCTGCGCCTGAAATAGAAGAGCTGGAAGAGCCGCCTGAGCCGCCAGAACCCGAGGAAGAACCGCCGCCCGAGATGGAGGAGCCGCCGCCCGAAATTTCGCTCGATCAGTTGGAAATCGCTTTGAATCCAGGCACGGGTGGAAGCTTAGCGGGCGACTTCGATATGCCGACCTTTAACACGAGCCAGGAATCCCTGGGCACAGAAGACTTGGTTGATTTTTCCGACCTGGACCAAATGCCGCGCCTGCTTGATCGCACACCATTCGATTTTCCAGCCCGTCTCCGTAAGAAGGCCGTTAGCGGGAAAGTCATTGTTTACATTGAACTTAGCGAAGAGGGGGATGTGACCAAGGCGGAGATCTCTTCATCGGACCTTCCTCAATTCAATGACTTTATTCTATCGGAAGTGAAAAAACGAAAATTCTCAGCGCCCACCTATCAAGGTCGACCCACCAAAGCCAAAGCCAACTTACCGATTCCTGTTCGTATTAAATAGCACTTTTTTGATCATGAAAGTTAAGCATATACTTTTTCTATTAGCCGCAATTCCGGCAGGCCTTGCTGCCCAGACCAGCATTGATTTTTCTGCGGCCGCGCCAAATTTCAACGACCCGGAATGGGCCGAGCGTTTCGTTGGCAGCTATGGGTTCCTTTCTGGCGCTGAGCCAAAGGTGAGCCCTGAGGAAGTCGAGCTCCTGCAAGACTTAATCGAGCTCATGAAGGTTAATGCCCGTGCCGCTTCCGCCCGTCTAAATGATGAGATCAATGATGACTCCAGCGCTGCGCTGATGTTTGTTTTGGCGAATCTTTACTTCCAGCAATCTGAGCTTGATCTTGCTGAAGAGTATTACCTCAAGGCAGTTGAGAAATTCCCAGATTTTCGCCGCGCGCATAAGAATTTGGGGCTCCTCAATGTGCAGAAGCAGGATTATGCAGAAGCTCTTAAACATCTTAGCCGGGCCATTGAACTTGGTGAGCAGGATGGTCGCAACTACGGCTTGATGGGCTATGCATACCTGAGTCAGGAAAAATATCTGTCCGCAGAAGAAGCTTACCGTGACGCCATTCAGCAGCAGCCGGATAAGCGTGACTGGAAGCTGGGCCTCGCTCAAGCTCTCTTGGCTTCGGAGCGTTATGAGGAAGTCATTACCCTGATGGATGAAATGCTCCAAAGCGAGCCTGACAACGCGACGCTTTGGATTCTCCAGTCGAATGCTTACCTTGGTCACGGCCAACCGGAGAAGTCAGTGATCAACATCGAAATGGTGCGTTCACTCGGCAAGGCGAAACAAGAGAGCCTTTACCTCTTAGGGGATATCTACTTTAACCAGCGTAATTACGATGCTGCGCTCGATGCCTACAAGGCGGCGATCGATAAGAATCCGAGTGCAGACCGCTTCTCCAATGGCGTTCGATCAGCGCGTTTGATGCTTCGGGCAGGCGCTAAAAGTCAAGCTGAGGATTTATTGGCAAAGATGGAAACTGCTTACGCGGAGAAGCTTAATAATGATCAGGAACTGGAGCTCTTGACTCTTCAGGCGATGCTTGCCCGCGCCTCTGGCGATCAGGAAAAGGCGGTTGGCTTGTTGGAGTCCATCATTGAGCGTGACGGTACGCGTGGTGAGGCATTGTTGGAAATTTCACAATACTATGCAGACCAAGATGACATCGAGCGTGCTGTATTGTATCTCGAACGCGCCCAGAAGCTGGAAAATTTTGAGTTCAACGCACTTGTCAAGCATGCGCAAATTCTTGTGCGCACGAAAAAGTATAAGGAAGCATCCGAGCTCTTGCGCAGTGCGCTTGTAATTAAGGACGACGAACGAATCCGTCGCTTTCTCGACAAGGTCGAGATGGCAATGCGCTCCTAGTTCCATTGAAATGCCTACTGCCACGTCCAAATGTTTGCCTGTAACATCGCGAGGAGCCAAAGCCTTTGCTATGATCGCATTGCTTTGGGGTTTCTTCGGGGTGGTGTCTCTATCGGCGAAAAGTGAGTATTTTCACTTGAAGGGACTGCTGCGAATAGACGCAGAGTATTGGGCGTTGATCATTGAATCTGACTCGAATCGATCGCATCTGCTAACACAGAATGAAACGATCACTGAGCGATACAGACTCATGCAAGTGGATGTAGGATCAAAGCGTGTTCAATTGCATGATATCACCAATAATGATTATTTCTGGTTGGCTATTGAGGAAGCGAGCGAAGCTAGCGGCAATTCAACGCTAGATCCATCGTCCCGTGGTTCTGATACGTCAGCTCCAGCATACGCTTTGGGCGATGGAAAGGATCAGTCAGCTTTAAAAATTCGGCCTTTTGCTTCTTTGAGTCAGAAAGCACAGGAAAAGCTGCATGATCCCAAGTTCATTCCGATGCTGAGGAGCAGTGGCATCGAGGTGCCCGAATCACTTGAGCAGTTAGCTCGCGAGGAGGCTGCTGAGGAGGCAATGAATCAAGCGGCTTTATTAAAGCAGGGAGATGGAAAATCCAACGCGCAAAGAGGAGCCAATGGGCCACTCGTTAGTTCAGCGCCGTTGGTCAGTAATGCTAAGACGGAAGCTGAACTACAACAGATGAGAGGGAATTGATTATGAATAAGTCTAAAGCACTTTTCTATACGTTCTTAGCATGGTGCTCTTTGCCTATGCTCGGAGCTGCAGGCGCAGATAATGTGAGCGTGTCCGAACAAGAACTACGCTCTGAATGGTGGCCGCCATTTGTTCGGTTAGAAAAACCGCTTGAGCTTCAGGATAGCAATAAAGTGCTCCAGCCAGGTCGTCGCGGTGTGATGTTACGCGTGGAGGGTAACAATGTGCTGGTTGATTTTGGGCGATATGGCATTCAGCGCCTGCCTTTCGATGATACTGATTTTGAGCAGCAATATGAGGAGCTTTCCAAGACGCGTTCATGGAGCAGTCACGGTCTGTTTACCAAGCTATACGGAACTCGATTTTATCACCCGGATGGTTGGGTCCAACTCCGTCAGGAAGACATCGCGGGGAAAGATTATTTTCTGATCGCCTATGCAGACCTTCAAGATGCTGATGACCAAAAATTGATTCAGCAATTTGATCGGGCAATTTATCAAGAATGGCAGCCTGATTCCGTTGGTTCCTATTTGATTCCGCTCAACGCTCCTGAACAGGCAAGTCTGGCCGAGCTGCTCATCGATTATAATGTGTCGGTTCCTACAATGCCGACCTTCCTGGCGTTAAGCCATGTTGATACGTTTTTCCATCAGCCCGTGGGATTCACGGTTGCTTTAATTGATAAGAATGGCCGCCTGATTGCGCGCTATGACGCGACCGATATTGAAGACCTTGATCGTTTCAAATCAGATTTAAGCAAACAGATTTCTGAAGCCAGAAAGGCGGTCTCTCAAAATCAAGCCAACATCTAGTCGAAGGACGGATTAGCTAGCTCTTAACCATGACTAACATCTTTCAAGTAATCTTACGGGCAATTCTACCCCGGCAAAATACGCTACTCTTAGCGATGATTGCCGTGAGTGCGCTGTCGACTGCAGAAGTCCGCGCTCAGGATGATGGTGAAGAAACATTGACGCCCACTGAGAATGCAGAGAGCGCCGAAGAAGCTGGCGTGACTGAGGAGCCATTGACTAGTGCTGAGTCTGAAGCTATTCCGGAAGGAGAGGGTAATATTGTCGGTCAGGTGTTTGATGCAGAAAGCGGTGACTATGTCAGTGGAGTCACCGTCCTTTTAGTTTGGCCAGATGAAGAAGCTCGTGAATTAGGCAATGAAGCTGAGCGTGATCGTTTTGAAACGACAAATAACGAAGGTAAGTACCGTTTTGTTGGTGTTCCAGCTGGTGTCTACACGCTGCGATTTGTAAAGTCGGGATATCGTTCTTCCGCTATTCGCGATTTGAAGGTTTTACCTAATGAGGCCGCGCGTGGTGATTTCCCTATGCCGCGCGAATTACCACCTACACTTGATAACATCTTTGAACTGGAAGAATTCGAAATTGGCGCCGAAGCCCTAAGTAGCCAAAACGATTTGCTGGCTGATCTTCGGCGTGAGGCTGCTGGCACGGTTGACTTTCTTTCTTCAGAGGACTTCGCTAAATTTGGTGGAACGGACTTGTCAGACCTCGTGCAACGCTTACCTGGCGTCAACGTTGTGGGTGGTAAGTTCGCAGTGGTTCGTGGACTTGGCGATCGTTACAATAGTACTTTGGTAAATGGATTACCAATGCCGAGTCCAGACCCGGTTCGTCAGGGATTGCAACTGGATTTGTTCCCGACGTCTATCATCGAGAACGTCATTACCAATAAGAGTTTTCTCCCCAATATGCCCAGTAACTCTTCGGGTGCTGCGTTTGAACTGAATACGAAATCTTTTCCCGATGAGCCTACCGCATGGGGTAAGGCTGGCTTTCGCTTCAATAGTCTGGCGCTCTCTGATGAGTATTTAAAGGATCCAAACGCTGGCAGCTCAGACTATTGGGCCAATGGCAAATCAAACCGTCAAACTACGCCGGATGATCCTTCTCTAAATCAACGCGCCCGAATCTCTGGCATGTCGGTTGTTGCAGAAGAGGGGAGTCCTCCCATTGGGTTAACCTTCAGTGCAGGAGGAGGGAATACCTACGAATTGGACAATGGCAGAAACCTTGGGTTTATTGCGTCGGCATCTTATGACAGCTCTTACAGCACCCAAATTGGAACACAGCAGAATCGATATGCGACCAATAGTAATTACTTCGGCGTGCCCCCGGGGTTTCCTGGCCATGTGCCAGCTTTCAATACGACTCGTCAACCGGGCTCTTTATTTTTGGGGGAGTTGGGCGCGAGTGGACTGCTTTATGACACAACCAGTTCTGATGCAGATGTGCTGATCGGTATGCTCGGTGGTCTTGGCTACGAGTTTGATAAAGCAGGTAACAATAAAATTGTCTTCAACTTTCTCTTTAGTCAGAGCGGCAACGGCTTTGCGGAAAGACAAGATAATGGCCACTTACCTTCGGAATTTAATTTCCAGAACACCCAGTTGACTGACTCAGACCGGGGGGTTGGCACGCCGAGTTCGGGCAATTCTGGTTCAACGGGTTTGAATATTATTGGCCGTGGCAATGCCGACACCAATACATTCGGCAGCGATACTCTTTCTTATGAACAAAGAAATGTTACCGCCTTTCAGCTTGGTGGAGAATTACTTGAACCCAAAACTGAAGATTTGACTATCTTTTGGGGAGTTACTTACGCAAAAACGTCTAGTGATCTACCGCAGCAAACGGTATTTAATTCATTTTACGATAATGGCACTGGGTCGAATCCTGCGGGTTACTTCTATGACAGTGCTGCTGGTATTGGAGGCAGCGATACACCTCCGATTCTGACAGAGACTAGCCGCAGCATTGATGATGAGACCAATGGGGGCCGTCTAGACGCGAACTACGAATTTGATATAAATAAACGGATTTCTTCTGTGGTGTCCGGAGGCGGTTATTGGTCTTTTGCAGATCGTCATGTCGATCAAGTTGATGCAGTTTCGACGATCGGTTCTGTAACGCCACGATTCGCCACTCGTGAAGAGCTGTTTGACTATGCTTTCAGCACTGGTTCGGCTGGCACAACCTCTTTCCCATCTTTTGCTGATGCGCGTCGTAAAGAGATTGCGGGCTATTTTATGGGCGAATTCAGCATTAATGATGATTTGTCTTTCACCGGTGGAGCAAGAGTAACCAAGGTGTTGTTCAATGCATCTGGTAATGCCCAATTGACGCCGACACGCACGCTGGATCAGTTCTTAACTTCTACACCTCGCGGTTCTTCATTAACGAATCCCACTAATGGCGAAATCATTGGATTTACAGATGCAAGTGTTGAGGGGGATATTGATAAAAATTATATTCTGCCTGGGGCAACTGTGTCATATGATTTTCTGGAGGATTGGAATGTTCGTTTGGGATATGCACAAACTGTCGCCTATCCTTCATTTCGAGAGTTGTCTCCATATTTCTCACGTAACCTTGAGACCGGTGACACCATTCTAGGAAATCCAACTTTGGGGATTTCGCAGGTCGAGAACTTTGATGTCAGAGTCCAATATGACTTCGATACAGGTTTTATTGCACTTGGCTCATTCTATAAGACAATTGAGGACCCCATTGAGCAAATCGTATTACGAGATTCAGTCACTGGACGTTCTATTCAGTCCTTTTTCAATAATCCAAATACAGCTCGTATTAAAGGCATCGAAGTTGAGATGCAAACGTCTCTGGATTTTCTTTCGCCAGAGCTGGAGTATTTTTCGATCGGAGCCAACTACACTTATATTGATGCTTCGGTCGGTTTCCCAGAAAACGTATTGGATTCATATTTTACATACGCGGCGAATGGAAACATCCAGAATGGGTCTCTGATCGGCACTGACGGCCCCCCCTATGGAAATAATAATTTGCCGACTGATCGCCGTTTGTTTGACCAACCAGAGTGGTTGGTCAATGCGAATTTGACGTTCAATCAACCCGATTGGGGGACCGCGATAACGATAGCGGTGTTCTCACAGAGCGATGTGCTTACCGCAGTTGGTTCCGGTTTGGATAACAGCGTAGATCAGTATACAAAATCCTACTACCAGCTCGATTTGACCTTGAATCAAAACATCACTGATAACCTGGTGTTCAAGTTTCAGGTTACGAACATCACGAACACAGCCCGGGGTATTGAGTATGTCACCCCAGTTATCAATCGGACTTACGACAGAACCAGTTACAACATTGGTCAAAGCTACCGATTCGCGATCGAGTATACGTTCTAATGTGAAAATTGTAACATGATTTACACTTCATCGTCGCAGCCACGTCATGATGTTCATCTATCATCACAATCTCAACCAAAACCCATATCTATACATGTCCAAAACTAAACTAACTATCATTCTGGGAGTTTCTCTGAGCGCTGCTAGCGCCTGGGCGACAACCGCAATCACGCCTGCCAATTTTGGTTCTGCTGTCGTTAATACAGGAACTGGCCTCTACAACATCGTTGAGGACATCACTCTTGGAACTAGTGGCACAGTTGCTGACACCGAATACGTGCTTGAAGGTTTCACCTTCGTCATGCCTGGCGTTACGCTAACGATCGAGCCCGGCGTGATCGTACGTGGTCAGCCAGCTCCGCTCGTTACTGACTTTCCTGGTAGCCTTTGCGTTACCCGTGGTGGTGAAATTTACGCTGTAGGTTCTGCCACGAATCCAATCATTTTTACTACTGCTAACGTAGGCACAGTTGAGTTTCCGGTCCGTTGGACTGGCACAGACTCTTGGGTAGATGCCGCTCCGAAGACTGCTCCTCTTCCTCCCCTCGTCGGTAGTGCAGCGGCAGTGAATCAATGGGGCGCCGTCACATTGCTTGGATATGCGCCAACCAACGTAGGAATTGACCCTGATGCCGGACCTGGTATCGCAGGTTTGGCATACATCGAAGGCTACGGTTTGACAGATGATCGCGTAACTTATGGTGGTCGCAACACGAATGACAGCTCTGGCTCCCTGAAGTATGTGTCGATCCGCCACTCTGGTCGCTCCCTCGATGAAGGAGATGAGCAACAAGGCCTTACACTCGGCGGCGTAGGTTATGGCACCGAACTTGAATACATCGACATTTACTGCTCGGGTGACGACGGCATCGAAATTTTCGGCGGCACCGCTGGAGTTAAGTATTTCATGCTGAGTTACTTCAATGACGACGGTCTGGATGTTGACCAAGGTTGGACTGGATTCGCTCAGTTTGGTTTCATCATGGCTGGTTCAATTCAAAATTCCGACATTCAAGCCGACTCCTGCGGTGAGTGGGACGGTCAAGATGCTGGTAACACGATCTCGGGTTCGCCTTTCTCAAGCCCTACTCTCTATAACATCACCATGTTTGGCCCCGGCAATGCCAGCCAAACTGGTTTAGGTGACAACGGCTTCATGCGTATCAAAGAAGGCTTCGGTGGTAGTTTGTATAATTCCATCGTATTTGACGGCCCAACTTCGAAGCCTGGTCTCTCCATCGCCGGTGGTGGTGTGAATGACATTTCGGTTACCCTTGGTTACCCTTCACCTGATTCTCAACTGCAAGTTGCTGCAGGCACGCTCAACCTTGCTGGCGTTCTGTTCGTAGATGTTGCTGAGGATAGTGTCGCTACGATCGGCCTTCAGAGTGTCGCGCAGACCGTTGTTGGCGCATCTGGCTCGACACCTCCTGTAGGTGCTCCTGGTAGCTTCGGCAACCGCATCGGCAGTTCCGGTGGTTCCAATGATCCGCTCTTTGGTTTGATCTCTGGCGCTGGCGCAAATGCGCAAACCACGCAAAACGGTGTTAACCCAGTTCCGCTGACCTCCGCTTCTAGCGGTAGCGGCGCGACGGTGGTCCCTTACACCAGCACCTTCTTTACCGAAGGTAACTTCATCGGTGCATTCCCGGAAAATGCTTCTGCCACCTTGTTTACGACTTCTTGGACTGCCATGAACGTTCGTGGTATCCTCGTGGACAACGGAAATGGTGACAACCTCTAGTAGCTTGCAAGCGTTACTGGTTAATTAGACACCTCTAAAAAATAACCTTTACCCTGTGAGTCGGGAGTTCAATCTCCCGGCTTCAGGTCCAACAACATAACTCATATTTCCATGAAAAAGTTTGTTATTATTGCATTATCAGCCGCTGCGCTCACTAGCTCTGCGAGCGCAGCGAGCCTTTTGTTGGCTGGTTGGGATTTTACCAACATCCAAGACAGCGCTTTGACGACCGCAAGTAATTGGTCCGACGTGACTGGTGACGGTGTTGCAAATTCTAATGGCACATTCTACGCTGATGGAACCAATGGTTCCAGTGCTTTTGTTCAAAACGGCGCTCTGGGTAGCATTCAAGTGAACGCTCAGAATGTTGCCTTGAACACCAAGATTACTACGCGCCCAGAGGGTATCAGTGATCAACTTTCGTTGAATCCCGCATACTCGCAGCAATTCCAAAATGGCTTTTTTAATGATGCAAGTGGCTTGAGCTTTGTGTTTTATGCAAGCGGAAATGGCACTGAGATGACGGACTTCGTCTTCTCCTATGCCGCTGGTTTGAGCAGCGCTGCCTCTTATGATGTCCTTTGGGAATACAGCACGAATGGAACTGACTTCGTAACGATAGGCACCGATACTATCGATGTTGCAACAGGTGAGGTGAACACACTCAGCACTGTTGATGCTAGTTCCAATGATATCTGGTTCCGCGGTACGTTTGGAACCCTAGGCAACCAGAGCATTAGCCTAGACAACGTGCAAATCTACGGCACCGCAGTGCCCGAACCTTCGACCTATGCCGCAATTGCAGGCCTCTGCGTTCTTGGTTTGGTTGCCTACCGCCGTCGACGCAGCGCCTAAGTCAGGAGCCTCTATTACTTAACAAAATTTCCCGGGTTTGCTCGGGAAATTTTTTTGTACTATACTGACTGAATGGCTGTACAGAGTGTGGTTTCATACCGCATAGACTAGCAGGTCGTTTGGGTATTTGCTGGCATAAGCGAGCTTTATGACTCAAGCTCCTGAGTTTTCTCAGTTGCTCCCTTTCTGATGCTGGTAACGATTTTATTGATTTCGCTGGTTATTCTCGCGCTTGGTTATCGCCTGTATGGACGTTTTCTATGCCGTCGGTGCGGAATCGATGATGCGCGCCAAACTCCTGCTGTCGAAAAGAACGATGGTGTTGATTATGTGCCGACGCGGGCATCCATCGTCTTCGGTCATCATTTTTCCTCGATCGCGGGTGCTGGGCCCATTGTGGGCCCGATCCTGGCAACGATGTATTTTGGCTGGGGGCCGACTTGGCTATGGATTCTAGTCGGCGCGATCTTCTTCGGTGGCGTTCATGATTTCGGTAGCTTGCTGATGTCGTTGCGCTACCGTGGGCGAACGATTACTGAGATAACCAAGTCGCTTGTTGGACCGCAGACAGGTGTTTTTTTCCGCCTCTTCCTGCTGCTGGCGCTGATCTATGTGATCATTGTTTTCCTGGACTTGACGGCAGGAACCTTTGCCGCGAGCCCGTCGGTGGCGACCGCATCGGGTTGGTTTATTTTCTGCGCCGTGGCCTTTGGCTTGGTGTTGCGCTGGAAGGGATTGCCCTGGGGCATTACTTTGGCGTTGTTCATCCCGCTTACGTTTGCCGGGTTGTATTTGGGGCATGCATTTCCCGCCGCAGGCATCTCTAAAGATATTTGGTTGGGGCTCATTGTCGCTTACTGCTTCATTGCAGCGGTGTTGCCGGTAAATGTCTTGCTGCAGCCCCGTGATTTCCTGAGCTCGATCTTTCTCTATGCAATGATGTTGGTGGGCATTGTGGGGCTCCTGTTTTCCGGACGTTCTTTACAGGCTCCGGTCTTTACGGGGTTTAATTCGGGAGGCGCGAATCCACTCTATCTGTTTCCAGTGCTATTCATCACGGTGGCTTGTGGCGCCTGCAGTGGTTTTCATAGTTTGGTTGCCAGTGGCACCACATCCAAGCAAGTGGAGCGGGAGAGGGATGCGAAACCGGTCGCCTATGGAGGAATGTTGGTTGAGGGCTTATTGGCAGTTTTTGCTTTAGCCAGCATTGCGATTCTCAGTGAATCTGAGACTGCGGGACTGAAGCCGGTTCAGATCTTTGCCAACGGGGCCGCGGTCTTCATGAGCGCCTTGCACGTCCCGCAGGAGTGGGGGCGCGAATTCACTGCATTGACCGTCAGCACGTTTCTCCTGACCACGCTTGATACCTGCACTCGGTTGACGCGCTTCATTCTCTCGGAGATGCTGAGTTGGGAGGGGCCAACGGCGCGCTATGTGGGAACACTGATTGTTATCATCGCGCCTGCGCTTTTTGCGATACAGGAATTTAATGGAGTGCCAGCTTGGCAGGCGCTTTGGCCGCTTTTCGGAGCCACAAATCAAATGATGGCTGGTCTGGCGCTGGTTACCTTCATCGTCTTTTTGAAAGATCGTCAGTTGGGCTATCGTTTCGCCTTAATACCGGCTATTTTTATGATGGTTTGTCCGCTGACAGCTTTGGTGTTCATGGCCATGAATTTCTCTACTGAGAACTGGTTGATTCCTTCTATTAGCGTGGCGATGTTCATTCTGGGCTTTTTTGTTGCGGGGATGTCCCTTAAGTTTGTTTTCTTTGACGAACCCCAACATTCCAGCTCTGCCCCTGTTAGCTAATCACATAAAATGCCTATAACTTCCGCCCCATACGGCGTCCTCCCAACTGGCGAGGACGTGCAACTTTTCACGCTGACTAACGACAATGGTCTTAAGGTGACGATCACCAACTATGGCGGCATCGTGGTTTCGATTGAGGCGCCAGACCGCAATGGCGTCATGGCGGACATTGCGTTGGGCAAGCCGGACCTGGCCGGATACCTGGCGGGGCATCCGTATTTTGGCGCGTTGACTGGTCGTGTTGCGGGGCGACTGACCAAAGGGAAGTTTACCTTGGATGGCGTCGACTACCAGCTCGCCATCAACAACCTTTCCAACCACCTTCACGGTGGCCTAGTCGGGTTCGATAAATTCTTGTGGAATGCTGAAGTCATTCGTGACGGTGGGCAGGACAAATTACGCCTGACTTTCACCGACCCGGAGGGATCGAACGGCTATCCGGGTAATCTGCAATGCCAAGTCGATTATGCGCTAACGCCAGAAAATGAATTACGCATCGACTACGAATTTCAGACGGACAAGGCCACGCCTTTAGTGGTGACGAACCACAGTTATTTCAACCTGAAGGGGCAGGGAGAAGGCACGATTCTGGATCACGAAGTGCAAATTCTGGCCAGCGAGTATGCTCCCTGCAATGATGAGATGACCTTGCTCGACGAGAAGCGTTCCGTCGATGGACAGGCAAATGATTTTCGCGAGCCTGCGTTTATCAGTGACCGTGTGACAGGGCTTTTTCAGGGGCATGGCGACGGATACTTTTTGCCCGAGGGGCGCACGGAAGAGCCACGTTTGGTTGCGCGCGTGCGTGAGCCTCACACGGGGCGTGTGCTGGAAACGCTGACGACCGAGCCTTACCTGCAGTTTTACACGAGCGCTCAGATGGAGGAGGGGGAACCCGGCAAGACTGGTTCGTATGGTCTACACAGTGGCTTTTGCCTGGAGACCCACGATTATCCGAATGGCGTAAACTGCCCCGAACTCGGGAATGGCGTTTTGCACGCAGGCGAGGTGTTTCGCTCGACGACAATCTACCGTTTCGGCGTCGAATAGGTAGGGCAACTACGCAAACTGTTCGCGTAGCTCTTGCACTGCGGTAGCGGTGTCCTTGGCGCAGAGCAAATCAGAGACGGCGACCAATGCCTCTGCGCCCGCTTCGATAACTTGGCGCGCATTACCGCGCTTGACGCCCCCGATGCAGAACCACGGAAGGGGGGGGCGTTGGGAGGCAACGTAGTGCACGAGCTCCAGTCCGACGGGCGTGTAGTCAGGCTTGGTTTGGGTGGCGAAAACTGGGCCGACCGCAAAGTAGGTTAGTTGATCCGCCAACGCAATGGCCCCATCCGCCTGCTCGGGAGAATGAGTCGATAGGCCGAGGACACGGTCCGGACCCAGCGCCGCGCGAACTTCAGCGACTGGCGTGTCGTCTTGGCCAACATGGACGCCGACGCCTTCGTATTCGCAAGCCAGTTCCCAGTCGTCATTCAGCACCAGCGGTGTCGAACTGAGCGCGAAGAGCGGCAATATCGACTCCAGTAATTGGCGCCGCTGATCTAAAGTGCTGCCTTTGGCCCTTAGTTGAATGATGTCGGCGCCGCCATCAAGCAGCGCTTGGCATTTTGAAATCCAATCCTCCGGCGCGACGTATCCTGTGTCCAGAATGCCATACACGCGTGGGGGCGTCGGCCAAATATCGCTCATTGGGGGGCGGCTGATTAGTTACCTTCGGACTTCTTTTCGGGAAGCTCGTCGTTTTCAGCCAACAATGCGGAAAAGTCGTCGTCCTCCAATGGCTCGCCAGCATCTTTTTTCTGAGCGTCCTCGACGATGGAAGGCTTGTTTTTCTTGCCGCCAAAACCGCCAAACAGGCCGCCTTTTTTCTTCGGCTCCTCAGTGGATTCTGCTTTCGGTTCTTCCTTTGCGGGCTTGGTTTCTTCTGGCTCCTTGGGTGCGATGAAAGCGGGCTTATTATCCGGCTTCGGCTCCGGTTCCTTTTGAGGTTCGGGCTTTGGCTCAAGCTTCGTGATGGGCTCGTAGGCTTCAGGTTCCGCATCCATGGCAGGAGCATTGTTGCTCTTCTTAAAGCCGGTTGCCGTGAAGCTGACATCGCCGACCAGAATGCCGTGGGTGTCCTGGAAGATTTTCGTCACACGGCGACGCATGTGGTCGCGGACTTCACCGAGACGCTGCCCCTGATAAAGTTTCGCGCGGATCTCTACATTGATGCGACCATGCTTCTTCTTGAAACTAATCTTGGGCTTGCTGGCGGTTTCGACGCCGTCGCAGGCAATGCGGACCAAGTCGCGGAGCGCGGAATTTGTGGTTTCCGCTACGCCGCTTTCGTCGCGGAAGACACGGAAATTCTTACTCGAACTGCGTAGGCGGAAAATAATGATCAACACCAGGATGACGCCTGCGGCGCCCAACCACCAATACCACCACTGCGGATTCTGAAATGAGAATGACGCGTTGTAGAGGTCCAGCAACTGTTGCTTGATGTCGAAATCCATGCGCTAGATAAGGTTAATCGGTGTGTGGCGGGTTCCAGGTGTCCTTGTCCTCGATCTTGGGAGCGACTTCGCGAACGCCGTCGATGTAGACATCTACCTTGGAAACGCTCTTGCCGGTCATGGTTTCTACTTGCTCACGCACATGCTGTTGGATGATGCGGGCAGTGTCAGCCAGCTTTACGCCAAAGAGGAGCTCGACGTGGATCTTGATGACATACTCGCCAGCTTCGTCCTCGATTACTTCGACGCCTTTTTCGCTCTTGCGGCCACCGAACGTTTCCCAAATGCCGTCGGAACCATCCTTCACGGAGTAAACGCCATCGACCTCCATGGTCGACATTTTCACGATGTTGGCGACCACCTGAAAGGTGATTTTAATCTCGTCAACCTCGTCGCTTTCTTCAGTCGGCACTGGTATGGTGTGGGGATCCGGTTCGTCCACCGGCACGTCGGCTTTCTTTTTCGCTGGCATGATTTTTATGGTTTATATCCAAATGTTTACGGAATAATGGCGATAATTCAATCTTTGATCACGAAAAATACCACCAAGTTCCGTTTAGGGTTACATGGAGTCGTCGATGGTGAAGACATCCCGCGGCGTGCGGCTGAGGAATTCCTCAATGTACTTCGTGGTGACATCGCCGCTGCGGAAGACCGGGTCTTTCATGACGGCGGCGCAGAACGGAATCGTGGTTTTGATGCCGCGAATCATGTATTCATTGAGCGCACGGTACATGCGGTCCATGGCAATCTCGCGGGTGCGCCCATAGACCATTAGTTTGGCGACCATGCTGTCGTAGTAAGGCGGCACGTGGTAGCCTTGGTAGACGTGTGAGTCAATGCGCACGCCGTGGCCGCCGGGAGTGTAGTAGAACTTCACTTCGCCTGGGCAGGGCGCGAAATTGCGGGTTGGATCCTCAGCGTTAATGCGACACTCGATGCAGTGACGGAGGATTTTAATATCCTTCTGCTCCAGTTCGAGTTTTTCGCCGCCGGCGATGCGGATTTGGCGCTTCACGAGGTCGAGGCCAGTGACTTCCTCGGTGACACCATGCTCCACCTGGATACGGGCGTTCATTTCGATGAAGTAGAAGTCGCCGTTTTTATCGACGAGGAACTCGACGGTGCCGGCGTTCTGGTAGTCACACTCCTGGGCAATGCGGACCGCAGCTGCGCCCATTTTGGCGCGGAGTTTGTCGGTCAGGTAGGGGGAGGGCGCCTCTTCGATCAGCTTTTGGTAGCGACGCTGCACGGAGCAATCGCGCTCGCCGAGGTGGAGGACCTTGCCATGCTCGTCGGCCAGAATCTGGAACTCGATGTGGCGCGGCTCTTCGATGTATTTCTCGATGTAGACGTCGCCATTGCCGAACGCTTTTTCGGCTTCCTGGCGTGCGGTGTTAAATTCCTTGGCGAAGGCCATGGCGTTGTGGGCCAGGCGCATGCCTTTGCCGCCGCCACCGGCGACCGCCTTGATGATGACCGGGAAACCGATTTCCTTGGCGATCTTGACCGCCTCCTTCTCATCGTTGACGGGGCCATCACTGCCAGGAATAGTCGGAGCCTTGGCGCGCTTGGCGACTTCCTTGGCCATGGCCTTGTCGCCCATTAGGCGGATGGTTTCCGACTTCGGGCCAATAAACTTGATGTTGCAGCTTTCGCACTGTTCAGCGAATTCGGCGTTTTCCGAGAGGAAGCCGAAGCCCGGGTGAATGGCGTCGACGTCGGCGATTTCCGCTGCGCTGATGATGCGGTCGGCCTTCAGGTAGCTTTCCGAAGAGGCGGCGGGCCCGATGCAGATGGCTTCATCAGCCAACTGCACGTGCAGGCTTTGTTCGTCGGCTTCGGAGTAGACCGCCAGCGTGCGGATGCCGAGTTCCCGGCAGGCGCGCACGATGCGCAGGGCGATTTCGCCACGGTTGGCAATGAGTATCTTTTGAATCATGGATAATCGCACGCGCCCACGGATTGCCGTTGGCGCGCTTGCAGGTAATGCGTTTGTTAAGCCTTAACCTTGAACAAGGCTTGTCCGTATTCAACGGCCTGACCGTTTTCGACGAGAATTTCTACAATGGAGCCGGAGACTTCCGCGTTGATTTCATTCATGACCTTCATCGCTTCGATGATGCAGACCACGGAGTCTGGCTTGACCTTCGTGCCGATGTCGGCGAAGACCTTGCTGTCCGGGCTGGGCGCGCGGTAGAAGGTGCCAACCATCGGAGACTTGATGATGGTTACGCCGGGTTCATCTTTCGGGGCCGCCGAAGCGGCAGGAGCAGCAGCTGGTTCAGCGGCTACCGGAGCAGGCGCGGCAGCGGGCGCAGCGATAGGAGCGGCGACGACGACGCCTCCGTTACGGCTGATGCGGAGCTTGAGGTCTTTTTCCTCAATCTCGAACTCCGTCAGGTCCGAACGCTTCATTAGTTCAACGATCTGTTTGATCTCCTTGATGTCCATAAGCAATTGGTTTCTGCGCGGTTGGTTACGCGCGGTGGTCCAGGGGATTGATAAGCGCCAAAGATTAGGCCAGCCATTGCAGATGGCGCAATGACTATTTTTAACTGAAAAAACACCTTATTTGACCGGTTTCCGGCAAAAATCACGTTAAATCTGCTTTGCCGGTGGATTTTTTTATCAATTGGCCCTCAGCGTGTTTGGTGAACGTAGCTGGAAACTCCAGGTAGTGTTTTCAAATTAAAGCTTTTGAGGGCCCTGAATTTGGCCAGAGCCGCTTACACTAAGTGAACTCACGCGAAGACGTGAAGAATTATCGAGGAGAATGTGCGCCAGACGAACGACTCAAGCGGACTCAGTTACGTAAGCGTGAAGTGTGCTTGGGTGAATGGATCGCCCGGTCTGATTGCTTTGATAATGAATCTTCTGGCTTAGGATTCAGCAAGTCGGAGGGTTGGCAACTTGTGGTCAATCGGATGATTTAGATGAATTTGATTGCATTAAGACACGTGTTATCCTTTAATCATGCGTATGATATCCCCCTTTTTGACTCGTTACCTTGCTTCATCGGCGGCACTTGCTGTCGCGTTCACAGCCACTTTGGTCGCCGAAACTGAGTATTCTTTTTCCAAAGAACCAGCGTTCGTTGACAATTTTGATCCTGGGTGGGAACAGTCACAGGAAGCTTGGCGAGTGGCGACCTGGAAGCAGAACAAGACCCAAATGGCCAAGTCCCGTTGTCAAACTGATGGCGAAGGGATGATGGTGCAAACGGTGCTGCCCAAGCTGCCAGGCGAGGGTGGGTCGATGCAGACGAAGGGAGAATTTGGTTATGGGCGTTGGGTGGCGCGGGTTAAGCCTTCGGCAGTTCCGGGGGTGCTCAACAGCATTTTTACGAAGGATTGGGATGACAAATCTCGACCTGAGACCAATGGTCAGGGGGGCATGAGCGAGGTGGACATAGAGTTCCTAACCTCGAAGCATCATGAGGATCGTGCGGAGGTGCACTTGGCGATTCATTTGAAGGGACGCAACAATTTCTACGCTCATTATCAGGAAGTCGATTTCAACCCATCTGATGACTTTCATGAGTGGGGTTTTGATATTTTGCCTGATCGAGTCGACTGGCATGTCGACGGAAAGATCATCCACACATGGCGCTATACTGAAGACGCCTGGGTCGATGAAAACTACGAGTTCTTCTTTAATTCCTGGACCATGAAAAACTGGATTGAAGGCCCACCGTCGGAAACTGCGACATATGAGATCGACTGGGTGAAGTTCTATCCGCTGGAGAAAAAGGAAGTTTGAATTTACTGAAGAGTATTAGGAATCAGGGCGCGTGTGGCTTCGGCTATGCGCGCTTTTTTTGAAAGCTACTCTGAGATTTCGTCGTTTGGTTGGGGCAGGAACATATTTATTTTAGTCTGTAGCTGGTCGAAATCAATTGGCTTGGTTTCAAACTCATGGCAACCAGCTCCGAGAGCGCGCTCGCGGTCACCGCGCATGGCGTGCGCCGTGATTGCGATGGTGGGGATATCGCGGGTTGCTTTGTTTTTACGCAATGCCTTGGCCACAGTCCAACCATCCATGATTGGCAGGCTCATATCGAGAAGGATGAGGTCTGGTTTGGTCGCGATCGCAGTTTCCAGACCTGCTTGGCCGTCTTTGGCGCAAGCCGCAGTGTAGCCCCGGCGTTCCAGCCTACGCCGGATCATATCGCAGAGGGTTGGGTTGTCCTCCACGACCAAAATATAGGGCGGGTTCATGTCCGCTGGACAGAATTTATTTGCAATTGTTCGGCCGGAATCGGTTTCTCCGTCGGGCCTAGATCTGCGGGAAGCGTAATGGTAAACGTGGATCCCACGCCAGGCTTAGAGGCGACCGCGATCTCGCCCCCCATGAGGCGGCAAAAGCTGCGGGTGATCGCCAAGCCGAGTCCAGTTCCCCCGTATTTACGAGTTGTCGAACTGTCGGCTTGAGTGAATGCCTCGAAAATATTCTCCATTTGCGCTGGAGTCATGCCAATGCCGGTATCGGCGACCTCAAATATGAAAAGCGGGCGGTTGCTTTGGCTTTGGGCGCGCGACAGGGCCAGGCGCACTTCACCCTTTTCGGTGAATTTAGTGGCGTTGGAAATCAGGTTAAGCAGGCATTGCTGAAGCTTGATTTCGTCGGTCACGAGAATGCCCAAGTCACTGGGAATGGAGAGGGTGAGTTCGTTGGCGTTCTCGCGGAGCAGAGGCTTAACGGTTTGGGCCAGGCGATGCACAAGGTCGCCAATGTCGACGGGCTCCAAGTGTATTTCCAAACGGCCAGACTCAATCTTTGAAATGTCGAGGACGCCATTGATGAGGTGCAGCAGGTGGTTGCTGGCGTCGGCAATGGTTTGTAAATCGTCGCCGTATCCTTCAACGCCGTTGTCACGCAGCTCCTCTTGAACGAGTTCGGTATAGCCGGTAATGATCCCGAGCGGCGTGCGCAGCTCGTGGCTCATGTTGGCGAGGAATTCATTCTTCACCTTGTTGGCGCGCTCGGCTTCATTGCGGGCTGTTTGGGCCGCGATGATGGCTTCGCCGCGACGCCGGAATTCCTCTGCCACTTTGGCGATCACGCGATTGTATTCGGTGGCGATTTGGCCGACTTCAGTATGCGGCTCGACGTGGACTTGGTAGTCAAAGCTACCCGCCTGGCGCTGCATATTCATCTCGGTTATGAGGTCGACCAGCTCGGTGCTTGCCCCATGCTCGGATACATTGAGGCCCGCGCGCTCCTGCTCTGGCGTTACGCGTAGTTTGCCCATTTTGCGCAAGGCGTAGAAAAACACTATAGCCGTTGTAAAGGTCCAGGCAAAGCAGGTCAGGATTCCCAGGGATTGCACGCCGAGTTGCTCGAAGCGGCTCAAGCCAGTGCCCCAGGCCTCTGTTTCGCCAAATAACGCCACGGACAGCGTGCCAAAGGCGCCGCAAAAAGCATGAGCTGGGACTGCGCCGACTGCATCATCAAGCTTACGCTTTTCCATCCACATCATCCCCAGGAAGCAGATGACGCCGGATATCAAACCGATCAACGCCGCCGATGTAATGCTGACCACGTTGCAGCAAGCGGTGATGCCAACTAAGCCGCCAATGATGCCGTTCATGATGGCCCAGGTCTTGGGCATGCCGTAGTAAGCATAAGCGATGAGCATGGAGGACAGGCCGCCGAAGCCGCCAGCGATGATGGTGTTGGCGATGATGCCGGGCACGCGGTCGTTGAGGGCCAGTGTGCTTCCACCATTGAAACCGATCCAGCCGAACCAAAGTATGAGGGTGCCGGCAGAGGCCAGCGTCAAGTTGTGTCCCTGGATTTTGGGCTGATCGGCTTCGAATTGCCCGATGCGAGGCCCGATGATGAGCACTCCGGCAAACGCGACCCATCCGCCGACGGAGTGAACGACCGTTGACCCGGCAAAATCAAGGAAGCCCAGTTGTCCCAACCAACCCATTGGCCCCGCTTCATTGGTCGCCCAGACCCAGTGTCCAAACAGCGGGTATATGACCCCGGACACAAATAGCGCCACGCAAAGATAGGCGCTGAAGCGAATGCGCTCTGCAACTGCGCCGGAGATAATCGTGATCGCAGTGCCGCAGAACACCAACTGGAAAACGAAAAAAGCCAGGAGGAATGGTTCGTGGCCGGGATCGAATAGGAAGTCTGTCAGGCCCACGAAGCCTGAGAGCGCGCCGCCTCCAAACATCAGGCCAAAGCCGATAAACCAAAACACTGTCGCGGAAACGCAGAAGTCCGCCATGTTTTTAATGGCGACATTGATGCTGTTTTTTGCGCGGACCAAGCCAGATTCCAACAGGCAAAAACCCACCTGCATAGTCATTACCATGGCGGCGGTAACGAGTATCCAGGCGATGTTTAAGCCATCAGTCTCCATAGCTAGGTTATAAGCATGACGCATCGTGCAATTATCGAGCCAAGTATTTTGCTTTTAAGTGAAAACCCCTACATATTGCGTGATGTATGGATTTTACAAATTTTTAACACCAGTGTGGGTGAACTCATGGCGCTGTTTGTGTGATTGGGAATAGTCTAGTGACTGAAGCAGGACGTTTTTTCTGATTAAATTATACTCTGGCCAATCCTTTCGGTTCAAGCGCTAAGCGAAGGAGGGTAGGTTGTTGGCTTGCCAATTCATTCGAGTCTCATTGAGTGAGGGGCACTGTGTTTTCGTGAGCGATGTTGAAAGATCGTAAACAGTTTATTGCCGGCGCAATCGGGAATGTGTTGGAGTGGTTTGATTTCGCGGCTTATGGATTTTTTGCTTCGACGATCGGCCAGCAGTTTTTCCCGATTGAAGACAAAACGCTTTCTTTGTTGGCTGCTTTTGGGGTTTTTGCTTCCGGCTTTATGGCTCGTCCGTTGGGGGCAGTGTTTTTCGGCTCTTTGGGGGATCGCAAAGGCCGCGAAGTCGTCCTGCGTTGGTCGGTGATTCTCATGGGGCTCTCTACTTTTGCCCTTGGCGTTTTACCGAATTATCAGGCTATCGGGCTGGCCGCGCCTGTTTTGTTGACGTTGCTGCGTATGTTGCAGGGGTTTTCGGTGGGCGGAGAGTTCACTGGCTCGATTATTTACCTCGTGGAGAATGCGCCGCCGGGCAGACGGGGAGCGATCGGGGTGTGGGCGTTTGTTGGCGGTGTTCTGGGAATGCTGGGTGGTTCGTATGTTGGCGCATTGATCAATGATGCGCTCACGCCAGAACAACTCGCAAGCTGGGGGTGGCGCCTACCATTTCTTGGCGGGATCAGCGTCATGGCGGTTTGTCTGTATTTTCGTCGAAACTTAACCGGCAATGAGCCGGAGAGTCATACTGGGCGTCCTCCCACCTGGATGGCGATCAAGACAGACTGGCGCGTCATGTTGAAGATCATGGGAATGTTTCTGCTGGGCAGCGCAGGCTTCTACATGATGTTCATTTACATCACCACCTACACGCATGAGGAACTGGGCATGCCTGAGGGCGTGAGCCTGAAAATAAATTCCCTGGCGATGCTGGCCCTCGTGATTTTCTCGATTGGCTGGGGGTGGATCAGTGATCGGGTTGGCCGTAAGCCAGTGCTGCTTTTTTCTTCGCTGGGCTGTCTGCTGTTTTCCTATCCCTTATTTCTGCTGATCCAGCATACGACTCAACTCTATGTTTTTCTGGGCCAGTTGGGGTTTGCGTTGCTGATCGGCGCCACACTGGGAGCAAGCACGGCCGTAATGGTGGAGAACACGAAGGCGACATTCCGTTGTAGCTCGGTATCGATGGCCTATAACCTGACCATGGCGATTTTTGGTGGAACGACGCCCATGGTCGCCACTTGGCTCATCGGCGAATCCGGCAACCCGCTGGAGCCAACCTTCTACCTGATGGGGCTTGCTGCGGTGTCAACGGTCGCCATTTGCTTTTTGCCGGAAACGCATCGTTTGGAGTTAGACGCTGCCTAGAGCACTTTTCATCTAGATTGGCCGATCAGGCCGCAGTGATTTTTCGTGTTCAGCAAGGCGGCTTGAGCGTCGCAGGCTGGAAGCCTGTGAGCGAAAAGCCAACAACGCTGGCGCGGAAAAGCACTCGGTTTAGGACTTGGGGCCAGATTGGAAGTTCGCGGCGTTGGCATTTCAATCACGGGCTTCCAGCCCGCTCAATCAAAGCCGCCTTGCGCTGCATCCAATCTCTAACCCACCTGACTCGGCCAATCTAGATGAAAAGTGCTCTAGAGAGCCCATTTGGCCCAGCTTTCCACTGGACCTCGTTTATCGCGCAATTTTCCCGGAGCGGCTTCAGCGCCTGCGGCATCGGCGGGAAAGAGGAAGATCGAGCCGAGCAAAATTTCGTTTTCCGGTATGCCCAACCAGGTAAAGACTTGAGACTCGCGGAGGGCCCCGCCGCTGCTCCAGTAGTTCTCAAAACATCTGGCGGTGGCGGCGAGTAGCATGTTTTGCACGGCTGATGAGGCGGCGGCAAGGTGTTCCATGTTTTCCAAGGTGGGCTCGAACAGCGCGTCAGTCTCCGCTTTGGGGCGGTTGGGTAGCCAGGTTACTTGAATTAACGCTTCGGCTGCGGCCAGCATTTGGATAATCTTGCTGCTATCGCCCACGCTGATGAGCTTTTCCCGCAAATGACGGCATGCCGTGGCGTCCAGTGCATAGGCGCGCCAGGGAACGATTGAATCCAGCTGTCCACGATGTTCGCTTGCGCAGGGGCGGTGGAATGGCGCCCAAGCGCCAGCTTGGATTATCTCGTTGATCACCGCTCGTTGGTTGATGG
This sequence comes from Cerasicoccus frondis, assembly GCA_031296915.1. Classification (GTDB taxonomy): domain Bacteria; phylum Verrucomicrobiota; class Verrucomicrobiia; order Opitutales; family Cerasicoccaceae; genus Cerasicoccus; species Cerasicoccus frondis. The sequence continues at coordinate 53,452 of JAVDPC010000029.1, read as the reverse complement.
CGGGCAGCGGCTCGTCGGTCAGCATTTTTAAAGTGCGTCGCCGCTGAATGATGGCGTCGAGGGTTTGGGATTCGGTTTGCATACGAGTCAACGTGTCACCGCGAGGGCCATGCGTCCAGCGCCAGGAGAACTTTTTTGGCTGGAAGGCTGTGCTAGAGGTGCCAGCCGTCACCCAAAATACTTTGCAGATTTACGTTGGCAAACGGTGATAATATCATTCGATCATATCCCGTATGAAAAATATTTTACTCCTTGTCGCCTTGGGATTTGCGCTGATTGGCTGTGAGAGCACCGAGGATAATTACCATGTTCAAGGCAACACCGTTATCGGCGAAGGTGTTGGTTTGGAAGGGTTTTCCTTCGAAGTGCCGACAGGTTACAAAGTGTATCAGGAAGGGGTTGTTGCGCGTACTGATTTGATTAACGCGGCTGATCAGATTACAGATAATTTTTATGGCGGTGGTTACGCACCCTATAAAATTATCCTGTTTTCAGACTACGAGGTGCTTGTGCTGACGCCACTGAGCTTTTCTGCGCGCCCAGGCTATCGACGTATTTCGGATATGCATTTTCAGGCGATGCCGAATAGTTTCAGCCTCATGAATCGTGAAGATAAAATAGCGCTTCTGCAAAATATGGTGAGCTCGGTCTCTGTCCATGGGGAGAATTTCAAGGATGTGCAAACCTATGTAGATACAGAAGGTGAGATACCAGTCTCTGTATTCTCCTGCAACATGGACATTAGCCCAACGGTTTATTTGCCGGTGTCGTGCGTTGATCGCTTGGGTGATTTACGCGAAATTTACTCCATCTATAGCATCGCTGATCCGATGTCCTTTGAAAAAGGCCGAGACGATTCGATTAAGCTGGCCCGCTCAATTAATCTCGATCCGCCTGCAGGGAAATAGTTTAATGAATAAACCGACCGTCCTGCATGCGCAGGCAGGCATCGGTTTTGGTCGCCAGCTCGGCGTTGTGGGTGACCATGAGGATTGCTTGGCCGGTCTCCTTACTCAGGCTTTGCAGGAGGTTGAAAACCATGTCTGAGTTCTTCACATCGAGGTTGCCGGTTGGCTCATCGGCGAGGAGTAGGGCAGGGTCGTTTGCCAGCGAACGCGCGATCGCCACACGCTGCTGTTCGCCGCCAGAAAGGTGGGTGGCGAGGCGATCAACCTTTTCCTGAAGCCCAACCAGACCGAGCAGGTGCTCGGCGCGGGCGCGCATTTCATCGTTGGAGCGAACGCCCAGCTTGCGCATTGGCAGCATGACGTTTTCTGCAGCGCTGAACTCTGGCAGCAAAAAGTGAAACTGGAAAACGAAGCCGATGTGGCGGCTGCGCGCGGCGGTGCGTTCGGCGTCGGAGGCGTCGGACATCAGTTCGTCGCGAATCCAGATCTTGCCCTTGTCCTGGCGATCCAGCAGCCCGAGCAAGTAGAGCATCGTGCTCTTGCCGCAGCCTGACTGACCCACGACGGAATAAGTCGTCGCCGCCTTGAGTTCCAGGTTCACGCCCCGGAGCACGTGTACGCGGGATTCGTCCTGTCCGAGGAAGCGGTGCAGGTCCTCGGCGCGGAGCACGGGTTCGACGTTTGCTGGCGTTGCTTCAGGCATGAACTGCTATAGAAACTTTTTAATCTGCTCTGCGGGCGCGGCTAGTTCCGAATAATGCGGTTTGGTAAAGTATGAATCTGCAAAGGTCAGGCCAAAGCCATCACCTTTAAAGCGCGGGAAGACATGGAGGTGTAGGTGAAAAACTTCCTGCATTGCAGCTTCGCCATCGGCTAGAAACAGATTCACTCCCTCGCATTTCAGGCCAGACTTTTTCAGGGCATTTCCGATTCGTTGACCAAGGGCAAAGATTTTTCCGCCATCTTCCACGGGTAGGTCGCTGAGCCCAACTGCATGTTGCACCGGAATGACTAATGTGTGGCCAGGGTTTACGGGTTGGATATCCATGAACGCAGCCACATAATCGTCGCGGTAGATCATATACGCGGGTAATTTACCAGATAAGATGTCGCAGAAAATACAGCTCATAGTTATTGTGATTTTTAATTACATGCTGGCGCCGCGGATGATGCTGCCAGGTTCCAGGCCCGCCGCGCGCCGCGCGGGAATGTAGCTTGCGATCATGACGGTGAACGCCGCCACGATGGCAGCCATGATGTAGTGGTTGAGGTCCCAATTCACGATGAACGAATCCGCCGTGAAAATGCCACGAATGCGGATCGGCAATTTCGAGATGGCAAAGGTGACCCCTGCTCCGAAAATCCAGCCGCAGAAGGTGCCCGCCAGCAAGACGAGAAAACCTTGCCAAAGGAAGATGCGTGAAATGTCTGTACGGGTGTAACCGATGGAGCGTAAAATGGCGATCTCGCGTGTCTTTTCCATGACGAGCATCGCGAGCGTATTGAACATGCCGAGGCCGGAAATCAGGATGATCGTCGACACGGTAATTGCTGATGAAATGCGTAGCACGGAGAACACTTGGAGCCAGGATTTTTCACGCTCCTGCCAGGAGATGACATTGTGGTGCAACGCCTCCTCCAGGCGCGCGGCGACTTGCATGGCTTTGTCCGGGTCGCGTACGGCGATCTGGAAAAACGCCTCGCCAAATGGTTTTTTCAGCAGCGCCCGCGTCTCGCCAATGTGCATGTAAACGCGTTGTTTATCGATCTGCTCAATGCCCGTCTCAAAGATGCCTGCAACCTTGTAGCGGCGCGTGCTGCCCGCGTATTCAAACAGGATGTAGTCGCCGACTTCGACGTGCATGCGCTCGGCGAATTTCTTGCCCAGCAGCACGGAGCTGGGGTTGAAAGCGAAGTTGTCGAGACTTCCCCACAGCATCTGGCTTTCGAGGTCGGTCACCTGTAGGTGGTCTTTTAAGCGGATGCCATGCACGCGAGCGGTTTGCTCACTGGTCTTGCTGAGCGCCCGAGATTCACCGCGCAGCACCTCGGAGACGGCGGTTACGTCGTCAAATGCTACGACGGCTTCGCGCAGCTTGTTTGGGTATTCGATGCCGTGAATGTATTTGCGGTTGGGGTCTGTCTCGGTAATGAAATTACTGCGGTTGCCCTCGCTGTCGGCCGCGTTGATAGCGAGGCCGATGTCCTGAAAACGGTCTTCAATACGGATCGGGCTGTCGGCGCCGATGATGGTGTCGATGTAGAATTTCTCGAAACCGCTGGTCTGGGCCTGGGTGACGATGAAAAAGCCAACGCCGAACACAATGCCCGCGAGGCTCATGATCATGGAGCGCTTGCGGGAAACGATGAAGCGGAATGCGATGGCGAAGTTTGGGCTCACGGCAGCTTATTCGATCACTTCAACTTTATCGCCATGCTTGAGTTCGCGTGGGTCTTCGGTCACGACCTGCTCGCCTTCCTTAAGGCCACCGGTGATCTCGGCTTGGACGAGGCCCACGAAACCGAGCTCGACGGCGCGCTCTTCGACTTGGTCAGCATTGACGACGAAGACGGCGTTGCCGAGCAGAGCACGACGCGGAATGATCAAGGCGTTCTCGCGGCTGGCTTTGGTGACCGAAGATTCGCCGGTCATGCCGTCCACGAGGTCGCCTTCCTCGGCGTTGGCGAGTTCCACGAAAATATCGCGGCGCTTGGTTTCGGCATTGGACGTCGGCAGCAACTGGGATACCTGGCCAGTAAAGAGCTTGTTGCCGACGCCGAGCAGCTTGAGCGACACAGACTGGCCGGGGCGGATGCCGGGGTAATCCTCCTCGCTGATGCTGATGCGCACGAGCTTCTGGTTGCTGAGCACGCGGGCGAGGACAGTTGGGCCTTCCACGTAGTCGCCCGGAAACACTTGAGCATCGATCATCAAGCCGTCGATAGGGGAGCGGATTTGCATGTCGCTGCGGCGCTCCTCCAGTTGGCGGATCTGTTGGGCGAGGGACTTCTCCGATTGCTCCCAGTCGAGGTATTGCTGGCGGACTTGGCGCTCGAGCTTGATCACGGCGCGCTTGTCTTTTTCCAACTCGGACTGCGGGTAATTGCCGCCATCGGCCAGGGCCTGATTTTGGTCAAGGTCCTGTTTGGCGGTCTGTAAGTCGGGTTCCAGCGGCGAACCGTTGGCAATGCGCTTTTTGACGGTTTCGAGCTCGAGCTTGAGGTTTTCGATTTCGAAATCGAGGTCGCGCGTGTCTTGTTGGAAAACTACTTGGCCAGCAGTTACGGGCACGCCGCCCCGGCTTGGGTCGTAGGCAGACTCGATGATGAGCCCGGGTTCGCGGTTTTTTAGCTCGATGTCGAGTGCGGCCTGCACGCTGACGTTGCCCGAAATGGCGTCCAGTGCGGTGCCGCGTTGCACGGCCTTGGCTTTGACTTGGGTGCGGGAGTTAAGCAGCGGAATCGCGGCCAGCGCGGCAATCACGACGAGCGCCAATAAAATTTTCCACAGGGATTTCATTACCAGAAAAAGTTCTCATCGAATTCCTCTTCGACTGGTTTGATCGCCGGGTGCTTCGGAGCGCCGAAGGGATCCTTGCCGTAAAGAGAGAGTAGTTCGGTAGAGTTGTTGAACAGGCTGAGACGGTAGTTGGCGAGAGTCAGGCGGTCGGCCAGCAGGGTGTTTTGCGCGCTGAGGAGGTCGTTTTCAGTGGCGGTGTTTTTCTCGCGGTCCACCTGCACGCGCTTGAGCTGGTTGTCGCTCAGGCTCACTCGGCGCTCCCATAGGGCAATGTCACGCTCGATCAACTTGCGTTCGCGTTTGAGACGCTCGACGTCGAGCTTATCCTTTTCTGCGATGTGCTCGGCCTGGACTTGCAGGGCGCGCTGCTCAGCCTTGGAGCGGATCTTTTCCCATTTGGTCTGAAAACCGTCGAAGATGTGCCAGTTTACACGCAAGTAAACGGCGAGCACGGTACGGTCGATGTTGTCGCGACCTTGGGTGGCGATCTGGTCCTGATAAGCCTCGGTGACGAAGTCGAGCAAGGGCAGGTTTTGCGAGCGGATTTGCGTGTAGTTGGCCTCGGCAATGTTGAGCTGTTGTTGTTTGTTTAGATACTCAACGGAGGGGGGGGCTTGGCTGGTAATGATCTCTGCGGCGGACTCGGCTTCCTCGAGCGCCAAGGCTTGAAAGCGCTGCAGAAGCCCATCGGTTGGTCCATTGATCGGGCCTTGCCAGCCGGATGCCAGACGCAGGTCTTCCTCCAGCATTTGGGCTTCGTCGCGCGAGCGGTCGAGCTGGATGTCGGACTCTTCCAGATTGAGTCGGTCGCTTTCCAATTGGTCTGCCGTAATGCGACCTGCATCGGACTGCTGTTGGCTCCGGGACAAGCTTTGCTGTAAGCGATTGGACTCTGCTTGGTAGAAGCCAACTTGTTCGCGGGCGAATAGCAGACGAAGGTAGAGGCTGCGCACGCGGAGGGTCAGTAGGCGATAGGTTTCCTGATAATTGTTGTCGGCTATGGCCTTTTCAAATTTACCAATGTCGCGGTGGGCGTCGAGTGCGCCCCAGTGGTAAAGCTCCTGTTCCAGACGGGCGATGCCAAACGGCTGCGTGGTGTTCTGGTAGGTTGGGTCGCTGCTCCGGAATTCACTGCGGTTCATCATCTGGAGATTCAGGCGAACCTGTGGCCATTTTGGCGCCAAGCGAGACTGCTCAGCCGCTTCCGCCGCTTGGACCTGCGCGCGGCGGATCAGCATGTCGGGCGATTCTCCCTCCATTTGCTTCAAAATGGACTCCAGCTCCGGGAAAACCGTCTCGGGCAAGCTGAGGGTGGCGTCCGCCTGGACGTGTGGCGCCGCCAGTAAGGCAATGAGGGCAGCCGTTGTGCGAATCAGCGTCTTGGTGAGTGGTGCTCCGAACATGCGAAAAAACGAGTAACAAGCGGGAAGGGCGGGGGGATGGCAAACATTTTCCTTTTTCCAAGGCGGGTTGTGCGGTGATAAAGGTTTGCCGAGGGGGGAGGTAACCCTGACGCTGCTGCCGTGAATCTCATTTTGTTCCAGACGGCTGAAGAAGCGGCGCTGATTCCGACCAACGACCCCCGCGCGAGGCACATTCGTGAAGTGATCCGGCTGGGCGTGGGTGATCCCGTCTATGTAGGGGTGGTGAATGGCGTGCGCGGCCTGGGCAAAATCGTGGAAGATGGCCCCGCTGGCATGCGGCTCGATATCGCTTGGGAAACGCAGGCGCCGGTCACACACCCGATTCGGTTATTGGTGGGCGTGCCGCGTCCGCAAACTGCACGCCGCGTGCTCTTCGAGGCCGCGTGTCTCGGGGTGGCCGGACTGGATTTCTTTCAAGCCGAAAAAGGTGAGGCCTCGTATGCGAGCAGCAAACTCTGGTCGAGCGAGGAATGGCGTGAACGTCTTTGGCAGGGGGCGGAGCAGGGCTTTGCCACGCAATTGCCCGAGGTGCGGCATTTTCCCAAATTGGCTGATGCCCTTACCGCTGTCGCCACGCCGGGTCAGGCTGCGCTCGATGTTTATGAAGGAGTTGGGCCGCTGTCATCATTGAATCTGCCTGAGCAACCGACCACGCTCGCCATTGGCGCGGAGCGAGGCTGGTCTGCGAAGGAGCGGGATTTGTTGCGTGGCGCTGGTTTTCAACTGGCCAGCCTGGGCGAGCGCGTCTTGCGAACGGAAGCTGCTTGTCTGGCAAGTGTTTCTGTATTGTTGGCCGGTTGGGGACGGATGTGATTTTGCCTCGCTTTTACGGGGATCGCCCGCATACGGTGTCCCGCGATGAAACTATCTATCGTTATTCCGTGTTATAACGAGTCTGCTACTATCGAATCTGTCATTGCTGCGGTGAAAGCTTCGCCCGTGGACGATATGGAAATTATCGTCGTCGATGACTACTCCACTGACGGCACCCGGGACATTCTGGAGGCAAAAATAAAGCCGGAAGTTAGCCAGATCGTTTATCACGAGGTGAATCAGGGCAAGGGCGCCGCGCTGCGCACTGGTTTCAAATCAGCAACGGGCGACATCGTCATCATTCAGGATGCGGACCTGGAATACGATCCGCAGGAATACCCCAAGCTACTCAAGCCGATTCTGGACGGCAAGGCGGATGTCGTTTATGGCTCGCGTTTTGCCGGGGGGGAATCCCATCGCGTGGTTTACTACTGGCACATGCTGGGCAACAAGTTCCTGACGTTTCTTTCCAACGCCTTCACCAACATCAATCTCACCGACATGGAAACCTGCTACAAGGTCTTCCGCAAAGAGATCATTGACCAGATCGAGGTTGAGGAAAATCGTTTTGGCTTCGAGCCCGAGATTACCGCAAAGGTGGCGAAACTCAAAGTGCGCATTTTCGAGGTAGGCATTTCCTACTATGGCCGTACTTACGAAGAAGGTAAAAAGATTGGTTACAAGGACGGTTTCCGCGCAATCTACGCGATTTTGAAGTATAACCTCTTCAAGTAGGGGTTGTTGTACGAATGTAGAAACGGCTTCTAGCCGCTTTATTTGCTAAATCGTCCAAAGCGGCAAGATGCCGCTTCCGCGTAAAAACAAAAAACGCGCCCCGTATGGGACGCGTTTCGAAACACTTTCGTTTGCCTCGCAGCTATCGGCCAGCGGCCGACTCTCCGGTGCAGCGGGACGCTGCTAGTCGGTGAGGATTTCCTTGGCTGACTTCTTCTGTGGGATGAACGGCAGCACGTGCTCAGTGTAGGGCACGATGAGGTCGAGCAGGAAGGGCCCTTCGGTGTTGACCATCTCTTCAATGGCGGCCTTGAGGTCTTCCTTCTTATAAACGCGCTTGGCGGGGATGCCGAAGCCCTGGGCGACGGTTACGTAGTCCGGGTAAATCGCATCCATGTTGTCCGGGCCGCCGATGTTGTTCGGATCGCCGAGAATGGTGTGGCCGCGAACGCCGTCGTAGAAGCGGTCTTCCCACTGCACCACCATGCCGAGGTGCTGGTTGTTCAGAACCAGAATCTTGGCGTTGATCTTTTCGATCTTGGCCGTGGCGAGCTCCTGAATGTTCATCAGGAAGGAGCCGTCACCGTCGATGTCGACAACGAGCTTGTCCGGGTGGGCAACGGCGGCGCCAAGCGCAGCCGGGTAGCCAAAGCCCATCGTGCCAAGGCCGAGAGAGCTGATGAACGTGCGCGGCTCGCTGATGTGGTAATACTGCGGCGCCCACATCTGGTGCTGGCCCACGCCCGTGGCGATGATCGCCTCACCCTTGGTGACTTCGAACAAGGTCTTGATCGCGTCCTGCTGCAGGATGTGTTCGCTGGGCTTGTAGTGGAAGGGATACGGATGCTCCTGCTTCCATTGGTTGATCGTGGTGAACCAGGCGCTCAGGTCAGGCTTCTTGAAGTGGCCAGCCTTGATGAGTTCGATCATCCGGGTCAGCGCATACTTGACGTCCGTGTAAACGGTCTGATGCGCGAACTTGTTCTTATTGAACTCGCTTTCGTCGATGTCGAAGTGGACGATGTGCGCGTTGGGCGCAAACTTGGAAACGGTGCCGGTAATGCGGTCGTCGAATCGGGCGCCCAAGGTGATGAGCACATCGCTGTCGCAAACGGCCCAGTTACCGGCCACGGTGCCATGCATGCCGAACCAGTAGAGGCTCTGTGGGTGGTCAGCCGGGAAGGCGCCAAGGCCCATCAGCGTCGACGCAACGGGCACGCCGGTGAGCTCCGCGAATTCGCGCAGTTGAGGGCTGGACTCCGAGGAGATGATGCCGCCGCCAATGTAGAGCGCGGGCTGTTGGCTGTTTTCAATTTTCTGGAGGACCTCGATCAGCTCTGCGTCCGAGGCGTGGGGGACCGGGCGCATGCCGGGGATTTCAACCTTCGAAGGGAACACAGGCTCCCAGATCTTCTGCTGAACGTCCTTCGGGATGTCGATCACGACGGGGCCTGGGCGGCCGGTCGTAGCGATTTCGAAGGCTTTCTTCACGATCATAGGCAGCTCTTCAGCTTCGAGGACGAGGAAGCTGTGCTTCACGATCGGCAAGGTCATGCCGAAAAAGTCGGTCTCCTGGAAGGCGCTCTTACCGATGAGTTCCTGGAACACCTGGCCAGTGATCGCAACCAGCGGGATCGAGTCCATGAATGCGTCGGCGATGCAGGTGATGAGGTTCGTTGCGCCGGGGCCAGAGGTGGCCATGCAGACGCCGGCCTTGCCGGTGGAGCGGGCATAGCCGTGCGCCATGAAGCCGCCGCCTTGTTCGTGGCGCGGCAGGATGGTGCGAATATTGTTGGAGCGGGTCAGGGCCTGGTGCAACTCCATCGAAGCCCCGCCTGGGTAAGCGAAGACGACGTCGACACCCTCACGCTCAAGGCAAGCGACGAGAACGTCAGCGCCTTTCATAGCGGGACCTTTCTCATCCTGTGGCGGGAAGTTAACGACTGATTCGGTTTTCATTGTCTTCGATGTGTTTGGGTTATTTTCGTATGTGGAAAACCCTCCATCCTTGGCATTCGCACGCCAAAGGCAATCCCAAAGCGGGATGTAGGGCTCAAGGGCGCGGGAAGCTAGAGTGGGGGATGCCAGTGGGCAAGGATTTATTCACACCACCTTGTCACGCAGAGGTTAAAGTTCAAACTCTTGATGGACTTTAGTGAGGAGTGGCGCAATCTACCGTGCATGCGTAAAGCCTGCATCATCGGCGCCTCGGGGAAGCTCGGTCAATACATGGTCCGGCATTGTCTGGAGCGTGGCTATGAGGTGGTGGGTGTGTGTCGGCCGCAAAGTGTGGGGAAGCTAGATGCGTTCAAGGACCGGATAACGATCATCCCGGGCCGGACCAATGACCGCGCGGTGATCGAAAAAGCGGTTGCGGGCTGCGATGGTGTGCTGACTGTCCTTGTGCCGTGGGGCGTGGATGACTATTCTTCTGGGACGGCGCAGGCGGTGTTGGATTTTGCCGAGCCGGATGCGCGCCTCGTATTCTCCTGTGGCTGGCACATTACCAAGGACGGGCAGGACCAGTATTCGAAACTATTCACGACAATGCTTACAGTCGTGAGTAAAATCACGCGCTTCCTGCGACTGGTGGACATTGATGATCAGGTCGAGGCCTGTCGTCGTATCTTTGCGAGTGATCGGCGCTGGACCGTAGTCCGTGGCAGCGATTTGGAGGAGGGCGAGAGCGAGGGCTTGCCTGCATGGTCGCACCACGTGGGTGACGAGATACTCAAAAGCAACCTTACGCGGCGCATCGATTTTGCACTATTCATGGTTGCGGCGTTGGAAGACGATTCGCTGATCCACGAAGCGCCGGCTATTGTGAGCTGCCAGTCGGAATCGGCTCTCGCCGTGGAAAGTTAGGGGCGTCGCAATGGTTACATCAAACTTTAACCTTTAAACTTTAACCTCCCCATGCGTGCATGGGGCATGCGCATTTTATTCATTGGCGACATCGTCGGAAAGCCCGGGCGGGCATTTGTCAAAGCCCAGGTTCAATTACTCCGGGAGGAGCTGGAGCTCGATTTCGTCGTGGCCAATGGTGAGAACGCCGCCGCCGGTTCGGGGCTCACGGGTAAAATCGCTGGCGAGATTCTGGATTCGGCAGTCGACGGCATTACCTTGGGCGATCATGTCTGGGATCAGCGTGGATTTGTGGATGAAATCGGGACGTTGGCCAGTGTTTGTCGCCCGGCGAACCTCCCCCCCGAAAACCCTGGTCGCACGCATCTTATCATTGAGCGCAAAGGCATGAAGCTGGGCGTGTTCACCGTATTGGGACGCACGTTCATGAAAACCAATGCGGACTGCCCGTTTCGCTGCGCGGACGCCAAGATCGCCGAATTGGACGGGCAATGCGACGCGATTTTGGCTGAAATTCACGCCGAAACCACTTCGGAAAAAGTCGCCATGGGCTGGTACCTGGATGGCCGCGCTCAAATGGTGGTGGGCACGCACACGCACATTCCAACGGGCGATGCGACAATCCTGACACGGGGCACGGCTTACCACACCGACGCCGGGATGACCGGCCCCTATGAAAGCATTTTGGGCCGCGAAATTCAGCCGATCGTCCTACGCTTCCTTGATGGCCTACCTCGTGTTTGGCCCGTGGCGACGAATGATGTGCGCATTTGTGGAACTTTGGTTGATATAGATGTCGAACTAGGCATCGCCACCAAGTGTGAGCAGTTCACGCTGCGTGCACGGTGATCTGATAAACTACGATTCTCGCGAACAGGGGCGGAATTGGCTGGAGCAGGCAGATAATTTCTAATTCACAGTTTGAAATTCGCGTGCTTTCGCGCCATTCGTAGTTAAAACCATTTGTTTCTAAATCCTTTTCCATGACCGGCTTCGATACCCCATTCCCCGCTTTGGCCATTATGCTGGCGGGTTTGGCGGCGGCGGGTTGGGCGCTGTGGAAACGTCCCCCCGTCATGAAAAATGCGGCCTGGGGGCTGGCGGCATTACGCGTGGTCGGTGTGGGGTTGATCGTCCTGTTGTTGCTCAATCCCTTTGTTTCGCGGCAGTTACCGGACGCGAGTCAATTTGCAGTGGCGATTGTCGGCGATGTTTCCCGGAGCATGGAAACGGCTGATTTGGCGAAAGCGCAGACTCGCTTGGGGGTGCTGCAGGAGGCCCTGAAGACCGATGCCGAGGACAATCTCTGGGCGCGTTTGGCAGAGCAATATGCGCTGGAGCCTTCGACGATTGCGGCTGGTTGGCAAGCTGGCGCGGATTGGTCGGCCCGCAGCGGCGACACCGCATTGGGCAACGGGCTGAACCAGCTTCTGAACACGCGGACTCTAGACAGCGCGCAACTGGGGGGCGCCTTGTTGCTGAGCGACGGCATTAACTTACAAGGCGAGCGCTTACCCGACGCCGCTGTGGCTTGGCGCGAAGCGGGCATTCCGATCAGCGTCGTGGGCATCGGTGAGCCAACCCCGCCGGGCGACATTGCGGTTCAGTTTTCCAGCGCTCCCGAGTCCGCTCCGTTGGGCGAACCGCTGACGCTGACGGTTTCCGTGAACAATTACTTCAGTGAGGCGCGCAAGGCCGAGGTGCAACTTTTTGCGCAGGATGTATTAATTGAATCCCAAGCGTTGGAATTGCCGGCTGGTCAGGAAAGCCAAGTCACTTTCAGCACGATCCCGGAAGCGCCAGGATTGCAAGTTTACCGTGCGATGCTCAAGACGCCTGCCACTGGTGATTATAACCGCGCCAACGACTTGGATTATGCGGCGGTGGACATTACCTTGCCGCAAAACCAGAGCCTGCTCTACCTGAGCGCGCGGCTGGGGCCGTTTTGGCGTTATTTGCAGCAGGCGCTTGGCGACGACGACCAATTGCAGCGGCTGTGCATTATTCAGACCGGCCCCGAGCGCTTTTATAAACAGGGCTTTGGCGATGGGGACGCTATGGATGAAACGGCGACCGGATTTCCTGAAAGCTCGGAAGAACTCTTTCCGCACTCAGTGCTGATCGTGGATATCTCCGCCGTAAACGCGATGAAACCCGAGTCCCGCGAGGGGCTGCGAGATTATCTGCTGCGACGGGGAGGGGGGGCGCTGTTTCTCGGCGATCCTAATGAAATGCCGGAAGACCTGAAGGCTTTGCTGCCCGTCCGCGAGGGCGAGTTGGGCCGCGTTTTGAAGCAAACGCCGATCGAGCTCGCGCCGCAACCGGTGTTTAAGGACGCCAAGGCCGGCGTCTTGTCTATGCCTCCTGGTCCCTATTTGCCTGCGGAGACGTTGTTTTTCCAGCCAGCGGGCTTGTCGTTGGGTGCGCGGGTCGCAGCGGAGACTGAGCGCCCTGGGCTACCGGTGTTGGCCGTTCATGCTTACGGCGCGGGCCGTGTCGCCTACCTGGGCACTGAAAGCACCTGGCGCTGGGCGTTGACCAGTGCGCGTGAAAACGAGCAGCACACCGCATTTTGGCAGCAGTTGGTTGCCTGGTTGGCGATGGGAGGCAAGCCTCGCGTTGAATTGCCGCTCCAGGGCGAAGTGGTGAGTCTGGGCGGTCCAGTAGCCTTGGACATCGAAGTGCGCGGCAGTGATTTCCGTCCCTCTGAAGACGCCCGCATCCGCGCGACCGTTACCGCGCCCAACGGCGATATTTTGCCCGAAGTGGACTTGATCCCGGAAGCGGCGGACCCAGGGCATTTCGCGGGTGACGCATTGCTGGACCAGCCCGGTGAGTATCGTGTCGATTACGAAATTGAATTCCCGGATGGCGAGGTTTTGCAGCACACGGCTTATTTTGCCGCGCGCCGCGCCGGACGTGAAAACGAAGATCTTCGCTTCCGTGAAAGCGTTTTACGCGACGTGGCGCGGATTACTGGTGGCGAGTACTTCACTTGGCAGGAGTTGGACGATATTGACGAGCTGAGGCTTTCCAGCAGCATTCCACTGATCGAAGAGCGGACGCATTGGACGCGGAATTTCGCGTTTCTGCTGGCCTTATTGGCAGTATTTGGCATTGAATGGTTCTGGCGGCGTAGCCTTGGGCTGCGTTAGGGTAGATTGATCATGCGATTTGAGAAACAGGATACGGGAAATGCGCGGAAGGCTGGATTAGTCAATGTTGGCGCTCGTTTGTTTTCTCTTGGCTTGGCTAGCTTGTTGTTAGCGTCCTCGGTGATCGCGCAGAGTAATCAGTTTGATCGCTCCATGTTGCCGCCTGAGCTACTGCCCGAGCCGAAACTGACGGTGCAAGAGCGGGACACAATCAATCGCGCTTTGCAGGACCTGCAATCCGACAATGCTGAGCTGCGAGCAGGCGCCGCCATGTTGCTGGGTAAGTATCACGCCCGTCAAGCCAAGCAAGCCGTGATCCGCGCGATGGGTGACCCCAGTGCGCGTGTTCGCCGCGCGGCGTTGGTGTCGATTGCGGAGTGGCGTAACGGATTGCCAGCGCAGAACGTGGAACCGATTTTGCTGCACATTGCCGATGAGGACGTGGAGGTGCGCCGCATGGTGTCGGCCATGATCCCACAGCTCATGAGCATTTGGCGCACGGCGCGTATGATTCGCCCGGATATGCGTAATCAAGAGCTGAGCCCGAAAGTTCGTGGCGCGCTCAAGGGCGCTTTTCACGATGAGGATGCTTTAGTGCGTCGCAATGCGTTGATTAACTTTAATAACCTGAGTGTGAACATTTCGCCGGAGGTGTTTGTGACGCTCATGAGCGATCCTGACCGTGGGGTGCGGCTTGACGCCATTCCGTTGGCAATTAGTTATGCCGACCCAGAGGTGTGGGCTGAGCCCGCTCAGTCCATTGTCGACGGAGATGATCCCGCTGCATTGCAACGGTTGACTGCGGAACTCGGCCGCCGTGGCTCGCCACAAGGCGTGGCGCTGCTTCAGCAGATTGCCGCATCGGACAATGCAGAGATTTCCGCTGAGGCGCATTTGGCGTTGTTTCGCTGGTCAGGTGATCCACAGGAATTAAATTGGCTGATCCAGGCGCTCGCTGCAGATCGTTTGACGCAGGATCAAGGCCAACGTCTCTTACAAATCTTGCGCAACTATCGAGAACTGGCCGAGCCGCTGGCGCCCAAGTTGACCGAGCTGCGTAGCTCGGTGCTTCGCGCGGAGGCCGTGCGTCTGTTCCTCAATTTAAACCTCGCAGGTGAGCATCCGGAGATCATGAAGCGTTTGCTGACCGACTCCAGCCAGGAGATTCGCACGATGGCCGTCACGCATTATTATGCGCGACCGGAATTAGTGTCTGAGGACTTGGTGTTCACGCTGCTGGACAACCCGTATCCCGATGTGCGTGCTTCGCTCGTGCAGATGGCGCTCCGGCAGCCGCGCAAGGAGGCGGAAAACCTCTTGCTTGACCTGATGCTCGACGAAGCGGTCGATGTGCGCGTGGCTGCGATGGAGGCTGTCAGTGCGATGCAGGTTGATGGCTGGACGGACATTGTGGCGGCGTCTCTTGAAGATCCAGACCTCGCGATGCAACGCAGTGCAGTGGTGATTTTGCTGCGCGAGCGACAATTTCCGGAGCGTGAGGCGATCTTGCGCGACTATGTTGAGGACAATCCCAAGAGCCCCTTGGCGCCGCGTATTCGCTCCGAGCTCAGTGGCGGCAAGGTGATCGAAATCGACATGAACAACCTTTAGGGTGGATGAAGCGCGGGGGGGGATACTACGAGTTTTTCGCTGGTGGCGGCATGGCGCGGATGGGGCTGGGGCCCAATTGGCGGCCGCTGTTAGCCAATGACTGTGACGCGAAGAAGAACGCTGCCTACCGTCGAAACTGGGGCACCGATGAGCCGCTTGCTACGAGGCCGGTCCAGGAGCTTGCGGCGAGTGATTTACCCGCGTGCGCCGAGCTGGCTTGGGCATCCTTTCCCTGCCAGGATTTATCGCTGGCCGGGGGGGGCGCGGGGCTGGCTGGGCAACGGTCGGGCTCGTTCTGGGCTTTTTGGGGCCTGATGCAGTCGCTGGCAAACGAAGGTCGGGCGCCGCAGTGCGTTGTGCTGGAAAATGTGGCCGGTTTGCTCACTTCTCACCATGGACAAGATTTCCGCGCTTTGGCGCAGGCATTGCAGGAGGGGGGGTATCGCTTTGGCGCACTGCTGATGGATGCGGTGGATTTCCTGCCGCAGTCGCGTCCGCGCTTGTTCATTGTCGCCGTGCTGCGTGGTGAATCATTGCCTGCTGAATTGGCGTCTGACTCGCCGAGCGAGCATTTTCACCCGCTGGCCTTGCGACAGGCTTACGAACGTCTGGGCGAGGATTTACAACGTGACTGGGTCTGGTGGCGCTTGCCGAAACCAGCGGCGCGGGACATTGATCTGGCGGACTGCATCGAAGCAGAACCCACCGGCGTGAAATGGCATACGCCCGAAGAAACACTGCGCCTGCTCTCCATGATGGACGCCAAGCATCGCGCCAAGTTGGGCCAAGCCCAAGCTGCCCAGCAGCCCATGGTGGGGACGATTTACCGCCGTACGCGTGTCTGTGACGGTCAGCGTATGCAGCGGGCGGAAGTGCGTTTTGATGGCGTTGCGGGCTGTTTGCGGACTCCTGGGGGGGGCTCCAGTCGGCAGACTTTGATTTTCGTCGACGGTGATTCGGTTCACACACGTCTGCTTTCGGTGCGCGAAGCTGCGCGCCTGATGGGCTTGCCGGATAGCTATCAACTTCCCGCGCGTTACAATGAAGGGTACCATTTGATTGGCGATGGCGTGGCCGTGCCGGTCGTACGCTACTTGGCGGCGCATTTACTGGAGCCGCTGTTAGCGCAGACCACATTGCGGGACCGAACCTCCGTTTCGGCCTGATGCGGGAGGACCCAGCGACGCGATCCCGCATCATGCGGCGGGTGAAGTCGGCGGACACGAAGCCGGAGCTGACGGTCCGTCGCCTGGTCCATGGGCTTGGTTTTCGTTATCGTCTGCACGTCAAGGATCTGCCGGGTAAACCGGACTTGGCGTTTCGCCGTCGGAAGAAAGTCATTTTCGTCCATGGCTGTTTCTGGCATGGGCACGACTGTGTGCGTGGCGCTCGGACTCCTAAGAATAATCGGGATTACTGGTTGGCGAAAATCGCGCGCAACGTCTCCCGTGATCAAGCGCACCAGTTGGCTTATGCCGAAATGGGCTGGCGCGTGTTGATCCTTTGGGAATGCGAACTGAAAGACGAGGCTGCGCTGGCTGAGCGTTTGCAGGGGTTTCTTGCCAATGCATGAGGACGGCCTCAAGCTCAGTGGAGACGCGTTGAGCTAATCTGGTCAAGCAGTTCCCCTTATTAAACCTCTGCTTCGGGCTGTTTTAACTTTTTCTACGGTTGCATTTCGCCCGGGGTCGCGTTCAATCCTTTGCTTCCATTATGAAAATCCTGGTCGCAGACAAAATCTCGCCTTTGGGCATCGAACATTTCAAGCAGCAGCCTGGCGCCGAAGTCATCGTTGCATGGGAAGTCGTGTCGGATTGGTCCCCCAAGAAGAATCCTGAGCAAGTTTTGAAGTTGCTGGCGGAGCATCCGGACGTGGAAGGCATCGCCGTTCGTTCTGACACCCAGGTAACCGCTGAGGTCATGGCCGCCGCGCCGAAGCTGAAAGTTGTCGGTCGTGCTGGCGTAGGTGTGGACAACGTAGACATTCCCGCCGCCACTGAGCGCGGCGTGATCGTCATGAACACCCCCGGTGGCAACACGATTGCCACGGCGGAGCTGACTTTTACTCACCTGCTTTGCGGTTCGCGCCCAATTGCCCGCGCGGACAAGGAAATGAAGGATGGCGGCTTTCCCCGCAAGAGCCTTCCCGCTGGCGCTGAGCTTAACCAGAAAGTCCTCGGCATCTGTGGCCTCGGCCGCATCGGCGCTGAGGTCGCCAAGCGCGCACAGGCTTTCAACATGACCGTGCTCGCCTTTGACCCATACTTGACCGAGTCTCGCGCCGAAACGCTGGGCCTCAAGAAGGTCGAGCTCGAAGAAGTCTTTGTGAAGAGCGATTACATCACGGTGCACATGCCGCTGACGCCGGAAACGAAGTACATGATCGACGAAGCCGCCATCGCCAAGATGAAGGACGGCGTGCGTCTCTTCAATTGCGCCCGTGGCGGCATCATCAAGGAAGCAGCGCTCATTGCTGGCCTCGAAAGCGGCAAAGTCGCCGCCGCCGGTCTCGACGTATTTGAAGACGAGCCCCCCGCAGAAGACAGCCCACTGCGCAAATTCCCCACGGTCACGCTGACCCCACACCTCGGCGCCTCCACTGCCGAAGCTCAGGAAAGCGTGGGCATCGAAATCGCCGAGCAAATGGCCGACGCCCTCAATGGCGGTATGGTTCGCAACGCGATCAACATGCCTTCGATTGACCCCAAGGCCCTCGAAGCGCTCAAGCCGTATCTGAACCTTGGCGAAAAGCTGGGCAGCTTCATCCAGCAGCTTTCCAAGGACACGGTTGAGAAGCTGAACATCACTTACTACGGCAAGATCACCAAGCTGGACACTACGCCGCTTTCACGCGCCGTTCAGCGTGGCTACCTCGGTCGCATTTCGCCGAACGTCAACGACGTCAACGCCCCCAGCAAGCTCGAGCAGCTTGGCGTGGAAGTCATGACCAGCAAGAGCAGCGTCGACGCCAATTACACGGAGCTCATTAAGGTCGAGACCGTTGAAGTGACAGGCAAGGTGCGCACCGTGGCTGGCACGCTCTTTGGCAAGAGCCAGAGCCCGCGCATTGTCGAAATCGATGGCCACGGCGTCGAAGTCAACACCTCGGGCACACTGCTCGTGGTGAAGAACAAGGACGTTCCCGGCATGGTCGGTCTCCTGGGCACGGTGCTCGGCAAGGACGGCGTAAACATTGCCAACCTCTCGCTGGCTCGCGATCACGGAGAAGGCTTTGCGATCAGCGTGGTCGAGCTCGACAGCGCTCCTTCGGAAGCCGCCCAAGCGGAAATCTCCAACCACGAGCACATCGAGAAGTTCAAGATCATCGAGCTTTAAGCTTGGTTCGAAGGCTCGAAAAGTTTGAAGGTTCGAAGGTTGTTGCCCAATGACAATCACGCCATAACCTACGAACATACGAACCTTCAAACTTTCGAACCTTAAATGAACATTCTGGCCGCCATTGGAGCACTGCTCGTTGGGTATTTACTCGGCGCGATCTCGTTTGCTGTCATCATTGGCAAGAAGCACGGTGTCGACATCCTCAAGGTCGGCAGCGGTAATCCCGGCGCGACCAACGTCAAGCGGGCTATCGGCAAAAAGGCGGGCAACCTTTGCTTCGCGCTGGATGCGCTCAAAGGCTTCGTCGCTACGCTGTTGCCTCAGTTAGTCGTGGATAGCGAACACGCACTTGCGTTTGCGATCATTGGTCTGGTGGGTGCGATTATTGGTCATAGTTTTTCGATCTTTATTGGCTTCAAGGGGGGGAAAGGCGTCGCCGTCACCATGGGCGGGCTGCTCGCGCTGGCGCCGTTGGTGCTGATCTGCGGCCTTCTCGTTTGGGTGGCCACGTTTTATACTTCGCGTTACGTTTCGCTGGCCTCGATCGCCTTCGGCGTAAGCCTCCCGCTCTTGGCGCTGATGGCGGGGTCGCCAGGCTTACTGGTTGCATTCTTCGCCCTGCTCGCCGCGTTGATTATTATCCGCCACAAGGGCAATATTCAGCGTCTATTAGCTGGAACCGAAAATCGCTTCACCAAGAAGTAGGCGAGCGCTTTCAGCCTTGGAGATTTCGTTACCCTCTTTGTCTCGCTTTCTTCAGTCTGATAATTTGCGCGCAAAAATTCTTTAATTACAAAGTAAAAGCCCCGGCTCATTGAGCCGGGGCTTTCGCGTAGTGGTAATTTATTTATGGCTAATAAACAAAGTCTTATTTGCGGCGACGGTAGATGGCCAAACCGAGCATCATTATGCCAGCAATCATCGCGTAGGTCGAAGGCTCGGGAACGGCATAGGTGCCAATTGGGAATGGTGTTGCAGCAGTTGCATTCGTTGTTTCTCCATCGAGTGCATTAATTCCGCTGTAATACCAATTGCCAACATTGAACGTGCTGCCGTCAGGGCCCGTTCCATCGATACGATAGGCCCATCCGTCGAGGTAATCCCATGCTAGACCAGAACCATTGGCATTGATGTCACCGAATACGTCAATTACCGTGCCGTTTTTGAACAATTCTACTGCATCATTTCCGTTAACATTGGTGGCGTTTGAATCAGTAAAATCAGGAGTAAAGCCGAAGAAATTTTCGAATGCAGTGGCATCGAGATCTACGTAGATAAATTGACCGGATGATGCGCTACCCGAGAATGTGAATTCCTCGCCATCAGTTCCGCCACCATTATTGGCAGCACCTAATCCAAAAATCGAAAGATCTGGAATCGCCTCAGTTGCGTAAAGTTCGACTGTCTTGGGAATGCCACCTGAGAGTGGACCATCAAATACGCCTGTAATGATGAGCTGTGCGTTTGCGTTGAGCGCCAGCAGTGCGCTGGCGGAGAGTAATAGAGCAGTTTTCTTCATGGAAATACGTGGTTTGATTTTCGTTTTCCATTATAACCACATCCTGTTCCAGTTTTCGCGCACTCGGGCGACAAATTCGTTACAAAGCGATTTTTTCCGCCAATCTAACGGCATTGGCGAAGCTGGAGATGCCTGCACGGCCTTTACCAGCGATGCCGAAGGCGGTTCCGTGGTCGGGACTGGTCCGAACGAAGGGCAGGCCCAGGGTAATATTGACCGATTGATCAAAATCGACCGCCTTGAGCGGGGCGAGGCCTTGGTCATGGTACATGGCGATGATGACATCGAATTCGCCCTGAAGTTGACGCCAGAAAAGTGTGTCGCCGGGCTGACAGCTGGATAGACCCGGGTAACGGTCGCGCAGATTTTCCAGAATGGGGTCGATGACGCCTTGCTCCTCGTAGCCAAGCAGCCCGCCTTCGCCAGCATGTGGATTCAGCCCGCAAACGCCAATGCGGGGTTGGGCGGCGCCCAGGCGTTCGGCGAGGAATGCGGCGTTTTTCACGGCGCGCCCAATAGTCTCCTCGTTTAAATGATTGGGCACTTCGGCCAGCGGAATGTGCCAGGTGGTGAGGAGCACGGTGAGCTTGCCGCCCGCGAAAGCCATGGACGGTTCGCCGTACCAGCGCTCCGCAAAGAACTCGGTTTGGCCAGGGTGAGACCAGCCAGCCTGCTCCATCCAGTGCTTGCTGACGG
The DNA here is from genome assembly GCA_031296915.1 of Cerasicoccus frondis. Classification (GTDB taxonomy): domain Bacteria; phylum Verrucomicrobiota; class Verrucomicrobiia; order Opitutales; family Cerasicoccaceae; genus Cerasicoccus; species Cerasicoccus frondis. Next base: position 32,867 of record JAVDPC010000029.1, on the reverse strand, counting down.
GAGCGGTGACGACCCCCCGGTAGCGCTGCTGGCGACAGCCGTAAGCGGACTCTTCCAAGGCTTCCAGCGCAATGCGCGCGCCTTCAACTGTCGGCTGGCCGGGCGTGGCGACAAAGCTGCGGTCGCCGACCGGCACGGGGTTGGCGCACTGAATATTATCCAACCACGTTTGCGGACCGATCACACTGACGTCGCGCTGGCGGTCGGGGTTTTGAGCGAGCCATTGCTCAATGATTTCCGGGCCGACGCCGGCTGGATCGCCGCAGGTAATGGCAAGAGGGAGCATGGAAATTCAATTTGAGAACTGCGATTCGGGTTGAAAGGAAGGCGGCTAGTGGCGGGGGCGGGCAAATTTCCGGCCTTCCGATTCGGTGAAAAATTCGAGGAACTGCTTGCCGCGCGCAGTCGTCGACAGGCCGTTGGCGAGCGCTGCTGTTGCTTTGGCAACTGGGCCACCAAGCTCCTTGCTCAGGTAAACTGCGCGGTAGCAGCGCTTGATGTCGGAAATTTCTTCGGCTGTGAAGCCACGGCGCTTGAGGCCGATCAGGTTTAGGCCTGCGAGGTTGTTGTCAGTTCCCGTCATGACGAATGGCGGCACATCGATGGTCATGCGCGCCAAGCCGGCAATAATCGCGCCTTCGCCGATGCGGGTGCGCTGTTGGATGGCCGCATTGCCACCGAAGAACACGTTGTCCCCCACGGTCACGTGTCCGCCAAGCAGGACGCCATTGGCGAGGATGACGTTGTTGCCGACGACGCAATCGTGCGCTACGTGGCTGTTGGCCATGAAAAAGCATTTCTCGCCGATCTCGGTGAACTCGCCTTCGTGTGTGGAGCGGTTGATCGTGACGCCTTCACGAATCACGGTGCCTCGGCCAATACGGACGCCGGTGCTCAGAGACGTATCGAAACCCAGGAACTGCGGATCACCGCCGATCACGGAAAAATGGTCCACTTTCACGCCATCGCCGAGCACGGCGCCAGCCTTGACGATCGCAAACGAGGCAATCTCCACGCCTGCGCCCATTTGCGCACACTCATCCACCATCGGCTGATTAAAATTCCCGTTCATGTCTAATTATCGTTAGCCAGCGCTAAGGGCTCAATCAAGCGAGCAATGTGAGTTTTCACGATGCTGGGCAACGTGGGCAAGGGTTATCCCTTGGTGTTGAAGAGGTCCATTTGAGGACTCTTGACCATGTCGTAGTTTTTCAGAATTCGCAGGGTTTGGAGGAAGTCGTCCTTGGAGTAGTTGTGGTTGATCTCGATCTTGCCAAGGATGTCCTGCAGCATCGAGCGGAACGAAATGATCGCGTCTAAGCCTACGTCTTGGAGGAGCTTGATGGACTCGCTTTTGTGAGGCTCGTGGGTGGGGAGGCCGGGTAGCACGAGGATTTTCATGAAATTGCCCAAGTCGCCTACTTGATCTTTTTCAATGGCGAAAAGCTCCTCAGCGCGTTTGTAGACATCTTTCTCCAGGAATTTGAAAATATCAGCGCTGCCACGGAGGGTGGCGGGGGTAAATTTTTGGCTGTGCCACCCTTTGACGAACACCACGGCGCGGTGAATGAGCGGTAGTTCGTTGGAGAACAACATAAAGTTCGGCTTTCGGCTTTGTGGGCGGTAGCCGGGATTCCAGACGATCAAGTCGATCTCTTCTTCACTGCGCTTGGCGCGGCTCTGGACTTGGTATTTTCGCATTTGCCGGACGAGGAACCCGTTCAGTTCGAAATATTCGCGGACTATGGTTTCGTCGATGCCAGCCATGATGTCAGTCTTTAGACGCGTAATCTGCGTCGAGTAGAGCTATCTGTATGAACGAATTATTCTTTTGGCAAGTCGTTAAAAATGAAGCCTTTGCGTGTGCATTGGCTACTGGGCGCCTGCATCCAGCCAAAGCTGACGCACCAGGGATTCATCGACTTCGTTCACCGTGACAGCCTGGCCAATGGATTCCATGGCGACAAAGCGCAGCTTGCCCGCCTTGACTTTCTTATCCCGCATCATGGCGGCCATGAGCCTGTCGATGCTGACGGGGGGGGCGGGCATGTCTTCCGGGCAGTCGTCCATGATCGCTACATTATTAGTGGGGAGCCAGTGATAGTCGGCGTGGCGGCTATGGCGCTTCAGCGGGCAGTGGAGGCTGGTGGGTAAGTGATAGCGCGCGATTAGCGATTCCACCTGTGCAATGTCATCTTCGCTGATGCCCATGCCGGGCAAGGCTTTGGAGAGTTTGGCCGCAAGCACGAGGCCAATCGCCACGGCTTCGCCATGTAGGTAAGTCCCGTAACCAGCGACGTTCTCAATGGCATGCGCAAAGGTGTGACCGAGGTTCAGGAGGGCGCGACCGCCCGACGCCGCGGTTTCCTTTTCGTCGGCTTTGACGATTTCCGCCTTTATCTCGCAGCAGCGGTGAATGATGCCGGGCAGCGCGGGGTGATCCCAACTGAGCGGCTTTTCCAAGTCGCAGAGCTGTTTGAAGAGAGCTGGATCGTATAGCATGCCGTATTTAATGACTTCGGCCATGCCGGCTGAGAATTCCCAAGGGGGGAGGGTGCTGAGCAAATCCGTGGATATGTAGACGGCCTGAGGTTGCCAGAAGGCTCCGACCAGATTTTTACCTGCCGGGATATTGATGCCGGTCTTGCCGCCGACAGAGCTGTCGACCATTGCCAGCAGGGTGGTGGGGACTTGGTAAAAATCGATGCCGCGTAAATAGCTGGCGGCGGCAAATCCACCGAGGTCGCCGGTTACGCCGCCACCGATCGCCACCAGACAACCGTCGCGGGCGACGCGCTGTTCCGCGAGGCAATCGAAGATTGCGCCAAGCATAGTCATGGACTTGGCGGTTTCGCCTTTCGGGTGAGTCGGAATGGTATAGGCGGTTTCGCGAATTCCGGGCATCGCCTGGATCAGCGCCTGATCAATCAGCGCGGCGACCTTACCTTTGCGGGTCTGGAGGTCGCTGAGCAGTTGCGAACTTGTGTCACTGGCGATCCAAATGGGGTAGCTGCGTTCGCCCAATTCGACGATTAGTTTTTGGGTGGAGGGGGGGGCGGTGGGAGTGGATTCGCTCATGGTGGAAAGGGATCAGCAAAAGCAAATTGCCGACATCAGGAAAGCAAAAACCCGCGCTGGATTGACCAGCGCGGGTTTGAAAGTGATGAGTGTTAGCTCAGACTAGGCTTAGTAAGCGAAGCCGAGGGTCGCACCGAACCAGAGCTTGGACTCGCCGCCAACATTTACGCCAGCACCCTTGCCGTCGTTGTTGATGGACCAGCGACCACCGATCGAGCTGGATACGTTCTCGTTGAGAGCGTAAACGAGGTCGAGAGTGATGCCACCGTAGGTGTAACCGTTGTGGAGACCGCCACCGAGGCCGCCTACGTCTTGCGTGTCGACGAAGCCAAGGTATGCACCGGTGTCGAGGGACAGACCTTCAACGCTGGCGTATTCGCCGAGGTCGAGGCTGTAACCGATGGAGAACTCAAATACAGTCTGCTCGAGGTCTACGTCATAGTAGAAGTAAACAGCAGGGCTGAGGAGAACGTCAGCGGAAGCACCGAGGAAGACTTCACGGCTACGAGTCAGGCCACCAACACCGGTGTCTGGGTAGTAGTAGTATGTGAAACCAGCATCAACGGTGAAGATGTCGGTCACCGGGTATGCATAACCGGTGTAGAAATCGATTTCGTTGGCGTAACCAGCAGAGATCGGCTGCATGGTCCAGATACCAGCATAGAGGTCGCCGCCGAGTACCGAGTAGCCGAAGTCAACGCTTGGCTGGAAGGACTCTTGAGCGAGCTTGGACGAACGGAAAACGTATTCCGATTCGTAGTCGAAGGTGCCGGCGATGGACAGATCGCTGAGGAAATCAGCGGAAGCTGCCGTTGCGACGCCAGCAAGAGCGATAGTCGCGATGGTCTTTTTCATTTTGTGTGTCAGTTAGGTTTGTTTGCTAGTTTTTTGAGCTGGTTAGGCTCAACAGGACGAACAATTTCAAAATACGTTCAAAAAAACAAGATTTTTTTCGAATTTTGTTTGAGCATGTCGTATGCCGATTAGTTGTCTTTCTTTACATAACCGCCACAAAAGTCCCTAATACTTTGGATTTTGTGCAAAAACCAAGGGTATCTTTGTATGAGTGAACACAATCGAACAGCTTATTTTTCTAATCCATGTCTAGTAGCGACCGCTGCCGTGCTGGCCTTTCTCGCGGTGGCGTTGGGCGCTTTTGGGGCTCACGGGCTTAAGGATATGTTGGAGGCGAGCGGAAAGGCCGAAACCTGGCAGACGGCGGCGGATTACCAGTTCTGGCATGCGCTGGCGCTACTGGCGCTGGGCTTGGCCCCGGTTAAGGGACGGGCGATCACGGTTGCAGCGGCGTTTTTCGTGCTGGGCGTTTTGCTTTTCAGCGGCTCGTTGTATTGGCTTTGTCTGAGTGGTTTGCGCTGGCTGGGGCCTATCACGCCACTGGGTGGGATTTGTTTTCTGGTCGGCTGGGGGATTCTGGCGGTAATTGCCGTTAAATCTGCGCTTAAGGATTGAAGTTGCTCCGCCTTTGGTGTCATGTTCAGCAAACACGCTGGCTAATTAAGAAACCACTAAACCATTGGCCACACTGCCATACCTATCAAATACCACAACATGAGCACCCAAACAGCCACGAACCAACTCGAATCCCTCAAGCAATACACCAAGGTGGTTGCGGACACCGGCGATTTTGAGTCCATGAAGGAATACCAGCCGCAGGACGCGACCACGAATCCGTCCCTCATTTACTCTGCGGTGGAAATGCCTGAATACGGCGCACTCTTTGACAAGGCGATTGCTGATAACAAGGGCTCGAGCCTGACGGGCGACGCCTTGAGCCGCCAAGTCATGATCGACCTCCTGGTCGCTTTTGGCTCCGAGATTCTGAAAATTGTCCCCGGTCGCGTATCCACGGAAGTCGACGCCCGTTTGTCTTTTGACATCGAGGGCAGCGTCGACCTCGCCCACGATATCATTGCCTTGTATGAAAAGAACGGCATTTCCCGCGAGCGCATCCTCATCAAGCTGGCGACGACCTGGGAAGGGATTAAGGCCGCAGAAATCCTCAAGAAGGACGGCATTAACTGCAACATGACGCTGCTCTTCTCCATGGCGCAGGCCATTGGCGCAGCGGAAGTCGGCGCACAATTGATCTCGCCGTTTGTTGGTCGCATTCTCGACTGGTATAAGGCTTCGACTGGCAAGGAATACGTCGGCGCCGAAGACCCGGGCGTGCAGTCCGTGCAGGCGATCTACACGTATTACAAGAAGTTCGGCTACGAGACTGAAGTCATGGGCGCGAGCTTCCGCAACACCAGCGAAATCATCGAGCTGGCCGGCTGCGACCTATTGACCATTAGCCCGAAGCTCTTGGGTGAACTGGCCGCGACCGAAGGCGTGCTTGAAAAGAAGCTCGACGCCGCGAGCGCCAAGGAAGCCGATGTCGAGAAGATCTCGATGGACGAAAAGACCTTCCGTTGGATGCTCAACGAAGATCAAATGGCGACCGAGAAGCTCTCCGACGGCATCCGTCGCTTCGGTGTCGACATCGTCAAACTCGAAAAGAAGATCCTCGCCGCGCTTTAAGTCGCCGAGTCCTATTTTTCACGAACCCAGGTCGTTCTTGGCCTGGGTTTTTTTGTTGATAACGGGTTGTGCGCGCCCTCATTTGATTCCGTAATTTTTATTCCCGAATTGTGATTACTTCTCGCTTTCGATTGTTTCGTTCTGCAAATTCTCGGATGTGAAATGGATTTTTGCAGGTCTGTTATTTGTCTTGCTCGGCGTGGCCTTCGTTCAATGGAGGGACGTGGATATTTCTTCGCTGCTGTCAGCGAGCAATGACGGTAATCTGGAAGAGACGTCATTCCTGGAAAAATTAAAGAATCCGTTTTCTCAGACGGTCGAATTAACGGATGTTGAGGGGCGGACGCTCTCCTGCCGGGTAGTGGCCGTTCGGGATGGGGAAGTGGAAATTATTCGAACCGTTGATGAGCAGCGTTTCACTTTCCCGCTGAAGCGGTTGAGCGAAGAGAGCCGCGAATTGCTAAAGCAGCCTAAGTTCTCATCCGCCTCAGGAAAGCCGAAGTCTGGTTACGATTTATATGATGAAGCGAAAGAGCACGTGCGCGTGATCGTCGTTGTCTCCGACAATACGCCCCATACGACGGAGGTGAAGCGGTTCCTGACCGGGCAGGATTTTCATTACGTTGTTTATGACGCAATCAAATCAACTCGTGGTCGTGAGCTGTTGGAACAGCATGGGCTGACGCATGGCCCCGCATTCATCGTGGGCGATCGGGTGATGGTTGGGCTGAACGCCAGCCGTCTGCATCAGGCGATCATCGACGAATACCAGGAAAGCCAGAGTGGCGATTAGATGAAACGTGCCTAGCTTTGCTGCCGACGTCGCCACACTGCCGCGAGAGCGACGCATCCGGCCAAAGCCGCGAATGCTCGCGGCTCGGGGACGTTGGCAATGTTGATGTTGTCAGCAGCAAAATCGAGTGTGCCCGCCGAGGCGTTCGCATGAACCCGGAGCGTGCTGTAGTTGTCATTGGTGATGACGTAGGATGCGATTGACAGGTCAGTCAGGGAGCCGGATTCCTGAACAACTCCAAATGTATCTACTTCGGCAACGTAAACGTCGTAGGTAGCCGTTTCAGGTTTGATGGTAAACTGGATGAAGTATGGCGTGTCGGCGGCGAGATCGATGCCGACATCTTGAAAGACAGAGTCATCCCGAGCTTCCCAGTCGAGGTTATCGCCGTCGGAAACAACGCGTAGATCGCCAAAGCTTTCGCCACCATAGTTACCGTTGATCACCGAGAACTCGCCGCTGCTGGGGATGCTGTCTGAGGAAAGGACTATGTACAGTGAAATGGTGTATTCACTGGTATAGTCGAGGTTGGCCGTGTTGAATTTATAGACCCGACGGGCATCCTGGCCATCTGAAGTGCTGCCATAGCCAGCTTGCGCGCCGCCAATAGATGAATCAAGGAAGCTGGGCGTTGTCGCGGTAAAGCCAGCTGGCGCATCCCAAAATGAGTTCCCCCAGTCCGAAGTGTCTTCGCCGGATTCGAACGTTTGGATCAGCGTGCCAAATCCAAACACGGATGGCGCTGCGACGAGGGCGAATAAATAACAGTAGGGCTTCATGACTCTGGCATAATAAGTCTTAATGGGATTTGGGCCATTAAATTAGCATAAGGTTCATTGCCCTGTAAATTTGTCGGTTCCAGGGTTTACTCGCATAGGGGATCTAAGAACTTGTCTCCAAGGTTCTCAGTTTGCATGATAGGCGTCATGCTTACTACTGGAGCCTTCGGGAGGATATTGGCGCTTGCTGCTTGCTGGCTCTGGGCTGGGCACAGTGCTATTGCCGTAGTCGAACTGCCGCCTTCCCAATCGGCCCAGGGCTTTTTGGCGAGGTTATTAATCAACGAAGCGCCTTTTCCCGGAGAGCATGGCTACGTGTCGGAGTCGGATTCACGGGCGGCGATGGAGGCCATTTTGTTGACGTTGCACGCGCGTAGCGTTGCTTTGCCCAAGCCCTATACGCGGATGCAGGTGGCGGACACCAATTCGGCAAATATTCTCGATGTGATCACAGCGGGGGGCGTGCGTGGGCAGGTGGATGGCTTTTACCGTGAGGCGAACGGGCAATTGGCGATGGTCCCACGCGTGCATGAGCGCATTCAATACCTGACTGGCATTGCCGGGCAGGGGAAGCCGGGCCGTTTTGCGCGTTTGCTCAACTATGCGGTCGCGATCAGTAACGAATATTTCGCGGGTGAGCTGCGGGTGGTGGATCGCTTTGGCAACCTGACCTATGTTGGCGGCACTCCGGTTACGGGCGGATCTTACGCCTGGATGACGAACCATCCAAAATTTCATCCTAAGGGCTATTTTGTGAAGATTCCTGATCGGGATTACGGCGCCTTGGGCGGCAACCGTTTCTTCACGCTAAAGCGCATTGAGCAGTGATACGCCAGCGACGCTGGTAATCCCTAAACGCGAAAGCGAATGACGCGATAGACACTGCCGTCGTCTTCTGGCAGCAGCAGAAATACGTAATGGCTGCCTTTTCGCACCGTTTGGGAGCCGGAATAAACGATGGCCCAATCGTCCTGGAGTTGGGCGGCGCATTTGATTTCAAATTGCAGGTCTGAGCCGACCGGGCGGAGCGAAATCTGTCTGGACTCAAGCGGTTGCAAAGTGAACTTCTGGTCGCCCGCCAGACAAGCGATTGTCAGGTTGCCCAGATTGAGAACGAGCGCCTCGTTGGAAGCTGCTTCAATACGGGCGAGATCGAGCGGCAGGAGGGCATAGTGTTGCCCCTGCTCAACCAGGGTCAGCATCGTGCGCTGTTCGTCGAGACTCAGGCGTTGAGATGCGACTAGTGAATACGCGGGCTGACCAGCCGCATCGGTCCCGCTGCGACGGTAAAGCTTAAACTCCGGATCGCCGATGTAGGGAAACTCTGGCGTGCGTTGGCCAGCCTTGATGGAAATCTCATGCGCTTCGCCGGAACTGAAGTAATACAGTTTTTCCGTTTTCCGTTCAGCTCCGCGGGCGACAGCTTGCGCGCCTTTGGCGCGACCGCCCACCAGGTAAAGGCTAACTTGGCAATGAACGCTAGGGGGCGCCTCCTGAGCATGCGCCAAGGGCATCATGAAGCAGATTAGGGCAAGAATTTGGGCGAGTGTTAGAAAGCGCATGATGGACTTAATGCGAGTCGGGTGAATTGAGCCAGCGGAAGCTGGTGATCACGAATCGGCGACCTTGGCCGTTGAGCGGATCGCCATCCGTGATGGTTTCGTTGGGGTCGAGTTTGTTCGGGGTGCGTTGGACTACGGCTTCCGCCCACATCTCGTTGTTTCGCATGCCCAGTGGGTTCAACGACTCGGCCCAAACCCGGATGCGGAAGGTGTCCGAGCGCACCGTCAACTGGCTGCCGAAAGCAGCGAGCAAATCACCCTGCGTCAGGTAACCCGGAGCGTTGGCGGCGAAGGCGCCTTGCATGGCGTCGCGATTGAACTCGCGGAAGTAGCGTGAGGCCATGATGTTGTCGAGGTAGAGATTTTCGGGGTCCTCGACACTGTATTCGAGCGAGTCGTCGTCGCCGTCGCTGGCGTCATTGAGATCAAAGTAATACGCATTGATGCCGGACTCATCGATGGCGGCCTGCAGTGCCCCAGTTTGACGCCAGGAATCGGGGTCGGTTATCGTGCGGCTGATGTGGCTGGTTGGGGTGGGGGCCCGGTTGACGAATTCCGCCATCGAGACAAAGGGTCCGCGTAGCTTGACCTGCTTGACGATTGCGTTGGCGAGCGTATCGATTTCCGCTTCGCTCAGTGTGCGAAAACCCGTGTAGGATTCTGCGTCTTCCGGCAGGGTATTGGAGTCGGCTGTAACTGCCTCGCTGCGTGGATACGGATGTCGGAGGTAGGGCGTTTGTTCCGGATTGCTTTCGGTGCCACTGGTCGTTTCCACCTCAGCGCCAAAGTTGGCCGCGAGCAGCGCTTTCCACGCTTCGACCGAAGTGGAGTTGACGTTGAATGCGCCGTGGACGTAGAGCTCGCCTGCGGCGTCAGTCGCGGAGTCGAGGTTGGCGTCGACGAGGTCCGTTTTGCCGTAAATGCGTGGGTTTTCCGCCAGATAAGACGAGCTGCGGAGATCGCTGTCGACAATGGTGGAGAAGAAATAGTCATCCCAAAGCGCGGTGTTGAGATTCCAGGGCATGTCGTAGTAAACGGGCGCGCCTGAGTCCGGGCTGCTGAAATCTGGCCACCCTGCGCGGTAGACCGAATCGGCTTCGAGGTAGGGGCTCGCGCTGCTGCTGCCGATGGCGTAGGCGGGGGAGGTGTTGCCCCATTTCCAGTAGTTCTGCGCCTGGGTATAACCCTGCGCCAATCCAAGGCGGGCATGACGCAGGTCGCCGATTGAATAAAACTCACGGCTGGTGCGCGGCAGGTGAAAGAGCGGCGCACTGAGGCTGTCGGAGGCGTCATCGGTAAAGCCAACGAAAGCGTTGTCTCCATTGTTCGGAATTTCGGCGTCGTCGATAGCCGAGGCGAGTTCGGTGGTGAAGAAGAAATCGGCAATCCAGGAAGGATTGTCGCCCGTGCCGCCATTACTGCTGGAGCTGGCTTCGTATTCGAGCGGCGATCGGCCGACGTAGGGGGCGGTGGGGTTGTAGTCTTCCAGCCATTGGATGCGGAAATACTCCGCGCCGGATGTGCTGGTGGCTTCGTGTTCTTCCAGCCGACTATGGGCGAATTTCTGGCCTGCACGGTAAGAGAAGTTCGCGCCAATGTCCTCAATGAAGGGCGCGTTCGATGTGCCTGGTTCACCATAAATGTCGAGTTGCGAACCAGTGGCGTAGAGACGGTCCCAGTATTTGCTGGAATTGAAGCCGGAGATATTGAGCCGTTCGATATGCTGAAGCGGCTGTGTGGCGAGTTCACTCTCTGTGCGCGCCAGTCGGACTACGCCAGATACCCGCTGTTGGGAAATCGTCTGGATGACGGCAAGCGAATGTTCGGCGGGGTCAATGGTCATCGTGGAATTCGGGACCTTGAATGCGAAAGAAAATCCGCTGCGGTAACCAGGGTAAAGGTCTAGCGGGCTCGCCGCGCTGGTGATGACCTGATCCGCCAGTTGTGGGGAAAAGACAACGGCCTCGCCCGGCTGGAGGTTGCTGCTCAGGTTGAGCCGGAAGGCGATGCGGCCATAGGCAGGCGTTTGCAGGCCGATGTATTGATATTGATTACCGTCTTCGGTCACGCCGGAGGTGGGGAATTGGATGACGGGTTCCGATGAGGACGCCTGTGGATGCCATTCCACGCGGTGCAGCCATTTGAGTTCGGTGGCGCCGCTGTTCGACAACTGGGAGTCGACGATGAAGGAACTGGCGTCTATTGCGGCGTCATAGGGGTTCCACAATACGAAGGCAGGCTGCAGGAAATACCAGATCGCGTATTGGTTTGGGGTGGCTTCTTCAAGCACGAGCACATTTACGTGGAGCTGGACGAGGGTGAGCACCGGCGTGACGCCCGGCGAATCGCCATCGTAGGGAATCGGCGCATACGCCGCGCCAGAGCCCGTATTGCCATTAGAGGGGGAGAGGTTGACCCAGGCGTGAAGCTGGTCCCAGAGCGGTCCGCCGTCGTCGCCGGGGTTGCTGGTGGCCGCCGGGAAAATGTGTTCGCCGATCAGGCTGGGGTCGAGGCCATCTGCGCTCAAGGCGTTGGTTAGGTCGACTTTCAGGCCGCCCCAGAGATTCGTATCCGACGAGTACGTGGTTTTGGAAAGGACGCCTGTCGACTTGAACGTGGCGTGATGAAAATTCTCAGACGCCAGCGAGTGGCCGCCCGATGACAGGCTATCGAGCACGGACATGTCGATGGAACGCTCGATCAGCGAACGCTCCGTCGACCCTTCGTCAAAGTCAGCCATGCCGTCGAGTAATTGAAGCCCAGTTGTCTCTGGAGCAGTGAAGCTTTGGTTGGGGAGGGGGGAGAGCTCGGCAGGTATGCTGGCATGTGTTTGTGAGTGGAGGTTGGTCTTGATGCCCTCGTCCAGAATCACCCAGGCAAAGCGCCCTGTGGTGACGCCGTCGGCGTTCACGATGTCTTCCTTTGGCGCATAGAGATCATTGCTGGGATTGGCGGAGTCTTCGTAGATCAGCGCAATGTCGTCGTCTGCATTGGGCGAGGGCAGGGCGCTGCTGGTTGGGCCAGTGTAGTTGCCAGGATAGCTGGTCGCACTGGCGGGATCAAAGGCGGATTGGTCATTGCCACTGATGAGCGTGCGAGGCAACTGATCGGGGGCTGATGCGTCCCAGATGGCGGTCAGCCAAGGGTTGCTCACGTTGTCCAGCGCCAGGGTGTCGGGGTCTGCATCGTAGATCTCGTGCCGAGCGCTGATCCGGGCGTCAGGCCCCATGAATTGCTGGAGTTCGCCCATGGCTTCGAGGATTGCGAAGCGCGCCACTTCGCGGGTTTCAACGTCCTGTTTGCTTTGAGTTGCTGATGACAGTTCTACGCTGGTCAGCGTGGCGAGACTGGTCATGAGCAGCACCATCAGGGCCATTAGTATCAGGGATATCACCAAGGCGAAACCTTTGGGGGAAGGCGCTTTTTTGAATCGTTTTCTCATGGGCAATGGGGGGATGCATCGCTGCGTAATGAAGCAGTGATGGTATGTTTTTAATAAATATTAAATTGGCGTCAAGCAAACATTGGAATCCTTTGAAAAGGCTATAGCTGTTTTGTATCACTCTGTTTTCTGGATGATTATAATAAATATCACATTCGAAAGCATGAGTATGACATCGGGCGAAATTTCTTAACGCTGCCTGAAATTACGTCCTTGTGTCGTGGGCGGCGGAATTTACATTGGCGGCATGAAGCGAATCATTACGTTACTTTTCCTGTCGTTTTTTCTGTCTGCCTGCGCGAGCAGCTCTGGTGGCGTTAAGGCGCTGAACTTTGGCATGACTCCGGACCAGGTTCGCGAAGAAATGGGCGACGACTACGATGTCGTGGCTAACTCGATCAATAAGAGCGGTAAGAAGGTCACCGGTTGGCGCTACACTGGGGACAAGAACAAGCCCACTTACATGGTCTACTTTGTTGACGGAAAGCTCGCTCAATGGGGTGAAGCTGGCGCGCTGCAATCCATTCCCGATCTGGGCGATCCAGACGCCAAGTAATTCAGGGGCTTCTTTCAGGCTCCCAAGATGAGCATTGAGCACCAGGCATTCATGCGCCGTGCGATTGCCCTCTCGGCGCGCGCGGGCATTGAGGATCGTTCTGGTGGCGTGTTTGGCGCGGTTGTAGTCCAGGGAGGCGAGATCATCGGCGAAGGCTGGAATCGCGTGGTCGCGCAAAATGACCCGACTTGGCATGCGGAGATGGCGGCGATTCGCGCTGCATCCAGCAAGGTTGGCGATTTTGACCTCTCCGGCGCGACGATTTACACGTCCGGCGAACCTTGCCCCATGTGCATGGCGGCGATCTACTGGGCGCGGATCGAAAAGGTCTATTATGCGTCGACTCATGCCGATGCGCTTGAGTTTGGCGGTTTCGATGACTCGTTTATTCAGGAGGAGTTGAAGCGTCGAGCCGAGGATCGCAAAGTGCCGCAACTAGAGCTGCTGAGGGATGAGGCGCTGGCCGTCTGGAAGCAATATGCTGCGCGGACTGATAACACACATTATTAGGTAGTTTTGGCTTTGGCGTCATTGCGGGGATTTTCTGAGTAGAATTCCCCTCGATTAGCCGTTGCAATATTGAGATCGCCAACCAATTAATGGGGCTCATGGAAGAGATATTCCGCACGATTCCCCACCGCCCGCCGTTTCTGTTTGTCGACGAAATTGTCGAAATCACCGATACACGCGGGCTTTGCCGCCGTACTTTAAAGGCCGAGGAGAACTTTTACGAAGGCCACTATCCGGGTAATCCGATCACGCCGGGTGTTCTGCTGTGCGAGGCGGTTTTTCAGACGGGCGCCATCTACCTCGCCAAGCGCTTGGAGGCTGCTGGCGTTGACTTGACGGGAAAAACCCCGGTGCTCTCACGCATCCAGGATGCGCGCTTTAAGCGCATGGTGAAACCGGGCGACACCATCGAAATCGAAGCGATTTTCAAGGAGGAAACACGCGGCTTCAACTTCATGCGTGGGTCCATCAAACTGGAGGGCAAGACGGCTTTGACCATCGACTTTGTGTTGGCGCTGGTTGACGAAAGCCGGTGACTTGGTGCATGATGTGCTAAGGCTCTGATGAAAGGCGCCGATAAGGTTACGTATCGGCAATTATTAATAGAGGAATTGAACATGGCAAAGCCCCCAGATTGTAGTCACTGCCAAAAGCCGGCCACGATCCACCTGACGCAAATCGTCAATAACGAGATCAAGAAACTGGACTTTTGCGAGGACTGTCCGCACCAGAAAGGCGTCACGGACCCAGCAGGCTTTTCTTTAGCCGACCTGCTTTCCACTGGCGATGACGCAGCCTTTTCAAGTGAGCATACGGCTTCCGGCACCTGCCCAAACTGCGGCTTCAGCACGAAAAACTTTAAAAAGCTCGGTCGCTTCGGTTGCCCCGAGTGTTATGAGACACTGGGTGAATTCATTGCGCCCATGCTCGCAAAAATGCATCGTGGCACCCATCATTTGGGCAAGTATCCTCAAATGCTCGTGGCCAGATTACAGCACAAACGCAAGGTTGAGGAAGCCGAAGCTGCCCTGGAGGCCGCCGTGCTCAGTGAAAATTATGAGGAGGCGGCCAAATGGCGAGACGAACTGAAAGCCTTGCAAAGCGACTCCGAATCGACTAACTGTTCCCATGGTTAGCGTGGGCGCTTAGCGTCCAAAAATTTTGTTCTTTTATTCCCCGCGCTTCATCGCGAGGCGCATCATCCCGATGACCAGGACATTTTACGCACACATGCAGATACAACCGCTCATTGACGGCAAAAGTGAATTAACTCATGCGGCTGAGCCGCCTCAAGAGGTCGTCATCAGTACGCGGGTGCGCTTGGCGCGCAACCTTCAGGGACACCCATTCCCCGGGTGGGCCAAAACGGCGCAGCGGCGGGACGTTTTGACCGCTTGTGAGCAGGCGATTGCATCGTTGGACGCCATGCAAAACGGCGCGGTGCTCGAAATTGAAAGTCTTTCCGATCTCGAAAAACAGGTGCTCGTCGAACGTCATTTGATCAGCCGTGAATTATCGGCGCATGGAGCGGGTTCCGGAGTCGTTGTGAGTCCGGATCAGGCTGTAGCGATCATGATTAACGAAGAAGATCACTTGCGCATTCAGGTGCTGCGTTCCGGGTACCACTTCCAGGATATTTGGCAGGCCATCGACACGATCGACAGCTGTCTGGAGGACAAACTCGACTACGCTTTTTCCGAGGAAATTGGTTACCTGACTGCCTGTCCGACCAATGTTGGAACGGGTTTGCGCGCCTCGGTCATGATGCACCTTCCAGGGTTGGTGCTGGCTGGGCAGATGGAGAAAGTCGTCCGTGCGGTCAATCAACTGGGCATGGTGGTGCGCGGTTTGTTTGGGGAAGGCTCGGACGCTTCGGGCAGTCTTTTTCAGATTTCCAACCAGCAAACATTGGGCGAAAGCGAGGCCGACATCATCCGCCGTTTGGGCAGCGTGATCGAGACGATCAAGGAGCAGGAAATCAACGCGCGGCTCCGTTTGGTGGAAAACGATCCGTCGAAATTGGCTGATAAAATTGGCCGCGCCTACGGAATTTTGCAGCATGGGCACGTTTTAAGCTCAAGCGAAGCTATGAATTTTCTCTCGCTCATACGTCTGGCGGTAGACCTTGGTCTGCTACCCAGCGAGCAGCGGGCGCAGGTAGACCGGTTGTTCCTCGAGTGTCAGCCGGGGCACATCCAATTCGCCGCGCGGGAAAATATCGACAGCGAGGGCCGGGATATTGCCCGGGCTCGGATGTTGCGGGAAGAAACTGGCCGAATGCCGTCTCTCAATTTTGACAAGCTGGCATTTTCGTGATTTTAATAATTAACTAACACCAAGGAACTGATAACTGAATGGAGCCAATGAATAATTTCACCCCCAGAGCCCAACAGGTCCTCGCCCTCGCACGCAAGGAGGCAGACCGGTTTCACCACAATTATGTCGGAACTGAGCATTTACTGCTCGGCCTGATCAACCTTGGCCAGGGGGTAGCAGTCAACGTCCTACAGAAAATGGGGCTCGACCTCGACACCGTGCGTGCGGCGGTCGAAAAGCAAGTTGGCACCGGTCCGGAAAGCAAGCCTACTGGCAGCATTCCCTACACGCCGCGTGTCAAAAAAGTCCTCGCCCTTGCCGGCAAGGAAGCCAAATCCCTGAATCATTCCTACATCGGCACCGAGCACATCCTGCTGGGGCTGTTGCGGGAAGGCGAGGGCGTAGCCGCCCGCGTTTTGAAGAGCTTGGATGTGGATATCGAGCGTTGCCGCAACGAAATCCTCTCCGAACTCGATCCCAATTTCTCTGGTGAATCCGAAGATGCGCCGCTCAGTGGCGCACAACCGGCTGGCGCCAGTGGATCGGGTGGCGACGACAAAAAGGAAGTCAAGACACCGGCGCTCAAGGCCTTTGGTCGCGACCTGACCGAACTTGCCAAAAATGGTGAGATGGATCCGGTTATCGGCCGCAAAAAGGAGATTCGCCGCGTTATTCAAATCCTTTGCCGCCGCACCAAGAACAACCCAGTCCTCATTGGGGAAGCTGGCGTGGGCAAGACCGCTATCGTTGAAGGCCTCGCCATGGAGATTGCTTCAGGCGTGGTGCCGGAAATTCTGGCCGACAAGCGAGTGATCACCCTCGACCTTGCGCTGATGGTTGCGGGCACGAAATACCGTGGTCAGTTCGAAGAGCGCATCAAGGCGGTGATGGATGAAATTCGCCGCGCGAAGAACATCATCATCTTCATCGACGAGCTCCACACGATCGTAGGCGCTGGCGCTGCGGAAGGCGCAATGGATGCGTCGAACATTTTCAAGCCGTCTCTCAGCCGCGGCGAATTGCAGTGCATTGGCGCCACGACTTTGGCCGAATACCGCAAGTATATCGAAAAGGACAGTGCGCTGGATCGCCGTTTCCAATCGGTGAAGGTGGAGGCGCCAAGTATGGAGGACACCTTGCAGATTTTGAAGGGCATCCGCGGCAAATACGAAGACCACCACAAGGTGACCTTCACCGACTCCGCTTTGGAATACGCCGTCAAGCTTTCGGACCGCTACATCACCTCACGCTTCTTGCCGGATAAGGCAATCGACGTGCTTGATGAGGCAGGTTCGCGCGCCCGCATTGATTCGCTGAATCGTCCGCCAGAGATCGAAGACCTCGCGGGGCAGATTGATGAAGTCTGCGCGCAAAAGGAAGACGCGATCAGTAAGCAACATTTCGAACAGGCCGCCAAGTTCCGTGACCAGGAAAAGCAACTGCGCGCCAAGCGCGAGCAGATGATTGAAGACTGGAAGACCAGCCGTGAAGAGCAGGTTATTACGGTAGACGAAGAGCAGATGCGTGAAGTTGTTTCCGACTGGACGGGCATTCCGCTCTCCCGCATGGAGCAGACCGAAAGCCAGAAACTGCTTGGCCTCGAAGCCGAATTACAGAATTACATCATCGGCCAGGACGAAGCGACGCAGGTTATTTCCAAGGCTTTGCGCCGTTCGCGCGCAGACTTGAAAGATCCGCGTCGTCCGATCGGTTCATTCATGTTCCTCGGGCCGACAGGTGTGGGCAAGACGCACTTGGCCAAGATTCTGGCGGAGAAAATGTTTGGCGATCAGGAAGCACTGATCCAGATCGACATGTCTGAATACATGGAGAAGTTCGCGCTCAGCCGCCTGATTGGTTCGCCTCCCGGTTATGTTGGATACGAGGAAGGCGGTCAGCTCACCGAGCAGGTGCGTCGCAAGCCTTACTGCGTGATTCTCTTCGACGAAATCGAAAAGGCGCACCCGGATGTGGCTCAGATTCTCCTCCAAGTTCTGGAAGATGGCCGTCTGACTGACAGCCTCGGCCGCACGGTTGATTTCCGCAACACGATCCTGATTATGACCTCGAACGTTGGCGCCGATGTGCTGCAGCGGAGCACTTCGATGGGCTTCGATGTGGGCATGGATGACGCCCGCGACTTCGAGCGCGTTAAGGAGAAAATCCTCGACGAGACCAAGAAGGCCTTCAAGCCGGAGTTCCTGAATCGTTTGACGGAGATCGTGATCTTCCGCCAACTGACGAAGGAAAACATGACCAAGATCGTCGACCTGGAACTCACCAAGGTCAGCAAGCGTCTGAAGGATCACGACATCAGCTTTGTGATCACCGACGAAGCCAAGGATTTCCTCATCGAACGTGGTTGGGACGAGAAATACGGTGCGCGTCCGTTGCGTCGTGCAGTCGAGCGTCACTTGGAAGACCCGTTGGCAGAGGCAATCCTCCGGGAGGAAGTCAAACGTGGCGAGCCGATCAAGGTTGTTGTCCGTGATGACGCCCTATTCTTCGAGCAGGAAGCTGCGGTGGGTTAAGCCCAGATACATTTAAAACAAAGGCCGTCCCGATATGGGGCGGCCTTTTTGTTGATCAGCCTGGATTGATGCAATCGGCATGGTGCGCCAAAGCGTTGGCGGACCAAACGAAAAGGGCGCAGATAACTGCGCCCTCAGGAAAGAAATCATTGCTGTTGTTACAACTACTTCTTTGGGCCATGTGGGCCCATGCCTTCGTTGGTGCGTGCCGGGGCCTCGACTGGAATCGGTTCGTTTCGCTGTTGAGGGGCTGCTTCCCAAGGCATCGGAGCCTCTGGCTCTTCTTCATTCTTGCCGAAGGTCATTTGGACGGGGCTGTCGTCGATTTGCGGGCTCTGGCCTGCTTCGCGAAGGAAGAATTTAACGTAGGCTTTCTTGCGCAAACGTTCGAGCCAACGCTCCTGCGCTTGACGGGCTAGGCGATTGGTAATGGCTTGCTCGATTTCCTGGCGCACCGCAGCGAGTTGCTTGACGCCGGATTCGCGCTTTTCGTCGACCTTGACGATGAAGGTGACTTCATTGTCGATAATGGGTTGGCTGTATTCGCCGACCGAAAGCTGGCGTGCGGCGTCGGCGATGACGTCGCGCAGATCGGTGTATTCGCGCCAGCCCCAGTCGCCACCGTTGGCGGCGTTCATGTCCTGGCTGTATTTGCTGGCGAGTTCGCCAAAGTCCGCGCCCTGCGACAATTGCTCCATGATGGTGGTTGCCTGCTGCTCCATGAGGTCTTCGCTCTCGCCGGTGATCGGCATCAGGGTGATCATGCGCAGTTTGACGCCTTCATCTTCGAAGAACTGGCTCTTGTTTTTTTCGTAATACTCCTGAATTTTCTGCGGGCTGACTTCAGTCTGCGACTTCAGCATTTGGCTGCGCATGTAGCTGACCACAATGCGGTCGCGGAGTTCTTCGCGAAACTGCAAGTCCGACTTCCCCTGAAGTGCGAGGTATTCGAGGAATTCGGAGCGGTTACCATTAAATTCCTTGGTGATGTAGTCGTCGTATTCGTTGTCCAGATAGGGCTGGGGAATCTGATAGCCCTTTTCCTCGAACTCCGCAATGATCAGGATCTGGTCGATCATGTTTTGAAGGATTTCGCGCGTGATCGACTGGATGTTCCGGTCGAACTCCATGCGTGTGCGTGAGCTGCGGCGCACTTCGGGCACGAGAGGGGCCACCTCCTTGCGCAGGGCTTCAAGCGTAATGATTTCATCGTTCACCTGGGCGGCAATGCCGTTGGTGTACTTGATATCCCAGTCCTCCTTGAGTTGGGCCTGTGCTTGAAGCGCAAAAATCAGCGATATGAAAATGGGCAGGTATTTGGTCATGTCAGTTTTGGTTCCTGTCGTTTCAGGAATGTCAAAATTTCGCGCATTCTGGTTGTGGCGTCCTTGCCGGTCAAGCGGGGAAAGCGGTTGCCGACCATAAGAAAGTCAGAGCCGCCACTTTTCGCGCGTTTGCATTTGAGTTTGTTGCCTTCGGTTTCGACTGAAGAAATGCCACAACGTTCAGCGAAGACGCGAATTTCTGTTAATAAAAGCAAGATGTCGACCTCGGTGGGGCGGGCGCCAAAGCGATCTTTGAGCTCTGCGCCGATCTCCCGCACGGCTTCCTGCGTCGACGCCAAAGCCAGGCGGCGGTAGAAATCGATGCGCAAACGTGCTTCGTGCAAATAACTTTCCGGCAAGAACGCTTCGACTTTTTCAACGGCGTCTTTGTCGCGGTCGACTTTTTTCAGGGCGTCGTAGCCGATTTTCACTTCGCCTTCGCCAGATTCGCCGAGGTAGCGGCCGACGAGGACGAAATCCAGCTTCACGTTGGCGCGGATGACGGCGGCGTGGTCGTCGCCCTTCAGGCGGGCGATGCTCTGGCGCAGCAGTTGGCAATACAGGTCGAAGCCGACGTTGGCGATGTGCCCATGTTGCTTGAGGCCGATGAGGTTACCGGCTCCGCGCAACTCGAGGTCGCGCATGGCGATGCGAAAGCCCGCGCCGAGTTGGTTGAACTGCCGGATCGCGCCGAGTCGCTTGCGGGCGAGGTCCAGTAACTTGCTGTGTCGGTGTAGCAGTAGGTAACAATACGCCTGCCGGTTGAATCGGCCCACGCGACCGCGGAGCTGGTAAAGCTGGCTCAGGCCAAAGCGGTCAGCGCCCTCAATAATGATCGTGTTGCAGTTGGGAATATCCAGGCCGTTTTCAATGATCGTCGTGCAAACGAGGACGTCGTAACGCCCGCCAACAAAATCCGTCATGACCTTTTCCAGGCCGCGCTCGGACATTTGGCCGTGGCCAACGCCGATGTTCAGCTTGGGCAGCATTTTGCGCAGGTGACCGGCGACGGTTTCGATGGTTTGCACCTGATTGTGCAGATAGAAAACCTGGCCGCCGCGCTCGACCTCGCGCTCGATGGCCGTCTGCACCAGTTTGGGGTCGTAGCTTTTGACGATGGTTTCGATGGGGCGGCGGTCGCGGGGCGCCGTCTCGATGACGCTTAGGTCGCGGGCGCCCACGAGCGCAAAATAAAGGGTGCGGGGGATGGGGGTGGCGCTCATCGTCATCACGTCGACACTGCGCTTGAGCTGCTTGAGCGACTCCTTCTGGCGGACGCCAAAACGGTGCTCTTCGTCGATGATGAGCAGGCCGAGGTCCTTGTATTTTACGTCCTTGCCGAGCAGGGCGTGGGTGCCGACGATCATGTCGATCTTGCCTTCCTTGAGCTGCTTGAGAATCTCGCGCTTCTGCTGTGGTGTGCGGAATCGGGACAGCATTTCGACCGTAATCGGGTAGTTCGCGAAGCGCTCACGGAAGGTCTGGAAATGCTGCTGGCACAGAACCGTTGTCGGAATGAGCAACGCGACCTGTTTGCCCTCCAGCGCCATTTTGAAGGCGGCGCGGATTGCGACTTCGGTCTTGCCGAAGCCGACGTCGCCACAGAGCAGACGGTCCATGGGGAGGGGGCGCTCAAGGTCGCGCTTGGTGTCTTCGATGGCCTGCTTTTGGTCGGGCGTTTCCTCGTGGACGAAGGCGTCCTCAAAGTCGCGCAGCCAGGGGTGGTCGGGGGCGCAGGCGTGGCCGGGATTCGTTTCACGCTCGGCCTGCAGGCGCAGCAGTTCGCCCGCGAAGTCCAGCGTGGCGCGTTCGGCGGCGGCGCGCGCTTTGGACCACTGGTTGCTGCCGAGTTTTCCCAGTTTGGGGGTGGCCTTGGACAGGCCCACGTAGCGGCTGAGCAAGTGGCTTTCGTGCAGGCGCAGGTGGACGGTGACGCCCTCGTCGAACTCGAGCGAAATGACTTCCTCCTCACGCGGGCCGATCTTCAGTTTTTGCAGACCACGGAACTGGCAAACGCCGTTTTGCAGGTGGACGAGGTAGTCGCCGTCTGCGAGTTCGGAGAAATCGAGGGCCTGGTCCACGGCCTGCCGATGCGGCATCTTGCGTTGGCGGCGCCCGACACGAATGCGTTTGCGGCCAAACAGCTCGGCCTCGGTCACATAGACCTCGCGGCGATCAGGCAAGGTCAGGCGGAAGCCCTCGCTCAGCGTGCCAATTTGGAACTCGGCCTCCAGTTTGCGGCCAGAGGCGTCCTCTTCGAGCATCTGGCGGAGGCGGCGTTCTTCGGCCTCAGTTTTGAGGATGAAAATCGTGCGATGCCCGGCCTCTTGCCAGCGTAGAATCTGACTCAGGAAATCCCGCCGGGAGCGCTGCTCGGACTCCTGCCGGATGACGCCCATCTGGGTCGTTTCGGCAAAGGTCGCGTAGGGCTCCAGTGACTCGCTGATCAGCTCATCTTTCTGCGGCGTTTTACCCAGGAGGGGGAGGGCCTGATCAATTTCCGCGAGGGCAATCCACTGATCAGTGCAACCAGCGCGGGCGTCGACGAGGTGTTTCAGGTTCCGCGAAGGGGGGGGGATGTTTTCCGGGTATTGA
The DNA here is from genome assembly GCA_031296915.1 of Cerasicoccus frondis. Lineage (GTDB taxonomy): Bacteria > Verrucomicrobiota > Verrucomicrobiia > Opitutales > Cerasicoccaceae > Cerasicoccus > Cerasicoccus frondis. The sequence goes on along the minus strand of JAVDPC010000029.1, from coordinate 10,839 downwards.
AAAAGCTCGGGGTCGCGCTCGGTCAGCTGGGCCGGTTCGCGCAGAAGCCAGGTGACACGCTTGGGCAGGTAATCGAGCAAGGTGGCGGTTTGGCTCGTGGTGACCTCTATCGCGGGAGAGAGAAAGGTTTCGCTGATCGAATCGCCCGAGCGTTGGCTGGTCGGGTCAAATTCATGGATGGACTCAATTTCGTCGCCAAAGAAATCAATGCGGAGGGGGGCGGTGGCGTTGAGCGGGTAGATATCGATCAATCCGCCGCGGACGGCGAACTGGCCCGGTGTCTCACAGATGGCCTCGGAGTCGTAACCAAGCTCGCCGTTGAGCTGGTCCACCAAGCCCTGGAAATCGATTTGTGCGCCGACTTTGAGCTGAACTGAGGCGGCGGTTAGCTGACGGGGAGGGGGGAGGGGCTGCAGCAGGGCGTCGGGCTGGACCGCGAGGCAGACGAGCTCATTTGGGCGGGCGTCGACCAGGGCAGACAGCGCGGCGAGTCGGTCGCAATGGAGTTCGAAGGCGCGGGCGTCATCCTCCTCGACCTCACCCAGGCGCGGGAACGCATGCACGCGCACCTTAGCCTTTGGAAATTTGCGCCGGAAAAAATAATCAAAATCTTCGGCCCAGGCCTCCAAGGTTTTACCTGCCTGCCCAACCAAAATCGCGATACCAGTCGGGGGGCGGGGGGGGGCGCTGATTGCTTCCACGCTGACCGCAGGCACTGCCGGGCCGGCCACCCCGTACAAAAGGCGGATATCGGCGTCAGTTGGCAGGACGACGGGTTTCATTGGTTAGTGGGTAGTAGGGAGGCGGGAAACGAACCAGAAAAGACGTTTTCCAGGGAAAGGCAATTTTTGCCCGCGAAAATCTTGGGGCGCCTCCTAAATATCCAGTTCTGCGATGGCGCTGCGGGCGGCGGCTTCCTCGGCTTCTTTTTTGCTGGCTCCGCTGCCAGAACCATGGACGACACCCTGAATCGCGACTTCGGCGGTGAACTCGCGGGCGTGGCCGGGGCCAGTCTCGTTGACGATGGTGTAGGCGGGTTGCTCCTGGCCCTGGGCTTGGATCCACTCTTGGAGGCGGCCCTTGGGGTTGTCTTGCGCCAACCTTTTTTTAAGCCGGGGGGGGAGGTCGCCGAACCACTGCTGCAGGCAGGCGCGGGTGGTCGGGTAATCGCTGTCGAGGTAGATGGCGCCGATTAACGCTTCGAGGGCGTCCTCCAGCGCGGCGTCGCGGGTGTGGCCTTCTTGTGAGCGTTCGGCCTCGCTGAGTCGAAGGTGGGGGGGGAGGTCGAGCTCGCGGGCAAGCTGGGCAAGGAAATTGCCTTTGGCCAAGACCGATTTCGCCCGGGCCAGAAAGCCCTCGCGTTCGTCTGGATAGGTTTGAAAGAGCGCCTCGGCTAGAAAGACGCCCAATATGGAGTCGCCCAAAAATTCAAGCCGTTGATTGTCAGTGGCTTCCGGAAAATCCTGAAGTCGGGATGAGTGCGTGAGCGCCTGCTCCAACAGATTGGGATCGCGGAAACAATATCCGATGCGCTGCTCCAGCAAGCTGGCCTCAGTCATGGCCCGGAATCCCTTACAGGGTGCGGACGACGGCTTTGGCGATGCCCTGGATGACCAATTCGGCGACTGGATGAAGCTCCGGATAGTCGACGTTTTCAGCCTTCAGGTAGGGGGCGCTGGCGTCTTGCACGTAGCGCTTGAGCGTGGTTTCGTTGTCGATCAGGGCCGCCACGATGTCGCCTTCCTTCGGGAGGCCAGGCTCGAGGACAACTACGTCGCCGTCATAGATGCCAGCGTCGATCATGCTTTCGCCACGGACTTTGAGGGCGAAGGCGCGCTTGTTGCGGCGGACGCCTGCAGTGGAAATGTCGAGCTGGAGGCGGCCAATTTCACCGCCGGATTCCACGCCTTCCGGATAACCGGCGGCGATGGTGCCATAAATGGGGATGTCGACCACGTCCTTGGCGAAAACGGGCTTGTTGGTGCCGTCGTCATAGGTGACGCGGAAGGTGCGGGCTTGGCCGGGCGCACGGCTGATGTAGCCTTTGCGCTCAAGCGCGCGCAGGTGGCCCATGACGGCGTTAGTGCTCTTAAATCCAAAGTGTTCTTGAATTTCACGAATACTCGGCCAATAGCTTTGTTCGCGGAACTGCTGCTGGATGTAAGTCAGGATTTCTTGCTGGCGGGTGGTAAGTTTTTTCATAGTAGATTCTTTGTTGTGCAAATGAGTATTAGATAAATGTTCACTGCGTCAATGCCTTTTTTGCACAAAAAAACGCAGCGCCCATCAGGGGGCTGCGTTTAGCGGAAATGTTTAGGCCTTACTCTAGAGCACTTTTCATCTAGATTGGCCTAGTCAGGTGGGGTAGAGATTGGATGCAGCGCAAGGCGGCTTTGATTGAGCGGGCTGGAAGCCCGTGATTGAAATGCCAACGCCGCGAACTTCCAATCTGGCCCCAAGCCCTAAACCGAGTGCTTTTCCGCGCCAGCGTTGTTGGCTTTTCGCTCACAGGCTCTAGCTGCGCGCGGAGTCTGCGCTGAAGGTTATGTTGGGCACGATTTCGAATTCGCACAGCTCGGAAGTGACTTCCAGCAGGCGCTCCAGGTAGTAGGTGTTGCTCATGGAGCCGTTGAGGTAGAGCCGGTTGTCCTTGATGTTGTAGGCGAGATTGGAGATTTCGCTGAGTATTTTGGCGTCCTCATGACTTTGCATGATGAGGACCATCGTCATGGAGCGCACTTCGAAGGCGGAATTAAAGGCTTCCTCGGTTTCGCTTTGGGGGATGCTGGCGGGCGTCAGGATGTAGGCGTCGCCTTCGCGCTGGAGGTTACTGGCGAGGATGGCCTGTTGCGTGCCGTCTTTGAGCTCAATCATGACCGATGGCGCGACGTTGGCTTTGCACTTGAGCGGCTGAATCACTGAACCAATCACGGCGCCTTGCGCGTCTTTGATGGGGAGGGTGTTGTCAGGGGTTGCCTGGGTGGTGGCGACAAGCGCCGTTGCGGCTAGCAGGGCAATGCTGGTGCGCCCGAAAAAACAGATGCAGTCATAGATGCTTTTCATGGTAGGTGATGGTTATGCCAAGAATAAATCAAAATTGATCGATGTGCGCAGGGATATTTCAGCGCCTTACAGTTTCATATTTGGCAGATTGGGGGGATCACCCAGAAGCAGGCAGAGGCTTTGACAATGTTTTGCCGGAATCTTTAATCGCAGTTCAGCTATCCTTTACGATCATTTTACAAATTAGATGAAATTTGAGTATTACCTCCTAATTGATACATGAATTTCGGTAATTCGCCAGATGGCCTCCCGGGGTGATAAAAGACTTTATACGAGCGCGCAGATGGCTTTTATAGCGTGTAACACCATGTCCAACCAAGCCAACCCGATCACCGCCCTGCTTTTTGGCCCCGACAAGCCCGGCATCGTCGCCAATGTCGCCAGCTGGATTTTTTCCCGTGGCGGCAATATTCGCCACGCCGATCAGCATCGTGACGATGCGGCGAACGTATTTTTCCAGCGTCTCGTGTGGGAGTCAGCAGACGGCAGTCAGCCGGAAACTGAAGCGCAGGCCTTTGCCGAGTTTGCTGAGGGCGAGCTGGGCATGTCGTGCAACATGTCGCTGGGCACGGAACGGCAGCGGGTGGGCATCATGGTGTCGAAGATCGATCATTGCTTTCACGACATTGCGCTGCGTTTTCGCTCGGGGGAATTTCCCGGCGAGGCTGTCGTGGTGGTGTCGAATCACACTGATTTGGCGGCGGCGGCGGAATCGTATGACCTGCCTTTCCACTACATCCCGGTGACCAAGGCTACGAAGGAAAAGGCCGAGCAGGAGCAGATCCGCATTCTGCAGGAGGCCGGGGTGGACCTCGTCGTTATGGCGCGCTACATGCAGGTGCTGTCGGAGGACTTTTTGGCGAATATCGGCTGCCCGGTCATTAACATTCACCACAGCTTTCTGCCAGCCTTTGCGGGCGGGCGTCCCTACCATCAGGCTTATGAACGCGGGGTGAAATTGATTGGCGCCACCGCGCATTTTGCGACGGCCGACCTCGACGAAGGGCCCATCATTGCGCAGGACGTGGCGCGCGTCACCCACCGCAATGGACCGGCGGATTTAATTCGTCGCGGTAAGGATTTGGAAAAGGCGGTGTTCGCCCAGGCGATTCGTTGGCAGCTTGAGCACCGCATTCTGGTTTATAATAACAAGACGGTCGTGTTTGACTAAGCGGCGGGCAGGCGGTTGGCTGACGACATGAGCTTTAACCCCGCAGACTACGGCCCGGTTCTTGCCGACTGGCTGACCATCGAACACCCCGTTAACCTCGGCCCGGGGCAGCCCAATGACTCACTGCGCGCGCGCTTCGATGAACTGACGGTCGGCCATGCGTTTGCAGGAACGCAAGTGGTGAATGCGCCGATGGCGGAAGCTTGCTTGAGCGGCGTTTTGCTGCGACTGGATTTCCTCGATGAGTCGCACACGATCAGCCAAGGCATTGACGATTCGACCGGCAGTTTCTGGCATGGGATCATGCACCGTCGCGAGCCGGACTATGGGAATGCCAAATACTGGTTTCGACTGGTGGGGCAGCACCCGGTTTTGACGGAGTTGGCGGCGGAATTTCCCGACTTCGATCCGTTCGATTTTATCGACCAAGTGAAAGCGGCATACCGCCGTGGCGGCGAAAATGAAGCACGCTGCCAGGCGATTCAACAACGCGAGTTCGAGCTGCTTTTCGATTACAGCTACCGCGCGGCGGTGGGCTAGACAGTGCGTTCGAGCATGGGCGCGCGCAGGATGCCGGTTGGGCGGAGTCGCCACACGTTGTTACGATGCTGGCCATCGAGTCGCCAGGCTGGCGGACCCCACCACGTCCAGTTGGGGCAGTTATTGTGCAGCGCGCCAAAGGTGTTCATGCGCGTGCCGTAACAGCGAATACGCAACTCGTGGGCGCCAGGGGCGAGCTCGCCAAGTTCAATCCGATAAGGTGAATACGCGACTGGGCCACAGTCGCGGCCGTCACACCAAACGCGGAGCAAGGCGCCGCCGAAGTCCGGGCAACGCAGTGCGTAGCGTCCGGCTTCGGTTATCTCGATAGAGACGATGTAGTTGAGGTTGTCGCCGTAAAACGGCAAGCCTTGGCGCGTAAGGTCGCCCCAGAATTTGGCTTCCTGCGCAACTATCCAGGCGTGCGCGCCTCGGGTTACCACATCGAAATCGCCCAGCACGTAGCACCACTCGAGGTAGCGTTGCACGCCGTCGAGTTCCTGTGTGATTTCCAGAACGTGATCACCTGCGGCTAATGCAGGCAGCGCCATCGTGGGTAAATCACGATCAACCCACCAGCCGGTCGCCTGGGCGGGCAGTGGGGCGCCGTTGAGCATAATCGAGGTTTCGTTCAAACGCTCACACATGAAAAGCGAATCGGGGACATTTACTTTGCAATGCAAAGTATAGCGCCGGGAGACTCTCCGTTTCGGCCCAGGATTTTTAACGGAGTAGGGTTGGCCCCAGTCCGGCCAGCCAAAGCGCTCTGCGAGTTTGAGCTGGACCATGAGCGTGTCTTCGGCGGGTTGCCAGGGCTCATCGTCTATCCGCCATTCGGCCTGATCGAGCAGGTAAACGTTGGGTTCTACACGCTGAATGTCGAGGGGCTCCGGGAGGTCCCGAACGGCTTGCCAAGTCGGCTCCGAAACGGTGTGTTCTCCTTCGCCCGGAGTGAGGCGAAGTAGGCGATGGCTCTGCGGATGGCATTGCCAGGGAATCACGGTCCAGCCGTCAGCCTGATGATAAGCGCAGTCGTGCTCAACTCCCTTTGCAGTGCAAAGTTCGCGCACTCGCCAGTGTCCTTTTATGCGGATTGTCGTCTGCTCGATGAAGGGCGCCCAGGGGCGTGATGGCTTGTCGGTGCGCGCGCGATTACTGCAGAAGAGAATGCGCTCCTCGCCGACTTGGCGTAGCTGGTGGTTGATGGTTCCAACGAACTGATTGGCGCCTTGTTCAAATGCGACTTCGCGCCACGGTTCCAATGCGTCACGCAGGGCAATGGCGCTGCTGTTGATTAACTTTGCGTTGCAAAGTTTAGTGGTTGGCGCGTCGCTTAACTTTCCATTACAAAGCTTAGGCAGCTTGCCCAGTGCGATAACGACGCCGCCTCGTTTTAGAAACGACTCCAGGCTGTCGAGGGTGCTTTGGCGGATAGTCTCCATCGGCGGTAGCACGACGACATCGTAGCTCATTTTGCCGACTTGCCATACGGGGTCAGCCGTATGGCGCTCTTGCTGTGGCAGAAGCGATTCCGCAATGAAGTCGAAGTCGAGACCGGCGTCGAGCAGCCAGTTTAGCGTGTCGTTGAACGTCTGTTCGCATTCGCTGGCGTTGGCATTATCCAGAGAATTGACGCCACGCTTAACCCAAATGCTTTCAACGGGATGCACAACGCCAATGCGGACGAGCGCCTGTCCTTCATTCAGTGCGGCGCCGACGCGGGCAAAGTGGTCTTCGACCATTTTGTATTCGCGGCGCCAAGGGGATTGCAGACCGATCACTGCGGGGTAGTCGCGCTTACTCGAACCCTCCATGCTGAGCCAAGCCAGGTGTGGCACCCGCAGGTTGATGCCTAGCGCCGCCTGCCAGTCGCCCTGCGCTTTATGGCCAGCAAATGGGAAGTCCCAATTCGTCACGCCGTAGAGCTCGCTCATGACTTGGGATTTGCCCTCCTGTCGTGCGACGCTCACGGCTTGCTTCGCCGTGGCGGGTAGATATTGATCGCACAAAAGGTCGATGCCGGGGATTTGAAAATGCGGGTAGTGCCGCATGCTTTCGCCGGTGCTGCCCGCTTGCCCGGTTAAGTCATCTTCGTGGAGCATGTGGCCGGTCGAGGCGATGTTGTGCTCGGCGCACCAGTCGCCAATTTGTTGGCTGTAGGCTTGGGCAAAACGACCGGCCAAATGATCCCAATAGCGCCAGCGCCAGGTCGCGTCGCCGTCCGCCCTTGGCCAGACCACGCAGGGTAATATGTCGAGCAATTCGACGTCCCAAGCCGCGCGAAAACTGTCGCGTAAATCACCGGTCCACGCCAGCGTTGTCTGCCCATCGAACGGTTCACGCAGCGGTGAGTTGGGGCCGAAGTTTGGCTCGTCGGTGAAGATCGCAGGCACGTCCGCAGGAAATTCGCCGCCGAAGCTTTTGAGTAATGTCTCGTGGGTGAAATCGATGAACGCGCGAATGGCCGTTGGACTGATTGAGTCGACATAGGATGCGCCGTTGTAGCGGTCGACATTGGGCGCGATCACGTGCGTGAGACGCCAGCAGGTTTCGTCGCCTGCATCGTAATCTATGCGCTCGGCGCTGATCAATTTTCCGTCTTCGTCTTGCTCAATGCGGTAGGCGCAGACGGGCGTGCGCATTGCGGATGGTGGTTCGGTTGGCTGGCCTTTGCGGAGCTCCATCCAGTTGCGGCGATGCTGAAGCTCAGTGGTCACGGCTCCGCCGGCCCAACCGGATGGCCAGGTGTCCTCATCGTAGAGGTAGCTGAGCATGCCTTTGCTCGCGCCGTAGTCGCGCGCGGCTTTGAGGGTGTCGAGAAACGCCTGGCCCATGTAGGGCGTTTGCAGGCCGCAGCGAACGTGTAAATGATAGCCGCCGAGGCCCATCTCGGCAAAGGCGTCGATGTGCTCACGCAGTCGGTCGTGGTTGGTCAGGTCGTGGTTCAACGCCCAAAACGGCGCGCCACGAAACGAGGCAGGGGGATTTTGAAAGCGCTGGAGATCGAGGCTCATGGCGGGGGATTTCCGCCTATCTAATCCCGCCGGAATCTCGCGTTGCAAGCATGATTTGTCGTTTAATCCTGATCGATACTTGGCAATTGCCGCCACCCCGGCAGGGGAATTGCCTCCGGGCGGGTGGTTTCAGGAATACCCAGTTCGGCCAATTTTGCGAGCCATGGGCGTAATGCATCTGCGCGCGGGTGCTTATTGACCAGACTGCCGATTTGCTTGCGGCGCTGGGTGAAAATGGCGCGGATGACTTCGCGTTGCGTGGCGTTGAAATGAAAGGCGTCGGGCAGACGCTCCAGGTGCAGCAGCGTGGAGTCGACATCGGGCGCCGGGTAAAAGCATTGGCGCGAAACCTTGTGCCCGGGCTTGCGCTGATAGGCCGCTTCAATGAACACCGAAATCGCCCCGTAGTTCTTGTGACCGGGCGCTGCGGTGAAACGATCGGCGGCTTCCTTTTGCAGCATCAACACGAGGCGGTCGGGCAGGGGACCAGCGAGGATTTTTTCCATCCACGGCGTCGAGATCGCGTAAGGCAGATTGGCGACGATCTTGTAGTTACTTTGCAATGCAAAGTTTGCGCGTGGGGAGTCCACGGCGTCGCCATGCAGCAGGTGAAATTTTTCCGGATGCTCTTTCGCCAGCGTGGCGTCGAGATTGGCGTGGAGACGCTGGTCAAACTCGACAGCCCAGACTTCGGCGCCAGCTTCCAGCAGGGCAGAGGACAGGGTGCCCAAGCCCGGGCCGACCTCCACGACTTTATCGCCGGGTTGAACATTGGCCAACTCCAGTGATTTGCGCACGATGTTGCCGTCGATCAGGAAGTTCTGACCGAGGCGCTTGTTCGGACGGTGCCCAAGGCTTTCGAGCAGCGTGCGCGTCTCACTGGGGGACAATGGCATGCGGGCATTCAGAGCCAGCCAGTGAACTCAGGCGAGCATTTTTCTTTTGAGATGCGTCTCTGTCGTTACACGTTGATGCTAGAGCACAATGGCTTCGCAAACTGACACAGCGGAATCGCCGAGTCCTCACGGTATTCATTGCGCTCGTAAAACGTTGGCGGCTCGTATGTCCAGCCACTGGCAAGGCGCTTGGCTTCGGCCTTGATCAGGTGCGAGACCCATGGGCTGGCGAGACCGGATAGATGCGCCTTGAAGCCGAACGTTTGCTGCAGATCTTTCAGTAATGCGCGGAGACGATTCTGCACTTCGACGTTGCCTTTGAAGTGCTTGATGGCGGCCTTGATGACGGGCGGGTAAGTCGTGGCCAGCCCGGAGGCTTCCTGCTTGAAGCGCCGCACGATGCGCGCATCGGCATGCTGTGCGTAGCGCTTCCAACCGGCGAGCGTGGTGCGCGCAATGCGCAGAATGCTGGGGCCGTTGATCTCGAAGTCGCGGTTAAAGGCGCGGATGACCCAGTCTCCCTCCGTGCCCGAAGGAATCGTGGGGTGGTGGTAATTAAACTCCTGCTGCCCGTGGATGTCCGACGGGTTAAACAGGCTCTCGTCCTTCATGCGCCCTTCGGCGGAGAGCTGACGATGCAGGGCGGTGCCGGGGATCGGCGTGTAGAGCATGAACTGGTGGAAATCCGTGTCGTGCGCGGCGGCGTAATCCAGCGCGGCCGGGAGGTTGTCCGGCGTGTGTTCTTCGAGCCCAATAATCGTAGAGCCGAGCACGCGGATGCCATGGGATTGCAGCTCCTTGACGAGTTCGAAGGTGTCGATGTTTTTGGTCTTCTGGTATTGGCTGTTGCGGCCCTCAATGCCCATCCACACCCAGCTGATGCCGAGGCGGACAAGCTGCTCGATCTTGTAGCTGCGCAGGATGTTGGCCGATGCAAAAACATACAATGACCACGCCTTATCATGCTCCTCGATGAGCTCCAGCAGGCGCAGGGCGCGCTTGCGATGGAAGAGGAAATTTTCGTCCATCACAAAGAAGCTGCTGGTCTGTAGTCGTTGCTCGAGTTGCTCCATGATGGAGAACAGTTCATCGCCCTGATTGTAGAAGTTGATGAACTTGCCCTTGCCGCCAAACATGGCCGACGTGGAGCAGAAATTACAGCCGAGCGGACAGCCGACTGAGGGTATCAGGGTAGCTGCGGTGTCGCCCGGCTTGGGGTTTAAACTGAAGCCCGCTGACCGTGTGCCGAAGCCGGACAACGTGGCGGGGTGGTTGACGGGGCGGTCAGGATCTTCGCCCAAATATTCGCGGAACCAGCGCACGCCGTCGCCACGCGAAATGAGGTCGGCGTCGACGCGTCTTCTTAAATCCGGAATGTTGGAAATATGTCCGCCGATGACGATGGTCGCCTTTGGCTGAAGCTCACGAATCAGCTTACACATGTGCCGGACTTTGAGAATATTCGGCGTGATCGCGGTGATGCCGATCACGTCGTATTCATTGTCTTTCAGCTCTTCGATGAAGCGGTTGCGGACGGGGAAATCCAGCACCGTGCACGGCGCCTGAATATTCGCCTGGATGATCATGATGCCCCAACTGCGGTGGAACATACGCAGCGAGAACGGACCCTGCGTGCGCGTCACCTGGTTGTGGTATAGCTCCATCGGGTTCAGTTTGCGGCTGCCGTATTCGTCGTCCTGCGCGTAGGGCCCGAAAACGGACGTTAACAGGATGCGCGCCTTCCCGCCCAGCGGGTGTCGCGGTGTGGCAATGAGCGGCTGGTGCGGCTCTTGGGAAACGGGTGAAAGTGTTGGCATTTACATGCCAGTGGATAAACGATCACGCACAAAAACCCCATGCTAAACCGTGGTCTGCGCCTCGATAGAAGCAGCGGTTTCCGCCGCCGGTAGCGATGCGACTACTTACGCGAACGGTCGGATTTCAGCGCGGCTGATGACGCTTAGTAGGAGTGGTGGGGCTTGTCCCGCAAGCCGCCCGTTGGAGTGGCAGGGTGGCGCGGATCGTCTCGATCCGCAGTTGCATTAGGTGGCCCGGCAGGACGGAATTGCGGATCGAGACTGTATAGACCGTCAAGATGGGTTACAAACGTGCGGTGACATAGGTAACAGTTTTAAGCATGACTTGGCATGCCACT